>NZ_JBIRRY010000011.1:0-419172 GCF_044333935.1 Streptomyces sp. NPDC020884 | reverse complement strand
CCACCGTGGGCGGCGAGGAGGCCGTGCAGGCCGCCGGGATCACCGGCATGCTGCTGGCCGCCCGGCTCGCCGTGCCGGTGATGGCCGCCGCGCTGTCCGGGGGTGGCGTCAGACGAGGACGACGCAGGAGGCCGCGGGGACCTCGACGGAGCCCGCGTGCCGCGGGAGGCCCGTCTCTGCGTCCACGGCGAACCAGCTGACGTTCCCGGAGTGCTCATTGGCCGCGTACAGCCACTGGCCGCTCGGGTCGAGGGTGAGGTCGCGCGGCCAGCGGCCGCCGCAGCCGACGGTGGCCACCAGGGCCGCCTTCTCCCCGCCCTCGTCGAGGGTGAGCACCGAGATGCTGTCGTGGCCGCGGTTGGCGGTCCACAGGAAGCGCCCGTCGTGCGCGACGACCACCTCGGACGGATAGGTGCGCGCCGTCCCGTCACTCTCCTCGTGCTCGGGCAGCACCGGTGTCTCCCCGAGCACCTCGAGGCGGCCCGCCGCCGCGTCCCAGCGGCACACGGTGAGGGTCGCCTCCAGCTCGCCGAGGACGTAGGCGAGGGGGGCCGAGGGGTGGAAGGCCAGATGCCGCGGGCCGGTGCCCGGTCGCAGGGCCGTCTCGCCGTGCAGCCGCAGCGCGCCGGTGGCGGGGTCCAGGGCGCAGACGCGTACGGAGTCGGTGCCGAGGTCCACGCTGACCAGCCAGTTCCCGGAGGGGTCGGCGAGCACCTGGTGGGCGTGCGGCGCTTCCTGGCGGCCGGTGTCCGGGCCGCTGCCCTCGTGCCGGAGCACCGAGGCCGCCGGCCCGAGCGATCCGTCGGCGAGGACCGGGAGGGCGGTGACGCTGCCGGAGGTGTAATTGGCGGTGACCAGGTGGTTCGCGGTGAGCGCGAGGTGGGTGGGCGCATCGCCCCCGACCGCCCGGACGTGCCCCAGGAGGGCCGGTACGTCGCCGTCGAGGGCGAAGGCGGCCGCGACCCCCGGGGCGCTCTCCCCGACCGCGTACAGGGCCGTTTCGCCTGTTCGGGGGCCGACCGCGAGGAACAAGGGGTCGGGCACGGCGTCCGTGGATCCGAGCACGGTCAGCGCGCCGGTGTCCCGGTCCACGGCGGCGGCGGTGATACCGCGCCCGCCCGCCGAGGTGAACGACCCTATGAATGCCCGCCCGGCGCTGTTGCCGCTCATCGCGCTACCCCTCTTCACCGTCGCCGCGATCTTCACGGCCGACGGTAGCAGGCAGCCCTCTGCGGTCCAGACCAATGCGGCCGGAGGGAGGCAGAAGCCGTGCGGGACCGGGGACGGACCCGCCGCCCAGGGGGGGTGATCAGGGGCGGACCTGCCGCCCAGAGGGGTGATCAGGGGCGGACCTGCCGCCCAGAGGGTGATCAGGCCGGTTCGGGCGCCACGGCCGGCGCCCGGCCGCCCCGGCCCTGGAGCGGTGCCGCCAGCGCGGCGAGCGCGCGCTCCACGCCGTGCAGATGGGCCAGCGCGGGGTCCGCGGCGGCGGGAAGCTCGGGCAGTTGGAAGCCCCGGGAGCCCTCGGGCGCGGTGAGCGCCTCGACGGCCGCCTCGACGCGGCAGCACGCGGCCGACAGCCGTGCGTCGTGCGAGGCGTCCGGGTCGGCGGCGATGGAGGCCAGCCCCCGGACCTCCCGTACACAGTCGTCCAGGAGCGCGAGCACCTCTCGGGCCCGCGCCTTGCGGGCCGGCAGCGGGCTCAGGGGGTGCACCAGCGGCGCGAGCGAGAGCCGGACCCGGCCGAGCAGCACCTCCAGTTCGGCGACGCGGGGGCCGGGGTCGGCGGATGCGGAGCCGGCGAGCCGGTCGGCGGCCTCGGCGGTGCAGGCGTGCACGCACCGCAGCGCCCTCTGGATCCACGCGTCGGTGATGGCGTGGGTGGTGACGGGGAGCACCAGCAGCACGGCGAGCACCGCGCCGAGCGCGCCGACGGCGGTCTCCGCGACGCGCAGCCACAGCAGGGCGGCGTCCAGGACGCCGAGCACGCCGTAGAGCATGCCGACCATCACCGTCACGAAGAACATCATCCAGCTGTACGAGACCGCCGCCGTGTAGAAGATCCCGAAGACGCTGACCGCGACGATGGCGGCGGTCGGGGCGCCCGCGCCGTCGAGCGGGATGGCCACGGCGAAGCCCGCGACGATGCCGATCACGGTCCCCAGGACCCGCCGGAATCCCCGTACGAGAGTCTCACCGCGCGAGGTGGTGTTGACGAAGACCCACCAGGTGGCGCCCACGGCCCAGTACCACCGCTGGTCGGACAGGAGCTGGCCCAGACCGAGCGCGAAGGCCCCGCCCAGGGTGGCCTGGACGGCCTGGCGGGTGGTGACGCGGATCCGGCCCCGGCCCTTCGGGGGTGCGGGCGGGGCCACGACGGGCAGCCGCCGCTCGTAGCACCACAGGCCGAAGCGCACGGCGGACGAGGCGCACAGGGACAGCACGACGGCGACGTACAGCTCGGGCAGCTGGCCGGGCACGGTGTGCAGGAACTGGGCGGCGAAGAACGTCATGAACGCGAAGACGCCGAGCGCGTGCCCGCGCGGCCCCCAGCGCCGGGCGTAGACGCCCGCTCCCATCACGGTCAGGAAGATCAGGTCGCGGGCGACCGGCTGATCGTGCAGCACGGCGGCGACGGCGAGGACGGGCAGTCCGACGGCGGGGAGCAGGAGGGTGGTGACCGCCTGCCCGCGCACCGTCGGGTCGGTCACGGTGAAGAGGGCGAGCAGTGCCGCGAGGCCGCCCGTGATGGCCGCCACGAGCGAGTGCCCGGCCAGCCCGCACAGCGCGACCGCGAGACCGATGCCGAGCACGGCCCGGCCGGCGAAGCGCAGCCGTACCCGCCCCGGGTCCGGCGCCACGAACACCCTCTTCAGCACACTTCCGCCCCTTCCGCGTCTCCGCAGAACTCGCATGAAAAAGGCGCCGCGGAAGTCCGCAGCGCCATCGACATCACCATTGCAGCACCTATCGGGCCCTTGGATCAAACCGGGAGGATTTTTATGGGCCAATGGACCAGCGAAACTCCTGAACGGTCGGCCACCAGCAGACCAACGGACCATCGCGGGGCCGGGATGCGTACGCGTACTCATTCCCGCCGTGCCGGTGGCCCGGCCGCTGCCGCTCTCGCGGTGACGCGCTGTCGCGCGAGGCGAATCCCTCCCGCTGGGTACAGTCGGAGCCGCACCGGACGGCTCGGAAGGGGACTGCGGATCATGGCGGTGGACGCTCTCGACACCCGGATCCTGCGTCTGCTGATCGAGCAGCCGCGCACCAGCGTCAGGGAGTACGCGCGCATCCTCGGAGTGGCCCGCGGCACCCTTCAGGCCCGGCTCGACCGGCTGGAGCGCGACGGCGTGATCACCGGCACCGGGCCCACCCTCTCCCCCGCCGCGCTCGGCCACCCCGTGCTCGCCTTCGTCCACCTGGAGGTCACCCAGGGGCATCTGGTCGAGGTGGGCGACGCGCTGGCGGCTGTGCCCGAGATCATCGAGGCGTTCTCGACGACGGGCGGCGGAGACCTGCTGACCCGCGTCGTCGCCCGGGACAACGGGCACCTGGAGGACGTGATCCAGCGGCTGATCCAACTGCCCGGGGTCGTCAGGACGCGGACCGACGTGGCGCTGCGCGAACGGGTGGCGCACCGGGTGCTGCCCCTGGTGGAGGCCGTGGGGCGCACGGCGACGGCCCCGGACTGACCGGGCACGGCGGGCCGCGGCGGGCTCCGGCATGCTGGAGGCCATGACCTCCCGACCCGTATCCGCGTCCGGCCTCCACGTGATCTTCGACCTGGACGGGACGCTGGTGGACAGCGAGCCGAACTACTACGAGGCGGGGCGACGGCTGCTCGCCCGGTACGGGGTGCGGGACTTCGGCTGGGAGGACCACACCCGCTTCATCGGGATCGGCACCCGCGAGACCCTCACCGCGCTGCGCGAGGAGTACGGGATCGACGCCCCGGTCGAGGAACTGCTCGCCGGGAAGAACGACCTGTATCTGGAGCTCGCCGGGGCGTCGACGGAGGTCTTCCCCCAGATGCGGGTGTTCGTGGAGCGCCTGTACGCGGCCGGCGTGCCGATGGCGGTGGCCTCCGGCTCGTCCCGCGCCGCGATCGGGGCGGTGCTCGCGGTCACGGGCCTCGACGGGTACATCCCGCTGTACGTCTCCGCCGAGGAGGTCGCGCACGGCAAGCCGGAGCCGGACGTCTTCCTGGAGACGGCCCGGCGGATGGGGGCCGAGCCTGCCGACTGCGTGGTGCTGGAGGACGCCCCGCCCGGAGCGGCGGCCGCGCACGCGGCGGGCATGCGGTGCGTCGCCGTCCCCTATGTGCCGCAGACCGCGTCCGACCCGGCGTTCAAGGCCGCTGACCTGCTGTTCACGGGCGGGCAGTCCGCGTTCACGGCCGAGGCCGCGTACCGGCGGCTGCTCGGCTGACCCCGGGCCGGGCGGGGGTCCTCGGCGGCGGCGCGGACGCGGAGGGGTGCCGGACCGTCAGCCGGGGCCGCCGAAGGGGCCGTCGGGGCATTCGGGCTCCGCCGGACCGATATCCTGATCATGTCGTTCGCTCCCCTCCCCGGGCTCCGCCGGAGACCGGCGGAGCCGGGTCGGCCGACAGCCGGAACGGGCCCCACAATTCGAGACAGGTGTACAGGTGCTGGTAGCTGGTCGGTACCGATTGGTATCCCCCATCGGTCGTGGCGGCATGGGCGAGGTGTGGCGCGCCACGGACGAGGTGCTGGGACGCGCGGTGGCCGTGAAGCTGCTGCTGGGCGACCAGGCGGACGCCTCGTCGACCGCCCGCTTCCGGCTGGAGGCCCAGACCGCCGCCCGGTTGAGCCACCCGCATCTGGTGGCGGTGTTCGACTTCGGGGCCTGGGAGGACCGGTTCTTCCTGGTGATGGAGCTGGTCGAGGGGCAGAGCCTCGGAGACCTGCTGGCCGCCCAGGAGCGGGTCCATCCCGAACAGGTCGCCCTGATCGCGGGCCAGGCGGCCGCCGGGCTGGCCGCGGCGCACCGCCAGGGCATCGTCCACCGGGACATCAAGCCGGGCAACCTGATGCTGGACGCGGACGGTTCGGTGAAGATCGGCGACTTCGGCATCGCCCAGTTCGTCGACGATCCCTCGACCGCGCTGACGACGGCCGGTCACATCGTGGGCACCAGCCTCTATCTGGCCCCCGAGCGCGCGCTGGGACGGACGGCCGACTCCGCGTCCGACATGTACTCCCTGGGCTGCGTCGTCTATCAACTGCTGCTCGGACAGCCCCCGTTCCGCTCGGACACGGCGACCGCGACGTTGTATCAGCATGTCGACACCCCGCCGGTCCCGCTGCGGCAGCGCGGGGTGGAGATCTCCGCCGCCTTCGACTCGTATCTGCTCGGCCTGCTGGCCAAGCAGCCCGAGGAACGGCCCACCGCGCAGCAGGTCTCCGACTGGTTCCGCACCGACGCCTGGCGCGGCCGGCCGGAGCCCCTCCCCCAGCAGACGCCCACGTCCCACCGGGCGTCCGCCCCCATGGCCCCGAAGCCCTCCCCCGCCGCGCCGCCCGCGCCGGTCGGCCCGACGACGTACCGGCTCCCGGGGCCCACCGGGCGAAGACGGCAGGCGCCGACCCGATCGGCTCCGGCCCGCCGTCGCAGTACCCGTGAAGCGATACGACGGCGCCCGAGGGTGGCCAGTGCCATCGCGGGCACGGCCACGTTCCTGGCCGCCGTCTACCTGGGAATGATCCTGTTCTCCCCGGACTCCAGCTCCGCCGGCACCCCGGACCGGAGCCCGTCCCCAAGCCCCTCGCAGGAGGTCGGCGACGGCGGACAGCAGCCGGACCAGCAGGGCGGGGACCAGCAGAACCAGGGCCAGGACGGCGATCAGGGTCACGGGAACGAAGACGGGGACGACAAGCGGGACGACTGAGTCCGCCCACCGCTCCCGCGTCCACCGTCACCAGCGGTCGTGGACCTCCGCGCGGATCGACCGGTCGTACAGGTCCCGCACCGCGTCCAGGGTGCTCTGCGGCAGCGGCGGCAGGTCCCCGGCCGCCGCGTTGGCGCGGGCCTGTTCCACCGAGCGTGCGCCGGGGATGACGCTGGTGACGCCCGGCTGCTGGATGATCCAGCGCAACGCGGTCTGCGCCGGGGTGACGCCCTCGGGGGCCAGTTCGGCGAAGGCGGCGGCCGCGGCGATACCGGTCGCGTAACCGATGCCGGAGAACGTCTCGCCCTGGTCGAACGCCTCGCCGTTGCGGTTGTAGGACCGGTGGTCGTCGGGGCCGAAGACCGTGTCCGCGGTGTACTTGCCGGAGAGCAGCCCGGAGGCGAGCGGGACCCTCGCGATGATGCCGACGCCCGCGGCGGCCGCCGCCGGAAGGACCTCGTCCAGCGGCTTGAGGCGGAACGGGTTGAGGATGATCTGCACGCTCGCGACGCCGGGCCGCGCGATGGCCGTCAGGGCCTCGGCGCAGGTCTCCACGCTCACCGCGTAGGCGGCGATCCGCTGCTCGGCGACCAGGGTGTCCAGCGCGTCGTAGACGGCGTCGGAGGAGTAGACGCTGCTGGGTGGGCAGTGCAGTTGTACGAGGTCGAGCGTGTCGGTGCCCAGATTGGCCCGGGAACGGTCGTTCCAGGTACGGAAGTTGTCCAGGACGTAGTTCTCCGGCACCTGGTCGGCGCGCCGACCCATCTTGGTGGCGACGAAGACGCCCGCGTCGGGGCGGTTCTTGAGATAACGGCCGATGAGCTGTTCGCTGCGGCCGTCCCCGTACACGTCCGCGGTGTCGAAGAAGGTGACGCCGGATGCGACGGCCGCGTCGAGGAGGGCGAAGGCGTCGTCCTCCGCGACCTCGCCCCAGTCGCTCCCGAGCTGCCAGGTGCCCTGTCCGACGACCGGGACGTCACGGCCGGTCCTGCCGAGTGTGCGCTGTTCCATGAGGATCATGCTATTCCGCTTCTCCGGTCGGGGGTGAGGCCGGAAGGGGAGGAAGGGACGGTCGGGAGTGGACGGCGGCAGGAGCACCTCTGCCGCCGTCCACGTTTCGGGGCCGCCCGGGGGCGGGCGGGGCCGGGGATCAGCCCCGGTACTGCGCGAGGACCCGGGTGAAGTCCCACGGCTGCTGTCCGACACCGGAGCAGGTGTCGGCGCCGCCGCCGGTGCAGGGGCGGTCGCGGTTGACGGACCAGAAGGTCAGCCGGGCGAGGTGCCGCTGCTGGGCGTAGGCGAGGATGGTGCGGAAGTCGGCGACGGTGATGGTCTCGCCGACGTCGGTGGTGCCGTTCATCGAGGAGATGCCGGTGTGCCGGTAGGCCTGGTCGTCGCTGTAGCCGTAGGCGTTCTTGACGGCGGTCTTGAGGCCTTCGGCGGCGCGGACGCTGAGCGTGCCCATGTTCTGGCCGTTGCCGCCGAAGTTGAACGGCATGATCGTCCAGCTGTCGACGGTGAGGCCGGCCTGGGCGGCCCGGTCGATGAGGCTGGTGTCGGGACCGTTCTGGCCGGTGCCGAAGGTGACGTAGAGCTTGATGCCGGTGTTGTTCGCCCGGATCGTCTTCAGCGCGTCCACGGTGCGCTGCTGGACCGTCGGGGAGTCGTAGGCGGCCGCCTCGATGTCGATGTCGATGGCCTTGAGCCCGTACGCGTCGATGACCTTCTGGTAGGCGGCGGCCAACTCGCCCGCGCTGCCGCAGGAGCTCTCCAGCTTGTTGCCGCTCCAGCCGCCGAACGACGGGATCACGTCACCGCCGGCCGCCCGTACGGTGTTGATGGTCTGCTGGTCCACGCCACCGGTGAGCGGACGGCCGCCGTCCCACTGGGGGTTGCAGTAGCCGTTGCTCAGGACGAAGGCGAGGGTGAACCAGGTGACGCCGGTCGCGTTCATCACGGTCGTCGGGCTGGGCGGGCTGCCCCAGCCGTTGTACAGGTAGGGGGCCACGGCCATCGGGGCGCCGCCCGGGTCGGGGTCGCCGCCGCCGGCCGGAGCGGTCCACTTCTGGTTGGCCGCGCCGGTACACGTCCACAGCTGGAGTCTGGTGCCGTTGGCGGAGCTGTTGCCGGTCGCGTCGAGACACTTGTCGGCCGCCGCGGAGACGATGTCGCGGGCGGCCGATATCCCCCACCGCTGGTTGGCGCTGCCGGTGCAGTCCCACAGCTGGAGGACGGAGCCGTTGACCGTCGCGCCGTCCTTGACGTCGAGACACTTGCCGAGCGCGCGCACGGTGCCGTCGGAGCGCACGTCCCACTGCTGGGCGCCGGATCCGTTGCAGTCGTAGAGCTGCACGGCGGCGCCGTTGGCGGCGGACGCTCCCGCCACGTCCACGCACTTGCCGCCGATGCCGGAGATCTGGCCGACCGCGGCGACGGCCGCGGTGGCGGGGCTGCTCGGGATCAGGAACGCGGCCATGGCGGCGAGCGCCAACGCGGGCAGCGCGAGGCGTCCGAGCCGTCTTCGAGGGGAACGGGGGGTCTCGGTCATTGCGGTCACCGTCCTGGTCGGAGAAGGCCGGCGCCCGTCCGCGGACTGCCGCGGACGGGCGCCGGGGCTGCTGGTTCCGCTGCTCAGTCGCCGGTCGTCACACGGACGTAGTCGATGACCATCTGCTGCGGGAACTGGGTGCTGCCGTCGGGGTCGCCGGGCCAGTAGCCGCCGACCGCGAGGTTCAGGATGAGGAAGAAGGGCTTGTTGAACACCCACTGGTTGCCGCCGAGGTCGGCCGGGCTGCGCCGCTGGAAGACGTTCCCGTCGACGGACCAGGTGATGGAGTCGGGCGCCCAGTCGATGGAGAAGGTGTGGAAGTCGTCGGCGAACGCCTGCCCGTTGGGCAGGCTGTAGGAGGCGCCGATCCCGCCGGAGCCGGAGTATCCCGGGCCGTGCAGGGTGCCGTGGACGGTGCCGGGTTCGAAGCCGACGTTCTCCATCACGTCGATCTCGCCGCTGTTCGGCCAGCCGACGTTGCCGAAGTCGTCGCCCAGCATCCAGAACGCGGGCCAGATGCCCTGGCCGCGCGGGATCTTGATCCGGGCCTCGACATGGCCGTAGGCGGCGGCGAACTTGCCGGAGGTGTTGAGCCGGGACGAGGTGTACTCGCAGGTCCCGTACCAGCACTGGTAGTTGCCCGGGTTCTCCTTCCGGGCGGTGATCACGAGGTTGCCCTGGCCGTCGAGTGCGGCGTTGTCGTTGCCCGGGGTGTAGTACTGCCGCTCGTGGTTGTTGACGTTGTCGCCGGTCTCGAGCTGCCACTTGCCGCCGTCCACGGCCGCGCCGGCCGGTCCGTCGAACTGGTCCTCGAAGGCGACGGCCTGGGTCCCCGGTCCGGGGGCAGGTGCGGCGGACGCTCCGCCGGGGAGTGCGGTCAGGATGGCGGAACAGCAGAGCAGCGAGGCCGCGTAGAGGGCGACGCGGCGGCGCCGGGAGACGCTGCGCGCCGTGGAGTGCGTGGGGTGCACGGTCATCACATCACTTCGCGTGGGGGGGCATGCGCATGACAGGTGAACGCCGAGAGGTGAACGGTTGGGGCGATCACCTCGGACGCATATTTCAATTCTTGATTTAAGGGAGTGCCGCAGGAGCCGTCAATAACCTGGTCCAGACCGGAGAGGGAACGGCATGCGCATCTGGCATATGCACCTGAAGACAGCGGCCCGTCGTGCGGTTCACCCCGTGCGGCCGCAGAGTGGAGATACCGGCGAAGGGAGCACGACGTGGAGAACGACGGCACACCGCGGCCCCACTTCGTCGTGCAGATCCACGACGCGCGACGCCTGCACTTCGACTTCCGGCTGGAGGTCGACGGCGTACTGAAGTCCTGGGCGGTGCCCCGCGGGCCATCGGAGAACCCCAGCGACCGCCGGCTCGCCGTGCCGACGGAGGATCACGCCCTGGAATACCGCGCGTTCGAAGGGGTCATCCCCCGGGGCCAGTCCGGCAGCGGCACGGTCATCGTCTGGGACCAGGGCACCTACCGGCCGCTCGGGCACGACGGGCAGGGCGACTCCGTCCCCTTCGCCGAGTCCCTGGACCTCGGCCACGCGACGTTCTGGCTGTACGGGGCGAAGTTGCACGGCGAGTTCGCCCTCACCCGCATCCAGAAGGGCGACGAGCCGGACAGCGGCGGCCACGAGGCGTGGTTGCTGATCAAGGCCAACGACCGTCTCGCCGTGCGCGGCAGACCCGGCTCCCCTGACCCGTACCACGCCCGGTCCGCCCGCACGGGACGGACGCTGCACCAGGTCGCCTCGGCGGCGGCCCGGGAGCCCGGGGGCTGACCACGCACCCCCGGGGCGCCACTTGTTCGCCTCCGGGCTCCCGGGCCGGGGACTCCTAGGCTCCTGAACCGGGGCCCCCTAGGCTCCCTGGCCGGGGATCTCGGCGAGCACGTCCGTGTAGAGCGACCGCCGGTCGGGCCGGGCGTGGGCGGCGGCCCGGCGCAGGACCGGAACCGCCGCCGTGCCGAAGCCGACGAGCGCCTCCCGGGCAGCCCTCCTGACCACCGGCTTCGTATGGTCGAGGAGCCCGACGAGATCGGGCAGCGCCGGTTCCCAGGAGGCACGGCCGAGCGTCCGGACCGCCATGCGCACCACGTCCGGCAGCGGGTCCGACAACAGGAGCCCGGTGAGCCGGGCGTGGGTGGCCCGGTCGAACAGCGCGCGCGAGGTCCGGTGGGCGTGCAAGCGCACTCCGGCACGCGGGTGGCGCAGCAACTCCTCCACCAGGGTGCGCAGCCCCGGGTCCGGATCGGCTCCGGGCGCCTGCTCCTCGACGAGGCGGGTGAGGACACGACGGGTCTGCTCGGGCGTTCCGGTGCGGGCGAGGCCGAGCAGTTCCGCCGTCGACGGCGGGTTCGCGGGGGCGGCCCGCGTCCGGGACGGGGTGCGCAGGGCGTCGAACGCGACGGCGTCCTCGCGTTCGGCCCCCGGCGCGCGCAAGGGGCCCCCGACGAGGACGAGCGCGTCGGCGAGAGCCTCGCGGCCTTCGGTACGCAGGAGGCGCTCGGCCCTGCTCAGCACGGGGGTCCGGAGCAGGCGCCGGCCGGTCAGCAGGTCGAGCAGCCCGAGGTCGCCCGCCTCGATGCGAGGCGCCAGAAAGTGGGCGAGGACGTCGGCGGGAACGTAACACAGCGTGCTGCGGGCGGCCTCGTGCACGGCGGGCGAACCGTGCTCCCACCAGCCGACGATCAGCGGGACGAGCGGTGGCAGGTCGTCCTCGGGCAGCCGGGCCGCCCAGTGCAGCGCCCGTTCGGGCAGCACCCCGCGGGCGGTCAGTTCCACGACGGCGGGGTGCCGTCCGCCGCCGTCCGGGAGCCGGTTATCGGCCTGGCGCTCGTGGCCCCCGGATCGACCCTCGGTGTCGGCTTCGGTGTCGGTGTCGGTGTCGGCTTCGATGTCGGCGTCGGCTTCGATGTCGGCGAGGAAGCTCACGGAGGCGTCGGGGAGGACGTCGACCCGGCCGCGCAGATACGCCCGCAGTACGGCGAGCGACGCCTCCGGCTCCGGCCAGTCGCGCAGGGCCCGCGCGGCGGCACTCCGGCGCTCCGTCCCCCCGGCGTCCAGCATGGCCAGCAGCCGGGCCCGCTGGGCCGCCGAACGGGGCTGATCGAGACCGTCCGCCCGTACCCGAAGCGATGAGGCGCCGGCGGCCGCGCTCGCCGCCCGGGTCTCGGCGATGGTCCACTCGGGCGCGTCGAACGGCTGGAGCTCGGTCATCCAGTCGACCAGCCGTCCCCGCACCAGGGGTGCGGCCCCCGGGTACGCCTCGACGAGCGCGCACAGCAGTTCCCGAGACCCGGGCACGGCGGGGGCGCGAAGCCCCCGGAACTCCGTCAGCGCTTCGGGCGTCCGTACCGCCTCGACCAACTGATCGTGCCAGCGGGCGTGTTCAGCGGTCACGGGCCGGTCCGCCGGTACGCCGAACGCCTCGCGGAGCACGGCGGGCGCGGACCGCCAGGGGTCGGCGCCGCGGTGGGCGGCGGTCAGCGCCCGGTCGAGGTCGGCGCGGACGAGCACCGCGCCCAGGGCCCGGAGCAACGCGAGGGGGGAGACGGTCGTGCCGGGCCTGGGCAGGCTCTCCGGGGCGGCGGGCGGCAGGGTGCGGAGCCCCTCGACGAGGGTGAAACGCTGGACGGCGGACAGCCGCGGCGCCACGGCGTGCAGCACCTCGATCAGTTCGCCGGCCGATTCGGCGGGCTCCCTTCCGGCCATGGCACCGCCGGACCCGTCCGGCTCTCCCCCACCCGTCATGGCGTCGAACACGTCGGTCACCGTGGCGGTGTGCCGGGCGAGGACCGCCACCTCGTCGGCGGACCACGGCCCCGGGCACAGGCGCAGTGCGCACCGCAGGAGGCGGCTGCGGAGTCCGATGTCGCCGGTGCTGTCGGCCAGGCCGAGCCACCGGTCCAACAGGGCGCGCGCCGAGGGGGGTCCGCCGTCGGTGACGCGGTCCGGGAGTGCGGGCCGCCGGGCGATGCGCAGGGCGAGCGCGGGGTCCCATCCGGTCCGGAGCAGAGCCGCCACGTCCGGGTCGGAGCCGCCGGTGGCCCCGGGCGGGGCGTCCGGTGCCGGCACGCCGTGCCGGGCCAGCGGTTCCGCCAGCTCCTCCAGGGAGCCGGCGGCGAGCCGGACGCCGCCGTCGGCGAGGAGCGTCAGCAGAGCGGGGACGACCGGCGAGACCCCCGCGTCCAGGGCGAGCACGGCGCGGGCGGTCACCTCCTGGTCGAGGGCGCTCAGCAGCAGACGGCGGGCCCGCTCGTCGCGGGCGGCTTCGGCGGCGGCGAGGAGCGTGGCGACGTAGGCATCGCCCACGACGGCCCGCAGCGCCCGCTTCGACGCGGACCGCAGGCCCGGGTTGTCGTCGCGGCCGAGCGCCCGCAGGAGGTGCGGGACGGAGGCGGGAGCGCCCGTGTGGAGCAGGGCGGCCGCCGCGGTCTTCCGGATGTTCATGTTCGGGTGGTGGAGGCAGGCGGCGACCGCCTCGCCCGCCCAGCGGGCCCGTGCCGTGCCCAGGGCCAGCAGGGCCGCCCGTATGGTCCGGATGTCCGGGTCCGAGGTGAGCGGGACGAGCGTCGCCGACAGGGCCCGCGCGTCCTCGCCCGAGGCATCGTGCGCCAGCAGGGCGATGACGTGCTTGCGCACGTGCGGGTCGCGGCTGCGCAGCAGGCGGTGCACCCGGGCCCGGGTGGACGCGGTCGCGGGGACCTGGAGCAACGCCTTGAGCAGCACCGCCTGTTCGCCGCCGGTGAGCCCGGGGCGCTCCAGCAGGCCGAGCACGGTCGCGGTGAGGAGCGCGTGGCCCGCGCCGGCGCCGTCCGCCGTGTCGAGCAGACAGACGGGCCTGATCCGGCGCCGTGCCCGCAGCCGGCTCCCCAGCGCGCGCACCGCTTCCAACGCCTCCGGCGGCAGCTCCGGTTCGCCGTCCGGCCGGGCCTGACCGCCTTCCGACCGGGACACGGGCCGGCCGGGAGCGTCCGGCCGGGGCGCCGCGAGATCCCGCACCAGGCGCAGGAGCAGGTCGGCGACGAGGGGCAGGGCCCCCGCACCGGCGTGGCCGGCGATCCGGCGCAGTGCCGCCACGGGGTCGTCCACGTCCACGCGGGCGCGCAGCACGGCCAGTTCCCCCTCGTCGGGGGCGCCGAGGTCGGCCTCGATGTCGGCCGGGAGGGCCTGGGGGTCGAGCCGGGCGAGCAGGTCCCGGCGCTGCCCGGGGTCGGGGGTGAGGTGCCACAGGAGGGCCAGCGCCCGGTCGCGTACGGGGCGCAGTTCGGGGGCGACCGGGAGACGTGGCGAGTCGTCCGGGGCCCTGTTCGGACCGTCCGCCGGGGCGTCGAGGCCGAAGCCCCGGGCCAGCGTCGATCGCGTACGGCCCCCGCCGATGGCCTCCAGGGCGTCCAGCGCGGCGGCCGGGGCCGTGGGCAGCAGGGCGAGCACCGCTTCTTCGGCGCTCGGGGGACGCAGGGCGCGGATCGCGTCGAGGAACGGGCGCGGGGTGCGGGCGGCCGGGAGGAGCCGTGCGACGGCCTCGCCGATGGGGAGGTCGGCGGCCCCCTGCCGCGCCAGGGCGAGCAGCAGTTCCAGGCGGCGCGGCCAGTCCGGGGCGGTGGGCGGGGCAGCGGTGAGGGCGTCGAACAGCGGGCGGCGGCAGGTGTAGAGAACCGTGGCGAGGTCATCGGCCGGCAGCGTGTGGTCGGCCAGGGCCAGGGCGAGGAGCGGTCCGGCGTCCGGATCCGTCGGGAAGTGGCCGCGCCGGTGCAGTCCGCGCAGACAGGTCAGCACGGGCCCGGCGAGCAGGAGGGGGTCCGTGGCGGCCAGGGCCACCAGGCGGCCGATGTCGGTGCGCTCGGCCCGTTCGCCGAGGAGTTCCACGGCCTGCCGGCGCGGGGCCGAAGCGACGGTCGGGTCCTCGGCCGCGCTCCACAGCAGCGACGGGTGACCGTGCCGGGCTCCGGCGACCAGAGCGGCGGCCGCGAGCGCCGCCGTGCTCCCGGCGTCGCCGCAGCCGCCGCCCCCGGCCCCCGCCGACCGGGCCGGCAGCGACGGGTCCACCGGGGTCACCGTCGCCCAGGGTTCGGCGAGTTCGCGCAGCGCACCGGTGACGACGGCGTGGTCGGACGCGTCGAGGAGCCGGACCAGCCGACCGCGTACGAACGCCGGGGCGAGCAGTCCGCCGTGCAGTCCCTCGCGGGCCAGCCGCAGCGCCTCGGTCTGGAGGACCGGGTCCCCGGTGCCGACGAGTTCGGCGACGAGCAGATCCGGGCGGCGCGCGTCGGCGGCGTCGCTCTCGCGGACGGCCCGGTAGAGGAGTTCGCCCGCCGGTTCCGTGCGCAGGACCGCCGGGTCGCCGAGGAGTTCGGTCCGCAGCCAGGCGATCCGCACCCGGGCGGGCAGCGCGGCCGCACGCCAGTCGGGCAGCCGGGGCCGCCGCGCCCCGAGCCGGGCGTGGAGCCCCGCGAGCAGGAGCGACTCCTCGGGCGAGGCCCCCGCGGAGTCGGGCAACAGGCCGGGCGGCAGGGCGCGGCGCCCCGCACCGCTCGCTCCCCCGGCGTCCGGGGTGTCCGTGCGTTCGGCGAGGAGGGTGAGGCCGAGGTGCCGGATCCGGGGTGCGGAGTGCCGGACCATCCGGCCGAGCAGTTCCGGCGGGCAGGTACGGGCGTCGAGGAGCCGGGCGAGCCGACCGGCGTCGGCGCGGTCGAGGGCGGCATGGACCGGTTCGTCCGGGAGGTTGGTCACCGACGGAGCGTAGAGGGCAGGTTGCTTCCGACGCCTCCGGTTATCCGGACGCCGGGTATCGCCCCGGCCCTTCGTGATCGATGATGTGGCCCGGGGCCGCGGCCCCGGCAGGAGCAACGGCCGTTCGACGAAAGGGTTGTGATGCGGGAACTGCCACCGGACCCGGCGACGACGGACGCACGGGAGGTGTCCCGTACGGGAGAGGACGCCCAGGTGATCGTGGTGGGGGCGGGCCCGGCCGGCTCGTCGGCCGCGTATCACCTGGCGCGGGCCGGAGTGGACGTGATCCTGCTGGAGAAGGCCCGCTTCCCCCGGGAGAAGGTGTGCGGCGACGGTCTCACGCCGCGCGCGGTGCATCAGCTCATCCGGATGGGCGTCGACATCGGCGCACCGGGCTGGACCCGTTCGCGCGGTATGCGCTGGGTGGCCGGGGAGCACCGGGTGCACATCGACTGGCCCGCGCTGGGCCGCTATCCGGACTTCGGCCTGTCCCGGAGCCGGCACGACTTCGACGACATCCTGGCCCGGCACGCCGTGGCGGCCGGGGCCCGGCTCCACACCGGCTGGAAGGCGGAGCGGCCGCTGACGGACCGGGCGGGCCGGGTCACGGGGGTCGCCGCGACCTCGGACTCCCCGGACGTCCCGGAACCGGTCGACTTCCGCGCGCCGGTCGTCATCGCCGCCGACGGGGCGTCCGCCCGTCTCGCCCTGGCCCTGGGCATCGAGCGGGACCCCCGCCGGAAGATCGCGACGGCCGCCCGGCGCTACTACCGCAGTCCCGAACGCTCCCGGGAGGAGTACCTGGAACTCTGGGCCGATCTGCGCTTCCCCGACGGTGGGCCGTACCTTCCCGGCTACGGCTGGATCTTCCCGATGGGCGACGGCCGGGTCAACGTCGGGCTCGGGGCGCTTCCCCACCGGCGGCACAGCAAGCCGGACCTGCGCGCGACCCTGGACCAATGGCTGGCGCGGACCCCGGAGGAGTGGGGGCTGCGCGAGGAGAACGCGGAGGGCCCGGTCCGCAGCGCGGCCCTGCCCCTCGGTTTCAACCGTCATCCGCTGTACGCCCGCGGGCTGCTGCTGGTCGGCGACTCCGGCGGGATGGTCAGCCCCTGGAACGGCGAGGGCATCGCCCAGGCCATGGAGGCGGGCGAGGTCGCCGCCGAGACCGCGGCCCTGGCCCTGGCCCACCCCCGGGGGCCCCGCCGCGAACAGGTGCTGCGCGGCTATCCGGTGGAGATGAACCGCCGCTGGGGCCGCTACTACCGGCTGGGCAACACGGCCGCGGACCTGATCTTCAGCCGCTCGGGCTTCCAGCCCGTGCTCAACCGGTACGTCATGGGCTCGCCGTTCCTCCTCAACACCCTGGCCCGGCTGCTCACCGACCTCACGGACAAGCCCTCGCGCGATGTGATCGACCATGTCCTCAACACGGCGTTCCGTCTCGTCCCGGCCCCGCGGCCGGGCCTGCGCGGCGGACGGATCCGCAAGCGCTGACGGTGGGGCGGGGCCGGATCGGCCCCGCCCGGCGAGGTGCGCGCCCGCGCGCCGAAGTCCCCGGCGAGGGCGACGGCTTGAAAGGCCCTTGTGCCGGGCAGGCCGGTCACGGAACACCCGAACGGTGCTCTACAGGCCTGTAGATTGAGCTCTGCCGGGCCGTCGGTTTTCCGGACGGTCCTCGCTCCACTCCGCCCCAGAGAAAGCAGCAACCATGTTCGGGATCGGCGAGCTCACTCTCCTTCTCCTGGTGATCGTGGCGGTGCTGGCCGTGAAGAGGCTGCCCGAGCTCATGCGGTCGGCCGGAAAGGCCGCGCGCATCCTCAAGAGTGAGAAGCGGGCGTTCAAGGACGAGGAAGGCCGGGCGACGGGAGCCGACCAGCCCCCGTCGTCCCCGCGGGTGATCCGCGGGGAGACGGCGGAGCGGGACATGCCCTGAGGGCTGTGTCCCGGGGCCCTTGGGCGAGAGGGCCTAAGGCGCGGCCGGCGGGTGCAGCAGCCGGGCGAGCAGGTCGTCCAGGCTGACGAGTCCGGTGAGCCCGCCCTCCCCGTCGCGTACGACCGCGATCGTGGCCCGCCGCTCACGCAACTGCTCCACCGCGTGGGCCGCGGTCGCGTCCTGGGACAGTTCCGGGACGGGGCGGGCCAGGGCGCGGGCGAGGACGTCCCGGCCTCCGGCGCGGGCCACCAGGGCGTCCCGGGCGTGCACCGATCCGAGGACCTCCTCGCCGTCCCGGACCAGCAGGCGGGTGCGGTCGGCCTCGGCGGCGGTGGCCAGGATCCGGTCGAGCCCGGCGTCCGCGGGGACCGCCGCGATCTGCTCGACGGGGATCCGGAGTGCGGACAGCGGCGTCTGCGGCTCGGTCAGGGACCGGGTCATCAGTCCGGAGTCGCCCTTGCTGATCAGGCCGAGCCGCTCGGACTCCTCGATGAGGTGGGTGAGCTGGTCGCGGTTGTGCACCGAGGTGAGTTCGTCACGCGGGGTGACCCGGCACAGCCGTACGAGGGCGTTGCTGATCGCGTTCAGCAGCCGGATCAGCGGGCGAACGGCGCCCACGACGGCGCGGAAGGACGGGCTCAACAGCATCGCGGAGCGCTCCGGGTGGGCGATGGCCCAGGACTTCGGAGCCATTTCGCCGACCACCATGTGCAGGAAGACGACGACGATCATCGCCAGCGCGAAGGCGATGCCGTAGCTGAGTGCCGCGGGCAGTCCGAGCCGCTCCAGCAGCGGGTCGAGCTCGTGCGAGATCGCGGGCTTGGACACCGAGCCCAGGCCCAGGGTGCAGATGGTGATGCCGAGTTGGGCTCCCGCGAGCATCAGCGACAGCTCGCGCATCCCGGCGAGCGCCGCCTTGGCCCCGCGCCGGCCCTGGGCTGCGGCCTGTTCCATCCGGTGCCGCTTGGAGGCGACCAGGGCGAATTCGGCGGCGACGAAGAAGCCGCTGCCGATCAGGAGCAGGACGGTCACGAAGAGCGCCATGGGGAAGCTCATGCCTGCGGCTCCTGTTCAGTGCGTTCGGCGCTTTCGGTGCCTCGGGTGCCTTCGGCGGGTTCGATGCGGACGTACTCGGCGACGTGCCGGTCCAGGGAGCGGACCTCGATGAGGACCGCGCCGGCGGTGAGCCGGTCGCCCACGGTGGGGAAGCGGCCGAGCCGCTCGATGATCAGTCCGGCCAGGGTGTCGTAGTCGTCGCTCTCCTGGGGCAGTTCGACGCCGGTGGCCTCCTCGATCTCGTCGAGGCGGCGGCCGGCGTCCACCATCCAGCCGGAGCCGTCGGCGACCGCGAGTTCGACGACGGTGTCGGACTCGTCGGCGATGTCCCCGACGAGTTCCTCGGCGATGTCCTCGTAGGTGACGATCCCGGCGAGACCGCCGTGCTCGTCCAGGACGACGGCGAACTCGTCGTCGCGCTCACGCATCTGCGCGACCGCCGCCGGGAGCCGCAGGAGCTCCGGCAGCAGGAGGGGGCGGCGCGCCAGGGAGCCGACGGTGGCGCGCCCGATGTCGGCGGTGGGCAGACGCATCAGCTCCCGTACGCCCAGGACCCCGGCGGGGTCGTCGGGATGGTCCCCCAGCACCGGGTAGTTGGAGTGCCCGTGCCGGGCGATCAGCTCGACGGCCTCGGCGGCGAGGGCGTCCCGGCGGACGAAGGCCACGTCGGCGCGTGGCACCATCACCTCGCCCAGGGTCCGCTCGGAGAACTCCAGGGCGTGATCGATGAGTTCGGCGGTGGCGGCCGGGAGTTCGCCCTGCTCGTGGGATTCGCCGATCAGATGGCCCAGCTCCTCCAGGGTCGCGCCGTGGTGGAGCTCCTCGACCGGTTCGATGCCGATCCGGCGCAGCAGCCGGTTGGCGACGCCGTCGAAGACGTGCACCACGGGGCCGACGATCCGCAGGTAGATCAGGGTGGAGGAGGCGAGCGACTTGGCCATGCTCTCGGGTACGGCGAGGGCCAGGTTCTTGGGGGCGAGTTCGCCGAGCACCATCTGGATGACGGTCGCCACCACGAAGGAGAGCGCCACGGAGACGGCCGACACGAGGCCGTCGGACAGGCCCGTGCCGTTCAGGGCGGGGCGCAGGAGGGCGGAGACGGACGGTTCGGCGAGGAAGCCGACGACGAGCCCCGTGACGGTGATGCCGAGCTGCGCGCCGGAGAGCATGAAGGAGAGGCGCTCCAGCACGGTCACCGCGCGGGCGGCCCGCTTGTCCCCGGCCGCGGCCTCCCGGGAGAGGGTCAGCCGGTCGGCGGACACGTACGCGAACTCCTGGGCCACGAAGTAGCCGGTTCCGGCGGTGAGGACGAACACGGCCAGGAGGCCGAGCAGGGCGGAGGTCATCGCTCACCCGCCCGGTGCGGGGCCGGTTCGATACTCCGGGGGCCCTGGGGACCTGGGGGTGCGGACTCCGAGGGCCCCGAAGGGCCCGGACTGGCAGACAACGCATAGCTCCTTGTCGACGGGTTCACGAACTTTACAGTCACGTAGACCTGACGAGTCCGGCCCCCGCGGGGGCCGGGGACGGTCCGGCACCCCCTACAGCGGCGTCGCCGCCTCCAGGACGAGGAACAGCGCGACGGCCGCGTTCAGCGCGGACAGCGCGGAGACGGTCGTGCCGGCCGCGGCGACGAGCGCGGCGACGCCGGCCGGGGTGAGGGCGGGGGGCCAGCCCCGGTCCGGCGGCACCGGACCCAGGAGCGCGGCCACCCGGCGCGGCACCGGCCCCGCGGCGGCGAACGCGGCGAAGGCCGTGCCGCCGGGGACCGGGCGGGAGACGAGCGCCGCCTTGCCGACCGCGCGGGCCGTCAGCCGGCGGTCGCCGGTGACCCGGGCCGCCTCCTCGTCCGCCCAGCGCTCCGTGCTGTAGACCAGGGCTCCGAGCAGCGGCCAGAGCAGCGGGTTGACGCATCCGGCCAGCCGGGTCGCGAGCAGCAGCCGGTGGTGGCGTCCCGCCAGATGGGCCCGCTCGTGGGCGAACAGCGCCCGGCGCTCGGCCGGTTCGAGGGAGGCGAGCAGGGCGGTGGAGACCATCACCCGGCCCGGGGAGCCGGGGAGCGCGTAGGCGTACGGGACACGGTCCGGCAGTACGGCGACGTCGCCGTCCCGGCGCAGCCCCGCGAGCGCCCGGTGGGCCCGCGCCCGGAAGCGGTAGTGGCGGTGCACGGTGAACCCGCAGGCCGCCGTCACGACGACGAGCGCCAGGATGGACGCCTTGCCCGCGAAGGCGTCGTGCGGCACGGCCTCGCGGACCTCGTCGTCGGACCAGCCGTCGGGCAGCGGATTGCCGGGCAGTTGGGCCGTGCCGACGACCACCAGCAGTCCGAGGCAGACCAGGCTGCACGAGGCGAGGATGACGGCGACGGTGGTCAGCAGCCGGGCGGCCCTGCGGGGATGCAGGTGCTGTTCGGCCAGGCGTGCGATCGGCAACGCGGTGAGGGGCAGGACGAGGGGCAGGTAGACGAAGACGCCCATCGTCAGCGCTCCGGCCGGTCCGTGGGCGCTCCGGTGCCGTCGGGACCGCTCTCGGCGAGCAGGGCCCGCAGCAGGTCCTCGTCGTGCGAGGAGAGAACGGAGACGAAGCTGGAGAGCACCGCGTCGCGGTCGCTCTGCTTGTCGAGGAGCCGGCGCATCCGCAGGGCGGCGAGCCCGGCCTCGTTGGCTACCGGTTCCCACAGGACGGGACGCCCCCGCCCGGTGCGTGAGACCGCCTGCTTGGCGTGCAGACGCGTCAGGATCGTGATGACGGTGCTGTACGACAGGCCGCCGCCGAGCCGCTCCAGGACCCAGGCGGCGGTGACCGGCTCGCTCGCCCCGCCCAGCACCGACAGCACCTGGGCCTCCAGCTCGCCCTGGCCACGCCTGCGGACAGGCGATTCCCGCTCGCCACCGGCTCCTTCGGCGTCCACGGTCCGCCCCCTTTCTCCGTCGCACCGCCCGGCCGTGGCGCTTCGCCTGCCGGGCATCGGGAAATCGTATCCAGTCGGCGGCGGGACCGGCCACCGGCCGGCTCCGGGTCGCATCGCCTCCTGGCCGCAAAAATCTACAGTGCTGTAGATTTTATTCATTGCCGCAGCGCGTCCGCGCCGTCACCCCTGGCGTGGCCGCCACCACGTGAACACCCGTCACCGCACAAGGGAGAACATCATGGGCGTGAGCCTCGCCAAGGGCGGAAACGTCTCGCTGAGCAAGGAGGCTCCGGGGCTGACCGCGATCCTCGTCGGTCTCGGCTGGGACGTCCGCACCACCACCGGCACCGATTACGACCTGGACGCGAGCGCACTGCTCTGCGACGAGGCGGGCAAGGTGCTGTCCAACGAGCACTTCATCTTCTACAACAACCTGAAGAGCCCCGACGGGTCGGTCGAGCACACCGGCGACAACCTCACCGGTGAGGGCGAGGGCGACGACGAGATCGTCAAGGTCGACCTCGCCTCGGTGCCCGCGACCGTCGCGAAGATCGTGTTCCCGGTCTCGATCCACGACGCGGAGAGCCGGGGCCAGAGCTTCGGTCAGGTCCGCAACGCCTACATCCGGGTGGTCAACCAGGCGGGCGGCGCGGAGATCGCGCGCTACGACCTGAGCGAGGACGCCTCCACCGAGACGGCCATGGTCTTCGGCGAGCTGTACCGGCACGGCGCCGAGTGGAAGTTCCGTGCGGTCGGGCAGGGTTACGCATCCGGCCTGAGCGGCATCGTCGCCGATTTCGGCGTCAGTCTCTGAGTCACCGGGACACCGGACACGTACCCAGGGCCGAAGTCACCCCAGGCACCCAGTCACCGAAGGCGGAACGATGACGATCAACCTCACCAAGGGCCAGCAGGTCAGCCTCACCAAGTCCGGCGGCGGCGAGCTCGGCGTCGTACGGATGGGGCTCGGCTGGAAGTCCGCTCCCCGTAAGGGATTTCTGGCGCGGCTGACCGCCCGCGAGATCGACCTGGACGCCTCGGCGGTGCTCTTCGCGGGCTCCGATCCGCAGGACGTGGTCTTCTTCCAGCACCTGACCAGCGACGACGGATCGGTCCAGCACACCGGGGACAACCGGGTCGGCGGGGCCGGCCAGGGCGGCGACGACGAGTCCATCGTCGTCGACCTGCGGCGCGTGCCGGTCCATGTGGACCAGATCATCTTCACGGTCAACTCGTTCACCGGCCAGACCTTCGAGGAGGTCGAGGCGGCCTTCTGCCGTCTGGTCGACGAGAGCAACGGCCAGGAGCTGGCCCGGTACACCCTGACCGGCGGCGGGCGGCACACCGCCCAGATCATGGCCAAGGTCCAGCGGACCGGCTCGGGCTGGCAGATGACCGCGATCGGCGCGGCGGCCGACGGGCGGACCTTCCAGGACCTCATGCCCGCGGTCGTGCAGCACCTCTAGGCACACCGCACCGGCATCCCCCGGTGGGGGTGCGCACGCGGCAGGTGCGCACCCCCACCGGGCGGACCACCCACCACACCCGCATCGACACCGGCACCGACACCTGCATCGACCGAGGGACAGCATGGGCAGACCTTCCCGGCTCGGGGACGAGGACAGATCCGACTACGCGAGCGCACTCGACGAGGTGATCGCCTCCCCGGAGTTCCGCGGCCCGCTCGAACGCTCGGGGGTCCCCGGCGGCCGGCTGCGCGTCCTCGGCCTGTCGGCCGTCGCGCGCACGACCGCGGCCGCCGAGACCGAGTACCGGCGGTACGCGGCCCTGCGGCGGCAGGCGTCGGGCGGGCGGCGGGACGCCGGGACGTCACCGCTCTCGGGGCCGGGCGATCAGGAGCGGCCGGGCGCCGGTGTGCTGGCGGTCCTCGGGGTGCTGCTACCGGTGCTCGCCGGCGTGGCCGCGGTGACGTTCCTGCTCCTCGGGTACGGGCTGCGGCTCGCCGGGACCCTGCCGGACCTGGCGGGCACCCTCGTCGGCGTCGGCTGGTCCAGTCTGGCGGTCGCGGCGGTCACGGGCCTGGTCACCGTCGTCGCCCTCTACCGCACGGCGGCGCAGCAGCCGGCGGCGGTCACGGCGGCCGTGCCCGACCGGTCCCCGGCTCTGGAGGAGGCCCGGGAGGCCTGGCTCGCGGCGCTGCGCGACCGGGGGATCCGGCCCTTCCTCCTCCAGCGGCTCGAGGAGGAGACGGTGGCGGGTCCGGGCGACGGCCCCCGCTTCAGCCCGCCGGCCTTCGCGGGACCCGAGTTCTCCGGTCCGGGCTTCGACGGTCCCGGCGGCGTCGCGGGGCCACGCCTCCCCGACACCCGCCGCTGAGGCCCCGCCGCCCTGGGCCGGGTCGGCTCAGCTCAGGGCCCGTACGGGCGCTTCGAGGACGGGCCGGGCATCGGGCAGGCCCGCCCGTCCCCCGGCGGCCCGGACCAGGGCGGCCATGACCCGGGTGTCCTCGCCCATCTCCGGATGCCACTGCACTCCGAGGACCAGGCTCCCGTGCCCGGGAAGCTCCAGGGCCTCCACGGTCCCGTCGGGCGCGTGGGCACAGGCCACCAGACCGGCGCCGAGCCGGTCGACCGCCTGGTGGTGGTAGGCGGGCACCACGGCGGTCTCCGGTACGGCGTCCGCGTACGCGGTGCCGGGCACGGGCGTCACCGGGTGGCTGCCGAAGACGCCGAGGCCGCCGGTGTGGTCCTCCAGGTGCTGGTGGAGGGTGCCGCCAAGGGCGACGTTCAGCAGCTGCATGCCCCGGCAGATGCCGAGCAGGGGGACCTGCCGCTCGACCGCCGCCCGGATCAGGGCCAGCTCCCAGGCGTCGCGTTCCCGGGCCGGGGGGCCGGTACGGGGGTCGGCGACCGCCCCGTACCGGGCCGGTTCCACGTCCGCTCCCCCGGCGATCACCAGCCCGTCCAGGGCGGCGACGGTGTCCCGGGCCGCGTCCGCCGCGTCATCGGGCGGCAGCAGCACCGCGAGCCCGCCCGCCGCGCGGACGAGGCGCGGATAGCCGGCGGGCAGCAGCACCGCGGGCATCTCCCACACACCCCAGCGGGCCTGGTCCTGGTAGGTGCTGATGCCGATGACGGGCCGGGACATGGAACGCGCTCCTTCGGGGCGGGGTGATCGGGGTGGTCGGCGGCGGCCGGGGCTCAGTCGCGGGCGAGTTCGGCCTCGGCCGCCGCCAGCGCGGCGAACTCCTCCTCCGGGGCTCCCGCGACCAGCCGGTGACGGCTGTAGAAGGCGAAGTAGGCCAGGGCCACCGCGTACACGCCGAGTGCGATGAACGCCGCGTCGCGGTCCACCAGGAAGGTCGCCACCAGCGCCGAGCATGCCAGAACGAAGGCGACGGACGAGGTGAGCGCGCCGCCGGGGGTGCGGTAGGGGCGCGGCAGCTCCGGTTCGCGGCGGCGCAGCATCATGTGGGAGAGCGCCATGAGGGCGTAGCTGATGGTGGCGCCGAAGACGGCGACGTTCAGCATCCGGCCGCCGTTGCCGCTCCAGGCGGCGAGCGCGAACCCGATGATGCCGGGGATCAGCAGGCCGAGGTAGGGGGACTTGCGCCGGTTGGTCAGCGAGAGGAAGCGCGGCAGGTATCCGGCCCGGGAGAGGGCGAACAGCTGGCGGGACCCGGCGAAGATCAGGGAGAAGAAGGAGGCGACCAGGCCGGCGAGGCCCGCGTAGTTCACGAAGCGGCTCAGGGCGGTCGGTTCGCCGGTGCCCTCCAGGGCCACCACGAGCGGGTTCCCGGCGTCCTTGATGGCGTTGGCGCCCTGCGCGCCGGTGGCCGAGATGAAGGTGATGACGGCCAGGAAGACCAGCACGGCGAGCGAGATGGCCAGGGCCTTCGGCATCGAGCGGACCGGGTCCTTGGCCTCCTCGGCGGCGAGCGGCACGCCTTCCACGCCGAGGAAGAACCACATGCCGAAGGGGAAGGCGGCCCAGATCCCGAGGAGGCCGAACGGCAGCCACGAGGAGGAGCCGAAGGCGGAGGCGTCCGCCGGGATGTCGTTGAGGCGGCCCGCGTCGAACTCGGTGAACGCGCCGATGGCGAAGATGAGCAGGGCGGCGACCGCGATGGCGGTCACCACCAGGCTGAAGCGCAGCGCCTCGCCGACGCCCCAGAGGTGGATGCCGATGAAGATCGCGAAGCAGGCGAGGTAGACGGGCCAGCCGGAGGTGAGGCCGAACAGGCCGAGGGATTCGACGTAGTCGCCGATGAACAGGGCGATCGCGGCGGGCGCGAGGATGTACTCGATGAGGATGGCCGTGCCGGTGAGGAAGCCGCCCCAGGTGCCGAGCGCCCGCCGGGCGAAGCCGTAACCGCCGCCCGCCGTGGGCAGGATGGCGGAGAGTTCGGCCAGCGCGAAGACCAGACACGCGTACATGACGCCCATCAGGACCATGGCCGCGGCGAGTCCGCCGAATCCGCCCTTGGACAGGCCGATGTTCCAGCCGGAGAAGTCGCCGGAGACGACGTAGGCGACGCCTAGCCCGGTCAGCAGGAGCCAGCCGGCGCTGCCCCGGCGCAGGGTCCGGCGGTGGAGGTAGGCGTCCGTGCCGGACTCCCCCGGGCTCGCGTCGCCGGGTGGTCCGGCGGGTGTTTCGGTTCCCTGAGCCATGAGGCGCTCCAGATGTGTGTCGACTTCATCGTTGGAACTGCTTCGATCAAAGGTTCGTCGGCACACCTTTGTGGAACGGGGCGGCACCTGGCAAGAGGCGTGCGTTAAAGAGTGGTTACGGATTCGCCTCACCGGACTCCCCCGGGGCGGGGCTCAGGCGAGGAAGCCGCGCAGCAGGGCCGCCGTGCCGCCGCAGTGCTCGCGCATCATCTCGCGGGCCGCGTCCGCGTCCCGGTCGAGCACTGCCTCGACGACGGCCGCGTGCTGGCGCTGCGAGTGCTCCAGGTTGCGCACCAGCAGCGGGATGCAGTCGAGCAGTTCGTTGAGGGTGGCCCGGACCGCGGCGTACTGGGCGGCGAGCGTGCGGGAGCCGGAGAGTTCGGCGAGCGTGAGGTGGAGCAGGGTGTCCTGGCGGCGGTAGTCCTCCAGCCGGGCTCCCCGCGTCGCGCCGAGCGCGGCCCGCAGCCGGGCCCCGCCGTCCGCCGGGAGCCCCTCGGCGCACAGGCCCGCCGCTCCGGCCTCCAGCACCTCACGGAAGCGCAGGGTGTCCTCCAGGTCGACGGCGGCGATGCGGCGGCGCAGTTCGCCGCTGCCGTCGGGTGTGGCGGTGCGGGGCAGGACGAACGTCCCGCCGTAGCGGCCGCGGCGGCTCTCGACCATGTGCTGGTCCTGGAGGACCTTGAGGACCTCGCGCAGGGTCACCCTGCTGATCCGCAGATGCTGGGACAGCTCGCGCTCGGAGGGCAGCCGTTCGCCGGGCGGGACCAGGCCCAGGCGCAGGAGCTGGAGGATCTGCTCCAGGGCCTCCTCGAAGCCGTTGCCCGCGCGGACCGGCCGCAGCACGGTGTCCAGCCGGCCGGTCGCGGCCTCGCGCTCTCCCCCGGCCGCACCGGCCTCCGCTGCCGCCGGACGGGTGTCGTCCGCTCTTCCGCTCGTGACCACTGGCGGATCCCCTTCCCAAGCAATGGTTCTCTGCCATACCTTAGACCGACCGGTGATTGGGGGGCGGCGTCGCGGGGCTGGGCACGTACATCTGCGGCGTTGTCGTCCATCACCATGGCTCCGCCATGCCTCAATCCTCCGCCTTGCAGCTGCACGCACCCAGCCCCGCTCCTTCTTCCGCCCCCCAATCACCGGTCGGTCTCATGCCTCCCGGTTCACCCAAGGAGGCATCCCGTGGCAGACCGCACACCCCCGCTCGGCGTCGACGAGCTCCGCTCCCGTGTCGCGGACGGGTCGATGGACACCGTGGTGCTGGCCTTCCCGGACATGCAGGGCCGGCTCCAGGGGAAGCGGTTCGCGGCCGGGTTCTTCCTCGACGAGGTGCTGGAGCACGGCACCGAGGGCTGCAACTACCTGCTGGCCGTGGACACCGAGATGCGGACCGTCGACGGCTACGCGATGTCCTCGTGGGAGAACGGCTACGGCGACTTCGGCATGGTCCCCGACCCCGCCACCCTGCGCCCCGTCCCCTGGCACGAGGGGACCGCCCTGCTGATCGCGGACCTCGCCTGGCACGACGGCAGTCCGGTGGTGGCGGCCCCGCGTCAGATCCTGCGCCGCCAGCTCGACCGGCTCGCCTCGCTCGGCTACACCGCGCAGGTGGGCACGGAGCTGGAGTTCATCGTCTTCCGGGACAGTTACGAGGAGGCCTGGGACCGCGACTACCGCGGGCTGACCCCGGCCAACCAGTACAACATCGACTACTCGATCCTCGGCACCGGCCGCATCGAGCCGCTGCTGCGCCGGATCCGCAACGAGATGCAGGCGGCCGGGCTGACCGTCGAGTCCGCCAAGGGCGAGTGCAATCCCGGCCAGCACGAGATCGTCTTCCGGTACGACGAGGCGCTGACCACCTGCGACCAGCACGCCGTCTACAAGACGGGCGCCAAGGAGATCGCGGCCCAGGAGGGCGTCTCGCTGACCTTCATGGCCAAGTACGACGAGCGCGAGGGCAACTCCTGCCACATCCACCTCTCGCTCACCGACGAGGACGGCGAGAACGTGATGGCGGGCGAGGGCGAGGACGGCATGTCCGAGGTGATGCGGCACTTCCTGGCCGGTCAGCTCGCCGCCCTGCGGGACTTCTCCCTCCTCTACGCGCCCAACATCAACTCCTACAAACGCTTCCAGCCCGGTTCCTTCGCCCCCACCGCCGTGGCCTGGGGCGTCGACAACCGCACCTGCGCCCTGCGGGTCGTCGGCCACGGCCGCTCGATGCGCTTCGAGAACCGGCTGCCGGGCGGCGACGTCAACCCGCACCTGGCCGTCGCCGGACTGGTCGCCGCCGGACTGTACGGGGTCGAGCACCGGCTGCCGCTGCCGGAGGCGTGCACGGGCAACGCGTACACCGGGGAGTACGACCAGGTGCCGACGACCCTGCGCGAGGCGGCCGAGCTGTGGGAGGCCAGCCCCATCGCCAAGGAGGCGTTCGGCGAGGAGGTCGTCGCGCACTACCTGAACATGGCCCGGGTCGAACTGACCGCGTACGACTCCGCGGTGACCGACTGGGAGCTGCGCCGCTCCTTCGAACGCCTCTGACCACCACCAGCTTCCCGATCGAGGTCCGTACGTGTCACACCCCACCCTGGACGTCCTGAACCCGGCGACCGCCGAGGTCATCGCCACCGTCCCCGCGGCCTCCGCGGCCGATGTGGACGCCGCCGTCACCCGCGCGGCGACCGCCCAGCGTTCCTGGGCCGCCGCCGCGCCCGCCGACCGGGCCCGCCTGCTGCGCCGCTTCGCCGTCGTCGTCGACGAACACATCGAGGAACTGGCGCGGTTGGAGGTGCGGGAGGCCGGTCACACCATCGGCAACGCCCGCTGGGAGGCGGGCAACGTCCGCGATCTGCTCGACTACAGCGCGGGCGGGGCCGAACGGCTCCTGGGCCGGCAGATCCCGGTGGCGGGCGGCATCGACTTCACGATCCTGGAGCCGCTGGGCGTCGTCGGCGTCATCGCTCCGTGGAACTTCCCGATGCCGATCGCCGCCTGGGGCCTGGCCCCGGCCCTCGCGGCGGGCAACGCCGTCCTCCTCAAGCCCGCCGAAACGACCCCGCTCACCGCTCTCCGGCTGGCCGAACTCGCCCTGGAGGCAGGCCTTCCCGACGGGCTGTTCCAGGTGCTGCCCGGCGAAGGGCCGGTGGCCGGAAGCGCCCTGGTCGAGCACCCGGGGGTCGCGAAGATCGTGTTCACCGGCTCCACCCGGACCGGCAAGCACATCATGACCCGCTGCGCGGAGCGCGTGAAGCGGCTCACCCTGGAGCTGGGCGGCAAGAGCCCCAACGTCGTCTTCGCCGACGCCGATGTGGCGGCCGCGGCGGCGGCCGCCCCGATGTCCTTCCTGGACAACGCCGGTCAGGACTGCTGCGCCCGGACCCGCATCCTGGTCGAAAGGTCCGTGTACGACCGCTTCCTCGACCTCTTCGTCCCGGCCGTGTCCGCCGTGGTGGTGGGCGACCCGGCCGACGAGAAGACCCAGATGGGGCCGCTGATCTCGGCCGTCCAGCGGGACCGGGTCCGGGGGCTCGTCGACGGCGTACGGGGAGCCGACGGCGTACGGGCCATCCTCGGAACGGCTCCCGAGGGCCCGGGGTTCTGGTATCCGCCGACCGTCCTCACCGGGGTCTCGCCCGATGCGCCGGTGGCGGTCGAGGAGGTCTTCGGGCCGGTCGCGGTGGTCCTGCCGTTCGAGGACGAACAGGACGCGCTGCGCCTCGCCAACGCCACCGACTACGGACTGGCCGGATCGGTCTGGACCCGGGACGTCGGCCGCGCGCTGCGCGTCGGCCAGGGGCTGCGGGCGGGCAACCTCTCCGTCAACTCGCACTCCAGCGTGCGCTATTCGACCCCCTTCGGCGGCTACAAGCAGTCGGGTCTGGGCCGCGAGCTCGGCCCGGACGCCCTGGCCGCCTTCACCGAAACCAAGAACGTCTTCATCAGCACGGAGGCCTGAGCACCATGACCGACACTTCTTCCGTCTGCCGCCGTCTGGTCGGCCGCACCGCCGTCGTCACCGGAGCCGGCAGCGGCATCGGCCTGGCCACCGCCCGGCGGCTGGCCGCCGAGGGCGCGCACGTCGTCTGCGCCGATGTGGACGAGGAGCACGGCAAGGCCGCCGCCGAGGAGACCGCCGGGCTCTTCGTGCGCACCGACGTCACCGACGCCGAGCAGGTGGACGCCCTCTTCAAGGCCGCGTTCGACACCTACGGCTCGGTCGACATCGCGTTCAACAACGCGGGGATCTCGCCGCCCGACGACGACTCCATCCTGGACACCGGGCTGGAGGCCTGGCGGCGGGTGCAGGAGGTCAACCTGACCTCCGTGTTCCTCTGCTGCAAGGCGGCCATTCCCTATATGCGCGCGCAGGGCAGGGGCTCCATCATCAACACGGCCTCGTTCGTGGCCCGGATGGGCGCGGCCACCTCGCAGATCTCCTACACCGCGTCCAAGGGCGGGGTGCTGGCGATGTCGCGCGAGCTGGGGGTGCAGTTCGCACGCGACGGCATCCGGGTCAACGCCCTGTGCCCCGGCCCGGTCAACACCCCGCTGCTCCAGGAGCTGTTCGCCAAGGACCCGGAGCGGGCCGCCCGGCGGCTGGTGCACATCCCGGTCGGCCGGTTCGCCGAGCCGACCGAGATCGCCGCCGCCGTCGCGTTCCTGGCGAGCGACGACTCCTCGTTCGTGAACGCCACGGACTTCCTGGTCGACGGGGGGATCGCCGGGGCGTACGTCACCCCGGTGTGATCCCGGCGGTCGTGCGACGGCCCCGGCGGCCGGATGTCCGCGGGCGTCCGGCCGCCGGGGCCTTTCAGTCCCGGACCGGGGCCAGATCGCCGCGGAGGCGTTGGGCGCGGAGCACCAGGAGCATCTCGAAGCGCTGGTCCGGCTCGTCGATGGCCGTGCCCCAGAGCTCACGGATCTGCCGCAGCCGGTAGCGGGCGGTCTGCGGGTGGATGCCCAGGCGCGCGGCCACCTCGGGGGCGCCACCGGGGGTCTCGATCCAGGCGAGCAGCGTCTCGGCCAGGCGCCGCGCCTGGGTCGGGCTGAGGCCGTCCAGCGGGGCGAGGCAGCGGCGGGCGGACGCGTCGATCAGCTCCTGGGCGGGGAGCAGCACCAGCTCCTCCGTGTGCTCGGTGCAGTACAGCACCTCGCCCTGCGGCAGCAGGTCCCTCTTGATCAGCTGCACCGCGGTCTCCGCCCAGCGCAGCGAGGTCGCCGCCGCCGCCAGCGGGACCGGCGGGCCGATCGCCCCGGACCAGCCGGCCGTGGCGCGCCGCAGGGTCTCCGCGCGGCCCGCCGTGTCCGGGTCCGGGATGACGATGCGCGGCTGCTCGCTCTCCATCTCCAGCAGAATGCCCTGCCCCACCGCGGGGGCCACGGCCTCGCGGGCGGGGCGCATGAGCACGCCCACGGCGATCGTCTCCGGGAGCTCCCAGCCGATGCGGGCGGCCCGCTCGGCCAGGCCCCGGGTCGCGTCGCCGCGGTGTTCCATCAGCAGGAGCTCGATCAGCTGGCGCTGGAGGCGGAGCCGTTCGCTGGCGCGCCGGGCCGCCGCCTCGGCGTAGCCCCGTACCGACTGTTCCACGAGCCCGTCCAGATACTCGAATCCCGATTCGGCCAGCTCGTACATGGCGGGCGCGGGGATGTCGACCTGCTGGCCGATCTCGGCGAGCCTGCGCCAGGTGAGCCGGACGCCGAGGCGATAGATGGCCTGGAGCGCGTCGAGGCTGCGGCCCTCCAGGCCCTCGCCCCGTCCGAACTCCTGGAACATCTCCGGCGGCACCCGGGGGTGGGCGCCGGCCGTGAGGTTGTGGACGAAGCCCTCGATGGCGCGGCGGATGCCGACGAGGGCCAGCGGCTCCCCGGACTCGTCCTCGACCAGCTGCACATAGGGATATTCCCGGCGAATCTGGTACAGGATCGCCTGTGCGAGCTCCGGCGCCCCGGACAGGGCGATCTCCTCGAAGCGGTCGAGCTTCGCCTGGGGGACCTCCTGCCAGGCCGGGCGGGTCACGGAGCCGCCGGGGCGGTGTCATAGCTGATCAGGGGCGTATTGGGCTGGTCGGGGGTGGCGTCGAGCAGTGCCACGACGCCGAACGCCGCACCAACGGCGAGCGTGGCGGCCACCAGGGCGGTGACGGCGGCGGCGATGAGTCTGCGCATGGTCGGGTCAGCTCCTTGCTGAAGGCGATCCCCACCCCTTCAGCCGGGCCCCTCCGGCTGGGACACAGTGTCGACAGCACATTGACATTCCGTCAAGGGCTTGCTTACTGTTCACGCCAATCAAGGGCTGACCGGCCCGGGGCCCGTGCACCTCCGCGAAGAGATTTCGACCCAGGAGTGCCCGGATGCGCCACAACGCTTCACCCCTGTCGCTTGTCCTGCTGGGGGCAGGGGTTTTCCTGCTCGTCCTCGCGCCGCTGCTCGTCTGGTACGTCCAGCCGCACGCCAAGCGCACCCCCATCGACACCGACACCACCACCGTCTTCACCGGTACGGGCAGCTATTTCGACACGTCCGAGGTGGAGACGGTCAAGGGCAGGACGATCACGATCACCCGGCAGGTGCGCGGGGACGTGGCCGACAGCGAGAAGAGCGGCAACGCCGTGTGGGACGTGTCCACCTCGGTCGACCACCAGGGCACCCTGCCCGCCTCGGACCCCCGTGACGCCCTTCAGTGGACGCTGGAGCGCTGGGTGACCGACCGGGTCACCAACGAGCCGGTCCACTGCTGCGAGGAGTCCCCGGCCTTCGACGGGGAGGCCTATCTCAAGTTCCCCTTCGACGTCGAGAAGCGCTCCTACCGCTGGTGGGACAGCACGCTCGGCGGTGTGGTGCGGCTCTCCTACGCCGGTGAGCAGGAGATCCAGGGCTACCGGGGCCACCTCTTCAAGGGCGAGGTCGAGCCCACCAGGACCGGGGTGCGCCAGGTGCCCGGACTGCTCGTGGGGAAGAAGAAGACGCCCCAGGTGCTGGCCGAGGAGTGGTATTCCAACAGCGGCATCGAGCTGGTCGTGGACCAGCGGACCGGCCGGATCATCAACGCGGCGATCGGCCCGAGGAAGACGCTGCGCGCCCCGGGCTCCCAGAAGGACGCCGTCGTGCTGCTGGAGAGCAAGCGGGTGGAATTCACCGAGGAGACCCAGCTCAAGCAGGTCGAGCTGGCGTCGGCGGACAGCGACCGGCTGGCGATGCTCGGCACGACCGCGCCGGCCGGGGCGGCCGGACTGGGCGGCGTGCTCGCCCTGGCGGGGGTCGTCCTCGTCGTCCGGGGGCGCCGGACGGAGCCGGACGACCCGAACACTCACATGATGACGATTCCGCACACCTGAGTTACCGGCAAGTTGTTGCACCGGTGAGTAGCCGGGCGCGTACCCGTGCCGAAAACTGTCTATCCCCACCAAAGCACGGCCCCCCGGTCTCGTCCCCGTCCCTCCGTCTCCCGCTTCTCCGTCCCCCGCCCTTCTCCCTCCGCTTCCTCACCACCCTTCCTTTCGGTCCTCGCCCCACCGCCGCGTCCCCGGCCCCGGTGCACCTGTGTCCCGGCCCCCGTACGCCCCCGCACCGCTCGGCCCCCGCCCCTGAGGGCCGCGTCCCCCGTATCTCCGCACCCCGAGCCGAGTTGGAGCGCCCATGCCCCAGCACGTCCCTCCCCCACTGCTCGACGCCGCCGCGCGCCCGGGTCAGGGCCCGGCGTCCTCCCGGATCCCCGCGGCCCCCCGCCGCATCGTCTTCCTCGCCCACCGCGACCTGGGCAACCCGGCCGCCGGCGGCTCGGAACTGCTGGTCGACCAGCTGGCCCTGGGCCTCACCGAGCAGGGTCACGACGTCACGCTGCTGTGCGGCGGGCAGGCCGCCCGGCGGCCCTACCGGGTCATCTCGGCGGGCAGCACGCTGGGGCACTACGTCGGCGCGCGGTCCGCGTTCGCCCGGCGGATCGGCAGCTGCGACCTGCTCGTCGAGGTCTGCAACGGCATGCCGTACCTGGCCCCGCTGTGGCACCGCGGACCCACGGTGTGCCTGGTCAACCATGTGCACACCGACCTGTGGGACATGCGCTTCCCGACGCCGGTGGCCCGTGCCGGGCGGAAGCTCGAACACTGGGCCCTGTCCCGGGCCTACCGCGACCACCTGATGATCGCGGTGTCCCCCTCGACGGCGGGCGCCCTGCGCGAACTGGGCGTGCCCGACCGGCGGATCCGGGTGGTGCACAACGGGGTCCAGGAGCCGAGCCCGCAGAGCGAGAGGTCCCACACGCCGCTGTTCGTGGCGCTGGGCCGGCTCGTCGACTACAAGCGCATCGATCTGCTGCTCCAGCTCTGGGAGCGCGTCCGGCCGGTCACCGGCGGCCGGCTCGTCATCGTCGGCGACGGCCCCGAGCGGGCACGGCTGGAACGACTCGCCGGTCCCGGGGTGGAGTTCGCCGGTCATGTGACCGAGGCGGAGAAGCACCGGCTGCTCTGTGCCGCGTGGATGCTGCTGCACCCGGCGGCGGTGGAGGGGTGGGGGCTGGTCGTCACGGAGGCCGGGGCCCGGTCCACCCCGACGCTGGGCTTCGACGTGCCGGGACTGCGCGACTCCGTCGAGGACGGCGTCACCGGGATCCTCGCCCCGGGCGCGTCCTCCTTCGCCGCCGCCTGGTGCGCGCTGGCGCTGGACGACGAACGGCGCGAGGCGATGGGGAAGGCAGCCCGCGAGCGCGCCGCCGCCTACCGGTGGACCGCCAGTGTGCGCCGGTTCGCGGCGGTGGCCGCCGAGGCGACCGCCGGTGCGGCGGGCACCCCGAGCGCCCCGGCGATCGGCGCGAGCGCGTGAAGGACCCCTCGTTCCGGCGGTCGGCCGCCCTGTTCCGCGCCTTCCTGCGCGAACAGGGCGACCCCGCCACGGCCTACACCCTGCTGGCCCGGGACGCGGCCGACCAGGTCGAGCGGCACGGTCCGCTCCGGGACAAGGTCGTCGTGGACATCGGCGGCGGCGACGGCTACTTCACCCGGGAGTTCCGGCGGCGCGGTGCGCACAGCTACCTCTTCGAACCGGATCCGGCGGAGCTCGGCCCCGGGCAGCGCGCGGACACCGTCCTCGCCGACGGCTATCTGCTGCCGCTCGCCGACGGCGCGGCCGACGTCTGCTTCTCCTCGAACGTGCTGGAGCACGTCGCCGATCCGCACACCTTCCTCAGCGAGATGGCGCGGGTGACCCGCCCCGGCGGTCTCATCTACGTCTCGTACACCAACTGGCTCTCCCCGTGGGGCGGCCACGAGTGGGCGCCCTGGCACTACCTCGGCGCCGAACGCGCCCGCAGCCGCTACGAGCGGCGCACCGGTGGCCCCGCCAAGCACCGGCTCGGCGAGAACCTCTTCAAGATCGGCGTCGGCGAGACCCTGAGCCACGTCCGGAGCCGCTCCGACGTGACCGTCGTGTCCGCACGCTCGCGCTACTGGCCCGTCCTTCCCCAGCTCGTGCCGCGGATCCCCGTACTGCGGGAGTTCGCCACCTGGAACCTCCTCCTCATCCTCCGGCGGTGTTCATGACCAGCGCTGTCCACCCACCTCGGTCCACGGCCCCGGACGGCGCGGGTCCCGCGTCGTCCGGTCCGGCCGGCGGCCCGCCCCCGCGCCGGTCACGGCGTTGGCTGCTGGGCTTCTGGGCCGCCGTGTTCGCGGCGTTCCTCGCGGTCTCGCCCGGCCGGATGACGTTTGACACCAAGCTCGGCGTCGTCGCGGATCCCTGGCGCTTCCTGGGCGATCTGGGCGAGCTGTGGCACAGCCGGGCCGGGTTCGGCGGGATCGCCGACCAGTACGTGGGCTACGCCATCCCGATGCTGCCGTACTACGGGGTCGCCGACCTGCTGCAGATACCGGTCTGGCTCGCGGAGCGGCTGTGGCTCTCGCTGATCGTGGCGACCGCCTTCTGGGGTGCGCTCCGGCTGGCGGAGCGGCTGTCCGTGGGCTCCTCGGCCACCCGGCTGCTGGGCGCGGTGGCGTACGCGCTGTGGCCGACGTACACGATCGTCGTGGGCTCGACCTCGGCCGCGGCCCTGCCGGGCGCCCTGCTGCCGTGGGTGCTGCTGCCGCTGACGGACCCGCGCCTCGCGCCGAGGGTCGCCGCGGCCCGGTCCGCGCTGCTCATCCCGCTGATGGGCGGCGTCAACGCGGCGTCCACCCTGGCCTCGCTGCTGCCGGTCGGGCTGTATCTGCTGTCCCGTCCCGGCGGGCCGCGCAAGCGCGCGCTGCTGGCCTGGTGGATCCCGGGCGTGATCCTGGCGACCGCCTGGTGGATCGTTCCGCTGCTGCTGCTCGGGACCTTCGGCGAGAACTTCATGCCGTACGTGGAGTCCTCGTACACCACGACGACGACCATGTCGGCGACCGAGGTGCTGCGCGGCGGCGGGAACTGGGTCGGCTATCTGAACTTCGGCGAGGCCTGGCTGCCCGCCGGCTGGACCGTCGCCACCGCGACCGTCACCATCCTGGGCTCGGCGCTCGCCGCCGCCCTGGGGCTGGCGGGACTGGCGCGGCGTGATCTGCCCGAGCGCCGCTGGCTGGTGCTGACGGTCCTGAGCGTCGCGCTCATCACGCTCGCCGGTTACGGCGGCACGCTGGGCGGGCTGTTCCACGGGACCGTGCAGGACTGGCTGGACGGCTGGCTGGTGCCGTTCCGGAACATCTACAAGTTCCAGACGGGCCTGGCGCTGGCCCTGGCCCTGGGGCTCGCGCACCTCACGGCGGTGGCCTCCGTCGCCGCCGCGGCGCGCAGCGGCGGCAACGCGGTGCGCGCCCGCAGGCTCGCACCGGTGATCGCCGCCGCGCTCGTGCTGCCGGGTCTGGCCTGGCCGTACGTCAACGGCTCGATCCTGCAGACCGGTTCGTTCCAGCAGCTGCCCGCGTACTGGGAGTCCACCGGGAGCTGGCTGAAGAAGAACTCGGGAGACGACCGCGCCCTGGTGGTCCCCGCGACCGCGCACGGCATCTACACCTGGGGCTCCCCCATCGACCAGCCGCTGGACGTGCTGGCGAACTCGCCCTGGGCGCAACGGGATTACGTGCCGTTCGGCACACCGGGCAACCGGCGGGCGATGGACGCCGTCGAGCAGGCGCTGACCACCGGCGGCGAGGTCCCCGGGCTGAGCGAGTACCTCAACCGGGCGGGGCTGCACTATGTGGTGGTCCGCAACGACCTGGATCCCGACCAGTTGGGCTACGTCCCCACGACGACGGTGAAGCGCACGCTGGAGGCCTCCGGATACCAGCGCGTGACCGGGTTCGGTCCGGTGATGACCGGCGGCCGGATCGCGGCGGACACCCCCGTGCAGGTCGAGGGCCTCTATCCGCGGCAGCGGGCCGTGGAGATCTACGAGCCGCCCGCCGGGACGGAGCGCCCGGGACGGGCGGACACGGCCCCGGTCGCCTCGACGGCCGTGGTGAGCGGCGGGCCCGAGTCCCTGCTCCCCCTGTCGGCGAGCGGCGCGCTGGACGGCCGGCCGGCCGTGCTGGCCGGTGACGCGCACCCGGGTCTGGGACGGCCGTCGCTGTACGCGGCGGGCGACGGGCTGCGGCGCGCCGACACCCGGTTCGGGCTGGTCAACTCCAACACCTCGTACACCTACACCGCGAAGGAGCGCAACGCCGTGGAGGCGGCGCAGGATCCGGGCCGAAGCCCCCGGCAGATCCTGCCGACGTCCGGCGCGAAGCACCAGACGACCGCCGTGCTGCGCGGTGCGAAGGAGGTCAGCGCCTCCTCGGTGGGGAACTGGCTGTTCCATCTGCCGCAGTACGACCCGGCCAACGCGTTCGACGGGAATCCGGACACCGGCTGGGCGGAGGGGTCCCCGGGCTCGCCCGAGGGCGAGTGGGTACGGGTCGACTTCACCACCCCGACGGAGCTGCCCGGCTCGCTCGAGGTGACGCCGCTGCCCAGCGCGAACGTGCGGGCCGCGCCGACCGTCGTGCGGGTCGAGACCGAGCGGGGCTTCAAGGACAGCCCGCTGCGGCCGGACGGATCGGCGCAGCAGGTGGCCGCACCCGCCGGGCAGGCGGCCTGGCTGAAGGTGACGATCCTGGAGTCCCAGCAGGGGCGTCCCGGGCTCACCGGCGCCGGGTTCACCGACATCGCGGTCCCCGGGGTGCAGGTGACCCGGATGCTGGAACTGCCCTCCGACGCGCCGCGCGAGGGCGCGGACTCCACGGTCTACTCGCTGCGGCGGGGCAGCGACCCGGGCGGCCTGTCGTCGGTGGCGGCCGAGGTCGGCCTGCACCGGCAGTTCACCGCCCAGGAGGCGGGCGCCTACCAGGTGTCCGCGAGCGCGGTCCCGGTGCCCGGGGACGAACTGGACAAGCTGCTGTTCGAGCTGACGGGCGAGCGGGACAAGATCGAGGTGAGTGCCGACTCCACGGCACGGCTGGGCACCAATCTCAGTCCGCGCAATCTCACCGACGGTGATCTGACCACGGCGTGGATCGCGGGCGAACGCCCCGTGCTGCATCTGTCGTGGCCGGAGAAGAAGGAGGTCGGGGAGATCGTCTTCGCGGCGGCCGGCGGTCTCTCCACCCGTCCCGAGCAGGTGCAGATCAGCTCGCCGGACGGCACGGCGGTGGCCGCCGTGGACGAGAACGGCATGGCCCGCTTCTCCCCCATCAAGACCGACCGGATGGACATCACCATCTCGCGTCAGGCGCCGCTGACCGTCCACAACCCGGTCGCCGACGACCAGTTGCAGTTGCCGGTCGGTCTGAGCGAGGTCTACATCCCGGCGCTGGAGGAGTACCGCTCGCCGCAGCCGAAGCCGGACAAGACGTTCAGCCTGCCCTGCGGCAAGGGCCCGGTGCTGTCCGTCGGCGGTACGTTCCTGGAGACCCGGGCCGAGGGCCGGGTGCGGGATCTGACCCAGCGCCGCCCGATCGAGGTCACGCCGTGCACGAAGGACGGCTCGGTGGAGCTGGCCGCCGCGTCCACCACCGTCGAGGCGGGGGACGCTGGACCGCTCGCCATCACCGATGTCACGCTGAGCAACGGCGACTCCGAGGCCGCGGCGGGTGCGAAGCGGTCGGTGGACGTCCAGCAGGGCGACGGCGACCGGCGCACGATCGCCGTCGGCGCGGGCGAGGCGTCCTACCTCCAGATCCACGAGAACCACAACGCCGGCTGGAAGGCCACCCTGGACGGGAAGGAGCTGACGCCGCTGCGGATCGACGGCTGGCAGCAGGCCTGGCTGGTCCCGGAGGGCGAGGGCGGCAAGGTCACCCTGGAGTACGAGCCGGCCCGGATCTACCAGGTGGGTCTGATCGGCGCGGGGGCTCTGCTCTTGGTGCTGGTGGGGCTCGCCTTCGGACGCCGTCGGGGAGCCGGGCCGTACGCGGCCGAGGAGCAGCCCGTTCCGCCGGGGCCGGGTCTGGTCCTGGGCACGGTGGCCCTCACCCTGGTGGGCGTGGTGATCGCGGGGCCGCTCGCCCTGGCCGTCCCCGTTCTCGCCGTGCTCGCCCACTTCCGGCCGCGGTTGCTCGCGCCGGTCGCGTTCGCGGCGATGGCCGCCGCGGGTGTCGTCACCGCGGTCGGCACCGGGGACACCACCGTGGCGGGCGAGGGCGCGTTCGGCGCGACGGCCCAGTTCCTCGCGCTGGTCGCCCTGTTCGCCGCCCTGGTCACGGTCGGGCGCGGTCCGCTCGGCAGGCGGGCGGCGGGGGGCCCCGGCACGGCGGCCCCGGCTTCGGCCGGCGACGACGCGCCCACGGTCCCGGCGCAGGCCGCCTCTCCTTCGGGCCGGACGCTGTCCACCGACCCGAAGCGGCCGCAGGGAACTCCGCCTCCTGCTCCGGGGGCCGGATACCGGTCCGCGGGCGAAGGCGAGGGCGGTGACGGCCCGACGCAGCAGCTCGGCGGTCAGCAGCCGCCGTCCCGTCCGGGAGGGAGCACCTGATGGCGACCGCCCAGCAACCCCGGGCGCGGGGCGGCATGCCCCGGCCCGGCCCGCCGGCCCGGGTGCCGTTCCCGGTCGTCGACGAGGTGGCCCGGCACTGCGCGCAGGACGCCGAGCCGAACACGGTGCACATCGAGATCCATCTGCCCGGCCGGGTGGACGAGGCACGGCTGCGCTCCGCGTTCGCCGAGGCGCTCGCCCGGCACCCCCGGGCGCTGATGCGGGAGCGCCCCCGGGGCCCCTTCGCCCTGCGTTACGAGTGGGAGCTGACCGGGAGCGCCGACGCGGACCCGGTCTCCTTCCCGCCGTCCGCGCCCGGGGCGCTCGACCGGGCCCGGGTGGCGGCGCTGGGCCAGGCCCCGCCGCTGACGGCGTCGCCGCCGCTGCGGCTCGCCGTGGTCCGGGAGCCGGGGGCGGAGGGCTGTGTGCTGGTGTTCACGGTGCATCACGCCGCCCTCGACGGACCGGCGTGTCTGCGGCTGGCGGCGACGGCCGCGGAGGTCTACGGCGGGCACCGCGTCCCGCCGTCGCCGGCCCCCGCGCGCCCGGCGTCCGAGCCGCTCGCGCCGGACTCCGCGGTCCCGCCGACGGCCCGTCCCGCCCGGATCGCGGCGGGTTCGCCGGGGTCCTCGCCCGTACCGGGCAACGCCATGCTGCTGGCCGAACTGCCGGTCCCGAAGCGGGAGCCCGGCGCCCCGTACACGGTGAACGACCAGCTGATGGTGGCCACCGCGCTCACGGTGGCCGACTGGAACCGGACGCAGGGTGCGCCCGGAGCCGACCGGCGGCCGCTGCGGATCACCATGCCGGTCGACGACCGGACCCGGGGGCCCGAGATGCCGATCGGGAACGGCACCCGGCTGGTGGAGGTCGGTTTCGCCGCGTCCGAGCCGGCGCCGGGAGCCGACGTCGCCGCCCTGCTGCGGTCGACCGCCGAGCGGACCCGGGCCCTCAAGGCGCGTCCGCGGCCGCCGCTGGGGCGTTCCGCTTCCCTGCTGACCGCGCCGGTGCTGCCCGTGGCCGCCCGCGCCGCGGTCACCCGGGGGCTGCGGGTGCTGGCGGGGCCGTGGACCTCGACGACGCTGCTGAGCAACATCGGCCGGGTGCCGTACCCGTTGGCGTTCGGGGAGGCGGGCCGGGCGACGGCCGTGTGGTTCTCCGCACCCGCCCGGATGCCCCGGGGGCTGACCTTCACCACGGCGTCCACGGGCGGCCGGCTGCACCTGGCGCTGCGCTGGTCGCGCACCCTGCTGGGGGACGAGGACGGCGTGCGCCTGTGCGAGATGTTCACCCGCCACCTGGCCTCGACGTCCTCGGAGACCGTATGACCGGCACCTCTTCCCCGCCGCCCGGACTGCGGGACTTCTACGAGAACCCGGCCGTCCCCGTCGCGTCGGGCGACGGGCGCAGCAGGCGGCAGGCCCGGCTGCTGGCCGACGCGCTGGACGCGCCGGGGCAGGTGATCCTGGACATCGGGTGCGGTGACGGCACGGCGGCGGCCACGGCGGCCCCGATCCTCGCCGGGCACCGGCTGATCGGCGTCGACTGGTCGCAGGACGCGCTGCGCCGGGCCCGTCCCCGGATGGGTCTCGTGGTGCGCGGCGAGCTGGAGCACGGTGGGCTGCCGCTGGCCGACGGGTGCGCGGACGCGGTGCTGTTCAGCGAGATCCTGGAGCATCTGGTCGACCCGGACCAGGCGTTGGACGAGCTGCGGCGGGTGCTGCGGCCCGGCGGCCATCTGATGCTGTCCACCCCCAACCTGGCGGCCTGGTACAACCGGGCGCTGCTGCTCGCCGGGGTGCAGCCGGTGTTCTCCGAGGTCAGTCTGCGCGGGATCCACGGCCGTCCCGGCTCGGAGGTGGTCGGGCATCTGCGGCTGTACACCGCCCGTGCGCTGCGCTCCTTCCTGGCGGCCTCCGGTTTCGACGACGTGAGGATCACGGGCGCCCCGTTCCACGGGGTGCCGCGGCCGCTGCGGCTGCTGGACCGGGCGGCGTGCGCGGTGCCCGGGGCGGCCTCCATCCTGCTGGCCCACGCGCGGCGGAGGTAGCGCGATGTGGTGGGGTGTCGGCGCGGCCCTGGTCGCCAACGCGCTGTACAGCGTGGGGTTCGTGGTGGAGAAGCGGGCCCTGGGATCGCTGCCCGCGCTCTCCGCCGGCCGGCCGCTCCAGGTGATCCGGGTGCTGCTGACCAGCCCGCTGTGGATCGTCGGCGCGCTGGCGCTGGCGGCCGGGTTCGGGGCGCAGCTGATCGTCTACCGGGCGCTGCCGATCGCGGCGGCGCAGGGCATCTTCGTCTCCGGTCTGGTGCTGCTCCTGCTGTTGTCGTCGGCCGTGCTGGGCGAGGAGTCGACGGGCCGCGAGCGCTATGCGCTGGGCGGGGTGCTGCTCGCGCTGCTGATGGTGGTGGCCTCGGTGCGCGAGGGCGAGGACGTGGTGAGCGGCGGCGCGCCGTGGATGCTGGTGCTGCTGGTGTGCGTGCCGGCGCTGGCGGCAGGCGTCTGGCTGTACGTACGGGTCGAGAGCCGGGCGGCCAAACGGCACCGGGTCCCGACCAGCGGCATCGGTTACGGCGTGGCGGTGGGCCTGCTCTACGGGGTCAGCTCGCTGGCCATCAAGGGCACGTCCAGCCGGCTGACCGGCACCGATCTGAGCGAGGCCGCGCTGTCGCTGCTGGCGTCCCCGTACCCGTATCTGCTGCTGTTCACCGCGGGGGCCGGGCTGGTCATGTCGCAGGCGGCGCTGCAACGCTGCCGGGCCTCCCTCATCGTGCCGGTCTGCACCACGGTGACCTGCCTGTTCACCGCGGTCCTCGGGACGCTGGCCTTCGGCGAGACGCTTCCCGACGATCCGCTGCTGCTGGCCCTGCGGGTGGGCGGCACGGCGCTCGCCCTCTCCGTCCTGCTGGCCATGCCGCGCCACGATCCGCAGCCCGCCGCGCCCTCCTGACCCCGGATGCGCACGTCGCGTCCGCCGCCCCCGACACCGAGGAGCCACTCGATGAACCCCGACGACCCGCTGCTGGCCATCCTGGCCTGCCCGCTCGACAAGGGCCCGCTGTCCCTGCTGGCCGAGGAAGAGGAGGAGGCGCTCTACAACCCCCGGCTGCGGCTGAGTTATCCGATCGTGGACGGCATTCCGCAGCTTCTTCCCTCGTCGGGCCGGAAGGTCGGGGCGGACGACCACGAGCGCCTGCTCACCCGGCTCAAGGCCTCGGCCAGGTGACCACGTTCGCCGCCGCGGTGGCGTCCCGGCTGCCCGGCCGTCTCGTCGGCTCGGCCGCCGTCGCGCTGTATCCGCGCTTCGAACCCGAGCTACGGCGGCTCGCCGACTTCTGCCCGCCGGACGGCGTCGCCCTGGACATCGGGGGGTGGTACGGCCCCTGGTCGCGGCGGCTCGCCGCCCGCTGCGCCGAGGTGGTCACCATCGAACCCGTGCCGCATCTGGCCGAGCATCTGCGCCGGACGCTGCCGTCGAACGCCCGGGTGGTCCAGGGCGCGGCGACCGACCGCGAGGGCACGGCCCCGCTGTGGTTCCCGGAGGGCGACCGGGGCGACCGGGGGGTGTCGTCGCTGGCGCGCCGCGACATCCACGCGCACTGTCTGGAGGTTCCCTCCCTCACCGTCGACGGTCTCGGGCTGCGCGGGGTCGGCTTCGTGAAGATGGACGTCGACGGCGGCGAGCTGGCGGCGCTGCGCGGTGCGGCGGAGCTGCTGCGCCGGGACCGGCCGGCCCTGCTCATCGAGCTGGAGAGCCGGCTCGGCCCGATCGCTCCGGCGGTCGGCCTGCTGACCGATCAGGGCTACGCGGGCTGGCTCCTGGCGGGCCGGGGCTGGATTCCGCTCGCCGGGTTCGACCTGGTGGCCCACCAGGCGCGGACCGAGCACCTGGTGCATCAGGGCCTGGTACGCCGGGCCTTCGTCCCGCACCGCGACCGGTACATCAACTCGGTGCTCTTCCTGCCGAACGGGCGGGTGCCGGGCACCGTCTGACGGCCGTGGGCCCGCGTATCCTCGAGCCGGGGGCAGGCGGGCCGAGCGGAGGATGGCGTACGTGGCGGGCAGCAGCGCAGGGCGGGACGGAACGGGGCCGGACGCCTCCCGGAGCGGAGACGGGGCCGCCCCCGAGCGCACCTCGCTCAGCGTCCGCGCACGGGACGCGGTGCGCCGGCGGATCGTCGACCGCCGCTACCCGCAGGGCGCCCGCCTGGTGGAGCGCGAGGTCGCCGAGGAGCTGCAGATGTCCCGGGTCCCGGTCCGCGAGGCGCTGCGCGCGCTGGTCGGCGAAGGGCTCCTCGAACTGCTGCCGCACAGCGGGGTCCGGGTGCGCCGGATGGAGCGGGCCGACGTGGAGCATCTGTACGAGGTGTGGGAGCCCCTGGCGGTCCAGGCCTCGCGGCTCGCGGCCCGCAGGGTGGCGCGGGCCGCCCCGAAGGAGCCGCCGGGCGTCACCGCGCTGCGGACCTCCCTCGACCGCGCGGAGCAGGCCGCGTCCGACGACGAGGGGGCGCGCGAGGTGGCCGCCCACACCGCCTTCCACGAGGACATCGTCGCCCTCGGCGGCAACCCGATGCTGGCCCGCACCATGGAGCAGCTGAGCGGACAGCTCCAGCTGCTCTTCGGGATGCGGGAGGAGCCGGCGCACATGCGCGCCCAGCACGCGGTGATGTTCCGGTACATCACGGCGGGCGACGAGGAGTCGGCGGCGGCGAGCACGCTGCTGCACGTGCGGGACAGCCGGGCCGTGGCTCTGCGGTCACTGTTCGACGACGCCTGATTTTTGTATACCAACCCGATCCACCCTCCCGGGACCTCCTTGACCCGGAGCGCACTTCCTGCACGTTTCCCGCACGCACGGGAAGTGGAGCCACTCCTTCCCAGAATCGCGGTCGTCCTGGTATACAAAATGCTCCTGCTTGCTTCCGCGCCCCAAGGAGCCCTCCCATGTGCGTCGAGAACACCCCGCCGCCCGCCGGCCGACTGACCCGGCGGGGGGTGCTCGCCGGCGCCGCGGCCCTGGCCGGGACCTCGGCCGCGCTGGCCGGGGCGGTCCCCGCCGCGGCCGCGCCGTCCGGCGCCTCCCGCGGTTCGTCGGGCCGGGGCGGCGACCTGGTCGTGGAGGGCGGCAGGCTGCTCGACCCGCTGACCGGCGAGGTCACCGAGGACGCGGTCGTCGTGATCACCGGGGGCGTCGTCCGCGCGGCCGGCGCCCGGGGCCGCCTCGGGATCCCGGTGCCCTCCGGCGTACCGGTGCTGCGGGCCCACGGCCAGTGGCTCCTGCCCGGCCTGGTGGACGCCCACATCCACCTCAACACGGCGGCCGAGGCGCGCGACGCGGTCCTCAAGGGCGCGACCAGCGCGCGCAGCGGCTCGACCAACTTCTACCAGGACATCGCCGTACGGGAGTTGGCCCGCCAGGCTCCCGAGCGGGCGCCCCGCCTCCGGGCCGCGGGGATCTTCGTCACCCCGGACCTCGGCGACACGATCCTCGCCGACCCGGCCCTCGCCCCGCTCGCCCGGCTGCGGAACGGGGTGCGCTCGCCCGAGGCGCTGCGCCGGGTGGTCGAGGTCAACCTCGCCCGCGGGGCCGACACCGTGAAGACTCGGGTGAACGAGCGCGCCGGGCTGCCCGAGCAGGACCCGCTGGCCCAGGTCTACGACCACGAGCAGCTGTCCGCGGTCGTCGCGGCGGCCCGGCGCGGCGGCAAGGGGGTGCTCTGCCACAGCTACAGCGAGAAGGGCTGCCACGACGCGGTCACGGCCGGGATCCGCTCCCTGGAGCACGGGGCGTTCGTCGGCGAGCGCACGCTGCACGAAATGCGCCGCAGGGGCACCTACTTCACCCCGACGCTCACCGCCATCGCCGGGCTCGCCGAGTCCTCGGACCCGGTCCTGGCGGAGCGCGGGCGCACCTATCTCCCGGTCCTGCGGCGGGCGGTCCTGGCCGCCCACGAGCTGGGCGTCCCCCTCGCGGCGGGCACGGACTCCTCGGGCGGGACGGTCGACCCGATCGGCCGCGAGGTGGAGCTGATGCACACGGCCGGGCTCTCCGCCCTGGACGCGATCCGCACGGCGACCACCGGCGCCGCGAAGCTCCTCGGGTTCGACGGCACGGTCGGCCGCCTGGCGCGCGGCTTCGCGGGCGACGTTCTCGTCGTGGACGGCGACCCGTTGGCCGACCTCGGCGTGCTGAGCCGCCCGGCGCGCGTGGTGCGGGCAGGGTTTCCGGTACCGACCGCCTGACCGCCGCTCAGCCGCTCCGCCGCTCCGCCCCCGATTCCCCCTGTCCTGCCTCCGCCCCTCCCTGCTTCTCCCTCCTCGCCCCCCCGCTTGCCCCTCCCCTCGAAGGAGCCCTCGATGCACGCCGAGTCCACCGCCTTCCCCGCCGCCGGCCTCTCCCGGCGCGGCATGCTGGCGGGCGCCGCCGCCCTCGCGGGCACCGCCGCCGCACTCGCCGCGCCCGGAGCCGAGGCCGCCGCGCCCCCGCCCACCGGAGCGTCGCCGTCCGCCGCCGACCGGATCACGGAGCAGCCGGACCGCACGGGCGGCCATGCGCGCGCCACGGTGTTCAAGAACGTGCGGCCCTACGGGGCGAAGCGGCCGCTCGACCTCACCGTCGTCGACGGCGTCATCACCGCCGAGCCCGCGCCGCGCGGCGCCAAGGTCGTCGACTGCAAGGGCAGGATCGCGCTGCCGACCTTGGTCGACGCACATATCCACCCCGACAAGACGGCGTGGGGCGAGCCCTGGGTGACCCGGAACCCGGCCGGCACCATCGCGGAGTACACCGCCGAGGACGTGAAGCTCTACCACGCCCTGCGGACACCGTTGAAGAAGCGCGCGGAGCGTCTGATGGGCCATGCCGTCGCCCAGGGCACCCGCGCGATGCGGGCCCACGTCGACGTCGCTCCCGCCTACGACCTGGTGGGCGTCGAGGGCGTCGGATCCGCCCGCAGGGCCCTGCGGCACGCCCTCGACGTGGAGATCGTGGCGTTCCCGCAGCACGGGGTGATCCGTACGCCCGGCACCAAGGAGCTGCTGGAGGAGGCCGCGCGCACCGGGGCGATCGACCGGGTCGGCGGCATCGACCCGATCGGGTTCGACGAGGCGCTCGACGAGCAGCTCGACGTCGTCTTCGGCATCGCGGACCGGCACGGCGTCGGCGTCGACATCCATCTGCACGAGCGGGCCGCGACGGGGCTGCGGTCGCTGCGCGCGATCATCGACCGCACCCGGGCGCTCTCCTTGCAGGGCAAGGTGACCGTCAGCCATGTCTTCTGCGTGCCCGGTCTGCCCGAGCGGGAGCTCGACGAGCTGGCGGCGGACCTCGCGGACGCCGGGATCTCGCTGACGACGGTCGCGCCCTCGTCCGACCTGGTGCTGCCGATCGACCGGCTGCGCGAGCACGGGGTCGAGGTGGGCCTCGGCTCCGACGGCGTACGGGACTCGTGGAGTCCGTTCGGCAACGCCGACATGCTGCACCGCTCGCACCTGCTGGCCTGGGTGCGGGACGCCCGCCTCGACGAGGAGCTGGAGGCGGCCTTCCGCTCGGGGGCCGACGGCGGGGCCCGGCTGCTGGGGCTGCCGGAGGCGGACCTGGGGCCCGGGTCCCCGGCCGACTTCCTGCTGGTGCGCGGGGAGTGCCTCCCGCAGGTCGTGGTCGACCTGCCACGGCGCGAGATGGTGGTGCGCGGCGGGCGGATCGTCGCCCGGGACGGCGAGCTCGTCGGTCACTGACCGCCCGTGCCCGCGCCTGCTCCGCGCCCGTCATCCGTGGTGACGGGCGCGGGGGCCGGCGCGCCGGTGGGCCGTCAGCTCTGCTGCGCCTCATCGGCGTTGCGCCAGACGGTCACGTCGATCGTGATGTAGCGGCTGGGGTCGTCGGGACCCGCCTTGCCGCGATAGGTCACCACGGCGATGTGTCCGGCCTTGCTGAGCACACAGATCTGCGACCCGGTCGTGAGCTGTTCGAGGTCGATCTTCTCGGTGTAGCGGGTCTCCTCACGGCAGACCTTCAGCGAACCCTTCTGCGAGTTCTTCAGGACCACCAGCTTCCCGTTGGCGCTGCCCACCCGCTCGTCGCCGAAGAGGGAGTCCCAGTAGTAGTAGAAGTCCCCCTTGCCGTAGCTGACCCCGCTGCCGGTGTCCTCCTGGGGCCGGGGCGGATGGTCGCCGAGCTTCAGGGCGTAGTTCGCCGTCACGTCGATGCCCTTGTACGAGACGGGCTTGGGGTCGGCCGGCTTCTCCCCGGCCTTGTCCCCGGAGCCGCCGCCGTTCGAACCGCCGCTGGAGGACGACGCGGACGAGTCGCCCTTGCCGGACGTGTCGCGGTCGTCCGGCAGCAGGTTGCCGATGACGCCGAGGACGACCAGTGCGCCGAAGATCGACGCGCCGACGATCAGGCCCGTCCGCTTGGGGCGGGGCGCGGGGGGCTGGAAGCCGGACTGGGGGAAGCCGGGCTGCTGGAAGCCGGGTTGCTGGAAGCCGGACGGGGCGAAGCCGGACTGCTGGAAGCCGGACTGGTGGTGGGGCGGCGGGGTCGGGTAGCCCTGGGGCCGGGTGTTCTGCGCCCAGTGGCCGGGCGGCACGGTTCCCGGCGCGCCCGGGGCCCCGGGTGCTCCCGGCGGGGTCCCGGGGGCTCCGGGCGCGCCGGGTCCGGTCTGGGTCGGTGCGGCGGCCACCGCGTAGCCGGTCGGGGTGTACGGGTGAGGGCCGCCGGGGCCCTGGGCCCCCGGGGAGAACTGCGTGGGCGTGGGGGTGGCGGTGGGCTGCGGCGGCGGGGTGGGTGCGGGCGACGGGAGCTGGAGCCGTTCGGTGATGGAGCCGGCGACGGCCTGCGGGAGCCAGTCCTCGCCCTGGCGCAGGGGTTCGGGGGAGATCTCGTGGCACATCCGGATGATGTCGCTCAGGGCGGGGCGGTCGGCCGGGTCGCGGCTGAGGCAGCGGGTGACCAGGGGGCGGAGCTCATCGGGCAGCCGGCTGAGGTCGGGGTCCTCGTGGACGATCCGGTAGAGCACCGCGTGCGAGGGCCCGTCGCCGAACGCGGGCGCGCCGATCGCGGCGTAGGCGGCGATCTGGCCGAGGGCGAAGACGTCGGTGGCCGGGGTGACCGTGCCGACCGCCGCCTGCTCCGGCGACATGAACGCCGGAGTGCCGACGCTGACCCCGGTGCCGGTGAGGGCGGTGGTGTCGGCGGCCCGTGCGATACCGAAGTCGATCACGCGCGGACCGTCGGCGGCGAGCAGGACGTTGGCGGGCTTCAGATCGCGGTGGACGATACCCGCACCATGGATGACACCGAGTGCCTCGGCCACTCCGACGGTCAGCAACAGCACACTGCGCAGCGGCAGCCCGCCGTGCCGGGCCACCGCGTGCGCGAGCGAGGGGCCCGGCACATAGGCCGTCGCCAGCCAGGGCTGCGCGCCCTCGGTGTCCGAGTCGATCACCGGAGCCGTGTACAGACCCTGCACCCGCTGCGCGGCGCGCACCTCCTGCTGGAAACGCCGCCGGAACTCCGGGTCCTCACTGAACTCCGCCCGGATCACCTTGATCGCGAGAGGCCGGCCACCAGGCGTGTACGAGAGGTACACCTTGCCCATCCCGCCCGCGCCCAGCACGGCGGCCAGCCGATAACCCCCCACCACGGTCGGGTCGTCGGCCTTGAGCGGCTGGAACGGGTCGGTCGAAGGTGCGTTGCTCATCAGGAACCATCCCCCTGGTCACGGCAGTCCGGAGCCTGCACGCGCCCCGAAGAATCAGACGAGAGCGTATCGAATGTCAGGGGCGGGTCAGGGACGGGTCAGGGGCTGGCCACGTCGAAGGTGTACCGCAACGGCGGACAATCCGTACGGGGGTCGCGGCGGTAGACGTACAGCGCCGACACCTCCATGTCCGCGTCGGGTCCGTCCGGCGGGCAGGGGCGGGTCACCTGCAGTACGTGCGGCCGGTCTGCGACCCTCGTCCGCAGCCCGTCGGCCGGGCCTCCCTCGAGCACCGCGGACTCCCAGCATGACGTGTCGTTCCTGTCCATGACGACAGTTTAACTATTGCGCAAGTCATGAAGACTCGTGAGGTCCGTCACGCGGGGCCGGAGCGCTGCCCGCCCGCCCGGAGGAGCGGCCTTGCCGCACCCCCGCACCGGGTCCATGCTTGTGCCATGGGTGACCAGGCCGGCCCCGATCCCACGGTGTCCGTTCGGCAGGACCTCCGGTTGCTGGAGGCCGCGGGAGCGCACCCGGACGGCGCCTCCGTGCAGCAGCTGGCCCGCGGGGCCGGACTGCCGGAGACCACCGCCCAGCGGCTGCTGCACGAGCTCGCCCGGGACGGATATCTGGACGAGCTGGACGACGGCGCGTTCACCCTCCGCGAGCGGGACCCCGGCCGGCACGCCGCCGTCGACGGCCAGGCGCTGCGGCACCACATCCGCCCCCTGCTGTCCTCGCTGCGCGACAGCCTCTCCGCCGCCGTCTATCTGACCCTGTACGACGAGGGCGAGATCCGGGTCCTGGAGATCGTCGACAGCCCGCGGGCCCCGCGGGTGGACCTCTGGGTGGGCTTCCAGGACGCCGGGCACGCCACGGCGCTGGGCAAGAGCGTGCTCCGCGAGCTGGACGGGGAGGCGCGCGCCAACTATCTCTCGCGGCACTCCCTGATCGACCTCACCCCGCGCACCATCACCCGCCGGGAGGAGCTGCTGCGGCAGCTCGACGCCCCGCCCGCGGGCCCGCTCTCGCTGGACCGGGGGGAGTACTCCCGCGGGACGACGTGCGCGGCGGTGCCCGTGTACAGCGGCGACCAGGTCGGTTCGATCGGCATCTCGTTCCGGTCGGACCGGATGTACCGGACCACCGAGGTCAGGGCGCAGCTGCTGGCGTCGGCGCTGCGCGTCACCCGGCGCATGACCCTTCCGGAGTGCTGACCCCTCCGCGGCGGCCGCTCAGCCGGTGACGATGCCGGCGACCAGGTTGATCGTGGTGGCCAGGATGCTCGCGCCGAAGACGTACGACAGCAGGCAGTGCCGGAGGGCGACCGCGCGGATCCTGGAGGTGGAGACGTCGGTGTCGGAGACCTGGTACGTCATGCCCAGGTTGTAACTGAAGTAGAGGAAGTCGATGTAGCGCGGCGGGTCCTTCGTGTTGAAGTCGATCCCGCCGCCGGGCGGGAGGTAGTAGAGGTACGCGTAGCGGGCGGCGTACATCAGATGGAGCGCCGCCCAGGACATGAACACACCGCAGAGAGCCAGGGCCGCCGCCGCGTGGCTCAGGCCGGAGTCGCCGATCAGAAGCAGCACCACGATGCCGACCAGCCCGGACAGGGCGGCCGTGACGACGACCAGTTCCTCGGCGAGCGGCCGGAACTCCTCGCGCCGGGCGTTGGCGTGGGTGGTGGCGGCGTCCATCGGCCACAGGACGAGCCATCCCGCGATGACGAAGAGCGTCTCCGCTCCGGCGATGCCGACGAGGATGCCCAGCGGGGCGTTGGCGAGCAGGACGCCGACCAGCACGCCGACGGCGGCTCCGGCCACCGCGGAGCCCGCGAGCCGGGGAACGGCGGGGAGCAGGAACCGACTGTTCATGGGGGCCTCACGTGCGCTGCCCGAGGAGCCTTGGCCCTGCTCCGCGGGGTTCTCCGCGGAGCGGGCCGGACCGTGTCAGCGTAGGCGCGCGTGGTCCGGAGCGCAGCCCGGACCGACCCCCCGGAGCCAAGTGGCAGGCGGGAACCACCGGGCATAGCCTGCCCGGAAAGATTGGTTTTGCCCGACCACGCCCCTCCGGGCCCGCCGTATCGGCGTATGCGCCGTACCCGCAGGTGAAAGGGTGGAAGTGCCGTGAGCACCGAGGACGAAGCGCAGGAGCCCCTGGAGCCCCGGGTCGGGCCCGTTCCCGAGGGCGATCCGGAGTTCCGGCCCTACCGCCATCCCGCCGCCGGCTGGGGAGCGGCGAAGAGCGTGACCCGCTTCCTGGTGGAGGAGCGCGCGCTGGTGGACGGTCCGCGCGCCATCATGCGGATGAACCACGAGAACGGCGGGTTCGACTGCCCCGGGTGCGCGTGGCCGGACGACACCAAGGGCCTGCACCTGGACATCTGCGAGAACGGCATCAAGCACGTCACCTGGGAGATGACCCGCAAGCGCGTGGACCGCGCGTTCTTCGCCGCGCACTCGGTGACGGAGCTGTCCGGGTGGAGCGACTACGACCTGGAGAACCAGGGCCGGCTGACCGAACCGATGGTCTACGACCCCGGCTCCGACCACTACGTCCCGATCAGCTGGAAGGACGCGTTCGAGCTGGTCGGCGCGACCCTGCGCGGGCTCGACCACCCGGACCGGGCGGCGTACTACACCTCCGGCCGGCTCGGCAACGAGGCCACATTCCTCTACCAGTTGATGGCCCGCGAACTGGGCACGAACAACCTGCCGGACTGCTCCAACATGTGCCACGAGGCCAGCGGACGAGCCCTCCAGGCGTCCCTGGGCACCGGCAAGGGGACGGTCGACCTCAAGGACTGGGAGTCCGCGGACGCCCTGTTCATCCTGGGCGTCAACGCCGCCTCGAACGCGCCCCGGATGCTCACCGCCCTCGCCGAGGCCGACCGTCGCGGCGCGCAGATCGTGCACGTCAACCCGTTGGTCGAGGCGGCGGCCACCCGCACCATCGTCCCGCACGACTTCACCGACATGGCCCTGTTCAGGACCACCCGGACCAGCACGCTCAACCTTCAGCCGCGCATCGGCGGCGACATGGCGCTGCTGCGCGGCATGGCCAAGGCGGTCCTGGAGCGGTCGGCGAGCGATCCCAAGGCCCTGGACACCGCGTTCATCGACCGGCACACCGCCGGCTTCGAGGAGTACCGGGCGCTCTGCGAGGCCACACCCTGGGCGGAGTTGGAGCACCAGTCCGGACTGAGCCGGGCCGACATCCTCCGGGCGGCGCGGGTGTACGGGGAGGCCGACCGCTCGATCGTGAGCTGGTGCCTGGGTCTCACCCAGCACGAGCACGGCGTCGACACCGTCCGCGAGATCGTCAACCTCCTGCTGCTGCGCGGCAATCTCGGCCGGGAGGGCGCGGGTCCCTCCCCCGTGCGCGGGCACAGCAACGTCCAGGGCAACCGCACCTGCGGCATCGACCACCGTCCCACCGACGCGTTCCTGGACCGGCTCGCCGAGGCGTGCGGGATCGACCCGCCCCGCGACCACGGCCTGGACACCGTCCGGACGATCCGGGCGATGCGGGACGGCGAGGTGAAGGTGTTCGTCGGGATGGGCGGCAACTTCGCGCTCGCGGCGCCCGACACCCCGGCCACGTACGCGGCGCTGCGCTCCTGCGACCTCACCGTCCAGGTGAGCACCAAGCTGAACCGCAGTCATGTCGTCCACGGCAGCGCGGCCCTCATCCTGCCGTGCCTGGGACGGACCGAGAAGGACCACCAGCGGGCGGGCGTCCAGAGCACCTCGGTCGAGGACTCGATGAGCATGGTCCACCTGTCCGTCGGGATGAAGCGCCCCGCCTCCCCGCATCTGCTGTCCGAGCCGGCCATCGTCGCCGGGATGGCGCGCGCCGCCCTGCCGGACAGCGAGACGCCCTGGGACTGGTACATCGAGGACTACGACCGGATCCGGGACACCATGGCCGAGGCGCTGGACGGCTTCGAGGACTTCAACCGCCGGGTCCGCCTGCCCCTGGGCTTCCGGCTCAGGCAGCCCGCCCGGGAACTGGTCTTCTTGACCCCGTCCGGGCGCGCGGAGTTCTCCGCGGCCGCCCTGCCCGACGTCGTGCCCGAGCCCGGCACCCTGGCGCTCGGCACGATGCGCTCGCACGACCAGTGGAACACCACCGTCTACTCCGGCAACGACCGCTACCGGGGCATCAAGAACCTGCGCACGCTGGTCTTCATGAACCGGGCCGACATGCGCGAGCGCGGGATCGCCGACCTGGGGCCCGTCGACATCACGAGCACCGCGAAGGACGGCAGCCGGCGGTTCCTGAACGGCTACACGGCGATCCCGTACGACATCCCGCGCGGCTGTGCGGCCGGCTACATGCCGGAGATGAACGTGCTGTGCGCGCTGGGCGACTACAGCACCCAGAGCGATCAGCCGATCATGAAGCACGTCAAGGTCACGGTGGTCCCGGCCGCCTGAGCGGTCACGGAACCGACCGCGCCCCTCGGCCGGGGATCCTCCCCGGCGACCCCGCCGCCCGCGGGCGCGCTACTCCGCCATCTCGTACGCCCCCGACAGCGCCTCGACGCGCTCCCAGATCCGCGCCGAACGGGCCGCGTCGACGACGGGCCGGCGTACCGCGCCCAGCGCCCAGCTCTGCTGGTCCTCGGTGGCGGAGTCCTTGCCGTGCAGCTCGACGGCGTGCGCCGAGAAGTCGCGTACGAGCACGGCGAACAGCTCGTCCAGCAGTTCCTCGTCCAGGCCGGTCAGCCGGGCCTGCTCCAGGATCAGCTGGCCGTGGACGACGAGCGCGAACAGCTGGCCGACGGCGAGCAGGAGGTCCAGGTCGCGGCTCTGCTCCTCGTCCGGGGCGGCCGTCCCGACGAAGGTGCACAGGGCGTCCGCCTGCTCGCGGAAGCGGGCGACGTTCGGCACCTCGGCGTAGGCGTCGAACGCGGTGCGCCAGTCGTGGAAGCGCACGGAGCCGAGGCCCCGCGCCGGTCCCTGCTGGAAGAGGAACGCGTCGTCGGCGGCGTCGAGGCGGGTGGGGACGGCCGGGTGGTCGACCGGGTTCAGGAGGTGGTTCCGCAGGAACTTGAGGATCAGCGCGAGGTTCACGTGGACCGTGCCCTCCAGCTTCGGCAGGCCCCGGATCTCGACGGCGGCCTGGGCGAAGTAGGTGTCCTTCTCGAAGCCCTTGGCGGCGATGACGTCCCACATGAGGTCGATGACCTTCTCGCCCTCCGTGGTCACCTTCATCTTCGTCATCGGGTTGAAGAGCAGGTAGCGGCGGTCGTCGGGCCCGGCGGACCGGAAGTAGTCGACGGCGCGGTCGCTGAACAGCTTCATCCCGACGAGCCGCACATAGGCGTCGGTCAGCTCGCGGCGCACGTGCGGGAAGGCGGTGACGGGGCGGCCGTAGAGGATGCGGTTGCTCGCGTGGGTGACGGCCTCGTACATCGCGTGCTCGCAGATGCCGATGGAGGCGGTGCAGAGGTTGAACTTGCCGACGTTGACGGTGTTGAGCGCGGCGTCGAAGGCGGCCTTGCCGGTGTGGAGGATGTCGGCGGGCGCCACCGGGTAGTCGGCGAGGCGGAACTCGCTGACGTACTTGGAGGAGTCGACGACGTTCTTCACCAGGTGGTACGCCTCGTGGCGGCTGTCGGCCGCGAAGAAGACGTAACCGTCGGGGCCCTCGACGTCGGTGCGTCGGCCGAAGACGGAGACGAGACCGGCGGCGTTGCCGTTGCCGATGTAGTACTTGGAGCCGGAGGCCCGGAAGCCGCCGGCGCTGTCCGGCTCCAGCAGCATGTCGGTGGAGTAGATGTCGGCCCCGTGGGTCTTCTCGGAGAGGCCGAAGGCGAACACCTCGCCCTGCGCGAGGAGTTCGGCCGCCCGGTCGCGGGCCGCGGCGTTGTCGCTCTGCCAGACCGGGCCGAGACCGAGGACGGTCACCTGCCAGGCGTACCAGTAGTCGAGACCGTAGAACCCGAAGATCTCGTTGAGGGCGGCGATCCGCGCGGTGTCCCAGCGCCGGTCCTCGTCGCCCGCGGCGGAGGCCGGGGTGAGGAAGGTGGCGAACAGGCCCTCCTTCGCGGAGAAGGCGAGGAAGTCACCCAGCCAGGCGCGGGAGCGGTAGTCCTCGATCAGCCGGCGCTTGCCGCGACCCTCGAACCAGTCGACGGTGGCGCGCAGCAGCCTGCGGGTCTCCGGGTCGAAGTGCTGCGGGTCGTAGGTGCGCGGGTTGAACAGCGAGGACGCGGACTCAGCCATGGAGATCGCCTTCCGGGAAGGGTGAGGGGTTTGGTGGTTGCGGAGAGGGCGGCGGGCCGCCGCTCAGGTGTCCGGACCCGAAGCCGTGAGCCGGTCGAGGGTGTCGAGTACGTCGTCGAGCCAGGCGATCGTCATGCGTTCGAACGCGATGCCGCCGCGCAGCACGACGTGCTGAAGCTCCTGGCCCGCGTCCCGGGGTGCGGGGGCGTCGGGCCCGGTGAAGTCGCGCAGCTCTCCTGCGAGGTAGCGGGCGAGCCGCTCCCGGTGCACCTGGTGGTGCCGCTCGACCTCACGGATCAGGACGGCCGGATCGTCGAAGGCCGCGCCCCGGATCTTCACGGCGAGGTCGTGCCGGAGGCTCTCCGGTTCGATCGGCTTGTGCAGCCACGCGGCGAGAGCGGCGCGGCCCGGTCCGGTGACCGAGTACTCCTTCTTGTCCGGCCGGCTCTGCTGCGGCACCTCGCGGACGAGGAGCAGGCCGTCGGTCACCATGCGCCCCAGCACGCGGTAGATCTGCTGGTGGGTGGCGGTCCAGAAGTACCCGATGGACCGCTCGAACCGGCGGGCCAGCTCGTAGCCGGAGCCGGGCTGCTCCAGCAGGGAGACGAGGATCGCGTGGTCGAGGGCCATGCCCCGATCCTTCTATGCAACTCGTTGCATAGACAAGTCGTGGAGCCCGGGTGAGACGCGGCTCACCCGGGCTCGGGCGCCCTCGCCCGCGTCAGGACGCCTTCGCCGAGCGCCGGTCGAGGTAGGAGGTCACCGGGGCCGCCGCGACCCCGTGGACCACCACGGAGATCAGGACGGCGAAGACGACGACCGCCCACATCTCCTTCTCGTACCGTCCGAAGTCGCCCTCCCCGCAGGCGTAGGCGAGATAGAAGAGCGAGCCGATGCCCCGGATCCCGAAGAAGGCGACGGCCGCGCGCTCGTTCGGTCGGCCCGGCCCCCGCAGCTGGGCGAGCCAACCTGAGGCCGGGCGGATGAGGAGGTGCAGCAGCACGCCGACCGCCGCCCCTCTCCAGGTGAGCGCGGCCAGGCCGCCCGAGGCCAGATAAGCGCCCACGCCGAACAGAAGCAGGGCCATCAGGAGGCGTTCGATCTGCTCGACGAACGCGTGCATCACCTGGTGGTAGCCGTGGCTGTGCTCCGACCGGCGCAGGGCGCACGCGGTGACGAAGACCGCGAGGAAGCCGTAGCCGTGCAGAGCCTCGGTGAGGCCGTAGGCCAGGAAGGTCGCCGCCAGCGCCACGAACCCCTCGCCCTGTTCGGCGAGCCGCAGCGACCTGGCGCGGGACCGGAAGAGCACCCGGCCCAGCAGAAGCCCGATGGCAAGGCCCGCCGCCACGCCCACGGAGGTTCGTACGAGCACGTCGCTCCAGGCCCAGTGGGTCAGCCGGCCCCCGGTCCAGCTCTCCCCGGCGGCGGCCAGGGCGGTGGCCGCGAGGACGAACGGGAAGGCGAGGCCGTCGTTGAGTCCGGCCTCGCTCGTCAGCGCGAAGCGGACCTCGTCCTCGTCGTTCTTCTCGGCGGACGGCTCCCCCACGCGCACCTCGGAGGCGAGCACGGGGTCCGTCGGCGCGAGGACCGCGGCCACCAGGAGCGCCACGGACACCGGCCAGCCGAGCAGCCCCCACACGGCCAGCGCCGTCGCCCCGATCGTCAGGGGCATCGCCAGCCCGAGCAGCCGCCAGGTCGAGGCCCAGGACCGCCACCCGAAGGGGCGGTTGATGGCCAGACCCGCTCCCATCAGCGAGACGATCACACAGAGCTCGGTGACGTGGTGCACCCAGAGGCGGTCGGCGACCGGGTCGACCTCCGGCAGCGGCAGCGGCGTCAGGTAAAGAGCCACTCCGGCGGCCAGGAAGACGATCGGCACGGAGATCGGCAGGCGGGAGAGCAGCCGGGGCAGTGCCGCAGCGAGGAGGGCCCCGATGCCGAGGCATCCGTACACCGCGCCCGCGGTGGTGATCGTCACGTCCGGCCTCAGCCTCCCTGCCGGGTCATCAGGCCAGGTCCCGGGGAACGGTCTCGTTCCAGGTGCGGGAGAAGACCCGGCGGCCGCCTTCGTAACCGTCCAGGGTCGCGTCGACGGTGAAGGCGTCCGGGCTCGCTGTCAGGACGGTGCTCGTCTCGACCCGGACGTCCCAGCCGGGCCGGGAGAACCGCATGGTCCACGCGGACCGGGCGCTCGGAGAGGTGAAATCGTCGGCCACGGAGGTGTACTTCTCGCAGGCCCGCAGCCCCACCTCGATGCCGTTCTCCTCGTACCGCTGCGTGCCCCGGTCCTTCACGATGTCGAGGGCCGAGTGGTAGTCCACCAGGCTCCTGGAGACGTTCCAGGCCTGCTCGGGCTCGGTCAGCCGGGTGACCGGGGGCGGCCGGCAGCCCTCCGGCTCCCCGAAGTCCGTCTGGGACATGCCGTCCGGCTCCTCGGTGGGGCGTACGGGCAGGGTCAGCGCGCCGCCGTCCCCGTGGACGGTGAGCAGGACGGCTTCCGGCGCCGGCCACACCAGGGGCCAGTAGGAGGTCGAGAGGGAGAGCCGGACGCGATGGCCGGGCGGGAACGCCTGCGCGACCCCGTTCAGCGGGATGCGGACGTGGCAGCGCCGGCCGGGCTCCAGCGGTTCGGGGTGCTCGTCGCTCTCGCGGTGGGTCAGGTTCAGCACTCCGTACGTCACCCGGGTGGCGCGGCCGTCGGGTGCGACGTCGGAGATCCTGGCCGTGATCTGGGCGACCGGGGCGGAGGCGGAGACCTCCAGGTCGACGGAGGGCGAGCCGAGGATCTCCAGCCGCTCGGCCAGCGGTTCGGTCTCGAAGACCAGGGAGCCGCCGTCCTCCTCGCGCTGGTCGTAGGGCAGGTCGGGAGGGGCGTTGTACGAGGCCCACTTGCCGGCGAACTGGCCCACGGAGAGCGGTGACTGGACGGTCCGGGTACGCGCGCGCGGGGCGGCTTCCCCGTCGTCCGCCGTCACGATGACGGAGCCCCGCAGCGGGTGCACCACTTCCTCGACGTGCGGCGAGGGCCAGGAGGGTTCGGCGACCCAGCGGCCGGGGCGCTCCTCGTAGGACGTGGACGGCGGGACGCTCTCCTGCATCCAGGTGCGGAGCATGGGCCCGTCCATCACCCCGTTGTCGATGCCCTTCAGCCAGTGGTCCCACCACTTGACGACTTCCTGGAGGTAGCCGATGGCCGGGCCGGGCTCGCCGAGGTGCGGCAGCGTGTGGGACCAGGGGCCGATCAGCCCCTTGCGGGGGACGTCGACGTGGGCCAGGAGCCGGGTGACGGCGTTGGAGTAGCCGTCCGCCCAGCCGCTGGAGGCGAGGACGGGGCAGCGCAGCCTGCTGTAGTCCTCGTTCAGCGAGGCGTGCTGCCAGTAGGCGTCGCGGCGCGGATGGCGGAGCCACTCCAGGACCCAGGGCCGGGCGGCCTCCAGCCGTTCCCGCCACATGTCGCGCCACCGCTCCCCCACCAGGGCGGGGTCGGGCGGGCAGGTGGCGTACGCGAACATGGTGCCGGCCTCGGCGAGGTTGTCGGAGAGCATGGCGCCGCCGAGGTAGTGCATGTCGTCCGCGTACCGGTTGTCGGTGAACGAGGCGATGACGATGGCCTTGAGGCTCTCGGGCCGCCGGGCCGCGGTCTGGAGCGCGGCGAAGGCACCCCAGGAGATGCCCATCATGCCGGTGTTGCCGTCGCACCAGGGCTGCGCGGCGACCCAGGCCAGCACCTCTTCGGCATCGCGCTGCTCCTGCTCCAGGTACTCGTCCCGGAGCACGCCCTCCGACTCCCCCGTCCCCCGCAGGTCCACGCGTACGCAGGCGTAGCCGTGGCCCGCGAGGTACGGGTGGTGGATGGCGTCGCGGGTCGAGGTGAGGTCGTTCTTGCGGTAGGGAATGCACTCCACGACGGCGGGGACCGGTTGCCCGTCGGACGAGGTGGGCCGCCAGATCCTGGCCGACAGGCGAACCCCGTCCGCCATGGTGATGGTGACGTGGTTCGCTTCCTTCGTCTCGTAAGGGAGTTGCTCGACGAATCGCATACGGGTGGCAGAGTCCTTCCTGACGTCGGGTCCGGTGGGGACGGGTACCCGGGGCGTCACGATGAATTCCGGCCGTGCCCGCCCGGTTCCGTCTCGTCGAAGCTCAGGCCGAGGGCTGCGATGCAGGCGTCGAACTTGCGGCGCAGGTCGTCCTCGTCGTCCCCGCCGGTGAAGATGTGGGCGAGTTCGTAGCTGTAGCTGTCCTGGCCCGTGACCGAGGAGAGCCGCTGCCCCTCGGAGGGGACCATGTCGATCCGGACGCCCGGGATCTCCTGCTCGATGGCGGCGATGTCCTCGGCGGTCGGCACCTGGTGGACACGGCCCTCGCCGAACCAGCGGTAGTACCACTTGGCGGCCACCTTGTAGCGGCCTCCGCCGGGCGGCAGGGCCGGGTCGCCGCCCAGGGCGAGCCGGAACATCCGATGGTGGTTGGGCACGCCGTCGACGAAGTCGAACATCTCCGCGTGCGACTGGGAGTGCCGGGGGTTGATCTCCAGCAGGCTGATGTCGGCGGTCTTCGGGTCGTAGAAGTACTCGATGCTGAAGGTCGCCGCGTCCATGCCGATCTGCCGCATGGTGCGTTCGCTGACCTCGTGCAGCCGCTGGATCACCGGGGCGGGGAGCGTGCTGGGGTACTGGTGGCGCAGGAAGGACGAGGAGCCGGGATAGTTGATCGAGTCGAGCACGCCGTAGACGGTGACCTCGCCTTGGTGGACATATCCCTCGACAGCCACCTGGATACCCGTCATGGCCTCTTCGGCCAGACAGACCTGCCCGCCGACCCCCGCCATTTCCGGCGGGAGTTCCAGAAGATCGAGTACGGCTTCGAAGGGCTTTCCCACCCGGGCTATTCCCTCGCGTATCTCCGTGACCGCCGACCGGAATTCCGTCATGTCCGAGACGCCGAATGCCAACTCCGAGGAGTAGGCCAGGGCAGGCTTGAGCCACATGGGGAAGTTCACGCCGGGCGGCGGCCGCGGGTCGTCGCTGTACAGATCCACCCGGCCGAAGCGGGGGTGTTCGTCGATGACCTTCTGCTGCTCCAGCCGGCTCCAGTACTTGTGCTCGCACTTGACGACGGATTCCAGGCTGGTACTGGTCGTGCCGTACTCCCTGCTCAGCAGGGGTACGAGGGTGCTGACGGGGAAGTCCCAGTAGCCGACGATCGCGTCGATATCTCCCTCATGCGCGTCGAGGACGGCGCGTGCGCGGGTCAACAGCTCGTCGACGGTGGTGCTGTCCTCCTGCAACTCCTTGATGCTGAGCAGCGGGTGAAGGCGATGGTCGGCGGCGTCCGGAACGGCCTCGAGGGTTCGCAGATTGGCCTCGTCCATTCCGATCACGAAAATATTCTTGCGCTGAACTCGGGGCACAGGTTTTCCTCTCGCACAGGTCGGCAGGGGCTCTGCGCCGTCTACCCCTGTGCGGGTGTTCAAACGGACTTCACCGGGGGCGCTGTCGTGGTGGGCGTTGTTTAGTGGGATCCGTGCGGGAGACGCGGTGTCCCGACACACCCGCGACAAACTGGAGGAGCACGTCATGCCGGCCGGATCCAGCAAAAAGCGTGAGCGGCAGTACGAGCACATCAAGGAGAGCCAGGAGGAACGGGGCGCGTCCAAGGGCCGCGCGAAGGAGATCGCGGCCCGGACCGTCAACAAGCAGCGCGCCCGGTCCGGCGAGTCGAGGACGGCGAGCAGGACGTCGACGCAGGACAGGAAGTCCGCCTACGAACGCGGCGGCGAACGTTCCCACCAGGGCGCGCAGGGACCCACGAAGGACCAGCTCTACGCGGAGGCCAAGAAGAAGAACGTCGAGGGGCGTTCCTCCATGAACAAGGATCAGCTCCGCAAGGCCCTCGGGCGCTGACACCCGTCGGCGCGCGCAGAGGCAGGGAACCTCAGGGCGCCAGGGGTGTGCGCAGCGCGGAACGGCCCTCGCGCCACGCTGCCAGCAGGTGGTCCCCGAGTAGGTCCTCCAGGTGTCCCGTCGCCTCGATGCCCAGGACGACGTCGGCTGCCAGCGCGGGTTCGTCCTCCAGCAGCCCGCCGATCACCTCGTGGCGCACCACCTGTTCGTGGACCGCGTCGGCCTCCACGTGCTCGTCGTAGAACCGCTGGGCGGCGGGGCCCGCGCCCACCCGGCGCAGTGCCTCGGCCAGCCGTCTCGACCCGGGGGACGAGGTGATCTCCACCGTGGCGAAGTGCCCGACCAGCGCGCCGCGCAGCCGCCGGTGGAGCCCGAACAGGGACATCAGGTTGACCGTGGCCAGGACCTGGGCGGGTGCGGCGTCGAGATAGCGGCCGTACCCCGGGTCGAGGCCGAGGTCGGCCATCAGGTCGGCGAAGAGCTGGGCGTGGACGTCCTCGGCCCGCCCCGCACCGAACTCGTCGAACTCCACGGCGACCATCGCCGCCTTCGCCCGGCCCCGGAGCCTGGGCACCACCCACAGATGCGGATCGGCCTCCTTGAGGTGGTAGAGGGAGCGCACGGCGGCGTACTCGCGCAACTGCCACAGCTCCCCCTCCCCCTGGAGGTGGTGGCTGACGCTGTGGCCGTCGTCCCCCACGGGTTCCACCTGGAGCGCGTCGACCGCCTCCGCCACGTCCTTTCCGCCCGAACCGCCGTCGCGGCGCAGCGCCTCCAGGAAGATCTCCTCGGCCGCCGCACGCACACCGAGGAGCGCGGGATCCCACTCCAGGCACTCGTCCACGCCCGCGAACCCCCGGTAGTGGAGCTCGTACAGGACGTACAGGAGGAGTTGCAGGTCGTCACCGTAGGGGGCGGCGCGGCGGACCTCGGCGGCTTCCGGCAGGGGGGTCCCGCGGCCTGCCAGCACGTCGAGGACGCTCTCGCTCAGGGGCCCGCGTGCCCGGGGCGGCGCGGGAGATGCCGCGGCGCCGATACGGGCGGTGCTGGCCGGGTTCGTCATGGTCGGGACTCCTCCTCGCCCTCCTGGGGCGGTCGGTCGCCCGCGCCGGACCCGGCGGGCTTGCGGCGACGGTGGCTGGTGTCGCACCAGGGGTAGGCGCGGCTTCGGCGGCAGGTGCAGATCGCCACGACGAAGCGGTCGGACCGGGCCGTCGTACCGTCGTCGCCGACGACCTCGACCGGCCCCTCCACCAGGATCGGCCCGTCGCGGTTGACCACCACGCGGCGCGGGGTCTCATTCCTTCCGGGCACGGATCACCACCAGCTCCTCCCGGTCCGGGCTGTCGCCCAGCAGGCCTCGCGCCCGCAGCCAGGCCACTCGGCCGCGGGTGACGGGGCCGAACGGGATCGTCACCCGGTCGGTCACGGAGACCTCCAGCCCGGCCGCGGACAGCCGGCCCAGCGTCTCGTCGGGGCGGCTGAGCCCCGACTGGACCAGCAGAAGGACGCCGCCGGGGCGCAGGGCGGCGAAGGCGTCGTCGCAGACGCGGTCGAGGATCACCCGGCCGTCAGGACCCGCGTCCCAGGAGCGGCCGGCGCCGTGCCGTGGCACCGAGGGGCCGGGGGCCGGAACGTAGGGAGGGTTGCTGACGACGGCGTCGAACATCCGGCCCGGCAGGGCCCGGAACAGATCGCCCCGGCGCACGGTGACGGGCGGGCGGGTGAGCGCGGTGTTCAGCCGTGCGGACGCCACGGCCCGACGGCTGATGTCCACCGCGGTGACGCGGGCACCGAGCCGCGCGGCGTGCAGGGCCAGTGCGCCGCTCCCGGTGCAGAGATCCAGCAGGTCCGTTCCCGGGCCGATCCCCTCGCGGCGCATGGCGAGGGCCAGCAGAAGAGTGTCGGTCCCCGGGCGGTACACGCCGGGCAGCCGCACGACCCGGCCGGGCAGCGGAGCTTCCCCGCCCGGCCGCGCGGTCCTGCCGGACGCGTCCGGCAGGGCTCGGCGCATCATCGGGCCGTCCTCACCCTCGGGTACCCGAACCCCTGGGCCGTTCAACGGCCGGGTCGGCCGTCGGGCCGGCCCCGCTGCTCCTGTCGGCGCGCCTCCGCCTGCCGGCGTCGGCCCCCGTCCTTGCGGCTTTGGTCGTCGAGCGCCTTGCCGTCCGATTCCTCGGCCAGCCCTCGGGCCTTGAGGATCTTGGCCCGCAAGAGCCTGCGTACATCACGCATCGTGTCCTCCTGTGCGGTCAGCGGTAGTTCCACGGTCGAGCGGTTCATGCCTCCTCGACCACGGCGCGGAGCCCGCAGCCCGTCATCGGGCTGCCCGGCTTTCAGTGGCTCGCCCCGCCGTCATGGAGTGACCCCGAACGGCCCCGCCAAACGTGTACCCGGCCGATCGCCGGGCTCCGAGGTGCACAGGCTCCTCGACGAGGACGTGGAGCCCTCCTACCGAGTATTCCTCGCAAAGGGGGCATGCGCGCCACGGAGCGCCCTCCGGCGTCGCCCGAACCGCTGCGGGCCTCACCGCGTACTGACGGCCCACGGCTCCCGGTGGGACGCCCGGTGGATGGGCGCCGCGCCGCCGGTCAGCGGCCGGCCCGTGCCGCCGCGCCGGGCCGCGACGATCTCCGCCGCGATGGACAGCGCGGTCTCCTCGGGCGTACGGGCTCCGAGGTCCAGGCCGATGGGCGAGCGCAGCCGGTCCAGCTCGGGGTCGCTCAGGCCCGCCTCGCGCAGCCGCCGCGTCCGTTCCTCGTGGGTCCGGCGCGAGCCCATCGCGCCGACGAACGCGGCGGGCATCCGCAGCGCCTCCACGAGCAGCGGCACGTCGAACCGGGCCTCGTGCGTGAGCACGCACAGGACGGTGCGCCCGTCGGTGGGGGTGCGCCGCAGATAGCGGTGGGGCCAGTCGACGACGACCTCGTCGGCCTCGGGAAACCGGGCCCGGGTGGCGAAGACGGGCCGGGCGTCGCACACCGTCACGTGATGGCCGAGGAACTTCCCGGCCCGCACCAGCGCCGCGGCGAAGTCGACCGCACCGAAGACGATCATGCGGGGCGGCTCCACGCTGCTCTCGACGAGCAGGGTGAGCCCGCCGGGGCAGTGCGACCCGTCGTCGGAGAGCGAGACGGTGCCGGTCCGGCCGGCCTCCAGCAGGGCCGAGGCCTCGGCCGCCGCCGTACGGTCCAGCTCCGGGTGACCCCCGAGACCGCCCTCGTGGCTGCCGTCGGCGCGGACGAGCAGGGACCGCCCCAGGAAGCCGTCCGGGCCGCGCACCACCCGGGCGAGGGCCGCCGCCCCGCCCGATACGGCGGCGTACAGCGCGGCCCGCAGCACCTCCCGCTCCGGCGAGTCGGCCCGGACCGGCGTGATCATGATGTCGATGACCCCGCCGCAGGTCAGCCCGACGGCGAAGGCGTCCTCGTCGCTGTAGCCGAACTGTTCGCGCACGGTCACGCCGTCCTGGAGGGCCTGCGCGCACAGTTCGTAGACCGCGCCCTCCACACAGCCGCCGGAGACCGAGCCGATCGCCGTGCCCTCGCTGTCGACTGCGAGGGCGGCACCGGGCCCGCGCGGCGCGCTGCCGCCGACGGAGACGACGGTGCCGACGGCGAACTCCCGGCCCTCCTCCATCCATCGGCTCAGCTCGCCGGCGATGTCAAGCATCCACGGCTCCCCCGCCCGCCGGAGCCGCGTCGGCGGAGTCCGGCGTCGACGCCGCGAGAACCCGGTCGGGGCGGATCGGCAGGTCGCGGTGGCGTACACCGGTGGCGTGCCAGACCGCGTTGGCGACGGCGGCCGCCGCGCCCACGATGCCGATCTCCCCGACGCCCTTGATGCCGACCGGGTCGTCCGGGTCGTGGTCGTCCACCCAGTCCGCCTCGATGTCCGGCACGTCGGCGTGTGTGGCCACGTGGTAGCCGGCGAGATCGGGGGCGTAGTGGCCGCCGTTGTTCCGGTCGCGGACCGCCTCCTCGTGCAGGGCCATCGAGATGCCCCAGGTCATCCCGCCGACGAGCTGGTTGCGGGCGGTGAGCGGATTGACGATCCGGCCCGCCGCGAAGATGCCCAGCATGCGGCGGACCCGAACCTCGCCGGTGGCGACGTCGACGGCGACCTCGGCGAACTGGGCTCCGAAGGAGTGCCGTTCCTTCTGCGCCAGGGCGCCGAGGGCCTCGGTGGTGTCGGACCGCACGGTGATCCCCTCCGGGGGGATCACCGTGGTCACCGCGAGCCGCTCCCGCAGTTCGGCGGCCGCCGCCGTGACGGCCCAGGCCCAGGAGCGGGTGCCCATCGAGCCGCCGGCGATCATCGCGGGGCCGAAGTCGCTGTCCCCGATGCGGACCCGGACGTGTTCGGGTGCGGTCTCCAGCGCGTCGGCGGCGATCAGGGTGAGCGCGGTGCGGGCTCCGGTGCCGATGTCGGCCGCGGCGATCCGTACGGTGAAGGAACCGTCCGCCTCCGCCGTGACCAGGGCGGTGGACGGGGCGGCCCCCGCGCCGAAGGAGGCAGCGGCCGTGCCGGTGCCCAGCAGCCAGCGTCCGTCGCGGCGCGTGCCGGGGCGCGGGTCGCGGTCCGCCCAGCCGAACCTGCGCGCGCCTTCACGGAAGCAGGCCGCGAGGTTGTGGCTGCTGAACGGGAGCCCCGAGACGGGCCCGACGTCCGGCTCGTTGCGCAGGCGCAGCTCGATCGGGTCGACGCCGCTGCGCTCGGCGAGTTCGTCGAGGGCCGCCTCGATCGCGAACGACCCCGGGGCCTCCCCCGGTGCGCGCATCCAGGTCGGGGACGGCACGTCGAGCCGGACGACGTGGTTGGCGGTGCGGTGGGCGTCGGCGTCGTACAGCACCCGGGCGACGCCCGCGCTGGGCTCGACGAACTCGTACACCGTCGAGGTCTGGTTCAGCGAGCGGTGCTCCAGGGCCAGCAGTCGGCCGTCGGGAGCCGCGCCGAGCCGGATCCGCTGGGCGGTGGGGCTGCGGTAGCCGCCCAGCGAGAAGGTCTGACGCCGGGTCAGCACCACGCGTACGGGGCGTTGCAGGGCGGTGGCGGCCATCACGGCGGACACCTGGTGGGCGCGCAGGCCCTTGCTGCCGAAGCCACCGCCGATGTGCTCGGAGCGCACCCGCACCGCGGAGGCGTCGAGCGAGAACATCGTGGCCAGCTCGCTCTGGACCCAGCCGGCGCCCTGGTTGGAGTCGACGACCTCCAGCCGGCCGCCGTCCCACCGGGCGGTCGCCGCGTGCGGCTCCATCATGCTGTGCTGTTCTTCGGGGGTGGTGTACCGCGCGTCCACCACGAAGGCGGAGGCGGCCAGTCGCGCTTCCAGGTCGCCCTTCTCCGTCTCGGCCGGCATATGGCCGGCGGCGGGGTAGGCGCCGGGGTGGTCGGCGGCGAGCACGGTGTCGTGCGGCTCCTGGTCGTACGTCACCACGAGCGCTTCGGCGGCCTCCCGGGCCTCCTCGGGGGTCTCGGCGACGACCAGGGCGACCGGCCAGCCGGCGAACGGCACCTGGTCGTTCTGGAAGACGGCGCAGGTCGGGTCCGGCGGGGTGCCGAGCATCCCGATGTAGTCGGTGTTCAGGCGGGGGGCGTTGCCGTGGTGCAGCACCGTGAGCACGCCCGGCAGGTCCAGGACCGGGGCGGTCTCCACCGAACGGATCCGGCCGCGGGTGACGGTGGACAGCACGAGCCAGCCGTGGGCCAGACCGGCGAAGGGGATCTCGCCGGCGTAACGCGCGGCGCCGGTGACCTTGTCGCGGCCCTCCACGCGGGTGTGGGCGACGCCGACGGCCCCGCGCACGGCCGGGGGTCCGGGCGTGGTGGTCGTCATCGGGCGTCCTCCTCGGCGAGTTCGGTCAGGACGGAGACCGCGAGGTTGCGCATGAGGGTCACCTTGTATCCGTTGTCGGGCAGCGGCCAGTTCGGCGTCGGCGGCGGCGGCGAAGGTCGCGCCGTCGGCGGGTGCGCCGATCAGGACGGCTTCCGCCGCGCGGGCGCGCCAGGGCCGGGAGGCGACGGCCCCGAAGGCGAGGCGCGCGTCCCGTACGCGTCCGTCCTCGATGTCGAGCGCCGCGGCCACGGAGCCGATGGCGAAGGCGTACGAGGCGCGTTCGCGCACCTTGCGGTAGCGGGAGCGGGCGGCGACCGGGGCGGGCTCCAGGCTGACATGGGTGATCAGCGCGCCGGGCGGCAGGGCCGTCTCCCGGTGCGGGGTGTCGCCGACGGGGAGGTAGAAGTCGGTGATCGGCCTCTCGCCGGGCCCCTCGGCGCTCTCGTAGGAGACGACGGCGTCGAACGCCGTCAGGGCCACGCCCATGTCGGAGGGGTGCACGGCCACGCAGTGGTCGGAGGCGCCGAGGACGGCGTGGTTGTGGTTCTCGCCGTCGACGGCGGGGCAGCCGCTGCCCGGGGTCCGCTTGTTGCAGGGCTTGCTCACGTCGGTGAAGTAGCCGCAGCGGGTGCGCTGGAGGAGGTTGCCGCCGACGGTGGCCATGTTGCGCAGCTGGCCGGAGGCGCCGGCCAGCACGGCCTGGGCCAACGCCGGGTAGTGACGGCGCACTTCGGGGTGGGCGGCGAGGTCGCTGTTGGTGACGGTCGCGCCGATGCGCAGCCCGCCGTCGGCCGTGGGTTCGATGTGGTCCAGGGGGAGGTCACGGACGTCGACGAGCCGGGCGGGCCGCTCCACGCCGGACTTCATCAGGTCGACGAGGTTGGTGCCGCCGCCGAGGAACCGCGCGTCCGGGTCGGCGGCGAGCAGGGCGAGGGCGCCGGTGACGTCGTGGGCGCGCTGATAGCCGAACTCCTTCATGCGACGACCTCCTTCGGGGCCTTCGCCCGGTCCTCGGCGTGGGCCTCGGCGGCCCTGGCGACGGCCTGGACGATCGAGACGTAGGCGCCGCAGCGGCACAGGTTGCCGCTCATCCGCTCGCGGATCTCTTCGGGTGTCAGCGGTGGCGGCCCCGCATCGGGGCCACCGCCGGTGACGGCGCTCGGCCAGCCGGCCGCGTGTTCCTCGATGACGGCGATGGCCGAGCAGATCTGGCCCGGTGTGCAGTAGCCGCACTGGTAGCCGTCGAGGTCGAGGAAGGCCTGTTGGACCGGGTGGAGCTCGTCGCCGTCGGCGACGCCTTCGATGGTGGTGATCTCGCGGCCCTCGGCCGCGACGGCGAGGCTGAGGCAGGAGACAGCGCGCCGCCGGTCGACCAGGACGGTGCACGCGCCGCACTGTCCCTGGTCGCAGCCCTTCTTGGTGCCGGTGAGATCGAGGCGCTCGCGCAGCGCGTCGAGCAGGGTGGTGCGGTGGTCGACGGACAGGTGGTGCTTCTCGCCGTTGATGTTCAGGGTGATCGCACTGGACGTCGACGAGGTCGCTGGGGCCATGATCAGCCTTCTCTGGTGTCTGATGACGAGGAACCGGGGGCGTCGGCCGGTGACCGGCGGCCCCGGTCGGCGGTAAGGTAGCCCTAACCGGACCGTTGTCCGCTTACTGGAAAAACGTAACGGACAGCTGTCCGGTTAACAAGGACGCGTTTCGGCCACGCACCCCCGAGGAGGATCCGTGTCCCAGCCGAAGAAGGACTCCCCCCTGCGTTCGGACGCGCAGCGCAACCGCGAGCGCATCCTGCGGGTGGCCATGGTCGAGCTGACCCTGCGCGCGGACGCCCCGCTGAGCGCGATCGCCAAGAAGGCGGGCGTCGGGCAGGGCACCTTCTACCGCAACTTCCCCCACCGCGAGGCGCTCGTCCTGGAGGTCTACCGCTTCGAGATGCAGCAGGTCGCCGACGCGGCGTGCGCGTTGCTGGAGACCCACCCGCCCGAGCGGGCCCTGCGCGAGTGGATGGACCGTCTCGCCCGCTTCGCTATGACGAAGGCCGGTCTGGCCGATGCGATCCGGCTGGTCACCAGCGCGCCGGGCGGACCCGCCAAGCCCGGCCCCACACCGGTCATGGAAGCGGCCGGAATCCTGCTCCGCACCTGCGAGGAGGCCGGCGCCATCCGCCCCGGGGTGACTCCGGACGACTTCTTCCTGGCCATCGCCGGGCTCTGGCAGATCGATCCGCACGAGGACTGGGAGCCGAGAGCCGGCCGGCTCCTGGACTTCGTCATGGACGGGCTGCGCGCGGGAGCTCCCGGCCCGTGACCCGGCCGCCCGACCGCCGACGGTGTCGGCGGGCCATGTGATGATGCCCCGTACGGCGCTCGGACCTGGGGAGGGACCGGCGCGCAACCAGGGGACGGGAGCAGTGGGTTGAGCCAGGGTGGGGCGTCCATACCGGACGAGGAGTGGGAGCGTTTCCTCAAGGAGGCCGAGGCCGGAAGCCCGGGTGCGCCCGAGGAACCGTCGGCGCGGGCCCGGATGGTGACGCGGCGGATCCAGGAGGAGCCAGGACCGCCGCAGGGGTGGCGGACCTACACGCCGGACCGGCCGCGGCGCGGCCGGGGCTGGTACGCGATCGGCCTGGCGGTCGTCGTCGTGCTGCTGGTCGCGGTGGCCGTCGCCCCCGGCCGGATCGTCGGCTGGTTCGACGGCGGGGAGGGGACGGACACCTCCCCCCTCGCCGCGGAGTCGGAGCGTCCGGGCCGGCCGCCCGCGCGGGAGGCGGCGGACCGACCGCCCACCCCGGACAGGCCGTTCGCCGGATCACCGGCGGCGCGCTGGGGCGACGGCGCGGCGGGTATCCACCTGCCCGCGGCGCAGGCGACCGGCTGGATGAGCAAGGCGGAGGTGGACAAGGCGCTGGACCGGACCCGGGACTTCCTCGTCGCGTCCAGTCTCGACCCCGCCGTGCTGCGCGGCGAGCGGCCCGAGAAGGCCCTGGCGCTCATCAACCCGCACCAGTCGGATGTCCAGGACTTCCTCGGGAAGGCGTTCCGCGCGCCCGACCGGGAGAACGACCCCCTCCTGCTGTTCAGCCGCTTCCGGCCCGCCGACGTGCGGCCGGTCGGGGACGTGGTCAAGACCCGCGGCCGGGTCACGTTCCGGGAGGGCAAGCGCGGCGCGGTGGAGATCTCCACCGACGTCACCTACGTCTACCCGCTCGTGCGCGCAGCGGAGGGCAGCGACGAGGTCGCGCGCACCATCCTGCGCCGCGAGGTGGTGGTGAGCTGGGACGACCCGGCGAAGATCGTGATCGAGCCGGGGACGTTCTCCCTCGTCTCCTACAAGGTGGACGCCACCAACGGCGGTTGCGACTCCTACACCGGCTATCTGACCCCCGCGTTCCTCGCCGACCGCACCACCTCCGAGGGGGGCGACGGCCCCGAGGTCGACCCCTACGACCGGAGCACGTCGATGGAGGAACGCATGCGGGAAAGCGACGCCGAGGGCTGCGGAACCGCCACCCGCTCCTGAGGGGAACGGGGTCGCGCTCGGCGCGGGAGCGTTCGGAGGGCGTTCACGGGGGAGGCGTTCGCAGGGGCTCGTTCACGGGGAAGCGCCGTGAACGGGCCCGGGTGCGCGCCGCTCCCCCCGGCGAAGACGGGAGAGCAGCCCCCGGTGCGCCCATCCGGTCCGGCGCAGCCCCGCGAGGACGCAGCAGGCGGCCAGGCAGACCGCCGCTGCCGCGCCGGGCGCGGTGGGGACGGCGTTCATCACGGCGACCCCGGTCACCACGACGACGATTCCGTCGAACTGCCAGGCCAGGACCCGCAGTCCGGACAGATCGCCGAAGGGCGTGATGACCGGGAGCAGCAGTTCGAGCGGCAGATGCAGCTTCATCTCCCGCAGGAACCGGGCGCCGAGCACCAGCACCACCGATCCGGCGACGAGCAGGACCGTGCTCCCCGCCCGGCCGTCGGGGAGGGGCCACCGGAGCAGGGCCACCGCGCCGCCGCCCAGACAGGTTCCGGCGGTCACGGCGACGACGGGCCAGGCCAGGGTCCGGGCGGGCAGCCCGCCCCATCGCCCGCCGAACAGCGGGGCCAGAGTCAGCTCGTCGCGCAGACCGCGCCAGGTCTCCCCCACCCACCCGGACCCCAGATACACCGCGACCGCACCGGCCGCCCACCACCACTCCGGTCCGCCTCCTGATCCGGCGACCCCGTGGGTCAGCGAGGCGCCGCCGGCCGGCAGGAGCGTCACGGCCGCGGCGGCGCGGCCGGGCGTGCGCAGCGCCCGCACCGCCCCTTGGGCGAGATACCCGCGCAGGAGTCCGTCGGTGCGGAGCAGGGCGGAGGTGAAGCCGCGCGGCTCCGGCCGGTACAGGTCGAGTGCGTGGTGGAGCGTGCCCGTCCACGCGTACGCCTGGGCCTGGGAGGCGCGCGCCGACTCCCGTGCGAGCCGGGCGAGGTCGATCGCGGGCAGTGCGCGGAACGCCGGCGGTCCGAGAGCCGCTGCCAGGACCGCCGGGAGGAGGGCGGCGAGCCCGTGACCGAAGCGGCCGTCGGGGGCCGCACCGCCCAGCGCGGCGACGACGAGGGCGAAGACGCCGACGGCACCGGCGAGCAGGAGGTTGTCCCGTACCGGCCGGACCTGGCCCCACAACCAGGCCGCCGCCGCGACGGCGCTGACCCCGGCCAGGACCGCGAGACCCGGCAGTGCGGTGCCGGGGCGGTCGAACAGGTCGGTCGCGAGGTAGGCCGCCGAGCCGAGCGACAGCAGCGTGGCGGTGCCCGCGTACGCCAGTCGACGCCGGGCGATCGTCCCGAGGTAGTGGGCGGGCGAGAGATCCGTGGACACCAGCACGTGCAGCAGGAACGGCTGGACCACCAGCGGCCCCCAGAACCGGCCGGCGAGTTGGCCGCCCCAGCACACGGCCGTCGCGAGCGCGCAGACCAGGGGCACGGCCCCGGCCGGGAGGCTCGCGGAGGACACGGAGAACGGCGCCGTCGAGGTGCTCCGGGCGTGGATGACCGGCACCAGGAAGAAGACGGTGAACAGCGCGACGAGATAGGCCGGGTACGCACGGCCCCGCACCGTGGCCCGGCCGCCGCGCCGGGCGTAGCCCCTGTGTACGGCCTGCACGCGGGCGCGCGCGTCGGAGGCGGCGGCCGCGGGCGCGTCGGCGGCGGGGCGCGTCGTGGTCACAGCCGCACGCGGCCGTCCCGCACGGCCACCAGCGCCTCCTCGTGCGTGGCCACCAGGAAGGCGGTGCCCTCCTCGGCCCGCTCGGTGAGCAGGGCGGCCACCAGGGCGACGCGGTCGCTGTCGAGGTGCCGTTCGGGTTCGTCGAGCAGGACGACGTCGGCGGGGCGGACCAGCGTCAGGGCCAGTCCGAAGAGCTGGAGCTGTCCGGACGAGACCTGATGGGGGAACCGCTCGCCCAGCGGGGCCAGTCCCAGCCGGTCGATGATCCGCCCGGCGCGTTCCGCGGTGTCCGGGGAGTTGCCGTACCAGGAGGCGGCGACCAGGGTCACCTGCTCGCGCAGCGTCATGTCCCGGGCGTACGGGATCGGGTCGACGAGCGACGCGACGAGGCGGCGGTGCAGGGGTTTGGCCAGGTCGACGGGGTCCCCGAGCACCGAGCACGAGCCGGCCGTCAGGGTCCGGCCGCCCAGGAAGGCGCGCAGCAGCGTCGTCTTGCCCGAGCCGTTGCCGCCCGTGACACACCAGAATTGGCCCGGCATCACCGAGAACGTCGTGGGCGCGAGCAGGGTGGTGTCGCCCAGTACGACCGTCGCGCCGTCCGCCGCGATGGCGGGAACCACCGTCGTCTCCCCCTCAGGAATCACCGTCGTCTCCCCTCAGGACCACCGTCGTCTCCCCCAGGAACCACCGTCGTTTGCCGACGCGCACCGGGCCGGTCTCCTCGCCGCGTACGCTACGCGCCGCCCCGCCGGGCCGCGTGCCCCGGGTCGTCGCGGGGCCGCGCACCGGGTCGGCGCCCTCCCCGCCACCAATCCGGTGTACGCCCGGCGCCGAATACGGGGTGAGGGCCGCGGAGACTGCCGCTCTCTCCCGTGAGAGGCGGTACGTCATGATCACGCTGATGCTGATCGGGCTGCTGGGAGGGCTGATCACCGCGGTGTCGCCCTGCATCCTGCCCGTGCTGCCGGTGGTGTTCCTGGCGGGCGGCGCGGGGCAGGGCAAGGACGCGGGCAAGCCGGTCCGGGCCCCGGGCGGGGCCGCAGGCGGTGCGGGCGGTGGGGCCGGGCGCGGCGGGGTGGCGACCGCTCCCGCCCCGGACGCCCCCGCACGCGCGCCGCGCAACCGGCGTCCCTACGCCGTGGTCGCGGGCCTCGTGGTCAGCTTCGCCTTCTTCACCCTGCTGGGCGTGACGATCATCTCCGCCCTCGGTCTGCCGCAGGACATCCTGCGGTACGTGGGCCTGGGACTGCTCGTCCTCATCGGCCTGGGTCTGATCTTCCCGCCCGTCGAACGGCTGTTGGAGAAGCCGTTCGCCCGTATCCCGCAGCGCCAGGTGAACAAGGAGGGCAGCGCCTTCGTCCTCGGTCTGGGCCTCGGCCTGCTGTACGTGCCGTGCGCGGGCCCGGTGCTCGCCGCGATCACCATCGCGGGCGCCCGGGGCGAGATCAGCTCCGACATCGTGGTGCTGACCCTGTCGTTCGCCGTCGGCACCGCCGTGCCCCTGCTCGTGTTCGCCCTGGCCGGGCGCAGGGTCGCCGACCGGGTCGCCGCGTTCCGCAGGCGTGCCCGGGGGCTGCGGATCGCCGCCGGCTCCCTGATGATCGTCCTCGCGCTGGCGCTGGCCCTCGACGTCACCGCCGCCATCCAGCGGTCGCTGCCCGACTACACCTCCGGTGTCCAGCGGAAGATCGAGGACAGCGACGCCGCCCGGCAGCAGCTGTCCGGTCTCTACGACAACTCCAACAAGGAACTCTCCCGGTGCGAGGACGGCGCCGACGAACTGCGCTCGTGCGGGAAGGCCCCGGCGCTGGAGGGCATCGACTCCTGGTTCAACACCCCGGGCGACCGCCCCGTCGACCTGAAGAGCCTGCGCGGCAAGGTCACGCTGATCGACTTCTGGACGTACTCCTGCATCAACTGCCAGCGCGCGGTGCCGCATATCCGTGACTGGGAGAAGGCCTACCGGGATGCCGGGCTGCGCGTCATCGGGGTGCACTCCCCCGAGTTCGCCTTCGAGAAGAAGCGGGGCAATGTCGTCGCCGGCGCCGAGAAGCTCGGGGTGGACTGGCCCGTCGCCCTCGACAACGACCTCACCACCTGGGACAACTACCGCAACCGCTTCTGGCCGGCGAAGTATCTGATCGACGCCGAAGGCACCGTCCGGTACTTCAAGTTCGGCGAGGGGCAGTACGACCGGACCGAGAACATGATCCGTGAGCTGCTCCGGCAGGCGGATCCCACCGTCGTCCTGCCCAAGCCCACGGGCCGGGCCATGGACGATCTGACCGCCGGACGGACGCCCGAGACCTATCTGAGCAACCTGCGCATCCGTGGCTACGTCGGCACCCCCCTGGTGGACGACCGGGCCACCGCCTACCGCTTCCCCAAGGGCACGCTGCCGCTCAACAAGCTGTCGCTGGACGGCACATGGACGGCCGGCTACGAGCAGTTCACGGCGGGTCGCGACGCCCGTCTCGCCTTCGCCTACCGGGCGAAGAACGCCAACCTCGTCCTCGCCGGCACCGGAAAGGTGACCGTCCTCGTGAACGGCGAGGTCACCCGGACCATCCGGGTGAGCGGATCGCCGACGCTGTACCGCCTCACCGACGACGAGGACTCCCGTACCGCACGTCTCGAACTGCGCGTGGACGAAGGCCTCCAGGCCTATGTGTTCACCTTCGGGTGATCCTCCCGGCCCGAGACGTCCCACAGTTCGGCGAACCGGTCGAGCAGCCCGGCGGCCGCCGCCACATCGTCGGTCAACGGCCGGTCGGCCGCCTCCGCGTCGAGCACCGAGGCCGCGAGTTCGAAGGCCCGGCCGACGGGCAGCTCCGGGTCGAGCCGCAGCTCGCGCTGGCGCAACGCCCTGACGGCCGCGACGAGTTCACAGCCCACGACGAGCCGGAACGCCTCGCACACCCGCAAGGTCTGGCGCGCCGCCAGGGACGCGAAGCTGGCCTGTTCCTCGACGCCCCGCGAGAGCACCGCATGGCCGAGCGAGGCGGGCGCGGAGAAGGCCCGCAGGTCGCCGAGAGCCGCACCGGCCGCGTATTCGAGGATCATCACGCCCGAGGAGGCCGGCTCGCCGTCCGCGAGGAACGGGCGCAGCCGGGTGAAGCCCGGTTCGTTCAGGGTGGAGAGGCGCGAGGTGGACAGGCGGGCCACCTGGGTCACGGCGAGCCGGAAGTGGTCCAGGGACAGGGCGAGTTGGGCGAGGTAGAAGCCGCCGTGGTGGTAGGCGGCCATGTCCTCGGCCGAGATCAGCGGGTTCTCGGCCGCCGCGTTGATCTCGACCGCGAGGACCTCTTCGAGCGCGTCCGCAGCGTCGTGCGCGGGCCCGTGGATCTGCGGCACACAGCGGAAGCCGTACGGGTCCTGGATCCGGCCGAGCGGCGGCGTGGGGCGGTCGGGGGCGCCGAGCAACAGCCGCATCCGGTGCGCGACCGCGTTCGATCCGGCGTGCCGCCGCGCCTCGTGCACGGGCAGCGCGTAGGCCTCGTAGCTGCCGTCGATCGCCATCAGGGACAGCGCCGCCACCACCTGCGTGGCCGCGATGAGGGCGCGCAGTTCGTGCAGGGCCAGCGCGGACTGGCCGAGGGTGAGGGCGTTGCTGCTGATCAGGGCGAGGGCGTCGTTGTTGTCGAGGGGCTGCGGTGCGGGGGCTGTTCCCGCGCCCTGCCAGGGGTGTTCGCCCGCCAGCGCGAGGCCCATCTGCGCGAGCGCGGCGATGTCGCCGGTGCCGACCGAACCGAATTCGTTGACCTTCGGGTAGGCGCCGGTCTCCAGGGCCTCGCACAGGGCGGTGACGACGGTCGGCCGCAGGCCGGCGCCGCCGGCGAGGAGCTGGTTGGCGCGGACGGCGAGCATGGCGCGGACCTGCCGGGCGGGGAGTTCCTCGCCGATCGCTCCGGCGTGGCTGCGCAGCAGGCGCAGGCCGTGGTCGGCGGCCGCGTCGGTGGGCACGGACTCATTCCGGTTGGCGCCGACGCCGGTGGAGCGGCCGTAGACGCGACCCCACGAGGCGATTTCCCGCGCGGCGTTCCACGAGTCCTCCACCCGCTTCATGCCGTCGGTCGCCGGGACGGGCCTGGCGGCGGATTCGGCCATGCGTACGACATCTGCGACCATCAGTCGGCGGCCGTCGAGGACGACGATCGCACTGTTGTCTCCGGCCACCCTGTCCGCGATATGAGACGACATCAGTAGCAATTCCTCCTCTATCAGGCGCTCCGTCTTGTCCTGCGGCCACTCGTTACCAGGGATTTACGCCTGAGCGGCGACGACCTATTGACAACCTATTCAGTCACCGAGAACTCTGCATGATGATATGCAGCCGGGCAAGGGACTCCTCATGATCCAATTCGACAAGGCCCACAAGCGCTTCCCGAACGGCACGACCGCGGTGCACGACCTCACGCTCGACCTGCCGGAAGGGGGCGTGACCGTCCTCGTCGGATCCTCCGGTTGCGGCAAGACGACCACGCTCCGCATGATCAACCGGATGGTCGAGCCGACCTCCGGAACGATCAAGGTGGGCGGCAAGGACGTCCTGGAGCAGGACGCCGCCGAGCTGCGCCGCTCCATCGGCTACGTCATCCAGCAGTCGGGGCTCTTCCCGCACCGCACCGTCCTGGACAACATCGCGACCGTACCGCTGCTGCTCGGCTGGGGCCGCAGGAAGGCGCGGGCGCGGGCGGCGGAACTCCTGGAGACGGTCGGCCTCGCCGCGGACGCCGGGAAGCGCTACCCCCACCAGCTCTCCGGCGGCCAGCAGCAGCGCGTCGGCGTGGCCCGCGCGCTCGCCGCGGATCCGCCGGTCCTCCTGATGGACGAGCCCTTCGGCGCCGTCGACCCCGTGGTGCGCACCCAGCTCCAGGACGAACTGCTGCGCCTCCAGAAGGAGTTGAGCAAGACCATCGTCTTCGTCACGCACGACATCGACGAGGCCGTACGGCTCGGGGACCAGATAGCCGTCTTCCGCACCGGCGGCCATCTCGTCCAGTGCGCGGCCCCCGCCGAACTCCTGGCCCGCCCCGCGAACGCGTTCGTCGCGGACTTCCTGGGCGCGGAGCGCGGCCTGAAGCTGCTGTCCCTGACGACGCTCACCGAGGTCGCCCAGGGCCCCGCCCCCGAAGGCGCCCGCTGGCAGCTGACCCTCGACGCCGCCCGCAGGCCGCTGGCCTGGCGCGACAGCGAGAGCAAGGGCGACGCCGAGATACCCGTCCGGCCCCTGCGCGACACCGACTCGCTGCTCTCCGCGCTCAACGAGTCGATCGCCGCGCCGAGCGGTCTGATCGCCCGGGTCGACGCGGACGGCGTCCTCACCGGCGTCTCCTCCCGCGAGGACATCCACGACCGCGCGGGCGAGGTCCACAGCGCGGCGAGCACGGTGGCCGCGTGAGCGTCGACTGGTCGTGGATAGCCGACCACACCGACGATCTCACCACCCTGACGCTCTCCCACCTGCAGGCCGCGCTCAGCGCCGTACTTCTCGGACTGCTCGTCTCGCTCCCCCTGGCCGTGCTGGCGCACCGGGTGCGCAGGCTGCGCGGACTCCTCCTCGCCCTGTCGAACGTCCTGTTCACCATTCCGTCCATCGCGGTCTTCGTGCTCCTCCTGCCGGTCAGCGGGCTCACCCGCACCACCACGGTCATCGGCCTGACGATCTACACGCTCGTGGTGCTCCTGCGGAACACCGTCGAGGGCCTGGACTCCGTCCCCGCCCGGACGAAGGAAGCCGCCAAGGCGATGGGCAGCCGGCCGCTGCGCACCCTGCTCACCGTCGAACTGCCCCTCGCCCTCCCCGTGATCATGGCGGGCGTGCGGATCGCGACGGTGATGGCGATCTCCCTGGTCTCGGTGGCCACGTACATCGGCGACGGCGGACTCGGGCAGCTCTTCACCGACGGGTTCCAGCGCAACTTCCCCACCCCCGTCATCGTCGGGGTCGTCCTGACGCTGCTCCTCGCGCTCGTCGCGGACGCCCTGCTCGTCACCCTCCAGTACGTCCTGACGCCGTGGACCCGCCGGCAGAAGCAGGGGGCCTGACCTCATGTACGAACTCCTCGAAGGCCTCGGCTCCTGGCTGGTCAGCGGTGAGCAGTGGACCGGCCCCGACGGCATCGGACACCGGCTCGCCGAGCACCTCCAGTACTCCCTGCTCGCCACGCTCGTCGCCGCCGCCATCGCCCTGCCGGTCGGCCTGCTCATCGGGCACACCGGGCGCGGCGCCTTCATCGCCATCAACCTGTCCAGCTTCGGGCGGGCGCTGCCCACGGTCGGGCTCGTCGTGCTGGTGTTCCTCGCCAGCGGGCTGTCCATGTGGCCGGTCTACATCGCCCTCGTGGCGCTGGCGGTCCCGTCCATCGTCACCAACACCTACGCCGGGATGACCGCGGTCGACCCCGAGGTGCGGGACGCGGCGCGCGGCCAGGGCATGCGCTGGCACCAGGTCCTCTTCCAGGTCGAACTGCCCCTCGCGCTGCCCCTGATCATGACCGGGCTCCGGCTCGCGCTCATCCAGGTCGTCGCGACGGCCACCATCGCCGCGTACGTCTCCTTCGGCGGGCTCGGCCGGTACGTCTTCGACGGGCTCGCCCAGCGCGACCTCGTGCAGGTACTCGGCGGCGCCGTGCTCGTGGCGGTCGTCGCCGTCGTCCTCGATCTCGCGCTCTCCGCACTCCAGCGCGTCCTTTTCCGCCACCGCCCCGCCACGCAGGCCCAGGCCTAGGAGCACGCACCATGAACCGCAGAAATCTCCTCGGCGGCCTCTTCGCCGCCGCGACCGTTCCCGCGCTCGCCTCCTGCAGCGGCGGCATCACCTCGCTCGACGGCGGGGGGTCCGGCGGCGGGGGCGGCGGCTCCAGCGAGGGCGGCGTCACCATCGGCACCGCCAACTTCACCGAGAACCAGGTCCTGGGACATCTCTACGCCGCGGCCCTCGAAGCGGCCGGGGTGAAGACCACGGTCCGCCCCAACCTGGGCACCCGCGAGATCCTCATCCCCGCGCTCAAGGGCGGCGACATCGATCTGCTGCCCGAGTACCAGGGCGCGCTGCTGCACTACCTCGACGAGAAGGCCACGGCCACGGAGGAGGGCACGATGCAGAACGCGCTCGCGATGCTCCTGCCGCGCGGCCTGCAGATCCTGCCGTACGGCGAGGCGGAGAACGCCGACGCCTTCGCCGTCACCCGGGAGACCGCCGAGAAGTACGGCCTCAAGTCCCTGGCCGACCTCGCCCGGCACAACGGCAGGCTGGTCATCGGCGCGGCCCCCGAGGTCAAGAAGCGCACGGTGGGCTCGGTGGGCCTCAAGGACGTGTACGGCGTGGAGTTCAAGGAGTTCAAGTCCCTCGACTCCTCGGGCCCGTTGGTCAAGGGAGCCCTGAAGAAGGGCGATGTGGACGTGGCGAACCTCTTCACCACCGACACCGACATCGCCGCCGAGGGCTGGGTCGTCCTCACCGACCCCAAGAACCTGATCCCCGGCCAGCACGTCGTCCCGCTCATCGCCGACCGCAAGGCCGACTCGACGGTCCGCAAGGCGCTCGCCCGCCTCGGGGCCGTGCTGACGACGAAGGACCTCACCGAGCTCAACCGCCTGGTGGACAAGGACCGCGAGGACCCCGAGGACGTCGCGTACGACTGGGCGGCGAAGCACGGCATCAAGAAGTAGCCGCACCCGGACCGGGGCGACCCGGACCGGGCGGCAGCACGACCCCACCGAGAGAGGCAGGAGCCGAGTCATGGCAGCCGAGGAACTGGTGGAGCGCCGCTCCATCGACATCGTCCCGGACGACGAACGGCACGGGACGGCGTTCAGTCAGTTCACCCTCTGGCTCGGCGCCAACCTCCAGATCACCGCGGTGGTCACGGGCGCGCTCGCCGTCGTCTCCGGGGGCGACGTGGTGTGGTCGGTCGTCGGCCTGCTGCTGGGCAATCTGCTCGGCGGGGCCGTCATGGCCCTGCACTCCGCGCAGGGCCCGAAGCTGGGCCTGCCCCAGATGATCCAGTCCCGGGCCCAGTTCGGGGTGAAGGGCGCGGTCGTCCCGCTCCTGCTGGTCATCCTGATGTACGTGGGATTCTTCGCGAGCGGCAGCGTCCTGGCCGGCCAGGCGACCGCCCGGCTGATGCACACGAACGACACCGCCGGCATCGTCGTCTTCGCGGTCGTCACGGCCCTCATGGCGGCGATCGGCTACCGCGTGATCCATGTCCTGGGACGGGTGGCGAGCGTGGTCTGCGCGCTGGCCTTCGTCTATCTGGGCATCCGCCTGCTGGACCGCGTGGACCTCTCCGCGCTGCTCGGCGACGCGCACTTCGACCTGCCGATGTTCCTGCTGGCGGTGTCGCTCTCGGCGTCCTGGCAGCTCGCCTTCGGGCCGTACGTCGCGGACTACTCGCGCTATCTGCCGCGTACGACGTCGGGGCGGTCCACGTTCTGGTGGACGCTGTCCGGGTCGGCCATCGGCTCGCAGTGGTCGATGACCTTCGGGGTGCTCGTGGCGGCGACCGCCGGGGAGGCGTTCCTCGCGAACCAGGTCGGATACGTGGTCGGCCTCGGCGGCGCGGGGCTGATCGCGTCGTTCCTGTACTTCGTGATCGCGCTGGGCAAGCTGACCATCAATGTGCTCAACACCTACGGCGGCTTCATGTCGATGGTGACGAGCATCAGCGGATTCCGCGGGCAGCGGACCCTGTCGCCGCGCGGCCGGGCCGCGTACATCGGGCTCATCATGGTGGCGGGGACGGTGCTGGCGCTGCTCGGCAAGGACAGCTTCCTGACGTCGTTCAAGGACTTCCTGCTGTTCCTGCTGACGTTCTTCACCCCGTGGTCGGCGATCAACCTGGTCGACTACTACCTGATCTCGCGGGAGCGGTACGACATCCCCGCGCTCTTCGACCCCGAAGGCCGCTACGGCGCCTGGCGCTGGGATGCCCTCACCGTCTACGCCATCGGCGTCCTCGCCCAACTGCCTTTCCTCGTCACGCACTTCTACACGGGCCCGCTGGCGGATCCGCTGGGCGGCGCGGACATCTCCTGGATCGTGGGCCTCCTGGTCCCGGCGGTCCTGTACGGGCTGCTGGCCCGCCGGGACACCCGGCACATTCCCCGGGAGACGCTGTACGCCCCCGCGGCACCGCGCGAGCACTGACCCGGGCGGTCACCTCCGGGGGCCGACCGCAGCGTAGGCGGCGGTGCCGACGGCCAGCAGCACGGCGGCGGTCCAGGCCGCGGGAACGGCGTCGGGCGGGGCCAGCAGCCAGCCGCGGACGCCGCCGGGGTCGGGCGGCGCGAAGAGGGTGACGGCCGGCCAGCCGACGACCGGCGCCCAGGCGTACGCCGCACCGAGCAGGACGGCCCCGAGCGCCACGAGACCGGCCAGCCCGGCCGCGTCCCGGAGCAGGAAGGCCGCCGTCACCGGCACCCCCACGACCGACTGCACCGCCAGCAGCACGAGCGCGACGGCGGCGGCGATCAGCAGCACGTGCGCCGCCCTGAGCGGGGCCCAGCGGATCGCCGCCGTCCGGTCGAGGGAGGCGTCCTGGCCGCCGAGTCCGGGGGCCGCCGCCGCCACCGCGGAGGCTGCGGCCAGGACGGTCAGCCGCGGGTCGGCGGCGCCGTCGCCCGCCGCGGCCGCTCCGAACAGCGCCGCCGACGCGAGGAGCGCTCCGGTCGTGGCCGGAACCCGGCGCGAGCGCGCGTACAGCACGAGCCCGTTCGTCACCGCGCTCCCCCGGCCAGTTCCTCGGCCCAGGTGAACTCGCAGCCCAGGGCGGCCCTGCGCACCTCGACGGCCCGGTCCCGCTGCTGCCGCGGGGTCAGCGCGGAGAACTCCTTCCAGGCCTTCCGCATCGAGGTGCGGTAGGCCTCGGGATCGTACGAGTCGACCTCGATCGGCCGGAACGATCCGAGCGCCCAGCTCGCCAGCACGCTCTGCACCACGAGGACCCCGTCGCCGCCGAACTCCCGTGAGCTGACGGCCCGGCAGCTCGGCGCCAGTCCCTCCCCGACCAGCCGGCGCAGCAGTTGGTCGCCCGTCGCCCCGCCGATCTGCGGGTCCTCGAAGTTCACGAGCACCCGGGCGGGGGCGAGCCCGCGGTCCTCGCCGACGGCGCGGAGCTCGGTCTCCTCCCGCAGCTGCCGGGGGGCCGCCTCGCCGAGCGCGGTGCTCAGGACCTCCAGCGCCCGCTTGCCGGACGGGGCGAGGGCGTCCAGCCGGTGGCGGTGCACCTCGGTGACGCACACCGGTCCCTCGCACACCTGGGCCGCGGCCGCCGGGTCGATGCGGTAGCTGCCGCGTGCGTCGCCCGGCAGCACCAGCAGCGCCAGAGCGGCTCCGGCGAGCACGGGCGCCACGGCGATCAGCCGGCCCCGCCGGCGCCGGGCGCTCAGCAGCGCGAACCCGGTGGCCAGCAGGCCGAGGAACCACAGGGCCTGGCCCAGGTGCACAGCGCCGGTGAGGGTCAGCAGCACCTGGCGCGGCTCGGCGACCGCCGGCGAGAGCTGTGAGAACAGGTGTGATCCGACGCGTGCGGTGGGCAGTTCGCCGTCGCCGTGCTGCATCAGCAGCACGTTCGCCACGAGGAAGAGCACCGCCAGCACGGGAGGGGTCAGCGGCGAGGGCAGGGCCCGTGCCACGCCCATGCCGAATACCGCCGCGGCCACCAGGGCGAGCAGGGCGACGGCCGAGATCGGCAGCCAGCCCAGGTGGGTGTACGAGGCCGGCCCGAACGCCACCTGGACGCCGCCGCACAGCAGCAGCACCCCGAATCCGGCGACCAGGGCCAGGGCGATCGCCGCGGCCGGTGTCGCCGCGCGCTGCCATCCGGGTCGCGCGGTGGCGGCCAGCAGCTCCGGCATCCGGGAGCGGTGGTCGCGCAGCCCGTACAGGGCCCCGATCCCCACGGCCACGGGCCACAGGTAGGCGAGCAGCACCCGGGTCCACAGGGCCAGCGAGGTCCACTGGTCGGTCCAGCGCACCGTGCCGTCCCACCAGCTTCCGTCGATGCCGTAGAGGAACGCGAACCCGGCGGCCGGGACGGTGAGTCCGGCCCACAGGGCGGCGGAGCGGAGGAGTTCGGTGCGCAGGACGCGGAGGTTCACCAGCTGCCCTTTCCCTGGTCGGTGCCGGACAGCAGGGCGGAGTAGCCGCGTTCCAGTGGGCTGTCGCCCGGCTGGTCGGCGCTCCCGGCGGCGGCCAGTGCGTCGGGGGTGCCCTGGAAGAGGAGGCGGCCCCGGTCGAAGAGCACCACGTCGGTGCAGGCCGCGGCGACGTCCTCGACGAGATGGGTGGAGACCAGCACGCAGCTCTCCCGGCCGAGTTCCTGCAGGAGCGCGCGGAACTGGAGGCGTTGCGCCGGGTCGAGGCCGACGGTCGGTTCGTCGAGCAGCAGCACCGCGGGGTCGTTGACGATGGCCTGGGCGATGCCGACGCGCCGCACCATTCCGCCGGAGAGCGCCTTCATCCGGCTCTCGGCCCGGTCCGCGAGTCCCACCCGTTCCACGGCGCGCTGCACGGCGCCGGGGATGTCCCGCGCGGGCATCTCCTTGAGCCAGGCCAGGTAGGTGACGAACTCGCGGACGGTGAAGCGCTTGTAGTAGCCGAACTCCTGCGGCAGATAGCCGATACGGCGGCGCAGTTCGCGGTGGTGGCCGTGGTCGCGGACCGAGCGGCCGAACAGTTCGAGGTCTCCCCCGGTGGGCCGCAGCACGGTGGCGAGGGCCCGGATGAGGGTGGTCTTGCCCGCGCCGTTGGGGCCGAGCAGGCCATGGGTTCCGGTGCCCAGGGCGAGGTCGAGGCCGTCGACGGCGCGCCGGTCGCGGCCCACCTCGACGGTGAGGCCGGTGGCGTGGATCTCGTGGGCGTAGGTGCGTGGCGCGGTGTCGAGCGCGCCGGTCGGGACGGTCATCGGTTGCTCCTTGCGGGGGGTCATCGCAGGTTCGTGGGGGTGGCGTAGGCGCGGCGGCGTGCCAGGACGACGCCGACCGCGGCGGCGAGCGCCAGGGCCCAGAGCGGGAGGTGTTCGGGCTGGAGGAGGAAGAGGCGCCCCAGGGCCGCGGCCGGGGCGAGGACCACCACGGTCCACAGCACGCCGAGGGCTGCGGTGGCGCGGCCGACGCCGATGACGCTGCCGAGCGCCAGCGCCGTCGCGGTGAGGGCGAGGGAGGGCAGCAGCCACTGGGCGAGGGCGACGCCCGTCAGGAGCCCGGCGACCAGGTGGACCGGGAGGAGGACGGTGAGCACGGTCAGGGTGCGCCGCAGCAGCAGGGACAGGCCCGCGCGGGGGGTGACGGCGGTCAGTTCGAACGCCGGGTCCAGGCCGCGCGACCAGGCCGCGGCGACTCCGGCGAGCGGCAGCACCGGCGCCAGCAGCAGGACGGGCGGTGCGCCTCGGGTCCAGCCCGCGGTGCGGTCCAGCAGCACCGCGACGACGCTCACGCCGATGACCATGGCCAGCCAGGGACCCATCACCGGGGTGGCCCAGGCCGTCGGCCGGCGACGGCCGCGCGGGGCGGGCGTCGAACGGTTCAGGGCCGGTTCCAGTCCACTGCGGACGGCGGTCAGCAGGTCGGTGACGGCGGGCACGCCGGCCGCGGCGGCGGCCAGTCGGCCGCGGCAGCCGGCGCACCGCTCCAGGTGGGCCTCCACGGCCCACAGTTCGTCGGCGGGCAGGTCGTCGCCGCGCGCGTAGCTGCTGACCAGCGGGTCGGACGGATGCTCGGCGCTCATGCCAGTGCCCTTCTCATCGCGATACGGGCCCGGCGGGCCCGGGTCTTGACGGTGCCTTCGGGGAGGTCGAGCAGGACGGAGGTCTCCCGGACCGAGAGGCCGTCGAGCACCAGTGCCTGGAGCACCTGCCGCAGCTCCGGGGCGAGGGTCCGCAGGGCGTCCCCGACCTCCCCGCCGACGGCGGCGGCCAGCGCCTCGTCCTCGGCGGCCGGGGCGGTGGCGCGTCCGGCGGCGGCGACGGGCGGTTCGGCGTGGTGGGCGCGGCGGCGGAAGGCGTCGACGAGGCGGCGGGCCGCGATCGTCCAGAGCCACCCCGCGGCGCTCCCGCCGACGGCGCTGCCGACGAAGGCCCCGGCGGCGCGCCAGACGGCGAGATAGGTCTCCTGCATGACCTCGGCGACGATCTGCTCGTCGGCGCACCGGCGTCGCAGCCGTACCGCCAGCCAGGGCGACGTACGCCGGTACAGCTCGTCGAAGGCGGTGCGGTCTCCGTCGGCGACCAGGCGGAGGAGATGTTCTTCGGTCGGCTCCGCGGGCCGCTTCTTGCGTAGTCTCACACCGGCCAGACGCGGAGCGGGCCCCGCAGGTTCTCCCGCCGGAGTGGTCTGCGTCACACCGGCGCCGGCCGTCTTCGCGGCCCGCACTGCGCAAGGTCTGCCCGTGGTGCGGGCGTTGACAGGACCCCGGTCCGCCGAGATCCTGCTGAGAGCGCTCTTCTATCGATGTAAAGCAGCCGTGGAAGAGCGCGACGGTCAGGATCGCCCACCCCCATGGCCTCCTCAGTACCGGTCCTGACCGGACGACGCCCGGCCACCGCTGACCCTTTCGGCCGGGCGTCGTCCGAACCGAGGCACCCCACGGGAAAGAAGAGCTCATGAAACTCTTCCGCCGTTCCTCCGGCCTCGCCGCCCTGGCGCTGGCCGGTCTTCTCACCGCCGCCCTCGCGCTCCCCTCGGTCGGGGCGGACCGGGGAACGCCCCCCGAACGGGAGACCGCGCCGCTGGGCGACATCGGCCTCAAGGGGGCGGACCCCAGCGTCCTGCGGGTCGGCAGCACCTACATCGCCGTCAAATCGGCCGACGGGGGCATCGTCGTACGGCAGGCCTCGTCACCCGAGGGGCTCGGCTCGGCGCCCGCCCGGAAGGTCTGGTCGGACAGCGGGAACCTCGGCGAGGTCTGGGCGCCGGAGATCGTGATGGACGGCGGCCGGTACTACATCTACTTCAGCGCCGGACGCAGCGCCGCCCACCGGATGTACGTCATCAGCTCCGCGGCCCCGGACAGCGGGTACACCGCGGAGCAGAAGCTCGCCCTGCCGGACGACAAATGGGCCATCGACGGCACCCTGTTCACCTTCGAGGGGCAGCGCTGGTTCGTCTGGTCGGGCTGGGCGGGCGACACCAACGTCGAGCAGAACCTCTACATCGCCCGCATGAGCAGCCCCACCGCGCCGACCGGCGGGCGCCATGTCATCTCACAGCCGCGCGAGAGCTGGGAGCGGGTGGTCGGCAACCCCTTCATCAACGAGAGCCCGGAGGCCATCAAGGATCCGAACGGGCAACTGCACGTCGTGTACTCCGCCAACGGCAGTTGGAGCAGCCGGTACTGCCTGGCCGACCTGCGGCTGCGCAAGGGCGGCGACCCCACCCACGTATGGGACTGGTACAAGTCGAACGGCTGCCTCTTCGGCTCCCACCGCGACACGATGATGACCGGCTGGGACCCGACGCTGCACGTCGACGGTCCGGGCCACCACACCTTCGTCCTGCTGCACGGGGACATCAACACCAGCCCGCCGGCCGGGCAGCGGTTCCCCTCGATGTTCCACGCGGTCCCCAAGGGCACGCCGTACTCCTGGGAGAACCGCTCCTGGTACACCGGCTCGTTCGTGTGGTGGGGCGACACCACCTACCGGCGCGCCAACGTCCCCGGCCCGACCACGGACCAGGGCTGGAGCCTCAAGTTCTTCGAGTGAGGGCCGCCGCGGGCGCCGGGCCCGGCCGGTCTACCGGCCGAGCAGCGCGGCGACGGTGATCAGCACCGGGACCGAGAACAGCGTGGACAACAGGATGGACTCCCTGGCGAACCGCTCGGCGACCCCGTAGTGCGAGGCGTAGGTGAAGAGGTTCTGGGCGGCCGGAAGGGCGGCGATCACGACGACGTCCAGCAGCGCCCCGCCCCGCAGACCGAACAGCCCGGCGCCGACCGCCCAGGCGATGACCGGCTGGGCCACCGTCTTCAGCGCGGCGGACAGGTACAGCGCGCCCCGGTCCTCCCCCCGGCCCGGCCGTTCGCCGCCGCGCAGCGATATGCCGAACGCGAGGAGGACCGCGGGGACCGACATGTTGCCGATGAGGACCAGCGGTTCGAGCAGGGGCCCCGGCAGCGTCCGGCCGGACGCGGCGACCACCACCCCGGCCAGCGACCCGATCGCCATCGGGTTGCGCAGGGGGGTGGTCAGCCGCCGGACGACCGACACCGGTTCTCCGGGGCGGCTGAGGTCGAGGACGGTCAGGGCCAGCGGGGTCACCACGATCTGCTGGAGGAGCAGCACCGGGGCGACGAGGGAGGCGTCTCCCAGCACGTAGACGGCGATGGGGATGCCCAGATTCCCGGCATTGACGTAACTGGCGCACAGGGCGCCGATCGTGACCCGTCCGGCCTCCCAGCGCAGGAACAGCCCGGCCGCCACGGCGAAGACACCGGCCGTGGCGGCCATGGCTATCGCGGTGACCAGCAGGCGTTCCGACAGGACGACGGACAGGTCCGCGCCGGCGAGCATCGTGAAGAGCAGGGCCGGGGTCGCCACGTTGAAGGCCAGCCGGGTCAGCACGGCGCGGCCGTCCTGTCCCAGATAGCCGCGCCGGCCTATGACGTACCCGACGGCGATGACGGTGGCGATCACCGTGAATCCGGTGAGGACTCCCTGCATGTCTTCCTTGCGGGTGGATCAGGTGCGGTGGGCGGCCGACCGGGTGGAACGCCTGGTCAGGTGCCGGACAGCGTCTCAGACCGGTGGCCGCGCCCCTGCGGCGGGGTGGGGCGCGGCCCGGCCGTCCGCGCTCTGCCGGTTCAGCCCCGGGCGGCCTCGCCCGCGCCGTCGGCCGCCCTGCGCGCCAGCGCTCCGGCGAAGCGCGAAGTCAGGGCGGTGGGTGCGGTGATGGCGGTGCCGACCACGACGCTGTGGGCGCCGCGGGCGAGCGCGTCGGCCGCCTCCTCGGGAGTGTTGATACGGCCTTCGGCGACGACGGGTACGGAGATCGCGGCCGACAGGGACGCCACCAGGTCCAGGTCCGGGCCGGTCTGCTCCGGGGTCCCTGGCACATAGCCGGACAGGGTGGTGGAGACGAGGTCCGCGCCCTGTCCGGCGGCGGCGATCCCCTCGGCGAGCGTGGCGACGTCGGCCATGACGAGGGCGCCCGCCGCGTGCACGGCGGTGACGAGCTCGGCGAAGGTGGAGCCGTCCGGGCGCGGCCGGTCGGTGGCGTCGGCGGCGACCACGGCCGCACCCGACGCGACGAGGGCCAGCGCGTGCCGGACGGTCGGCGTGATGTACACCCCGGTGTCGCCGTCCTTCCACAGGCCGATGACCGGCAGGTCCACCGCCGCCACGATCGCGGCGACGACCTCCGGTTCGTTGGCGCGGATCGCGACGCCGCCGCCGGCGGCGGCCGAGAGCGCGAGGCGCACGAGGGTGGCGGTCTCCCGCATCGGGTCCCCGGGGGGCGCCTGGCAGGAGACGATCAGCCGGCCCCGGAGCGTGGCGGCCAGGTCCTGTGCGTTCATCGGTGAGCTCCCGGTAGGTGGAGGGGAAGGGTGGCGGTCAGGGCTGCCGCGCCCCGTACGGCGGCGTCCCCGCCGTGGAGCGGGGGTTCGGGGCGAAGTCCCCGCAGGGGCGGCATCAGTTCGGCGGCGAAGGCCGTGGCCAGCGCGGAGCGGTAGAGCGCGCCGATACGGGGGACCCCGCCGCCGACGACGACCCGGTCGGGGCCGAGCGCGTTGGCCAGGCCGCCCAGGACCCGGCCGGCGGCCGTCGCGCCGGTGGTGATGGCCCGTACGGCCGCCTGCTCGCCTCCGGCGGCGCGGGCCGCGACCGTTTCCAGCCGGTCCGGCCGAGTGCCGGTGAGCCGTTCGTAGTGGGCGGTGATGCCCGGACCGGAGGCGATGACCTCCAGGTGTCCCGTGGCGCCGCAGGTGCACGGCAGCCCGGCCGCCTCGGCGCTGGGCAGATGGCCGAGGTGGCCGGCGATACCGGCGGCGCCGTGCAGCATCCGCCCGTCGACGGCGAGGGCGCCGCCCACTCCCGTGCCGACGGCCGCGAAGAGCAGCGAACCGCGGCTGTCCGACAGCGCGGCGAGCTCCGGTCCCGCGGTGGCGCGCACGTCGTTGTCGCAGGCCACCGGCAGGCCCGTACGGTCGGCGAGGCCGGTGCCGAGCGCGGTGCCCGCCCAGCCCCGGATGGAGTCGGTGGCGCTGGTGACCATGCCGCTGCGGGGGTCGATGACCCCGGCGGCGGCGATGCCGACCAGCCGGGCCCGGCCGTCCGGGTCCACCGCGGCCGCCGCCGCGGCGAGCGCGTCGAGCACGGCGGTGGCGCCCTCCCGGGCGGGGGTGGCCCGGGTGTGCCGGGCCAGCACCGCGCCGTCGGACGCGAAGAGGGCCGCCGCGATCTTCGTGCCCCCCAGATCGAGGCCGATCACCCTGGCGTCGGCCGTCCGCCCGGTCATCGGACCGGCGGCAGACCGGCGCCGCGCAGTCGCTCCGCGACGGATGCGACGGCCGCGGCGGAGAGCGGGATCTGCGGGAACGCGGTGGCGGCGTGGTCGATGACGCCGAGCAGTCGCAGCGCCTCCTTGAAGGAGCCGAGCGCCGACGAGCTGCGGCCCATCTCCTGCTCGGGCCCGACGTCGACCATGGCGAACAGCTCGACGAGCCGCTCCTGTTCCCGGGCGGCGTGCGCCCAGTCGCCCGCTCGCGCGGCGTCGTACAGCCGCACATAGCCGGCCGGATCCACGTTGCCGAGCCCGGGGACGACCCCGTCGGCCCCGGCCAGCAGGGCCGCGTCCACGGTGAGTTCGGAGCCGGTCAGCACGCTGAAGTGCGGCACGGGGCCCCGGGCCCGGCCCTCGCGGCCGCCCAGCCCGACGACGAGCCTGCGCAGGCCGCCCTCGTCACCGCTGCTGTCCTTGAGGCCGGCCAGGGTGCCGTCCTCGGCGAGTTCGCGGACCAGGGCGGTGGAGAGCTTGGAGTGCACGGCGACCGGGATGTCGTACGCGAACAGCGGCAGGTCGACCGCGGCGCGCAGCCGGCGGAAGTGACCGGCGGTCTCCTTGGGGTGGGTGCGGGTGTAGAAGGGCGCCGTCGCGACGAGTGCGTCTGCGCCCAGCTCGGCGGCGGTCCGGGCGTGGGCGAGGACGCGGGGGGTGGTCGTGTCGATGACCCCGGCGAGCACCGGGACCCGGCCGGCGGCGGCGGTGACGACGGTCTCCAGGGCGGTGGCTCGCTGGGCGTCGGTCAGGTAGGCGACCTCGCTGGTCGAACCGAGGGCGAAGAGGCCGTGCACGCCGCCGTCGACGAGGTGTCCGACGAGCCGGGTGAGGGAGGCCGTGTCGACCTCCCCGCGGTCGTCGAGCGGGGTGCAGACCGGCGGTACGACGCCGTGCAACGGTGCGGTCAAGGACATGGTGGAAGAGCTCCAGCTCGCTCGGAACGCCGGTCTTTCGCCCGGAAGGGAAGACGGGACCAGGACATGAGACGTAAGATGTCTTACGTCTTGGCTTACCTTAAGCCGATGCCCCGGCGGCCGGTCAAGGCCGCGGCGGCCGACGACACTTCAGGAGGACGGTTGTGGCCCGCCCCACCATGGCGCAGGACATCGAGCGGAGAATCAAGGAACTGATCCTCGACCGGGCACTGGGACCGGGCGATCCACTGCCCACGGAACCGGAGTTGATGGAGCTGTTCGCCGCCGGACGGGTCTCGGTGCGCGAGGCCCTCAAGGCGTTGCAGGCCATGAACGTCGTGGAGATCAGACGCGGCTTCGGCACCTTCGTCGGCTCGCTCTCCCTGACGCCCTTCGCCGAGGGCCTGGCCTTCCGGGCCGTCGTGCGGCACGGCCGGGGCGAGCCGGGGCTGCTGGAGCTGATGAAGGTGCGCGAGGCGCTGGAGACCGGGCTGGTCGGCGCCGTCAGCGCGGGCATTCCCGCCGAGGACCTGGAGGTGCTGCGGAGTCTGGTCGCCACGATGGAGTCCGAGGCCGCCCGGGACGGCCGGGTCGCCCGAGCGACCGACCGGGCCTTTCATCTGGCGCTCTACGCCTCGCTCGACAACCACCTCCTCAGCGAGGTGCTGGACGCGTTCTGGGCGGCCATGGACCGGGTGCGCACCAGCACGGACGACGGCCACCAGGACCCCGGCGTCACCTGCGACCAGCACCGCGAAATCGTCGCGGCGGTGGCGGCGGGCGACGGGGCCCGAGCGGCGTCGGCGATGCGCGCCCACTTCGACGGCATCCGCACCCGCCTGGAGCCGCACCCGGCCGGGGGCGGCGGTTACGGGGTCACGGTCACCGACCGGCTGCCCGACGCCTGCTTGCCGTCGGCCCGGTAGGTCGCCGTCAGCCCGGCGGCGCCGGAGGCTCCCGCCGGGATCGTGACCGGGACCTCGATGTTCGCGCCCTCACCGGGCCGGAGCGCGGGGAACGCCACCTGCCGGGTCGTCCAGCCGCCGGGCACGGTCAGGTCGAGCGTGCCCGCGTTGCGGGTGACGTCCATCCGGTTCACGACCCGCACGGTCACTCCCGTGGTCGTCCCCGCCCTCAGCGTGGCCGGGGGCGTGATGGTGAGGTCCGCGCAGGTGCCGCCGAGCCACTTCAGGTCGAACGAGGCATAGGTGATGTGCCGGTAGTCCTCGCGCTCGTAGAGCAGCCCGAGCCGGCCGTCCGGCAGCCGGGTCAGCGTCGAGTACGCGGCGCTGTCGGGGTTGACGACCTTCCGGATCGGCCAGGTCTCTCCGTTGTCGCAGGACATCTTCACGGTCAGGTTCTTCCGCGAGGTGCTGTCCGTGTTGCTGAACAGCAGCCAGGACGCCTGGGGGTGGGAGGCCGGGACGTCCGGGGCGTACCGGATGATCGAGCCGTTGTTCGCCGGGTCGGGCAGGTCGGTGTCCTGGGTGAACGGCGTGTAGGTGACGCCGCCGTCGGTGGAGTGCGCGACGGTCCGGTAGGGCGCGGAGCGGTTGTTGAGCATGATCCGGCCGTCGCTGAGCTCCACGGTCTTGTTCTCGTCGCCGCCCGGTCCGACCGGGTTGCCCGTCTTCCAGGTCGCGCCGTGGTCGTCGCTGTAGGCGCTGACGGCGTAGTTGGCGCCGTTGTTCCGGATGGCGTACTGCTGGATCAGCCGCCCCTTGTACGCACCGTTGCGCACCTGGATGCCTTCGCCGGAGGCCGCGAACATGCCCGCCCACGCGGGGTTCTTGATCTGCTTCGTGATCCGGCGGTGGGTCCAGGTGACGCCGTCGTCGTCCGAGTAGCTGTAGTCGGCCTGGAGGACGTCCGGGTCGCTCTCGTCGTTGCCGGTGGCCGAGCCGAAGAAGCCCTGGTTCACGGAGCCCGCGTAGAAGACGAAGACGCGGCCGGTCGTGCGGTCCACGAGGAGGCTGGGGTCGCCGAAGCCCTTGGGGGCCGCCTCCTTGCGGACGACCTGCTGGCTCTCCCAGGTGGTGCCGCCGTCGGTGCTGCGCCGTACGACGACACCGAGGTTGCCGGGGAGGTCGCCGAGCGTGGGGCGGGTGTCGTAGGCGGCGATCAGCGTGCCCCGGACGGATGTCGTGAGCGCGGGGATGCGGTAGTGGGGGGATCCGACACCCTGGGTCGCGATGTCCTGGGAGGTCAGTTCGCCGGCGGCGGGGGCGACGGCCGGTGCGCCGTGGGCGGTGCCGGCGGTGGCGGCCACCAGGACGGCGGCGGACAACAGGGCGACGGTGACTCTGCGCTGCATGGACGATCTCTCTTCTCGTGAGGGGAGACGTACGGAGGGAGCGGAACGCACGGCACGACGAGCCGAAGCGTCAGGAGCGGCCGGCCCGCCCGGCCGGGAGGCCGGCGAACAGGTCGCGCACCCAGGCCAGTTGTTCGGCCCGGTGGTGTTCGGTGCCGCCTTCGTGCCCGTTGAACTCGTAGACGCGCACGTCCTTGGGGCCCGCGTAGCGGTGGTAGGCCGTGAAGCAGGTGGAGGGCGGGCAGACGTCGTCCGCCATCGCGATGGAGAACAGCGCGGGGGCGGTGGCCCGGGTGGCGTGGTGGGCCGCGTCGAAGTACGCCAGGGTGCCGAACACCGCCTCGACGCGGTCGCGGTGGAGCTGGAGGTAGGCGGCGATCTCGGTGTACGGGGGTGTCGCGGCGATCCGCGCGGCCCGGGGGATGTTGCAGAGGAACGGCACGTCCGGCATCACTCCGGCCAGCCCCGGCACGAGCCCGGCCACGGCCAGCGCGATGCCCCCGCCCTGGCTCACCCCGGTCACCACGATGCGGGCGGGATCCACCTCGGGGTGCTCGCGCATCGCCCGCACGCAGCGGACCGCGTCGGTGAACACCCGCCGGTAGTAGTACGTCCCGGGGCTCTCGACGCCCCGGGTCAGGAAGCCCGGCACGGTCCCGGCCGATCCGGGATCGGTGTCGGGGGTGTCGCCGCCCGCCGCCGACCAGCCCTGGCCGCGGGTGTCCATGACCAGGTGCGCGTATCCGGCACAGGCCCACATCAGCTGTTCGTGGGCCAGACCCCGGCCGCGCCCGTAGCCGAGGAACTCCACCACGCAGCCGAGCGGCCCGGTGGCCCCGGCGGGCATCCGCAGCCACCCCCGTACGGGACGGCCGTCGTATCCCGGGACGCTCACGTCGTACACCCGGACCTGGGTCAGCCCGCTGTCGACCTGTTCGAACCGGGCCCGGCCCGGGGCGCTGCCGCCGGTCTCCTCGCCCAGGGCGCCGGACCAGAAGGCGTCGAACCCCTCGGGGAGCGGCAGCTCGGGGCGGTAGGCGCGGCATTCCGCGAGCGTGAGATCGGCCGACGGCATGGCGGCGCCCTCCTGGAGGGGACAGGGAAGCGACAGGACAGAAGACGTCAGATGTCCTGATGGCAAACCAGACCGTAGGGAGCCACGGGCCGCGCGTCAAGGGCCGGGGCGCCGCGCGCTCCCCACCGCAGGACCGGCCGGGAGCCCGGCGCCGGAGGCCGGGGCCGGGGCGTCGCCCCGCGGATCGGAGCCGGACGCGCCCCGGGATCCGATCAGGCCTCCCCGCGCGCCCTGGCCTCGGCGATCCGCCGCCTGACCGGCGCGTAGTGCTCCCCCAGCGCCTTCAGGAACGCGGCGACGTCCCCCGCTCGGGCCGCGTCCACGATGTTCTGGTGGGCGGCGACGGTCTCCGCCTCGTCGGCGTGCGTGAAGCCCTGCAGATGCGGCGCGACGATGGTGTAGACGTCCCAGAAGGCCATCGAGAGCTGGCCGATCAGGTCGTTGCCGAGCGGCGCCACGAGCAGCGCGTGGAAGGCCCGGTCCGCCGCGACGAAGCCGTCCCCGTCGCCCGCCCCGGTGACCCGCATGGTCGCCACCAGGCCGTCCAGCCGGTCCAGCTCCCCGGCGCTCAGCGAGGAGATGATCCGGTCGGCCATGCCCCGCTCGAAGAGCTCACGTACGTCGACGAGGTCGGCCATCACCTGGAAGTCGTCGTCCGGCGAGAGCAGGCCGCGGAAGGTGAGGCTCTCCACCAGCGCCGACAGGCTCAGCCGGCCGACGTACGTCCCGTGCCCGTGACGCACTTCCACGATGTCGAGGGCGGCGAGAATCTTGACGGCCTCCCGGACGCTGGAACGGCTGGCGCCGAGCGCCTCGCACAGGGCCGGCTCCGTCGGCAACGGGTCCCCCGGGCGCAGCCGTTCGTCGAGAATGTACCGCTTGATGCCCTCGACGACCTCCTGCCGCAACAGGGTGCGACCGGGCTTCGCGCCGGACATAGGCGAACTCCCCACCTCTTGACCCCTCTCGATTGTCGAGCTACGTTCCCACGCTATCAAGGCATCAGACATCTGACGTCTGACGCTCACGCCGTACAGGCGTCCCGATAGCCTTCGAAAAGTCGTTCTCCACCCATTCCTCACCCAACGTCCCTTGGAGGACCCGTGCCCGAGCTGAGGCCAGCCGGCGTCGAGCGCCGCACTTTCCTGCGTTACACCAGTGCCCTCGGCGCGGCAGCCGCCATCACGGCAGGCCTCTCGGCTTGCGGTGGGCCCTCCTCGACCGCCGGCGGAGCGGCGGAGAAGGGCGACGGGAACGGCACCATCGAGGCCGGTCTGTCGTACCCCCTGTCGACCGGATTCGACCCGATGATCACGTCGGGCGCCACCCCGTACGCCGCCAATATGCACATCTTCGAGGGGCTCGTAGATCTCGATCCCGCAACACTCCTGGCACGCCCCGCGCTCGCCACCGAGATGCCGAAGAAGATCAACGCCACCACCTACCGCGCCACCCTGCGCGACGGCGCGACCTTCCACGACGGCTCGGCGGTCACCGCCGAGGACGTCGTGTTCAGCTTCGAACGCATCCTGGACGAGAAGAACGCGTCGCTGATGGCACAGTTCGTGCCCTTCATCGACACGGTCACGGCGGTCGACGCGAAGACGGTCGAGTTCAAGCTCCGATACGCCTTCGCGCTCTTCCCCTCCCGCATCGCCGTGGCACGGATCGTGCCGAAGAAGATCGTCGAGGCGGACGTCAAGGGCTTCGACGCCAAGCCCGTCGGCTCGGGGCCCTACCGGTTCGTCGAGGCGACCCGCGAGGACAAGATCGTCTTCGAGAAGTACGCGCAGTACAACGGCCCGCACCCGGCCAAGGCCAAGAAGATGGTCTGGCGCCTGATGTCGGACCAGTCGGCCCGCGTCAGCGCCATGGAGTCCGGCCGCGTCCAGGCCATCGAGGACGTCCCGTACATCGACGTCCAGAGGCTCTCCGCCACCACGAAGACCGAGTCCGTGCAGTCCTTCGGCCTCCTCTTCCTGATGTTCAACACCGCCGACAAGCGGTTCGCGGACAAGCGGGTGCGCCAGGCCCTGCACTACGCGCTGGACACCGAGAAGATCATCAAGACCGCGATGGTCGGGAACGCGACGGCCGCCACCGGCTACGTCCCCACCACCCACCCCGACTTCCACCGGGCCGCCACCGCCTACACCCACGACACGGCCAAGGCGAAGAAGCTGCTGGCCGACGCGGGCGTGGCCAAGCTCAAGTTCACCGTGCTGACCACCGACACCGGCTGGGTCAAGGACATCGCCCCGCTGCTCAAGGAGAGCTGGGCCGCGGCCGGCATCGAGGCCACCTTGAACATCGCCCAGTCCGCCGCCCAGTACGCCAAGGTCGACGGCGGCGACTTCGAGGTCATGGTGGCCCCGGGCGACCCCTCGGTCTTCGGCAACGACGTCGACCTCCTGATGCGCTGGTTCTACTACGGCTTCTGGCCGGAGAAGCGCTACGGCTGGTCCGGCTCCCCCGCGTACAAGAAGGTCAAGCAGCTCCTCGACAAGGCCGCCCAGGCCGCCGACGAGGCGACGCGCAAGCAGCTGTGGGGCGAGATCACCGACCTGGTCGCCGACGAGGCCGCGCTCTACCCGATCCTGCACCGCAAGCTGCCCACCGCCTGGAACGACAAGGCCCTGCCCGGCTTCAAGCCGCTGCCCACCACGGGCCTGTCCTTCGTGGGCGTCGGCCGCGCCTGACGTCCGTCCGGTCCGGGCCGCCACCTCCCCGGCGGCCCGGACCCGCCCTCCGCCCGATCGCAAGGAACCCGACGATGGTTGCTTTTCTCCGGCTCGCGCTGCGCCGCGTCGCGATGATGCCGGTGATGATTCTCGGCATCGCACTGCTGGTCTTCGTGGTGCTGCAGTTCTCGCCGGCCGACCCGGCCTACAACGCGCTCGGGGAGAGCGCCAGTCCTGAGGCCAGGGAAGCCTTCGCGGAGGCCAACGGGCTCAACGACCCGTTGCCTATCCGCTACTTCGACTTCCTCGGCCAACTGCTCCACTTCGACCTCGGTATGACCGTTCCACCGAGCCAGCCCGTGATCGACCGGATCACCGCGGCCTTCCCGCTCACCCTGCAACTGACGTTCCTCGGGCTGTTCCTCGCGGTGACGCTCGCCGTCATCGGCGGTGTCCTGGGCGCGATGTACCGCGACCGCTGGCCCGACCAGCTCTTCCGGGTGCTGTCCATGGCCGGGGTCGCCATCCCGTCGTTCTGGCTCGGTGTCCTGCTCATCCAGCAGTTCGCGCTGAACACCCGGATCTTCCCGACCGGCGGATACACCAACCCCGCCGACTCGTTCGGCGGCTGGCTCACCACCATGGCCCTGCCCGCTCTCTCGCTCGCCGTGCCGGTCGCGGCGTCGCTCGCCCGCCTCGTACGCACCTCGATGGTCGCCGAGCTGGACCGCGACTACGTCCGCACCGCACAGGGCAACGGCCTGCCGGTCCACCTGGTGATCCGCTCGGTGCTGCGCAACGCGCTGGTCACCCCGCTCACCGTGCTCGGCGTCAAGGTCGGCTACCTGCTCAGCGGGGCCGTCGTCATCGAAGCGATCTTCGACCTGCCCGGCATGGGCAAACTCATCCTCGAAGGCGTCACCGGCGGCGACGTCGCCCTGGTCCAGGGCACCGTACTGACCATCGCCATCGCCTTCCTGGTGGTCAACGTCATCGTCGACCTGCTCTACCTGCTGGTCAATCCGCGCATCAGGACGGTGTGACATGTTCGCCACGGGCCGTCTGGCCAAGAAGCTCTCCCGACCGGGCATCGCCTTCCGCGCCCTGCCGGTCACCTCCCGCGTCGCCCTCGGCATCCTGGTCGTCGTCATCCTCGGCGCCGTCCTCGCCCCGCTCCTCACCCAGGACCCCCTGACCACCGGCACCCCCGTCCAGGCCCCGAGCGCCGACCACTGGTTCGGCACCGACCGGGCCGGCCGCGACGTCTTCGCCCGGGTGGTCCACGGATCGCGCTACTCGCTGGTCATCGGCCTCGGCGCGACCGCCGTCGCCCTGATCGCCGGAGCCGTGCTCGGCTCGCTCGCCGCCACCTCGCGCAGACTCGGCGACGAGTCCGTCATGCGCACCCTCGACGTCGTGATGTCGTTCCCGCCGATCGCCCTCGCGGCCGTCCTGGTCGCCGTCTTCGGCACCAGCGTCCCGGTGATCATCTTCACCATCGCCTTCGTCTACACCCCCTCGCTCGCCCGCGTCGTCCGGGCCTGCGTGCTCGCGCAGTACGGCGAGGACTACGTCGCGGCCGAGAAGGTCATCGGCGCCCGGCGCGGGTACATCGTCCTGCGCCACGTCGCCGTCAACTGCATGGCGCCGGTCATGGTGTTCGCCACCGTCATGGTCGCCGAGGCGATCATCTTCGAGGCCAGCCTCTCCTTCATCGGGGCCGGCGTGCAGGACCCCGACCCCAGCTGGGGCAGCGTCCTCGCCTACGGCCGGCAGATCCTCCTGGCGGGCGGCTGGTGGGCCACCTTCTTCCCGGGCCTGGCTCTGCTGATCACCGTTCTCGCGCTCAACATCCTCTCCGAGGGCCTCACCGACGCCTCCGCCGCGCCCAGGAGCGCCCGTACCCCGGCCGCGCCCGCCGCCACCACGGCTCCCGACCCGGTCGAGGCCGCCGCCACGGTCGACATCGACGCGGCCCTCGCGAAGCTCGCCCGGCACATCAACGCCACCGAGCCCACCATCACCCCGGTGCGCGCGGACGCCGACGAACTCCTCGTCGTCAACGACCTGTCGATCCGCTTCCCCGACCGCTACGGCGACATCCCCGTCGTCGACCGGCTGAACTTCACCGTCCACGAGGGCGAGACCCTCGGCCTGGTCGGCGAGTCCGGCTGCGGCAAGTCCATCACCAGCCTCGCCGTCATGGGCCTGCTGGCCCGCAACGCCGAGGTCAGCGGCGAGATCCTCTACCGCGGCCGGGACCTGCTGAAGCTCCCGCCCAAGGAACGCCGCGCCCTGATGGGCCCCGAGATCGCGATGGTCTACCAGGACGCGCTCTCCTCCCTCAACCCCTCCGTGCTCGTCGGCACCCAGCTGAAGCAGCTGACCTCGCGCGGCTCCACGAAGACCCCCGCCGAGCTCCTCGAACTCGTGGGCCTCTCCCCCGAGCGCACCCTGCGCAGCTACCCGCACGAACTCTCCGGCGGACAGCGCCAGCGGGTCCTCATCGCCATGGCCCTCTCCCGCAGCCCGCGCCTGCTGATCGCGGACGAGCCGACCACCGCTCTCGACGTCACCGTCCAGGCCCAGGTCGTCGAACTCCTCATCCGGCTCCGCGACGAGCTCGGCTTCGCGATGGTGCTGGTCAGCCACGACCTCGCCCTGGTCGGCGACCTCTCCCACCGGGTCGCCGTCATGTACGCGGGCCGGCTCGCCGAGGTCGGCGACACCCGGTCCGTCCTCACCGGCCCCGCCCACCACTACAGCCGCGGCCTCCTCGGCTCCGTCGTCTCCCTGGAGGCCGGCGCCGACCGGCTCCACCAGATCCGCGGCGTCGTCCCGGCCCCCCAGGGCTTCGGCGAGGGGTGCCGCTTCGCCGGACGCTGCGCCGCCGCCACCGCCGTCTGCCGCACCGCGACACCCGCGCTCACCTCGCGCGACACCACGGCCGACCACGGCTTCGCCTGCCACCACCCGGCCGGAACGGCCGCCGAGAAGCTGGAAGGAAGTGCCCTGTGATCAGGCTCGACGGCGTCCACGTACGCCACAAGGCACGCAGCGGCGGGATCTTCTCCCGCGATGCCGTCCACGCGCTCACCGACGCCACGCTGAAGGTCGAACGCGGCGAGATCGTGGGCCTGGTCGGGGAGTCCGGCTGCGGCAAGTCCACCCTCGCCCGCGTGCTGACGGGACTCCAGAAGCCCACCGAGGGCGAGGTCCTCTTCCACGGGCGTGACCTGTGGAAGATGTCGGGCGCCGAACGGCGCACCGACTTCGGCTCGGCCGTCGGCGTCGTCTTCCAGGACCCCTCGACCGCGCTCAACCCCCGCCTCACGGTCCGGCAGATCCTCCGCGATCCGCTGGACGTGCACCGGCGCGGCACCCGCGAGGCGCGCGAGGCACGGGTCGAGGAGCTGCTCGACCTGGTCGGGCTGCCCGGCCACACCCTCGCCGCCCTGCCCGGACAGCTCTCGGGGGGCCAGCGCCAGCGCGTCGCCATCGCCCGCGCCCTGGCACTCGAACCGGAGCTGATCGTCGCCGACGAGCCGACCTCCGCACTCGACGTCTCGGTGCGCGCCCAGGTGCTCAACCTCCTGGTCGACCTGCGCGAACGTCTGGGCCTGGGCATGGTGTTCATCTCGCACGACATCCAGACCGTGCGCTATCTCGCCGACCGCATCGCCGTCCTCTACCTCGGCCGCATCGTCGAGGAGGGCCGCGCCGCCGACGTGGCGGGCTCTCCCGAGCACCCGTACACCGAGGCGCTGCTCTCCGCCACGCCCAGCCTGCTGGAGGCGACGGAGCGCATCGTGCTCACGGGCCCGGTGCCCTCCGCCACCAACCCGCCCACCGGCTGCCCGTTCCGCACCCGCTGCTGGAAGGCCGACGACGCGTGCGCCACCGTCTTCCCGGAGGCGGCCCTCGGACCCGGCGAGCACCGCTGGCACTGCGTCCACCCCCAGAACTCCGTGTCCCCCTCGGGGACCGGGACCTCCGCACCGCCCGCAAGGAGCACCGCATGACCGCCCCCTCCCCTCTCTACTCCGGCGTGATACCGCCCGTCGTGACCCCGCTCACCGCCGACGGCGAGCTCGACCGCGCCTCCCTGGAACGGGTCGTCGGTCATCTTCTCGACGGCGGGGTCAACGGCCTCTTCGCCCTGGGCAGTTCGGGCGAGACGGCCTACCTGACGCCCGGCCGGCAGGACGAGGTCATCAAGGTGATCACCGCGACGGCGGCCGGCCAGGTCCCGGTGCTCGTCGGGGCCATCGAGACCACCACCGACCGGGCCGCCGAGCGGGCCCGCGCCGCGGCCGCCCTGGGCGCCGACGCCGTCGTGGCCACCGCGCCCTTCTACACGCGCACCCATGTCACCGAGATCGACCGGCACTTCCGGGACCTCGCGGCCGCCGTGGACCTGCCGCTCCTGGCGTACGACGTGCCGGTCTGCGTGCACAGCAAGCTGGACCCGGAACTCCTGCTGCCGCTCGCGGCGGACGGGGTGCTCGCGGGGGTGAAGGACTCCAGCGGGGACGACGGTTCGTTCCGGCGGCTGGTCATCGGGGCCCGCGGCCTCCCGGGGTTCTCGGTGCTCACCGGCCACGAGCTGGTGGTGGACGCGATGATGCTCGGCGGCGCCGACGGTTCCGTACCCGGCCTGGGCAATGTGGACCCGCACGGCTATGTGCGGCTCCACGAGGCGGCGGTGAAGGGTGACTGGGCCACCGCCAGGGCGGAACAGGACCGGCTCGTCGGCCTGTTCGACATCGTCCGCGCGGCCCGCCCCGGCACGGCCTCGGCGACCGCCGCGGGCCTCGGCGCGTTCAAGACGGCCCTGATGCTGCGCGGCATCATCGACACCAACGTGATGAGCCCGCCGATGCGCCGCCTGGACGAGGCGGAGACGGCGTCGATCGCGGCCTGCCTGGAGCTGGCGGGGCTCTCCTAGACCCGGTCCGCCCGGGGCCCCCACCCCGGGCGGTCTGCGCCGCCCACGTGGCCCGGCGCGGACCGCCCCGATCCTCAGCGGCGTCACTCGGAAGACCAGTGGCACCCGTTTGTTTAATCCTAGGCTCACCTGACTTCTGACCATGCTTTCCATGGCTCAAGGCCGCGCACGCTCATGCATGCTCAGCGACTCGACAACCCCTGAGGGCGCTTTCGCTTGCCATTCGACGCGGCAGGGCCACCGATGGCGCGTTCGACTCGTGCAGACCTCGCACTCCGACGCCCCAAACCTCCCGATATGCCCGATCTTGTGAAACGCCTTAGCCTGCTGACACTGCTCGGATAGTCGACAGCCGACGCCGTCGGCGGAGGGCAAGCTTCCATGGCTGAACTACGTAGGAAGTCCGGACTGATCGGTGAGCTGTCCGCCGAGTTCGCGGGCACCATGATCCTCATCCTCTTCGGATGCGGTGTCGTGGCCCAGGTGGCGGCGGGCGGAGCCCTGACCGATCCCCCCGGCGGGCTCGGGGACCACGACAGCATCGCCTGGGCGTGGGGGCTGGGCGTCACGCTGGGCGTCTATGTGGCGGCCCGGCTGAGCGGGGCCCATCTCAATCCCGCGGTGACCGTCGCCCTGGCCACGTTCAAGGGGTTCCCCTGGCGCAAGGTGGCTCCCTACGCACTGGCGCAGACGGCCGGTGCGTTCGTGGCCGCGCTCCTGGTCCGCTGGAACTACAGCGAGGCACTGGCGAAGGCCGACCCCGGGCACACCATCAAGACCCAGTCGGTGTTCTCCACCCTGCCGGCCAACGGCAACCCGGCACTGCCGGTCCACGAATGGGGCGCGTTCCGCGACCAGGTCATCGGCACCGCCATCCTGCTGCTGCTGATCATGGCGATCACGGATCTGCTGAACACCCCGCCCGGCTCGAACATGGGCCCGTTCATCATCGGCCTGGTCGTGGTCGCGATCGGCATGGCCTGGGGAACCAACGCGGGTTACGCGATCAACCCGGCCCGTGACTTCGGCCCCCGGTTGGCGAGCTTCCTCACCGGCTACGGCGGTGCGTGGCGGGACCAGTACGGGAATCTCTACTTCTGGGTGCCCATCCTGGGCCCGCTGGTCGGCGGCCTGCTGGGAGCGGGCTTCTACAAGGCCTTCGTCGGACGGTTCCTGCCGTCCGCGGAACCCGAACCGCCGGGACGCATCCCGGCGCCCAAGGACTGACCACAGCAGCCAAAGAGGTGGCACATCATGGCGGACTTCATCGGCGCGGTGGACCAGGGGACCACCAGCACCCGATTCATGATCTTCGATCACGGCGGCAACGAGGTCGCCAGGCACCAGCTGGAGCACGAGCAGATCCTGCCCCGCTCCGGCTGGGTGGAGCACGATCCCGTGGAGATCTGGGAACGCACCAACTCGGTGATGCAGAACGCCCTGCGTCACGGCGGCCTGTCGCCGACGGATCTGGTGGCCATCGGGATCACCAACCAGCGCGAGACCACGGTGGTCTGGGATCCGCGCAACGGGCGGCCCTACTACAACGCCATCGTGTGGCAGGACACCCGTACCGACGCCATCGCGGCGAACCTCGAACGCTCGGGGCAGGGCGAGGTCATCCGGCGCAAGGCCGGGCTGCCGCCGGCGACGTACTTCTCCGCCGGCAAGATCCAGTGGATCCTGGAGAACGTCGACGGCGTACGGGAAGCCGCCGAGGCCGGTCACGCGATCTTCGGCAACACCGACGCCTGGGTCCTGTGGAACCTGACCGGTGGCCCGAACGGCGGCATCCACGCCACCGACGTCACCAACGCGAGCCGCACCATGCTGATGGACCTGGAGACCCTCGACTGGGACGAGGAACTCCTCGGCTTCTTCGGCATCCCCCGGGCGATGCTGCCGAAGATCAACCCCTCGTCGCATCCGGACGCCTACGGTTCCACCCGCACCTCCCGGCCGCTGAGTGCCGCCATCCCCATCGGCGGCGTACTCGGCGACCAGCAGGCGGCCACCGTCGGTCAGGTCTGCTTCGAGCCCGGGGAGGCCAAGAACACCTACGGGACCGGCAACTTCCTGGTGCTCAACACCGGCTCCGAGCTGGTCCGCTCGGAGCACGGCCTGCTCACCACGGTGGCCTACCAGTTCGGCGACAGCCCGGTGGTCTACGCGCTGGAGGGATCCATCGCCGTCACCGGCTCCGCGGTGCAGTGGCTGCGCGACCAGATGAAGATCATCAAGTCGGCGCCGGAGAGCGAGGAGCTGGCCCGGAGCGTCGAGGACAACGGCGGCATGTACTTCGTGCCCGCGTTCTCCGGCCTGTTCGCGCCGTACTGGCGTTCCGACGCCCGGGGCGCGATCGTCGGCCTGGCCCGGTACAACAGCAACGCCCATCTGGCGCGGGCCACTCTGGAAGCCATCTGCTACCAGAGCCGCGATGTGGTCGAGGCCATGGAGCGGGACTCCGGAGTCCATCTCGACGTGCTCAAGGTCGACGGCGGCGTCACCGCCAACGACCTCTGCATGCAGATCCAGTCCGACGTCCTCGGCGTCGAGGTCAGCCGCCCGGTCGTGGCGGAGACGACGGCGCTCGGCGCCGCCTACGCGGCGGGGCTCGCCACCGGCTTCTGGCAGAGCACCGACGAACTGCGCACCCAGTGGCACGAGTCGAAGCGCTGGTCGCCCCAGTGGTCCGAGGAGAAGCGCGCGGAGGGCTACGCGGGCTGGAAGAAGGCGGTGGAGCGCACCCTGGACTGGGTGAAGGTCCCCTGACCCGGCGGCCCGGGGCGGCTCGGGCGTCCTCGCGTAGGTTGGCCGTTCCCATCCGACGCACCGCGACGAGGACCGGCCCATGCCCAGCAGCACCAGGATCCGCCTGATCGAGCCCACCGACGCCGCCCCGATCGCCGCGCACCGGGTGCGGGACGCCGAGGCCTTCCGGCCGTGGGAACCGGCCCAGCCGGCCGACTACTTCACCCCGGAAGGCCAGGCGGAGCGCATCGGGGGCCTCCTGGCCGGATACCGGGCCGGCATGGTCTGGCCGGGCGTGGTGCTAGCCGGCGACCAGGTGATCGGACAGGTCACCGTCGGAGGCATCCTGCCGCAGCCGCACCTGCGCCGGGGCTCCGTCGGCTACTGGATCGCCTCCGTCGCCCAGAACCAGGGGCACGCCGGGAGCGCCGTCGGGCTCGCGCTCCGGGTGATGACGGACGAACTCGGCCTGCACCGCGCCGAGGCCTCCACCAACCTGGAGAACCTGCCGTCGCAACGGGTGCTGCGCCGCAACGGGTTCACCCCGTACGGCGTCGCGCACGCCGCGATCCTCCTCGACGGGGACTGGCGGGACGGGCTGCTGTGGGAGCGGATCCTGCAACCCTGACCGGATCCAGGCCCTAGCGTGCCCGGCGGGACTCCCGCACCAGCAGCACCAGCAGATACGCCCCGCCGACGCACACGGTGACCGCGCCGGTCGGCAGGATCACACCGTCCAGCGCGTGCTGCGCCGCGATGTCGGCGCCGAGCAGCAGGAGCGCGCCGACAAGGGCCGCACCGGCGAGGTCGACGGAGGCGCCACGGCCGGTGAGACGGCGGGCGATCTGCGGTGCGGCCAGCGCGACGAAGGCGATGGGGCCCGCCGCGGCGGTCACCGCGGCGGTCGCGGTCACACCGAGAACGACCAGCAGCAGCTTGGTGCGCTCCACGGGCACTCCCAGCATCGTCGCCGTGTCGTCGCCCAGTTCGAGCCTGCGCATCCGGCGTTGCGCCACCGGGGCCGCCGCCGCGACCCCCGCCATCAGGACGGCGGCCATCAGCACGGCGGGCAGGCCGATGCCGCTCAGTGAGCCGGCGCCCCACACCGCGGCCCTGAGCGCGGTGTCCACATCGGCCTTCACCGAGAACCACGTGTTGACCGAGGACAGCAGCGCACCGACCGCGATCCCCACGATGATGAGCCGGAAGCCCCGCACACCCCGCCGGAACGCGAGCAGATAGACGACGAGGGCGGTGACGAGTCCGCCGGCGAGCGCGCCCGCGGCGAGCGCCGGATAACTGCTCGCCCCGGCGAGCAGCGTGACGACGACACCGGTGTACGAGCCGGTGGTGAAGCCGATGACGTCGGGGCTGCCGAGAGGATTGCGGGTCAGGGACTGGAAGATCGCGCCGCCGACGGCGAGGGCGGCCCCGAACAGGACGGCCGCGGCGATGCGCGGCGCCCGCCACTCCAGGACGACCGTGCGGACGTTGTTCCCGGCCGTGCCCGACAGGACGGCGGTCAGGTCGCCGAGGCTCAGCGGATAGCTGCCGAGCGTGAACGCCCACAGCGCCAGCGCGACCAGCACGACCCCCAGCAGCCCGCACACGAGGACCGCGCGTCGCGTCGCTCGCAGGCTCAAGGGCCCCGCTCTGAGGACGAACACCCCGCTCACAGCTCCCTCACCCGGCTTCCGCGGACCAGCAGGATCAGCACGGGCGCGCCGATCAGCGGCATCATGACGCCGACCGGCAGCTCGGCGGGGATCACGATCAGACGGCCCAGGACGTCGGCGACCAGCACGATCGCCGGAGCCAGGACAGCGGAACAGACCAGGATCCAGCGCCAGTCGGGCCCCGTCACCCAGCGCACGGCGTGCGGCACCATGAGGCCGACGAACATCAACGGGCCCGCCGCGGCCGTCGCCGAACCGCACAGCAGGGCCACCGCGATCACCACGCCGCACCGGGTCGCGCCGACCCGCAGCCCGACGGCCCGCCCCGCGTCGTCGCCGAGGGCGATGGCGTTGAGCGGGCGCGCACAGCAGGCGGCGGCCAGCAGGCCGGCCAGGACGAAGGGCACGATGTCACCTGCGGTGCCCGTCGGGCGGTCGGTGATGGTGCCCGCTCCCCAGAACCTCATACGGTCGAAGGTCTCCGTGTCGATCAGGGCGAGGGTCTGGGAGATGCCGGAGAGCACCGCCGTGAAGGCGACCCCGACGAGGGTGAGCCGCACCGGCGAGGGCCCGCCCCGCCCGCCGCTCGCGGCGAGGTAGACCACCGCCGAACCGGCGACGGCTCCGACGAAGGCGAAGGGCAGGTACTGCTCGATGCGCGTGACGCCGAAGGCGGCCACGCCCAGGGTGACGGCGAAACCCGCACCGGCGTTGACGCCGAGGACACCCGGGTCGGCGAGCGGGTTGCGGGTGAGCGCCTGCATGAGCGCTCCCGCCACGCCCAGGGACACACCGACGACGATGCCGAGCAGCGTGCGGTCCACGCGGGCGCCGCTGATCGTGGCGTGCGAGGCGGATCCGTCGGGAGCGGTCAGCGCCTGCCACACCACGTCGGGCGGCAGCATCGCCGAGCCGATCGCGACGCTGAGCAGCACGGCCGACAGGAGCGTGAGGACGGCGACGGCCAGGCCGAGGAGCCGTCGCGTCCTGCGACGCGACGCCACCGACGGCGCGGTCGGTGGCGGCGCGGTCGTCGTCGCGAGCGCCTGTGGCATCGAACCTCCCTGAGCGACCAGCCACCCGGAGCGCCCGAAGTGCCGTGCGTGATCGACGTACCTGAACTGCTTGAGCTGCCCGCGTCCTTCAGCGGCCGCCGAGCGCCGCCACCGCGTCCGTGGTGAGCGCGCTCACGGGCACTCCGGACTCGCGGCTGAGCGCGCGCAGCAGTCCGGCCCGGGTCGCGTAGCCGGCCGCCCTGGCCGCCGCCGTCAGTTCACCCCCGCCGCGGAGGTGTTCGACGGCGGCGTTCATCCTGGCCCGGTTGCGCCAGCGTGTGAAGGGCAGTCCGGTCTCGTCGAGGAAGACCCGCTGCACCTGGCGGGGGCTCATCCGGTGCTGTGCGGCGAGCCTCTCCAGCGTCACGGAGGAGGTGCGCAGGGCCTCGCGGGCGAGTGCGCGCACCGCAGGATGGACGGGCAGCACGACCGGGAAGAACGGCCGGGAGATGCCCCTCAGCACCCGTCCCAACGCCTGCCGGAACGGCTGGACCTGATCCGGCGTGCTCGGCGCCGCGCCGAGTGTGGTGGTCATGACCTCGACGATCGCGGGGACTGCTCCGAGTGGCTGCACACGGCATCGTGGCTGGTCACCGGGGTTGAGGAAGGGGCCGAGCGCCATGCCGCCCGGCTCGATGCGCAGTGCGTGCGGCACGCGGGGAGCGAGCCAGAGCGCCTCGTGCCGGCCGAGCCGCCACTCCTGGCCGTCGGCGGACAGGCGGGCGTTGCCGGTCACCACGTAGACGAGGTGCGGCTCGTCGTGGACGTGTGTGTCGTGTCCGAGGAATCGGATGGCGTTCTCGGCGACCACGGTGCCGAGGGATGTCACCGGCAAGCGTGCCTCCCGTTGTGCGATGCGTCGTGTCCGTCACTGGCGATGTCGTACGCGGATCGACGCAGCGGAACCAGCGAGGTTAGCCTCACCTTACCAACAGCTCGGATCTGCGAGCGTGCCCAGTCACATGAGGTCCCATGTCTGCTCCTGCCCGCCTTCTCGCCTTCGCGCTCGTCGCCGCGCTGGCCCTCACCGGCTGCTCGGCCTCCGAGGCGTCGGACGACGGGGACCAAGCGTCCGCCGCGAAGACCCGTACCGTCACGACCGACTACGGCACGGTGAAGGTGCCGGCCGAGCCGAAGCGGGTGGTCGTGCTCAACCACGCCCTCGCCGGTTACCTCTACGACCTCGACGTGCCGGTGCGGGCCACGATCCCCGAGGACGCCGACGGCAGGGGCGCGTTCTCGCCGTACTGGGAGAAGGAGGCGAAGGAGGACGGCACCACGTTCCTGCCGTGGAGTGTCGACGGCTTCGATCTGGAGGCGATCCTCGCGCTCGATCCCGACCTCATCGTCGGCGGAGGCATCGGCTTCCCGCTGTTCCAGGCGGAGAAGGTGTACGACGACCTCTCCGACATCGCTCCCACCGTGCTCGTGGGCAAGAAGCTCGGCGACTGGCGCACCCAGTTCTCCTTCCTCGCCGACGACGTGTTCGGCAGGGCCGACGTCTACGAGCGGCACCTGGCCGCCTACGACCGGCGGATCACCGAGGTGAAGGAGGCGATCACCCCGCCGGCCGGCCCCGTGTCCTTCCTCGCCCTCACCGGCGACGGCACCGCCTACGGCCTGGTGGAGAGCGTGGGCCTGCCCAACGAGTTGAAGAAGGTCGGCATCGAACCGGCGCCGGTCTTCGCGAAGGGCGGTTTCCCGGTGTACGGGCAGGGCGGTGACATGTTCGAGCTGTCGACCGAGAAGGTCGGCCAGACGATCACCCAGCCGTCCGTGTTCGTCATGGGGTTCAACGCCGACACGACCGACGTCGCCACCCTGAAGAAGAACCCCGTCTACGGCGCGCTGCCCGCCTTCAAGGCGGACAACGCCCATGACCTGCCGTACTGGGTGCTGCGCGGCGACTACGACGAGTCGATGGCTCTGCTCGACCTCATCGAGAAGAAGTTCTCCTGATGGCCGCCCAGCGCGCGTACACGACCCACCCGCTCGTCCTGCGCCGGGTCACCGTGCGCCGCGTCGAGGAGGTGACCGCCCGGATGCGGCGCATCGTCCTCGGCGGCGACGACCTCGCCGCGTTCAGCCGCGACGGAACCGATCATCCGGCCTTCGCCGCGCCCGGGTTCGACGACCACGTCAAGCTGATCCTGGCCGCGGACGGGGACGTCCACGCGGCGCTCCCCGCCCAGTTGCCGCACGGCATCGAGTGGACGCCGGCCGAACACCGGCTGACCCGCGACTACACGCCCCGGCGGGTGGACCTGCGGGCGGGAGAGCTCCACCTCGACTTCGTGGTGCACGGCGAGGGGCCCGCGGAGGCCTGGTCCGCGTCGGCCCGGGAGGGCGACGAACTGTGGTTCGTCGGGCCCAAGTCGTCGCTGCGGCTGCCGGATCGGCTCGACTGGATCCTCCTCGTCGGGGACGAGACGGCACTGCCCGCCATCGGCCGCTTCCTCGACGAACGCCCGCTCGACGCCCCGGCGTGGGTCCTGGTGACCGTCTCGGACGACGCGGCACGCCAGGAGCTGGCGCTGCGCGACGGCGACACGGTCACCTGGGTGGTCGCGGAGCCGGGGGACGCGGCGGCACTGGACGCAGCCGTCCGCGCGGTGCCGGTGCCGGCGGGTGAGGGATACGTCTGGGCGGCGGCGGAGAGCCGGGCGCTGCTACCGGTGCGCCGGTATCTCCGGCGGGAGCGGAAGCTCCCCAAGGAGCGCCTGAACATCACGGGTTACTGGCACCGCGAGGAGGCCCCCGCGCCGGACGCGGTGGGCACGGCCGACGCCGCCCCGGGCCCTGCCGGGATCCCGTCGCCGCTGCCCTGGCTGGTCGCACGGGCCGCGTTGCGGCTCGGCGTCGTCGACGCGGTGGCCGACGCGCCGGGACTGACCCCCGGCGCACTCGCGGCCCGCCTGGGCGTCTCCGGCCCGGGGATCGACGTACTGCTTCCGCTGCTCGCCGCGTACGGCGTGGTCGTCGGCGCCGACGACGCGGCCGGGCTGCGCCTCGGCCCGGCGGGCGAGGAGCTCCTGGACGACCACGAGCGCGAGGAGTACACGGGCCACGAGGCCGAGTTGCTGCTCGCCCTGACCCATCTCGCGCCCGCGCTCCGCGACGGCATCTCCTCCCCCTGGCAGCTCGCCGCGGGCGCCACCCTGCACGAAACGGTCACCCACGACGCGGACCGCTACGGCGAACTGGTCCAGGAGTGCGAGCAGTTGGTGTTCCTGCTGACCGGTCTGACGGCCGATCCCCTCTGGGCGGACGTCGGGAGCTGCCTCCTGACCGGGCCGGGCAGCGCCTCGGTGGTCGCCGCTCTCGACGACGCCGGACGGCGGCCGCGACTGCGGATCGTGGAGGACGCCACCCCGGCCGCGGTCCTGCGCGGACACGTTCCGGCGCCGGAGCGCGTCGACTGGACGGCCGGTCCCGTCGACGTCGCGGTCGCCGCGAAGGCCCTCGCCCACCGCACCGATCAGGAGGCCGTACTGCTCCTGACGCGGCTCGCCGGGTGGACCCGGACGGCGGTCCTCGTCGAGGCCTCCCGTCCCGACGGCCTGAGCCCGCACGCGGCCGAGGCGGCCCTGCACGCGTACGCCGCGACCGGCAGCCCCCTGCGCGACTCCGCGGCCGTCGCCGCCCTCGCGCAGCGGGCGGGCTGGGACGTGGAGCGGACCATCGCGCTCGGCTGGGGCGCGGAGGCCACGGTCCTGCGCCGGGCCTGAAGCGCCCGCGCCCCGCGGGGGAGGGGGCGGGCGGGAAGCCGCCGGGGTCAGCCCGACCTCGGCGGCTTCCGCGCGTCGAAGGCGACGAGGGTGTTCTCGGCCACGGCGACGAACACCGCACGCCCCACGACGGTCACGCGCGGGCTCGCGCCCTGCTCGCCGGTCAGCGCGTCGGCCTGCGGATCCGTGGTCCACAGAGGTGTGCCATCGTACGACGACAGCGCAACCACCCGGCCGGTGGCCGAGCTGAAGTACAGCGCGTCGGCCCCCGCCACGGGACCCGACGCGCCCTCCACGCCCGTCTGCCGCGACCACTTCTTCCGGCCGGTCGCGGGGTCGAGCGCGGTGACCAGACCGGCCTGTCCGCTCACGTAGACGGTGCCGCCCGCCATGCCGGGCGTCCCCGCGTAGGTCCTGTCGAGCCGGGAGTACGCGACCTTCCGCGTCGAAGGGTCGACCCGCGCCACCCCGTCGTACCCCGTCGACGCTGTTCCCTCGAGGTGTTTCGAGAGGAGGACGAGACTGCCGTCGGCGACGCCCATCGGCACGACGGGCCCCTTGACCGCGATGGGCCCGCCCAGCGCCCCGGAGGCGACGTCGAGCGTGTGCAGGGTGGGGTGGCGCACCTCCGAGGCGTCCACCTCCGCGTCCGTCGCGCACATCGCGAAGAGCTGGGGGCCCGCCGTGACGGGAGCGCACTGTTCGCCTCCGGGGAAGGGCGTCGTCCAGTCGACCTCGCCGCCGTGCGCGTCCCGGGCCTCGAACCGGGAGTTGGCGGCGTCGACCGTCACCACGGCGGAACCGGCCACGACGGCGTCCTGGGTCCGGCCGGTGACGGCCGTCGACTGGGCTCCGGAGGGGACGGACCACAGCTCACGGCCGGTGTCCGCGTCGACGGCCACCACCTCGCTGGAAGGGCCCTGCGGGGCGTCCTGGGCCGCGAAGCGGTAACCGAGCACCGTGTCGTCGGTGGCGCCCACCAGGTGCATGCCCTGGACGGGGACGCCCGGACTCTTCACCGTCCAGACCCGCGATCCGTCCAGGGCGCTGATACGGGTCGCGACGACACCGCCGCCCCCGCAGAACAGCGCGTCGCCGCGCGCGACGCACCGCAGCTCGTCGGGGATGTCCTCGCGACCGCCCCGCACGGTCGTGCGCCACGGCTCGAAGCCGTCCGGAAGGGCCGCGGCCGGAGCCGCGACGCTGTGGCCCTTGTCGCCGCCGCCGCTCCCTCCGGAGCCGCCCGCCGTCAGGCCGGCCACTCCCCCGCCGATCGCCGCCACCGCGACGGCGGCCGCGAGCACGGGCCGCCATCGGCGACGCAGCCGGCGACCGATCGGGATGCCGGTGCTCCCCGGGCCGGGACCGTCCGGGGCGGGCCGCGCCGGGGTGGACCCCGTCGCGAGGTGATGCTGGGTGACCATGTCGCGGGTGCGGCCCGCGCCCACCCCGTCGGCGTCGGTCCCGCCGAGTTCGACCGGCAGGTCCCGCAACAGCACGAGCAGCTCGTCCGCCGAGGGGCGGCCCTCGGGCTCCTTGTCCAGGCACGACTCGACGACCGCCCGCAGCGCCGCCGGCACGGCGCCCAACGACGGCTCCTCGTGCACGACCTGATACGCCGTCATGTACGGACTGTCCGCGTCGAAGGGCCCGTGTCCCGTCGACGCGTACACCAGCAGCGTCCCGAGCGAGAAGACGTCGGACAGCGGTCCCACCCCACGCGGGGCCTGCAACTGCTCCGGCGACATGAAGGGCGGCGTGCCGATGACCCTCCCGGTCATCGTCAGCGTCTGCTGGTCCACGGCGCGCGAAATGCCGAAGTCGATGACCCGTGGGCCCTCGGGCGAGAGCACGACGTTCGAGGGCTTGAGGTCGCGGTGGACGACGCCCACCCGGTGGATGTCGCGCAGCGCCTCCGCAAGACCGATGGCCAGGCTTCTCAGCTCCGCCCCGTTCAGCGGGCCCTTCGCGGCGATGTGCTGGGCGAGGGTGTCTCCCTCGATATAGGTCGTCGCCATCCACGGCTGCTCGGCCTCGGGAGCGGCGTCGACCACGGCGGCGGTGAACGCACCGCTCACCCGCCTGGCGGCCGCCACCTCCTGCCGGAAGCGGATGCGGAACTCGTCGTCCCCCGCGAACTGCTGGTGGATCAGTTTGATCGCGACAGGTCGCCCCGAACTCGCACGGGCCAGATAGACCGTGCCCATGCCGCCCGCGCCGAGCCGCGCCTCGAGTGGATAGCCGCCGATCTCGGCTGGGTCACCTGCGCGCAGCGACACTCTTCCCGACCTCCCCGTCCCGTGCGCCTCTGTCACCACGGGCCTGCTCGTCCGTCCTGCACACAAACTAGCCGCACGGCAGTGCGACAGGGCAATGCGGGTGACGAAACGGGAGCTCAGGGCTGCTTGCGCGGGGGCCGGGAGCGGGGTGCCGGGAGCGGGGCACGGAGTGCCGGGCGGGGGTGCCGGGCGCGGAGTGCCGGGCGCTCACCACACCCCGTCGCGCCCCGCCGATCCCTCGGTGCTCTCGCGCAGGACGAGCCGGTGGGCCACGACGCGGTCCTGCGGGCGCGCCGAGCCGGGGCGGGCCGCGCCGTCCGGCCGGGGGTCCGGGCACGTCGCCTCGTCGATGCGGCGCAGCAGCAGGTCCACCGCGACGCGGGCCACCGCCTCCTTGTCGGGGGCGACCGTGCTCAGCGACGGCACGCTGAACCGGCCGCCCTCCACATCGTCGAAGCCGATGACGGCCACGTCCTCGGGGATCCGTGCCCCGTAGGCGTGCAGCGCCCGCAACGCCCCCAGCGCGAGCTGGTCGTTGAGGCACAGCAGGGCGTCCGGCCGGACGCCGTCGGCCAGGGCGCGGCGCACGGCGTCCGCCCCGTCGCTCATGTGGAACGCCTCCACCGGCGCCAGGGCGGCCGGCGCGTACGCGAGGCCCGCCCCGGCGAGCGCGGCGCGGAAACCGCGGGTGCGCGCCTGCGCGGTGCCGACGCCCTCGTCGTGCCGCCCGCCGACGGTGAGGATGTGCCGGCGCCCCTGGGCGATCAGGTGCTCGGTGGCCTCGCGGGCCGCGCGTTCGTTGTCGATCGCCACATGGTCGGCGCCGTCGGTCAGCAGCTCGCCCAGCAGGACGGTCGGCGGGGGTCCGGCGTGCGCGCGCAGGTCCTCCGGCGCGAGGGCCAGCGGGCTGAGGATGACCCCGTCCACGAAGTCCGAGCCGAAGCCGGCCAGCGCCGCCCTCTCCCGCTCCCGGTCCCCGCCGGACTGGTGGATCAGCACGGTCAGGGAGCGCGTCTCGGCCGCCCGGACGACGTGCCGGGCCAGCTCGGCGAAGTAGGGCACGTCGAGCTCCGGAACGACCAGGGCGATGATGCCCGTGCGTCCGCTGCGCAGGTGGCGGCCGGCGAGGTTGATGCGGTAGCCGAGGTGCTCGATCGACTCCTGCACCAGCTGCCGGGTCCGGTCGGAGACGTGGATGTAGTCGTTGAGCACGTTGGACACCGTCTTCTCCGACACCCCCGCGTGCCGTGCGACGTCCTTGATCCTCGGCCGTGCCATCCGCAACCTCCCCGCCCCTGAACGCACCGAGTCTATGGGTTGGCCTCCGCCGGGTCCGGGGCGGCTCCGGAGTGCCGGGTCGGGGAGCGCATCCGGCGCACAGGTGCTGACACAACTCTTTACAGCCAATGTACATCGATGTAAAAACAGGTCATCGCACGGGGAGACCCGGTGCGAATCACCCCGATGTGCACGGGCGGCCGACGGCTGTCGTGCCGATGGCGCCTGCCGTCGGCCGGGCACGTCGTCCGGCCGTCGAAAGGTCAGTGATGAACCCTGCTCCCCCTGCCCACGGGCCGCTCGGCTCCTGGGACCCCGACCCGTCGCCCGGCATCGGCCGCCGGCGACTGCTGCGTTACGGGACAGGAGCGGCGGCGCTGCTGGCCGCGGGCCCGCTCGCCGGCTGCGCCTCACCGGCCGGCGGAGCCTCCGCGCTGAAGGTGTGGGACCTGTTCCAGGGCGGCGACGGCATGCTCATGGACGAGATGATCGCGGCCGTGTCCCGGGGGCCCGACGGTTTCCGCGTGGACCGCACCATCCTGGACTGGGGCCCGTCGTACTACACGAAGCTCGCCATGTCCGCGGCCGGCGGCCGGGCCTCGGACGTGGCCGTCCTGCACCTGTCACGCCTGGCCGGATATGCCCCCGGCGGACTGCTCGACCCCTTCGACCTGGACCTGCTGGCCGAGTTCGGCGTGACGGAGAAGGACTTCGCGCCCGCCGTGTGGAAACGCGCCCAGCACCAGGGCACCGCCTACGCGATCCCGCTGGACGTCCACCCCTTCATCGTCTTCTACGACAAGGACGCGGCCGGAGCGGCAGGGCTCCTCGACGCGGACGGCGGCCTGGCCCCGATGGGCTCACCCGAAGCGTTCCTGGACGCCGGGAAGGAGCTGGCCAAGGCCACGGGCGCCTCCGGCATCCTCTTCGGGCACGTCACCGACACCGCCCAGAGCTGGCGTCAGTTCGCCGCGCTGTACGCCCAGACCGGCGCCTCCTTCACGCTGCCCGACGGCGGCCCGCCGAAGATCGACGTCGAGGCCGCGGTGCAGGTCGTGACCTTCATGAAGCAGCTCTTCGACGGCCGTACGAACCCCAACAACCTCGACTACAACGGGGCGATGGCCGCGTTCATGGACGGCCGCGGCGGCATGATCATGGCCGGGGAGTGGGAGCTGCCGACGTTCCGGAAGTCCGGCATCAAGAACCTGGGGGCGGCCCCCTTCCCGCAGGTCTTCGACCGGCCGGCCGTCTACGCCGACTCGCACAGCTTCGTCCTTCCGCACCAGAGCGACCCCGACCCGGCCCGCCGCCGCGAGGCCCACCGGTATGTGGCCGAGGTCATCAAGCAGAGCCTGACCTGGGCGAGCGCCGGGCACATCCCGGCCTACCAGCCGGTGCAGGCACGCCCCGAGTACACGAAGCTCGACCCCCAGTCCTCCTACGCGGCCGCGGGCGAGATCGCCGTTCTCGACCCGCCGAACTGGTTCGCCGGAGCCGGCGGCAACTTCCAGAACCGCATGTGCCAGCCGCTCCAGTCGGCGCTGCTGGGCAACACCTCCGCCGAGAAGGCGGTACGGCAGATGGTCCGGGAAGCGGACACCCTGCTGCGCCAGCCCAACCCGGTCGCCTGACGACAGCCGAAGGAGCCGCATCGTGACCACCACCGCACCCGCCGGAGCCACGGCGAAACCCCATCCGCACCCCTCCGAACCCGTGCCCGCCCCCCGGCGGCGCCGCTCCCTCACGGGAGGCGGCGGGCTGTTCGTCCTGCCGTTCCTGGTGTTCTTCGGGCTCTTCCTGGTCTGGCCCATCGTGCAGGGCATGTGGATGAGCCTCACCGACGCCTCGCTCACCCTGCGCGACACCGAGTTCGTCGGGCTCGCCAACTACGCCGAGGCGTTCGGCGACCCGGACGTCTGGAGCAGCCTCGGCAACACCGTCTTCTTCACCCTGATCTCCAGCGTGCCGCTCGTCCTGGTGGCCCTGGCCATGGCCCTGCTGGTGCACAGCGGGCTCGCCGGCCAATGGGCGTGGCGCCTCGCCTACTTCGCCCCGTACCTGCTGCCCGTCACGGTGGTCACGCTCATCTGGACGTGGCTCTACCAGCCCGACATCGGCTTCGGCAACCAACTGCTGACGTCCCTCGGCCTGGAACCCGTCGGCTGGCTCTCCGACGAGTCGGTGGCGATGTGGTCCGTCGCGGCCCTCACCGTCTGGTGGACGGTCGGCTTCAACTTCCTGCTCTACCTCGCGGCCCTGCAGTCCCTGCCCGTCACCTACGACGAGGCCGCCGCCCTCGACGGGGCCGGCGCGTGGCGGCGGCTCTGGTCGGTCACGCTCCCCCAGCTGCGGCAGACCACCGTCCTGGTGGCGATGCTCCAGGTGCTCGCCTCGCTCAAGGTGTTCGACCAGATCTACATCCTCACCAAGGGCGGCCCCAACGGCTCGACCCGCCCGATCCTGGAGTACGTCTACGACGTCGGGTTCACCGGATACCGGCTGGGCTACGCCTCGGCGGTCAGTTACGTCTTCTTCGCGATCATCATCCTCGTCTCCGTCGCACAGCTCCGCTTCTTCCGTCAGGAGGGCTGACCGTGTCCGCCGTCTCCACCCCCGCCCGCCGGCCGCGCCGGCCCCGCCGCGAGGAATCCGGGTCCCCTCTGCTGCTCGGCCACGGACGGCTCCCCCGCGCGCTCGCCGGGACCGCGCTGACCGTCCTCGCCGCCGTCTGGCTGCTGCCGTTCCTCTGGGCGGTCGCGACCTCGCTGCAGAGCGAGCAGGACGTGATGAAGTCGGGGCTGTCGCCGTTCAAGGGAGCCTTCACGCTCTCCGCCTACCAGCAGATCCTGGACCGTGGAAACGTTCCGACCTGGGCCTTCAACAGTCTGCTGATCGCCGCCCTGGTCACCGCGCTCACCGTGGCCGTCTCGACGCTCGCCGCCTACGGGTTCTCCCGCGGCACCTTCCGCGGACGGCGCGCCCTCCTCGCCGTCACGGTCGCCGCGATCATGGTCCCGCCGCAGTTGCTCATCGTCCCGCTCTTCGAGCAGATGACGATGTTCCATCTGGTCGACACCTACGCGGCCGTCATCCTGCCGCAGGTCGTGGCCCCGATGATGGTCTTCATCCTCAAGCGCTTCTTCGACGGGATCCCCCGCGAACTGGAGGACGCCGCCCGCATCGACGGCGCTTCCGAACTCCGGGTCTTCCGGTCGATCGTGCTTCCGCTGTCCCGCCCGATCGTCTCGGCCGTCGCGATCTTCGTCTTCATCGGGGCGTGGAACAACTTCATGTGGCCCTTCGTCGTCACCAACGACCCCGACCTCATGACCCTCCCGGTGGGTCTCGCCACGGTCAAGGACGCCTACGGGATCCAGTACGCCCAGGGCATGGCGTCCGCCCTGCTCGCGGCGCTCCCGCTGATCGTGATGTTCCTCCTCTTCCAGCGGCGCATCGTCAACTCCGTGGCCACCACCGGCCTCGGCGGCAGCTGACCCGCCCCTCCCCTGTCCGGGCCGGCGTCCCGCCGGCCACTCCCACCATCCGACTGGAGCTCTCGTGCCCACCCCCTCCGTCCCCCGTCCGGAGTACCCGCGACCGCAGTTCGTCCGTCGCGACTGGCTCAACCTCAACGGGACCTGGCAGTTCGAGACCGACCAGGGCGACAGCGGCCTCGAACGAGGACTCCTGGACCGCGACCTCACCGGCGAGATCCTCGTACCGTTCGCCCCCGAGTCCGAGCTGTCCGGCGTCGGCGACACCGACTTCCTCGAAGCCGTCTGGTACCGGCGGCGGTTCACACCGCCCACCGCGTGGGCGGGCCGCCGGGTGCTGCTGCACTTCGGGGCCGTCGACCACGACACCACCGTCTGGGTGGACGGCACCGAGGCGGTCCGTCACCGGGGCGGCTTCACCCCCTTCACCGCCGATCTCGGCGACCTCGCCGCGGCCGGCCGGGAGGTGGAGATCACCGTCCGCGCCCGCGACCCGAAGTCCGGCCCGCAGGCCCGGGGCAAGCAGGCGACCCAGTACGCCAACCACGACTGCAACTACACGCGCACGACCGGCATCTGGCAGACCGTCTGGGCCGAGCCCGTCCCCGAGGCCCATCTGCGCCGCCCCCGCATCACCCCCGACCTGGCCGGCGCGGCCTTCTCCCTCGAACTGCCCCTGTCCTCCAACCGCCCCGGCCACCGCGTGCGCGCCGTCCTGAGCGACGAGGCGGGCGAGGTCTGCCGCGCCGAGGTGCGCGCCGACCTGGACCTGGCCCCCCGGCTCCAGCTGGCCCTCCCGGAGGACCGGCGCCGCGAGTGGAGCCCGGAGGACCCCTTCCTCTACGGGCTGCGGATCGAACTCCTCGACGCGGCCGGCGAGGCGGTCGACACCGTCGAGAGCTACGCGGGCCTGCGCGCCGTCGGGATCCGGGGCAGGACCGTCCTGCTCAACGGCCGCCCCCGCTTCCAGCGCCTCGTCCTCGACCAGGGCTGGTACCCGGACGGCCTGATGACCGCCCCCTCCGACGAGGCCCTGGTCCGGGACATCGAACTGGCCCTGGAGGCCGGCTTCAACGGGGCCCGGCTGCACCAGAAGGTCTTCGAGGAGCGCTTCCTCTACCACGCGGACCGGCTCGGCTATCTGGTCTGGGGCGAGTTCGGCGACTGGGGCTGCGAGGTCGGCGGGTCCTCGGGCGACAACCAGCGCCCCGACGCCTCGTTCGTCGCACAGTGGCTCGAAGCCGTGGAGCGTGACTACTCGCACCCCTCGATCATCGGCTGGTGCCCGCTGAACGAGACCTACCAGAAGCTGCACGACCGCATCACGCAGCTCGACGACGTGACCCGGGCGATGTTCCTCGCCACCAAGGCCATGGACACCTCCCGCCCGGTGGTCGACGCCTCCGGCTACTCCCACCGGGTCCTGGAGACCGACGTCTACGACTCCCACTCCTACGAGCAGGATCCGGCCGCCTTCCGGCAGCTCGTGTCCGGACTCGCCAAGGACGAGCCCTTCGTGAACGCGTACGAGAACGGCGCCGCGTACTCCCAGCCGTACCGCGGCCAGCCGTACTTCGTCAGCGAGTTCGGCGGGATCTGGTGGGACCCGGAGGCCGCCGCCGAGCAGTCCGGCACGGACCGTACGGCCTCCTGGGGCTACGGCGACCGGGTGCGCACCGAGGAGGAGTTCCACACGCGCTTCGCCGGCCTGACCGGCGTGCTGCTGGAAGACCCGGAGATGTTCGGCTACTGCTACACGCAGCTGACCGACGTGTTCCAGGAGGAGAACGGCGTCTACCGCTTCGACCGGAGCACCAAGCTGGACATCGGCCGCATCCGGGAGGCCCAGCTGCGGCCCGCCGCGATCGAGGGGACGGACGCGGACGAAGAGCAGGCGCCCTGACCGGAGGGGACAGGGCGACGAGGGACCGGGGGACCGGGGAGGACTGACGGAAGGGCATGGTTGGTCCTTTCCTGTCCCCCTCTGGAGCTCTCCGAATATGCCGCTTCCCCGCCCGGTACTCCGGCGCCAGCGACGATCACGTCGCGTCGCACTTCCGCGCGGGGCGCCTGCACTGCCTGGAGGTGGGCGGGGACCTGGCAGGGCTGCTGATCACCGAGGGCTCCACCATCGATCTGCTGATGGTGGACGTGGACCGTCAACGCCAGGGCCTGGGAAGGGTGCTCCTGTCGCAGGCCGAGCGGCTGCTCTTCGCCGAGTACCGGGAGATCCGCCTGGAGACCTTCACCGGCAACGTCACGGCCGTCGCGTTCTACGAGGCCTGCGGCTGGACGGCGTCGGGGCCGCTGGAATCCGACGGGCCCGACAGGATCGAGTTCCGGCGGCGCCGGGAGCAGCCCGGCACCGCATAGAGCTGCCCTGTCACTCCGGATCGTTCCGGATGCCCTGCCCGGCACTCCCCCATTAGCTTGTCGACGGCGCCCGCAAGACCGACCCGTCAGGAGCCCGGGGAGCTGCGATGCCGACGACCGTCACCACCGACCGACCCCCTGCCACCGTCGACCGCCCCCCTTCGCCGGCCACCGCGCTGCGGCACCAGGAGCGCCAGGTCCTCTCGGCGGTCGGCTGCGGCCTCGGGGACGACGAGATCGCCGCCGCGCTCGCCGTCCCCGAGCACACCGTGGCCGAGCACCTCGCGCGGATTCTGGTGAAGCTCGGGCTGCGCGACCGGGCCGCCGCCATCGTCCACGCCTTCGACTGCGGTCTGGTGGCCCCCGGCCGCGGCCCCCGCGCGCGGCCGGTGCGACCGGCTTCCCGCACCGTCGCCGTACGGACGACGGGGCCGGCGTCGAAGGTGCGGATCTCCCTGCTCGGGCCGTTGCAGGCGTGGCGGGACGGGCGTCCCCTCCCGCTGGGGCATCTGCGCCAGCAGGCCGTCCTGGCGGCCCTGGCGCTGGGCCTGGACAGACCCCTCGGCCAGCGGGAACTGCTCGACGACGTATGGGGGATGGAGCCGCCGGTCGCGAACGTGGTGCCCGTCTACGTCTACCGGCTGCGCAAGGCCCTGTGCGCCGGGGGCGGTCCGTCCCCGGTCATCGAGCGCGGGCCCCGGGGGTACCGGCTGGCCCCCGGCGCGGTCGATGTGGACGTGACCCGGATGGAGGAGCTGGTCGCCGGGATCGGGGAGGCCGACCGGGCGGGCGATCCGCCGGAGGCGGTCCGCCGCTGCGCCCAGGTGCTGGAGCTGTTTCGCGGAGAGCCCCTGGCCGGGCTGCCGGGGCCGCTCGCGGAACGGGAGCGGCTGCGGCTCACCGAGCGCCGAGTCGCCCTCGTACAGCGGAAGTTGGAGTGGCAGCTGCGGCTCGGCCAGGATGCCGAGGCGATCGCCGAGCTGTTCGCCCTGTCGGCGGCGCACCCCCTCAACGAGCCGCTGGCCGCGATGCTGATGCGGGCGCTGTACCGGGACGGACGCCAGGCCGACGCACTGACGGTGTTCGAGCGCGCCCGCCGCCTTCTCGCCGACGACCTCGGGGTTCCCCCGAGCGGGATGCTGCGGCGGGCGCACCAGATGATTCTGCGCGGTGACGAGGCGGGCCTCGGGCTCAGCTCTCCGGCCGGGTCCGCCACCGTCCTTTGATCACCAGGAGGCGGGGTGCCAAGCGCCGTTGTACCACTGCTCGTTGGAGCTGTTGTTGTGGTGATCCATGTTGAAGTCGTTCGGGTAGTTGTTGATGTGGTTGTGCGGGTACGTCCAGATGCCGGCGGACTCGTCGCAGACGTAGTCCCAGTGACAGATCGTCTTGACGGGTACGTTCCCGAAGAACTTGTCGGCGCCGGCCAGCGGAGCGCCGACAATGCCGCCGAACGGCACCGCTCCCCCGTTGGCGCCGGGACCACCCTGCCGCTTGGGGTCCGAGATCAGAACGGCGTTGACCTTGTCGAAGGTCTGCCAGTTCTCGGTGACCCAGGTGTGCACGACCGCGGCGCCCAGGGAGTATCCGCCCATCTTGACGTGCTGGTTCGGACACGCGGCACGCTGGTCGCGCACCAGCCGGTTCAGCTCGTTGACGCCTGCGCGGGCGCTCGCGCCGTTGGGAATCGTGGTGGGGTACCCGACGTGCTGCTGGATGTTGCCGGTGAAGCCGTCTCTGTCCCACGAGCTTCCGGTGCCGCCGACGACGATCGTGTAGGTGCCCTCGCACGAAGCGGCTGCCCCCGCCGCCGCCGCTTGCGCCGTGGACGCCTGTGTCACCGAGAGCCCCGCCGTCAGCAGAAGCCCGGCCACGCCGGCCGCCATCTTCTTCGCTCGCATGTCGATCCTCCGTCTGTCGTCTGCCTACGCCGCACGACCCTGGCAGGCACCGATGACATGCCGATGAAACGCGCCGGGGGAAGCCCCGTTCGTTCGGTGGGCCATCGGCAGGGACGCGGCCCGCACCGCGGTCGCGGCGGGCCGGTCCTCTCGCCGCGGTGACTTACCCCACTGCACCCCGGCCAGAACGGGGCATCCATGGCATCGGTCGACGGATTCCGGCTAGGTGGCCGAAGTACACCGGTGAACTCCCCCGGGAGATGCGTATCGTTCCGCTGGTCCGACCGGCGACAAAGAGGACGGGGGGAGCGGTGAGCGGCGTAGTCGTCCATCTGCCGCGGGGAAGCGGTGGCGCCGCCGGCGGCGCACCGCACGGTGACACGGTGACGTTACGGCTGGGGCCCGGCGAGGCCGCCCGCTTCGGCCGGGGCTCCACGGCCGTCCCCGTCGAGCTGCGCCTGGACGATCCGGCGATCTCCCGGCTCGCCGGGGAGATCCGGGTCACCGACGACCACTGGCAGTTGACGAACCACAGCACCACCCACAGCTACCTCGTGGAGAACCCGGAGGGAGCGGGGGAATACCTGCGGGTGCCTCCGCGACGGGTGGGGGCGCCCATCCCGTTCGAGTTCTCGCGCGTCGTGCTGCCGACCCGCGGTGACATCACGGTCTCCTTCCAGGTGTTCGCTCCCGACCATCTCTATCTGGACCCGGACGCGCTGGGCGGTCCCTGGGGGAACAGCACGGTCACCGCGTACTCCCTGAACGAGACGGCCACGTACTTCCTCGTCCTGGTCGCGCTCTGCGAACCGCGTCTGCGCGACCAGTCGCGGGTGGCGGTCCCCACCACGCCCCAGATCGTCGACCGGCTCCGTGGGCACCTAGCCGGTGGCGAGCTGACCGCCCGTGCGGTCAGCTCGCACATCGACTACCTCGCCGAGGAGAAGCTGCGCATCGGCGGCCCGGACGCCCACGAGCCGGGCAAGGGCGACCGCCGCAACGGCAAGCGGAAGGAGGTCGTGGGGCTGGCCCTGCGGTTCGGGCTCGTACGGGAGGAGCATCTCGCACTGCTGCCGCCGCCGACCGGGGCCGGCGGGCGGGAGCGGCAGGCCGCACGATGAGACCGCCGCACGGCCCGCAGGACCTCACGGACGACGACGGCGCGGACCTGCTGCCGCCCGGCTACCGGGTCGGGGACTGGGTGGTCACCCGTCCGATCGGCTCCGGGGGCTGGTCCACGGTGTACGCGGCACGACCGGCCGGCGGCCGCCAGGACCGCACCGGCGGGGCCGCCGCGGCCCCGGGCCCGGCCGAGGTCGCGCTCAAGATCATGCCGACCGCCGGTCTCGCGCCGCGCCAGGCGCGCAGGATCGTGGAGTCCGCCCGCCGCGAGGTCGCACTCGGGCGCGGGGCCGGGCACCCGAGGCTGATCGGCCTCCTGAAGTCCTTCGTCCTCACCGCGCCCGACCGCCCTGCCCTGGAGGGCGCGATCGTCCTGGTCATGGAGCGGGCCGTCGGCAGTCTGCGGGAACTGGTCGACGCGGGGGTGCCCGAGACCGATCGGGGCCGGCTGATCGCGGGCATCTGCGAGGGGCTCGCCCATCTCCACCGGTCGGGCTGGGTCCACGCGGATCTCAAACCGGAGAACGTCCTGCTGGGCCGGGACCGGTCCGTGAAGCTCTCGGACTTCGGCCTCGCCACCGAGCTGACGGGGACCCACGGCCATGTGCCTCCCCTGGGCACCCTGGACTACTTCCCGCCCGAACGCTGGCGGGCCCCGCTGGGCGAACGGGGCGTGCGGGTCCGGCCGACCGCGGACATCTGGGCGCTGGGCATCGTCATCCACGAGGTGTTCGCGTCCGGCGGCTCGCCGTTTCCCGGGGCCACGCCCATCGCTCGCGGCGCCGCGGTCCAGGAGTACGGCCGGGGCCGTACGCCGCTGCGCATGGACCGGGCCGTGCCGCCGTTCTGGCGCGAGCTGGCCGCCGACTGCCTCGCCCCGACCCATGAGGCCCGCGCCCCCCACACCGCGGAGAGTCTGCTGGCCCGTATCGCCGCTCACCGGGAGACCGCCGAGGGGCGGGCGGGACGGCGGGGCATGCGGGCCCGCGCGGCCGTCCTGGCCACCGCCCTGTGCGGGATCGCCGGTGCGACGCTGGGTTCGGACGCGGTACGGGGGTCCTCCCCCGCGACGCCCGGCCGCGCGGGCGCCACGTCGCCCGGCACGGTCCAGGTGTACAACGCGGAGCGGGACTGCCGGGGCCGGGCCGACCGGGACCCGCGGTGCAGCCTGGGGCTGGCGATCGATCCCGTGCGGCCCTACACCGCGGAGAACGTCGTACCGACCCGGGTGTGGCACGGCGACGTCCTCACCGCCGACTGCCAGGTGCCCGACGGGGAGACCATCATCGACGAGGAGGACCGCCGCTCCACCCACTGGTTCCGCGTCCGCCTCCCGCCCGGCGCCACGGCCCGCACGGCCTGGCTCCCCGCGGTCCGTGCGAAGGAACGCCCGGGACTGCCGGAGTGCTTCTAGCTCTTCCGGTGCCTCCGGGGGTTCCGCGAGTTCCGGGGCTTTCGGGCAAGACAGTTGGGCGGCAGCCTCCCCGGAGCGGTCGCACAGTCCGAGGCTCAAGGACTTCCGTCACCGTGCTCGTCGCACCCCGGCTCTTCGGCAGGTCGTCAGACGCAGTCCGGGCACAAACCGCGGTAGGTCATCTCCACCGAGCCGACGGCGAACCCGAACCGCTCGGCCTCGGGCAGGTCGCCGAGGGCGTCGCCGTCCGGGTGGACGTCGCGGACCGTGCCGCAGCCGGAGCAGACCAGGTGCTGATGGGGGCGGCGCGCGTTCGGGTCGTACCGCCTGGCCCGGCCCACGGTGGAGACCTCCAGCACCTCGCCGAGCGCGACGAGTTCCCCCAGCGTGTTGTAGACGGTCGCGCGGGAGATCTCGGGCAGTCGCGCGGCGGCCCGCAGATGCACCTCGTCCGCCGTCAGGTGCACATGGTCGCCGTCGAGGACCTCGGCGACGACACGTCGCTGCGAGGTCAGCCGCCAGCCACGCCCCCGCAGCCGTTGAAGGAGGTCGCTCATACCGTTTCACCTGCTCCGCTTCGCGGGGGACGCGCGGCCCCGGAAGGATCCGACGACACCGCGCCCCGTTGATTATGGTTTTAGCGCACTTCTTGACTTGGACGAAGTCCATCGTAGGATCGGTCCCGGCGCCATCCAAGAGACAGGAAGACTCCGGTACGGCAGCAGAGACACGTGACGGGACACCGCCGGACGGCCGCTCAGCGCGGCCCGGCTGCCGAGCGCCGTCCTCGTCGCACCGCCCGGGACCGTCCGGTCCGGCGGCGCGTGAGATGTTCGGGCGACCCGCGGCGAGCCCCCGGCGTGCCCCTTCTGTACGGCCGAATCCTCCTCACCCGTTCAGCGCCCCCACGACCCGCCGGGTCCGGAAGGATTGCTCATGACCGAGAACCACGCGTCGCATGCCTTTGATCCCGTCACCCCGGATTCGCCGGAGACGGCCGTCCCCGAGGTGCCCGAGGCACAGGCGGCCGGCTGCCCCGTGGCCCACGGCCGCGCGGCGCACCCCGCCCAGGGCGGCGGGAACCGCCAGTGGTGGCCGGACCGCCTCAACCTGAAGATCCTTGCCAAGAACCCTGCCGTCGCGAACCCGCTCGGTGCGGACTTCGACTACGCGGCCGCGTTCCAGGGGCTCGACCTGCCCGCGGTGAAGCGGGACATCGCCGGGGTGCTCACCACGTCGCAGGACTGGTGGCCGGCCGACTTCGGCAACTACGGACCGCTGATGATCCGGATGGCCTGGCACAGCGCCGGCACGTACCGCATCAGCGACGGCCGCGGTGGCGCGGGCGCCGGTCAGCAGCGCTTCGCCCCGCTGAACAGCTGGCCGGACAACGGCAACCTGGACAAGGCCCGCCGTCTGCTGTGGCCGGTCAAGAAGAAGTACGGCCAGGCGCTGTCCTGGGCCGACCTGCTGATCCTCACCGGCAACGTCGCGCTGGAGACCATGGGCCTGAAGACCTTCGGCTTCGCCGGTGGCCGCGAGGACGTCTGGGAGTCCGAGGAGGACGTCTACTGGGGCCCGGAGACCACCTGGCTCGACGACGAGCGCTACACCGGCGACCGTGAGCTGGAGAACCCGCTCGGCGCGGTCCAGATGGGTCTGATCTACGTCAACCCCGAGGGCCCCAACGGCAACCCGGACCCGGTCGCGGCCGCCCGCGACATCCGCGAGACCTTCCGCCGGATGGCGATGAACGACGAGGAGACCGTCGCCCTCATCGCCGGCGGCCACACCTTCGGCAAGACGCACGGCGCGGGCCCGGCCGAGAGCGTCGGCCCCGACCCCGAGGGCGCCCCGCTGGAGGAGCAGGCGCTGGGCTGGCGCAGCTCCTACGGGACGGGCAAGGGCGGGGACGCCATCACCAGCGGTCTGGAGGTGACCTGGACCAGCACCCCCACTGCGTGGGGCAACGAGTTCTTCCACAACCTCTTCGCCTACGAGTACGAGCTGACCAAGTCCCCGGCCGGTGCGCACCAGTGGGTCGCCAAGGATGCGGAGGCGACCATCCCCGACGCGCACGACGCGTCGAAGAAGCACAAGCCGCAGATGCTCACCACCGACCTGTCCCTGCGCTTCGACCCGGCCTACGAGCAGATCTCGCGCCGTTTCCACGAGAACCCGGCGGAGTTCGCGGACGCCTTCGCCCGTGCCTGGTACAAGCTGACGCACCGTGACATGGGCCCGGTCCAGCGCTACCTGGGCCCCGAGGTGCCCTCCGAGGTGCTGCTGTGGCAGGACCCGCTGCCCGCGCGCACCGGTGAGGCCCTGGACGCGGCGGAGATCGCCGCGCTCAAGGAGCAGGTACGCGCCACGGACCTGACGGCGGCGCAGCTGGTCTCGGCCGCCTGGGCCTCGGCCGCGTCCTTCCGCGGCAGCGACAAGCGCGGCGGCGCGAACGGCGCCCGGGTCCGGCTGGAACCGCAGCGCGGCTGGGAGGCGAACGACCCGGACGAGCTGGCCCAGGTCCTGCGCGGCCTGGAAGGCGTCCAGGAGTCCTTCAACGCCCGGGGCGGCAAGCAGGTCTCGCTGGCCGACCTGATCGTCCTCGCGGGCAACGCGGCCGTCGAGCAGGCGGCGGCGGACGCCGGCGTCGCGGTCCAGGTCCCGTTCACCGGGGGCCGGGTCGACGCCGCGCAGGACCAGACGGACGTCGAGTCCTTCGCCGCCCTGGAGCCGGCGTACGACGGCTTCCGCAACTACGTCGGCAAGGGCGCCCGCCTGCCCGCCGAGTACCTCCTCCTCGACCGGGCCAACCTGCTGACGCTGAGCGCCCCGGAGACCACGGTCCTGGTCGGCGGACTGCGCGTGCTGGGCGCCAACACCGGCGGCTCGACGCACGGCGTCCTCACCGACCGTCCGGGCACGCTGACCAACGACTTCTTCGTGAACCTGCTCGACCTGGGCATCACCTGGAAGTCGACGTCGTCGGCGCAGGACGTCTTCGAGGCCCGCGACGCGACGGGCCGGGTCAAGTGGACCGGTACCCGGGCCGACCTGGTCTTCGGCTCCAACTCCGAGCTCCGCGCCCTCGCCGAGGTCTACGCCGGCGACGACGCGCGGCAGAAGTTCGTGACGGACTTCGTCGCCGCCTGGACCAAGGTCATGAACCTCGACCGCTTCGACCTGGTCTGACCCAGCCCGGCCGGATCCGCTCCACCATCCACCGGCGCCTTCCGGCCTCGCGGTCAACACCGCGAGGCCGGACTGCTGTTGGCGGAACGCGCCTTGCCCGGGTCAGGGGCGTGCCGCGGTCCTGGGCCGGAGGACTTCGGCCACGGACCGGTCGCGCCAGTCGGCCAGCAGTTCGTGGAAGGCGACGGCACCGTGCGGGTAGGCGATGGGCCCGTTCGGCCGGCCGCGCCCTTCGCGGTTGTAGTAGCCGGGCGTGCACTCGGCGTGGAACCACTCGTGGTCGGGCGCTTCCGCTGCCAGGAGGGCGATCCAGGCGTCCTCGGCGGCGCGGGACGGTTCGATGACCGCGTTGCCGGCTTCGGCCGCCGCGACGAGGGCTGCGGCGTGGGTGGCCTGTTCGTCGAGGATGTGGGTGAAGTTCACGCTGCTCGCGTTCTGGAAGGCTCCCATCTGGATCAGGTTCGGGAAGCCGTGGCTGGTGAACCCGTGCAGGGTTCGCGGGCCGTGCTGGGCCCAGGCGTGCAGGAGTTGGGTGCCGCCCCGGCCGTGGACGGGAAGTTTCCCGGAGTGGATTCCGGACGATCCGACGAAGAATCCCGTGGCGAAGATCAGGCAGTCGATCTCGAGGATGTCGTCGCCCACCACGACGCCGCGTTCGGTGACGCGCTCGATGCCGTGGGTGTCGGTGGTGTCGACCAGGGTGACGTTGTCGCGGTTGAACGCCGGGTAGTACAGGTCGGAGAAGGCAGGGCGCTTGCAGGCGTAGCGGTACCAGGGTTTGAGCTTCTCCGCCGTCTCCGGAGCGGTCACGCTCTGCTCGACGCGGGCGCGGAGCTCGTTCATCTTGGCCGCGTCGGCGGCCTCGTAGGCGACTTCGAAGGCTTTCCGGTCGCTCCGGCGGCGGAAGCTCGGCAGCAACTTCTCCAGCAGGCCCGCCGAGGCGGTCCACTGGTCGGCGACCAGGTCCTGCTCTTCGGGTTCGCCCGAGACGATGCGCAGGTAGTTCTCGCGGCGTTCGCGTGCCCAGCCGTCATGGTCGGCGCCGACGTCCTGTGCGGCGGTTCGGCGGTTGGCTCGCACGTCGACGGTGGAGGGGGTGCGCTGGAAGACGTAGAGGTGCGCGGCGTCCTGTGCCAGCTGCGGGATGACCTGGACCCCGGTGGCGCCGGTGCCGACGACACCGACCCTCTTGTCCGCGAGATGGGTCATGCCGCCCTCCGGGGTGCCGCCGGTGTAGGCGTAGTCCCATCGGGAGGTGTGGAAGGTGTGGCCCCCGAAGTCCTCGATCCCCGGTATCCCGGGAAGCTTGGGGTCGGTGAGGGTGCCGGTGGCGTTGATGACGTACGCGGCCCTGATCACATCGCCGCGGTCGGTGGCCACGTGCCACACCTCGGATGTCTCGTCCCAGGTCAGCGACGTCACACCGGTCGAGAAGAGGGCGTCGGTGTAGAGGTCGAATTGGTGCGCGATCCGCATGACGTGGCGGCGGATCTCGTCCCCGGGCGCGTACTTCCACTCCGGCACGTATCCGGTCTCGTCGAGCATCGGCAGGTACACGTGCGACTCGATGTCGCAGTGGACGCCCGGGTAGCGGTTCCAGTACCAGGTGCCGCCGAAGTCACCCCCCTTCTCGATGATTTGGACGCTTTGCACGCCCTGCCGGCGCAGTCGCGCCCCGGCGAGAACGCCGCCGAACCCGCCGCCGATCACGGCGACGTCGACCGCGCCGTGGTGCGCGTCGCGCTCGGCCGGTCCCTCGATGTAGGGATCGGCCGCGTAGTACCCGAACTCGGCCTCGGCGGCCCGGTACTGGCTGCTGCCGTCCGTGCGCAGGCGGCGTTCCCGTTCGATGCGGTACCGCTCCCTCAGCGCGTCGAGTTCATCGTGGGCGGGGGTTCGGGGGGATGCCATGGGGGGCCTCGATCCTGCTCGGCGAACCGCTACGGTATCCCCTACCGGACAGTGCTGTCCGGTAGGAGATGCGGGCCTACCGCGAGATCCGGCCATCGTGCTTCCGCTCGCCGAGCGGCCGCGATCCGCTCGCGCGGCGGCGCGCACAGCGAAGAGAAAGAGTGAACTCCTGTGCGACACCTCCCTGTACGACCCCTGGCAGCGTTCGTCGCGATCGGCGCTCTGGCCCTGACCGGGTGCGGGACCCAGACAGGCACACCCGGCGACCGAGCCTCCTCCTCCGGTGCGGACATGACGATCCGTGCGCACAAGGTCATGCAACTGACCCGGCCGCACGAGGAATCCGGGATGACCCTGCTGGAGGGACCGGTCTTCGACGAGGACGGCCTCCTGCTGGTCGTCGACGTCACCGCGCCCGAGGGCAAGCCCAAGGTGATCCGTGTCGACGTCGAGAACAAGACGTTCCGGACCGTGCGCTCCGAAGGTCAAGCGGCTTACACGTCAGCGCAGTTCAGTCCCTACGACGGCCGGATCTACCTCACCGACTTCGCCCACGGCGAGGTGGTGAGTCTGGCTCCGGACGGCAGTGACGCACAGACCTTCTTCTCCGGCGAGATCGACGGGGCGCGGATGAACCCCGACGACCTCGCCTTCGACAAGGAGGGCAACCTGTACGTCAGTGACTCGCGCGGCCTGACCGAGGGCGAGGCGCACGGGCGGGTGGTGCGCATCAGCCGCGACGGCGCGAAGGTCACGGTGCTGGCCGAGGAGTTGGCCGCACCGAACGGGATCTCGTTCGACGTGGACCACCAGGGGCTGTGGTTCAGTGAGCTCACCGAGAACCGGATCTCCTACTTGCGTCTGGACGAGGACGGCGAGGTGACCTCCCGGCACACCGCGATCCGCGTCGACGGCGGGATCGCCCAGACGGACTCGATCGCCGTGGACGCGGACGGCAACCTCTACCAGGGGCTGCACGGCCGTCCGGCGATGGCGGTGTACGACCGGCACGGCAGGCACCTGGGTACCGTCGAGCTGGCCGGCCGGGTCGAGGGCCTGGAGTCGGCGACGAACGTCGCCATCACACCCGGCGGGACAAAGGCGTACATGACCGTCAGCGGCCCCGCCGGCGGATACCTGTACTCCTTCAAGGCGCTCGCGAAGGGCATTCGGCAGTCCAACGGGGGCTGACCGCCGACACGTTCAGCCCTTGAAGGGACGCACCGGCCCCACCTCGACGTCGAGCAACCGCCAGGCGGCCCGCGCCCGGTGCTCGCGTTCCTTGCGCGTGGGGCCGGTGACGGTGGCGGCGACCATGGCGACGGCGAGTTCCAGGTCGTCCTCCCTCAGCCGGTGGGCTCGCGGCAGGTGCGCCCGCAGGCACTCCTGGACCCGCTCGGACAGTGCCGACGCCTGTTCCCGGAGGCCGGAGCGGCCGCCCGCCTGCTCACCGTGGAGCAGCCCGATGAAGGCGGCCGACTCCACGAGGTGCCAGGTGAGCACCCCCAGGAGGCCGCTGAAGGTCGCCGCCCCGGCCTCGGCCGCCTGCTCGACCTGCAGCACGTTCTCCTCCAGGACCGCCTCGACCAAGGCGGTCCGGTCGGGGAAGTGGCGGTACAGGACCCCCTGTCCGACCCCGGCCCGGCGGGCGACGGCGGAAAGCGGCGCATGGAGACCATGCTCCGCGAAGATCCCCCGGGCGGCGTCGATCAGCGCCGCCCGGTTGCGGGCAGCGGCCTTGGGCCCTTGGTTCGCGGGGCGGCGCACCTCCTGCCCGGTGTTCTCCGTCATCCGGGCAGGTTACCGCTCGCTCCATGCCCCGGCCGTCGGCCTGCCCGAGGGCCCGTCGGGTCACACGGCTCCGGGCCGCGGCAGCCATCGCCATACCCGTCACGCACCGGCGGCACGCCGGCGGGAGCGCCTTCCCGGGCAGTGGTCCGGATCGGCAGACCTCAGGCGCGTCGGGCCAGGAAGACGAACTCCCTGCCCGGCCGGTCGGGCGCGTCACGAAGGTCCTCCACCACGTAGCCGTGCCTGACCAGGTCCGTCTCGACCTCTTCGCGCTCCCGGAAGCGCAGGGTCGAGTCCGACGTCAGCACCTGTCCGTCCGCTGCGAAGACATACGTCCAGCGGAAGGTCACCAGAGGCGGGCTCACCTCGATCAGCTGGACCCAGCTCTCGACGGAGCCGACGCCCGGGATCTCCGTCACGTGGTGGGAGTCCTCCCGGGTCCAGGCCTCCCAGGCGCGCCCGCCCGGATCACGGGTCTCCAGGACCAGGTGCCCGCCGGGCCGCAGCGCATCGTGGGCTCCATCGAGCGTCCTGTGCCAGTCGCCCGGATCAACGATTTCCTGGGCGACGTTCGCCGTCATCGTCGCGAGGTCGACCCGCAGCGGCGGGAGGGCTGCGGTGTCACCGCAGATCCAGCGCACGCGCTCACTGCCCGGTTTGCCGCGGGCGACGTCGATGGGCGCCTGGGCGGGATCGATGCCGATGACCTCGATCCCGCGGGCGGCCAGGAGCAGGGCGAACACCCCGGTGCCGCAGCCGATGTCCAGAACCTGCTGCGCTCCCACCTCTTCCGCCAGCCGGAGGTAGGCATCGAGATCGCCGCGGTCGGGATCGAGCGGATCGTGGATCGCGGCGAGTCGTGGATGCCCGAAGCAGTCGTCAGCCATGCGGTCGACCGTAGGCAGAACCGCCCCGGAGAGCGACCGCGTTTCACCGGACCCGGACCCCCTGCCCCGGCACCGTCTTCCGCGACGCGCTTCAGAAGATGTCGACCGATCTCCACCGCGTGAGGTTCTCGAGGACGGGGCGCATCCATGGGCTGTGAACGGCCGGCAGCCGAACCAGGGTGTGCTGGAACGTCTCCCGGTCGGCCCGGAACAGGTGGGCGGGGCGCGGTGGGAGCGGGTCGTCGCGCAGGACGTCCTCGGGTATGCGGCCCGACGAGGGAACCGGAACGTACGGCTGGGGAGAGACCAGCCACCGCCACACCCTCAGCGGCAGCGGCACCGGATAGGCCGACGCGGCCGGGCCGGCGGGGGTCCAGGTCCGGCCCGTCCGGGGATGGACCGGTACGAGGAGGATGTCGGCGTCCGCGTCGGGAGAGGGTGCTCCCGGTCCGGCCAGGACGGCGCGCCGCGTGGGCAGGCCCGCGGGCAGCAGCGTGTCGAGCGCGCGTCGGAACACGTCCGCCGTCATCCCGTCCGGGACCTTCACCGGCTGCCCCCGGGAGGCCGCCAGCAGGTGGGCGAGCGCCCGGCCGGCTGCCGCCTCCCACTGCGGACTCCACGACCAGTAGTGGCCCGAGCCGAACGGTCCTCCCCAGGTGGCGATCGGCTCGAACGGGGGCGTGCTCTCCCCGCTCTCCGCCAGCTCCGACCAGGAGAGCGGCTCGGGGTGGACACCGTCGACCAGGACGCGGCGCACCGCGTCCGAGCCGAGCCGCACCGCCTGCCACAGCGAGCAGTCGTCGATCCTGGTCGCCACGGGCAGACCGCACGCCTCGCAGACCATGTTGGGCCCGTCGGCCCCGCCCAGGCCACAGCAGGCGATGCCGCGCTCCTCGGGGACGAGCCGGGTTCCGCGGATATCGCCGGGGGCGATGACCACCGCCCCGGGCGTGCGCCCGGAGAGGGACCGGACCGGCGCGTGGCCGCCGCGCGCCTCCGCCCCGTCCGGATCGATCCCGTCCCGCTGCCGCCACGGCCCGCCCCAGGGGGCCAGGTCCACGGCGAACGTCCCCGACTCCATGAGCACCGGGAGCTGGGCCCCGTTCCCGTACTTCTGACGGGCATGGGCGGGGAGGCAGACCTCGGACAGGGGGACGGTCAGCTCGGCATCGCACCGGGCGCACATGAAGACGAACAGAGGTTCCTCCCTGGGGAAACCACCGCATCGTCGCAGCTCGGCCGTGGCCCCGCCATCGTGTTTCCCGGGACGTGACGGAGCGTCAACACAGGGTCCGCGTCAGCGCCCGGACGTTCCGAGGATCTGGTCGGCCGGCGTGAAGCGGTGCTCCGTCGGCTTCAGCACGTCGTAGAAGTAGCCGAAGTACTCCGTCTCGGCCGTTCCTGTGAGTACCGCCAGCAGGAAGGCGAGGCTCCCCCGGTCGTGGGGCTCCCACAGCGGGCCCTGCCCCTCGTTGTAGAGCACGGTCCACTCGTCGGGGTGCCGGCCGGGGCGTGCCAGCCAGTACAGGAACGCCCCCGTGCCCTCCTCGAATCCCCACGGCAGGATCCGCGCCCCGGGCTCCAGCAGACCGGCCGGCTTCTCCTCGCCCACCTGCCACAGTCCGGCCAGTACCTCGTCCCGTTCCGTCGTCTGCGCGCGCAGGTCGCACTTCTCGTGGGCGGCGCCGGGGACGAGCAGCCAGATCGTCTCGTCGAAGACCCCCTCGCCGTAGGTCTCGACGAGCTGCTTGTAGTCGGCGGGCAGAGCCGCGCCGACGGCGCGCTCGGCCTGCGCCCAGTCCACCGCGGGCGGCGGATCGGCAGGCGGCGGGCAGAGGCGGACGAGGGCGTCGAGAGCAGCGAGCGCGTTCATGGAGCAGACGCTACTGAACCCCGGCCGCGGACCACCATCGGCCGAACCCGCCCCGCACCGCACCTCGTCGGCGGGCAACCGGGCGGCTATCCGCGCACGTGCAGGCCGAAACCCTTGCGGCCCGGCACTTCCAGGCCCTCCTTCAACCGCAGTGACGGAATCTCGTAGTCACCGAAGTTCTGGCGCCGGAACGCGATCGGCTCGGTCGTCTCCAGCGACAGCAGCCGCTCCTTCCACCGCTTCGCGGCGTCCTCGAAGTCACCGCCGGTGATCCTGTCCGCGCCGTGGAGCACGAACGGCGGCAGCACCTCCAGACCCGGGTAGTACAGGATCCCGTGGTGGATCGGGAACAACAGGTCCTCGATCGGGCCGTTGATCCCGCGATCGGTGTAGTGGGACTCCGGGCCCCCGACCGTCACCGACAGGATCGCCCGCCGCCCCTGCAGCGTCCCCTCACCGAACCGCTCGCCGTACCGGGTCTCGTCGTGGACTCCGACTCCGTACGCGAAGTGGAAGGAGAACACCCGGTCCACCCATCCCTTGAGGATCGCCGGCATCGTGTACCACCACAGCGGGAACTGGAAGACCACCGTGTCGGCCCACAGCAGCTTCTCCTGCTCGGCCGCCACGTCGGGCGTGAGCGCTCCGGCGTCGTACGCCCCGGCCGAACTCGGCACCACCCGCAGCGGGCTTCTGGCGTGCTCTCCGAAGTCGGCCGCGTCCACCACCGCCTTCCAGTCCATCGCGTACAGGTCGCTCACCCGCACCTCGTGCCCGGCGGTTTCGAGCGTGGACACGGCGAGGTCCTTCAGTGAGCCGTTCAGCGAACGCGGCTCGGGGTGGGCGTAGACAATGAGCGTCTTCATGACGGTTCCCTTCGACCATGCGGCAAGGTGTGCCGCCACCGATGCTCGGCCGCCGCTGCCGCGTCGTACAGGGGGCGGCTCTTCCGTCGGACGGGACTTCCTGGTACTCGCAGGGCCACCTTCACGGGCCCGTGCCGGAGCCATACTGGGGGCATGGACGATCTTGCGGGCTTCCTGCGGACCCGGCGTTCCCGGGTCCGCCCGGCGGCCGTCGGCCTTCTGGCCGACAGCCGTCGACGGGTCGAAGGGCTGCGCCGCGAGGAGGTCGCGCACCTCTCCGGAGTCAGCGTCGACTACTACGTACGCCTGGAACAGGGCCGCGCGACCCAGCCCTCCGAGCAGGTACTCGACGCGCTCGCCCGCGTCCTCGGCCTCGACGGGACCGAGCGCGGGCACCTCGGCCGACTCGCGCGGCAGCGCCGCCGACGCGCGAAGGCGCCGGGCGGGCAGGTCCGGCCGGAACTGCTGCGCGTCCTCGGGCTGGTCGCCGACGCGCCCGCGCTGATCATGGACCACCGTCTGGACGTCCTGGCCGGGAACCGTCTCGCCGGGCTCCTCTTCGGGCGGCCGCTGCCGGGACTGAACACCGCCCGGCACATCTTCCTCGATGAGGCCGAGCGCGGCCTCTACGCGGACTGGGAGTCCTGCACCCTCGATGTCGTCGGGCACCTGCGCCTGGCCGCCGGCCGATACCCCGAGGACCCCGGCCTGGCCTCGCTCATCGGCGAGCTGGCGATGGGCAGCGAGCGCTTCCGCCGCCTCTGGGCCCGCGCGGACGTGCGGGCCCGCACCCATGGCCGCAAGGCGTACCGGCATCCGCTGGTCGGACTGCTGGAACTGCATCAGGAGAACTTCGCGCTGCCGGACGCATCGGGCAGGGAGCTGCTCGTGCTGTCCGCGGCCCCCGGCAGCCCCACCGAGGACGGGCTGCGGCTGCTGGCGAGCCTGGGCGCGGACAGCGAAGAGGCACAGCCCCCGGTGAAGGCCGAGGACCGCGAGTAACGCGGCGGCGCCCGGGTGCAGCCGCGAACGAGGGGCCCTGGCCGACCCCGTCGCGACGGCCCTCAGACGACGTCGAATTCGTTGCCCTCGGGGTCCTGGAGGGCGACGGCGTAGAACCCCATGCCCGGCTCGTCCTTGATCCGCAGCACGGTGGCACCGGCTTCGACCAGCCGTTCCACCGTGGCCTTGACCCGCTGGGCGCGGACCTCCAGCGGGACGTCACGGCCCCCACCGACCTTCAGGTCGAAGTGCCACCGGTTCTTGGCGGCCTTCGGCTCCGGAACCTGCTGGAACCACACCCTCGGTCCACGGCCCGCGGGATCGATGATCGACTCCGGCACATCTCCCGCACCGGGCGGCAACTCGTCCTCGGGCACTCCCATCGCCGCCCAGTAGGCACGCCACGTGGCGTGCCCGCCCGGCGGCGGCTCGGGCACATAGCCCAGGGCCTCGGCCCAGAAGGTCACCATCCTCTGCGGATCGGAACAGTCGATCGTCAGCTGCACCGTCATCTCCATACCCGCAGCATCCCAGGCGGGTCTGACACACGGTCCGCTCCCGCGACGCGCTCAGTCGGGTGGATCCCCGCCCCGAGTGCGTCACCCACCGGCCGAGCAGCCGCACGCGGCCGGTAGCGTGATCGTCTGCCGCGGGGAGTGTCCCGGTGTCGGGCCGGCCCGTGCGGGAAGTTCCGCTGGCGAGCGAGGGGACCGAGATGAGCGAACGGACGAAGCCCGGAATCGAGGTTCCGGAGGGTGACGCGCCCACCGAGCTGACGATCCGGGACCTCGTGGTGGGGGACGGACCCGAGGCCCGGCCGGGCAGGGTCGTCCGGGTTCACTATGTAGGGGTCACGTTCGCGTCCGGAAGGGAGTTCGACTCCTCCTGGGAACGCGACCAGCCGTTCAAGTTCGCCGTGGGCGGTGGCCGGGTCATCAAGGGCTGGGACCGGGGAGTGCGGGGCATGAAGGTCGGCGGCCGGCGCGAGATCATCGTTCCGCCGCGTCTCGGCTACGGCAAGCAGTCCCCCTCTTCGCTGATCCCGGCGGGCTCGACGCTGATCTTCGTCGTGGACCTGCTCACGGTCGTGGGCGGCCCGCCCGAGCGCGGCCCGGCGTGACCGCTTGCCGGGTACGATCACCCGGCGGCCGGTGCGGAGGCCCGGCCGGGGCCCTGGTACGCGGGGTGCGGCCGGGCACGCTAGTTTGCTCGGATGAGTCTCCTTGATGATGTGGCCGAGCGCGACGGCTGGCGATGCTGGGTCTGTGACGAAGCGGTCGACCCCGACGAGTCGGTGAACGACCCGCGGGGGCCCAGCGTCGACAGCCGGACCGCCGACCGGAAGGCCAAGGTCGCCGAGCGGCTCGCGCACCGCGGATGCAACACCCGCAAGGGCGCGGTCAAGGTGGTCATCGCCTGGCCGGACCACCTGTACGTGGTCGAACCCGCGCCGCTGATCAGCGTTGCCGGAAGGCTGGAGCGCAAGGGGGGCCGCGAGATGGTGGGCCGCTGCCCGACCAGGCGGGACGCCCAGGAGGCGGCGGACTGGCTGGTGGACCGGTTCTCCCGGCTGGTACCGGGGCTGCCGGTGACCGCCGGCATCGAGCCGGGCGGCGGCCAGTTCCTCATCACCCTGGCCACCGGCCGCCGCTGACCGGGGGTCACCGGCGGCCAGGCGCGGCGGGACGGGCCCTCGGCCCGCCCCGACGTACGTCGGTCAGACGCGCGGTGACAGCCGCACCGTCATGATCTGGAACGGGCGCAGAGCAAGCGTCATGCCGTCGGCGGTGACAGGAAGGTCGGGTCCGTCTGCCGCCGGCCGTTCGAGCAGGTCGGTGATCGTGGCCGCGGCACACGGGAATCCGGCGCGCAGCACCGTCGTGGCGCGGCCGCCGAGCGACTCGTAGAGGCGCACGATCACGTCTCCCGAGCCGTCGTCCGCGAGCTTGACCGCCTCGATCACGACCCCGCTGTGATCGACCTCGGCCAGCGGGGCGACCACGGCCGTGCCGGCGACGGTACGTTCGGCGAGGTTGAACCGGTAGCCCTCGCGGACGGCGTCGCCGATGTCCGCGCCGATCACCAGGCCGTAGCGCAACCGGTGTTCGCCCTGGTCGGATTCCGGGTCCGGGAAGAGCGGGGCCCGCAGCAGCGAGAGCCTGGCGGTGGTCGTCGTGCCGCCGTCGGGGCGGACGTCGTGGGTGACGTCGTGGCCGTAGGTGGAGTCGTTGACCAGCGCCACCCCCCAGCCCGGCTCCGCGAGGTGCAGGAAGCGGTGCGCGCAGATCTCGAAACGGGCCGCGTCCCAGCTGGTGTTGGAGTGGGTGGGCCGCTGGACGTGGCCGAAGGGGATCTCGCTGGTGGAGTTGCCGGCCCGGAGGTCGAACGGGAAAGCGGCCTTGAGGATCTTCTCCCGCTCCCGCCAGTCGATGGTGGTGTCGATGTCCAGCCGGCGGGCGCCCTCCCGCAGGGTCAGCCGTTGGCGGATGCGCGACCGGTTGACGGTCCGTACGACCTCGATGGCGTCGTCGTGGGCCGTGACCTCGTCGGCCCGGGTGAGGTCCTGCACGGTGTTCCGGTAGAACGCGTCGACGTCCCAGGCGTCCCACTGGTTGGGAAAGTCCTGATGGAGCTGGAGCAGGTTGCCCACCGCCCCGGGCGCGAGCGCTTCGCGCCCGGCCGTCAGGTCGTACGCGGATGTGATCAGCCCACGCCCGTCGACCGTGATCCGCACCAGCCCGTTGTCCAGGACGAGGCCGCCCTCGTGGCCGGGGCGTACGGCTGTCGGCCGCGGGGGTGCGGTGCGAGGGGCGGCGGCGAGTGCGGGCACCTCGTCGCGGTCGTGAGGGGCGGCGTTGAAGACGACGACGCCGCCGTCGGCGTCCGCCGGCCCGGCCAGGGCGCGCTGGGCGGTGTCGATGAGGTCGGTCAGCTCCCGGGCGACCTCCCTGTGGGCCTGCTCCGTCTCCCGGTGAACCCAGGCGATGGAGGAGCCGGGCAGGATGTCGTGGAACTGGTGGAGCAGAACGGTCTTCCATACGCGGTCGAGCTGGGCGTACGGATAGGGCTCACCGGTCCGCACCGCGGCCGTGGCCGACCACAGTTCTGCCTCCCGCAGCAGATGTTCGCTGCGCCGGTTGCCCTGTTTGGTGGCGAGCTGGCTGGTGAGGGTGCCCCGGTGGAGCTCGAGGTAGAGCTCGCCGACCCAGACCGGCGCGTCGGGGTATTCCTCGTGGGCCTTGGTGAAGAAGTCGGCGGGACCCTCCAGCTCCACCTTCGCGGAGCCTTCCAGACTCGCGAGCCGGTCGGCGCGCGCCAGCATCTCGCGGGTGGGACCGCCCCCGCCGTCCCCGTAGCCGAACGGCACCAGGGAGCGGTTGGCCGCCCCCTGGTCGCGGAAGTTGCGTTCCGTGTGGCCGATGTCGGCGCCGGAGAGGTCGCCGTTGTAGGAGTCGACGGGCGGGAAGTGGCTGAAGATCCGGGAGCCGTCGATGCCCTCCCACCAGAAGGTGTGGTGCGGGAACGCGTTGGTGGTGTTCCAGGAGATCTTCTGGGTGAGGAACCAGTCGATGCCGGCGAGCTTCATCAGCTGGGGCAGGGCGGCGTTGTAGCCGAAGGTGTCCGGCAGCCACATGTCCCGCGTCTCGACGCCGAACTCCTCCAGGTAGAACCGCTTGCCGTGGACGAACTGGCGGACCAGGGACTCGCCGCCCGAGAGATTGGTGTCGGGCTCGACCCAGAGACTGCCGGTCGGCAGGAACTGCCCGGTCGCCACCTTCTGCCGGACCCGGGCGTACACCTCGGGGCGCTGTTCCTTGAGCCAGGCCAACTGCTGGGCCTGCGACATGACGAACCGGAAGTCGGGGTGGTCGTCCATCAGCGCGGTCACGTTCGCGACCGTGCGGGCCGCCTTGCGGACGGTTTCGCGCACCGGCCACAGCCAGGCGGTGTCGATGTGGGCGTGGCCGACGGCCGAGATGCGGTGGGCGCCGGTGTGCGCGGGCGCGGAGAGCGCGGGAGCCAGGAGCGTCCTGGCCCGCCCGGCGGTGCCGCCGATGTCCTGGAGGTCGATCGCGTCGAGGGCGGCGCTCACCGCGAACCTGATCTGGCTGCGGCGGTTGGAGTCCTCGGGCAGCTGATGCATCAGCCCGGACAGCACGTCGAGGTCCTGGACGAGCTCCCAGACCGTCTCGTCGAAGACGGCGAGATCCATGCGGGTCAGCCGGTACAGCGGCTCGCCGACCGGCCCGGTGGGGGCGTCGGCGCGCAGCCAGGAGGCGACGGCGCCGGCGTCGGTGGGGACGAAGGGGTCGCCGGCGGCGTCGAAGTCGAAGATCAGCGGGTTGGCGGCGGCCTCGATGTGGAACGTGAAGTCCTCGCCGCCCGCTGCCCGTTCGGATACCAGGAGCCAGGTGTTGCGCGGGTTGAGGGCCTTGGCGGGGGTGCCGTCGGCGCGGTACACGAGCCCTTCGGCGGAGAAGCCGGGCTGGGTGGCGCCGAAGCCGAGGTCGAGCACCGCTTCCACCCGCTCCCCCGCCCAGTCGGTGGGGACGGTGCCACGGATCTTGAACCAACTGGTGGACCAGGCCGGGCCCCAGGGTTCGCCCGTGCTGATCGGCCGGTGGGGTCCGGCGATTCCCTCGCTCACCGGGACCGGTTCGCCGCAGACGTGGTGGACGCTCACTTCCAGCGGGAGGGAGCGGACGTGGACTGCGGGCCTGAGCCGCTGGTCGAGTACCCGGGCGAGCCGGCGTTCGGTCAGTGTGCGGTCGTCGTGCATGGAGACTCCATCGAAAGGTTCCGCGTGAGAAGCGGCAGAACCGTCCGCCGGCCCGTCGCGTGGCAGCGGTGTCCCGGGAAAGGGCGAACGGTGCGGGGCTTACGGTCGGTTGATCCCGTACCGGATGACTTCGGTGGGGACCACGGAGCGTCGTGCGGGCAGCGGGGTGCCGGGGCCCGCGTGGATGCGGTCGATGAGCATCTGGCCGGCCCTGCGCCCGATCTCGTCGGCGTCGTAGGACGCGATCGTCAGCGGGAGACCGAGGACGTCCGCGAGGTCGAAGTCGTCGAAACCGGCCAGGGCGACCGGGACTTCGAGGGTACGGACGGCACGGATGGCGCCCTGGGTCAGACGGTTGTTGGTGCAGAAGAGGGCGGTGGGGGCGTCGGGGGTCCCGAGCAGGGCGACGGCGGCGCGCTCGGCGGTGGCCACGTCGGCCGGTCCGCGGCGGATATGGCGTTCGTCCGGCTCCAGGCCGGCCGCCTCATGGGCGGCCCAGTAGCCACGGAAGCGTTCGGCGCCGGTGTAGAGCGCGGGCGGGTTCCCCAGGAACCCGATCCGCCGGTGTCCGTCCTCGATCAGCAGGGCGGTGGCCGCCTCCGCTCCGCCGAAGTCGTCCACCAGGACGCAGTCGGCGTCCATTCCCGACGGCGGCCGGGAGGCGAGGACGATCGGCATGCCGTGCAGAGCGGCCGGTGCCAGGTGCCGGTGGCTTCCGCCCGCCGGAACCACGATCATCCCGTCGACCTGGCGGGACGCCAGATCCTCCACCAGTCCTCGCTCCCGGTCGACCAGTTCGGCGGTGTTGGCGAGCAGGACCCGCAGTCCGTGCTCGTAGGCCACCTCCTGAACACCGAGCGCCAGCCGCGAGTAGAAGGGGTTGGCCAGGTTGGTGACGACCAGGCCGATCATCCCGCTGCCCCCGACCCGCAGCCGGCGAGCGGTTTCGTTGCGACGGTAGCCGAGCGCGTCGACGGCGCTCAGCACCCGCTCCCGGGTGGCTTCGGTGACCCCTGGGTCGTCCTTGAGCACGCGGGAGACGGTCATCGCGCTGACCTGGGCACGGGCGGCGACGTCACGCATCGTCGGCGTGGCGACGTCACGCGCTCGATGCTGCGCCACAGCCGGTCCTTCCTTCGTGCCGTCAGGGGATCTGTGTCGTCGGTGGGCGGCCGGAGCCGCAGGCGCCGTCATTGTAGAGAGTGCCCGGCCACGGGCTCTGTCCGACCCGGCGGGCGGAGCCGGGCAGCGCCTCGTCGAGGGGCCGCGCCGGCTCCTCACGGCCGGGCCGCTCGGTGGGCGTCGCGGGGCACAAGCCGGGACGTCAGGGGGTCGTCCTCCGGCCGACGCCCCAGGGCCCAGTGGGCGGCGCCGATCAGGGGCGCGTCCTCCGGCCGCAGGGCGGTACGCAGGTCCATCGCCGCAACGAGGGCATCCGCTCCCGGCCCGGCGGCCCCGGCCCCGGTGGCGAGTCCGGCGCGCAGCGCGGGGCCGATGAGGTCGAAGGACGCGGCCATGGAGCCGCCGACGACCATGACGTCCGGCCGGAACACGGCGCACCAGGGCGCCAGGGCACGCCCCAGCGTGGTGAAGCACCCGCTGATCGCCGCGGCGGCGTGCGGGTCCTCTCCGCGGGCCAGTGCGGCGATGGCGCTGACGTCCGGGCCCTCGGCTCCCCCGGGGAGACCTGCCGCCCGGACATACCGGCTGCGGATCGCCCGCCGCGAGACCACCTCCTCCAGCGGCAGTCCGTCGACGACGATGCGGTGGGCCCGGCCTTCTGGCGGCACGGTGGAGCCCTCGGTGACGGGGCGCCCGTCGACCAGGAAGGAGGATCCGACGCCGGTGCCGAGCGTGACGCACACGGACCGGTTCCGCCGTGCCGCGGCCCCGCTGTGGTGCTCCCCGATGGCGAAGGCGTCCGCGTCGTTGAGGAAGCTGACGGCGCGCGGGTGCGGCAGCCGCTCGCGCAGTTCCGCCCCGACGTCGATACCGTGCAGCGCCTCGAACTTGCCGATGCCCCGGAATCTCCCGACGCCGGCCGCGTAGTCGAACGGTCCCGGTACGGCGACGCCCCAGTGCGCGTGATCGGGCGCCGCGACGAGCCTGGCCGCCTCGGTGAAGGAGTCGAGGATCTCCCTCGCGCCGGCGTCGGCGGACACCGGTCGGCGGACGACGGAATCGGCGACCGGCAGGCCGGTCTCCATGTCCACCAGGGCGGCGGTGACATGGGTGCCGCCGATCTCCAGCACGGGCACCCGGGTCATGACGGTGTCACCAGGGACTTGACGACCTGCACGGGTCGTCCGCCGACGGGGTGGAGGCGGTAGCCGCCCACGGCCGCCGGCACGGTGAGGGTCTCGGCGAAGGCCAGGTCGTGGCGCAGGCCGTCGGCGGTCTCCACCACCACGCCGTCGCCGGCGGCGACGTTGAGGATGTGGAAACGGCCCTCGGTGTCGTCGTGAGCCGGCCCCGTTCCGTCGAGGACGAAGCGGTGGACCGCGTAGAACATCTCGGGCAGCGCGCCGAGGACCTCCTCACGCCACCCCGCCCCCTCGCGCAGGGTGCGCGGCCGCTGGACGAGATCCTCGGCGACGTCGCCGCCGCGCCGCACGGTGTCGAGGTTGGCGAAGGCGTGCCGGTGGGACAGCGGCCTGGGGGCCCCGGAGGTGGAGCGGCGCAGCCAGTCGTAGAAGCGCAGCGAGTAGAGGTAGGGGGTGGCGCTGATCTCCAGCACGAGGTTGCCCGCGCCGGAGGAGTGCGGGGTGCCGGCCGGGATCATGAACAGCTGGCCGGGGTCCGCGGGGAACGTCTGGACGTGGTCCTCGACGCGCAGCGGTGTGGCGTGCGCCGCCGACGCCTCCACCTCCTTGCGCAGGATGTCCACGTCCGCATTCTGCCGAAGCCCGAGGAAGACCCGGGACCCGGGCTCGCTCGCCGTGACGTAGTAGGTCTCGTGCTGGGTGTAGGGCAGGCCGAAGGTCTCCCGCATGTACTGCTCCCGCGGGTGGCAGTGCAGCGAGAGGTTGCCGCCCCCGACGGTGTCGAGGTAGTCGAAGCGGATGGGGAACGAGGTTCCGTAGCGCCGGTGCACGTCCACGCCGAGGAACTGTTCGGGGTGCAGGACGCACAGGAGCTGGAAGGGCAGTTCCACCAGCGCCCCGGCCTCCTGGCCGACGAGGACGCCCGCTTCGGGGGCGATCAGCTCGTAGCCGAGGGCGGTGTTGCCGTTATCGGGTGCGAAGCCGAGCTTCTCCGAGGCCCACCGGCCGCCCCAGGGGGTGGAGTTGAAGTAGGGACGGGTACGCACGGGCTGCCGGGCGAGGGTGGCGAGGGTGGCGCGGACCTCCTCGCCGTCCAGGGACGCGGGGGCCTGCGGGTCCTGTACGTCGATCCACCGGTCGATCCTGGGCGCGAGCGCATCACGGTGACGGTCGGTGACGGGCCAGTCCGTGTAGAAGAGGCTGCGCAGTTCGCCCGGCGTGTGCGGGCGCCCGAGGTTGACGCCCACCGGCAGCGTTCCGGCGGCGACAGCGGCCTCGGCGTACCGCTTGGGCAGGTCCACCCACCAGAGGAGATCGGGTGAGCAGAGGGCGGCACCGGGGCCGAAGACCAGCAGGACGCCGTTCGTGGGACGTTCGAGGGACAGTCCGCCGTCGAAGAGGTCGGCCATCTCGAACTCGGCGAGCGGCAGGAAGAACGCGTCGGCCTCGGCTTCGGGGACGCAGAACCGCTCCACGGCCGCCGGTGACCAGCGCTCGCGCACATCGAGGACGGCGACCTCCCTGGACCGGTCGCGCAGAGCCGTGGCGATCCCTCGGGCGGCTTCGTCCCAGTCCAGGGCCGCCGGCCCGTCCAGGGCGAGCACGACCGGCCGGGCGGGCAGGGTAGCGACTGCTTCGCTCCACCCGGTGAGCACAGCTGCGGTGGCCGGATAGCGCGGGTCGGGGTCGTAGGGGCGGGGCGTTGAGTGCACAGGTACTCCTGACGGGTGAGCGGGCGACCGAACGGATGGTATCGATAACAATCAAGGGGGACAAGACCGCTGCCCAGTCGCCCGGCATAACTACAGCTAGACATGGGCTTCCATCGAAATCTCGTCACGGAGTCTTGTTTCGTCCTCATGGTGTCGTTAACATCCTGGCAATCCGGACCGCCGCTGCCGTGCGGTGCGGCGAGATCTCTCAGAGGGCCACACCCCTCACCCACCACACCCCAGAGCCAGGGATCCCAGCCGGGATCCCGAGGGAAGGGAACCCATGAGATCAATCGGCGGGGCGGCACAGTGGCCGTCCCACCCCCTGGGCCGCCGCGGCGTCCTGGCGGCCATCGGAGCGGGCGGCGCGGCCGTGCTGGCCGGCTGCGCCCGAGGCGACAGCACCGCCGTGCGGCCCGGCACCACCTCGCTCGCCAACGACAACGCCACCTGGGACCAGGGGTATGTCGCGGCCGGGCGGGAACTGAAGAAGCTCACCGGCTACGCGCTGCGCCCGCTGTCCAACCCGAACCCCACCTCGTACCGGCAGGTCACGCAGATCTCGCTGCAGACGACCAAGGCCACCGACATGATCAAGTGGGCCTCGGGCTACTTCCTCAAGTCACTGGCCCGCACCGGGGAGCTCAGCGACCTCTCCGCCCTGTGGGCCGACTACGAACGCAGGGGCTGGGTCACCTCCCAGACGCGTGAGGCGATGTCCTACCGCGGCTCCGTGTACGGGATCCCCCTCTACGAGTCGTACTACGTGCTCTTCTACAACACGGCCCTCTTCCGCAAGCACCGCCTGCGGGCGCCCGGCACCTGGGAGGAGCTGCTGCACAACGCCGAGGTGCTGAAGAAGGCGGGCGTCGTCCCGTTCGTGGCCACGCAGAGCGGCAACTGGCCGGCCTACGAGTGGTTCCAGGAGCTCGTCAGCAAGGTGGACCCCGCGTTCTACGCGAAGCTCATCAGCGGGAAGGCGCGTTACACCGACCCGCAGGCGAAGAAGGCCCTGCAGATCTGGCAGGACTTCATGCGCAAGGGCTGGATGACGCCGGCGGACTTCGACCAGAACAACGGTCCGGCCGCGCTGAAGGCCGGGCGGGTCGGTATGTTCCTGCACGGCTCCTGGCAGTCGCAGGGGATCGCCGCCACCGGGATGAAGCCGGGTGTCGACTTCGACGCCTTCGTCATGCCTCCCGTCGACTCCGCCACCCGCCGCTCCGTCATCACCGAGTCCGGGGTGCTCGCCGTCCCGCGCAAAGCCGTCTCGCACGAGGCGGCGATGGCCAACGCCGCGAACTGGCTCGACCCTTCGGTCCAGAAGGTGTGGACCGACTTCCTCCAGGACGCCTCGGCCAATCCGCGCTCCCGGCCCGGCAACCCGGTGATGGCCGGCCTCAAGGACCGGGCGCTGCGGGAGCGCTGGACGCTCCTGCCACGCTACGGCGAGTCGGGCCCGCCCAATCTGATCCAGGGAAACACCGACGACCTGGGGGGCTTCATGACCGGGGCCTCCTCCCTCGACGGCACGCTGCGGAGCATGGCGGGCCGGGCAGCCGAGGAGTGGTCCGCGTGGGAGAGGGACGAGGCATGAGTTCATCTCTTGACCAGCGCCGGCCGCCGCTCCCCGGGCCGCACACCCCGGCGTCGCCGAGCCCCGCGGGCTCCGCCGCCACGCGGCGGCCCGCCCGCCGGATACGGGACAGGCTGGCCGGGGCCGGATTCCTGGCTCCCGCCGTGCTCCTGGTGAGCGCGCTGCTACTGCTCCCGTTCGCCACGACCGTCCACCGGAGCTTCTTCGACGACCGGCGCGTCTCGGGCTTCGCCGGCCTGGACAACTACGCTCTCTTCCTCAACGACCCGGTGCTGACCCGGTCGATCCAGAACACCCTGATGTGGGTGGTCGGCACGGTCGCGCTGCCGCTCGTCCTGGGCCTGGCCATCGCCGTGCTGACGCACGGCGGCGGATGGTCACGGGCGGCACGGCTGGTCGTCGTGCTCCCCTACGCCCTGTCCGGCTCGGCCGTCGCGGTGGTGTGGAACTTCGTCCTCAACACCGACGGCGCGGCGAACCAGGTGCTCAAGGCGTTCGGCATGGATGGGCTCGCCCAGGGCTGGCTGCTGGAGTGGCCGGGCAACACACTGGTCATGATCATCGCCAATACCTGGCAGTCGGCCGGCGTCGCAGTGATCCTCTTCCTGGTCGGCCTCCAGACCATCCCGCCCGAGACGCTCGAGGCCGCTTCGCTGGACGGAGCGGCGGGCTGGCGGAGGTTCTGGTACGTCGTGCTGCCCCAGCTGCGGACCGTCTCCGTGATCGTCGTCGGCAGCAGTCTGGTCAACGGCCTCAAGTCCTTCGACCTGATCTGGGTGCTCACCCAGGGCGGGCCCGGCCGGCAGTCCGAGACGCTCGCGGTCTCGATGTACCAGGAGACCTTCCTCGCCCTGCATCCCGGAGCGGGCGCGGCGGTCGCGGTCGTCCTCACCACGATCGTGCTGTTCGCCTCGTGGCTGTACCTGCGGCGTCAGCTGACCCCGAAAGGCAACTGATCATGCCTACCCCCCGCAGCACGCCACCGCGTGCCCCGCGAACCCGGCCCACACCGGGCAGGATCCTGCGCAACACGACCCTGGTGGTCATCTCCCTGGCCTGGGCGCTGCCCACCTGGCTGCTGCTGGTCAACGCCCTGGTGCCGGCCGCCGACTACGGCGGTACGCCCCACTGGTGGCCGCAGGGCTTCGGCCTCCTCGACAACATGTCGCAGGCCTGGACGAAGGCGGATCTCGGCCCCTCCATGGGCAACAGCCTGCTCTACGCCGTCACCAGCGCCGCCACGGCCATCGTGGTGGCCACCACCGCCGCGTTCGCGACCGTCATCATGCCGGTCCGGCACAAGACGCTCTGGTTCTGGCTGATCTACTCGGGGACCCTGCTGCCGCTCCAGGTCTTCCTGCGCCCGCTGTTCCTCGCCTACGCCGACACCGGGCTCTACGACGCCCAGCTCGGGCTGTACCTGGTGTACGTGGCGATCGCCATCCCGTTCGCCTACTTCATCATGCGCAACTTCGCGCTGACGCTGGCACCGGAGATCATCGAGGCCGCCCGGATGGACGGTGCGTCCTGGTGGCGGATCTTCTGGCAGATCCACGTGCCGCTGTCCAGGTCCGCCATGGTGGCCACCTTCGTCTTCCAGTTCGTCGCCGTCTGGAACGACCTGCTCTTCGGGATCACGCTGGCCACCAGCAAGAACATCCGCCCCGTCATGGCCGCGCTGGCCGAACTCCAGGGCAACTACTCCAACGTGGGACCGCCGGTCGTCCTCGGCGGCGCCCTGCTGGTCTCGCTGCCGACCGTCGTCCTGTTCTTCTCCGCACAGCGCTTCTTCGTCAGCAGCCTCAAGCTGCACGGCTGAGCCCGCGTACAGCCGTCGCCCATCGCCGTTCCCCCTTTCCTGAAAGGCAGACCATGCGGAAGACACCGGTACGCGCCCTGGCCCTCGCCATCCTCTCCGGGGCCCTGTGGGCGAGTCCCGCCACCGCGGCCGACCGCGAGGAGACCCCGCTCTCTACCTGGGTCCACCGCGCCGAGGTCACCTACGACTCGTTGCAGCGGCACCTCTACCAGGGCCCGCAGGAACACGGCCTGTACCTGGAGAAGACGCCGCGCCAGGAGGGGGAGAACCCCCACTCCTACCTCTGGCCGCTGCGTGAGGCGGCCGCCGCCACCGTCGACATGTCCGAACTGCCGCGCGTCGGCGCCCGCTACCGGCACGATGCCGCCGAGCGCTTCACGGCGCTGCGGCTGTACTTCAACCCCCGCGACGGCAGGTCCGGATACGACTCCTACCTCCCCGCCCCTCTCGGCCAGGGCGGAGACGTCTTCTACGACGACAACGCCGTCGTCGGGCTCTCCTTCCTCGACCAGTACCGGACGACCGGAAAGAAGCTCTACCTCGACCGGGCGCTGGAGACCTACCGGGTCGTCGGCCGGGGCTGGGACGAGGACCCCGCCAAGCCGTGCGCCGGAGGCATGCACTGGGTCGACTCCCCCGCCAACTACATGCGCGCCGCCAACGTGACGGGGCTGTCCGCCCAGCTGGCCGCCGAGCTCTACGCCATCGAGCGCGACGACCGGTACCTCGCGAGCGCGAAGCAGTGGTACGAGTGGAACTGGTCGTGCCTGCGCCGGTCCCCCGGCCTGTACGACAACAGCCGCGACGACGACGGCACCGTGAACACCACCCTGTGGACGTACAACTCCGGCGCGATGATCGGCACCGCGACGACGCTCTACCGCGCGACCGGAGAGCGGAGCTACCTCGACCGCGCTGTCGAGGACGCGCAGGGCTCGCTCACGTACTGGAAGCAGGGCGACCGGCTGCACGACCAGCCGGCGATCTTCAACGCCTTCTACTTCGACAACCTTCGCCTTCTGAACGAGGTGCGCCCCGACCCCGCCTACCGCACGACCGCCGCCGCCTATGCCGAGCAGACCTGGGAGGCGAACCGGACGCCGTCCGACGGCCTGTTCCGCTTCCAGCCCTCCGGCGGCGGTGACCACGCCCCGGCCGCGCCGGCCGAGACGCTCGGGCAGTCCGCGATGGTCCAGATCTTCGCCGGTCTGGCCTCCGACCCCTCCTGAGCCTCCGCCCCGTACCTGAGCCCCACCACCACGCCCGGCGCAGCACGTCCCGGCACCCCACACGAGTGGAGACCTCTCCCATGCCCCGCCCCGAACTCGCCCGTCCCTCCTGGTGGGACTCGAACATGGCCCGAGACATCCTGCGCCGGCGCGCGGTGTCCGCCGAGGGGGACCTCGGCGGACACCGGGTCGGGTTCTCCTGCGAACCGCTCCTGCGCCACGACGGCGCGGGGGGCCTCCTCCAGTCCGTCCGCGTCACGGCGGACCGGCCGCTCACCCGCGCCCGCGTCACCACCACCGCCGGCACCGCCCTGCGCTGCGACGTCGTTCCGGGGCCGGGGACCGACACCCGGCTGCTGGTCCCGGAGGTGCAAGCGCCCACGCCGGTCCTGGTCGAGCTGCCCGAGCTCGCCGACGGGGCGTCCGTCGAGGTGCTGCTGACCCCGCAACGTCACTGGACGCTGCACCTGGTCCAGCACGCCCACCTGGACATCGGCTACACCGACCCGCAGAGCACCGTGCTCGCCGAGGGACGCAGGTACCTCGACTCCCTGCTCGAACTGTGCCGCACCACCGACGACTGGCCCGACGAGGCGAAGTTCCGCTGGGCCGTCGAGGGCTACTTCAGTTACGAGAACTGGTCGCGGAACCGGCCGCGTCGGATGGTCACGGAATTCCTGGACCGGGTGCGCGAGGGACGCATCGAACTGACCGCGATGCCCTTCAACCTGCATACCGAGACCTGCTCGACCGACGAACTCCACGAACTGCTGCGACCCATCAGGGAGTTGCGGGAACGGGAGGGCATCGACATCACCACGGCCATGCAGACGGACGTGCCCGGCCAGGTCGTCGGGCTGCCCGACGTCCTCGCCGACAGCGGGATCCGCTATCTGTCGGTCGCCCACAACTGGGCGGGGCGCGCGGTGCCGCACCACGTCGGCGGCCAGGACCTGCCCCGCCTGTTCCGCTGGCGGGCGCCGAGCGGGCGCGAGGTGCTGGTGTGGCGTACCGACACCCCCCACGGCCTCGCCTACATGGAGGGCTCGATCATCGGCTTCGACGAGTCCTTCGACCGCGTCGACGACCTGCTGCCGAACTACCTCTCGGCGATGACGAACCACCAGTACCCGCACGAGGGCCGGGGCATCCCGGGCTTCCCCGTCCTGGACGAGGAGTTCACCGGCGACCCCTATCCGTGGGACATCCTGCACCTTCGAGTCCTGGGCAAGTTCGCGGACAACGGGCCGCCGCGCCGCATCATCGCGGACACGGTGCGCCGGTGGAACGAGGAGTGGGCCTTCCCCGTCCTGCGCACCTCGCGCAACGAGGACTTCTTCACCGACGCCGAGGAGCGGCTCGGCGACCGGATCGAGACGTACGAGGGCGACTGGACGGACTGGTGGGTCGACGGCGTCGGCGCGGGGGCCGTGCCCCTGGCCGCCACCCGCGACGGGCAGGCGGCGCTGGCCGACGCCCAGACGCTGGCGGGTCACGCGGAGATCCTGGGGGCAGCGGACGGGGCCGGGATCACGAGGGCGGCACCCGAGGTGTACCGCGCCGCCTCCCTGTTCAACGAGCACACCTGGGGCGCCGGCGACCCGTGGACGCACGGCGACCACGGCCACGCCTCGGGCGAGCGGCAGTGGCACTGGAAGTACGCCCAGGCCCTGCGCGCCGACGACGGGGCGCACACCCTGCTGGATGCGGCGGGTGCGGCCCTGGGAGAGCGGCTGGCTCCGCGCGAAGGGACGCTCGCCGGCTACTACGTCGTCAACACGTGCAGCTGGGAGCGGTCCGAGACGGTCCGGCTGTTCCTCCCCGAGAGCACGGTGCCCCTCGCCGACGCGGTACGGGTCGTGGACTCCCGCGACGGGACACCCCTGGAGGTGACGGAGGAAGAACAGAGCAACGAACTCCACCGGGCGGCGGGCCGTTTCCTGCTCTTCCGCCTGGCGGACGTACCGGCCCACGGGGCGGTGCGCGTGGACATCGAGCCCGCTTCCTCCCGCGCGGACGGGCCCCCGGCGGACGTCCACTCCCCCGCCGACGCCGCTACCGTCCTGGAGAACGAGTTCCTGCGCGTCCACGTCGATCTGACGTCCGCGTGCATCGACTCGATCGTGGACAAGCGGACAGGGAAGGAACTGGTCCGCCAGGACGCCACGGTCGGCTTCAACGGGTACCTGTACGACGAGTACGCCACGGCCGGCGGGTTCAACCACCAGTCGAGCAAGACCACCGCCGATGACTCGATGCACCTGCTGGCCACGCGGAGGACCGCGCCGCCGGCGGCTCTGGTGGAACGGACCTCGGACGCGACCGGCGAAACGCTGATCTACGCATGCGCCCCGGCCGGCGCCCGAGGGCTGCGGGTCACGGTCCATCTGCCGCGCGGGAGTGCCCGGATCGACCTGGAGAACCGGATCGACAAAGTCGCGACCCTGACCAAGGAGAGCGCGTTCTTCGCCTTCCCGTTCGCGATGGACTCCCCGGTCGTACGGATGGAGGCGACCGGCGGAGTCACGGGAACGGGACTGCCCACGGTGCCGGGCTCCGCCCGGCACATGCGGGCGATACGCCGCTGGGTCAGCCTCCAGGAGAACACCACGACCGCGGCGCTGGCCACCCAGGACGCACCGCTGATCCAGCTGGGCGGGGTGGCCATCCCCTACGTCCCGTATCCGCAGTCGCTGGCACAGGAGGAGCCGGGGACGGTGTTCTCCTGGGTGCACAACAACATCTGGGACACCAACTTCCCCTCGGAGCAGGCCTTCGACCATGTCTTCCGCTACAGCATCGGATGGCAGGACACACCGGCCCTCGCCGGTGCGGTGCTCGGCATGCGCACCGCCGCCGTCGGCAGCCGCCCCCTGGTGGCGGTACGAGCGGGCCGCCCGGCCGAACCGAGCCCCGGCACCTCCTACGCACTGCTGACCCTCGACGACCCACGCGTACGGATCGTCGGTCTGACCGTGCCGGAACCGGGGCGTCTGCTCGTACGGCTCCAGTCCTTCGCCGAAGAACCCGTCACCTGCCGGCTCACCCCGGGCTTCCCCGTCACCGGAGCCGTGTCCGCGGACTACCTCGCCGCCGCGGGAGCCCCCCTGCCCGCCGGGGCGGACGGCTCCCTGCCCGTTCCGGTGCCCCGGCTCGGCACGACGGCGGTGCTGCTGACGACGGGAGAAGTGCCGGACCCCTCATGACGGACCGCACCGGCGACGGCAGGTCCCGGGGCGTGTCCGACCTGCTCTGAGCAAACGTCACCCAGTGCGCGGTGGGCCTCGTCGGGAACATCCCGGCGAGGCCCACTGCGCGCACAGCCCCCTCCGGGTCGGCCCGGCTCCCCTCCGGAGTCCCGCCGAACGACGCGGCGCACCAAGCCGGTCGCCCACCTCGAAGCCGTCCGAGGAACGCCAACCGCACCCGACGGTCCGCCGCCCGGAGGGTCACCGCGGGAGGCGCTGCCCGAGGTTCAGCACGACAGGGCGACGCACATCGTCATGACATTCATTTTCATGTATCGTCTGCACCACTCACCGATCGCACCCGGAGGTCACCATGGCCGTGCCCAAACGCAAAATGTCACGCAGCAACACCAGGCACCGCCGCGCGCAGTGGAAGGCGACGACACCTCGATTGGTGACGGTCACGGTGGACGGCACTCCGCATCTCGTCCCCCAGCGGCTCGCTAAGGCGTACGAGCGCGGCCTGCTCCGCCCCGAAAGCTGACGCCCCATGCCTGACGCACCCCCGCTGCGCCTGCCCGTCACCGTCCTGTCGGGGTTCCTCGGCGCCGGAAAGACCACTCTGCTCAACCACGTCCTCGGAAACCGCGAGGGCATGCGTGTCGCCGTCATCGTCAACGACATGAGCGAGGTGAACATCGACGCCGCCCTCGTACGCGGTGGTGAGTCCGCCCTGTCGCGCACCGAGGAACGCCTGGTCGAGATGACGAACGGGTGCATCTGCTGCACCCTGCGCGACGATCTGCTGGAGGAAGTCGACCGTTTGGCGCGCGAAGGACGATTCGACTACCTCCTCATCGAGTCCTCCGGTATCTCCGAGCCGATGCCGGTGGCGGCCACCTTCGCCTTCGCCCGCGACGACGGCGCCACCCTCGGCGACCTGGCCCGCCTGGACACCATGGTCACGGTCGTGGACGCCGCCAACTTCCTGCCCGAACTGGTCAGAGGGGACGAGCTGACCCGACGCGGCCTGGACCAGTACGAGAACGACGAACGTACCGTCAGTGATCTGCTGATGGATCAGATCGAGTTCGCCGATGTCATCGTTCTCAACAAGCTCGACCTCGTCGACACCGCCTCCGCCGCCCTGCTCCGAGCCACCCTCGCGCGGCTCAACCCCGCCGCCCGCGTCGTGTCCGCCGAGCGGGGCCGCGTACCGGTCGGCGAAGTCCTGGGCACCGCGAGGTTCGATCTGGAGCGGGCGCAACAGGCTCCGGGCTGGGTGAGGGAACTCAACGGTGACCACGTTCCCGAGACGGAGGAGTACGGCATCTCCTCGACCGTCTTCCGATCAGCCTCTCTCTTCCACCCCGGGCGACTGTGGTCGTTCGTGACAGAGGCACTGGACAGCGGCATGTACGGACAGGTCCTCAGGTCGAAGGGCTTCTTCACCCTCGCCAGTCGCTCCCATGTGACGGGACTATGGTCCCAGGCGGGTTCAGTGGTGCGCTTCGAGCCCTACTCCGCCCGCGACACCGACAGCCGCCACGTACAGGAACTCGTCTTCATCGGAACCCGGCTCAGGGCAGAGCGGCTGCGGGCAGCGCTGACCGACTGCCTCATGCGGGATGACGAGGCCCAGCCGGCGGCCGACCCCTTCCCGGCCTGGGACACCTACGGCTTCGACGAGCTGTGCGCGCATGAGCACGACCCCCTCACCACCGTGGCGGGGCACTGAAACTCCGGGCCGGACGGTGGTCGCAGCCACGGCACCGTCCGGCCCGGTGCCTACCTGCCCAGGAGATGCCCACCTTCCGAATCCCACCGCGGGTCACGCCCCCCTCGATGCCGATGCCGCCGACGGTCTTGTCGCCTTCGCGCTGAGCGCCGGCCGGACTTGCCGACGCCCACAGGGGAGCCAATAACGCTCGCGCTGGGCGTGGGAAGTATGCGCTCACCGGCGCGGTCGGCGCAGAAGCGGCGATCGCGCGGCAGTAGTCGCCCGCACGAAGAACTGGAAAGTCCTCCGCGGCTGCCGCCAGAAAGGAGACGGCCTCCACCAGGCCAAACACCACTTTGGCCTGCCCACGCCCACCCTTCTGCAACAACCCTTAAGGCGTGTCCCGCCGATCATGCTCTGCGACAGACGGCGGTCTGGATAATGCGGTGCGTCTTCACGTACAACTGTGCACACTGACGGGCATGTTGATCGACATCTGGCCCCTCAAGGCGCTGCGTGTGCAGTCTCCCCGTCTTGAGCTGCGGTTTCCCTCCGAGGAGGAGCTCGCGGCGGTGGCCGAAGTGGCAGCACGAGGCATACATGCCCCTGGCAGCCGACCGTTTCTGACACCGTGGACGGATCGCCCGCCGGCCGAGCGCGCTCGACACGTTGTGCAGCAGCATTGGAGCCGCCTGGGCGCATGGTCACCCGACGACTGGGCCCTGGAGCTCGTCGTGTTTTTCGAGGGGCAGCCCGTGGGCATCCAGGAAATGCGGGCTGAGAGCTTCGGCATCCGGCGCGAAATCGTCTCGGGTTCATGGCTTGGGGTTGATCACCAGGGCCAGGGGCTCGGTACCGAGATGCGGATCGCCTTGCTGCACCTGGCGTTCGTCGAACTCGGCGCAGAGTTCGCCAGGTCGGTGTCCTTCACCGACAATCACGCATCGCTGTCCGTTTCCCGAAAGCTCGGCTACGAGCCCGACGGCCTGTCCCGGGACGTCCTCGATGGAGATGTCGTCGAGTCTCAGTGCTTGCGCCTCTCCCAGCAGGGTTGGAACTCTCAGCAGCATCCGCCCGTGACCGTGAGCGGACTGGCAGACTGCGCCGCCCTCTTCGGCATCGGCCATCACGCCACAGCCTCGGGTCCCGCCAGGGCGTTGTGATCACGAGCGAAGCCGGACGAGGAGTGCGGCGGCGGTGACGGTGCCGAGGTGGACGTACTGGCGCTTGTCGTAGCGGGCCAGACTTCGCCACGTTGTACAAGTCCTCCGGACACCGGTCGGCAGACAGACGCTGCGCCGACCGCTGCCGGGGCTGTTTGTCAGTTCCGGGGGGGGAAGCGTGTGCCCTCGGCGTCGAGCCGGGGCGGCGAGGGCACACGCGCCGTCGGGGTGGTCAGTGTCCGGCTACGACGCCCGACAGCTCGTTGGTGCTCTTCGGCAGGGTGACCGAGGTGATCTTCTTCCCCGTCTCCACGTCGATGGCGTGCAGCGCCTTCTTGCCGGGCTCGGAGACATACGCAACGTGACCGCGCACGAACAAGGTGGGCCGGGCCTGCTGCCAGTCCAGCGGCTCCTGCCATGCGCCCACGACGGGGATCTTCTTCTCGATCTTGCCGGTGCCCGGATCGATGACGTGGATGGCCCCGTCGGTGCCGAGGACCAGGGCCTCGCCGTGCGGCCCGCGGGCCAGCGAGCGGAAGGAGTAGCTGGTGCCGAGGTCCACCAGGCGCAGCTTCTTCTTCTCGGTGTCGATGAGGGAGACGCGGGTGGGGCGTTCCAACTCGGCCTCGGGGTCGGTCTTGTAGTCGCCCAGCAGGACGGGCGAGGCGTCGCTGCCGGCCTGGTTGCCGATGCGGCCGTAGTCGTCGGGCGAGGCGATCTTCGTGAACTTGCCGTCCTTGTAGATCAGGATGCCGTCCTCGCAGCCGACACCGACGGCTTCGTTCTCGGCGGCAGCCTCGCCGTGGACACCGGGGCAGTCCTCGCTGCGCGCGATCTCCTTGTTGTTCCGGTCCAACACCAGGGCGCCGGTGCGCTTCTCCTCAGTGCCCAGGGTGCTCACGAGTTTGCCGTCGGCCAGTTCGATGGCGACGCCGTGGTGCGGCTCGGCGGAGGTGTAGGCGCGCCCTGCCGGCTTCTTGCCGCCGCTCAGTGCCGTGGGGTCGAAGACGTTGACCTCTCCGGTGCCGTCGGTGAAGAGCACGGTCTTCGCGGCGTGACGAACTACGTGGCCGGGCTTGGCACCCTTGTACTCGATATCGGTGAGGGCCTGCCCGGCGGCGTCCAGGACGCGGAATCCGCTGTCGGTGGAGACCATGACATGGTCCTTGTCACCTGCGGGATTGACTCGGTTGAAGCCAGGCAGGTCAAGGGTTCGGGCGAGCTTCAAGCTCTCGCCGTCGAGGATGTAGAGGCCGCCGTCGAAGGTGGCGACCAGCGGCTCCTTGACCGCCACCGCGGGCGTGGCGCTCGCGGTTCCTTCGGACTTGCTGTCGGTGGCGGAGGAGCTCTCTCCGCCGCAGGCGGTCAGGACGGTGGCCGTGGCCAGGGCCAGTGCGGTGCCGGTGAGGGCTCTGCCGCGTATCGACTTGTTCATCGGTCTGTTCCTTTCTGCACCGCGCGGTGGCGGCGTGGGGGTACGACGAGCCAGCGCCCGATGGGCGGGTGTGCCGGGAGGATCGGGGGGGGTCAGGCGCCGGTCAGGCCGTTGACCATGGCGGTGGTGTTGGCGCGCATCATCCGCAGGTAGGTGTCGGCGCCCGCACCCTTGGCGGTGAGGGACTCCGAGTGGAGTTCGACGACGCGCACCCCGCCGCCCATCTCCGTTCGCAGCACCTCGGCAAGCCGTTTGGGCTGGGAGGAGTCGGCGAAGACCGTGCGTACTCCTGCCCCCTCCATCGCCTCGGTGAGGGAGCGCAGGTCCGAGGAACTGGGTGAGGCGAGGGTGGTGCCGCTGGGGATGACCGCACCGATCACCTCGAAGTCGAAGCGGTCGGCGAGGTAGCCGAAGACATGGTGGTTGGTGACCAGAGCCCGCTGGTCCACGGGGACTCGGCCGAAGGACGTCTGCATCCAGCTGGTGAGGTCGGTGAGTTGCTTCGCGTAGCGGTCGGCGTTGGCCCGTATCGTGCCGGGATCCACGCTGTTGACGTGCTCGACGACCTGGTCGGCTATCAGTCCGGTGACCTTGTGCATCCGGTCGGGGTCTGTCCAGAAGTGCGGGTCGGGCTGCCCTTCCTCGCCCTCGGGGCCGCCGTCGTCGGCGGTGTGGAAGGTGAGCGGGTCGGCCGCCTCGCCGACCGCGAAGGTGGCGACACCGGACTCGCGGGCGGCATCCACGTGCCGCAGGACGTTCTCCTCCAGACCCAGGCCGTTGTAGACGACCAGATCGGCCTGTTCCAGCTCGGCGGCCTGCACCGCGGACAGACCGAAGGAGTGCGGGTCGGCGTTGGGCTTCATCAGGACGGTGACGTCGGCCTCGTCGCCGACGATCTCGCTGGTGACGTCGCCGAGGATGTTGGTCGTGACCACGATGCTGGGCCGGTCGTCGTCAGTGGTGCAGGCGGTGGCGGCCGCGGCTGTCACGAAGGCGAGCAGACCCGCGACCAGGTGTCGCGGGCGAGCGGTGCCCGCCCCCGCTCGACGCTTCACCGCGGTTCGGCTCATCGTCCGGTCTCCACCATGAGGACCGGCTCGACGTCCAGGTCGAAGGAGCGCGCGATGCGCAGGCCGTCGTTGTAGTCGATCTCGAACACCTTCCTGCCCTCGGGATCGTTGACGTAGGCCCGGCTGCGGTCGACCTCGATGACCGGGGCGCTGGCGCCGGAGTCGTCCCGTTTCCCTGCTGTCAGCAGTGGCTCGGTCCGTGCGGTCTGCTTTCCGGTCGCGATGTCATAGCCGTGCACCGATCCGTCGGTCTCCAGAACGAGCAACGGGGATCCCTCGCCGGCCGTGTTGACCGCGACGACGGGTCCGGTGTCCACCCGCTTCCAGGTCCGCTCGGTGACGTCGAGGACCCAGACGGCGTCGCCCCCGGCCGGGGCGGTAAGGGTGTCGCTGCCGGGTCGATGGCGGAAGGCGGTGGCTCGTTCCTGCGCCGGAACGTGCTTTCCGTACGGAATCTCCTCGGCGGTGAACGCACTGCCCTGCGCCTGCACGAGCAGGGCACCGTCGGCACAGCCGAGGATCACACCGCGCCGGGTGACCGCGTCTCCCTGGGGTGCTTCGCACGCCACGTCCGGGGAAGCCACGCGCTCGCCTTTGCGGTCGAGGACGACGAGTTCCGTGGTGTCACCCCTGTTCGCGAAGGCGAGCAGGTGTTCCCCGTACGGCACGACAGCACCGGTGTAAGTGCCGCGCAGCATCCGAGAAGTGGCGATCTGCCCTTTCTCCAGTTTGCTGCGGTCGTAGAGAACGGTGCGGCCGTTCTCGTCGGTCACCGCGGTCACGGCGACATCACTGCGTATCTGCGCCTGGCTGCCCGCAGGAAGCTCACCCACGTCCCGCACCGCCGCGCTGTAGTAGTGGACGTGGTCTCGGTGGTCCACCATCCAGGCGCCGCTGTCGAGCACATGGGCGCCGTCCGGGGCGTGGAGGTAGCCGAACCTGCCGTCCATGCCCAGCCGAACGGCGCCCTTGACCTCGGCCGTCCTGTGCACCTTGCCGGTGACGAGGTCGAGAACTCTGGTCTTCCCGCTGTCGGGATCGTTCAGGAGAAGCCGGGACTGCTGCTCGGCGGCCTCCTGGGCCCCCTCGACGTACCCGTGTGGAGTGGCGGACGAGGGGCTCGCGGCGGATCGCGCGGCGTTGGGCTCTTCCCCCGCGCAACTCGTGGCGAGCAGCGCGGTGAGCAGCAGCGCGGCCGATGCCCACGGAGTGACGTTTCTGCGGACGGTCATGTTGATCGCCTCTGGCTTCTTTCAGTTGACTTCGAGTGGGGGCGGCGTCGATGGGGCCCGACGCGTACGACGGTCACGCAGACCGGACAGCACGTGGGAGAGGAAGAACAGGCTCACCGCGAGGGCCGCGACAGTCGCACCGGCGGCGGTACCCAGATGCCACGACAGCAGCAGCCCGCCGAACGTGGCCAGGCTGCCGAGCAGCGCGGCGAGCACCATGACCCCGCTCACGGAGCGGGCCCAGGGCAGAGCGGCCGCCGGCGGCGCGATGAGCAGTCCGAGGACGAGCAGCGTTCCCACGATGTGGAACGAGGCGACGATCGCCAGGCCCAGCAGGCCCAGAAGCACAGCGTGGGCCAGGCGCGGCCGCAGTCCCAGGGTGTGGGCCTTGCGCGAGTCGAACGCCAGGGCCAGGAAAGCGCGGTGACCGAAGACCGACACCGCCAGCGCCGCGAGCAACGCCGCCGCGAGCACGAGAAGATCCTGCTGCCTGACGGCGAGGACGTCCCCGAAGAGGAAGCCGGTCAGGTCGACCGCGAAGGACTGCGAGCGCGACACGATGATCACGCCGAGCGAGAGCATTCCGACGAACAGCAGCCCGATGCCGGTGTCCTGCGACAGCCTGCGTGTACGGCCCAGCACGGTGACGCCTGCCGTCATGACGGCGGCGCTGACCACCGCGCCCACCATCAGATTGCCCCCGAGGAGCGCGGCGACCGCGACACCCGGCAGCAGCCCGTGGGACATGGCGTCACCGAGGAAGGCCATCCCCCTCAGCACCACCCAGGTGCCCGCCGACGCACAGATGGCGGATACCAGCATTCCGCCCCACAGGGCACGCTGCACGAAGGTCACCTCGAACGGGACCGTCAACCAATCCATGCCCCGGAGACTACAATGAAAATCATGTTCAATACACCGCGCCTCTCCTCCGCCTCGCCCCTCGACCGGACCGCCGCACTCCGCTTCTCGGGGCTGTGCGCCGGCTATCCAGGACGCCCAGTGCTCCATCAAGTCAGCGGAGAGATAGTCGAGTTGACGACGACGGCACTCGTCGGACCGAACGGCAGCGGCAAGTCGACCCTGCTCGGCGTACTCGCCGGTGTGATCAAGCCGACATCCGGCGACCTCCTCCGCACCAGTGACCGGCCGCCCGCCTTCGTACCGCAGCGCGGAGCGGTCGGCGACGCTCTTCCGCTCACCGTTCGGCAGACCGTGGAGATGGGGCGCTGGGGCGAGCGCGGTCCGTGGCGGCGGCTGACTGCACGGGACCACTCGACCGTGGACGCGATGCTCGACCGGCTCGGCATCGGCGACCTCGCCTCACGCCAACTGGGCGAGCTCTCGGGCGGGCAGCGGCAACGCGCGCTCATCGCCCAGGGGCTGGCGCAGGAATCGGACCTGGTGCTCCTCGACGAGCCGACCACCGGCCTGGACCCGGAGGCGAGGGACCGGATCGGGGCGCTGCTGACGGCGCTCGTCGCCGACGGGGTGACGATCGTCCAGGCCACACACGACCTCGACGTGGCGCGCGCGGCGGACGCCTGCCTCCTGCTCCAGGACGGCCGCCTCGCCGGACAGGGACGTCCGGACCAGGTCCTCACCACGTCCTCGCTGACGCGGATCTGGCAGACGCTCTGAGGAGCCCGGCACCCGCCACCCGCGACGGCGTGGACGCGGTGCACCGGCGGGTCGTCGCGGCTGGGGGCGGCTTCACACTCGACCTCCTTCACCCGGCAGCGCACGAGCGCGAGTTGGGTCGTGAGCGCTGGGGAGGAGGGTGGCCGGAGCTCAGGGCGTGTCCCACTGTCCGCCCCGGTTTACCGTCCGCCATGAGCCCGGTGGCTGCCCACGACGCCGTCGGGCGTCGCGGGCAGCCACTTCGTACCTGTGAGGGCCGGTCATGCTCAGTTCTGGCTGAGCATGCTCCTGCGGAGCTCGGCCAGCAGGCGGGTCAGGAGTCGGGAGACGTGCATCTGGGAGATGCCGAGATGCTCACCGATCTGGGCCTGGGTCATCTCCTGACCGAAGCGCATGGCTACGATCTCGCGGTCCCGGTCCTCGAGATCCTCCAGCAGCGGCGCCAGCGCGTGGAGGTTCTCGACCAGTTCCATGGCCGGATCGACGCAGCCCTTCACTTCTCCGTAGGTGACGGTCTCGGATCCGTTGCGTTCGGCGCCGATGGGCAGGTCCAGGGAGCCGGCGGTGTAGCCGTTGGAGGCGATGAGTCCCTCGATGACCTCGTCCGCGGTGAGGTCCAGGTGCTGGGCGAGTTCGGCGACGCTGGGGTCGCGATCGAGCCGACCGGCGAGTTCTTCACGGGTCCTGGCCAGGGTGACGCGAAGCTCCTGCAGACGGCGCGGCACGTGGACGGCCCAGGTGGAGTCGCGGAAGAACCTCTTGATCTCCCCGACGATGTAGGGGATGGCGAAGGAGGTGAACTCCACTTCACGGCTGAGCTCGAAGCGGTCGATCGCCTTGATCAGCCCGATCGTGCCGACCTGGACGATGTCCTCCATCTCACCGTTGCCACGGTTGCGAAATCGCCTCGCCGAGAAATGCACCAGGGACAGATTCATCTCGATCAGCGTGTTCCGGGCGTACTGGTGCTCCGGTGTGCCCTCTTCGAGCACCTGCAACTGCTCGAAGAACAGGGACCCCAGCACCCGTGCGTCCTTCGGCGCGATCTTCGCGGGATCCGCGATCTGCGGAAGTGTCGCCGGAGCGATGCCGGCGATCGCGGCCGGAGCCTCTGCGGATATCGGCATGGTCGGATCCCCGGCCGTGGACGCTGACGTGAAGACCCCGCGCGCACACAGTTGTGCGCCTGCCGTGCCGGACAGCGCCCGAAGTCCTTGTTCCGGTGCGTCGGCGGAAATCCGAGGGTGTTGCGATGTGCTGCGCATTCGCATCTCCCGATGGCTGCTGATCGTCTACAGCACGGGAGGGGCCATGACAAGGGACACCTCAGGATGGTCGGAGAGACCGCTCCCGTGAGTGTGTGCCTGTCTGCCTAAGCACTCCGAACCAAGCATCTGCCCCCGATCGCCGAGCCCAAACACCTTCGCGGTCATAGCGGTTGGCGCACCGCCGAAGCTACGTCCGGGCCGCAAGGGACGGTGCACGTCCGCAGGATGCTAGACGTGCGGGATCTCGTCGGTGTCGAGGGTCTGCTCGATGATGTGGCGGGCGCAGTCGGAGATGCGTAGTCGGCGTGCTCGGGCATAGGTGCGCAGAGCGTCGTACGCCGCGTCGGGAGTGACGTTCCAGCGTTCGGCGAGAATCCCCTTGGCCTGCTCGATGACGATGCGGCTGGACAGGGCGCGTTGCAGTTGTGTCTTCTCCAACTGCTCCTGTCCCAGGTCGCGCTGTTGGAGTATGGCGATCGTCGCGATGTCCGCGAGTGCCTGGGCGAGTGAGGCGTCCTGGTGGGTCAGCGACTGCCGGCCGGTGTGGAAGAGGTTCATCCCCCCACGGCACGGTCACGCAGGCGAAGAGGGAAGACGTGGCTCGTCTGGAAGCCGCTGCGCCGGGCCTGGTCGGCGAACGCGGGCCAGTTCTCGTTGGCCACGGGATCGTGCAGGTCGATGTTGATACGTGCGTCGTGGGTGCGGTAGCAGTCGAGGCAGGGGCCCTGGTCGTGCTGTATGGCGAAGAGTTCCAGCAGGTGCGTGTTCTGGTCCGACGCGGCGATCGTATGCAGGAGCCCCTTTTCGTTGGCGAGGAGAATGCCGACCGCGGAGACGTCGAGCAGGCTGACGCAGTGGGCGCACAGCTCCTCAAGGAATTCGATGAGGTCGAAGTCATCGATGAGGGAGTCCGCGACCTGCACGAACACTGTTGACACTTGTTGCTCGCGGGACATGGATGTCATCCCCTCGTCTCCTTGGATGATTCGGGTTCCGGACGGTCGTCGTCGAGTCGAAGCCGCCGGGAGACGACGTCTTCAGCGGCTTCGATGATGGAACGGTCGTGGCTGTACGTGTACGCGCGCAGGCGGAGCAGTGCCTCGCCCAGCGGAACGGCGAGCTGGACACTGAGCATGCCGGTGGCCTGGTGGACGACTGCCCGGTGCAATTCTCCGTCCGGCTGCTCGTCGAACCAGGTCTCGCCTCGCGTTCCTGCCCCGCCGAGGAGCTGGAGGGTGAGGGCTGCTGCGAGACCGAGGGCGTCGTCCATCTCCTGGCCGCTCATGGGCCCGGGGGACGCGCGGAGCGCGGTGAGAACGCCGACGGAGATGCCGCCGAGGGCCAGCGGGAGGCAGAACATGGCCCCGATCGGCAGATGGGCCATCGCCGGGACGAGGGTGGGCCATCGTGCCACTCCCAGCGCTGTCACATCGTGCTCCACGGCGGTCTGACCGGTGCGCAGGGCATCCGGGCCGGGGCCCTGGCCCAAGGTGAACTGGAGGTCCTCGAACGAGGCGCCCACGGAGTCGGAGGACCACATCTGTTCGGTGATGTGGCCTTCGACCACCAAGGACACCACGAGATGGTCCATGCCGAGAACCGTTACACAGCCGACGTCCAGCCCCGACCCGACGCTCGTGTGGAGGGCCCGAAGGATCCGGGTCATCTCGGGGCTGAGCACAGGCGGCCACCTTTCGGACTTCCCATCATACCGGCGAGGCAGGGGATCGATCTTCGAAGCGCTTCGCGGAGGTCTCGTCCGGACCGGAGGTGCGGGACCCCGAGCCGAGAAGAAAGCCGACGGTACCGGTCAGGGTGGGGGGAATCTGCATCAGCCATCCTCCCTTCGAGCCTGCCGGTCGGGAGGGGGGCCTGGTGGAACGGCCCGGGGCGAACGCTCGGTCGGCTATATGCGGCAGCGCCGTGGCGAGGAGGCCTGTCGTGGCCACGGCGCTGCCGACTCCGGTTGCCTTCTGCGGCCCCCCAAGGCCACGGTGGGCAACCCGGTATGGGGCCCCGTCCCTCTTACGTCCGGCGGCGGGGCCGAGCACTGCTCGGGCTGGTCCCGGCTGTGGCTGTTACGTGGACGTCACCTGCCAGGGCGCTGCTCCCCCATCCGCCCGGAGGGTACGGAGGAGCGACGCTCAGGAGGCGGCGACCCGGGTGCGGCGCAGCGGGGCGCCCGCCTCGTGGAGGCTGCGGAGCGCCTGCCGGTACGAGGTGATCAGGCCCGTCTCCAGATAGGAGACGCTCAGCTCTTCGCAGTACCGCCGCACGATGATCTGTGCCCTGCGCAGGTTGGGGCTGGGCATGCTCGGGAAGAGGTGGTGTTCGATCTGGTAGTTCAGTCCCCCCAGCGCGATGTCGGTGAACCAATTGCCCCGGACGTTGCGTGAGGTGAGGACCTGGCGGCGCAGGAAGTCCGGGCGATCCTTTCCTGTCAGGATCGGCATGCCCTTGTGGTTGGGGGCGAAGACCGAGCCGAGATACACACCGAAGAGGCACTGCTGAACGGCGAGGAAGGCGATCGCCATGCCGGGCGGCAGCACCAGGAACAGTGCGGTCAGGTAGACCGCGAAGTGACCGATGAGCAGCGCTCCCTCCAGTGGCCGATGCTTGAGCGAGCGGTCTGCCAGCGCCCGTACACCCGCCACGTGCAGGTTGAACGCCTCCAGAGTGAGGAGGGGGAAGAACAGATAGGCCTGCGAGCGGCCGATCAGGCGGGGCAGCCCCTGGGCCGAGCGGGCCTGGCCCTGGGACCAGACGATCAGGTCGGGTTCGATGTCCGGGTCGAGCTCGTCGTGGTTGGGATTGGCGTGGTGGCGGGTGTGCTTCTCCTGCCACCAGCCGTATCCCATGCCGATGCCGATGTTCGCGGCGATCCTTCCCCCCATCTCGCTGGCCTTGCGCAGCCGGAACACCTGACGGTGGGCGATGTCATGGGCCAGTAGGGCTACTTGGCCGAAGGTCGCGGCCAGGAAGGCGGCGACGGCCAGGGTCCACCAACTGGCGCCGACGAGGACGAAGGCGGTCCAGCCTCCTGCGTAGAGTGCGGTCACCGCCGCGATGCGGGCCACGTAGTAGCCGGGGCGCCGGGTCATCAGACCATGGTCGGCGATCTTCTTCGACAGCCGGGCGAAGTCACTCCCGGTCGTCCGCTCGGGGCGCTCGGGGCGCTCGGAACGGACGAAGACTTGTGCAGTCATGAGCGCGAACCTCTCTGGCCAACACCCGGGCATGCCGCTTGCACCGGAGTCATGTCGCCACTGAGTTGATGTGTTCCGGCGGCGCCGCGTCTTCGCTACGGGACGGGGCAGGCGGCGCGCCGTACTGAATCCCGGGCGATATCGGGCTCGCGGAACTTTCCGTGAGGCGCAGTGCGAGCGTGTGGAGCTTGGTGTTGGTTCGCTGGGAGGAATTCACCATGATCAGCCAGGCCCTCGTCCAACGAGCACCCCTCGGTCGCCATCACCATGCCGAGCGCCACGTCGATCATGGGACGGGTCTGGAGTGCTCGTCTCAGCCCGTCCACCTCGCGGCGGAGATGGAGTACTTCCTGCTCGGCACCTTGCGGCTCTCGGGAGATTACAGCGTCCCGCTCGTAGTCTTCCCTGGAGTTCGTAGACGGTCGCACGGGCGTGGCCCCCAAAAAAATGATCGGGCGGCGCGCACCGGGGGCTGGGGTGCTGGCGCGGCTGCATGCGAGATTTCGAGAGCTCGCACGCGCTGATGTCTGTTCGGCCGACCATGGACAGCAGGAAAAACTGCTGCCCATGGTCCGGGTCCTTCTTTTACCGTCTCACATGACTGCCGTGCCGACCAGGGGACGGCGGTGGCCGAGCTGGATTCGTCGGCTCTCTCGGACGCCTCCTGAGCCTGTCACCACTGCGTCCCGTCCGACTGTCCCGGTCGGCCCTTCTTCGAGTCGTGGGAACCACCGGCCCCATCGTCCTGCTCGTACTGCGTACGGTCGGAACCCTCGCGCCCTCGATCGACGCCGCCCGAGTCCCTTGCCGGGACCGGCCGACCGCGCGGTGCCGACGCCTGCTGCTCCGGCCGCCGGACCACGCGCTGTGGTGGACCGCCCATGCCCGACGCCGTCCGGCGGGTGGAACCGGCGTCGGCCACGTCCCCTGTCTCCTGGTCCCGGGCGGCCATGCCGTACGGGCGCTCGGCCTCGGCGCCGCGACTGTCCCGGTCCTCGTGGTCCAACGCGTTCCGGTCCTGCTGGTCCCGCTCGTGGCGCGCCTTGCGCACGGCCACGCGCTCCCGGCCACCCATCACGGCCGCGCCGATCAGCATGAGGAGACCACCGAGCAGGGCGAGCCCCACTCCGCTGCCGAGCCCGTTGCTGTCGCCCGTGACCGTCAGACTGCCTTCAGCCTGCCCTTGTCGCACCATCCAAAGGACAGCGAACCCGAGGGTGATGATTCCGGCGGTGAGTACCAGCAGTCGCGATCGGAACACCACTCCGAGAACCGCAAGGACCGCGCCGACCAGGAGGGGCAGGAACATGGACGCGAACAGTCCCGCGCCCGAGTCCGTCACGCCGGCTCCGGTGAAGAGTTCCCAGACACGGAAATCGTGTCCGACCCGACCGTTGTACCAACTGCGAAATGGCGCCCAGAGGGCCGCCGCAGCGCCGACGACCGCCAGGATGATTCCTATGGTGTTGCGGATACCCCGTACCATGCCGCTACCTCCCGGCAAGTCGGAATGACGCATGCAAACTCCCGCATGCCGTATCTCGCCCCCGGTTCACGTTACGCCCGCCCCACACTCCATGCCATGCGGCTCCGTACGAGACAGCGGGGTCGGCCACGCCCTGACTCAACGCCGTGAGGGAGACCGCGGCCGGCCGGGTAAGGGCTTCCGCGGACGTCATGCTCGGCCGGCAGACCTCCGGTCCGGGTACCACGCAGGGCCCATTTCCTGGGAGTCCCGTTAAGAGCCCGCCCTCCCCCGATGACGGTCCTGGCCACGGGTTCGGCCGGGATCCCGCCCTGTCCGGAGAGACGACCGCACCCTGCCGTCACGTCGGCTGCCGCCGGTGCGTGCACCGGCGGCGCTTGTCAGGGAGCACCTGGGTGATGCCCTGACCGTCGCAGTGCTCCAGCAGGGGAACGGTGACGCGTCGGGTGGCGCCCAGGGCGCGGCTCGCCGTTCCCACGGTGAACGGCTGGTCGAGTTCGCTCAGCCGACCGGCCGCCAGTCGCGGGGCGTCCGGCAGCAGCACCACGTGCTCCGCGAGCCGCAGTATCGCTCCGTGGCGCACCGCCGCGGCGAGCTCTCGGCGGCCGAAGCCGAGTTCCGCGAGCCGCTGCGCGAGGGGGGCGGCGAAGGGCCGCCCGTCGAGTTCAGCGGTGAGCCGGCGCACCGCGTCCGCCACCGAGGCGGGCTGTGCCGCGGGCCCGGCGGTCACGCGTCCGTGGCTCATCCGCAGGGGCGGCGTGACCAGTGCCTCCACGAGGGAGACCGCCGGCAGCCCCAGACGATGTCGGGCGGCCTCCACCGGTATGCCGCCCTCGGTGGGACGCTCGGAGAGGTACGCCGCCACCAGCTCGGCCAGCCGGGCGCGCAAGGAGACCCAGTGTGCAGGGTCGGCCAGCCAGTCCCCCACGACGGGTGCGGTGTGGACTGCCACCCCCATCGCAGTCAACTCCCCCCGTCTGACCAGCAGTCGGCGCCGCAGCTCGGCGGCCTCGGCCGGTGCGCCGTGGGCGTCGCCCAGCTCGGCGGCCCGCCGTGCCGCCGCGCCTCGGCGCCGCAGTTCCGGTGGCTGGGGGTCGAGCACCGTCAGACCGGCGAGCACCCGTCGCAGGCCGGGATCGCGCAGCACCGCGCGGTCGCCGATGCGCAGCGGAAGTGGCTCCGGCAGGGTCAGGCGGACGAGGTCCGGACCGAGCGGCCGTACGCGTACGGGCACGGCCGCCGAGCCGATGTGGGCGACAGCAGCGCGGGGCAGTTCCGAGGCAGGCGTTCCGCCGGGGTGTACGCGCACGTCGCAGCTCAGGCAGGGCAGGAAGCTCTCGGGTGTGAGCAGGGCGTCACCACGGCCCGTCGACTCCTTGTCGAGGCCCCGGAGGTTGACCGCCACGCGGGCGGTGGCCCGCACCAGGCCGGTCTCCTCGCCGAGCGCCTGCAGCCCCCTGACGCGCACAGGGCGGCCGGAGCGGGCGGTCACCAGGACGTCGCCCCTGCGGATCCGCCCCGCCCCGAGGGTGCCGGTGACCACCAACCCGCTGCCGCGCACGGTGAAGGACCGGTCGATCCACAGCCGCACCGGGGATTCGGCGTCCCCTTCCGGCAGTCGCGCGACCAGCCTGTCGAGGGCGGCACGCAGCTCGGCGAGTCCCGCGCCGGTGCGGGCGCTGACCGTCACGGTGTCGACGCCGCCGAGGGTGCTGGACCGGATCCGGTCCTGTGCCTGCGCCGTGGCGGGACCGGGGTCGGCCAGGTCGCAGCGGGTGACGACGAGCAGGCCGTGCCGTACGCCGAGGGCGTCCACCGCGGCAAGGTGTTCTGCGGACTGGGGCTTCCAGCCCTCGTCGGCGGCGACCACGAACAGCACGGCGGGCACGGGCCCCGCGCCGGCCAGCATAGTGGGCACGAACCTCTCGTGTCCCGGTACGTCGACGAATGCCAGCCGCTCGCCCGATGGCAGATCCGTCCATGCGAAGCCCAGGTCGATGGTCAGGCCACGACGCCGCTCCTCCGCCAGCCGGTCGGGGTGGGTGCCGGTCAGCGCGTGGATCAGTGTGCTCTTGCCGTGGTCGACATGCCCGGCCGTCGCGATGACCCGCATGATCAGCGCCCCGCCGCACGCAGCAGAGCTGCGAGGACGGCGCTGTCGCACTCCTCCGGTACGCACCGGAGGTCCAGGAGCAGCCGGCCGCGCACCACCCGCCCGAGCACGGCCGGTTCACCGGTGCGCAGGGGTTCTGCCAGGCCTTCGGGGATGCTGAGCGCGCAGGACCGCAGAACGGTCCCGGGCGCGCCTCCTCCTCCGACCACCGCCTCGTGGGGTACGACGCGCGCGTCCAGACCTCGGCAGGCAGCGTCCTCGGCCATGCGCAGCGTGCGGATGCGCAGCTGTGGCAGCGGCAGGTGCACGGCTGTGTGCACGGGGGGCTCGGGACCGCGCAGTGTCGCTTCCAGCGCGGCCAGGGTGAACTTGTCCACGCGCAGGGCTCGGGCCAGCGGATGGCGGCGCATCCGTTCCACGACGGCGGCCGCACCGAGGACCAGCCCGGCCTGCGGCCCGCCGAGCAACTTGTCCCCGCTCGCGGTGACCAGGGTGGCTCCGGCGCGCAGGGCCGTGGCCGCGTCGGGCTCGTCCCGCAGCACCGGGTCGGGAGCGAGGAGGCCCGAGCCGATGTCGACGACGACGGGAAGGCCGAGGGACGCCAGTTCCCCGGCCTCCACTCCCCCGGTGAAGCCGCTCACCGTGAAGTTCGACGGGTGGACCTTGAGGATGAATCCGGTGTCCGGGCCGGCGGCGTCCGCGTAGTCGCCGAGACGGGTCCGGTTGGTGGTGCCGACCTCGCGTATCCGTGCCCCGCAGGAGACCAGCAGTTCGGGTATCCGGAAGCCGTCGCCGATCTCCACGAACTCGCCCCGGCTGAGCAGGATGTCGCGCCCCGGGGCCAGCGTCACCGCCGCCAGTGCCAGGGCGGCGGCTCCGTTGTTGACCACGTGCACCGCCTCCGCGTCCGGCACCGCTTCCCGCAGGGCGGCCATGGCTCCGCGGCCACGTGGCGCCCGTCTGCCGGTGCCGAGGTCCAGCTCGACGTCCGTGTATCCGCCGGCCGCCGCCATCGCCTCCAGTGCGGACCTGGACAGCGGGGCCCGTCCCAGATTGGTGTGCAGTACGACGCCGGTGGCGTTGTGCACGGGGCTCAGTCCGCCGGTGTGCGCGGGGAGCGCGGCCAGTACGGCATGGACCGCGTCGGCCGGTCCGATCCGCCCTTCGCGTACGAGCTGTTGGGCGGTGCCGACCGCGGCCTTGACGATGGGCCTGCCCAGCCGTGCGGACGCCTCGCTCAGCCGGGGGTCTCCGAGGAGCACCGTGGTGCTCGGCACCTGCCTCCGGATGTCCGCAGGCGGCTCCTCCGTCCTGTCCGCCACCCGTGCCACCCCGATCGAAGTCAGCGGAGGCGGACGGGAATCGAACCCGCCTGGCCCGGTTCCCGGACCACACCGATTTTGAAGATCGGGAGGGGCACCAGCCCACCCAACGCCTCCGGAGCAAGATTGTGGTCCCCGCACACTCCTGGGGCAAGAGGTGAAATGATCGCCGTATGAAGCCAGTTGGCCCTGCCTCCGTACCTGTCGCGCCTGTGCGGCTGACCCAGTTCGCACACGGCGGCGGCTGCGCCTGCAAGATCCCTCCGGGGGAACTGGAGGCGATGGTCGCGGGACTGCTGCCGCCCCTGAATCCCGGACAGTCCCTCGGCGGGAACGAGGACCGGCTGCTGGTCGGACTCGACGACGGTGACGACGCCGCGGTGGTGCTCACCGGTGACGGCACCGCCCTGGTGTCGACGGCTGACTTCTTCACACCCGTCGTCGACGACGCCCGCGACTGGGGCCGGATCGCCGCGGCCAACGCTCTCTCCGACGTCTACGCGATGGGCGGCCGGCCCGTCGTCGGGCTCAATCTGCTGGGCTGGCCCCGTGACGTACTGCCCGCGGAGCTGGCCCGGGAGGTCCTGGCGGGCGCACTCGAAACAGCCCGCGAAGCCGGCTGCTTCGTCGGCGGCGGCCACAGCGTCGACAGCCCGGAACCGCTCTACGGAATGGCCGTGACGGGCCTGGTGGATCCGGACCGGTTGCTGCGCAACGACGCCGGCCGGCCGGGCGTGCCGCTGACCCTGACCAAACCGCTGGGTGTCGGCATACTCAACAACCGCCACAAGCGGACCGGGGAGGTCTTCGCGCACGCCGTCGCCAGCATGACGGCGCTCAACGACAGGGCAGCCGCGGGTGCCCTGGAGGCCGGCGCCGTGTGCGCCACCGATGTGACCGGATTCGGGCTGCTCGGCCATCTGCACAAGCTGGCCAGGGCAAGCGGCGTCACGGCCGTGGTGGACGCCGCCGTCGTCCCCGTGCTCGACGGTGCCCGGGAGTCCCTTCGGGCCGGGTACGTCAGCGGCGGCACCCTGCGCAACCTCGACTGGGTGCGCCCGCACCTCGACGCGGGCCGGGCGAGCCAGGACGAGTTGCACCTGCTTGCCGACGCGCAGACCTCCGGCGGGCTGCTGATCGCCGGGGAGGTACCCGGACATCCGGTCATCGGGGAACTGGTGCCCGCCGTGGCAGGCACCACGCTGATGATCCGCTGAGCGCTGCGGACGGCCGCGGGTCCGTGGGCCGAGCCCCGGGCCCGCGGCCGGCCCGCTACCGGTAGCGGATGTGCAGGTGGTTGTCGTGGTTCGGGTAGCTCGTGGTCAGCCCTTCCGAGATCAGCTGCGGATCGTTGAAGTAGATCAGCTGGACGTGGCCGGGGGCCTTCGCCCGGATCTCCTGCACGAGTCGGCGGGTGGCAGCCCGGTCGTAGGTGCTCGACTGCCAGGTGATACGCCCCGCGGTGCACTGGGCCGAGTCGATGCGGGCCGGCCACACATCGATGTCCATCCCGACTTCGTGGCTCGCGTGGCCGGGTATGTCCCCGCCGTGCTCGAAGCCCGCGTCACCGACGGGGAGTCTGCCGTTCCCGGTCGAGGCGAAGGTGGCGGCGGCGGCCTCCAGTTGGCCGACGGCGCCGGCTGTCGCCCAGTGGGCACCCGCGTTGCCGTCGGGGCTCTGTGCGCACATCGTGCTGCCGCCGAAGTCGATGTTCTCGTAGTGCCACAGCAGGTTCTGCCAGGTGGCCGGCCCGACGACGCCGTCCGCGCCGATTCCCGCATGGGACTGGAAGGTGCGGACGGCGGTGCCGGTGGCGGGTCCGAAGGCACCGTCGGCCGAGAGGCCGGTGCCCCGCTTGGCGTTGAGCAGCGACTGGAGGGCCTTCACGGCCGGCCCGTTGTCGCCCTGTCGGACGGTGACGGCGAGGGCGCCCCAGGTGGCGGGCCCGACGACGCCGTCCGCGGTCAGACCTTTGGACTGCTGGAAGCCCACCACGGCGCTCCGCGTGCCCGAGCCGAAGGCGCCGTCCACCGCCACGGGGCGGCCGTGCGCGGCGAGCAGGTGCTGCAGCGCGACGACGTCGGAACCCCGGCTGCCGTTGCTGGTCAGCGGGAATACCGCCTGCGGGAAGGCCTGCGCGGGAACACCGGGCCCGAGGAACAGCGCCAGAGCGGTGAACAGCGTGATGATGCGTACGAGTCGTCTCACGGTGTCTGCCTCACATTCCTGTTCATTCGTCTGCTCACTTTCCGGACTGGAGGGCGCCCCAGGTGGCCGGGCCGACGATGCCGTCGGCGCCCAGCCCGCGCGAGGACTGGTAGTCACGTGCGGCCTGACCGGTGCCCGAGCCGAAGACGCCGTCGATGGCCACCGTCCGGCCGAGCGCGGCGGTCAGGGCGCGCTGCAGCCGGGTGACGGCCTCTCCCGTCGAGCCGTTCTGGACGGTCGGGGTGGATCCGCGGGACAGCAGGGCCGTCCAGGTCTTCGTGCCGACCGCACCGTCCGCCGTGAGCCCCTTACTGGACTGGAAGTTGCGTGCGGCGGCGGTCGTGTCGGGCCCGAAGATCCCGTCGGGGGTACCCGGGTCGAAGCCGGCGGCCTTGAGCAGGCACTGGGCCGCCTTGACCCGGTCTCCGGTCGAGCCGCTCCGGACGGTGGTGTACGCGGTGAAGTCGAGGTTCGCCCCGGAACAGGTGGGCGTGGGCGTGGAGCCGTTGCCGACGTCCAGGTAGTCGCGGTCGATGTTGATCGAGTAGCCGCCGTAGGACTCGGTGACCTCGCCCGCGTACTGGTGGATCCGCTGGTGGCCGGACCAGTAGGAAGACGGCACGTAGGTACCGGTGTTGGTGTCGGCGGCGCCGTTCCACCACGCGTAGAAGAGATGGTCGACGCGTGTGTAGGCACCGTTGTTGTACTCGGCGGCGGCGTCCTTGATGCCGGAGGCGGCGCTGGAGTAGAAGCCCGACAGGTAGCCGCTGCTGTGCAGCCGTTCGGTCCAGCCGGACAGGTACGACAGCACGGACGCCTTGCAGGAGGCCGTGGAGGTGTACGCCTCGATGTCGCTGTAGATGGCACTGCCCGCCGGGATACCGAGGTTCGATGCGGCGGTGATGGCACCGGCGGCCGCGGTGACGCCCTGGGACTTGGCCGTGGCCGGGTCGGTGGACATCTTCAGCGAGTAACTGGTGCAGGGCGCCTGGCGGCCGACGTCGATGGGGAACAGACGCCATCCGTTGCCGGTCTGGCTGGTCACCCAGCTCGCCGTCAGATTCGGCTGGGCGCAGCCGCGGAAGGATCCGCTGATGTAGACGCCGACCGCGCTGTACGGCGAACCGGCCTGCCAGGCGTTCATCGCGGCCTGCGAGGGCGCGGTGCAGGCGTCGAAGCCCTTGCCCTGGTAACTGCCGGGTTGCGGTCCGGCCGCGGCCAGGGGGGTGGCGTCGGAGCGCTGGGCCGCGCGGGGCAGCGCGGTGCGCTCGGCGCCCCCGGTGAGCTCGGCGGAGGCGAGAACGCCGCGTACGAGGTTCTCCGTCTCCGCTGTGTGGGCGGCGGTCACGAGGACGCCGGCGTCCTCGACCGCGATCTGGATGGTGTCGTTGCTGGACGCGGCGGACGGGGCGACGGCCTTGCCGCGCTGGGTCCGCGCGGTCGCCGCCGTCGCCTGGCCGGCGGAGCGGGCGGTGATGGGCTCCACGACGATGCCCGCCGAACGGCCGACGACTCCGGCGGGGCAGTCGTTCTGTTCGGCGGGCTCACCCAGGTAGACGGCGGGTCTGTCGAACCGGAGGCAGGCACGCGGGTTCTCGGCCAGATCGACCACCTGCCAGTCGGCGGGCACCTCGATGCGGTAGCCGTGGTAGGTGACGCTCTGCAGGCTCGCGGGCCGGGAATCTGCCTGGGCCTGGACGGGGGCGGCGAACGCGCCGATACCGGCGACGACCGCCAGCAGGGCGATGCCGGCGCGGGCGCGCCAGGGGATCCGGGAGGACATCGGTTCACTCCTATACGAATGCGAGGGGGAGAGCGACGCGGCAGGTCTGCTCAGGCCCGGACACGGGCGGCGTCTGCCCGTGTCCGGAGTCGGAGCCTGATCGGCCGCGCACGCTGCGGAGGGTGCGCGTGCGGTGGCGATGTGCCGGTCGGACCCCGCAGTCGGGGGCTGACCAGGAGCGGCTGGTGCTTCCGTCCATGTGGGTGCGGTCGTTTTGGTTGCCGTGGATGCCGCCCGACGGAGAGGACCTCGCCGTGGACGGCATGCCCTGCCACCCGGATCTACAGCTGGGTCACGTCGTCTCCCGACATGCCTTCGTACAGGGTGCGGCCCCAGCGGTAGCACGCGTCGGCCTGGGCAGGGGCAGCGATGGCCGGCACTCCCCCCACCGATGAAGTCATGCACATGACAACAACTGGAGGGAGTTGGATCGTACGCCTCAGCATGGCGCCTCCGCTGTGAGTCCTTCCCGGTTCCCCGCAAGAGGGTTGAGGCGAGTCTGACGCCCCTCACCGTGACGTGTCCACACCATCACCATCTGCCACAGGACCAGACCTACGGCGCAACCCGCCTGCAGACGTCACCCGGTACGAGGAGGTGCCCGGATCCTGTCCGAGGCAGGGCGAAGCCACTACTGCCGGACCGCGCAGGCTGCGGCAGCGACCAGCACGGAGCACACGACGGTCATGCCGCTCAGCCACCCCGCGAGCCGGTCGTCCCAGCGCTCCCCGCCCCCGGAGAGCCTGCGCAGGGCGGGGGTGAGTGCCCGGCCGGCTCCGAAGCCGAGTCCGGCGGCCAGAGCGGGCGCGAAGGAGCCCCCGGACAGGAGCACCGCTACCGCCATCGCGTACGGCGCACTCGCCGAGACGTAGGTGCGCACGCCCGTGCCGAGCTCGAAGCCGAACTGCAGGGCTCCGCGCGCAAGATGACGCCGCAGGACGTCCTGCGGTATCTGCCGGGCGTTCTGCGGCAGCCGCAGCGACAGCTTGCCCGCGTCGCGCAGCGCGGCGAGCAGCGCGACGGCCACGATGATCCCTTGCCGCACGCCGACCGGAACCGGCGTGAAGAGACCGGACACGAGCCACAGCACCCCGGCCGAAAGCACCCCGCCGGCCAGCAGACCGCAGGTGAACACGCCGAGGACCAGCGCCTGTCTGTACGTTGCCCGCCAACCTGGCGAGGCCAGCGCGAAAGCGCTGTTACGCGTTCAAACGGAGCCGGAGAGCGAGTAGCCGGCCAGACCACCGGTGATCGCCCAGGTCAGCACGGGGACATGGAGGACGGCAGCGATCACCGCGATCCCCAGGGCCGCCACGGGCAGAGCGGGGTGGGTGAGCAGCGCCCGTACGGCACGGGCGCCGCTCGGCCGGTCCGCAGGACGGACGGGCTCGCCCACCTAGACCGTCCCGGTCAGTGTGAGCCAGGTGTTCGGGCCGACCACTCCGTCGGCGGTCAGGCCGTGCAGGGACTGGAACGCGATGACGGCCTGCCGGGTGAGCGAACCGAAGTTGCCGTCGGCGGTCAGCGCGGAACCGTGCTTGTTGAGCTGCCGCTGCGCGGCCCGTACGGCATCGTTCACGTCTCCTTGGCGCACGGTGACCACCAGGACCGGCCAGGTCGCCGCGCTGACGCTGCCCGTCGGGCTGAGTCCGTTCGCCGACTGGAACGCGTCGACCTGCGCCTCGGTGTCCGTACCGAAGATGCCGTCGACATCCGTGGGGTGGCCGTGGTGGGTGAGCAGATGCTGGACGGTGAAGACGTCGGGCCCCGTGGCACCGCGGCCGATGGTCGGCCAGGTGACGGAGCCGGGGCAGTCACAGTCGGTGGTCCAGCGGCAGATGGACTTCACCCAGCCGGAGCCGGTGTTGCGGTACCCGTCGTGACACCGCCGCTCGATACCGCAGCCGCAACTGCCGCAAGCCGCGCTGTAGCGCCACAGCCAGCCGTCGTAGGTACCGGCGTAGCACTGGTTGGGCCGCAGGGTCCAGGTGACTCCGTCCGTCCGGTGGAAGCCGGTGTTCGTCCCCGAGGTCACGCACGCGTCGGCATAGATGGTGCTGGGCCCGCAGCCCGGGGAGCAGTTGTGGTCCTCGGCGTAACTGGGGCAGGCACCGGTCCAGATCTCGTATCCGTCGGCGTACGCCTCCCGGGCCGCGGAGAACACTCCCAGCGCGGCGAAGCCCGCGGCGGTCGCCGCCTGCAGCACGGTGCGCCTGGACGGCGCGAAGGAGGGAAGGACCCCGCGTCCGGTCCGGGGGCGCCGGCCACCGCCCCCTGAGCGGCGCAGCGTGGGCACGTCGTCCAGTGAGGTCACGACTGGCTCCTCGGCGTTGCGGGTGCGATGTCGTCGAGCAGCCGCAGCAGCGCGGTGGGTGAACCGAGCGGCTCGGAACGCACGATCCGGAGTTCCGGATCAATGGCCACCGCGTAGGGGGTGGCGGGGATGTCGTAGGCCGTGAACAGCTCCGGACGGTGGTCCCTGACCGGGACGGCGCCCTCCTCGGCCTGCGGCCCGGCGCCCGCGTACAGCCCGAGCACCTGCGGGGCGGCCGCGTCGCCCTGGCGGACCGTCCAGGCGCCGGCTTCGGCGAGCACCTGGACGCAGGTGCGGCAGTCCGCGTCGAGGAAGAGCAGCAGCGCGGCGCGGCCCGGTGTCAGGAGGCCGTCGAGCCCTGCCGGATCGGGCCGGGCCGCATCGAGGCCGGGAGCCGGTGCGCCGGGGGCGATGCCCACTCGCCCAGGGCGGTGCGGCTGCGTTCGTGACAGCTGGTGCACCTGCCTGATCAGTCCCGAGACGACCAGCGCGAGCAGCGCGATCGCCGCCCACGAGGCAATCAGGGCGCTGGTGGTGAAATCCATCGCGTTGGCCCTCCTTCGGCGGTCCGGTGCACGGTGGTCTTGTCCTGCTGGTGAACAGTGGCTCTGGTCGGCCGGTTGACGGACGCTGCGGTCGGCTCGTGCATGGCAACGGGCAGGTACCACAGCAGCGTTGTGCAGGCGGGAGCCGCGAGCACCAGCGTGATCAGCTCCGCCGTGGAGAGCCGCACGGGGCCGGCCCCGACGACGATGGCGCCGGTCACCGCGAGCACGGCGAGGGCCACGGCCCGCCGGGTCACCCAGCGGCTCAGCGGCACATCCCGGCCGGAACACCCGCACGGCCCCCCTCGGCCGAGGGCGAGGACATACCGCGTGTAGGCGGCGTAGAGCCCGAAGAGGGCGGCCCCCGCGGCGAGTACGGTCTGCAGCCCCCGCTGGTGACCCGTCAGGAGGGCGGCCGCGCCGGCCGCCCCCAGGACCCCCTCCGCGACCGGCAGCATGACGGCCGCCAACCGGCGGAGCCGCGGGCCCAGTACGCCGTGCGCCCACAGCGCGTCGCCCAGCGCGGCCGGACTGGCGGCGTGGGAGCCCGCGCCCACGAGCAGGGTCAGGATGACGAGGGAGGCGGTCAGCCCGCCGTAGAAACCGATCACCGGCGGATCACCCGATGTGCCGGAGCGTGAGCCGCCCGACGAGTTCGGGTACCCGCTCGACAGGAGTCGAGGCCAGTGGCACCACCGTGGCCCAGATCGCGGTGGAGGCGAGCACGAAGAACGGGCTGCCGTCGGAGAGCGTGTCGCGGAACAGCTCGCCGGACGCGACCGCCACCCCCTTCCAGGGCGGGAGCTGGGCGGTGTGCTCCTTCGTGCGCCGCGACAGCTCCAGCAGCCCGAGGCCGGACACCTCCTTGATCAGCGTCGCGGGCCGCGCGAAGGAGCTTCCGGCCGAGGGATCCGGCTGGAGGGTGAGCCCGTGCTCGCTCTCCCCGATACGCACCGACCGGAGCAGCCCGAGCACCTCGGCCACGCCCATGCCGTACAGCCGGGTCACGAGTGAGTGGCGCTCGCCACGCCACACGACGAGCGACGGCCGCTCCACGAGCCCCGAGCGCGGCTCGCGCTCGACCGACCGGAAAATGCGCAGGGTGCCCTTCTGGAAGGTGAGCTCGGATTCGGGTGACTCGATGCCCAGGGAGGCGGCGACATCGTCCCCCAGAGAGGCCGGACCGGCGGTGAATTCGACCAGCCGGCCACCGGCCACCACCTCGACGGCCGACGTGCACGGGGACCGGAGGTCGACGTCGCCCTCCAGGTGGTACGTCCCGCCATCGAGTGCGCGATGAGTGACGAACGATGTGGCCATGTGCGTCCTCCCGAGGGCGGGGGGTCTGATGTGACACCGCAGCCGCTGAGGAAACTAGACACTAGTCATGCCCCTGTCAATCTTTTGGGAACCAGGCTGCTCGTAGGCTCGGCGCTGCTCAGCGTTGCCGGGGCGGTCATCGCCATCGCCGCCGCTGTCCAGCACAACTTCGCCGTCTGCAGCGTCGCTCTGTTCGCCGTAGCGGCCGGTGGCATCGGCGCTTACCTCGTCAGCCGGTACCAGGATGCCGCGAACGACCGCGCCGTCCTCCGCCGACTACGAGAATCTCCCCACCAGCCCGCCGACGCTCTCGCAAGCGAACTGGGGCTTCGCCCAGCGGCAGTCCGGCTCAGCATCTACCGCCTGACCAGTTCCGGCGAGCTTCTGGGAGAAAAGGACGTACTCCTGTGTGGTCTAGACGCGTGCGCCTCAGACGTACTTTCCTCATGCTCTGCGTGGCCATCACCCTCCTAGCCGCCGCGCAGAGCCCAGCACTCTCAGCCCCCGGCAACTCCGGTAGACCGCCTGACCCTTCCGCCGGAAATGCCGGACAGAGCAGTTCGCGCAGGCAAGAAGCCCCTACGGAAACCACCGAGCCCCTCCCCGAAGCTGCGAAGCAGAGCTTCAAGAGCCAGAAGGAGGCAGATCAGAAGCCTCAGGAGGTCAAGGAAAGACCTCCAAGCATCGAGCGCGGCTACAGCTGCGATGAGTTTGTCTGGTGCGAGGGGGGCACAAACATCGTCCAGGTAACCCGATTCAGCATCTGCTCCGTCCGGTACTGGTACGTCATCGTCTACAAGACGGACGGCAGCAAGTTCGGCACTGCGGACATCACCACCTCACAAGAGATCAACACCGCGCCGCGAGCCACGGAACTCACGGAGGACTTCTCCATGCGGATCGACCGGATGGACCCCTTCATGGCTTCGGTGCTCGTCTCCGTCGACACGGAATGCAACTACCTCACCGGCTGCCATGACGATGGCCAGGATCCGTGGACCGGCGCCCTAACGCTGCCGCCCGTCGGTACCTCAGCCGGTACAACCAGGTCGAGGTGTACAGGATGCCGGAGGGGGGACCATGGGGCACATACGGAGACGAGAATGTCTATGCCTACAACGCCCCACATTCACTCACAGCTGAACTCCGACGGAACGCACTTCGCGTTCAGCTATAACGTCAATTCATTCGACAGCGGGACTTCTGAGCAATCCACACATTACCGGTATCCCAGCATCTACAAACCCCGCTGGGTACCCTTCACGGCCAGACCAAATACGTGCCCACCACGATGCTGACAGGACACTGAAATGACGGACGGACTCCGCTGGGTGTGTGAGGCTTACCCTCTCGGATACAGCTTCATCTTCTGCGAAAATCTCACACCAGAAGAGGTACTCGAACGACTCGGCGCCCGGCGCGAGTCCGTCTTCCCGCTCACCAGGGTTGAAGCCCAGGAAATCGAGGTCCGCAACGCGGCGGACGAACCTTACGACCTCGACTACTTGGACAACCTAGACGTCGACGCCGTGGAAGAGCTCGGGTTCCTGCGGCGTGAGACCGACGCGGTCGTCCGGGCCGGGTCTATCGATCGGTGGTCTTTCGCGATCCAGGCCTCTACGTCGTACACCTCGGCCAGGAACTACCTCCCTACGGTTTCCCAGGGCACCCGCGTCATCGCAGTCAGCCGGGACGTGAACGCCGTGGAGCGAGTGGAATACGCGGTCGACGGCCGTGTTCTGTCATCCTTCGACCCCGGAATTCCAAAGTACAACGACGGTGACGAGCCAACAGCCTTCGCCTGGCCGTCGGACGACGAGGCGATGAGGTCAGCGCAGGTTATGGACCATCTGGAGCGCCAGTTCGGGCTGTGGGTGCCACGAGACTCCGAGGAGCAACGGCTGCCTGCGGCGGCACTGTCGACCTCCAGAAAGTGACGTGCGTCGCTACAGCCGTACGCTCTGGCGCTCACAGATCCAGATGATCCGGTTGGTACTGTCGGCGGTTGGGCCGCGGGCCCGGCCCCGGAGGGCGGGCGAGAATCACCACCGTCGCCGACTCCACCGAACTCAGCGAAAGTGCTGTCGTGCGGTGTCCTTCCTTCAGGGCAGGATGTGACTTGTGTGCAAGACCTGGCGAGGATTTGCTCGGTGGTCGTCGGCTGGCAGGTGAGGAGCTGTGCCAGCCGCCTGCCAGCGGGCGCGTCGAGGTGGGCCGTCGCCCAGAACCACTCGGACGCCGGTCCACAACGCTTCGACATGCTCCTGCCCGGGTGACTGGGGCGGGCAACCTGCGGGCCCCGCCGTCTAGTACAGGTACGTACCGGCGAAGGCCCCGTCGAACCCCAAGGCGGCCAGTCCCTGCTCGACGCTGGGGTAGATCGTTCCGTCCGGGATCGCGATCAGGGCGTCGAAGTCGGCGCGGCTGATCTCGGGTTCGAGCCACTGATTGCTGCAGCGGCAACAGACCCAGACGTTGCGGCCGTGGTTGATGAGCAGCCAGTCCCGCCGGGCACGGCAGGCCGTGCACGTCACAGGGATCCCGCGAAGGGCGAGTTCGCGAGGGTGGCTGAGGCAGCGCGTCGCGCCGGGGCCGCTGGGCGGCTGCGTCTCGTACGCGAGTTGCAGCAAGGGATCGGTGCCGGCGGGGAGGACAGGCTGCGCGGGTGTCGACTTCGCGGGGCGGTCGGTGGTTCTGAGCACGAGCGTCATCTCCCGGTCGAGGTCCTTCTGTTTCCATCCGTAACAGCCGGTGGAACCGGTTGTCCAGGGACTTCTCGGAGTCCGGCGAACCGATGGCCAGCGCGCCGGACCGCCGTCAGCGGCGTGGTGGGCGGTTTCGTGGAGTGGAGGCGACGGGGCGAACTCCGGTCGCGGGTGTCGTTCGGCTGGTGGTGCGGTTGGCCGAGGCTTTCGGGTTGCTGGTGCCGTCCTTCGGGCGGCGGGAAGCTGCACCCGGGTGGGCGGGGAGCTGGGCAATGCGGCGCAAGCGCCAGACCAGGACGTCATCTACGTCGGCGGCGGTGCCGAGTTCGCGCATGTCGATGGTCTGTCCCAGGAGGGCTTCGGGGTCGTGGCATGCCTGCTCGGCCTGGGCGAGGGTGGCAGCCAGGGCGTCGGTCTTCGCCGGGACACCGTCTTCTCGCACTCCGTGGTTCGGTAGGGCGGCGCGGATGGTCGGCTCTTACGCCCGGCGTTGCGCCTCGGGAAGGGCGCGGCCTTGCTCGTGCAGCGTTCGCATCGAGGTGGCGGCGGGACCGGCCGTCACCGTCACGGCCGACCGGTCTCCGGTCTGCAGGAGCGGGCGGCAGCGAAGCTCGCCGAGGTCGACGCGAAGATCGCGGACCTGACCACGATCCGCACCACGCCGGCCGCAGCCGTCGCGGCCGGGTGCGACGACCTGACCGTCTGCGCGTCCAGCGCGTGCTGCCCCGTACCCTTCACCGATCTTGCCGAGAAAGTCGCCGACGCCCCCAGTGACTGCCCACCAGGACAGAAGCATCAGGGGTCGGCATCACCGCGTTGGCTCCGGCGCGCAGGAAGAAGCGGCGCAGACGAGGACCCGGGTGGCCCGTGCTGGCGGGTTCGATCAAGAGGTCCCTGCCGGCACAAGGAGTCAGGCTGCGAGAAGGGATTCCGACTCGCTCCTGAAGCCGGCGTGGACAGTGCGTCGAGGTAGCGCTTGGTGTCGAGGACTGTTGAGGCGCCGGTTCCGGTGGCCCTGACGGCCTGGCGGTAGGTGTGGCCGACCACGTCGCCAGCGGCAAGACCCCGGGGAGGTTCGTACGGTCGAGGGGGACTCCGCTGTGATGTAGCCCTCGTCGTCCAGGTAGAGCCGGCCGGCAAAAAGGCGCGGTGCGGGGGTCGTATCCGATGGCCATGAAGAGGCCGGTCGCCGCCGGTTCACGGATCTTCCGGTCGGCGTGTTGCACAGGGCCACTGCGCCGAGCATGCCGTTCTCCTCCTTGATCTCGACGATCTCACTGTCGAACGCGAAGGAGATCTCGTCGATTGCGAAGGCAGGGCTCCGCATGAACTGGGAGGCGCGCAGGGTCGATCGGCGGTGGACGACGGTGACAGAGCGGGCGAAGCGGAGCAGGACGGTGGCCTCCTCCATGGCGGTGTCGCTGTCGCGGAGGAAGAGCCCCTCACACGTGGCGCACCAGGAAACGTCTCGTCCGGATAGCTTCTCCTCGTTCGAAAGGCCGAGCTCGCGGTAGCCGGATCCGGTCGCGATGATCACGGCCTTGGCGCGGTGGACGACGCTTTCGGAGTCGGTGAATTCCTTGATCTCTCCGGGGAGGTGGACGAAGACGATGTCGTCGTCGTCGACCATCTCGGCGCCGAACGTCTCGGCCTGGACTCGCATGTTCTCCATGAGGACCGGACCGTCGACACCATCCGGGAAGCCGGGGAAGTTCTCGACCTCGGTCGTCGCGGTCAGCGAGCCGCCCACAAAGATCGAGCTGCCGAACAGCAGGGGCTCGAGCTGAGTGCGGGCCGCGTAGAGAGCGGCGGTGTGTCCGGCGGGACCGGAATGGCTGATTACGCAGAAGTCCGAGCTGGTAGCGCAGGAGGCGCCCGCCACCGTGACCGGGAGTCTCTGCGGCAGTAGGTGCCCTCCCGATGAGCTCGGTGCGCCGGAAGAGTGAATTCCCCCGCCACCCTTATTGCGAGTGGCTTGCAATAGGGCGGGCGTGCCCCGTTCGGCCCAGTGGCCGGGGACTGTGTCGTCGCCGATTTTCCTGGGGTGTTCGCTTGGCTGAATTGCCGCTCCCACCGGCCTGTTCACCCTTCGTGGGCCGCTCGGCCGCCCTGCGGAGTCGGCCGGGGTGTGCACGGGACGTGGTTTCGGCGTGCTTGTCTACGGCTGCGCAGTTTTTGGGTGCAGGCGGGCCCGCGTTTCGAGCCGCCCCGTCGATCGGCCCCTTGCCTGCCAGACCGCTCGGTGCGCAAATCTCCCGCTGCGGCGCCGAACGCTATCCCCATCAGCCCACCTCTCGCTTCCGCATGCCCCGACGCATGCCTGGCGGGGGGTCAGCAGACAGAAGGAATGCCGTGAAGCTTTCCCAGGCCAGGCCCCGTTCGCGACGCGTCCTGGACCAGTCCCTGCTCGTGCTCGGTGCCACCACCCTGGCCGCAGGACTCGGAGCGATGACCCTCGCCCCGGGTCTGAGCGCGGCCTCCAGCCACCGCGAGGCGCCCCTCATCGCCGGGGACCCGCGGGCGGACAACACCGACGTGTACGCGTTCACCAGCCCGGACAAGGCCGACACCGTCACGATGGTGGCGAACTGGATCCCGATGGAGGAGCCCAACGGCGGTCCGAACTTCTACGCGTTCGGCGACGACCTGCGCTACAACATCAAGATCGACAACAACGGTGACGGCGTCGCCGACGTCACCTACAGCTGGCGCTTCCGCGGCAGCTACCGCGATGACGCGAACCAGTTCCTCTACAACACCGGCCAGGTCACCTCGCTGAACGACCCGGACCTGAACTTCCGCCAGGTCTACGACCTGGTCGTCACGACCGGAGGAAAGAGCCGGACGCTCCTGTCGGGCGTGCCGGCCGCCCCGTCCCGCACGGGCAAGGCGTCGATGCCCGACTACGCGGCATTGCGCAAGCAGGCGACCTTCGGCCTGCCGGGCGGCGGCAAGACGTACACGGGCCAGGCCGAGGACCCGTTCTTCGCCGACCTGCGCGTCTTCGACCTCCTCTACGGCGGCGACCTGAGCGAGCGGGGGCAGGACACCCTGGCCGGCTACAACGTCAACACCATCGCCATCCAGGTCCCCAAGAAGCAGCTCGCCCTCAAGGGCAACGCCTCCCGCAACCCGGTCGTCGGAGTGTGGTCGACCACCGACCGCGCGGGCGTCACCGTCACCGACTCCCGCGACCAGAAGGGCAAGGGCGGCGCAAAGCAGTGGAAGCAGGTCTCCCGCCTCGGCAACCCGCTGGTCAACGAGGTCGTCGTCCCACTGAAGTTCAAGGACGCCTTCAACACCCTCAACCCGAGCCAGGACCGTACGGTCCAGCCCGTCGTCGACAAGGTGTACGACCCGATCCTGCCCAAGCTCATCCAGCAGGTCTACGGCATCCCCGCCCCCGCGACGCCCCGTAACGACCTCGCCGAGATCTATCTGACGGGCATCTGCAAGGTCTGCGGTCCGATCAAGGCAGATCTGAACGCACACCGCCTCAACAAGGACGCGACGCTCAGGAAGATCGTCCCGGCCGAGGAGCTCCGCCTGAACATGGCGGTGCCGCCCACCGCCAAGCCCCAGCGCCTCGGTGTCCTGGCGGGTGACCTGGCCGGCTTCCCGAACGGACGCCGCCTCGCCGACGACGTCGTCGACATCTCGCTCCAGGCCGTCGAGGGCGCCGCCCAGACCGGCGTTCTCGTCCCCGAGCTCGCGGACGGCGACAAGGTCGACGCCAACGAGGTCCCGTTCGGCGCCTCGTTCCCCTACGTCGCGCTGCCGCACACCAAGAACGTGAACCGCGGCCCCGACGCGGCCGGCCGCAACGCCGAGCAGGCCTCGACGGAGAACACCACGGCGAGCCCGGTGACCAAGACCACCCAGGCCGCGGCGCTCGCCGGAGTCGGCGCGCTCCTTCTCGGCGTCGGCGGCTTCCGCCTCCGCCGTCGCGGCAAGGACAGCTGAACCGGCCGCCGGCCGGCGACTGACGTCGAACACGGTGCCCGGGGCCGGGCCGAGAAGCCGCCCCGGGCACCGCGGCATCGAACATTCGGGAGGATCTCTTCGTGCACCCGGACCACACCGCACCCACGTCCACGCCACCGCCATCCCCCTCACGCGGCCGTCGGCGGCTGCGGAACATCGCGGTCACCCTGGCCTTGGGCGCGGCGATGTTCGCCGCCGGCGCGATCATGCTGACGCCCGATCAGACCACCGTTTCCCGCCCGTCGGGTCAGGGCCGATCAGCGGGTTCTCCATCACGTGGGTCGATCGAGGCCCTCCAGGCCCGAGTGACCCGCCTGCCGAAGGATCCGGGGGGCTGGGCCGCCCTGGGCATGGCTTACGTCCAGCAGGCCCGTTCCACCGCGGACCCCGCCACCTACGACCGCGCCGAGAAGGCGCTGCGTTCCTCGCTCAGGGTGCAGGCCAAAGACAACACGGACGCCGAGATCGGCATGGGTGCCCTGGCCGCGGCACGCCACGACTTCCCCGCCGCGTTGCGCTGGGCCCGCAAGGCCACGACCAGCAGCCCCTACAGCTCCACCGCGCACGGAGTCCTGGCCGACGCGTACACCCAGTTGGGCCGCTACGAGGAAGCCGACGAGGCCGTCCAGAAGATGACGGACCTGCGCCCGGACGCCGCATCCCTCGCCCGCGCCTCCTACGCCTTCGAGCTGAAGGGGGACACCGACCGGGCCCGCGCCCTCATGCGCCGGTCCCTGGCGGCAGCGGCCACCCGGGCCGACACCGCGTTCGCCCACAACGTCCTGGCAACCCTGGACCTCCAGGACGCCGACCCGCGAGCCGCCCTGGCCCGGACGCAGACCGGGCTCAGGGCCGCCCCGGGCGATTCGGCGCTTCTGGAGACCAGCGCCCGCGCTCATACGGCCCTGGGCGACACCACCAAGGCCCTCGCCGATTACCGGGCGGCCATCGCCGTCGCTCCTCTGCCGCACTACCTGCTGGGCCTGGGCGAACTCGAACAGTCCCTGGGCCACCGGGAACAGGCCGAGGAGCAGTACACCCTCCTGCGAGCCCAGGACCGGATCCGGGAAGCCGCGGGCGACCCGGCGGACACGGACGCGATTCTCTTCGAAGCCGATCACGGCAACCCGGAGCGCGCCGTCACCATGGCCGAACAGACCCTGCGCACCCGCCCCTTCGTCGCCGTCCACGACGCCTACGCCTGGGCCCTGCACCTGGCCGGCCGGGATGCCGAAGCACTCATCCAGGCCGACAAGGCCCTGGTCCTGGGAACGCGCAGCGCACTGTTCCGCTACCACCGGGCCGCCGTACACAACGCGCTGGGCGATCCCGAAGCTGCCCGCCGCGACCTGACCGAAGCGCTCCGCGAGCCGGGCTTCCACCCCCTGCACGCCGACGCCGCCCGCGACCTGCTCCAGCGAATCGACACCACACCGTGAACCACACCCTGCGCCGAGCCCTCACCACCCTGGCCGCCACCGCCCTGACCGCCGTCGCGAGCGGGGCCACAGCCCCAGCCGCCGCAGCGCACCCCCTCGGCAACTTCAGCGTCAACTACCACACGGGCCTCGTCCTTCGGCCCGACCGGATCGACGCCCGGATCGTCGTCGACCGCGCGGAGATCTCAGCCCTCCAGGAACGACCCGCCGTCGACTCCGACCACGACGGCACGGTCAGCGACAGAGAGTCGAGCGACTACGCAGAGAAGAGCTGTTCCGGCCTGAGCGGGCAGCTCCGCCTGAGCATGGGCAGCACACGAGCGCAGTGGAAGCAGTCCTCGGCAACTCTGGTGTATGAGAACGGGGAAGCGGGGCTGAAGACCAGCCGTCTCACCTGCCGGCTGAGCACCCCGGCCGACCTCTCCGAGCCTGCCGACATCCGAGCCACAACGGATTACGACACCACGCGCATCGGCTGGCACGAGATGACCGCCAGCGGCCAAAAGGTCAGGCTCACCCAGACCGACGTACCGGCGACCTCCACCACCCGCGAGCTGCGCCAGTACCCGCAGGACCCCCTCGCCTCCCCGCTCGACCAGCGCTCGGCAGCACTGCGCAGCGAGCCCGGTCAGGGCACGGCCGCCGTCCCTGCGGTGGTGGCGGACCTGCCCGGCGCGGATGCGATCAGCGGAGTGCTCGCAAAAGTCACCGGGGTCTTCGACTCGCTCGTCGGGGCCCGCGAGATCACCCTGCCTGTGGGCCTGCTCGCGCTGTTCCTGGCGCTCGTCCTCGGGGCATCCCACGCGGCGATGCCCGGCCACGGCAAGACCATCATGGCCGCCTACCTCGCGGGCCGCCGCGGCACCAGGCGGGACGCTCTCACCGTGGGGGCCACCGTGACCCTGACGCACACGGCCGGCGTCCTCGTCCTCGGACTCGCCCTGCCCGTCTCCACCCACCTGGCCGGAGAGACTGTCCTGATCTGGCTCGGAGCCGCCAGCGGGCTCCTCGTCACCGGCATCGGCCTCTGGCTTCTCCTCGGAGCCGTCCGGGGCAGGCCGCAACACAACCACCATCACCACGGACCGAGCCACAGCCACCACCACGGACACGGCCACGGCCACGGTGACGTCGGCCACGACCATGACCACCCTCACGACCACGACCACGGGCCCGGCCGTCCGCATCGCCACGGGCCGGTCCCACCGGTCCCGGTGCCCGACAGCGCGTCGGCCGGGGAACTCGGGGCGACCCCCGGGGTCGCGACACTCGCTCCACCGGATCACGAACACCACCCGTCAGCCATGTCAACAGCCCCCGGGAAGACCCGGAGTACGAGCAGGTCCGGCCTCATCGGCATGGGCATCGCCGGCGGCCTCGTCCCCAGCCCCTCCGCCCTCGTCGTGCTCCTCGGCGCCGTCGCCCTCGGGCGGACCGCCTTCGGCGTGCTCCTCGTCATCGGCTACGGACTCGGCATGGCCGCCACCCTCACCCTCGCCGGACTCCTCCTCGTACGCCTGCGCGAACGCATCGAGAGCCATGACCGGGCCCGGACCCTCCGCCACAACCCCCTGCTCCGCAAGCTGGCGCGGACCGGGCCCGTCGTCACCTCGCTCCTCGTCGTCGCTGTCGGCCTCGGCCTGACCCTGCGGGCGGCGACCGGGAACGGCTAACGGGTCCGGAAGCCCTCCTCCTCGCACGCGGCAATCGACGGCCGTCCCCGAACTGGGCGGCGGTATGGAGCGGATGGGCCCCGGGTACGCATAGGAGGTCTGCTCACCCTGAGCGGAGGCGGCGGGGTGAGCGTGAACGCTGGACACGGACTTCTGGTTCTGATGGGCTCCGGCGAGACCAGCCCGACCATGGTCACGCTGCACCGGGAGGTCACCGCCCACCTCGACCGCGACGCCGATGCGGTGATCCTGGAGACGCCGTACGGTTTTCAGGTCAACCGCGACGACATCTCGGCCCGTGCCCGGGAGTACTTCCGACGCTCGGTGGGCCTTGCGACCATCGTCGCTCCGGACGCGCACGACGACGGACTCTCCGGCAACAGCGACGCGGACAAGGTACGCGACCAGGTGCGCAGGGCAAACTGGGTGTTCTCCGGGCCCGGCAGCCCGTCGTACGCACTGGGCCGCTGGCACGCCCTGCACCTCGGCCGGATTCTGCGCGAGCGGGTGAGCCGCGGGTACGGCGTGACGGTCATGGCCTCCGCGGCGGCATGCACGGTGGGGTTCGCGGCGCTGCCCGTCTACGAGGTCTACAAGGCCGGGCATCCCCCCGAGTGGCTCACCGGGCTGGACCTGATGGGCGCGCTCGGACTGCCGGTCGCGGTGATCCCGCACTACGACAACACCGAGGGCGGCACGCACGACACCCGCTTCTGCTACCTGGGCGAACCCCGCCTCGCCGCCCTGGAGCACGAACTGCCGGACGAGAGCGCCGTCCTGGGCATCGATGAGCACACGGCTGTCATCGTCGATCTCGACACGTCCCTGGTACGTGTGTGGGGGCGGGGTGTCATGACGATCCGACGGCGGGAAGTCAGCATCCCGGTGCCCGGCGGCACCACGCTGCCCCTGGAGCAGCTGCGTGACCTGGTGCGAGGCACGCGGTCCGCAGCGGTCCCCTCGCCTCGTCGCCTTGCTGATGACGCAGCCGACGCCACGCACCGTGCCACGGGCGATGCGGCCACGCTCCAAGAGGCGGTCGCCTCCGCGGAGTTGCACTTCAACGCCGCCCAAGAGGCACGGGACGCCGTAGCCATGGCCGATGTCGCGGTGGGGCTGGAGTCGGTGATCGCGGCGTGGAGCGCCGATATGGAGGAGGACCAGGGCGGGGAATGGGCCCGTACGGTCCTGCACGGCATGATCCGCCGTCTGGCACGAGCCGCCGGACGCGGCCTGAGCGAACCGGAGCACACCCTCGGGCGGATCCTGGTACCTCTGCTGGATCTGCGCATGAGGCTTCGCGCGGAGGGCGCCTACGACCTGGCCGACGCGGTGCGCGAGGCCGTGGCAGCCGGCGGTGTCCGGCTGCGCGACGCAGCGGAGGGCAGCCAATGGCGGTGGGAAGAAGAGGCCGACGACCAGCAGACCGGCTTTCGCCCGGAGGCGTAGAGGTTACCGGTGAGCCCTTTTCAGTCGATTTGCGCACTTGCACGGCATGCGCAATAAGATCGACGGAGGGATTCTTCCTCTCCGGGCCCGCCCGCCGACGTTGGAGCCGTGCATGATGCCGCTCACCCCGCCCGAAGCACCTGAAGCGCCGCCTGTCGCCGTCGAAGTGGTGCTGCTGCGGCACGATCCGAGCGGGGGCTTCGCCTATCGTCGGCTGATCACGGCGCTTGGCAGGGGGGTGAGCCCGGACCGTGCCGCAAGGGGTCTCGCACTCCTTGGCGAACACGACGAGACACACATGGTGCACTCGACCAGCTGGCATGCCACACGCGAGGGCGGCATCACCCTGACCTACCTCGTCCACCCGGACCCCGCCCCGGACCAGCCCGGCATCCCGCTCCCCGAGCCGCACGTGATCGCCCGCTCGCTTGAGCCGGGCCACCCGACCCCTCCGGGCCTGGAGATCGGCCACGTGGTGGCGCACGCCGTGCGGCACCTCGCTTTCCTCGAAGGCGCCGATCCCGTCGTCGCCGCGCACCTCGCCCCGTGTCCCGACCTCGTGCGCGCCCTGCGTTCCCTGCCCGTCGCGACCGCCGGAGAAGTCCTCTACGCCTAGCTTGCGCCCCACCGCGTCCCTCCCTGCTGCGAAGCGCCTGACGGGCTGCGCTCCCGTTCGGCTCAGCCGCCGTTGCGGTGCCCCCTGCCTCGTGGTGACCTGAGAGCAACCCAGCGTCACATTATGGGAGTTTTGCCGCACCGATCGTCGCTCAGAGCGACCACCTGCGGGCCTATGTGGCACTGCCAGCTCCCAGCCGCCCCGCCTGAACTTTCCGGAGGGCAAGCGGCTCTACCCGGAAACGGATCCCCCATGCCTTCACCCCGCATGCTCCGACGGCGCCCAAGTTCCCGCCGGGCCGAACGCACCCTCGCCGCCACCGGCGCACTCGCCCTACTGACCGCCGCGGCGGTCACCGGCCTCGCCCCCGCCTCCAGCACGGCCTCCAGCCACCGTGAGGCGCCGATGACCGCCGGAGACCCGAGGGCCGACAACACCGACGTCTACGCCTTCACCAGTCCCGACAAGCCCGACACCGTCACCCTGGTGGCGAACTGGCTTCCGTTCCAGGAGCCCAACGGCGGCCCGAACTTCTACCCGTTCGCCGAGGACGCCCGCTACAACATCAAGATCGACGCGGACGGCAACGGCAAGCCGGACACGACGTACACGTGGGAGTTCACCGATCACGTCCGCGACGACGCCGACCAGTTCCTCTACAACACCGGTGTCGTGAAGTCGGTGAACGACGAGACCCTGAACTTCCGGCAGACCTACAGCCTGAAGGTCACCGACAGCAGCGGGAACACCAAGACGCTCCTGAAGGACTCCCCGGTCGCCCCCTCGAACGTCGGTAAAGCGTCGATGCCCGACTACGCCTCACTGCGCAAGGAGGCCGTGGTTCCGCTGCCGGGCGGCGGGACGACCTTCGCCGGCCAGGCGTCCGACCCGTTCTTCCTGGACCTGCGGATCTTCGACCTCCTGTACGGGGGCGACCTCTCGGAGACCGGCCACAACACGCTGGCCGGGTACAACATCAACACCCTCGCCGTCCAGGTCCCCAAGTCGACGCTGGCGCTCAAGGGCGACGCCAAGCGCAACCCCGTCATCGGAGTGTGGTCCACCACCGACCGCCGAGGCGCGAACGTCACGGGCGCAGCCGGCAAGGGCAGCGAGGACGCGAAGGCGAAGGACGCGCAGGGGGCACCCGCCAAGGACGGAAACGCCGACGACTGGCGGCAGGTCTCCCGCCTCGGCCACCCGCTCATCAACGAGGTCGTCGTGCCGCTGAAGTTCAAGGACGCCTTCAACGCGCTCAGCCCGGAGAAGGACGCCACGATCACCCCGGTCGTCGACAAGGTCAAGGCCCCCATCGTCCCCAAGCTCATCGAGAACATCTACGGAGTGCCGGCCCCCGCCACCCCGCGCAACGACCTGGTCGAGATCTTCCTCACCGGGATCTGCAAGGAGTGCGGCCCCATCAAGGCGGACCTCAACTCGCAGCGCCTCAACCAGGATGTCGACAAGGCCGCGGTCGTTCCCGCGGAGATGCTGCGCCTGAACATGTCCGTCCCGCCCGCCGCCAAGCCCAACCGCCTCGGCGTGCTCGGCGAGGACCTGGCCGGCTTCCCCAACGGCCGCCGGCTCAACGACGACGTCGTCGACATCGAGCTCCAGGCACTCGAAGGCGCCGCACAGACCGGGAAGATCGTGCCCGCCCTGGCAGCCGGCGACGCCGTCGACACCCCCTACCGCGAGCCCGGCGACACCTTCCCCTACGTGGCGCTCCCCAACACCGCGGCCGTCAACCAGGCCGACTCGCTCCACCCCGACGGCGGCGTCGGCGCCGGCCTCGGCGGCCTCGCCTCCGGCGACGGTTTCCCCGTCGTGCCCGTCACCGCCCTGGGCGGCGGAGCGCTCCTGGCGATGGCCGGAGTGCTGGCCCTACGCCGACGACACGGCGCCGGCCAGGCATGAGCAACCCCTTGCTTCCTGGTCGCCCGACCCGCCGATGGCGGGTCGGGCGACCAGGCCGTGACCGGGCCACCCGCAGCCCGCGACCACGGCGAACCGCCGGCCGGCGGCGAGCCGCTGGAGCGATGGCCGTAGCCGTCGGGGCAGCCCTTGCCTGCATCGGCTTCGCCACCCTGGGAACCGGCGCCGGCCCCGGGCAGGCACCGGAACGAATAGACAGAGGCAGCCTGCCGCTTCACACCGGATCCGGCCAGGCCGCCACCTCGGCCGGCCGGACGCCCGCACCACCGGTCCGCATCCGCATACCGGCCATCGGGCTCGACCAGCCTCTGACCGGCCTTCGCGTCCAGCAGGACGGCCGCCTCGGCGTCCCCGACGAAGCCGCAAGCATAGGGTGGTGGAGCGACGGGCCCCGCCCCGGCTCCCCCGGCGCGACGGTCGTCGTCGGCCATGTCGACTCCGCCACCGGCCCCGGAGCCTTCCACGGACTGTCCATGCTCGACCCGGGCGACAAGGTCACGCTGATGCGGGACGACCGGTCCACCATCACCTTCACGATCCGGGCGCTACGCCAGTACGGGAAGGACGCCTTCCCCGACAGCCAGGTCTACCCGACCAGCGGCCCGCCCTCCCTGCACCTGATCACCTGCTCGGGCGCCTACGACCGCAGCCGCGGTGAGTACCGGGACAACCTCGTCGTCTACGCGAGCCTCGACGAGGGAGGCAGCCGTAGTTGAGGAAACGCCTGTCCCTGAGCGCCGGAGGTCAACTTCCCGATGCGAAGAGCTCCAGGGCGATGTGGTCGGGGTCGCGGAACTCCAGGATGTATCCGGCTCCGATGTCCTTGATCCCCTCGTGAGCCACCCCGAGCTGGTCAAGGTGGCTCGATGCCCGCTCCAGGTCCTCCCGGCCGTCCACGGCGAAGCTGACGTGGTCCAGGCCCACCCGGTCCTCGTCGAAGCGGTCCGAGGCGACGGGCCGCAGACCGAAGAGGGAGTCCCCGAGCTGATAGATCACCCCACCGAAAAGGAATGAAAGCTGCTCACGGGTTTCCTTGTCGGCGTCGGGAGGGAGATCGAAGGCCACCGGCAGCCCGAAGACTGCGTCGTAGAAGGCGCGGGAACGCTCGATATCGGTGACGGTGAGACGCACATGGGCGAAAGCACGAGGCTGAATCGTCATGACCTCATGCTGCACCCTCCCACCGTGTTCCCAGGGTCTCTACTCGCCGACCGGTCCGGCGAATCCTCGGTGCCGGGCCTCGGCCGCGGGCTGGAGGGTTGGGCCAACCGGTGGGGAATCCTCCCGCGGACCAATCCACCGCCCGTCCCATGGCGAATAGCCTGTGCGCGGTTGCTTGGGAAGGAGCACCGCGCACTGCGGCGCCATCGACGATGGCCGCCGTACCGGTTCCTCGCGGTGACGGCCTGTGAGGAACAGCTGCCGTGGGGCGTCACTCCTGGGGCGCCCCACGGCAGCCCTCCTCCCGGAACCCGGCGAGTTCCCCGCTGCTCACGCGTGCAGGGCCCGCCCCCCGAGGAGCAGGCCCTGCACGCGGTGCGTTCTAGCGGCCGTGCAGGTACTGGGTGTAGAAGTAGCCGCGCTCGGCCTCGAAGTGGGCCTTCTTCTCCTTGGCGTAGGTGATGCCGTACGGGCCGCCGAGGTTCAGGTATTCCGCGCTCGCCTTGTGCCCTTCGACGTGCTGGTAGCCGCCGCCGGCCTTGCCGCCCTCCCAGTCGTTGGCGGCGGCGGGGGCAGCGGCTACGAATCCGGCGGCGGCGACAGTGGCCAGGGTGAACGCGATACGACGAAGCATGAGTGTCCCTCTCGAAAGACGTAACGACTGTCGGGCAACACGAACTCTTACCGATTCCCCGCCGCACGCCGGAGTGCCCCGCCTCGCCGGAGTGGTAATGCACCCTTCTGGAGCCTTGGTTGAAAGCTGACCGGTGAGCTGGGTGACCATGAGAGCTGGTGTCGTGCGCCGGTCCGTCGCGGTGTCACAGGTCCTTTTGGCAGGCGGTACGTTCGGCCAATCCCAAGTACGCCGCGACCGCGTTCGTAGAGTCCTTTCCCGCGCGAGTGGCCCGATGGTCGGTCTCCACCACGCTCCCGAGGAATTCTTCCCAATAGCTGCCCCGGTCATGGCTGTGCGACGTCTGACCGGGAAGAGCAGGTCGATCGTTCGCCGGTGTACGGCCGGCCGATTCCGCCTCTGGCGCCCTCGCCGGTGACGGGACCCGGTGCCGTGCGGCAACGAGGGTCCAGGCTTCAGGGCCGGTGCCAGGCCCTGCGGCTCCGACCTGCTCGTCAGCATGTGGGCGAGTGTTGCGCGCATCTCCCCCGCTCAGGGAGCCCCAGCGGCGCTGCGGGTCAGTCGATGGTGACGACGACGGACGGCCAGCCGCTGGCACCGTCGGGGACCGTGCCTGTCCGCTTCTCCGTCTGTACCTCGCCGCCGCGTTCGGTGGCGCGGACGGTCAGCGTGTGACTGCCGGGGGTCGCCTCCCACGGGAAGGACCACTGGCGCCAGGTGTCGATGTTCGCCTCCGCCGCGAGGCCGGCGTCCCGCCAGGGGCCGTCGTCCACCCTCACCTGAACGCGGTCGATACCGCGGTGCTGGGCCCATGCCACCCCGGCGACCATCACCGTCCCGGCCTTGGACCGGGACAGCGGTTTGGGAACATCGATCCGGGACTGCGTCTTGATCGGTGCCCGGCGGGCCCATGAGCGCTTGACCCAGTACGGGTCGTAGTCGTCGAACGTCGTGAGCTCGATGTCCTCGATCCACTTGCAGGCGGAGACGTATCCGTACAGCCCCGGAATGAGCATGCGGACCGGGAAACCGTGCGTGAAGGGCAGCGGCTGCCCGTTCATCCCCACCGCCAGCATCGCGTCACGCCCGTCCATAGCGGCCTCCACCGGGGAGCCCAGCGTCATACCGTCCACGGAGCGCGCAACGAGCTGATCTGCGGGACCGCCCTTCGACGGGGGCCTGACGCCCGCTTCGGTCAGCAGGTCGGACAGCCGGACACCCAGCCACCGCGCGTTACCGACGTAGGGGCCGCCCACCTCGTTGGACACACAGGTCAAGGTGATGTCCCGCTCGATCAGTTCACGCCCCATCAGGTCCTCGAAGGTGAGGGTGACCGGGCGGGCGACGCCCCTGCCGTGGATGCGCAGCCGCCAGGTGTCCGCGTCCACCTTCGGCACCACCAGCGCCGTGTCGACACGGTAGAACGCCTTGTTCGACGTGGTGAAGCGGCTGATCCCCGGAACCTCGAGCTGAGTGCCGGGCGGCAGCGGAGGCGCCGGCGAAGCCGGGGCGGGCAGCCGCACCGCGTTCCGGGACTCCACCGCCGCCTGCGACGCGTTACCGGTGAGATAGCGACCGAGTGCTCCCACACCGAGGGACGCAACCGCCGCCGCAGACGCGCCGATGACGAACCCACGCCGGTCCCAGCCCGCTCCACGGTCTGAGTCCGCGTCCGCCGTGGTCCTGTCGGCACGAGGAGGTTGGGTGAGCCGCCCGACGAGGTAGTAGAGCAGCCCCGCCGCCACCACAGCGCCCACCACCGAGGGGAGCGCGTCGGTGAACCCCGACGAGTCCGGCCGGGTCAGCGCGGCGGCTGCACCGATCACCCCGAAGATCAGGACCCCTGCGGCACCGGCCCGCCGGAACCGGAGTGCCACCACTCCCAGGACGATGGCCAGCGCGGCCAGCGTGGCGAGGATGCCGAGCTGCAGAACCAGTTTGTCGTCCTCGCCGAAGTGGCGGATCGCCCAGTCCTTGACCGGTGTCGGCGTACGGTCGATGGCCGCCCCGCCCACCGCCGTAAGAGGCCCCGCCTGCGGGCGGACCGCGGCGGAGACCAACTCAGCGACCGCGAGAGCCGCGAACCCGGCAAGCAGGCCGCTCAGCGCCCCCAGAGGCAGACGGACCCAGAGTTTCGCAGATGTCGTCACACCCCGGAGTCCAGACCAACTGTGCCTGTTTCGCCCTCCCTGCCGGGCTGGCCCGATGGTATGCCACCCGAATGCACGACACGGAGTCACCGATGCGGTCGGAGGCACCCGCCACAGTCGCTCCCCGCAGAGCGGAAGCGACCCAGGTGTATCCCGTTCGCGGGAGGACTGGTCACCGCGCCCCCAGTCCCGCTGAGGACGCGGCTTGCAGTGGCGTCGGCATGCGTTCCGACGTCGGGCGGGCCCGCATCCAGGCGGATGCGGGCCCGCCAGGCGTCGGCGTTCCCCGGGGGCCTACTTCGGGGTGAGGACGGTGTCGATGATGTTGACGGTCGCGTTGGCGGTGGGAACGTTCCCGCAGACGATCTTCGCCGAGTCGTTGACCGTGAACGATTCGCCAGAGCCGACGGTGGTCAGGGTGCCGCCCTCCAGGGTCTTGAACGACCCCTTCTCCAGCTGCTGCTGGGTAATCTTCTCCCCCACCACGTGGTAGGTGAGGACCTTGGTCAGTTCCGCCTTGTCCGCGAGGAGCTTGTCGAGGTCCGCCTTCGGGATCTTGGCGAACGCGTCGTTGCTCGGCGCGAAGACGGTGATGTTCTCCGCGTTGTTCAGGGTGTCGACTAGACCGGCCTTCTTCACCGCCGCGACCAGAGTCGACAGTTCCGGGTTGTTGGACGCGGCGGTTGCGACCGGATCCTTCGCCATCCCGGCGAGACTGCCCTTGCCCTCCTTGGGGACGGACGCACAGGCAGGACCGTACGGATCTTGCGTCGCTGTCTGGGCAGACGCCTGTGGCGCCATGACACCCAGAGAGACGGGCAGTACCACTACGGCAGTACCGGCTATCACGGCACGGGAGATGCGGGGGATCTTCACGGAGGTCTCCTCCTGCGGGGAGGGCGGGCCGTCAGTTTCAAGCCCGCGGCTCTGCATGTCTGCCGAACCGGCTGGTGGATGGAGCCTCAGCGCGAACCGTCCGGCCGTTTACCGGGCCCAGCTCGGGCAGCCTCACTACCACCACATGCCATCTCCTCCATAGAAGCAGACGGCACCTCGAACCGCCTCCTCGGTTGCCGGTCCAGGTCACTGGGCGACGAGGGGCCGTGCTCTCTCGAAACTACTCACTTCTGTGAACACGAAGCGTGACAGTTTCCGCCTGGACCAGGTCAGTCGTGCCGATCGCAGGGATCCTCATCGCTCGGTTTCCGCAATCCCTGACAAGGGTCACGATCGTCATCTGACATGACCCGCCCGACTCCCCCGCTTGACGTATGCCGATATGGGCATACGATCGCCTCATGGCACGAGCAGCGACGACGTCGGACGTCTTCAACGCGATCGCCGAGCCGCAGCGCCGGGAGATCCTGGTGCTGCTGCGGGCGGGCGAGCGGTCGGTGACCGAGTTGGCCCAGGAGTTGGGGATGACCCAGCCGGGGGCGTCCAAACACCTGCGGGTGCTCCGGGAGGTCGGACTGGTGCGGGACCGCAAGGAAGGCAAGCAGCGCCTGTACGGCCTTGACGCGGGCGGGTTGCGGCCCGTCCACGAATGGACGGGCGGTTTCGAGCAGTTCTGGAACGAGAGCTTCGGCCGGTTGGACGCCTACGTGCAGGACCTGAAGCAGACGAGGGAAGCGGAGTAGCTGATGAGCACGGCAGGACAAGGAACGCCGGCGCAGTCGGCGACAGCCGACCGCGAGACCGTCATCTCCCGGATCATCGACGCCCCACGGGAGCTGGTGTTCCAGGCGTTCACCGAGGTGCGGCACCTGTCGCACTGGTGGGGGCCGGAGGGGTTCACCACCACCACGCGGGCGTTCGAGTTCCGCGTCGGCGGGGAGTGGGACTTCGTGATGCACGGACCGGACGGGACGGACTACCAGGAGTGGATCTCCTGGACCGAGCTCGCCCCGCCGGAGCGGATCGTGATGCTCCACGGTGAGACCCGCGACGACCCGAACGCATTCGAGTCGGTCCTGACGTTCGAGCCCGACGGTGCGGCGACGCGGATCGAGATGCACACGGTGTTCCCCACCAAGGAGCAGCGCGACGAGGCGGTCGAGAAGTACCACGCGATCGAGGCCGGCCGGCAGACCCTGAGCAACCTGGCTGCCTATGTCACCGAGATCGTTCAGCAGGGAGCTGAGGGCTGATGGCCGGGAAGGTGTTCTTCAGCGTGTCGATGTCGCTGGACGGTTTCATCGCGCCTGAGTCCCTTGGGGACCTGATGGGGCAGCAGTGGATGGAACTGCAGCGGTGGGTCTTCCCGCTGCGGTTCTTCCGGGAGAATCTGAAGCTCGGCGGGGGCGGCGAGGAGGGGCGCGACAACGACATCGTGCGGGAGACGTTCGAGCGCACCGGCGCGAGCGTGATGGGCAAGCGCATGTTCGACGCCGGCGAGCAGATGTGGCCGGAGGAGGCGCCGTTCCACACTCCGGTCTTCGTCGTGACGCATGAGAAGCGCGACCCCTGGGAGCTGCCGGGCGGGACCACGTTCCACTTCGTCAACGACGGCATCGAGTCCGCGCTCGACCAGGCCCGCGAGGCCGCCGACGATCGCGACGTCCGCATCGCGGGCGGCGGCGCGACGATTCTGGAGTACGTGAACGCCGGCCTGATCGACGAGTTCTCCATCGCACTGTCACCTGTGCTGTTCGGCTCCGGAATCCGCCTGTTCGAGGGCGTGGACGCGGGCCGCGTGGCCCTGGAGCAGGTCCGGGCGGAGCCCTCCCCGAGGGTGACGCATGTGACCTACGCCGTCCGGGAGCGGTAACTGCCCCGACCTCAACGCGTTCCCGTCGAGGTCAGCTACCTGCGGACGGCCCGGCCCGCCTTGGCTGCGAAGCAACGTTCGTGGCTCGCTACAAGGCGGCAATCAAGCTGGCCAACGTGGCGCAGACCGGGCTGGTGATCGACGCCACCGAGGATGAATCCGGTCACCGGCAGGCCCTGACGGGACCCTACGACACGCCGCCAAACAGATATACGGCTGCGCATTGCCGTTGAGCCTGGGCCGTCAACTTGGCCAGCAATGCGCCGGTGACGAACAGGGCCCCGCCGACAGCGAAGGAAGTCGATGCCACAACGTTGAGAACGGACAGTCGCTTGCGTAGTGGAATCGCGGCGGCTCCGAGAACTTTCTCGCCCCGGCCTGTCGCCCCAACCACGAGGGCACCACGCTTACGGACCCTTCGCAGCGAATCCCACAGAAGCTGGGCGGCGAAGGCTTCGGCCGCGGCTGAGGGTCATTCGAATTTCAGCGACCTGGCCACATGGCTTCGTCGATACTTCTGTGCGTGGTTCTACCGTGCCGGCAGAAAGTGCATCGGTGGCGCCTCGGTAAAGCGGTCGGTGACGTCTCCGACGAGTCCGCCTTCGAGGCCGGTGTCGTGAGCGAGGTCGAGTTTCAGCGCAGGTGCGCCTTCCGAGAAGTCGAGTCCGGACATGCGGGCCCAGACGATGTTCGGCCGTGTCGTCGACTCATAGACGTAGATGCCGTTGCTCAGGTCCGTGAGTGTGCGCCAGATGGTCTGCGAGGCGTAGGGCTTGTCCGGGTCGGCCACGCGGAACGGCTGGGCGGCATTGCGCATCACGCTGAGCAGCGAAGCCACCGCCTCGGTCGTGCCACCGGGCTGCGGCAGCCTCGTCAGGTAGTACGCCGCGCGTGCGAAACGGTCCGAGGGGTCGACCCCGCCCGGCAGAGGCTCGCTGCCACCCAGACCCTCGATGGCCCGCAAGCGGACGAGCTGCTCCTCGAACGGAGGCGAGTTGGTGACCACCGTGTAGGCCCGGTCATGGTGCACCCGCGGCGTTCCGTCCAGGTACTCAACGATCGCCGAGTCGCCCGACCGGTCGTCCAGCGCCATGTGCAGGGTCACCGACTTGCCGCTCGACGGGTCGCTCTGCGTCACCACCTGGAGCTGCGAACTCTCGATCCACTCCACCGCCTCAGCGACGCTCGCGAAGTTGTCGAGGACGTACTGCATCCAGACCGCCACACTCAGCGCCGGACGGCTCTCGTCCCGCTCGCCGTAGTCGGACTCCGGGAGGAAAAGCTGATGTGCCGCAAGACCGGCGTCGTTGATCCCGTCGACGGTCATCAGATCATGTGCACCAGCCACCAGGCTCCCGTACGCGGATGTCCAGTTCAGGGACCCGTCGAGACCGTCACCGCGGGCCATGCCACGCGGGAACGCCCAGAGGTTCGTCCCCATCTCCTCCATCCAGTCCATGTTCCGCCCGGCAAGAACTGCCCCGCCTGCATCAGCCCAGAGTGCTCGTGTGCACATAAGTTCCCGCTTTCCCGCTGTCAGTGATCCGAATGGCCTCAAGCGGATACGTCCCGCCCTTGACCGGATCACTATTATGGCGATTGGGATGGAAATAGGGTGGACGTCATTTGCTCCGTCGCTTGCCGCTACAGCGCGCAGATCCTCGCCCTGGAGGCAGCCTTCGCGGGCCTGGTGTCTGCGGTCCACGTACCTGGCGTATTGAGGCCGATACTTCGGTGGAATCCGCTTGCTGTCGTCGGTCCCCAACTGGCATGGAAGTAGTCCACATGCCAGTCCGGTGTGCCCGGCTGAGGGACCAGCCGCAATTCATCGTGGTCATGGGGCGGGGAGATCTCACGGACGAGCAGTGGGCTGTGCTGGAGCCGTTGTTGCCAAGGGGGACGAAGACGGCGCGACCGCCCGCCTGGCCTCGGCGGCAGCTGGTCGACGGCATAAGAGGCAAGGACCAATGCCCTGATTCACTGCGCCCCTGCCCGCGCCCGTCCCCACAGGGGGCCTGCCTCCTGGTGAACGGCACAGCCAGCCCGACGGCAGAGCGTGGTGCCGGCCTCGCGCCGGCACCACGCCCCTTCTGCGCTCAGCTCTGGTTCAAGGGCAGCGCGACATCGGTGACCTGGTGGTTCCGGGGGAACGCTCCGACGCCGTCGGCCTGGCCGGTCAGTACGTTGACCTCGTAGAAGCGGTAAGCGCCGCTGACGCTCAGTGCGGCGAAGCCCTGGTTCGTCCGGGCCCGGTGGGAGAAGTAGATGTCGAACCCGGCGTTCGGTCCCGCGTTGACCCCGAGGTTCCCGGTGGGGGCGAGGGTGCCGGCGTTGGCGGGCGACTGGAGCGAGACCCGGTCGTTCGTCGTGTCGATGTCGAACAGAGCCGTAGCGGTGCCCGCGTCGAGGTCGTTGTTCGTGTACGCCGCGCCGGTCACGCCCTTGGCCGATGACGGGGGCATCGTCGGGTTCGTCAGCGGGCCGTCGACGGTCGTGGTGAGCGGGGCCGCCGGGTCGTCGATGTTGTGGCGCAGGTTCTGGCCGGTGTCGCTGATGACGCGCAGGCGGTTGGCCGCCGGGTTGAAGTCGACCCCGAAGAACTTGCCGGCCAGCGCCACGGTCAGCTGGGAGACCTTGGCCGCCTTCGCGTTGCGGGTGTTCAGGGTGTAGATGCCGCCCTTGTCGCCGACCCCGTACAGCTTGGTGTTCTGCACCCGGAAGTCGATGCCCACCAGTTTGGTGTCCTTCTTGAGGCCGTTGACCTTGCCCAGCTGCCAGGGCTTGGACGGCGCTCCGGTACGGAACTCCACCAGCCGCTGACCGGTGGTCAGGCCGATCACCGCGAGCCCGTCTTCTCCCGCCCTCTGTTCTCCCTTGTCTCCCGGGCCGGGCCCGCCCTGTACGGCCTGTGCTGGCAGCGGACCGGCCGCCCAGGCGCCTGCCGAGGACGGCACGACCAAGGACACCGCCGCGGTCAGGGCCGCGGCGAGAACTGCTTTGCGCATCTGTGTCTCCTACGAGGTGCGACTCCCGACCATCGGGAGTCAAGAGTGACGAGAACACGCGCGCTCCTGGGTCGCCCGTTGCACAGGCCCATCCAGCCCGCACCCGCACGGGGAGCCGGCCGACATCTCTGCCCGGCGGGGACAGGCCCGCCGCGCCGTCGACGAAGCTCGCACACAGGCCCACGAGGTCTCGTTGGGCCGCCACGAGAACGACCGCTCGTGGGCCACAGGAAGCGGCCCTACATCGTCCACCACCTGCTCCCGAAGGGCCGTGTTGCCCGAGCGGCCCAGAAGGTGTGGAGACGACCCAGAGCCTGGCCGGGTCGTACTGCCGACTACCGACGAGCGTCCGTCGCGAGTCCTCAATGGGAGTCATGCGCCCCTGCGATGTTCACAGCTCGGACGCCACTCCGGGGTGACGTGCTTCACGGCCTGTCCGGTCGGCAAGGACGTTCGGGTCCAGGCGGAGGCCGGAGCACCGCTAGGGTGAGATGTGTGAAGGAATTGGAGACTGGGACACGGCAGCGGCATGGGAGTGCCGGTCGCTCGCCGAACGCTGCGTGCGTGGTCCCCGGACGAGCAACGGCGCGGGCAGATGACCTGCTGGTGCGAATCGCCCACGGCAGCACGAAAGCCCTGGCCGAGCTGTATGACCTTGTCGCGCCGCTGCTTCTCGCCCTCCTGCGATCCAGGCTTGCCACCGTGGACCAGGCAAAGGATGCCCTGGTCGGCGTCTTCGCTCAGATATGGCGTACGGCTCCCGCCTACAGCACGGGCCCCCACGCCCTGGACTGGATCATTGACCAGACGCGGGGAGATGCGCGTACCGGAGCTCCCAGGCGGGCGGCGTGACGGCGTGACCCGGGAACTCCGGTAGGGCCTCGGCCTCGACCTGGCCGCCGCCAGCCTCAGGCCCAGAACCAGCGTCGGACCAGAGACTCGCAAGGCGCTCAGCAGGGTTCACCTCATCGGCCCAGGCTGCCACTCGCCGATGCTGCCTGCGGCCGCTCCATCGCTGAATGTCCCCTGTTTGCAAGACGCGAGGCACGGCTGGAAAGTCGAGCAGCCATCCGCCTGCGCTCCCGCCGGAACGAGCCCGTCGATCAGAGGGTTGGACCCAAGCACGACGTACAGAAGTGACGATGGAGCTGACTCCGTCGGACGCCCGCCACGTCGGCCTCTGGCGCGGCTGCTGGAAGTACCCGCCCCAGGAGGGGCGCATGACCAACGCATTTCCAACAGCGGCCAGGAACAGACAGAAGAACACCTGGAACCAGGCCGAGGCGGCCAGAAGGCGAGAACCGCACCAAGGCGAAAAACGTGCAGTTCATAGGGGTGATCCGGCTGAGTGCGGCCGGGGGTGGCGGCCCCCACAGGGCTCAGGACGAAGCGCGTCGTTCACTCAGGGCTTTGTTCGGCTCGGCTCGAGCGGAGGCGATCCGAATCCGAACAAGGTCGGCTTCATAGCCGAAAGGGTCGAGTTGATCTCTGCGGGGCCCGGGAACTCCTTCAGGGCTCGCTGAAGGGTCGGCTTCGGCGTAGCCGTTTGCCGGCTTCAGGGCCCAGAACACCCGTCGGGTCAGAAGACTGGCGGCCGGCCGGCCCTCGTAAGTCGGAGCACCGTTCGCCAGGACATTGGACGCCTTGGACCCTGACCGCCGGAGAGCCCTTCCCGGAACCCGGCGAGCGTGACGCGAAGTGCCTGGCGGTCACGGATGCGCCACAGGGTGATCAGGACCCACGTAGCGAGGTTGAGCGGGACGAGGAGACGGGGCAGGTTCCGGCGGGCGACCCAGACGCGGTTGCGGGCGTTGAGCCGATAGAAGGTGTCATGCCGGGCCGGGTTGGTGGCGGGATGGTGGACGACGATGTCGGGCACGTACCGGCCGGTGCAGCCCAGGTTCCACAGCTGCCAGGCCAGTTCGACGCCTTCGTGGAAGAGGAAGAAGTCTCCCGGCCAGCCGCCGGCGCGGTCGTAAGCGTCCCGCTGCACCATGACGACGCCCTCAGCCAAGCCGGTGACGACGCCGGGCCGGGTGGGGTCGGAGGCGCGCAGGCGGGGTACCCAGCGGCGGAGGGTCACACCGGTGTCGGGGTCGCTGATGCGCGGTTGTACGTAAGCGAGTTGGGAATCACGGCGGAGTTCCGCGACGAGCCGGGCGAGGGTGTCGGTGCCGGGCAGGTGCGCGTCGTTGTCGAAGAAGAAGAGGTAGTCGCCCTTGACGTTGTCGGCCCCTACGTTGCGGCCTTCGGGGATGCCGACGTTCTCGGGCAGCGTGACCGTACGGACACCAGCGGGGACCTGTTCGGGTGCGCAGCCGTTGCCGACCACGACGACGTCGAGGTCGAGGTCGACGTCTTCCTGGACGAGGAGCGAGGCCATGGCCCGGGGGAACTCCCGTGGCGTGGGGCGGGACCAGAGCGGGGAGTACGTGGTCGCGGCCGTGACCGGGGCTGCCGTGGCGGTGCTGCCAGCGGTCGTCGGCGGGGAGCAGGTGGTGGAGGGTGGCCAGGAGGTCGTCGTCGCTGCCCGCGCCGGTCTCCAGCACGGCGATGCCGGCCGTGGCGTGGGGGACGAAGACGTTGAGCAGGCCGTCGCGGCCCGGCGCGGTGCGGGTGAGGAACTCCTCGCAGGCCCATGTCAGGTCCGTGACGCTCTCGGCCGTACCCGTGGTGATGTTCAGGACCGTGGTGGTGAAGGAATCGGACATGCCTCCATCTTCTCTCCTCGCGGTGAGATGACACGTCCACGCTGCGAGACGCCATTGACCGTGCCCCGACCGGATGGCTACGTTCAGCGACATGTTCCGATCAGCTCTGCTCACTTCGCGCGGTCACATCGACCTGCTGCGAGTGGCTTCCGCCGCGTGTTGTCGCGGCTGCTGACGTTCTCTCAGCGACTACCGGGCCGCTTTCGGCCATGCGGCCGCTCCTGCGGCCCTCCGGCCGTCACCCTGCCGTAGTCGCGCCCGGCTTCGCGCCGTCCAGCCCCCGCTGAGCGCGCCGTCCGACCCTGCCCTCCGCCACCCTGCCGGTCCCCGACCGGCCCTGGCGCGTGGGCAGGGGCGCCAGGCTCTGCCGCCTCGCCGCTCGATCGATCACCCCGATCGCTTTCTCGCTCTGTCGACTCGCCCCCGTCCCCCCACACACTCCGTGCGTGACCTTCCGTGGAGCCCTCATGACCGTCAGCCATGCACCACCACCCGACATATCCGTAGCTCCGGAAAAATCCTCCGCGCCGACGCGCACCCCGCCCGAGCTGGAGGCGGTTGTTCCGGCATCCGTCCGCCGGTCCCGGCTGCGGTCCGCCCCGCGGTGGGTGCGGCGAGCGGTGGGACCGTTGCTGCTGCTCGTGCTGTGGCAGGTGTTCAGCGCCACAGGGGTGCTGCATCCCGATGTCCTCGCCTCTCCGGGGACCATCGCCCGCGCGGGCTCCGACCTCGTGGCCGACGGGACGCTGCCCGCCGCGATGGGCGTCTCCCTCCAGCGGGTGATCGTGGGGCTCCTACTCGGCGGGGTGATCGGCACGGCGCTCGCGCTCGTCTCGGGGCTCTCGCGGCTCGGGGAGGATCTGGTCGACGCGACCGTGCAGATGCTGCGCACCGTGCCCTGGGTGGGGCTGATCCCGCTGTTCATCATCTGGCTCGGGATCGGCGAGGCGCCGAAGGTGGCGCTCATCGCGCTCGGGGTGGCCTTTCATCTCTACCTCAACGTGTATGCGGGCATCCGGGGTGTCGACGCCCAACTGATCGAGGCCGGTGAGTCGTTGGGGCTCGGGCGCTGGGGGCTGGTCCGGCATGTGGTGCTGCCGGGGGCGCTGCCAGGGGCCATGACCGGTCTGCGCTACTCGCTCGCGACGGCCTGGCTCGCGCTCGTCTTCGGCGAGTCGATCAACGCCGACGCCGGAATCGGGTTCCTGATGAACCAGGCCCGCGAGTTCTTCCGGACCGACGTGATCGTCGTCTGTCTCGTCGTGTACGCCTTCCTCGGCCTCACCGCCGACATCATCGTCCGGATCCTCGAAAGGCTGCTGCTGCAATGGCGACCGACCTTCACCGGCCAGTGAAATCCACCCCCGGCACCGGCACCAGCACCGGCTCCGGTCCCGCATCGTCTGCCGTCGACCCGGAGGCCGCCGTACGCGTCGAGGGGCTCACCCGCGCCTTCGACGGGCGCGCGGTCATCGACGACCTCGATCTCACCCTGAGGGCAGGCGAGTTCACCGTGCTGCTCGGGCGCAGCGGCTGCGGCAAGTCGACTCTCCTGCGGGTGCTGGCCGGGCTCGACCGGGAGATCTCGGGCACCGTCCTGGTGCCCCGCCGGCGCGCGGTCGCGTTCCAGGCTCCTCGCCTGATGCCCTGGAAGCGGGTCTGGCGCAACGTCCTGCTCGGGCTGCCCGGCAAACCCGAACGCGCCGTCGCCGAGCAGGCGTTGGCCGAGGTCGGGCTGGCGGAGCGGGCCGGGGCGTGGCCCAAGACGCTGTCCGGCGGTGAGGCGCAGCGCGCTTCGCTGGCCAGGGCCCTGGTGCGGGAGCCCGATCTGCTGCTGCTCGACGAGCCCTTCGGCGCGCTGGACGCCCTGACCCGGATCAAGGCGCAGCAGCTCGTGGCCGAGCTCTGGCAGCGGCGCGGCTGCGCGGTGCTCCTGGTCACCCATGACGTGGACGAGGCGGTCCTGCTGGCCGACCGGGTGCTGGTGATGCGGGACGGACGGATCGCCTACGACACGCCCGTCGCACTGGACCGGCCGCGCGGTGTCGGCGCACCCGGCTTCACCGCCCTGCGCTCGCGGCTGCTGACCGAGCTCGGCGTCGAGGTCGATGCGGACACCGGCCCCGGCTCTGGATCTGGGTCCGGCTCTGGCTCTGGCCCCGGCCCCGGCTCTGGATCCGGCACCGCAGTTGCCGGCACCGCACCTGCCGCCGCGGACGCCTGAGCCCGCCCCCTCCCCCGTACCGCTTCGCACGCACCCCCCCATCACGGAGACACCTCATGAAACGCCGCACCCTGCCCGCCCTGCTCCTTCCCCTCGCCCTGCTCCTCTCCGCCTGCGGCGGGGCCTCCTCCGCGAACTCGGGCGGCAGCACCGACGGGAAGGGCAGTCTCACGCTCAACGTCGGTGACCAGAAAGGTGGTTACGAGGCGATCCTGCGGTCCTCCGGAGAGCTCGACGACCTCGACTACCGCATCAAGTGGTCCACCTTCACCTCAGGACCGCCCCTGCTGGAGGCCGTGAGCGCCGGGGCCGTGGACATCGGCGGCGTCGGCAACACGCCGCCCGTCTTCGCCGCGGGGGCCGACTCGGACATCGCGGTCGTCGGCGCCACCCACGGTTCGCCGGCCGGTGAGGTCATCGTCGTGCCCGAGGACTCGCCGCTGAAGAAGCCCGCCCAGCTCAAGGGCAGGTCCATCGCCGTGGCGCAGGGCAGTTCGGCCCACTTCCAGCTGGTCGCCTCGCTCAAGCAGGCCGGCCTCGGGATCAAGGACGTGAAGCTGAACTACCTCCAGCCCGCCGACGCTCTCGCCGCGTTCAGCCGGGGCAAGGTCGACGCCTGGGCGATCTGGGACCCGTACACCTCGCAGGTCCTGCGCACGGCGGACGCCCGGATCCTCACGACCGGCGAAGGCGTCGTCAACGGCCTCGGGTTCCAGGTCGCTTCGCCCGCATCGCTCGAGGACAGGAAGAAGTCGAAGGCCATCGGCGATCTGCTCGTCCGGCTGGAGCGGGCCCAGAAGTGGGTCTTCGAGCACCCGGAGGAGTGGGCGAAGGTCTGGGCGAAGGAGACCGGGCTGCCCTACGAGGTGGCGCTGGACGCCGTGAAGCTCAGCTACGGCACCCGTGTCCCGGTCGCGATCGACGCCGCGGCCATCGCCTCCGAGCAGGAGATCGCCGACACCTTCGCCGAACTGAAGCTGATTCCCCGGCGGTTCGATTTCGAGGACTACGTCGACACCCGGTTCAACCGTGACCTCCCCCCTTCCTCCACCGCACCGCGCTCCTACGGAAAGGCCTCCTCGTGAACGTCCATCTGCACTGGTTCCTGCCCACCGGAGGCGACGGCCGGACGCTCGTCGACCGGCACGCGTACACCGACGGCGGCATCAAGCGCGACCGGATCACTCCGGTGAGCGGGGTGCGCGCCCCGGACATCGAGTATCTGGCCCAGATCGCCAAGGCCGCCGAGCAGCTGGGCTTCGAGGCCGTGCTGACACCGACCGGCACATGGTGCGAGGACGCGTGGCTGACCACAGTGGCGCTCGCCCAGCACACCGAGCGGCTGAAGTTCCTGGTGGCGTTCCGGCCGGGGGTCATCTCGCCCGTGCTCGCCGCCCAGATGGCCGCCACCTATCAGCGGATCACCCGGGGGCGGCTGCTGCTCAACGTGGTGACCGGGGGCGACTCCACGGAGCAGCGGCGGTTCGGGGACCACCTGGACCACGACCGGCGCTACGCGCGGACCGCGGAGTTCCTGTCGGTGGTGCGGGGCGCGTGGAGCGGACAGCCCTACGACTTCGACGGTGAGCACTACCAGGTCGAGGGCGGGCTGACCGCGCTGCCGCCGGACCCGCTGCCGGAGATCTTCTTCGGCGGGTCCTCGGCGGCCGCCGGGCCGGTGGCCGCCGCGCACGCCGATGTCTATCTCACCTGGGGCGAGCCGCCCGCCGCCGTGAAGGAGAAGATCGACTGGATCCGCGGGCTGGCCGAGGAGCAGGGGCGCACGGTCCGGTTCGGCATCCGGCTGCACACCATCTCGCGGGACTCCTCGCGGGAGGCGTGGGCCACCGCGGACCGGCTGCTGGGCGACCTCGACCCGGACACGATCGCGGCGGCGCAGCAGGCGCTGGGGAAGAGCGAGTCGGTCGGGCAGCAGCGGATGCTGGCGCTGCACGGCGGTTCGCGGGACAAGCTGGAGATCGCACCGAACCTCTGGGCCGGTGTCGGTCTGGTGCGCGGCGGAGCGGGCACCGCGCTGGTGGGCAGCCATGCGGAGGTCGCGGACCGGATCGAGGAGTACCACGCGCTGGGGGTGGAGCACTTCGTGCTCTCCGGGTATCCGCATCTGGAGGAGGCGTACTGGTTCGGCGAGGGGGTCACGCCCGAGCTGGCACGGCGCGGACTGCTGTCGACCGTTCCCGCGTCGCCGCTGCTGGGCGGGACCGGCGCGGAGAGCCGGACCGCCCCGGTTGCGGGCCGGGCTCCCCTGCTGCTCGCCGGAGGGCGCTGAGACCCGCCGCCGGGCGGAAGGCGACGCCGGGGCTCCGGGACCCTCCCCCGTACGGGAAGATCCCGGAGCCCCGAGCAGTTAGTAGAAGCGTGAACATTTCTGGGGTGCGTGAGCTGGACGTGGTCGTGATCGGCGCGGGTCAGGCGGGGCTGTCCGCCGCCTACCACCTGCGCCGCGTCGGACTCGCCCCGGACGAGGACTTCGTCGTGCTGGACCACGCGCCCCGGCCGGGCGGCGCCTGGCAGTTCCGCTGGCCCTCGCTGACGTACGGCAAGGTCCACGGGATGCACGCGCTGCCGGGCATGGAGCTGACCGGAGCCGACCCCGACCGGCCCTCGTCGGAGGTGATCGGCGCGTACTTCGCCGCCTACGAGGACCGCTTCGGTCTGCCGGTCCTCCGCCCGGTGGAGGTGAGCGCCGTACGGGAGGGGAGCGGCGGGCGGCTGCTCGTGGAGACGTCCGGGGGGACCTACGCGCCACGTGCCCTGATCAACGCGACCGGCACCTGGGACCGGCCGTTCTGGCCGCGCTACCCGGGCCAGGAGACGTTCCGGGGGAGGCAGTTGCACACGGCGAACTACCCGGGGCCCGAGGAGTTCGCGGGCCTGCGCGTCGTGGTGGTCGGGGGCGGCGCTTCCGGCACGCAGCATCTGATGGAGATCGCCGGGCACGCGGCCGAGACCTTCTGGGTGACGCGCAGCGAACCGGTCTTCCGTGAGGGGCCGTTCACCGAGGAGTGGGGGCGGGCGGCCGTGGCCATGGTGGAGGAGCGGGTACGCAACGGGCTGCCGCCGCGGAGCGTGGTCAGCGTGACCGGGCTGCCGATGACCGATGCGGTGCGACGGGCCCGGGAGCAGGGGGTGCTGGACTGGCTGCCGATGTTCGACCGGATCACGCCGAGCGGCGTGGCCTGGGACGACGGCCGCACGGTCGAGGCGGACGTGATCCTCTGGGCCACCGGGTTCCGGCCCGCCGTGGATCATCTGGCACCGCTGAAGCTGCGCGAGCCCGGCGGGGGCATCCGGGCCGAGGACACCCGGGCCGTTCGCGACGGGCGCGTGCATCTCGTCGGGTACGGCCCGTCCGCCAGCACCATCGGCGCCAACCGCGCGGGCCGCGCGGCGGTCCGGTCGGTCATGCGGCTGCTGAAGGAGACCGGCGGCGGGCGGGCGGACGAGGAAGCCGGGGCGGTTGTCGGCGCCCCGGTCCCGGGGGCCTGAGCTCCCCCGCCGGCGGCCCCGGTCAGCTCGTGGTGGCGGAGCCGCGGTTGCGGTTGAACTCCTCGACGTTCTTGAGCTGCTCGTCGTAGCTGTCGGTGAACCGGGTGTCGCCGGGGCCGACCGTGACGAAGTACAGCCAGGGGCCGGAGGTCGGGCTGACGGCCGCGCGCAGGGCCTCCTCCCCCGGGTTGCCGATGGGCGTCGGCGGCAGGCCCTTGATCCGGTAGCTGTTGTACGGGCTGTCCAGCTGGGTGTCGGCGGTCGTCGTGTCCAGGGTGGAGCGCTTCAGGGCGTAGTTGATGGTGGAGTCCATCTGCAGCGGCATGTCCTTGAGCAGCCGGTTGTAGACGACCCGGGCCACCTTGCCCATGTCCGAGGCGGTGTCGGCCTCGGCCTGGACGATGCTGGCGATCGTGACCGTGTCGTAGACGGAGACGTTGTTGCGCCGGGCTCCCGCTGCGACATGGCTTTCGCCGAAGTGCTTGCGGGCGGTGTCGGCCATGTAGCGCAGGAGGCCGGCCGGCTCGGTCGCGGCGTCCAGCGGGTACGTGGCGGGGAAGAGGTACCCCTCGGGGTTGCCCTCGGCCTGGGCGGGCAGAGCCAGGTCCACCGTCGAGGCGGCCTTCTGCGCGCTGCCGGGTTTCAGATCGAGCGCCCGGTCGACCGCCTCGTACACCTGGGAGACGCGACGGCCCTCGGGGATCATGAGGGTGCTCCGCGGCTGTTCCTTCTTCTGCCCGCCCTCGTCCGATCCGGTCAGGACCAGCGGGATCAGGACGGCGGCCGACACGACGAGCAGTGCGCCGACGACCAGGACGGCCTTCCCGCGGCGCGTCGGGCGGAGTCTGCGGCGGGGGCGGGTGTCCGGGGACGCGTTCACCATGCGCGCACGTTAACCCGGGCCATGAGCCACGGCCGGTAGCTCGGCCACGGCGTCGGCGCGGGCGACACGAACGCCGTACCCGCGCGACCGGAACAGACGAGGCACAGAACAGACGAAGCCCAGAACACACGAACAAGGGATCGGGTGTTCGCTGGAACGCGTGATCGTCAGGGGATTCGTTGCTCTTCACTCGTCCGGGGCGTGATGATTGCAGAGCGCAGTCAACGGGCTGCAGACCGCTACTGCGCAGTCCCACAGATGCACCACGTTCAAGGAGAAAGACCAGATGAACTTCCTCACCAACCTGCTTGCCGGCGTCGTCCACTTCGTGGGTTGGCTCGTCTGACCATCGCTCCACCCGGCGCCGTCGCTCCCCGTCCCACGGGAGCGGCGGCGCCGCTGCGTGTGCGGAGCCGAGCTGCTCAGCCGGTCGCCGCGGCCGGTCCGGCGAAGGGCGGCAGCGCGGCGAACTCGGGAGCGACTGTCACCGCCGTCGCGAGGACGTCGAGCGTCCGGCGGACCCGGGTGAGGGGATGGTCCGGGAATTCCGCGTCCCACTGCGCGTGGTCCGCCGCGTGGAAGGGCAGCCCGCCCTGGACCTCGGGGGCGTAGGGGTGCGGCCGGAAGTACTGGGCGGGGCCGAGCTTGGCCAGCACCACGGCTTCCCGCATGCCCGTCATGCCGCGCTCGGCCGCCTGGATCTTCACCACGGTGCTGCATCCGGCGCGGGGCACGGTGAAGCTGCCGATGAACGCCTGACCGCTGGGCTGTCCCGGCAGCGGCAGTTTGAGTATCTGGCGCAGGGCGGGCAGCTCGCCCAGCCGTTTCACCGATGCCTCGATGAGCCCGCCGCCCGCTTGTGCGGTGAAGTGGGTCAGTCCGTGGCGCAGGGCCGGGCCGTCGTCCAGGGCGGCCGGCAGATCCGGCGGCAGGTCGAAGAAGTGCAACGACAGCACATCGCCGTGGTCGTTCAGCCAGGTGTCGGTGTCAACGGTGCGGTAGCCGGGGAGTTCCGCCCCCAGAAGAGCTCTCATGCGCGGCGATCATGCCGTACACGCACCGCGCCGGTGACATCAGGGGCCGGTGACGCCGGGGACCGGTCGTCCGGGCGGGGGCGAGGTCAGGGGGCCGGCACCGGGACCTGATGGGAGTCACGGCGGATCAGGGCGGCGTAACGGCCGTCCCGGCCGAGCAGTTCCTCGTGCGTACCGCGCTCGGCGGCCCGGCCGTCCTCCAGGACGACGATCAGGTCCGCGTCGCGGACGGTGGACAGGCGGTGCGCGATGGTGAGCGTGGTCCGTCCGGCGGACAGGGCGTCGATGGCCTCCTGCACGGCCTGTTCCGTACGGGTGTCGAGCGCGCTGGTCGCCTCGTCGAGGATCAGCACCGGGGGGTCGCGCAGGATGGTGCGGGCGATGGCGAGACGCTGCTTCTCGCCGCCCGAGAAGCGGTAGCCGCGCTCACCGACCAGGGTGTCGTAGCCGTCGGGCAGGGAGGCGATGTGGTCGTGGATCTGCGCGGCGCGGGCCGCGGCCTCGATCTCCTCCTCGGTGGCGTCCGGCTTGGCGAAGCGGAGGTTGTCGGCGACCGAGGCGTGGAAGAGGTAGGTCTCCTGGGAGACGACGCCCACCGCTCGGGCGAGGGTGTCGAAGTCGAGATCGCGGACGTCGACCCCGTCGAGCGTGACCCGGCCGCCGGTGACGTCGTACAGCCGGGGCACGAGGTAGCTCAGGGTGGACTTGCCGGAGCCGGTGGAGCCGACGACCGCGAGGGTGCCGCCCGCGGGGACGGTGATGTCGATGCCGGTCAGCGTCGGGCCGTTCTTCTCGTCGTAGCTGAAGTCGACGTTCTCGAAGGCGATCTCGCCGCGGACCTTCTCCAGGCGGACCGGCTTCTCCGGTTCGGTGATGTCCACCGTGAGGTCCAGATACTCGAAGATGCGCTGGAAGAGGGCGAGGGAGGTCTGCATCTGCACGCCGGTGGAGAGCAGGCTGACGGCCGGGCGGAACAGCCCCTGCTGGAGCGTGACGAAGGCGACCAGCGTGCCGATGGAGACGGCGGCCGCACCGGACGCGAAGGTGAGTCCGGCCGCCCAGTAGATGACGGCGGGCATGGCGGCCATCACGATGCCGATCGTGGACATCCGCCAGCGGCCGGCCATGTTGGAGCGCACTTCGAGGTCGACCAGGCGCTCGGACTCCTCGGCGAAGCCCCGGGTGAGGGAGTCGGAGCGGCCCATGGTGCGGCCGAGGAGGATGCCGCTGACCGAGAGGGACTCGGTGACCGTGGCGGCCATCGCGGCCATCTGCTTCTGGCGCTGGGTGGTGATCCTCTTGCGCTCCCGGCCGACGCGGCGGCTGATCGCGACGAAGACCGGCAGCAGGAGCAGCGAGACGACGGTGAGCCGCCAGTCGAGGGCCAGCATGGCGACGACGGTCGCGATGACGGCCGTGAGGTTGGAGACCAGCGAGGTCGCGGTGGAGGTGACCGTCGCCTGCATGCCGCCGATGTCGTTGGCGATGCGGGACTGGACCTCGCCGGTGCGGGTGCGGGTGAAGAAGGCGAGCGGCATCCGCTGGAGCTGGGTGTAGACGGCGGTGCGCAGGTCGTGCATGACCCGCTGACCGACGGTGGTCGAGATCAGGGTCTGGAGCACGCCGAAGACGCTGGTCACCACGGCGGTGAGGATCATGCCGAGCGCCAGCAGGGTCAGCAGGCCCGTGCGGCCCTGCGGGATGGCGGTGTCCAGGATCTCGCGCAGCAGGAACGGGGAGGCGACCGACACCAGGGAGGAGGCCCCGACCAGCAGGCCGACGACGGCGAGGCGGCCGCGGTAGGGGTGGAAGAGGCGGAGGATGCGGCGCAGCTCGGCGGGCGGCTGGGCGGCGTCGGTCAGGGCGTCGGGTGGGGGCGTCCACGTGGGTGCGTCGGGTTTCATGGGCTCCTTCGTCGGGCGTGAGGCGCGGCCGGGCGGACCCGGCCGTCGCACAGGGAGAGCCTAGCTCATTGTTACCTATACTCACAATGAACTAGGTCCTGATATTGTTCCCGTATGGACGTCCCAGATTCCCCCGGTCCGCTCGGCTCCCCCGGTCCGCCCGACACCGACGGCATGCTCGCCGAGCAGTTGCTGCGGCTGACCCGTCGGCTGCACCGCATCCAGAGCCGCCAGCTGGAGCCGGTCGACATCACTCCTGCCCAGTTCCGGCTCCTGCGGACCGTCGCGCAGTACGACGCGGCCCCCCGGATGGCGGATCTCGCCCGTCGCCTGGACGTCGTTCCGCGCGCCGTGACGACGCTGGTCGACGCGCTGGAGGCGAGCGGCCGGGTGCGGCGGGCCCCGGATCCCGACAGCCGCCGAGTGGTCCGCATCGAGATCACGGACGAGGGACGCGCCACGCTGCGGTCCCTGCGCAGCGCGCGCCGGGCGGCCGCAGAGGAGATCCTGGCTCCACTGACCGCCGATCAGCGCGAGGTGCTCGGCGGTCTGCTGTCCGCTCTGGTCGACGGAATGCCGGAGCGCCGCTGCTGAGCACCGCGCCGAGGGGATGTCCGACATGCCGCTGCTGGAGCCCGACCCGGAAGCCCTGCGCCCCGGAACGGCACGGGAACCCGCCCCCGACCGGGTCACCGACCGCAGTGCGGGCGGCACCCCGGAGCCGCTGCGCGGCGAGCTGACCGCTCTGCTCGGCGCGGACAAGGTGCTCTGGAAGATCTCGGACCTCGTGCGGTACGCGTCCGACGCCAGCCCCTACCGCTTCCTTCCCCGGGTCGTGCTGGTCCCCGAAGACCTCGACGACGTCTCCGCGATCCTCTCGTACGCCCATGGCAAGGGCCGTGACGTGGTGTTCCGGGCCGCGGGCACCAGTCTCAACGGCCAGGCGCAGGGCGAGGACATCCTCGTCGACGTACGCCGCCACTGGACCGGCGTCGAGGTGCTGGACGACGGGGCGCGGGCGCGGATCCGGCCGGGGACGACGGTGATGCGGGCCAACGCCGCCCTCGCCCGCCACGGCCGGCTGCTGGGCCCCGACCCGGCCAGCGCCATCGCCTGCACCGTCGGCGGCGTCGTCGCCAACAACGCCTCGGGCATGACGGCGGGCACCACCCGCAACTCCTACCGGACGCTCGCCTCGCTCACCTTCGTGCTGCCGAGCGGCACCGTCGTCGACACGGCCGACCCGGCGGCCGACGAGGAGCTGGCCCGCGCCGAGCCGGAGCTGTGCGCGGGGCTGATGGAGCTGAAGGCGGAGATCGAGGCGGACGGGGAGCTGGCCGCCCGGATCCGCGCCAAGTACACGATCAAGAACACCAACGGCTATCGCCTGGACGCCTTCCTCGACGGGGCGACGCCGGCCGGGATCCTGCGGGGTCTGATGGTCGGCTCCGAGGGCACCTTCGGCTTCATCTCCGAGGTCGTCTTCGACACCCTGCCGCTGGACCGCCGGGTCTCCAGCGCCCTGCTGTTCTTCCCCTCCCTCACCGCCGCCGCGGCCGCCGTGCCCCGGTTCAACGAGGCGGGGGCCATCGCGGTGGAGCTGATGGACGGCAACACGCTGCGCGCCTCCGTCAGCGTGCCGGGCGTCCCGGCGGACTGGGCGGCGCTGCCCCGGGAGACGACGGCGCTGCTGGTGGAGTTCCGGGCGGCCGACGAGGCGGGCCAGGAGGCGTTCGAGCGGGCGGCCGACGCCGTCGTCGCCGGTCTCGACCTGGTCGCTCCGGCCGCGTCGGTCACCAACGCGTTCACCCGGGACGCCGGGACGATCGCCGGGTACTGGAAGGCCCGCAAGGCGTTCGTCACGGCGGTCGGCGGGTCCCGCCCCTCGGGCACCACCCTGATCACGGAGGACTTCGCGGTGCCGCCGGCCCGGCTGGCGGACGCCTGCGAGGCCCTGCTCGAGCTCCAGTCGCGCCACGGCTTCGACGCCGCCGTGGCCGGGCATGCCGCACACGGCAATCTGCACTTCCTGTTGGCGTTCGACGCGGCGAAGCCGGCCGACGTCGAGCGGTACGACGCGTTCATGCAGGAGTTCTGCGCGCTGGTCGTGGACCGCTTCGACGGGTCGCTCAAGGCGGAGCACGCCACCGGACGCAATATCGCGCCGTTCCTGGAGCGGGAGTGGGGGCCACGCGCCACCGAGCTGATGTGGCGGACGAAGCAGGTCATCGATCCGGCGGGGGTGCTCGCTCCGCGCATCGTCCTGGACCGGGATCCGCGAGCCCATCTGCGGGGCCTGAAGACCATTCCGAAGGTGGAGGCGGTCGCCGACCCGTGCATCGAGTGCGGCTTCTGCGAACCGACCTGCCCCAGCGAGGACCTGACGACCACTCCGCGCCAGCGGATCGTGCTGCGCCGGGAGATGATGCGCCAGGCCGACGGCTCGCCGGTCGAGGCCGGGCTCCTGGACGCCTACGGATACGACGCCGTGGACACCTGCGCCGGGGACTCCACCTGCAAGCTCGCCTGCCCGGTCGGCATCGACACCGGGGCGATGATGAAGGGCTTCCGGCACCGCAGGCACACCCCGCGCGAGGAGCGGATCGCCGCGCTCACCGCGAAGAACTTCCGGGCGGTGGAGGCCTCCGCGCGGCTCGCCGTGGGAGTGGCCGACGCGGTCGGGGAGCGGGTGGGCGACGGTCCGCTCCAGGCCGTCACGCGCCTGGTCCGCAAGGCCGTGCGCCCCGATCTCGTACCGGAGTGGCTGCCCCAGATCCCCGGTGCCGCGGCCCGGCGGCTGCCGCGCACCCCCCGGGTCGGGGCGAGCGCGGTCTACTACCCGGCCTGCGTCAACCGCATCTTCGCCGGGCCCGACGGCCGCCCCGGCCTCTCCCTGGCGGAGGCGGTGGTCGCCGTCTCCGGGCGGGCCGGAAAGCCGGTGTGGATCCCCGAGGACGTCGCGGGGACGTGCTGCGCGACGATCTGGCACTCCAAGGGATACGACGCGGGCAACAGGATCATGGCGAACCGCATCGTGGAGGCCGCCTGGGGCTGGACGGCGGGCGGGACGCTGCCGCTGGTCGTGGACGCCTCCTCGTGCACGCTCGGCATCGCCGACGAGGTGGTGCCTTACCTCAGCGAGGACAACCGGGCGCTGCACCGCGAACTGACCGTCGTGGACTCGCTGGTGTGGGCGGCCAACGAACTGCTGCCGAGGCTGACGGTGTTCCGCACCGCCGGTTCGGCCGTCGTGCATCCGACCTGCTCCATGGAACACCTGGGTGACGTCGGACAGTTGCGCGCGCTGGCCGAGGCCTGCGCCGATGAGGTCGTGGTCCCGGACGACGCGGGGTGCTGCGCCTTCGCGGGCGACCGGGGCATGCTGCACAAGGAGTTGACCGACTCGGCGACGGCCAAGGAGGCGGCCGAGGTCGCCCGCCGCCCCTACGACGCCTATCTGTCGGCGAACCGGATGTGCGAGATCGGTATGGAACGGGCCACCGGGCACCCTTACCACTCGGCGCTGATCGAGCTGGAACACGCCACCCGGCCTACCCTCCGCTGAGGACGGCCCGGGGGCGGTCCCGGGCCTCCTGACGCCGACCGGCGACACCCCGGCCGACGTGCACAACTGAGCGTTTCCAGGCCCCGATTGGTTGCACCAGTCGGGTCCTCGGCGCGCCGTGAGAAAAGTCCAAGGTTTACGGACAAGAGTCCAAATACTTCCCTTGCGCACCATCAGCCTCACCCTCCAGGGTCCTTACCGAGACCCGGTCCCCGCGCCCGTATCCGTACGGGGGGACCGGACGCTCTCGCGCACCGTCTGAACCCCCAACCCCACCTGGAGGCTCGATGAACGACGACGCCCGGCCCGCACCGGAACCGCAGGACATACCCCCGCACAGCGGCGCGGCCGACGAGGCCGCGCGGCAGGATCCCAGCCGCCGTTCGGTGCTGTGGACCACGGCGGGCGTGGCCGGGGCCGGACTCGGCCTCGGCGCTCTGGGCGGCGGAACCGCGTCGGCGGCCGGGGCAGCCGCCCCCTCCGCCGCGGAAGCGGTCGCCGCCGCTCCCGCCCGGCAGGGCCGCACGATGGCGGACGTCCGCTTCGAGGGGCGCTCCACCGTCCGGGTCGGGATCGTGGGCCTCGGCAACCGGGGCGGCAGCATGATCGACCTCTTCCTCGGCGTCCCGGGCGTCCAGGTGATGGCGGTCTGCGACCCGGTCCGCGACAAGGCGGAGAAGGCGGCGGCGAAGGTGACGGCCGCCGGCCAGCCCGCCCCCGCCGTCTACGCCAAGGACGAGAACGACTACGAGAACCTCTGCCGGCGCGGCGACATCGACTTCGTCTACGTGGCGACGCCCTGGGAGCTGCACTTCCCCATGGCTAAGGCGGCGATGCTGAACGGCAAACACGTCGGCGTGGAGTGTCCGATCGCGATGCGCCTGGAAGAGCTCTGGCAGCTCGTGGACCTCTCCGAGCGCACCCGGCGGCACTGCATGCAGCTGGAGAACTGTTGTTACGGCAAGAACGAGATGCGGGTGCTGCGCATGGCGCACGCGGGTCTCTTCGGCGATCTGCTGCACGGGGCGGGGGCCTACAACCACGATCTGCGCGGGCTGATGTTCGACCCGGACTACTACGAGGGCCCGTGGCGGCGGCTGTGGCACACCCGGCTGCGCGGTGACCTCTACCCCAACCACGGGTTCGGCCCCGTCGCCAACTACATGGACGTCAACCGCGGCGACCGCGCCGTGAGCATCACCAGCATCGGCACCCCCGCCCTCGGGCTCGCCGAGTACCGCAAGGAGCACATGCCGCCCGGCGACCCCAGCTGGAAGGAGTCGTACATCGGGGCCGACCGGACGATCAGCCTCGTGCAGACGGCCAAGGGCCGGGTGATCCGGCTGGAGCACGACGTGTCGACGCCGCACCCGTACTCGCGGATCAACAGCCTCGGCGGCACGCGGGGCGTGTTCGAGGACTATCCGGAGCGGATCTACCTCGAGCCGGAGCACACGGACGACCAGTGGGCGGACTTCTCGAAGTACGCCGAGTGGGACCACTGGCTGTGGAAGGAGCACGCGAACCCGCCGGGCGGCCACGGCGGCATGGACTACATGATGGTCTTCCGGCTGATGCAGTGCATGCGGCTCGGCCTGGTCCCCGACTTCGACGTGTACGACGCGGCGACCTGGACGGCTCCCGTGCCGCTGAGCCATCTCTCCATCAAGGCCAAGGGCGCGCCGCTGCCGATCCCGGACTTCACCCGGGGCGAGTGGAAGAAGGCCCGGTCCGGCATGGACTCCGAGAAGCCCGCGGAGTGACGCTCCCGGGGACCCGGCCCGATCGGCCCGGGTCCCCGCAGGGCGGCGGAGGGACGGAAAACCGGTTGCCGCGGAACGGGACGAACAGGGACTCTTGCACGTCACCCCGTTCTTCGAGGTCCGTCCGGATCTCCGTTTCACGAGCCCTGGGACGTCATGCAGATTCGCGACCTTCCCTATTCGGATCCCGGCGACCCCGATGTCCGTTCAGGCCCCCGTTTCCTGTTCTGGCTGGGGCGCAACCAGCTCGCGGGGCAGTTGAAGTCCCTCTCCTGGGGGCTGCTGCACCAACTGGGCATCGCCGGTCTCCCGGTCACCGTGGGGCTCGCCGTCCAGGCCGTCATCGACCGCTCCGGGGGCCGGCTCGCCCTGGCCGGCGGTCTCATCGTGGCCCTCGGCGTCCTGATCGCCGTCGGCGACACCATGCTCCACCGGACCGCCGTGACCAACTGGATCACCGCCGCCGCCCGGGTCCAGCAGCTGCTCGCCCGCAAGACCGCCGAGCTGGGCGCGGCCCTGACGCGGCGGGTGGCCGCCGGTGAGGTCGTCGCCGTCTCGACCGGCGACGTGGAGAAGATCGGCTGGTTCGTCGAGGCGCTCTCCCGCTTCGCGGCCGCCGCCACCGCCCTCGTGGCGATCTGCGTGGGCCTGGCCCTCTACCTGCCGTCCCTCGGCGTGATGGTGGCGCTCGCCATGCCGGTGCTCGCCCTGGCCGTGCTGCCGCTGCTGCCGCGCGCCACCCGCCGCGCCGACGAACAGCGCGAGAAGGCCGGAAAGGCCACCGAGCTGGCCTCGGACACGGTCGCCGGACTGCGCGTGCTGCGCGGCATCGGCGGCGAGGAGCTGTTCCTCGGCCGCTACCGCCGCGCCTCCCAGGAGGTCCGCCGGGCGGCCGTGCGCAGCGCCAGGATGTGGGCGCTGATCTCGGCGGTGCAGGTGCTGCTGCCGGGGATCCTGCTGATCTCCCTGGTCTGGTACGGGGCGACGCTCGCCCGGGACGGCCGCATCGACGTCGGCCAGCTCGTCACCGTCTACAGCGCGGCCACGCTGATGCTCTTCCCCTTGCGGCACTTCGAGGAGATCGCGATGGCCTACTCCTTCTCGCGGCCCTCCGCCCAGCGGGCGGTGCGGGTGCTGGCGCTGCACCGCACCTCGCGGGAGGCCACCGTCGAGGGGGTGACGCCCGCCGGCGATCTGTACGACCCGGCGACCGGTCTGATGGCCCCGCAGGGGCAGTTCACGGCCGTCGTCTGCGGCGACCCGGACGAGGCGGGCCGGCTGGCCGAACGGCTCGGCGGACACGCGCAGACCGGCGACGAGAACGACGGCTCCGCGGCCGGGAAGGCGTCGGCGGAGATCCCCTCGGTGCTGCTCGGCGCGGTCGCCCTGGACGAGATCCCGCTGGCCGCCGCGCGGGCCGCGGTGCTGGTCCAGGACAAGGACCCGGTGCTGCTGTCCGGCACGCTCCAGGAACTGCTGGACGTCCCGTCATCGGGTCGCACCACCGCCGAGGCGGCGTTGGAGGCGGCCCAGTGCGGTGATGTGCTGAGCGCCCTGGCGCAGGCGTCCCCCGACAACGACGGGGACCCGATGCGCACCAGGATCACCGAGCGCGGCCGGTCCCTGTCCGGCGGCCAGCGCCAGCGCCTCGCGCTGGCCCGGTCGCTGGTCACCGACCCGGAGGCGCTGGTGCTGGACGAGCCGACCTCCGCGGTCGACTCGCACACCGAGGCACGGGTCGCCGCCGGGATCGCGCGGCTGCGCCGGGGGCGTACGACGGTGGCGTTCGCCTCGTCGCCGCTGCTGCTGGACGCCGCCGACCGCGTGGTCCTCGTCCACGAGGGCACCGTGGTCGCCGTGGGGGTCCACCGCGAACTGCTGCGCACCGAACCGCGCTACCGGGCGGTCGTCACCCGGGAGACCGACGACGAGGCGACGGGCATCGCGTCCGTCCCCGCCATGAAGAGCATCCAGGAAGTCGAGGAGAGGGCATGATCGGCGTCGCACCCCCGGCGCAGGACCCGGCGGCCCCGGAGTCGGCGACCACGCTGCCCGTGGGCACGCCGACGACCGTGCGCGGTTACGTACGGAGTCTGCTGCGCCGGCACCGCAGGGCGTTCGTCGCCCTGATCACCGTCAACGCGGTGGCGGTGATCGCCTCGATCACCGGCCCGTATCTGCTGGGCGGCCTGGTGGAGGACCTGTCGAGCGGCGTCACCGATCTGCATCTGGAGCGCACCGCCGCGATCTTCGCGGTCGCGCTGGTCGTCCAGACCGTGTTCACCCGCTCCATGCGGCTGCGCGGCGCGATGCTGGGCGAGGAGATGCTCGCGGACCTGCGCGAGGACTTCCTCGTACGGTCCGTCGGGCTGCCGCCGGGGGTCCTGGAGCGGGCCGGGACGGGCGATCTGCTGTCCCGGATCACCACGGACATCGACCGGCTGGCGAACGCGATGCGGGAGGCGGTGCCGCAGCTGGCGATCGGCGTCGTGTGGGCCGGTCTACTGATCGGCGCGATGACGGTGACCGCTCCCCCGCTGGCGCTGGCCGTGCTGGTCGCGCTGCCGGTGCTGATCGTGGGCTGCCGCTGGTACTTCCGCCGGGCCCCGTCCGCGTACCGCTCCGAGGCCGCCGGTTACGCCGCCGTGGCCGCGATGCTCGCGGAGACCGTGGACGCCGGGCGGACCGTGGAGGCGCACCGTCTCGGCGGCCGCCGGGTGGCGCTGTCGGACCGGCGGATCAAGGAGTGGACGGCCTGGGAGCGGTACACGCTGTTCCTGCGCTCGGTGCTGTTCCCCGTCATCAACGCGACGTACGTGACGATCCTCGGCGCGGTCCTGCTGCTCGGCGGCTGGTTCGTGCTGGAGGGCTGGATCACGGTCGGGCAGCTGACGACGGGTGCGCTGCTGGCCCAGATGATGGTCGACCCGATCGGTCTGATCCTGCGCTGGTACGACGAGCTCCAGGTGGCCCAGGTGTCGCTGGCCCGGCTGGTCGGCGTCCGGGAGATCGAGCCGGACGCGGGCGACGCCGGGGTCGGTCCGGACGGCCGGGAGGTACGGGCGGACGACGTCCGCTTCGGGTACCGGGAGGGCGTCGACGTGCTGCACCGGGTGTCGCTCGACGTGGCCCCGGGCACACGGCTCGCCCTGGTCGGCCCCTCCGGCGCGGGCAAGTCGACGCTGGGCCGTCTGCTGGCGGGGATCTACGCACCGCGCACCGGTGAGGTGACGCTCGGCGGGGCGGAGCTGTCACGGATGACGGCCGAACGGGTCCGCGAGCATGTGGCCCTGGTCAACCAGGAGCACCATGTCTTCGTCGGTTCGCTCCGGGACAATCTGCTGCTGGCCCGCGACGGGGCCGGGGACGCGGAGTTGTGGGCGTCGCTGGCCGCGGTCGACGCGGACGGCTGGGCGAAGGCCCTGGAGGAGGGGCTGGACACCGAGGTGGGCTCCGGCGGGTTCGCGCTGACGCCGGCACAGGCCCAGCAGATCGCGCTGGCCCGTCTCGTGCTGGCCGATCCGCACACGCTGGTCCTGGACGAGGCGACCTCGCTGCTGGACCCCCGGGCCGCCCGGCATCTGGAGCGTTCGCTGGCCCGGGTCCTTCAGGGCCGTACGGTCGTGGCGATCGCGCACCGGCTGCACACCGCGCACGACGCGGATGTGATCGCGGTCGTGGAGGACGGCCGGATCAGCGAGCTGGGCAGCCATGACGAGCTGGTGGCGGCGGACGGCGCGTACGCGTCCCTGTGGCGGTCCTGGCACGGGTGAGCGAGCCGGACGGCCCGGGAATCACCGGGCCGTCCGGGTGCGGTCGGGCTGGAGGAGCTGGTCGACGGGCGCGTAGTCGTCGGTGAGAATCCGGGCGTCCCCGGTCCAGGAGGCGAGGGTGTCACCGGTGGCGATCCTCCAGCCGACCTCCCGGGCGTCCAGGGCGTCCTGGACCGCGCGGGCGTCGACCGGCCGGTCCGCGGCGACCACCACCAGGTTGCCGCCCACCGAGGACGCGGTGGGGTCCAGGCCGATGTCCGCGGGCTTCCCGAGGACGGCGACGTGCGGGAAGACCGAGGCGAGGGTGGCGACCTCGGCGCGGGCGAAGTCGAGCCGGCCGTGATCGATGAGGTTGGCGACGTACAGTCCGTCCGCGTCGAGCACCCGGCGTACGTCGCGCAGCGCCTGTGACGTCGTCAGGTGCCACGGCACGCTGACGCCGCCGAAGGCGTCGCCGACGACCAGGTCGCGGCTGTCGGCGTCCAGCCGCCGCAGGCCCAGTCTGCCGTCCTCCACGCGTACGTCGATACCGGTGGCGGTCGACGGCCCCAGGCCGAACCGGTCGCGGTCGATGCGCACGACGGTGCCGTCGATCTCGGAGACGAGGCTGCGGGTGCCGGGGCGTGCGGCCGCGAGGTAGCGGGGGAAGGTGAGGCCGCCGCCGCCGATGTGGTGGGCGGTGAGCGGCCGGCCCTCCGGGAAGGCGGTGTCGACCACCGACGCGATGGCGCGCACGTAGGCGAACTTCAGATGCGCCGGGTCCTCGAGGTCGACGTAGGAGTGGCTGAGGCCGTCCAGGACGAGCGTGCGGCCGCTGTCCCGCTCGGGGTCCGCGATCACCTGTGCGCAGTGGTACCGGGTCTCCGCGTCACAGCCGCCGGGGGCGAACGCGGTGGCGAGGGAGCCCGCGAGGACGGTGGCGAGCGCCACGGCCGTGGCGCGCCGCCATCGGCGGGCCCGCCGTCCGACCAGGGCCGCGCCGATCACCAGCAGGGTTCCGAGGCCGATCAGGATGGAGCTGACGGGCAGCCGCGAGACCAGGACGAAGCCGGTGAGCACGGTCCCGACGATGGCTCCGAAGGTGCCCACGCCCGAGAGCCGGCCGACGACCGTCCCGGTCTCGGCGAGGCTGGTCAGCCGCAGCTTCGTCACGAACGGGGTCACCGCGGACAGCAGTGCGCCGGGCACCAGCAGCGTCGCCGACGCGACCAGCAGGAGCAGCGCCGGCGACCACTGGGCGGAGGTGCGGAGCAGCAGCGGGGTGAGCGCGACGACCACGCCCGACACCCCGAGCGCCGGGGCGATGAGCCGGTGCGGGTCGATCTGGTCCGCGATGCGCCCGCCCAGCCAGGAGCCCAGCGCGATGGCGGTCAGCGCGATGCCGATCACCATGGTGCTGGTCTCCAGGGTGAGGCCGAGGTAGGGGGCCAGCAGCCGCAGGGCGACGATCTCGACGACCAGGACGGCGGCCGACGATCCGAACACGAGGACCGCCGCGGCCCGGGGGCCCAGCCCCCTGCCGTCGTCGCCGGGCGGGTCGTCCGCCACGGGAGAGTCGTCGGCCACGGGCGAGGAGGGCGAGGTGGTCACCGCAGCATCCTCGCACGCGTGCGGAGGCCGAACTCCCCTCGCGCCGAAGGGCGGAGGGAGCGGGCTCCCGGGCCCCGAGGTCCGTCGGCCGCGGCGGCCGCCGGTCGCTCCGCCGCCGGGAGCGGCCCCCCTTTCACCCCTGTCAGGAGGCGGATGGCGGGGTGTCCGGTTAAGGATGAGGGGTGAATCACCCGGTAGACGGGGCAGGCGAGCGCAGCACCACGCAAGCCCGAGAAGGGATGCAGACCGTGGCACCACCCAGGATTCTCGTCGTCGGAGCCGGCTTCGCGGGCGTCGAGTGCGTACGCCGTCTGGAGCGCAGGCTCGCTCCGGGAGAAGCCCGGATCACGCTCGTCACACCGTTCTCCTACCAGCTGTATCTGCCCCTGCTCCCCCAGGTGGCCTCGGGGGTGCTCACGCCGCAGTCCGTCGCGGTGTCCCTGCGCCGCAGCCGCCGTCACCGGACCCGGATCGTGCCGGGCGGGGCGATCGGCGTGGACACGCAGGCGAAGGTCTGTGTGATCCGGAAGATCACCGACGAGATCGTGAACGAGCCGTACGACTTCATCGTGCTGGCGGCGGGCAGCGTGACGCGGACCTTCGACATCCCCGGGCTGCTGGACAACGCCCGGGGGATGAAGACGCTGGCCGAGGCCGCGTACGTACGGGACCACGTCATCGCCCAGCTGGATCTGGCGGATGCCAGTCACGACGAGGCCGAGCGGGCCTCCCGGCTCCAGTTCGTGGTGGTCGGCGGCGGTTACGCGGGCACCGAGACGGCCGCCTGTCTCCAGCGCCTGACGACCAACGCGGTCAGGCACTATCCGCGGCTGGACGCGCGGCTGATCAAGTGGCATCTGATCGACATCGCTCCCAAGCTGATGCCGGAGCTGGGCGACAAGCTGGGGCAGGCCGCTCTGGAGGTGCTCCGCAAGCGGAACATCGAGGTGTCGCTCGGGGTGTCGATCGCCAAGGCGGGGCCGGAGGAGGTCACGTTCACCGACGGCCGGGTGCTGCCCTGCCGGACCCTGATCTGGACCGCCGGGGTGGCCGCCAGCCCGCTGATCGCCACCCTCGGCGCGGAGACGGTACGCGGCCGGCTCGCGGTGACCCCGCAGCTGGTGCTGCCGGGCGCGGACGGGGTGTTCTCGCTCGGCGACGCGGCCGCGGTGCCCGACCTGGCGAAGGGCGACGGCGCGGTCTGCCCGCCCACCGCGCAGCACGCGATGCGCCAGGGCCGGGTACTGGCGGACAACCTGATCGCCTCGCTGCGCCATCAGCCGCTCCAGGACTACGTGCACCGGGATCTGGGGCTCGTCGTGGATCTCGGCGGCAAGGACGCGGTGTCCAAGCCGCTGGGCATCGAGCTGCGCGGCATGCCCGCGCAGGCGGTGGCGCGCGGCTACCACTGGTCGGCGCTGCGGACGAACGTCGCCAAGACCCGGGTGATGACGAACTGGATGCTGAACGCGGTCGCCGGTGACGACTTCGTACGGACGGGATTCCAGTCCCGCAAGCCGGCGACGCTGCGGGACTTCGAGTACACGGACGTCTATCTGACGCCCGAGCAGATCAGGGAGCACACGGCGGCGGCGGTCATCGAGCACTGAGCCGCCGCGTACCCTGCGAGCGCGCCCCGGGTCCGCGGGGCGCGCTCACGGCTGCGAGGACAGGACCCTCTCCACGGTGTCCGCCTCCTGCGCCGTCTTGTCCTCCCGGTAGCGCAGGACGCGGGCGAACCGGAGCGTGACCCCGGCGGGATAGCGGGTGGAGCGCTGGAGTCCGTCGTAGGCGATCTCCACGACGAGTTCCGGGCGTACGGTGACGACGTGGCCGTCGTCGTCGGTCGCCAGCTGCCCCAGCCGCTCGGTCTGCCACTCCAGCAGGGCGTCCGTGAGCCCCTTGAAGGTCTTGCCGAGCATCGCGAAGGTGCCGTCGGGCCGGCGTGCGCCCAGATGCAGGTTGGAGAGCTTGCCGGTGCGCCGGCCGCTGCCCCACTCGACGGCCAGCACCACCAGGTCCAGGGTGTGGACCGGCTTCACCTTCAGCCAGGACGCGCCCCGGCGTCCCGCGCTGTAGGCGGCGGCCAGGTCCTTGACGACGACGCCCTCGTGGCCGCGTTCCAGGGTGTCGGCGAGAAAGGCGTCGGCCGCCTCGCGGGCCTCGGGGTCCTCCGGTTCGGCGACGACCGTGCGCCGCACGCGCAGGCTCTCGGGGAGCAGCCGGGCCAGGGCCGCGTGGCGGTCGGTGAAGGGCAGGTCGAGCAGGTCCTGGTCGTCGACGAGGAGCGCGTCGAAGAAGACCGGGACGACGGGCACGTGCGCCGCCGCTCCGGCCACGTCCCGCCGGGAGCCCACCCGGGAGGCGGTCTCCTGGAACGGCCGGGGTCTGCCGTCCGGCCCCAGCGCGATCACCTCGCCGTCGAGGATGAGGCGGCCGGCCGGAAGAGCCGCGACGGCGGCGGTGAGCTCGGGCAGCCGGTCGGTGATGTCGTCGAGGGTCCGGGTGTAGGCACGGATCCGGTCGCCGTCCCGGTGGACCTGCACCCGGATCCCGTCGAGCTTCTCCTCGACGGCGCACGGGCCGAGCCGGTCGAGGGCCTCGCCGACCGAGGCGGCGCTCTGCGCGAGCATCGGCTGGACGGGCCGCCCGGCGGTGAGGCGGAAGGCGGCGAGCGCTTCGGGGCCGTCCGCGAGGAGGACCCGGGCGACCTCCTGGAGCGATCCGGCGAGCATCACGGCGCGCCGGACCCCGGCGGGCGGTGCTTCGGCGGCGCGGGCCAGCGCGTCGGCGGCGACGGCGTCCAGGGCCCCCTGGCGGACCTCACCGGTGAGCAGGGCCCGCAGGAAGTGCTGCTCGTCGGCGGTGGCGGCCGCGAAGAGCGCGCGCAGCCGTTCCCGGCGCAGGGCCTGGGATCCGGGGCCGGAGGTGGCGGCCAGCGCGGTCAGCTCGGCGTCGACGCCGGTGACGGTGAGGGTGGGCTCGGAGGCCGGTTCCACCGGGTCCCCCAGGCTCCGCCACCCGACGCCGATGCGGCCCTGGGGCAGTCGTCCGGCGAGGTACGGGATGGCGACGGGGACGTCCTCGGGCCCCGCGTCCCGGAAGAGGTCGGCCAGGAGCGCCACTTTCCGGGACCTGGCGGAGGTGGCGGCGACCTCCAGGGACACCCGGGCGAGCTCGGCGAGCAGCATGCTGCCATGGTGCTACGTGCCGGGGCGTACCGCCCGCCCGCGGGACGGACGGCCGCGCCCCGGGGGTGTCAGATGTAGTTGAGGGCGGCGGCCCCGCCGACTCCCCCGAGGACCATGAAGGCCGGCATCAGGACCTTCATCTCCACCCAGCTGCCGGCCCGGAAGCGCATGGGCTTCGGCGGGCCGATCGGGTACCAGCGCTTGCGGCCGATCGGGATGGGCCACAGGATCGGGCAGCCCGAGACGGTCAGCGCGTCGCCGATGTCGTGGACCAGAGCGCCGAGCACGATGGGCAGGCCGAGCCACATGTACTCCTGGCCGGGGGCGTCGAAGAGCCAGCCGGCCCCGTTGCCCGGCTGGTCCAGGACGCCGGCCAGAATCCAGGCGCTGGTGGCGCCGAGCAGCCAGACAAGGATGTCGCTGGAGACCCGGGCGGCCCGCCACAGCAGGCCCTCGACCGCGAGTACCAGGTGGACGAAGAGGATGGCGAGGACGGCCCAGCGTCCGCCGAAGATCGCCGCTGCGGAAGCGCCGCCGCCGATCAGGACGGCCCAGAGCCAGGTGTGGGTCAGTGTCCGGTGGCCGCCGGTGCGGCGGGGGTCGCCGGCGCTCCGGGTGGCCTTGTAGACGGCGAAGGAGAGCTTGTCGACGATCTCGCAGAGGGCTTTGGAGACGGGCCCGAAGGCGCGCGATATGGTCGCGGACTTGTGGTCGAGGTCAGGGGCGAGCGCGGCGCCCGCGCAGATGAGCGCTCCGACGACGAGGACGGGCCAGGGCATCGTGTGGCCCGCGGCGGTGGCCGCCGCTCCCACCCCCAGCCAGGCCGCTGCCCCTGACAGAGAGTGTGCCGGTCCCATCATGGTCGCTTCCGCCCCCAGTGGTTGGTGCGCCCATCACCGGTGCGGCGCGGGCTGGTTGAGTGCGCAGCGTATCGTCCATGATCTTCGCGCCGTCCGCCGGTTCCCTCATCCGGGCGCAAGACAGGCAAGATGGGGGCGTGACCCTCATCGACCAGCTGCCTAAGACCCCCGACCCGGACGCCCTCTTCGAGGCCTTCTCGTCATGGACCGAGACCCAGGGCATCACCCTTTATCCGGCTCAGGAGGAGGCGCTGATCGAGGTGGTCTCCGGGGCGAACGTGATCCTCTCCACCCCGACCGGCTCCGGGAAGAGCCTGGTGGCGGCGGCCGCGCACTTCACCGCGCTGGCCCAGGACAAGGTCACCTTCTACACGGCGCCGATCAAGGCGCTGGTGTCGGAGAAGTTCTTCGACCTGTGCAAGCTCTTCGGCACCGAGAACGTCGGCATGCTCACCGGTGACGCCTCGGTCAACGCGGACGCCCCGGTGATCTGCTGTACGGCCGAGGTGCTGGCCTCCATCGCGCTGCGCGACGGCAAGTACGCCGACATCGGCCAGGTCGTGATGGACGAGTTCCACTTCTACGCCGAGCCGGACCGGGGCTGGGCCTGGCAGATCCCGTTGCTGGAGCTGCCGCAGGCCCAGTTCGTGCTGATGTCGGCGACGCTCGGCGACGTCGCGATGTTCGAGAAGGACCTGACCCGTCGTACCGGCCGCCCGACCTCGGTGGTGCGCTCGGCGACCCGTCCGGTGCCGCTCAGCTACGAGTACCGCTTCACGCCGATCACCGAGACGCTCACCGAGCTGCTGGACACCCGGCAGTCGCCGGTCTACATCGTGCACTTCACGCAGGCGGCGGCCGTCGAGCGGGCGCAGTCGCTGATGAGCATCAACATGTGCACGAAGGAGGAGAAGGAGAGGATCGCCGACATGATCGGCGGTTTCCGCTTCACCACCAAGTTCGGCCAGAACCTCTCCCGCTACGTGCGCCACGGCATCGGGGTGCACCACGCGGGGATGCTGCCCAAGTACCGCCGTCTGGTGGAGAAGCTGGCCCAGGCGGGTCTGCTGAAGGTGATCTGCGGGACGGACACGCTCGGCGTCGGCGTCAACGTGCCCATCCGCACGGTGCTGTTCACGGCGCTCACCAAGTACGACGGCACCCGGGTGCGGACCCTGCGGGCGCGGGAGTTCCACCAGATCGCGGGCCGGGCCGGGCGGGCCGGGTTCGACACGGCCGGCTTCGTCGTGGCGCAGGCCCCCGAGCACGTCATCGAGAACGAGAAGGCCGTCAAGAAGGCGGGCGACGACCCGAAGAAGAAGCGCAAGGTGGTCCGCAAGAAGGCCCCCGAGGGCTTCGTCGCCTGGTCGGAGACCACCTTCGACAAGCTGATCACCTCGGATCCCGAGCCGCTGAACTCGCGCTTCCGGGTCACCCACACCATGCTGCTCGCGGTCATCGCCCGGCCGGGCAACGCGTTCGAGGCGATGCGCCATCTGCTGGAGGACAACCACGAGCCGCGCCGGGCGCAGCTGCGGCACATCCGGCGGGCCATCGCGATCTACCGCTCGCTGGTGGACGGCGGGGTGGTGGAGCGGTTGGAGACGCCGGACGCCGAGGGCCGGATCGTCCGTCTGACGGTCGACCTCCAGCAGGACTTCGCGCTGAACCAGCCTCTGTCGACGTTCGCGCTGGCCGCGTTCGACCTGCTGGACGCCGAATCCCCCTCGTACGCGCTGGACATGGTCTCGGTCGTCGAGTCGACGCTGGACGACCCGCGGCAGATCCTGGCCGCCCAGCAGAACAAGGCGCGCGGCGAGGCCGTGGGCCAGATGAAGGCGGACGGGGTCGAGTACGAGGAGCGCATGGAGCGGCTCCAGGACGTCACGTACCCGAAGCCGCTGAGCGAGCTGCTGTGGCACGGCTACGACGTGTACCGCACGAGCCACCCGTGGGTGAGCGACCACCCGGTGTCGCCGAAGTCGGTGATCCGCGACATGTTCGAGCGGGCCATGACCTTCACGGAGTTCACCTCGCACTACGAGCTGGCCCGGACCGAGGGCATCGTGCTGCGGTATCTGGCGAGCGCGTACAAGGCGCTGGAACACACGATCCCGGACGACCTGAAGTCGGAGGACCTCCAGGACCTGATCTCCTGGCTCGGCGAGATGGTGCGTCAGGTGGACTCCAGTCTGCTGGACGAGTGGGAGCAGCTGGCCAACCCCGAGGTGGAGACCGCCGAGCAGGCCCAGGAGCGGGCGGACGAGGTCAAGCCGGTCACCGCGAACACGCGCGCCTTCCGGGTGCTGGTGCGCAACGCGATGTTCCGCCGGGTGGAGCTGGCCGCGCTGGACCGGGTCCGCGACCTGGGCGAGCTGGACGGCGACTCGGGGTGGGACGAGGACGCGTGGGGCGAGGCGATGGACGCGTACTGGGACGCGCACGAGGACCTGGGCACCGGTCCGGACGCGCGCGGTCCCAAGCTGCTGAAGATCGAGGAGGACCCGGCGCACGGGCTGTGGCGGGTCTGGCAGGCGTTCGCCGACCCGGCGGGCGACCATGACTGGGGCATCAAGGCCGAGGTGGACCTCGCCGCGTCCGACGAGGAGGGCCGGGCGATCGTCCGGGTCACCGAGGTCGGTCAGCTGTGAGGAACCCTCGGGCGGGCAGGCGGACACCGGAGTGGAGAGGTACGGCATGACGAACCCGGCCGAGCGCCTGGTCGACCTTCTCGACCTGGAGCGGATCGAGGTCAACATCTTCCGGGGCCGCAGCCCGGAGGAGTCCCTGCAACGGGTCTTCGGCGGGCAGGTCGCGGGCCAGGCGCTGGTGGCGGCGGGCCGGACCACCGACGGGGAGCGGCCGGTGCACTCGCTGCACGCCTACTTCCTGCGGCCGGGGCGGCCCGGGGTGCCGATCGTGTACCAGGTGGAGCGGGTGCGGGACGGCCGGTCCTTCACCACCCGCCGGGTCACGGCCGTCCAGGAGGGCCGGACGATCTTCAATCTGACGGCGTCCTTCCACCGCCCCGAGGAGGCGGGCTTCGAGCACCAGCTGCCGCCGGCCCGGATCGTCCCGGACCCGGAGGAGCTACCGACGGTCGCCGAGGAGGTGCGCGAGCACCTGGGCGCGCTGCCGGAGGCGCTGGAGCGGATGGCCCGGCGCCAGCCCTTCGACATCCGGTACGTCGACCGGCTGCGCTGGACGCAGGACGAGATCGAGGACGCCGATCCGCGCAGCGCGGTGTGGATGCGGGCGGTGGGTCCGCTGGGCGACGACCCGCTGGTGCACACCTGCGCGCTGACGTACGCGAGCGACATGACGCTGCTGGACGCGGTCCGCATCCCGGTGGAGCCGCTGTGGGGCCCGCGCGGTTTCGACATGGCCTCCCTGGACCACGCGATGTGGTTCCACCGGCCGTTCCGGGCGGACGAGTGGTTCCTGTACGACCAGGAGTCGCCGATCGCCACGGGCGGCCGGGGTCTGGCGCGGGGCCGGATCTACGACCGCTCGGGGCAGCTGCTGGTGTCGGTGGTGCAGGAGGGACTGTTCCGCCGGCTGGAGCGGTAGGTCCGTCCCGGGTCATGTGCCGGGCAGCGGGTCCTGGTCGACCTCGTGGCGGCGGGTGCGGATGTCCGGGGGCGCGGGGTGCAGCTTGGCGTCGCAGGACGGTCCGAGGCCGGCCCGGCGCGAGCCGGTCCCGGTGAGGGGGCGGCCGCAGAGGCGGCAGCGGACGAGGCGGCGTCCTTCGGGCGTCCCGTCGGTCCCGTCACCGGGCAGCGGTTCGGGGAAGGTGTCGGGAGTGTCCACGCCCCGATCCTCCCAGACGCCGCCGGGCGGGGGCGAGGGGACAGCCCTCAGCCGCGGTCCCGCTGCCGGTCGAGCGCCTCGTCCAGGGTACGGGCCGCCATGATGAGCGAGAGGTGGGTGAACGCCTGGGGGAAGTTGCCCAGTTGTTCGCCGCTGGGGCCGATCTCCTCGGCGAACAGGCCCACGTGGTTGGCGTAGGTGAGCATCTTCTCGAAGGTGTAGCGCGCCTGGCGCAGCCGCCCGGCGCGGGCGAGTGCGTCGACGTAGAGGAACGTACAGAGGCTGAAGGTCCCCTCCGAGCCGCGCAGCCCGTCCGGTGAGGCCGCCGGGTCGTAGCGGTGGACGAGGCTGTCCGAGACCAGGGTGCGGTCCATGGCGTCCAGGGTGGACAGCCAGCCCGGGTCCCGCGGGGCGAGGAATCCGACGCGCGGCATCAGCAGCAGGGACGCGTCGAGCACGCCGCTGCCGTAGCTCTGGACGTAGGCCTGGAGGTCCTCGTTCCAGCCCCGCTCCACCACCTGTTCGAGTACGGCGTCCCGGGCGCTGGTCCACCGGGCGGTGTCGGCGGGGCGGCTGAACTGCCCGGCGAGTTTGAGGCCCCGGTCGAAGGCGGCCCAGCACATCACTCGGCTGTAGGTGAAATCCTGGCGCCCGCCGCGGGTCTCCCAGATGCCTTCGTCGGGGCGGTCCCAGGACTCCGCGAGCCAGTCCAGGGTGCGGGAGAGGATCTTCCAGCCCCGGTGGCCCGCCTGGATGCCGACCTCGCGGCCCTCGGACAGCGCGTAGAGGGCTTCGCCGTAGATGTCGAGCTGGAGCTGGTCGTCGGCGGCGTTGCCGAGCCGGACCGGTCGGGAGCCCCGGTAGCCCTCCAGGTGGCCGAGGACCTGCTCCGCCTCCAGGGGCCGCCCGTCGACCCGGTACATGATCCGCAGCGGCTCTCCGCCGGCGTCCTGCCGGTCCCGCAGCCGGTCGCCCAGCCAGTGGGTGAACGCGGCAGCCTCGTCGACGAAGCCCAGGTCCAGGAGGGCCCGCACCGACAGGGAGCCGTCCCGTACCCAGGTGTAGCGGTAGTCCCAGTTGCGTTCTCCGCCCACCTGTTCGGGCAGCCCCATGGTCGCCGCGGCGACGGGGGCGCCGCTGGGTTCGTACGTGAGCAGCTTCAGGGTGATGGCGGAGCGGTTGACCATGTCGAGCCAGCGGCCCTGGTAGCGGGATCCGCGCACCCACCTCTGCCAGAAGTCGACGACGTCCCAGAGCTGGTCGTCGATCTCCTCGGGGGTGGGGTGCGGCGGCTCGGGGCTGTCGGGGCCGCCGAGCGTGAGGACGGCCGCCGAGGACTGTCCGGCGTTCAGGGTGACGCCGGCGACGGCGTCCTGGCCGTCGCGGCTCAGAGGGAAGCCCGTTCGGAGATGGGCCGTGCCGCCCGGCGCCCGGAAGACCGCTCGGCCTCCCGCCGGTCCCAGCTCCATGGTGTGGGCGGCGCGGCCGTAGTCGAACCGGGGCCGGCACTCCAGGCCGAAGCGGACGGTGCCGCGCACCGCGCGCACGGTGCGGACGAGGGTGTGCCGGTCGGCCGGTCCGCCGGAGCGGATCGGGGTCATCCAGTCGAGGACCTCCCCGACCCCGTCGGGCGCCATGAACCGGGTGACGACGACCGCGGTGTCGGGGTAGTAGAGCTGCTTGCAGGTGTGGGCGCCGCCTTCGGGCGCCAGCCGGAAGAAGCCGCCGCGCTCGTGGTCGAGCAGGGCGGCGAAGACGCTCGGCGAGTCGAATCGCGGGGCGGCGAACCAGTCCACGACCCCCTGCGAGGAGATCAGTGCGGCCGTCTGGAGGTCGCCCACGAGTCCGTGGTCGGCGATCGGCGGATACCGGTCCATGAGCCTTCCCTCCCGGTCGGGCCCCCGTGTCCCTCACTATCCGGCACTCCCGCCCCGGGTGCGCGGCACGCGTCCGGGCGGGCGGGGTCCGGGCGCCCGGTTTGCCGAACGGAGCCGGGGCCGCGTTACTGGAATGAGCCCCGGGCCGCCGGCCGGGCGGAGCTCCGTCCGACGGAACAGGGAGCCGCGGAGGTACCGGGATGGACCTGATCCACATCCGCGCGGTGAGCCCGCCGGACCTGACCGACGAGGTGGTCGGCCTGCTCTCGGGCGACCGCTGCGTGCTCAACCTCATCGTCCAGCGCGACGCGGCGCGCAATCCCGACGGCGACTCCATCGCCTGCGACGTCCTGACGGGGGCGGCGAACGAGGTGCTGCACCGTCTGCGCGCCGTCCGGCTGGACCAACGGGGTTCGCTGGTCATCGAGCCGGTCGACATGGCCTTCTCCGGCAGGGCCGCCGAAGGGGGGCGGCGCGAGCTGGGGCCCCTGAGCCGGGCGCCGGTCTGGGAGCAGGTCGAGGCCCGGATCCGGTCCGGGGGGCGCTACCCGCCGAGCTTCTATCTCTACCTGGTCGTCGCCGGGCTGATCGGTTCGGTCGGGATCGTCACCAACTCGCAGATCCTGATCGTGGCGGCGATGGTCGTGGGGCCGGAGTACGGCGCCATCGTCAGCGTGGCGCTGGGGATCGACCGGGGCCACGGGGCCACGGTGCGCGGCGGGCTGGCCGCCCTGGGCGCCGGCTTGCTCCTCACCGTGGTCCTCACCTTCCTCTTCGCCCTCCTCATCCGGGGTTTCGGGCTGCAGTCGGAGGCCTTCGACCGGGGGTTGCGCCCCGTCTCCAACCTCATCAACACGCCGAACTTCTTCTCGGTGGCGGTGGCCACCCTGGCCGGGATCGTCGGGATCGTGTCGCTGACCGAGGCCAGGACGAGCGCCCTGCTCGGCGTGTTCATCTCCGTGACGACGATCCCGGCCGCCGCGGACATCGCCGTCTCCACCGCGTTCACCAGCTGGACCGACGTACGGGGCTCGGCCATCCAGCTCGGGGTGAACATCGTCGTGCTGATCGTGGTGGGCACCGCCACGCTCAAGGCCCAGCGGGCGATCTGGCGGAGGGTCGGCCTGCGGCACGAGCGTGACCGCGCGACCGCCGGCGGAGGCCTGACGTGAGAGGAAAGGGGCACCTGATGGACCGGGAAGACGGGGCGCCGCCGCGCGCCGCACCGCACGCGACACCGGCCGAACGCGCGGCCCTGGGCAGGGCCGCGCGCCGGAGGGCTCCCCGGTCGAGCCATGCGCGGTACACGTCGTCGCCGCGGCGACCCGACCCGCTGGCCGTCCTGGAGGCGCAGTCCGCCGACCGGGTTCCGGAGCTGGTCCCGATCCGCTACGGCCGGATGACGGAGTCGCCGTTCCGCTTCTTCCGGGGCGCGGCCGCTCTGATGGCCGCCGACCTGGCCGGCAGCCCGGACTCGGGGATCCGGGCGCAGCTGTGCGGCGATGCCCATCTGCTGAACTTCCGGCTGCTGGCCTCGCCCGAGCGGAACCTCCTCTTCGACATCAACGACTTCGACGAGACGCTGCCGGGTCCCTGGGAGTGGGACGTGAAACGGCTGGCGGCCAGCCTCGTCATCGCGGGGCGGGCGAACGGCTTCTCGGACCGGGAGCGGGCCGGGATCGTGCGGGCCGCGGTCCGGTCGTACCGGGAGGCGATGGCCCGGTTCGCCGGGATGCGCAATCTGGAGGTGTGGTACGCGCGGACCGATGCCGAGCGGCTGCGTGCGGTGGCGGCGGAGCGGTTGGGCGGACGGGGGCGCAGGAACGTCGACCGGGCGCTGGGCAAGGCCCGCTCCCGGGACAGTCTGCAGGCCTTCGGCAAGCTCGCCGAGGTGGTCGACGGGCGGCTGCGGATCGCGGCGGACCCGCCGATGGTGGTGCCGCTCACCGATCTGGTGCCCGGTGTGGAGCGCGAGACGGTGTTCGGGCAGTTCGCCGGTCTGATGGCGGGGTACGCCGACAGTCTGGCGTCCGACCGGCGCAGTCTGCTGGAGGACTTCGCGCTGGTGGACGTGGCCCGGAAGGTCGTCGGTGTGGGCAGTGTCGGCACCCGCTGCTGGATCGTGCTGCTGCTCGGCAGGGACGGCGGGGATCCGCTGCTGCTACAGGCCAAGGAGGCCGGTCCCTCGGTGCTGGCCGAGCACGTCGGGGCGAGCCGGTACGGCAACGAGGGCCGGCGGGTGGTCGCGGGGCAGCGCCTGATGCAGGCCTCCAGCGACATCTTCCTCGGCTGGGAGCGGGCCGACGGCATCGACGGCCGGAGCCGGGACTTCTACGTGCGCCAGTTGCGCGACTGGAAGGGCATCGCCGAACCGGAGCAGATGGCGCCGAAGGGGATGCGCGCGTTCGGCGAGGTGTGCGGCGCCACGCTGGCCCGCGCCCACGCCAGGTCCGGGGACCGGATCGCCATCGCGGGCTACCTGGGGCGCAAGGACGTCTTCGACCGGGCGATCGCCGTGTTCGCGGAGTCGTACGCGGACCGCAACGAGCTCGATCACCGGGCGCTGGTCGACGCGGTGGCCTCGGGACGGCTGCCGGCGGCTCCTTAGGTCCGTCCCGCGACGGGGATATGCTCCCTCGGAGGTGGCGGCGGAGCCCCCGCCCCCGCCCCCGCTCCCGGTGCCGGCGGCCCGGCGGACCGTCCGGCGCGACGAGGCGGCCGGGTTCGTCCGGCGCTCGGTCCCGCCGCCGCAGGCCGGTCGGCGCGCCGAGATCGTGGAGCCCGTACCCCCTGGCCCGTTCCGCCGCGAAAGGACCCCGCCCATGACCGAGATCGTCCATGTGTCCGCCCCCGAGCTGGTCACGTACGCCGACGACCTGGCCGGCCTCCTGGTCGAGACCGTCGAGGAGGGGTCCTCGGTGGGCTTCCTGGCCCCGTTGGACCGTGAGACGGCCGCCGCCTGGTGGCGGGAGCGGGCCGCCGCCGTGGAGGCGGGGCGGATCGGCATCTGGATCGCCCGGGAGGGCGGGCGGGTCTCCGGGACGATCGCCCTGGTCCGCGCTCCGCTGCCGAACGCCCGGCACCGCGCGGAGGTCGCCAAGCTGATGGTCCGCCCCGCCGCGCGCGGTCAGGGCCTCGGCGGGGCGCTGCTGACCGCCGTCGAGGCGTACGCGGCGACCGAGGGCATCACGCTGCTGATCCTGGACACCGAGAGCGGCAGCCTGGCCGAGCAGGTCTACCGCGGCGCGGGGTGGACGGAGGTCGGCGGTGTGCCGGGATACGCGGCGGATCCGGCGGGCATCCTCAAGCCGACGACCTTCTACTACAAGGAGCTCGCCGCTCCGTGAGCGGTGGGCGGCACAATGAGCACCACCACGCAATGATCAGGGAGAGCTTCATGACGCTGCACGACATTCCGCTGCGCACCCTCGCGGGCGAGCCGACCACGCTGGGCGCGTACAGCGGCCGGGCCGTCCTGTTGGTGAACGTGGCCTCCAAGTGCGGGCTCACCCCGCAGTACGAGGGCCTGGAGCGGCTGCAGCAGAACTACGGGGACCGGGGCCTGACCGTGCTCGGCGTCCCGTGCAACCAGTTCGCCGGGCAGGAGCCGGGCAGCGCGGAGGAGATCCAGACCTTCTGCTCGACGACGTACGGGGTCAGCTTCCCGCTGCTGGAGAAGGTCGACGTCAACGGCGCGGACCGGCACCCGCTGTACGCGGAGCTGACGCGGCTGGCGGACGCGGACGGGGAGGCCGGGGACGTCCAGTGGAACTTCGAGAAGTTCCTCATCTCGCCGGCCGGTGAGCCGGTGGCCCGGATCCGGCCACGCTCGGAGCCGGAGGCCACGGAGGTCGTGGCGGCGATCGAGGCGCACCTGCCGGCCTGAGCCCACGGAAGGGGGCGGTCCGGGACAACGCGTCCCGGACCGCCCCCATCCCGTATCGGTCCCCCGCGGCGGCTAGCGGATCGGCATGCCCGACAGCGTGCGGGCGATCACCAGGCGCTGGATCTCGCTGGTGCCCTCGAAGATGGTGTAGATGGCCGCGTCGCGGTGCATGCGCTCCACGGGGTACTCGCGGGTGAAGCCGTTGCCGCCGAGGATCTGGATGGCCTGCGCGGTGACGTCCCGGGCGGTCTCGCTCGCGTAGAGCTTGGACATGGAGCCCTCGGCCGAGGTGAACGGCTTGCCGCTGGTGGCCATCCAGGAGGCGCGCCAGACCAGCAGCCGGGCCGCGTCGATGCGGGTGCGCATGTCGGCGAGCTGGAAGGCGATGCCCTGGTTGTCGATGATCGGGCGGCCGAACTGGCTGCGGGTCTTCGCGTAGTCGAGGGCGACCTCGTAGGCGGCGCGGGCGGTGCCCACGGCCATCGCGCCGACGGCCGGGCGGGAGGCCTCGAAGGTGGCCATCGCCGCGTTCTTGACGCGTTCGCCGCCGGACTTGGCGCGCTCGTGGGCGCGGGCGAGGCGCTCGTCGAGCTTCTCCTTGCCGCCGAGCAGGCAGTGTCCGGGGACGCGGACGTCCTCCAGGACCACCTCGGCGGTGTGCGAGGCGCGGATGCCGTGCTTCTTGAACTTCTGGCCCTGGGAGAGGCCGGGGGTGTTCGGCGGCACGATGAAGGAGGCGTGGCCCTTGGAGCCGATGTCGGGGTCGACGACGGCGACGACCACGTGGACGTTGGCTATGCCGCCGTTGGTCGCCCAGGTCTTGGTCCCGTTGAGGACCCACTCGTCCTTGGCCTCGTCGTAGACGGCCCGGGTGCGCATCGAGGCGACGTCGGAGCCGGCGTCGGGCTCGGAGGAGCAGAAGGCGGCGACCTTCACGTCGTCGGCGTCGCCGTACATCTGCGGGATCCAGGTGCCGATCTGCTCCTCGGTGCCGTTGGCGAGGACGCCGACGGCCGCCAGGCCCGTACCGACGATCGACAGGGCGATGCCCGCGTCGCCCCAGAAGAGCTCTTCCATGGCCATGGGGATGCCGAGACCCGTAGGGTCGAAGAACTGCTGGGCGTAGAAGTCGAGGGAGTAGATGCCGACCTTGGCCGCCTCCTGGATGACGGGCCAGGGCGTTTCCTCACGCTCGTCCCACTCCGAGGCGGCGGGGCGGATGACATCCGCCGCGAAGCCGTGGAGCCAGTCCTTGACCTGCTTCTGGTCGTCGTTGAGCTCAAGCGTGAACTCGGCCATGTTCCCCTCCAGGCACTGCGGCGAAAAACCATACGTTACTTGCGGTAACCCCAGTCTGTTACCGGCAAGTAGGCACTGTCAACCGCCCTGGAGCCGATCAAGCGCCCTCCCTGCGGAGTGTTACGTTGCGCGGGCGTGCAGAGGCGGTGCGACGGCATCGCGTGGCCAGGGGTGGGAGAGACGACATGGAGACCGCACGAGGCGCCGAGCGACAGCGGACCTCGGCCGAGCGCCGTCGCCGCGAGTTGCTGGAAGCGGCGGACCGGGTGGTGCTCAGGGACGGGCCGCAGGCCTCGATGAACGCCATCGCCGCCGAGGCCGGGATCACCAAACCCATCCTCTACCGCCACTTCGGCGACAAGGGCGGCCTCTACCGCGCCCTCGCCAAGCGCCACACCGACGCACTGCTCAGCGCCCTGCGAGCCGCTCTGGACGCCCCGGCCGACCGGCGTGAGCGGGTGGAGTCCACGCTCGACACCTATCTCGCCGCGATCGAGGCCCGCCCCCAGGTCTACCGCTTCCTGATGCACCCCGCCGAGGACGCGGCCCCCTCCCCCGAGCAGGGCTTCGACGTCGGCCGGCACTCCGCCCCGCTGCTGCGCCGCCTCGGCGAGGAGCTGGGCCAGGTGATCGCCGAACGGGTCGACCTGGGCCCGGACAGCGAGCAGATGGCACGCATCTGGGGCCACGGGATCGTCGGCATGATGCACGCGGCGGGCGACTGGTGGCTCGGTGACCGGCCCTGCTCCCGCGAGCGGCTGGTGAGCAGCCTCGCCGATCTGCTCTGGGGCCGGCTCGCGGAGACGGACGACCTCGAGGGCGGCCCGGGGTTCTGAGAGCCGGGCCGCGGCGGGCTCAGCCGTTGCGGGCCCAGGGCGCGCGGCGCGCCGCGCGCAGCGCCCGGGAGCGCCGCAGCCCGGTCAGCCGGTCGGTGTAGACGGTGCCCTCCAGGTGGTCGCACTCGTGCTGGAGGCAGCGGGCGAACCACCCCGTCCCGGCGATCCGGACCGGCTCGCCGGTCAGCGTCAGACCCTCGACGACCGCGTGGTCGAAGCGTTCGGTGCCCGCTTCCAGACCGGGAAGCGACAGACAGCCCTCCGGTCCGCGTACGGTGAGTCCGTCCGCCTCGACCAGCTCGGGATTGACCACGTGTCCCAGGTGGCGGACATCGTCGTCGTCCGGGCAGTCGTAGACGAACACCTTGAGCGGGACGCCGATCTGATTGGCGGCGAGCCCGACACCCTGTGCGGCGTACATCGTGGCGAACATGTCCTCGACCAGCCTCGCGAGCGACGGGCCGAAGTCCGTGACGTCCTCGCAGGCACGGTGGAGCAACGGGTCGCCGAGCAGACTCATCTCACGGACGAGTCCGGAACTGCCGGGGATCGGGCGGTTTCGCATGGCGGCAAGCGTACGTTCCGCCGGGGCCGGGGAGTTCCCGTGGTGCCGCGGTACGGTCGCCGCGCCGGACATCGATAGGCTGGGCGCGGACCGATGCAAGGAGGATCTAGGACGATGGCAGGCAACACGGAGCCGTTGTCGCCGCGGGCCAAACTGGCCGTGACGGCGGGCAAGGCCGCGGCGGCGGTGTCACGCGCCGCGGGGCGGGGCAGCGGATCGGTGATCGGCGGCCGGGTGGCGCTCAAGCTCGACCCCGACCTGCTGGGGCGACTGGCGCAGCACCTGGACGTGATCCTCGTGTCGGCGACGAACGGCAAGACGACGACCACCCGGCTGATCGCCGAGGCGCTGCGGGCCGCCGGGCCCGTCGTGTCGAACGCGCTCGGCGCGAACATGCCCGCGGGCATCACCTCGGCGCTGGCCGGCGGCTCGGACGCGAAGTTCGGCGTGATCGAGGTCGACGAGAAGTACCTGGCGGGGGTCGCGCGCGACACCACGCCCAAGGTGATCGCCCTGCTCAACCTCTCCCGCGACCAGCTGGACCGCGCGGCGGAGACCCGGATGATGGCCGAGCACTGGCGTGAGGGCCTCTCCGGCTCGAAGGCCGTGATCATCGCCAACGCGGACGACCCGCTGGTCGTCTGGGCGGCCTCCTCCTCGGCCAATGTGGTGTGGGTGGCGGCCGGTCAGGCGTGGAAGGACGACGCCTGGTCCTGCCCGTCCTGCGGCGGTGTGATGCAGCGCCCCGGCGACGACTGGTTCTGCGGGCAGTGCGGCTTCCGCCGCCCCGCCCCGAGCTGGGCGCTCAACGGCGACTACGTCCTGGACCCGCACGGTTCGGCGTGGCCGATCCACCTCCAGCTGCCGGGCCGCGCGAACAAGGCGAACGCCACCAGCTCGGCGGCCGTCGCCGCCGTCTTCGGGGTGCCGCCGCAGGTCGCGCTGGAGCGGATGTACCAGGTGCAGGCGGTGGCCGGACGCTACGACGTGGTCGGCTTCAACAACCGTGAGCTGCGCCTGCTGCTGGCGAAGAACCCGGCGGGCTGGCTGGAGACGTTCTCGCTGATCGACCCGCCGCCGACGCCGGTGATCCTCTCGGTGAACGCCCGCGGCGCGGACGGCACGGACACCTCCTGGCTGTGGGACGTGGACTACACCCAGCTGGCCGGTCACCCGATCTTCGTGCTCGGCGACCGGAAGCTGGACCTCGCGGTCCGCCTCGAGGTGGCCGGTCTCGACTTCCGGGTCTGCGAGACCCTCGACGAGGCCGTGCAGTACGCCCCGCCCGGCCGCATCGAGGTCATCGCCAACTACACCGCCTTCCAGGATCTGCGCCGTCGTGTCGGCAACTGACCCCGGCCCCGGCCACCTCCGGAGAGGACGAAGCATGAGCAACAACGGTCTGCGTCTGGTCTGGGTCTACCCCGACCTGCTCAGCACCTACGGCGACCAGGGCAACGCCCTGGTCGTGGAGCGGCGTGCCCGGCAGCGCGGCCTGGACGTGCAGCGTGTCGACGTGCGCAGCGACCAGCCGGTGCCGACGTCCGGCGACATCTATCTGATCGGTGGCGGTGAGGACCGGCCGCAGCGCCTCGCGGCCGAGCGGCTGCGCCGTGACGGCGGGCTGAGCCGGGCCGCGTCCAACGGCGCGATCATCTTCTCGGTCTGCGCGGGCTACCAGATCCTCGGGCACGAGTTCGTCAACGACCTCGGCGAGCGCGAGGCCGGGCTCGGTCTGCTCGACGTGGTCTCCACCCGCGGCGAGGGCGCGCGGTGCGTCGGCGACGTACTGGCGGACATCGACCCGCAGCTCGCCCTGCCGCCGCTGACCGGGTTCGAGAACCACCAGGGCGTCACCCATCTCGGCCCGACGGCACGGCCGTTCGCGCGGGTGCAGTTCGGCCGGGGCAACGGCACCGGGGACGGCACGGAGGGCGCGTACAACGACACGGTCTTCGGGACGTACATGCACGGTCCGGTGATGGCCCGCAATCCGCAGATCGCCGATCTGCTGCTGAAGCTGGCCCTCGATGTGAACGCGCTGCCGCCCACCGACGACCGCTGGTACGACGCGCTGCGCGCCGAGCGGATCGCCTCGGCGACCCAGCCCGCCTGAGGCCCTTTCCGCTCCCCTGAGCGGTGTCCGCCTGAGGTGTTTTCCGCTCGGTTGAGCGGAGTCCAGCAGGCGGACGGCCGGTTCGGTCCCGCCACCCTGCGCCGGTAGGGTGGCGGGGATCCAACCGGACGACGTGGTCCGGTCGTCGACTTAAACGTTGCAAAGGTTTCCGGGCCATGCGCATTGGCGTACTCACCTCCGGCGGCGACTGCCCCGGCCTCAACGCCGTCATCCGTTCCGTCGTGCACCGCGCGGTGGTGGACCACGGTGACGAGGTCATCGGTTTCCACGACGGCTGGAAGGGCCTGCTGGAGTGCGACTACCGCAAGCTCGACCTTGACGCGGTGGGCGGCATCCTGGCCCGCGGCGGCACGATCCTCGGTTCCTCCCGGGTCCAGCCCGCGCATCTGCGCGACGGTGTGGAGCGCGCCCGCGGCCATGTCGCGGACCTCGGTCTGGACGCCATCATCCCGATCGGCGGCGAGGGCACGCTCAAGGCCGCGAACCTCCTCTCCGAGGCCGGCCTGCCGATCGTCGGGGTCCCCAAGACCATCGACAACGACATCGCCTCCACCGACGTCACCTTCGGCTTCGACACCGCCGTCGGCGTCGCCACCGAGGCGCTGGACCGGCTGAAGACCACCGCCGAGTCGCACCAGCGGGTGCTGATCGTGGAGGTCATGGGCCGTCACACCGGCTGGATCGCCCTGCACTCCGGGATGGCCGCCGGCGCCCACGCGATCGTGGTGCCCGAGCGCCCCTTCGACATCGACGAGCTGACCGAGCTGGTCGGCAAGCGTTTCTCGGCGGGCAAGAAGTTCGCCATCGTGGTGGTCGCCGAGGGCGCCAAGCCCCGTGCAGGCTCCATGCAGTTCGAGCAGGGCGTCAAGGACATCTACGGCCACGAGCGGTTCGCCGGGGTGGCCACGCAGCTCTCCGGGGAGCTGGAGCAGCGGCTCGGCAAGGAGGCCCGCCCGGTCATCCTCGGCCACGTCCAGCGTGGCGGCACGCCGACCGCGTACGACCGGGTCCTGGCGACCCGGTTCGGCTGGCACGCGGTGGAGGCGACGCACCGGGGCGAGTTCGGGATGCTCACCGCGCTGCGCGGCACCGACATCGTGATGGTCCCGCTGGCGGAAGCGGTCGAGACGCTGAAGACGGTCCCGGCCGAGCGGTACGCCGAAGCGGAGTGCGTGCTCTAGACGTCGCTCCCCCGGAGCTGCCCCCGGCCGCGAGCGCGGCCGGGGGCAGCTCTACGCTGTACCGGACAACCGGCACGAAACGGGGACGTGTCCCCATCGGGAGTGAACAGATGGATCACAGCGGGCACGGCATGAACATGGATCTGCCGCCGTTCACGCTGGGGCGGGGGCTGGAGCTCTCCGTCGACCCGTTCTTCCTGACCGGCTGCGTCCTGGCGCTCGCCCTGTACGGGTACGGCGTGGTGCGGCTGCGTCGGCGCGGGGACGGCTGGCCGGTGAACCGGATCGTGTTCTTCACCCTGGGCGTGCTGAGCATCGCGCTGGTGATGTGCACCAAGCTCAACGACTACGGCATGGTCATGTTCAGCGTGCACATGGTGCAGCACATGGTGATCAGCATGCTGTCGCCGATCCTGTTGCTGCTGGGCGCTCCGGTGACGCTGGCGCTGCGCGCGCTGCCGCCGGCGGGCCGGGGCCGGACCGGGCCGCGCGAGCTGCTGCTGAAGCTGCTGCACAGCCGGTACATGAAGATCATCACGCATCCGGTGTTCACGATCCCGCTGTTCATCGCGAGCCTGTACGCGCTGTACTTCACGCCGATCTTCGACTTCCTGATGGGCTCCAAGCCGGGCCACCTCGGGATGATGGTGCACTTCCTCGCCGTCGGCCTGGTCTTCTTCTGGCCGATCATGGGGGTGGACCCCGGTCCACACCGGCCCGGCTACCTGATGCGGATGCTGGAGCTGTTCGCCGGGATGCCGTTCCACGCGTTCTTCGGGATCGCGCTGATGATGGCGTCGACGCCGATGGTGGAGACGTACGAGAACCCGCCGGCCTCGCTGGGCATCGACGCCCTGAGCGACCAGAACTGGGCGGGCGGCATCGCGTGGGCGTTCAGCGAGATCCCCTCCGTGCTGGTGCTGATCGCGCTGGTCTTCCAGTGGTACCGCTCCGAGCAGCGCACCGCCCGGCGCTCGGACCGGGCGGCGGACCGCGACGGTGACAAGGAGCTGGCGGCGTACAACGCCTATCTCGCGTCTTTGCAGGCGCGCGGACAGTAGCGCGGAGGGCGCATACGGGGTGACCATGGGGACAACGGCCGCGCGGCCGACGAGGAGCGTGCGCGCATGTCCGGATCGACGAAGACCATGGGATACATGACCGTCGGGGCGCTGGTCGCGGTGACCGCGTACACCGTGGCGCTGGGAAGCAGCGGCTGGCTCTGGTTCGGCTGGGTGGTGCTGGGACTGTGCACCCTCGGCATGCTGGCCACCCAGGACACCTGACCGTTGCGGCGGGTGACCACGCCTGACGGGCCCGGAGCCGGGTACGAGCCGGGAGACCGGTTCGCTACGGTCGCACGGTGGTGCCGGGGGCCTACACGGGGTCTTTCGGCCCCCAGGCCCCCGGCACCACCGTGACCTGGTAGTACACAGCCCCTGAGTCGGCCCGGCAGAGTGAGGTGCACCCGCAAGGTGTTTTATTACGTCCTGAAGTATGTCGTGCTGGGGCCGGTGCTGCGGCTGCTGTTCCGGCCCCGTATCGAGGGTCTGGAGAACATTCCCACGGACGGCGCGGCGATCGTCGCGGGCAACCATCTCTCCTTCTCCGACCATTTCCTGATGCCGGCCATCATCAAGCGCCGCATCACCTTCCTGGCGAAGGCCGAGTACTTCACGGGGCCGGGGATCAAGGGCCGGCTGACCGCGGCGTTCTTCCGCAGCGCGGGCCAGATCCCGGTGGACCGGTCCGGCAAGGACGCGGGGCAGGCGGCCATCCGCGAGGGGCTCGGCGTGCTGGGCAAGGGCGAGCTGCTGGGGATCTACCCGGAGGGCACCCGCTCGCACGACGGCAGGCTCTACAAGGGCAAGGTCGGGGTCGCGGTGATGGCGATCACCGCGCAGGTGCCGGTGATCCCCTGCGCCATGGTCGGCACCTTCGAGATCCAGCCGCCCGGCCAGGTCGTACCGAAGATCAAGCGGGTCGCGATCCGGTTCGGCGAACCGCTGGACTTCTCCCGCTACGCGGGCATGGAGAACCAGAAGGCCGCGATCCGGGCGGTGACGGACGAGATCATGTACGCGATCCTGGGACTCTCCGGCCAGGAGTACGTGGACGAGTACGCGGCCAAGGTGAAGGCGGCCGAGCAGGAGGCCGCGCCGCCGAGGAAGTTCCCGAAGATGCGACGCTGACGGCGGATACGCCACCGGCAGAGCGGCCTCGTCCGGGCGGGCGCCCTCCCCTAGCGTCGGATCCATGAGCAACGGACACGCATGGGTGCTGGGAGCGACGGGCCAGATCGGGCGGGCCGCGGTGCGCGCGCTGGCCGAGGACGGCTGGGAGGTCACCGCGGCTTCGCGCGGTGGTGGCCGGGACGAGGGATGGGACGCCGGGGTCCGGGCGGTGGCGCTCGACCGGGACGAGGAGGGGGCGCTCGGCGGGGCGCTGGGCGACGGCTGTGACGTGCTGGTGGACCTGGTGGCTTTCGGCGGCGCGCACGCCGGGCAGCTGACGGGGCTGGCCGGGCGGATCGGCTCGGCCGTCGTGATCTCCAGCGGGGCGGTGTACGAGGACGACCGGGGCCGCAGTTTCGACACCCAGGCGGAGCCCGACGGCTTCCCCCGCTATCCGGTGCCGCTGCCGGAGACCCAGCGCACGGTGGCGCCGGGGGACGCCACGTACGGCACGCGGAAGGTCCTGCTGGAGCGGGAGCTGCTGGCGGCGGGCGACGCCCTGCCGGTGACCCTGCTGCGGGCGGGCGCGGTCCACGGCCCGTACTGCCGCACACCGCGCGAGCTGTACTTCGTGAAGCGGCTGCTCGACGGACGGCGGCGGCGCGTGCTCGCGCACGGCGGCGAGAGCCGCTTCCACCCGGTCCATGTCTCGAACGTGGCCGAGCTGATCCGGCTGGCCGCCCGCCGGCCCGGCTCGCGGGTCCTGAACGCGGCGGATCCGCAGGCGCCCACCGTCGCCGCGATCGGGGCGGCGATCGACGCGGTGCTGGGCCTGGAGACGGAGACGGTCCTGGTCGACGGTCCGGCGCCGGCGGGGCACGTGGGCGAGACCCCGTGGAGCGGCGCCCACCCCGTCGTGTACGACATGACGGCGGCGGAGCGGGAGCTCGGGTACCGGCCCGTGACGGGGTACGCGGAGTCGCTGCCGGGGACGGTCGAGTGGCTCGCCGGGGAGCTGGCGGGGCGCGACTGGCGGGAGGCGTTCCCGAAGATGGCGCGCAACTACGGGGAGACGCTGTTCGCCTATGCGGCGGAGGACGCGTGGCTGGAGTCGTACGACCGGGGCGGCCGCTGATCGGGCCCCGGCCGTACGACTCATGGGCGTCCTACGGCTTCGGCGTGGCGTGCGGGGCGCACGTCACATCGCGCCGGCCGGTCTCCCCGGTGAGCAGGTAGGCGTCCACCCGCTCGTTGACGCAGGGGTTGACCAGTCCGGTGACGCCGTGGGATCCGGCGTCCTTCTCGGTGATGAGCCGCGAGCCCTTGAACCGCTTGTGCAGCTCGACCGCGCCCGCGTACGGGGTGGCGGCGTCACGGGTGGACTGCACGATGAGGACCGGCGGCAGTCCCTTGCCGGTCTTCACGTCCAGCGGGGTCCGCTGCTTGGTCGGCCAGGTGGCGCAGGGCAGGTTCATCCAGGCGTTGGCCCACGTCATGAACGGGTACTTCTCGTGCAGCCGGGTGTTGTCCCGGTCCCAGGTGCGCCAGTCGGTGGGCCACTTGGCGTCGGCGCACTCGACGGCGTTGTAGACCGCGTTGCCGTTCTCGGCGGCGGCGTTGCCCGCGAGGTCGCTCAGGTCGGGGGCCGCGGCGTCGATCAGGGCCTGGGTGTCGCCGGACCGGTAGGCGCTCCAGGTCTTGGCGGTGGGGGCCCAGGCGGAGTCGTAGTACGGCGCGCCCTGGAAGAAGCCGATGAGCTCGGCGGGCCCGACGAGGCCCCCGATGGGCTCCTTCTTGGCGGCGGCCCGCAGCTCCTGCCAGGCCTGCTCGACCTTCTGCGGGGTGTCGCCGATGCCGTAGGCGGAATCGTGCTGGGCGACCCACGCCTTCCACTCGTCCCAGCGGGCCTGGAAGGCGATGTCCTGGTTCAGGTTCGCCCGGTACCAGATGTTCCGCCGCGACGGGTCGACCACGCTGTCGACGACCAGGCGCCGGACATGGGCCGGGAAGAGCGTGCCGTAGACGGCGCCCAGGTAGGTGCCGTAGGAGACGCCGATGAAGTTGAGCTTCTTCTCCCCGAGGGCGGCCCGGATGACGTCCAGGTCGCGGGCCGTGTTCGGCGTCGTCATGTGCGGCAGCATCGCGCCGCTGCGCTCGCCGCACCCTTCGGCGTACTCGCGGGCCAGCTTGCGCTGGGCGCGCTTGTCCGCCTCGCTGTCGGGGACCGGGTCGGCCTTGGGGGCCTTGACGAACTCCTGCGGGTCGGCACAGGAGATGGGGGCCGAGTGGCCGACGCCGCGCGGGTCGAAGCCGACGAAGTCGTACGCCTTGGCGGTCTTGGTCCAGATCGGGTTCTTGGTGGTGATCCGGGTGGGGAACCGCAGCCCCGAACCGCCGGGCCCGCCGGGGTTGTAGAGCAGGGCGCCCTGGCGTTCGTCCTTCGTGCCCGTGCTGACGTGCCGGTCGACGGCCAGCTTGATCTTCTTGCCGTTCGGCTTGGCGTAGTCGAGCGGCACGCTCACCCAGCCGCACTGGATGGGGGCGGTCAGGCCCCAGTCCGCGGGGCAGTCCTGCCAGTCGATCCCGGTCTTCGCCGCCCGCTGCGCCGCGACGGCGACGCCGCGCGCCTCCGTGTCGCCCCGGCCGTGGTGGCGGCCGTCGGCACCGGCGGCGGGCGCGGCCATCGCCCCCGCTATGAGCGTGCCCGCGACGAGGGCGCCGGCCGAACCGAGCATCGTTGTACGTCTCACGTGGAAATCTCCCCCTTCATCCGATCCGCCGCCGAGAGCGGCGTGGTCATCGGTACTTCGCGGGGATCCTTTCGTCTGTGAGGCACCCGGGGCCAGGGCGTACACCTGTTTCTTTACCGAACCCATAACCGGTGAAGGAAGTTCGCTGAGCGGACTCACCCGGCCCGGTCGCCGTGGTCCGCCTTCCGTCCGTCCAGCAGCTCGTGCGTCGCGTCGTCCAGGATCCGGCGCAGCAGACGGGCGTCGGCGGCCACGGCGGTCACCAGGACGGCGGGGCCGGCGAGCGGGGTGAGGGCGGCGGTGGGTCCGAGGAGGCGAGCGGGGAGCGGAGCGTCCTCGAAGGCCGGGTCGGCGAGGAACAGTTGGCCGACGGCCCGGTGGCCGCCGAGGACGGCGGGGCCGTCCCAGCCCGCGGGGGCGCCGGGCCCATAGGTCAGTTGCTGGTCGAGGAGCGGGCGGCCCGCGCGGTGGACGGTGAGCCGGGTGGTGAGCGCGCCGGTGGGTTCGCCGTGCCGGCCGAGGATCTGCTCCTCGCGCAGCAGCAGCCGCGCGGTGGGGGCGAGCCGGACCCGGGTGGTCTGGCGCAGGTCGCTGCGGTGGGCGCAGACGAGCTGTTCGGGCAGCCAGTGCAGGACGGCCTCCTCCCCCACGCTCAGCTCCACGGTGTACGTGGACGGGCCGGTGTCCGCCCGGGGGGCCGGGAGGGCCACGGTGGCCGCCGCCGCGTCGACGGTGAGGCGCGCGCCGTCCGCGACCTCCGCCTCGATGGCGAGGCGATCGCCGTTGAGCGGGGCGCTCATCGCGCCGACGACGGTGACCCGGGCGTACGCGGCCCGTGGGGAGCGGGTGCGGCGCAGGGCGAGCGGGCCATCACTCCGAAGGACGGGCAGGGCGGTGCCGCCCCGCCCGTCGGGCTCGGCGCGCAGCCGGGCCGTCGCGCGGACGCTCACGCGGCCCAGGCGGCGAGCTGCGCCCGCACCCAGTCGGCGACCGGTCCGACGCCCTCGGCCGAGGTCAGCGAGGTGAAGGCGACGGGGAGTTCGCCGCGCTGCTTCTCGGCGTCCAGGGCCATCCGCGCCAGGTCGGAGCCGACGTAGGGGGCGAGGTCGGTCTTGTTGATGACCAGGAGGTCGGCGGTGGTGACGCCGGGACCGCCCTTGCGCGGGATGTCGTCGCCGCCCGCGACGTCGATGACAAACACCTGCGCGTCGACCAGGCCCTTGGAGAAGGTGGCGGTGAGGTTGTCGCCGCCGGACTCGACGAGGATCAGGTCGAGCGGTCCGACCGCGTCCTCCAGGTCCTCGACCGCCTCGAGGTTGGCGGAGATGTCGTCGCGGATCGCGGTGTGCGGGCAGGCGCCGGTCTCCACGGCCTGGATCCGCTCGGGCGGCAGGACCGCGTTGCGCAGCAGGAAGGCGGCGTCCTCCCGGGTGTAGATGTCGTTGGTGACGACGGCGATGGAGAACCGGTCGCGCAGCTCCCGGCAGAGGGCGGCGACGGTGGCCGTCTTGCCGGAGCCGACGGGGCCGCCGAGCCCGATGCGCAGGGCGCGCCGGGCGCCGTCGGGGCGGGTGGCGTCGGCGCTGACGGCGGCGGGGCCGTCGTGGGTGTGGCCGAGGTGCATGGGGGCTCCCGTGGTGGTCGCAGGGGTGGCTAGGAGGCGAAGAGGCGGACCGGCCAGGCGGCGTGCGCCTCGGCGGTGATGTCGAGGAGCGGGGCCGAGGCGGCGGGCAGGGCGTCGATGCCCTGGCGGGCGGCCTCGGCGGCCTGTTCGGCGACCCGGTCCAGCTCGGGGGCGAGCCGGGCGAGTACGGCGGTGGCGTGGAAGGGGTCCAGGGACAGGAGGCGGACGACGGCGGTGGCGGGGCCGCTGACCGTCTCGTACGCGACGCAGTGGGCGGCGTCCTCGGGGCTCAGGCCCGCCGCCCGTGCGGTGAGCCCGAGGACGACGGGCTGGTGGGCGCCGCGCGGCCGGGCCGCCGCGAGCGCGTCCAGTTCGGGGCTCGGCCAGGTGGCGCGGGCGGCCCGCATCATCTGCCGGCCCAGCTTGCGGGCGGTGGCTCGCAGGGCGGGCGAGGGCGTGCGGGCGTCGGCGGCCTCGTCGAGGGCGAGCGGGTCCAGGCCGTGGGCCGCCGCCGCGGCGAGGGCGGCGGCGGTGAGGCCCGCGGTGTGCAGACGGCCCCGGCAGAAGGCGGCGAGGGAGTCGGCGTCGCGGACGCGGCCCTGGGCGACGGCCGGTTCGGCGCCGCCGGAGTGGGCGTGGCCCCCGGCGGGGAAGCGGCCGTCGGCGAGGACGAGGAGCGCTGCGCGTGACATGACTGCGTTCCGCCGCTCTCAGAAGAGGAAGTAGCGCTGGGCCATGGGCAGTTCCGCCGCGGGTGCGGGCTCGACCGGATCGCCGTCGATGGTGACGGCGAAGCTGTCCGGGTCGACGTGGACCTGCGGCAGGGCGTCGTTCTCCCGCATGTCGGCCTTGGTGACCCCCCGGGTGCTGGTGATCGGCACGAACCGCTTGTTCAGGGCGAGCCGTTCGGGCAGCCCGTCCTCGATCGCCGCGGTGGAGACGAAGTTGAACGAGCCGTGGGCGGCCGCCCGTCCCAGGGCGCCGAACATCGGCCGGGGCAGGACCGGCTGGGGCGTCGGAATGGAGGCGTTGGCGTCGCCCATCTGCGCGTACGCGATCTGGCCGCCCTTGATGACGGTCTGCGGCTTGACGCCGAAGAACGCCGGGTCCCAGAGGACGAGGTCGGCGAGCTTGCCGGTCTCCACGGAGCCGATCTCGCGGTCCAGGCCCTGCGCGACGGCCGGGTTGATCGTGTATTTGGCGACATAGCGACGGGCTCGGTGGTTGTCCGCCCGGCCGTCGCCCGGCAGGGCCCCGCGCCGCTTCTTCATCACATGGGCGGTCTGCCAGGTCCGCAGGATCACCTCGCCGATGCGCCCCATGGCCTGGGAGTCGGAGGAGATGATCGAGATGGCTCCGAGGTCGTGCAGGATGTCCTCGGCCGCGATGGTGGAGGGCCGGATCCGGGACTCCGCGAACGCCAGGTCCTCGGGGACCGCGGGGTTCAGGTGGTGGCACACCATCAGCATGTCGAGGTGTTCGTCGATGGTGTTGACGGTGTGCGGCCGGGTGGGGTTGGTCGAGCTGGGCAGGACGTGGGGCTCGGAGACCACGCTGATGATGTCGGGCGCGTGCCCGCCGCCCGCCCCCTCGGTGTGGTACGCGTGGATCGTCCGGCCGGCGATGGCGGCGAGGGTGTCGGCGACGAACCCGGCCTCGTTGAGCGTGTCGGTGTGGATGGCGAGCTGGGCGCCGGTCTCCTCGCAGACGCCCAGGCAGGCGTCGATCACGGCGGGCGTCGCGCCCCAGTCCTCGTGGATCTTGAAGCCGAGGGCTCCGCCGCGCAGTTGGGAGTGCATGGCGTCGCGGGACATCGTGTTGCCCTTGCCGAGCAGCCCGATGTTGACGGGGAAGGTCTCCAGCGCCTCGAACATCCGGGCGAGGTGCCAGGGGCCCGGGGTGATGGTGGTGGCCTTGGTGCCCTCGGCAGGTCCGGTGCCACCGCCGACGAGGGTGGTGATGCCGCTGGAGAGCGCCTGGTCGACGAGGGTGGGTGAGATGAAGTGGACGTGGGCGTCGACCGCTCCGGCCGTGAGCAGTTTTCCGTTGCCCGCGATGATCTCGGTCTCCGGACCGATCACGAGGTCGGGGTGGACGCCGTCCATGGTGTCCGGGTTCCCGGCCTTGCCGATGCCGGTGATCCGGCCGTCCCGGATGCCGATGTCGGCCTTGACGATGCCCCAGTGGTCGAGGACGACGGCCCCGGTGATGACGGTGTCGGGTGCGCCCTCGGCCCGGGTGGTGCGGGCCTGGCCCATGGACTCCCGGATCACCTTGCCGCCGCCGAACACCGCCTCGTCGCCCGCGTGTCCGGGGCCGCCCGAGCGGTCCTCCTCGATCTCGACGAGCAGATCGGTGTCGGCGAGGCGGATCCGGTCGCCGGTGGTGGGTCCGAACAGGTCGGCGTACACGGCTCGCTCGAGGTCAGGCATCGAGGGCACCTCCGGTTTCGCCGCGCAGGCCGGGGACGACGCGGCGGCCGGTGAGGGGGACGAGTTCGACGTCGGCGGGGATGCCGGGTTCGAAGCGGACGGCCGTGCCGGCCGCGATGTTCAGCCGCAGACCGCGGGCGGCGGCGCGGTCGAAGCGCAGCCCGGGGTTGGCCTCGGCGAAGTGGTAGTGGGAGCCGACCTGGACGGGACGGTCGGCGGCGTTGAGGACGGTGAGGCGGGTGACCGTTCGCCCCTCGTTGAGGGGGATGGGCCCGTCCCCGTACAGGATCTCTCCGGGAATCATCGACGCTCCCCCGTCAGACGATCGGATCGTGGACGGTGACGAGCTTCGTGCCGTCGGGGAAGGTGGCCTCGACCTGGACGTCGTGGAGCATCTCGGGGATGCCGTCCATGACCTCGTCCCGGGTGAGCAACGTGCGGCCGGACGCCATGAGTTCGGCGACGGTGCGGCCGTCCCGGGCGCCTTCGAGCAGATGGGCGGTGATCAGTGCGACGGACTCGGGGTGATTGAGCCGCAGCCCGCGTGCCCGGCGCTTCTCGGCCACATCGGCGGCCACATGGATGAGCAGGCGTTCCTGCTCGTGCGGGGTCAGTTGCACGCTTCCACCTCATCGTCTTCCGTCCGGCTCCGGGTCCGGACGCAGCGGGACCTTATCCCCGTTCAACAGTTCGTTGAACGAGGACAGCGGTCTCGCGACCAGGCATTGCACGTTAGGGCGGAAGTTTTTCCGTTGCGTTAACTGATCTTTTGCGGACCCATGGACATCAGCCCGCGCAACCCGTTCTCCAGCACGTCGGGGCGTACGTCCCCGAAGAGCGCCTCCTGCACGATGAAGCCCTGCGCCGTCGCGATCATCGTTCGCGCCACGTCGTCGCCGGGCACGTCGCTCCTCAGGATCCCGGCGGAGCGGTAGGCGTCGACCAGCTCCGCCCAGACGACGCGCAGGGCGGCGTAACCGTCGCCGAGCAGCGCGCCGAGCCGTTCGTCGCGCAGCGTCTCGGACCAGAGCTGGACGACGAGCGCGGCGAAGGTCCGGCGCTCCAGGCCGTGCACCTGCCCCGCGAGCACGCCGCCGAGCACCCGGCCGAGCAGCGCGTCCGGCGTGGGCGGCGGTGTCATCCGGGCCGCCTCCTCGAAGGCTCCGCGAATGACGGCGAAGGTCTCCTCGGTGATGGCCGCGATGATGTCCTCCTTGCCGGTGAAGTAGCGGTAGACCGCTCCGGCGGACAGGCCCACCTCCTTGAGGACGTCCTGCATGGACGTGCCGTGAAATCCCTTGCGGGCGAAGCAGCGTGCCGCGCCGTCGAGGATCTGACGGCGGCGGGCGTCGAGGTGTTCCTGGGATACGCGAGCCATGACCTCAATCTAAAACGAACATTCCTTCTTGACAATCGCGTGCGGCGTCCCGACAGTGGGACCGACAAGAAAAACGAACGATCATTCTCTTTGGTGATCCGTCGCCCACGAATCGAGGCCCTCCATGCCCACCGCACCCAACCGCCGCGCGGTGGCGGTCATTGTGCTGATCCCGCTGATGGTGACGCTCTCCCTCTGGGCCTTCGCCTGGCCCGCCGCCCGGATCGCGCCGCGCGACCTCCCGGTCGGGGTGGCGGGCGCGGCGCCGGCCGCCCAGCAGCTGGAGCAGCGGTTCGAGCAGCGCGGCGGCGCCTTCGCGGTGCACCGCTTCGAGGACGAGGCCGCCGCCCGGACCGCCGTCGAGGACCGGGTCGTATACGGAGCGGTCGTCCTCACACCCCGGGGGCCGCACCTGCTCACCGCCTCGGCGGCGAGCCCCGTCGTCTCCCAGCTGCTGCGCGAGGCCGTGACCGCGTCCGTCCCGCAGGACACCCCGGTCCAGGTCACCGACGTGGTCGCCGCGCCGCCCGGGGATCCCCGCGGCAGCGCACTCGGCGCGAGCGTTCTGCCCCTGGCCCTGGCGGGCATGGCGGCCGGAGCCGTCGTGACCCTCCTGGGCCTGCGCGGGGCGCGGGGCGCGGTGACCCTGATCGGGGCGGCCGCCCTGGTGGGCCTCGCCGCCACGGCCGTGGCGCACAGCTGGCTCGGCGTGGTCACGGGCGACTGGTGGACGGAGGCGGGGGTGCTCGCGCTCACCGTGCTGGCCATCGGTTCGGCGGTGGCGGGGCTCGGCGCCCTGTTCGGGCCGCGCGGCATCGGCGTCGGCGCGCTGCTGATGGTCCTGCTGGGCAACTCCTTCTCCGGCGTCACCAGCGCCCCGGAGCTGCTGCCCGAGCCCGTCGGGGCGATCGGCCAGTGGCTCCCGCCGGGCGCGGGCGGTTCACTGCTGCGCTCGGTCGCCTTCTTCGACGGCAGCGCGGCGGGCGGCGCCGTACTGACGCTCTCGCTGTGGTCGGTGTTCGGCCTGGCGGCGGTGCTGCTCGCCCGCCGCGCACCGGCACCGGCCGCGCCGGCCGAGCCCGTCGGGGAGCCGGCCCTCGCCGGCTGAGCGCCGGAGCCGCACGAACCGGGCCGGGTGGCCTTCCTACGGGAGGGGCACCCGGCTTCGCGCTGTCCCGGGGCGGTCGGGCGTCAGACGTCCCGGTCGTCGTGGGGGCGGTGCTCGGCGGCGATGCCGAACCTGCGCCGTTCGCCCTGAGCGGATGGCGCGGAGCCGATCGAGGAGACCGAGCTGATCACCTGCTCCTCGGCGGCGGCTTCCTCCGCTTCAAGCCTTTGCAGGTCAGCGGCGGAAACCAGCGCGATGAGCGGCTTGCCGTGCCGCGTCACCACGACGCGTTCACCGCCGTAGACAACGCGGTTGATCAGTTCCGCCAGCTCCGCCCGTGCTTGCGTCACCGGAATCTCGTAGGCCATAGTCACCATCATAACCTTCTGTACGTCCTGTACATTTTTTACGGATGGACGGACGGCAGACGGATGGTCAGCTCCAGAAGAGAGGCACGCCATGATCCGCCCCGCCGCCCGCTACGTACTGCCCGCGTTCACCGAGCGCACCGCGACCGGAACCCGGACGATGGACCCGTACTCCAAGCTGCTGTCCGAGCGGATCGTCTTTCTCGGGACCCCGATCGACGACACGGCCGCGAGCGACCTCATCGCCCAGTTCATGTATCTGGAGCACGCCGATCCGGACCGGTCGCTCTCGCTCTACATCAACTCCCCCGGCGGCACGTTCCAGGCGATGGCGGCGGTCTACGACACGATGCAGTTCCTGACCTGCGAGGTGGAGACCTTCTGCCTGGGGCAGGCGGGCTCCTATGCGGCGGCCCTGCTGGCGGCCGGGGCGAAGGGACGCCGACATGCGCTGCCCGGCGCGCGGGTAGTCATCCAGCAGCCCGCACTGGAGGAGCCGATGCGGGGCCAGCCGTCCGACCTGGAGATCCACGCGCGCGAACTGATGCGCACCCGCGAGATGTTCGCGGCCATGCTGGTCCGGCACACGGGCCGGACCGCGGAGCAGGTCACCGCCGACATCGAGCGCGACACCATCCTCGACGCGAAGGCCGCCCTCGCCTACGGGCTGGTCGACCACGTCATGGAGAACCGCTGACCGTCCCGCCCGCCGTACGACGCGAGGTGAATCGCCGATGGAGCCACCCGACTTCCCGCCCCTGCCCGCACTGACCCGCGCCGAGGGCGAGTTCGTCGACTGCTATCTGGCCGTGCTCGACCAGGTGGGCCGGATCAACCCGGCCCACGGCAGCGACACCTACAGCGCACTGCGGGCCGCCCAGGCCCTGGCCTCCCGGGCGGCGGCGCTGCGCGACGCCCTGGCCCTGATGCACGAGCGCGGCGAGTCGCGGATCCACGCCGCCACCCTGGCGCGGGCCCTGCGGGTGCTGGACGGGGAGCGCCGGGCGGGCCGGGTCGCGATGCCGCCGCCCGTGAACTGACCGGCTCGGCGCGCGGGGAGCGCCATACGGGAGCGGGCCGGTCGGTCCCGCGCACGACACGCCCGGTCCCGCGACCGGTTTCCCTCGCTCGTTCGGCGTAGGCGATCACCCGCGCGAGCGACGGCTCAACTTGCGTTCGACGCCCGCGCCGTACTCGAAATGTGCCCTTTCGTCGCTGGTACGAGGGTGTGCGCCCGGCTCGTCGGCGGGCGCGAATCCGACCTGTCCACCTGAATGGATCAGTGGTGAGGAGACTCACAAACCATCGTTTCAACTCGGAAATCCGGCACCGAGTGAGTCAAGATCCCTGGGACGACAAGCCCCCGCCACCGCGGCGGGGCGGTCCGGGCGGACGCCGAGTCCTGCCGCCGCCCGGATGACTGGTCGACAGAAGTGGATCGGCAGGAGTGGAGGACCCGAGCACAACGGGCCGACCGGGAGACCGGGAAGCCCTCGGGGTGAAGCCGCGACGCGGCCGGGCAACTTCGCCAGCCCGAACCCGACAGGTCATCCTTCACAGGCGGCTGACGAAGGGTTGCGCATGTCTGCGCAGGTTCATGTCCCGTCTCTGTTCGCCCGGGTCGGCACGGCCTCGGTGCTCACCCTGGCCGTGACGTCCACGATGCTGGCGCCCGGCCTGGTGAGCGACGCCGAGGCCGCCACCCACTCGACGAAGGCCCTGAAGGTGGCCGCGTCGAAGAAGGGGGCTCCGTACAAGTACGGCGCATCCGGCCCCAGTCGCTTCGACTGTTCGGGGCTGACGCTGTACTCGTTCAAGAAGGCCGGGAAGAAGCTTCCCCGCACGGCACAGCAGCAGTACAACAAGACCCGTCACATCGCGAAGTCGCAGCGCAAACGCGGGGATCTGGTCTTCTTCCATTCCGGGCGCAGCGTCTACCACGTGGGCATCTACGCCGGGGCCGGGAAGATCTGGCACTCCCCCAAATCGGGGGATGTGGTGCGACTGGCGAAAATCTGGTCCAAGGGCGTCTGGTACGGAAGGGTCCGCTGACCCACCGACCGGACGCTTTTTCCTTGCGGGCGGCCCAACCTCTTGCTCACGGGCGGCCCGGCCTCCTCCGGGACCGCCCGTGACGGCGCTGCCGCGCTGACGGCGTCCTCAGCGCAGCAGCGGGCCGGTCACCAGCGCCACCCCCAGACCGGTGAGCGCCACACCGCTGCCGCCCTCGATGGCGCGGGCGGTACGCGGTCGGCGCAACCACCGGCCCAGCCGGTCCACGAGCAGGGCGACGGCCGGGAACCAGATCAGCGCCAGCACCACCACGACGGCCGCGAGCAACAGGGTCCGGGGCAGCGGGGGCTGCCCGTGGGGCACGAACTGGGGCAGCAGGCTGAGGAAGAGGACCGGGGCCTTCGGGTTGAGCGCGTTCGTCAGGAACCCCTGGCGCAGGGCGCGTCCGGGCCGCTGCCCCGGCTCGCCGTCCGGCGCGTCGGAGGGCGTACCGGATCGGTCCGGTGCGGGCCCGCGGCGGATCGCGTACAGCGCGCTGATCCCGAGGTAGAGCACGTACGCGCCGCCGAGCAGCTGGACGGTGCGGAAGAGCACCGGCATGGTCACCAGCACCGCGGCGAGTCCGGCGACCGCGAGCGCGGTGTGCACCAGCAGCCCTCCGGCGACGCCGAGCGCGCTGGCCAGCCCGGCGGTGCGCGAGGCCAGGGCGTTGCGGACGACGACGGTGAAGTCGGCGCCGGGCAGCGCGACCATGCCGGCGGCGACCCCGGTGAAGGCGATCAGTTGTGCGTCCATGAGGTCCAGCCTGGACCTGCGGAGCCTTTAGCGTGTACTTGCAATCTTCTGGGTCTGCCTAAAGGAACGCTTTCATGTACGACCCGACACGGCTCGCGGCCCTGGTGGCGGTCGCGGAGGCCGGATCGATCACCCGGGCCGCCGCCCGCCTGGGCTACACCGCGCCCGCGCTCTCCCAGCAGCTGGCCAAACTGGAGCGGGAGGCCGGGGCGGCGCTGCTGGTGCGCCACCATCGCGGGGCGCGGCTGACGGCGGCGGGCGAGCTGCTGGCGGGCCGGGCCCGGCGGATCCTGGACGAACTGGACCAGGCCCGGCACGAGCTGGCGCGGCTGGCCGGGCTCTCGGGCGGCAGGCTGCGGGTGGGGACGTTCACGACGGCCGGGATCCATCTGCTGCCGCCGGTCCTGAGCGCGTTCCGGCGGGCCCATCCGGAGGTCGAGCTGGCCGTCGCCGAGTACGAGCCGCCCGGCGGGGTCGCCGCGGTGGTGGCGGGCGAGGTGGACCTCGCCCTGACCCACGCCTACGAACCGGCGGCCGCCGGGCCCCCGCCGGTGGGCGTTCTGGTGGAACCCCTCCTGGTCGAGGAACTGGTGCTGGTCACCTCGGTGGGCCACCGGCTCTCCGAGGGCACCGGGCGGCTCGCGGTCACCGAGCTGGCCGGGCGGCCGCTGATCAGCAGCGCGCCCACGCATCCGCCCCGGCGCGGGGTCGAGAACGCGCTCGCCGAGGCCGGGGCGACCCCGGCGGTGATCTGCGAGTCGCCCGGGTACGCACTGGTGTGCGCGCTGGTCAGTGCGGGGCTCGGGGTGGCGGTGGTGCCGGAGATGGTCGCCTCGATGGCGGCCGCCCCGCTGTCGGTCCGGCGGCTGGAGCCCGCGTCGTTCCGCCGGACCATCTCGGTCGTGCACCGGGGCGACCGGTCGACCGCCGCGGCCGCGACGCTGCTGGCGCTGCTGCGCGGCGGATTCGGCCGCGGAGGCACGGCCCCGGCGAACCGGCCGCAGGCGGGCTGATCCGCCCGGACCGGTCCGCCCCGGCCGGTCGAGCCCCGGCGATCAGCCCTGGACCGGCACGACCCACGGGAGGGCGATCCAGACCGTCTTGCCGCCCTCGGCGGTCGGGGTGACCTGGAGCCGCCCGCCGCGCTCCTTGGCCAGCGCCCGGATGATGACCATGCCGCGCCCGTTGTCCTGCCGCACGGCGGCGGGCAGTCGTTGGGGCCAGCGGGGGTGACTGTCCGTGACGCCGAGGTACAGTTCCTCGTCGCGTTCGAGGCGCAGGTCCACGGTGAAGGTGGGCGACTGGCCGAACGTGTGCTGGACGGCGTTGGTGGCCAGCTCCGAGATGATCAGCCGGATTATGTCGGCGAACTCGGTGTCGTCGGGCAGGCCCCATTGGGCGAGGGTCCTGGCGACATATCTGCGGGCCGAGGAGACCGAGACCGGATCGCTCGGCAGAGTGACGGTTGCTTCCTGATGGTCTGCCATGGCGACGCCGTCCCTTTCCCGCCCCGGCCGACCGGTGGTCGGCCGGGATTGTGCTTCGCGCCAGATTGCCATTGATGAAGCTCCCTGTGACGACGTTCGGCCAAGATATGCATATATCTGTCGCTCGAAACGGTGAATTCGGGACCCGTACGGCGTGGACGGACGGCACACTGACCCCTCTGCGGGCCGACCCCGGTGACGGACCGGTCCTTCCCGACAGCAGAAGGAGACCGGCATGCCGCACGGCCCCGTCGTCCGGCGGCGCAAGCTGGGTGAGGAGCTGCGGAGCCTGCGCCACGCCTCCGGGCTGACCAGCAGGGAGGCGGCGCGGCTGCTCGGCTGGCACCAGTCGAAGGTGAGCCGTGTCGAGACGGGCGCGAGCGGGGTGACGCCCGCCGACGTGTCGCGGCTGCTGGACGTCTACGCGGTGCGCGACACCCAGTTGCGGTCCCTGCTCGAGGTCCTCGCGGGGTCGGCGGGCGGTGGCGGTTCGGGCTGGTGGCATGCCTACCGGGGGCTGATCCCCCCGCAGTACCGCGACTTCATCAGTCTGGAGTCGCAGGCCAGTACGGTCCGGACCCTGGAGACCTCGGTGGTGCCGGGGCTGCTCCAGACGGCGGGATACGCGCGGGCGGTGACCCGTGCCTCGCTGGACGGGTTACCCGACGGCCGGCTCGAGGACCTGGTCGAGGTCCGGCTGACCCGCCAGCGGGTGCTGCGCGCCAGTCCGCCACTGCGCTTCACCGCCGTGCTGGACGAGGCGGTGCTCCATCGCGCGGTGGGCGGACCGGAGGTGATGCGGGATCAGTTGCAGCATCTCCGGCAGGTGTCTCAACTACCGCATGTGCAACTGCAGTTGCTGCCGTTCTCGGTCGGCGGCTACGTCGGGCTCACCTCTCCTTTCGTTATCTTCTCCTTTCCGAACATTTCCGATCTGGATGTGGTCGTTCTTGACCACTTGACGAGTAGCCTCTATCTGGAGCGGAAAGAAGACCTCGAGGCGTACAGCTCGGCCTTCCGTACCTTGCAGGCGCACGCGCTGTCGCCCGAGCGCTCGCTGGACCTCATCACCGCGATCAGCCGCAGCTAGGGGGCCCACCATGTCCGACCGTCCCGTACCGCCCGTCGCACCTCCGCAGCCGTCCGTGACCCCGTCCGCTCCGCGGTGGCGGCGCAGCAGCCGCTCCACCGGGATGAACAACTGTGTGGAGACCGCGCTGCTCGGCGGCGCGCTCCTCGCCGTGCGCGACACGAAGGACGTGGACCGGCCGCCGCTGCACTTCTCGGCGACGGCCTGGAGCACCTTCGTGAGCGGTCTCCTCCCGTACGGACCCGCCCCGCGCCGGATCAGCTGACCGGAGCGTCCGCCTGCCGGGGAGCGGTGGCGACGATCGTGGCCACCGCGGTCGCGATCTGCTCCTCGGTCAGGTCGGCCCGCGCGGTCAGCCGCAGCCGGGAAATGCCGTCCGGCACCGACGGCGGGCGGAAGCAGCCGACCGCCATTCCGGCCGCACGGCAGTCGGCCGCCCAGCGCACTGCCGCGTCCGCCGATGGCGCCCGGACGGAGACGACGGCAGCGTCGGGCCGGACCGCGGTCAGTCCGGCGGCGGTGAGCCGTCCGTACAGCGCGGCGGCCACCTCCCGGGCGCGGGCCGCCCGTTCGGGCTCCCGGCGCAGCACCCCGAGCGCGCCGAGCGCGCCGCCGGCCGCCGCCGGGGCGAGTCCGGTGTCGAAGATGAAGGTGCGGGCCGTGTTGACCAGGTGGTCGATGACCCGGGCGGGCCCCAGGACCGCTCCGCCCTGGCTGCCCAGGGACTTGGACAGGGTGAGCGTGGCCACGATGCCCTCGCGGCCCGCCAGGCCGGCGGCGGCGAGCGCGCCGCGGCCGCCGTCGCCCAGGACGCCGAGGCCGTGGGCGTCGTCGACCAGCAGGGCGGCGTCGGCGGACCGGCAGACCTCGGCCAGTGCGGTGAGCGGGGCGGCGTCGCCGTCGACGGAGAAGACCGAGTCGGTGACGGCGAGGGCCCGGCCGTCGTGCGCCCGGAGCTCCTTGGCGACCGCGTCCGGGTCGGCGTGGGGAACGACGGAGGTCGCGGCGCGGGAGAGCCGGCAGCCGTCCACGATCGAGGCGTGGTTGCCCGCGTCGGAGACGATGAGGGAGCCGCGCCCGGACAGCGCGGTCAGTGCGGCGAGGTTGGCCGCGTAGCCGGAGGAGAGCACGAGGGCCGCCTCGAAGCCGCAGAACGCGGCGAGGTCCCGTTCGAGTTCGGCGTGCAGGGCGGTGGATCCGGTGACCAGCCGGGACCCCGTCGCCCCCGCCCCCCAGCGTTCGGCGGCGGCGGCCGCGGCGGCGGTGACCTCCGGGTGCCGGGTGAGCCCCAGGTAGTCGTTGCTCGCGAGGTCCAGCAGTTCCGGCTCGGCGCCGCGCGGACGCAGGGTGCGTACGAGTCCGGCGGCGGCCCGGCCGCGGGCCTCGGCGTCGATCCAGTCGAACGGGGCGAAGGACATGGGGCGGTCCCTTGGGTAGGCGGGGCCCTCGGCGGGCGGCTCCGCGCGGACGGTCCGGCCTGGACGGTCCCTTTGTAGGCAGCCAACAGACCCTAGCCGGGTGCGCAGCAGGTCAGGGTGTGGCAATACACACACCCTCGCCCGGGTCTCCTGTCTGGTTCCTCCTTGGCTGAAGACGGTGCGGTAAGCCAGGATCATCTTTCATGGACCTGCTGAACACGCTGGTGGACAAGGGGCTGCGGCGCGAACTGCCGACCCGTGAAGAAGCGCTCGCCGTACTGGCGACCTCCGACGACGAGCTGCTCGACGTGGTGGCCGCCGCCGGGAAGGTGCGCCGTCAGTGGTTCGGGCGGCGCGTGAAGCTCAACTATCTGGTCAACCTGAAGTCGGGGCTCTGCCCCGAGGACTGCTCCTACTGCTCGCAGCGGCTCGGTTCGAAGGCCGGGATCCTCAAGTACACCTGGCTGAAGCCGGACGAGGCGTCCAGGGCCGCCGCCGCCGGGGTGGCGGGCGGCGCCAAGCGGGTCTGCCTGGTGGCGAGCGGGCGCGGCCCGACGGACCGGGACGTCGAGCGGGTCACCAGGACCATCGAGGCGATCAAGGAGGAGAACGAGGGCGTCGAGGTCTGCGCCTGCCTGGGTCTCCTCTCCGACGGCCAGGCCGACCGGCTGCGTTCGGCGGGCGCCGACGCGTACAACCACAACCTCAACACCTCCGAGGAGACGTACGGGGCGATCACCACCACGCACACGTACGCGGACCGGGTGGAGACCGTGCAGCAGGCCCAGGCCGCCGGGCTCTCGGCCTGTTCCGGGCTGATCGCCGGGATGGGCGAGAGCGACAAGGACCTGGTCGACGTCGTGTTCGCGCTGCGGGACCTGGACCCGGACTCGGTGCCGGTGAACTTCCTGATCCCGTTCGAGGGAACGCCGCTCGCCAAGGAGTGGAACCTCACCCCGCAGCGCTGCCTGCGCATTCTGGCGATGGTCCGGTTCGTCTGCCCCGACGTCGAGGTGCGGCTCGCGGGGGGCCGCGAGGTGCACCTGCGCTCCCTGCAGCCGCTGGCGCTGCACCTGGTGAACTCCATCTTCCTGGGCGACTACCTGACGAGCGAGGGCCAGGCGGGTCAGACCGACCTGGACATGATCGCGGACGCCGGTTTCGAGGTGGAGGGCGCGGGCACGACCACGCTGCCGCGCCACCGGGCCGATGCGCCGGCCGGCGGCTGCGGTACGTCGGCGGAGCCGGCCGGGTGCGGAACGCAGGAGTCCACCGGCTGCGGTTCGCACGCGGGCGGCGGCTGCGGGCCGTGCGGCGGCCACGGGGAGCAGGAACCCGCGGACGCCGGGGAGAGCGTGCCGGCCTCGCGTGCGGAGGCGAACGGCGCGGCGCGCACGGACCTGGTGGCGGTCCGCCGTCGCGGCGCGGGAACGGACCTCGCGCCCAATGCCTGAGCCGCACCCCACCGGGTCCGCCGAGCACCGTGGACCCGCGGCGCCGAAACCGTACGCGCCCGACGAGCTGCGGGCGCTGGACCGCGCGCACGTCTGGCATCCGTACGGTCCGATGCCCGGCCGCCAGGAGCCGCTGATCGTGGAGTCGGCCTCCGGGGTACGGCTCCGGCTCGCCGAACCCGTCGAGGGGCAGCGCGAGTTGGTGGACGGCATGTCCTCCTGGTGGTCGGCGGTGCACGGCTACAACCACCCGGTCCTCAACGAGGCCGCACGCGGCCAGTTGGACCGGATGAGCCATGTGATGTTCGGCGGGCTCACCCATGAGCCCGCCGTCCGGCTGGCGACCCGGCTGGTGGAGATCACCCCCGGGCCGCTCCAGCACGTCTTCCTCGCCGACTCGGGGTCCGTCTCCGTGGAGGTCGCGGTCAAGATGTGCCTGCAGTTCTGGCGTTCGGCCGGGCGTCCGGCCAAGCGGCGGCTGCTGACCTGGCGCGGCGGATACCACGGGGACACCTGGCAGCCGATGTCCGTGTGCGACCCGGAGGGCGGGATGCACGAGCTGTGGTCGGGCTCGCTGCCCCGCCAGGTCTTCGCCGACGCCCCGCCGGACGGCTTCGACGCGGAGCCGGACCCCGCCTACGTGACGCACCTGCGGGAGCTGATCGCCGCGCACGCCGACGAACTCGCGGCGGTCATCGTGGAACCGGTGGTGCAGGGGGCCGGCGGGATGCGGTTCCACTCCCCCGCCTATCTGCGGGTGCTGCGCGAGGCGTGCGACGCGCACGACGTCCTGCTGGTCCTCGACGAGATCGCGACCGGGTTCGGACGTACGGGCAAGCTGTTCGCCGCCGGACACGCCGGGATCTCGCCGGATGTCATGTGCGTCGGCAAGGCCCTGACCGGCGGCTATCTCACGATGGCGGCGACGCTGTGCACCACCCGGGTGGCCGAGGGCATCTCCAGCGGCGAGGTGCCGGTGCTGGCGCACGGGCCGACGTTCATGGGCAATCCGCTGGCCGCTTCGGTGGCCTCGGCCTCCGTGGACCTGCTGCTCGGGCAGGACTGGGAGAGCGAGGTGGCCCGGATCGGCGCGGGCCTGCGCTCCGGGCTCGCCCCCGCCTCGGACATCGCCGGGGTCGTGGACGTACGCGTCCTGGGCGCGATCGGGGTCGTCCAGCTCGGTCACGAGGTGGACATGGCGGCGGCGACCCGGGCGGCCGTGCGCGAGGGCGTGTGGCTGCGGCCGTTCCGCGACCTCGTCTACACGATGCCGCCGTACGTCACGGGCGACGAGGACGTGGCACGGATCTGCCGGGCCGTGTGCGCCGCGGCACGGGAGGGCTGAGCCGATATGTCGATGATTCTGGTGGTGTCCGGTACGGGCACGGAGATCGGCAAGACCGTGGTGACCGCCGCCGTGGCGGCCACCGCGCGAGGCGGCCGGGTCGCGGTGCTCAAGCCCGCGCAGACCGGGCTCGCCCCCGGGGAGCCGGGCGACGCGGCGGAGGTGGTCCGGCTGGCGGGCAGCCATGTCACCGCTGTCGAACTGGCCCGCTTCCCCGAGCCGTTGGCCCCGGCCACGGCCGCCCGGCGGGCGGGGCTCGCGGCGGTGCGGCCGTTCGAGGTCGCCGAGGCGGCGGAGAAGCTGGCCACCGAACACGATCTGGTGCTGGTGGAGGGGGCGGGCGGGCTCCTCGTGCGGTTCGACGACGAGGGCGGCACCCTCGCGGACGCGGCCCGGCTGCTGTCCGCGCCGGTGCTGGTGGTGGCCCCCGCGGGTCTGGGCACGCTGAACGCCACCGCCCTGACCGCCGAGGCGCTGCGGAGCCGGGGGCTGGACTGTCGGGGCGTCGTGATCGGCAGCATGCCCGCCGACCCGGACCTGGCCGCCCGGTGCAACATCGAGGACCTGCCGGTGGCGGCCGGTGCGCCGCTGCTGGGCGCGGTGCCGGCCGGCGCGGGCTCGCTGCCGGGCGCCGAGTTCGCGGCTCGGGCGTCGAGTTGGCTCGCACCGGAACTCGGCGGGACCTGGACCACACACTGATCGGCAGGACGCCCCCAGGGGGCGCACGGGGCGGCCGGACAGCTCCCGCGGGGATTCCCTGCGGGGCGATCGGGGGGAGAATCGTTGAGGAGCGTCACGTCCACTCCTCGACGGAGGTCGTCATGCAGCTGCGCAGCAGGAAGCTCCCCCGGGACGCCGTGCACCACCCGGTCTTCGCCCGCTTCTACGCACGGATGAGCGTGACCGCCGACCTGAAGGGCGGCATCGCCGCGTACCGCGAGGAGCTGCTGTCGGGGCTCTCCGGCCGGGTCATCGAGGTCGGTGCGGGCAACGGGCTGAATTTCGCCCACTACCCCGGCGCCGTGTCGGAGGTCGTGGCACTGGAGCCGGAACGCTCGCTGCGGCAGCTCGCCGCCCGGTCCGCCCTGCGCGCCGAGGTGCCGGTGGACGTCGTGCCGGGGGCGGCGGAGGCGCTGCCGGTGAAGAGCGAGGCCTTCGACGGGGCGGTGGCGTCCCTGGTCCTGTGCACCGTACGGGATCTGCCCCGAGCGCTCGCCGAGATCAGGCGGGTCCTGCGGCCCGGCGGCGAACTGCGGTTCTTCGAGCACGGGGCGGCGCAGGGCCGGGCGCTGGCCACCGCGCAGCGAGCGGCCGACCTGACGCTGTGGCCGCTGCTCTTCGGCGGCTGTCACACGGCCCGGGACCCGCTGGCCGCGATCGAGGCGGCGGGCTTCGAGATGGGCGCCTACCGCAGGCTGCGGATTCCGGAGAAGGGCCTGCAGATGCCTTCCTCCCCCTGCGTCCTGGGCGTGGCCCGCAAGCCGTTCACCGAGGACTGAGCCGGCGGCCCGCCCGCTGCCGGCCGGGGCGCAGGGCCGGGGGGCTCGGGACGCGGGGTCTCAGACGCTCCACTGCCGCAGCTCGTCGGCGATGGCCCGCACGTCCGCCTTGCCCTGCTTCACCAGCAGCGCCAGGTCGCGGACCTGCTCGGGCGAGGTGATGACCTTGAGCCCGGAGGCGACGAGGTAGCCGTAGGCGACGGCCGAGGCGAACATCGCGTTGGAGCGTTCGAGCGCGGGCACATGCAGCAGCAACTGCAACAGGGCGGCCGCCCGGGTGTGCGGGTCGCTGTAGACGGCGCTGCCGAAGATCTCCGCGTCGTGCCGGGCGACGGCGGCGACGAGCGCGCCCCAGTCGACGACCTGCGGGTCTCCGGGGGTCTTGTGCTCGGCGACCATCAGCAGCCAGGAGAGGTCGATCCGCAGGTTCAACGGGTGCCTTCGCGCTCCGGGCCGAACTCCTCGGCGAACACCGACTCGTACTGCTTCATGAAGTCGGCCGCGGCCTCGACGAAGGTGTGTCCCACCTCGCCCGCGTCCTGCTGGACGAGTTCTTCTATGTAGCGGTTCACACTCATCCCCCTCTGCAGCGCGCGCTGCCGCGCGGCCTCGGCGGTGGCCTCTTCGACGCGAACGTTCAGCTGGGTCTTGGGCACCCGACCACGCTAGCGCGGCCGTGCTAGCACCGGCAAGGGGAGCGTGCGGTGCCCCGTACACCCATCCGCCCGGGGCGGGGCGCGTGCGGGGTGCGACCGGAGGGTGAAAGGCGGTCGACGTGCCGGTACGGCGGATGGTGGGATGGCCGCCATGAACGATCTTTCGCTACGGGCCGCGACCGCCGCCGACCTGGACGAGGTCCTCGCCTTCTGGAAGGCGGCCGCCGAGGGCACCAGCATCAGCGACGACGGCGACGGGGTCGCACGCCTGGTGGAACGGGACCCCGACGCCCTGATCCTCGCGGAGCGGGGCGGGGAGCTGGTGGGCACCGTGATCGCGGGCTTCGACGGCTGGCGTTGTCATCTCTACCGGCTCGCGGTCCACCCGGACCAGCGGCGCAGGGGCGTGGGCAGCGCCCTCCTCGCGGCGGCGGAGGAGCGGTTCACCGCCCTGGGCGGGCGGCGGGCCGACGCCATGGTGCTCGACCGCAACGAGTCGGCCCACCACGCCTGGCACGCCGCGGGTTACGGGCCCCAGCCGCGGTGGAGCCGATGGGTGAAGCACCTGACGGGCTGAGGTGTGGGCGGAGCACCGGTGCGGTACGTCGGGTATTCCCGCGGTGGGACGGGGCGCGGCCGGGCAGACGCCTACGATGATGCCCCTCCGTCACCCCCTGTCGAAAGGTGTGAGCGTCCGTCCATGGGCGAGCCTCCCCGTAGCCGATTTCGCCGACGCCGCGCGGTCCCCGCACCCCTGCCCGATCATGGGACGGAGGTGAACCGATGATCGAAGTGCTTCTGCTGCTCGTCGCCCTGCTGCTCTGCGTCGCCTGTGGCGCGTTCGTCGCGGCGGAGTTCTCCCTGACCACCGTGGAGCGCGGCGAACTCGAACGGGCCGTCGAGCGCGGTGACCGGGGCGCCGCGAGCGCGCTGAAGGCCGTCCGGAGCCTCACCTTCCAGCTCTCGGGCGCCCAGCTCGGCATCACCGTCACCAATCTGGTGATCGGCATGCTCTCCGAACCGTCCATCGCCAAGCTGATCCGGGGCCCCGTCGAGGCGGCGGGCCTGCCTCCCGCCGCGGCGTCCACCGTGGCGCTCGTGATCGGTACGGCGCTGTCCACGGTGGTCCTGATGGTGGTCGGCGAACTGGTCCCGAAGAACTGGGCGATCTCCTCCCCGCTGGCCGTGGCCAAGGCGGTGGCCACCCCGCAACGGGGCTTCACCGCGCTGTTCCGGCCCTTCATCAGCCACCTGAACAACACGGCCAACCGGATCGTGCGCCGCTTCGGTCTGGAACCGACCGAGGAGCTGGCCTCCGCCCGCAGCCCGCAGGAGCTGGTGGCGCTGGCCCGGCACTCCGCGAAGGAGGGGGCGCTGGAGGCGGACACCGCCGAGCTCTTCGTCCGCACCCTGAACCTCTCGGAGCTGACCGCGGAGAACGTGATGACACCGCGGGTCCAGGTGACCGCGCTGGACCTGCACGCGACGGCCGAGGACGTCGCCAACGCCACGCGGGCGACCGGCCTGTCCCGCTTTCCGGTCTACCGGGGCAGCCTGGACACCGTGGTGGGCGTGGCCCACATCAAGGACGTGCTGGCGATCCCCGCCGACCGGCGGCCCCGCACCCGCGTCTCGGAACTGCTGCGCGAGCCCCTTCTCGTACCGGAGACGCTCACCGTGGACCGGCTGCTGGACCGGCTGTCCGGACGGCTCGCGATGGCCGTGGTGATCGACGAGTACGGCGGGACGGCCGGGGTCGCGACGCTGGAGGACATCGTGGAGGAGGTCGTCGGCGAGGTGCGGGACGAGCACGATCCGCACGAGACGCCCGACCTCGCCGCCGCCGGTGAGGACGCCGACGGCCGGACCCTGTGGTCGGCCGACGGGGCGGCCCGCACCGACCAGCTGCGCAGAATCGGTCTGCGGGTGCCGGACGGGCCCTACGAGACCCTCGCGGGGCTGATCGCCGCCGAGATCGGGCGGATCCCGACGGTGGACGACAGCGTCGAACTGGAGGGATGGCGGATCGACGTGGTGGACGCCTCGGGCCGTCGCGCCGCGCGGGCGCTGCTGCACGCCCCGCTGCCGGGGTCCGGGCACGGGACGGAGGACGCCCAGTGATCGTTCTCCAGCTCTTCATCGGTCTGCTGACCCTCGTGGCCAACGCCTTCTTCGTGGGCGCCGAATTCGCCCTGATCTCCGTACGTCGCAGCCAGATCGAACCGGAGGCCGAGTCCGGCAACCGGCGGGCCCGCAGCGTCCTGTGGGGTCTGGAGCACGTCTCCGCCCTGCTCGCCGCCGCCCAGCTCGGCATCACGCTCTGCACCCTGGTGCTGGGCATCGTCGCCGAACCGGCCATCGCGCATCTGCTGGAGCCGGTCTTCGACGCGGTGGGGGTGCCGCACGGGCTGGTCCACCCGCTGTCGTTCGTCATCGCGCTGGGCGTGGCGACCTATCTGCACATGCTGCTGGGCGAGATGGTCCCGAAGAACATCGCGCTGGCCGAACCGGCGCGCAGCGCCCTGCTCCTGGGTCCGCCGCTGGTCGCGATGGCCCGTGGGCTGCGTCCGGTGATCTTCACGATCAACGCGTTCGCCAACACCCTGCTCAAGCTGTTGCGGGTGGAAACGAAGGACGAGGTCTCCGCGACGTTCTCGGACGACGAGCTGGCCCGGCTGGTCCAGGACGCCGGGGACGCCGGACTGGTCGACGACCGCTCCGCGCAACGGCTCCACCACGCCCTGGAGCTGGGCCGCCGGCCCGTGCGGGACGTGGTGATGCCGGTCGACCGGGTGCTGTACGCCAGGGTCGGCACCACTCCGGAGGAGCTGGAGCGGCTCTCGTCCGAGTCCGGGTTCTCCCGCTTCCCGGTCATGGACAGCGAGCAGCGCATCCTCGGCTACCTCCATGTGAAGGACGCCCTGGACGCGACCCCCCGCGACGTCCCCTTCCCGGTGACGGCGATGCGCCCGATCGCCCGCGTCCGGGCAGAGACTCCGCTGGACGACGTGCTCACCGCCCTGCGGCGCAGCCGGACCCACCTGGCGGCCGTCCTCGACGGGGACGACCGGCTGGCCGGCCTGGTCACGATGGAGGACGTACTGCGCGAACTCGTCGGGCGACCGCAGTCCCGCTGACCTGCTGCCCCGCTCGACGGGCGGGGCAGCGGGCCCTCGCGGTAGGATCACCGGGCCATGAAATTGAATGCCTCATACACCAGTCTCGTCGCGGTCGGCGACTCGTTCACCGAGGGCATGTCAGACCTGCTCGCCGACGGCACGTACCGGGGCTGGGCCGACGTCCTCGCCTCCCGGCTGGCGGCCCGGTCCGCCGGTTCCGCGTCGGCCGGTCCCGCGTCGGCGGGGTCCGCGTCGGCCGGTTCCACGACTCCCGGTTCCGCGGCTCCCGGTTTCCGGTACGCCAATCTCGCCGTACGCGGCAAGCTCATCGGCCAGATCGTCGACGAGCAGGTGGGGGCGGCGGCCGCGCTCCGGGCCGATGTGGTCACGCTCGTCGGCGGGCTCAACGACACCCTGCGCCCCAAGTGCGACATGGGCATGGTCAAGGGGCGGCTGGAAGAGGCCGTGGAACGCCTGGCCCCGTCCTGCGGACGACTCGTCCTGATGCGCAGCCCCGCCCGCAACGGGCCGGTGCTGGAGCGGTTCCGCCCCCGCATGGAGGAGCTGTTCACCCTGATCGACGACCTGGCCGCCCGGCACGGGGCCGACGTGGTCGATCTCTACAGCGCAGCGTCGCTCAGCGACCCCCGGAGCTGGGACGTGGACCGGCTGCACCTGACCGCCGAGGGTCACCGGCGCGTCGCCGAGGCTGTCTGGCAGACGCTGGGGCTTCCGGCCGAGCTCGACTGGCGTACGCCGGTCCCCGCGACCGCGCCGCCGCGCTGGGCGTCCCGGCGGACCGAGGACATCCGCTTCGCCCGCCGCCACCTGGCCCCCTGGATCGGGCGACGGCTCACCGGCCGGTCCTCCGGCGACGGGCGCTCGGGCGCGCAGTTCGACGCCACGACGGGGCGGGCCTTCTGGATCACGCCCGCGAACGCCGAATCCCCCGGCCCGGTGGCGGGATGGCGACGCGACGCCTCCTGCGACCTCACCCCTTCGTAGCAAGCCACAAACCGGGGCCCGGCGCTGGCCTGCACAAACCGCCAGTAGAATCTTTTTTCGTGACTGCTGTGTCTGCGAAGCCTCGCATCCCCAATGTCCTGGCCGGCCGCTACGCCTCCACGGAGCTGGCCGTCCTCTGGTCCCCCGAGCAGAAGGTGAAGCTGGAGCGTCAGCTGTGGCTGGCGGTGCTGCGCGCTCAGAAGGACCTCGGGATCGAGGTGCCCGATGCGGCGCTGAGCGACTACGAGCGAGTGCTGGACCAGGTGGACCTGGCCTCGATCGCCGAGCGCGAGAAGATCACCCGGCATGACGTGAAGGCCCGGATCGAGGAGTTCAACGCTCTCGCCGGTCATGAGCAGGTCCACAAGGGCATGACCTCCCGGGACCTGACGGAGAACGTCGAACAGCTGCAGATCCGCCTCTCGCTGGAGCTGATGCGCGACCGCACCGTGGCCGTGCTGGCCCGGCTCGGCAAGCTCGCGGCGGAGTACCGCGAGCTCGTCCTCGCCGGACGCTCGCACAATGTCGCCGCGCAGGCGACGACGCTGGGCAAGCGCTTCGCGACCGCGGCCGACGAGCTGCTGGTGGCCCACGGCCGCCTGGAGGACCTTCTCTCCCGCTACCCGCTGCGGGGGATCAAGGGCCCGGTCGGCACCGCCCAGGACATGCTGGACCTGCTGGGCGGCGACGCGGGCAAGCTGGCCGACCTGGAGCAGCGCATCGCCGGGCACCTGGGCTTCGCCGAGGCGTTCACCTCGGTCGGTCAGGTCTACCCCCGATCGCTCGACTACGACGTGGTCACCGCGCTGGTGCAGCTCGCAGCGGCGCCCTCCTCGGTGGCGAAGACCATCCGGCTGATGGCCGGGCACGAGCTGGTGACCGAGGGCTTCAAGCCCGGCCAGGTCGGCTCCTCCGCGATGCCGCACAAGATGAACACGCGCTCCTGCGAGCGGGTGAACGGCCTGATGGTGATCCTGCGCGGCTACGCCTCGATGACCGGCGAGCTGGCGGGCGATCAGTGGAACGAGGGCGACGTGTCCTGTTCCGTGGTCCGCCGAGTGGCGCTCCCGGACGCGTTCTTCGCGTTCGACGGCCTCCTGGAGACCTTCCTGACGGTGCTGGACGAGTTCGGCGCGTTCCCCGCGGTCGTCGCGCGCGAGCTGGACCGCTACCTTCCGTTCCTGGCCACCACCAAGGTCCTGATGGGCGCCGTACGCGCCGGGGTGGGCCGCGAGGTGGCGCACGAGGCGATCAAGGAGCACGCGGTCGCCTCCGCCCTCGCGATGCGCGAACAGGGCGCCGAGCGCAACGAGCTGCTCGACAAGCTCGCCGCGGACGAGCGGATCCCGCTGGACCGCGCCCAGTTGGACGAGCTGATGGCCGACAAGCTCTCGTTCACCGGCGCCGCGGGCGACCAGGTCTCGTCGCTGGTGGCCCGGATCGAGGAGATCACCAAGCAGCACCCCGAGGCTGCGAGCTACACCCCCGGCTCGATCCTGTGACCGGCGCCGCCCTCACCGTATGACCCCCGAAGAGCTGAGCGCCGCCCGTGACCGCATCGTCCCCGATGTGGCCGCGGGCGGTCTGCGCGTGCTGTTCTGCGGCATCAACCCGAGCCTGATGACCGGGGCGACGGGCCATCATTTCGCCCACCCCGGGAACCGGTTCTGGCCGGTCCTGCACCGCTCGGGGTTCACGCCCCGGCAGCTGCACCCCTCGGAGCAGGCCGAGTTGCTCGGTCTCGGGCTCGGCATCACCAACGTGGTGGCACGGGCCACGGCCCGTGCCGACGAGCTCGGCGCGGACGAGTTCCGGGAGGGCGGGGCCGTTCTGACGGCGAAGGTCGAGCGCCTGGCACCGCAGTGGCTCGCGGTGGTCGGCATCACGGCCTACCGCACCGCCTTCGGGGAGCCCCGGGCCCGCATCGGCCCCCAGGACCGCACGATCGGGGGCGCCCGTGTGTGGGCTCTCCCCAACCCCAGTGGCCTCAACGCCCACTGGACGGTCGGGACCATGGCCGAGGAGTACGGCCGCCTCCGGGCCGCCGTCCTCTCCCGGCCCCCGGCCGACGGGTCCCCCGCCCGCCCCACCTCGGCCGACTGATCCCCTCGGGCCGGTCCAGGGCCCCGGGCCGCCGGCCGGATTTCCGCGCTCCGGGGTGACCCAGGTTGCGGCTCGATACCGGCTTCCCTCGCTGGTCGCAGGGGTCCGGGCCAGCGAGTACGATCCGGCAGACATGCGCACGAGCTGGGAGGACACACCGTGGGCCGGCTGACCGGTGGGGACCCGTCGCTGTTGCGGCGGATCAATTCCGCGGTAGTGCTGCACGCCCTCAAGGGGGCCGGCGCGCCGACGCTGACGGACCTGACGCGGATCACGGGTCTGTCCCGGCCCACGGTCGAGGGGGTCGTCGAGGGCCTCTTCGAAGCGGGTCTCGTGGTCGAGGCCCTGCCCGACGAGAGCGAGGCACGGCGCCAGGGGCGTCCTGCCCGGAGGTTCCGTTTCCGGGCCGAGGCCGGGCACCTCCTCGGGGTGGAGATCGGCCCGCACCGGGTGTCGGCGCTCATCTCGGGGCTCGACGGACGGATCGTCGGGGCGGGCTCCCGCGCGGTGTCGGAGACCGCCTGTGCGGATGACCGGCTCGATCAGGTACGGGCTGTCATCGCGGATGTGCTGCGCCGTACCGGGGTGGCCCGGAGCAGCCTGCGCGCGGTCGGCGTGGGCAGTCCCGGGATCGTGGAGGCCGACGGCACCGTCCGGCTGGGGACGGCGTTGCCGGACTGGACCGGTCTCGCGCTCGGGGAGCGGCTGCGCCGCTCCTTCCGCTGCCCCGTGCTCGTCGAGAACGACGCCAACGCCGCCGCGGTGGCCGAGCACTGGAAGGGCGCGGCCACCGAGTCCGATGACGTCGTCTTCGTACTGGCGGGACTGAGCCCAGGAGCGGGCTCCCTGATCGGCGGGCGGCTGCACCGGGGGTTCGGCGGGGCAGCCGGGGAGATCGGCGCTCTGCACCTGCTGGGCAGGGACGTGACGCCGGAGCATCTGCTCTCGACGACGGACACTCCGCTGGACCCGCTGGACGAGCATGCGGTGGCCGCGGTGTTCGCCAAGGCCCGGGAGGGCGATGCGGGGGCCCAGGCGGCGGTCGAGCGGTTCCTCCAGCGGCTGGTGCACGATGTGGCGGCGCTGGTGCTGGCGCTCGACCCGGAGCTGGTCGTGGTCGGTGGCTGGGCCGCCGGACTGGACGGGGTGCTGGAGCCCCTCCGCAGGGAGCTCGCCCGCTACTGCCTGCGCCCGCCGCGGGTGACCCTGTCGCTGCTCGGAGAGGCCGCCGTCGCGACGGGGGCGCTGCGGCTCGCCCTGGACCATGTCGAGGAGGAGCTGTTCGCCGTCGAGGGAGCCGTGACAACCCGCCGCTGAACACGCGCCCGCCGCGTCCCGAGGACCGGAGTCCTCGAAACGCGGCGGGCGTGGGCCGGAGGCGTTCAGGAAGCCTGGCGCTCCGGCTGTTCGTCGTGGCTGATCTCCAGCGCGCCGGAGTCCCCGAAGGTGAGCCGGCAGGTGTCCGCGCGGTAGGTGGCGACGGACACGGCCGCCGTGCCGTCCGCGGTGAAGTAGCGGGTGGTGACGACCAGGACGGGGGCGCCGGGGAGGCGGTCCAGCTCCTTGGCGTCGTCCGCCCGCGCGGAGCCGAGCTCCACGGAGCGGTCCTGACCCTCCAGGCCGAGCCGGTGCAGCTCGCGCAGCACGCTCCGGGCGCGGACGGGGCCGGACGGGGCCTCGATGGCGGAGAGGTCGGGCACCGAGGAGGCGGGGATGTAGAGGAGCTCCGCGGCCACCGCCTGCCCCTGGGTGTCACGGATCCGGCGCACCACGTGCACCGGGTCGGCGGGGTCCGTGCCGAGCATGACGGCCACCGCTGCCGGGACCTTGCCCATGGTGCTGTCGATCGGCTGCCAGGCCTCGCCGCTGACGCCGCCGGTCCATTCGTGCTGGGCGGTGGAGACGGCGATACCCACGCGCGGCGGGGCGACGGTCGTCCCGACACCACGGCGGCGCTGGAGCCTGCCTTCGAGTTCGAGCTGCTCCAGGGCCTGTCGGAGCGTGGCGCGCGCGACACCGAACCGCGCCGCGAGGTCCCGCTCGTTGGGCAGGATCTCCCCCACCGCAAAGTCCGAGTCGAGTGCCTCACTGAGCACGGTCTTGAGGTGCCAGTACTTCGGCTCCTGTACCGATTCCAGCTGCGTGGTCCCCACCCTGTCCTCCGCAATCACCCAGCGTCTTATTCCGCGACGTTATTTATTAAAGGTTCCTGTCTTAAGTGCAGACCCTAGGACGGCATACCCCCTTGGTCAAGACCAATCCTTATTCCGTAACGGAACGAAACGGAACTCTGGCGCAGAGCGTTCACACGACGTTCGCGGTCCCGTGAGGCGCGCGCAGCACAAAGCCCCGGCATCCGGGCGGATGACGGGGCTTTGACCAGGCTTTCGACGAACCCGTCGTACGGTGGTGGCGGCAGTGACCGGTGATGCCCTTGGCTAAGCGACGGACAATCCAGATAGCTTGTCCGGATTGCGAATGATATAGGCGCATTGAATAACACCTTGGCCGACTTCGATCTGGAAGACGGCATCGGGCCTGCCCCCGACGAAGTAGACGGCGGCGGGTCCGCCGTTGACCTCCACGACGCGGATCTCCCCGTCCGGGCCGAGGTCCCGCGCCACCGCGAAGAGGAAGCGGCCGACCTTGTCGGCGGTCTCGATGATCCGCCGCGGCGCCTTCGCCTTGCCCCCGCTGTCGCTGACGAGCCGGACGTCGGGGGCCAGCAGTGCGAGCAGTTGCTCGATGCCGCCCCCGGAGGCGGCGGCGAGGAAGCGCTCGGTGAGGTCGCGCCGCTCGGCCGGGTCCACGTCGTAGCGCGGCTTGCGCTCCTCCACATGCCGCCTGGCGCGGCCGGCGAGCTGCCGGACGGCCGCCTCGGTGCGGTCCAGGGCGGTGGCGATCTCGGCGTACGGGAATCCGAAGGCCTCACGGAGCACGAACACCGCGCGCTCCAGCGGCGAGAGCGACTCGAGGACGACCAGCACGGCGAACGAGACGGAATCGGCGAGAACGGCGCGTTCCGCGGTGTCGGGCAGGGTGGGGCCGAAGTCCGTGACCACCGGCTCCGGCAGCCAGGGCCCCGTGTACGACTCGCGGCGCGACTGGAGGTGCCGGAGCCGGTCGATGGCGAGCCGGGTGGTGATCCGCACCAGGAAGGCGCGCGGCTCGCGGATGTCCTCGCGCGCCGCCGCCGACCACCTCAGCCACGCTTCCTGGACCACGTCCTCGGCGTCGGCGATGCGGCCGAGCATCCGATAGGCGACACCGGTGAGCACGGGCCGGTGTTCTTCGAAGAGCTCGGTGACGACATCGGTGGTCATCGCTCCATCCCAGCCCACGGGCCACCTGCTGTCCAGCGCGAATCGCCGGACCCCTTGAACTACAAGCTACCCGACGGTAATTGTTGTTGACGAGATGTCTACCCACTCCAGGGAGCAGCAGTATGACCACCACGGTCTCCTTCACCGTCGCCACCGCCGAGGGCCCCCGCCCGGTCTCGGTCGCGTACGAACGGACCGGCTCCGGCGCGCCGTTGCTGCTCCTGCACGGCATCGGGCACCACCTGAGGGCCTGGGACCCGGTGACACGGATCCTGGCCGCCGAGCGTGAGGTGATCGCCGTCGACCTGCCCGGCTTCGGCGCATCGCCCGCACTGCCGGACGGAGTTGCCTACGATCTCGCGACGGTCGGCCCGGTGCTCGGAGCCTTCTGTGCCGAACTCGGCCTGGACCGCCCCCATGTGGCCGGGAACTCGCTGGGCGGCCTGCTCGCGCTGGAGCTGGGCCGCACCGAGCTGGCGCGGTCGGTGACCGCGCTGTCCCCGGCGGGCTTCTGGACCGAGGCGGAACGGCGCTACGCCTTCGGCACCCTGCGGACGATGCGGCGGAGCGCACTGGCCCTGCCGGTGCCGCTGATCGAACGTCTCTCGCGCAGCGCGGCCGGGCGGACGGCCCTCACCAGCACCATCTACGCCCGGCCCGGGAGGCGTTCGCCGGAGGCCGTCGTCGCCGAGACGCTCGCCCTGCGCGGAGCGACCGGCTTCCACCGGACGCTGGAGGTCGGCCGGGGCGCGTTCTTCGGCGATGACGTGAAGGGCATCCCCGTCACCGTCGCCTGGGGCACCCGCGACCGGATCCTGCTGCGCAGGCAGGGGGTCCGCGCCAAGCGGGTGATCCCCGACGCCCGACTGGTGCGGCTGCCCGGCTGCGGGCACGTTCCGATGAACGACGACCCGGCGCTCGTGGCCCGCGTCATCCTGGACACCAGCCGCTGAGCCCCCTCGGACGGTGGCCTCGGTCGGTTACGGGCGGTCTCGCGAGGACCGGCACCGTTACGGAGTCGGAGTCGGAGTCGGAGCCGAAGCCGGAGTCGAATTCGGCGTCGGCGTCGGCGCCGACATCGGCATCCGCTTCCCACCGGAGCGCCGCGCTCCGGCCCCCGTCCGTCGGCCCACGACGCCGGAGCCGTACGCCACACCCGCGCCGACCAGAAGGCTTCCCGCGCCCTGCGCCAGGCCGTACGTCCCGGCGCCGACCAGCGGTGCGGTCAGGGCGGCGGACACCGGGATCAGGCCGGAGAAGAGCGTGGCGCGTTCGGCTCCGATGCGCTGGATCCCGCTGTACCAGCAGACGAATCCGATCACGGTGACGACGACGGCCTGCCACAGCAGGGCAGTCGCCTCGCCGCCCGTCGGGACCCGCAGGAACGAGCCGCCGTCCATCAGCAGACCGAGCAGCGCCGACTCGACGGCCGCGACGCCGCAGACCGTCGCGGACAGCAGCTTCGGGCCGAGCGGCCGCAGCACCGGAACGGCGATGACCGCGAAGCCCACCTCACCCGCGAGCGCGCCCACCGAGAAGAGGATGCCGGCCAGGTCGGTGCGGCCCCATCCCTGAACGGCGAACGCCCCGACGGCGACGAGTCCGGCCGCGTACAAGGTGACGCGCGAGGGGCGGCGGCCGTCCAGGAGCGGGACGAGTACGCCGACCACGATCGGCGCACAGCCCACGAAGACCCCCGGAACGGCCGGCTCCGCCGACTGTTCGGCCGCCAGGACCGCCAAGTTGAAGCCGACCATGCCCACGGCGGCGAGCAGGGCGATCCGCCCCCACTGGCGGCGGGTGAGACCCCGGAGCCGGGCCGTCGCGGAGTCCGGGTCACACCGCAGGAGCGGGACGAGCAGGAGCGCGGCGAGACCGTAGCGGAGGGCCTGGCCGCCCGCGTACGGGTAGTCGCCGAGGACGCTGTTGGCCGTGAAGGATGCCCCCACCAGCACGCACGCGAGGGCCGCGAGGAGGGCCCCGCGCAGAGAGGTTGCGTTCATGGGGCCGACGCTAGGGTCGGCGAAGGACCGGTTTAAGGTCCACTTCCATGACGTCTTCGGGGACCAATCCGCACGGCTCGGCGACGACGGGTCCACGGACCGGTGGCGGGGGCCGAGGAGGGGCCGGAGGCGGTGGATCCGATTCCCTGTCCCCGGCCTGGGAGTTGCTGTTGCCCGCCGCCGCCGCTCCGGCGCGCGGGCGGGGGCGTGCGCTGCGGTCCGCGCTGCGGGAGGCGGTTCGGGCCGGACGCCTCGCGGCCGGCACCAGGCTTCCCGCCAGTCGTGAACTCGCGGCCGACCTGGGGGTGTCACGGGGGCTGGTCACCGAGGCGTACGAGCAGCTGACCGCGGAGGGCTATCTGCGCAGCGGGCAGGGCGCGGGCACCTGGGTGAGCGAGGGCGTACGCGCCGCGGAGCGCCCGGTACGCGACCGCGCGCCGCGCACGCCGGGAGCGCGGGTGGACTTCCGGCCCGGCACCCCCGATCTCTCCCTCTTCCCGCGCAGCGCCTGGAGCGCCGCCCAGCGGACGGTGTTCGGCCGACTGCCGCACGGCTCACTGGGCTACCCCGATCCGCGCGGGCTGCCGGAACTGCGCGAAGCCCTGGCGGATCTGCTCGCCCGGCGTCGGGGCGTGGTGGCCGATCCGGAACGGCTGGTGGTCTGTTCGGGGGTGGCCCAGGCGACGACGCTGCTCGGCTTCGTGCTCCGGGACGCGGGCGTGACCTCGGTCGGGGTGGAGGATCCGGGCAGCCCGGAACACGCCTCGCTGTTCGCGGCGACCGGTCTGGGCACGGTCCCGCTGCCCCTCGACGACGACGGCCTCGCCCTCGCGCCCTTGGTGCGCTCCGGCGTGCGCGCGGTGGTGACCACGCCGGCGCACCAGTTCCCCACCGGAATCGGATACTCCGCGCAGCGCCGCGGCGAGCTGCTCGGCTGGGCGCGGGACGCGGACGCCGTGATCATGGAGGACGACTACGACGGGGACTTCCGGTACGACCGGGCGCCGGTGGGGGCGCTGCAGGGGCTGGACCCCGAGCGGGTGGTGTACACCGGATCCGTGAGCAAGTCGCTGGCCCCCGGTCTACGGCTCGGCTGGCTGGTCGCCCCCGCCTCGCTCACCGAGCGGATCGTGGCCCGCAAACGGACCATGGATCTGGGCAATCCCGTGATCGACCAGGCCGTGCTGGCCGACTTCGTCGTGCGCGGCGGCTACGACCGGCAGTTGCGGCGCTGCCAACGGGCCTACCGGGAACGCCGGGACGCCCTGGTGACCGCGCTCGACGAGCACTTCCCCGGCACGGTGGTCAGCGGCATCGCGGCGGGGCTGCACATCATCGCCCGACTGCCCGCGCGGTACGGCCCCGAGGACGTCCTCCTGGACCGGGCGGCCGGGGCCGGCATCGCCCTGCGGCCGCTGCGCGACTGCGGAACGGCCGGGTCCGAGGACGGCACCGTGCCCCTCGTTCTGGGCTACGCCCATCTCGCCCCCGGCGACATCGCCCGGGGGGTCGCCGCGCTGGCGGAGGCATGGCGATCGGGCCGGCCCGGATCCGGCTGACGGGCGCCGTTCACCCGGGGTTGGGGCCCCGGCCTCCGCAGGGCACTAGGCATGGGCCGAGACCCGGCGCCGGTCCACGGTCTTCCCGTGAACGGCGCACCGCCCGCCCACCTCCCTGGAGGCGCTCCGATGCCCTACCGTCCGCGTACGCACTCGCCCGGCCGCCGTGCCGTCCTGCGCGGCTCGCTCATCGCCCCGGCGGCGGTCGCCCTGTCCCCCGCCACCGCTGCGGCGGCCCCCGCGCTGCACCTGGCGGGGCGGCCCGAGGCGTCCTGGGGTGTGCAGGTGGGCGGTGTCACCTCCTCGTCGGCGCTGCTGTGGGTGCGCTCGGACCGGCCGGCCCGGATGCTGGTGGAGACCTCGGCGACCGGGTCGTTCCGGCGGGTCCGCAGGTGGCACGGGCCGTTGATCGGCCCCGGAACGGACTTCACCGGCACCACACCGCTGTACGGGCTGCCCGCGGGAGAGCAGGTGCACTACCGCGTGACGCTCGCCGACCCCGCCGATCCGCGCCGTACCGGCAGGCCGGTGCGCGGGACGTTCCGCACCGCTCCGGCCCGGCGTCGGGCCGGGGTGCGGTTCCTGTGGTCGGGCGACATCGCGGGGCAGGGCTGGGGCATCAATCCGGACATCGGGGGCTACCGGGTGTACGAGGAGATGCGCCGTCTGGACCCGGACTTCTTCCTGTGCAGCGGCGACAGCATCTACGCGGACGGCCCGCTGGAGGCGAGCGTGACGCTGCCGGACGGCCGGATCTGGCGCAATGTCATGACGGAGGAGAAGGCGAAGGTCGCCGAGACGCTGGACGAGTACCGGGGCAACTTCCGCTACAACCTGCTCGACCGGAACGTACGGCGCTTCAACGCGCAGGTGCCCTCCGTCGTGCAGTGGGACGACCACGAGGTGCGCAACAACTGGTACCCCGGCCAGATCCTCGACGACGCCCGCTACACCGAGAAGAACGTGGACATCCTCGCGGCGCGCTCGGTGCGCGCCTTCCACGAGTACGTCCCGCTCGCGCCCTCGCACGGTTCCGGGCGCCGTTCCCGCATGTACCGCGTCGTGCGCCACGGGCCGCTGCTGGACGTGTTCGTGCTCGACATGCGCTCGTACCGCAACGCCAACTCCCCCGGTCGGCAGCCCGACGACGCGACGGGCATCCTCGGCGCCGAGCAGCTGCGGTGGCTGAAGCGCTCGCTCGCCGCCTCCCGGGCCGAGTGGAAGGTGATCGCCGCCGACATGCCGCTCGGCCTCGTGGTCCCGGACGGCGCGACGAACTTCGAAGCGGTGGCGCAGGGTGATCCCGGGGCCCCGCTCGGGCGAGAGCTCCAGATCGCCGAACTGCTCCGGTTCATCAAGCACCGCAGGATCACCGGCACCGTCTGGCTGACGGCGGACGTGCACTACACCTCGGCCCAGCACTACGCGCCGGAGCGGGCGGCGTTCAAGGACTTCGCGCCGTTCTGGGAGTTCGTGTCGGGCCCGCTGGCGGCGGGCGGCTTCCCCGCCAACGCGCTGGACGCGACCTTCGGCCCCGATCGCGTCTTCGTGCGGGCTCCCGACCGCGCCAACGTCTCGCCGATGGAGTCGCCGCAGTTCTTCGGCGAGGTGGAGATCGACGGCGACAGCGCGGAGCTGACGGTTCGGCTGCGGGCGGAGGGCGGGGCGGTGCTGTTCAGCAAGGTGCTGCGGCCGGGCCGCGTCGGTCAGTGAACGGCGGCTTCGGAGCGAACGGCGGCTTCGGCGAGGGCCGTTGAGTGAACGGCAGCTTCGGAGCGAACGGCGGCTTCGGCGAGGGCCGTTGTCAGTGGTGGGTCCTACGCTTTTTCTCATGACCCGATCCGTTCAGGCCCTGGCCTACGCACGCCCGTCCGCCCTGGAGTCCTCGCAGGTGGGGCCCTCCCTCGGTCTGGAGACCGCGGGAGGTCTCACGCCGCGCGGAGCGGAGGCGCACCCCCGGTTCTTCGCGGGTTTCCTCTCCGATCCGCGGATAGCCGCACGGGGTCTGCTGGCGGTCGCGGATGTGGCCGCGGCCCGCTACTACCAGCGTGCGTTGCCCGCCTCGCTGGACCCGGTGGTGACGGGGAACGGCGACCGGCTGCGCTTCGAGTCGTTCTCCGGCTGTTGCGGGGTGTATGCCCGCCTCGATGTGCTCGAGGAGGGCCTGGGCGGACGGGCGACCGGCCACGGAACGACGAACGTGGACGTGAATCCTCCGCTGCGGGAGGCGCTTGCGCGGATCACGGCGGACGATCCGCTGCATCTGCGGGTGGGGCCGGACGAGATGGCGGTGACCACGCTCGACGGTCCGGTGGTGGAGAAGAAGGTGCCGTTGCCGGACCGGTGGCTGCGCGGTTTCGCCGAGGCGCAGGTCGCTTCGGCGAGATGCGATCTGCGGGCCGAGCTGACCGCGGCGCAGGCGGTGGCGTTCCTGCGTTCGCTGCCCCGCTCCCCGTCCTCGGGCAACGCCGCACGCGGCGCCCGGTGGGTGGTGGCGTCGGGCGGGTCCCTGCGCCCGACGACCCGGCCGGTTTCGGGTGCGGTGTGCCTGCCGGGACCGGAGCGGCTGGTGGCGTTGCAGCGGGTGCTGCGCGACGCGACCGCCCTGCGGGTGTACGGGCCGGTGGCCGACGGTGCGGCGGCGGCGAGCGCCTGGGAGGTGGTCCTGCCGGGCATGCGGCTCACGCTGACGCTTTCCCCCGACTCCTCGCGGGGCTTCTCGGGCGAGGGCGGCGTCCTGGAGGCGCTGGCCACGGACGACGCGGCGGCCGACGCCGAGCTGGTGTCCGTGCTGCTCGCCTGGGAGCCCCGGATCGAACCGGCGTCGCTGGCCGAGCAGTCGGGGCTGGGCGTGGAGCGGGTGCGGGCCGCGCTCACCCGGCTCGGCACGGCGGGCCGCGTCGGCTACGACCTGGCGGACGCGGCGTACTTCCACCGGGAGCTGCCGTACGACGCGGACCGGGCGGAGCGGCACAATCCCCGTCTCGTGGCCGCCCGCAGGCTGGCGGGTGAGGGCTCGGTGTCCCTGGACGGTTCGCGGGCGACGGTCGCTTCCGGGGACCGCCGCTACCAGGTGCGCGAGAGCGGTTCCGCGTTCTCCTGCACCTGTCAGTGGTGGGCGGACCACCGGGGGCGGCGAGGGCCCTGCAAACACGCGCTCGCCGTGCGCATGGTCCGCCGTGGTGCGACGGTCACCGGAGGCACGCGATGAACGAGCTGCTCACCGCCGTGCGCGCGGGGCGTCACCACGATGTGCCGCCGCTGGTTCTCCGCCTGGACCGGCCCGGACGCCGCTCCGCGCTCGCCGCGTTGAAGGAGCTGCGCAAGGAGGTGCGGAGCTGGGACTGGCAGCGGCGGGACCGGATCCGCAAGGCGCTGCTGGTGGCCGGCGCGGGCTGTCACACCGGGGCGGCGGGGTGCGCCGCCTGGATCGGGGGCCGTGATCTGCGCGACTGGACCCGCTCCCCGTATCCGTTGATCCTCGCCTCGCTGGGGGACCGCGATCCGGCGTGGCTCGGCGATCTCGCCCACCGGTTCGCGGGGCGCTCGGCCCTCTCCGACGAGGAGTACGCCTTCGTCGCCGAGCTGGCGCGGATCGCTCGGGTCCCGATCCCCGTCACGGACAACCTGGTGGCGGGCTGGAGCGAGCGGGTCGGCACCGCCCGCCGGCGCGACCGGACCCGGCGTCCGCTGACCGACATCCTGCGCGAGGACCCGCACACCGCCGTGCTGGCGCCCCGGCTGTTCGAGATGCCGGAACTGCCGCCGCAGGTCGACTTCTACGACGCGCCGGACTCGCAGGACCACTGGCCCGGCGCGCTCTGCGCCCTGGCCGGCGAGGGGGTGCTGGACCGGCCGCATCTGGTGGAGCGGTGCGTGAGCCGTCTGATGCGCGGCGGCAGATCCGTGGACCAGCGGTTCTTCCTGGCCGTGCTGCAGCGGCTGGAGGCGACGGAGCAGGAGGAGAGCAGGCATCTGCGTGACTGGTCGGCGATGGCCACCGACGGGATCACGCCGGTCGCCTCGCACGCCCAGCAGGTGTTCGTACGGCTGGACGCGCGGGGCGAGCTGTCCACCCGGGAGCTCGCGGACGTGTCGGGGGCGGTGCTCTTCCGCCTGGAGAAGAAGCTCGTGCGGGCCCAGTTGACCCTGCTGGGCAAGGCGCTGCGCCGGGACGCCTCGACGGCGGACGAGCTTCTTCCGGCGGTCGCCGAGGCGTTCGGCCACGAGGGCATCGACGTCCAGGAGCGGGCCCTGAAGCTGGTCGCGCGGTATCTCCCCGCCGTCACCGGCCCGGAGGTGCGCGAGCAGCTGGCGTCCTCGGCCGCGCGGTTGGGGCCCCTGCACCGGGAGACGGTCACCGCCCTGTTCGGCGATCTCGTGGAGGAGGAGCCGGCGGCGGGACCGTACGAGGAGTTCCTGCCGCCCCCGCCGGGGCTGCGACGGCACGAAGCCGCACCGGGGACCGTGGCCGAGCTCGTCGAGGAGGTGGCCGCCGGGGTGAAGGCGCGTCCGTGGGGGCAGGGCGACGCCTCATCGGACGTCGGGGGCCCCTCGTCGGGGGTCACCGCCTTCGAGCGCACGCTCGACGGGCTCGTGCGGCTGGCCCGGACCGACCGGGAGGAGCTGACGGAGGCTCTGCGGGAGGCGCTGGCAGGCGTGTGGTTCCTCGAGCACGGCCTGTCTCCGCACCTGGTCGAACCGCAGTCCGTCTCGACCTCGCACGGGATCTCGGTGCTGGTGGCCTCGCTGCTGGGCCTGGTGTCCGACCGGGACCGGGTCGCGTGGCAGGCGAAGTCCGTCGTCGCGGGACCGGACGCCTGTGCCCACGCCGCGCTGAACGGGGTGCTGCTCGCCCGGGTGTGGGAGGCGGCCGGGGCGATCCTGGCCGAGCGGGTCCCGTTCCTGCTGGCCACGCCGACCTGGCACACCGGGACGATAGAACCGGCCGAGCTCGTCGAGCGGCTGCGGACCTACCGGGAGCTCGGGGTCCGGCCCGGTCCCGCCGACTTCGCCCAGGCCCTGCTGCGGGTCCGCCGGGGCGACGGCCCCGGGAGTGCGGACGCCGCCGGGGCGGCCGAGGCGCTGGGCACCGGCGAGGGCGACCGGCTGGCCGCGTGGATCCGGGCCGACGAGCCGGTGGTCCCGGTGCTGCGGCATCCGGCGACCGCGGTCTCCCGCCCCTCGGCGGGCCCTTGGTGGCAGCGGACGACGACCGGGGCCCGTCAGGTGCTGCCGGCGACCGGGGAGCGGCGGGTGATCCAGCGCGAGTTCCCGGAGGCCTTCCACTGGCTGGGCCGGGCGCAACCGCCCCGGTCCCGGGAGTGCTACCACTGGGGCCCCGACCGGTCGCCGCACTGGACGGCCACCCTGCCCGCGGATCCGGAGGCGCTGGCCGCCTGGCTGATGCCGGACCTGCTGTTCGCCGCCGACCAGGGGCAGCGGGGCGCGGTCGGGTTCCTGCCGGCGCTGGTCGAGAGCGCGGGCGACGTCGGTGGCGCGGTGCATCTCGCGCTGGCCTACGGGCTCGGCGCGCGGTACCCGCAGGACCGGACGGCGGCGGTGGACGCGCTGCTCGTGCTGGCCGCGCAGGACCGCCTGGAGGGGGCTCTGCTCGGGCGGGAGCTGGCGATCCTGGTCGACCGCGACCTGGTGAAGGTGAACCGCGCCACCGACGCGCTCGGCACGGCGGCCGCCACGGGCGCGTACCGCACGGTGCTGGGCGTGCTGGCCGCGATGCTGCCCGGACTGCTGGCCTACGAGAGGACTCCCCGGGGCCTCGGCGACCTGCTGGCCGTGGCGGCCGAGTGCGCCGAGCACTGCGGTACGCGCGACGTCCCGCCGATAGCGGGGCTGGCGGCGACGGCGGGGCGCAAGGGAGCCTCCCAGACGGTCCGCCAGGCCGCCCGGCTGCTCGCCGTGTTCCCGGCCGGGGCGCAGGAGTCCAAAATCTGACCGAAAAACGACGATAGGCAACCAGATCCACACTTAACCCATCAGTCACAAGGCGTTCGTGATCAGGCAACACCGTTCGTTCACAGTGAGGATATGACTGATGTGACCTCTGCGAAGACCGCCCGCCGTCCGCACCACTGGCGGCGGGACCTGATCGAGCTGGCAGCCCTGTTCACCGCCGTGGCCGTGGCCGACGCCATCGCCAACCTGATCGGGCATCAGCCGGACGGGCCCTATCTGCTCATGGCCTCGGCGGTGGCTCTGGTGGCCACGGCCGCGTTCCACACCTGGTGGGCCCGACGCCACAGTCACGCTCCCCCGTCGAAGGAGGCGGACGCCGCGCCGGGCGGGGCGGGGGCGGCGGGCGAGATCGCCGGCGCCGAGGAGACCGCGCTGTGGCGGATGCGGACGACGGTGCGCGACGCCCCGGGCAGTCTGGCCGCCCTCTGCGTGGCCCTCGCCGGGCTGCGGATCGACATCCTCACCCTGCAGACCCACCCGCTCGCCCGGGGGACCGTCGACGAGTTCCTGCTGCGGGCCCCGGCCCCGCTCCAGGCGCAGGAGCTGTCCCGGGAGATCGCGGCCGCGGGCGGCGCCGCCACGTGGCTCGAGCGGGCCGACGCCCATGATCTGGTGGACACCCCGACCCGGGTGCTGTCGCTGGCCACCCGGACGGCGCTCGACGCCGCCGAACTGCCCCTCGCGCTGCGCCAGTTGCTCGGCCGGTGCACCATCCATTCGCTGCCGGCCGTCTCCATCACCGGCCGCGCGACCGGGGAGAGCGCCCCGGTCGAGGGCGTGCTGGAGGAGACGGTGATGCGGCTGCGGGACCCGTCCGGCGGGGTGATCGCCGTCGAGCGTCCCTATCTGCCGTTCACGCCGACCGAGTTCGCACGGGCCCGCGCCCTGGTCGAGCTCGACGCGCGGCTCGGCCCGCGGGTGCCGCGCAGCGAGGACGTCCTCACCCTGCCCGAGGGCAACGAGATCACCGTGCGCCGCGCGGACCGCAGCGATCTCGCCGCCGCCCGCGCCATGCACGACCGCTGCTCGCAGCGCACCCTCGGCCTGCGCTACCACGGCCCGGTCGGCGACGCGGACCACTATCTCGACCACCTGCTGAGCCCCCGCTTCGGCCGCACCCTGGCCGTACAGACGGCCTCCGGCAAGCTGGTGGCACTCGGCCACCTCCTCTGGGACGGCGACGAGACCGAGGTCGCCCTCCTCGTCGAGGACGACTGGCAGCGCCGGGGCATCGGCTCCGAGCTGCTCGGCCGTCTGGTGGCCCTCGCCGTGGAAGCGGGCTGCGACAGCGTGTACGCGGTGACGCAGTCCCACAACACCGGCATGGTGGCCGCGATGCGCGCGCTGGAGCTGCCCCTGGACTACCAGATCGAGGAGGGCACGCTCGTCATCACCGCCCGGCTGACGAGTGAACAGGCCGCTCAGCCGTCCGCGCCGACGGAATGGGCCCGTCGCTGAGCGCCTGGCACAGATCCGCCCACAGGTCCTCGACGTCCTCCAGACCGACCGACATCCGCAGCAGCCGGTCGCCGACGCCGGACGCCCGCCGGTCTCCCTCCTCCACAATGCGGTGGCTGATGGAGGCCGGGTGCTGGATCAGCGAGTCCACGCTGCCGAGGCTGACGGCGGGCGTGATGAGCCGCACCCCGGAGATCACCCGGTGCGGGTCCCCGTACACCTCGAAGGAGATCATCGCGCCGCCGATCCGCGGGTAGTGCACCCGGGCGATCCGCGGGTCGGCGGTGAGCCTGCGGACGAGTTCGGCCGCGCTCGTCGACGCCGCCCGTACGCGCACCGGAAGCGTGGACAGGCCGCGCAGCAGCAGATAGCCGGCCAGCGGGTGCAGCACTCCGCCGGTGGCGAACCGCACCTGGCGCAGCGTGGCGGCGAACTCCTCGTCGCAGGCGACGACGCCGCCCATGACGTCCCCGTGGCCGCCGAGGTACTTGGTGGCGCTGTGCAGGACGATCCGCGCGCCGAGTTCGACGGGGCGCTGCAGGACGGGGGTGGCGAAGGTGTTGTCGACCAGCAGCGGGACGGTTCCGCAGGCGTGGGCGACGGCCCGGATGTCGATCTCCGCCAGCGTCGGGTTGGCCGGCGTCTCGACCATCACGAGCCCGGTGTCCGGGCGGATGGCGTCGGCGATGCCCGCCGGGTCGGTCCAGGTCACCTCGGTGCCCAGCAGCCCGGCGCCGAGCAGATGGTCGCTACAGCCGTAGAGCGGGCGGACCGCGACGACATGGCGCAGCCCCTTGCTCGCGCGGGCGAGCAGCACCGCGGTGAGCGCCGCCATCCCGCTGGCGAAGGCGACCGCGCTCTCGGCCCCCTCCAGCCGGGCGAGCGCCGTCTCGAAGCGGCCCGTGGTGGGGTTGTCCAGCCGGGCGTAGACGGGCGGCCCGTCGGGGCGGGCCCCGGTGGCGGCGAAGGCGTCGATGCGCATCGCCTCGTCGCGCGAGTCGTAGGAGGGGTAGGTGGTGGACAGGTCGATCGGCGGGGCGTGCAGGCCGAGGGAGGCGAGATCGTCGCGTCCGGCGTGCACGGCTTCGGTGGCGAGAGCCCTGGACGGGGTGGGGGCAGGGGGCGTCATCGAGACTTCGTTGTCCATACCGGCCACTCTGAACAGTTACCGGTTCGTAGGGGCAGAACCCCGTGCTACGTTCGCTGTATGTCCGATTCCGTCGCTCTGGATCCGGTGGATCTGCAGATTCTGAGGCTGCTGCAGAACGATGCGCGGACCACCTACCGCGAGCTCGCGGCCGAGGTCGGCGTGGCCGCCTCGACGTGTCTGGACCGGGTGGCCCGGCTGCGCCGTTCCGGGGTGATCCTCGGGGATCAGCTGCGTCTCGATCCGGCGAAGCTCGGCCGGGGGCTCCAGGCGCTGCTCCTGGTGCAGGTCCGGCCGCACCGCCGGGAGCTCATCGGCCCGTTCGTCGACCGCATCAGATCGCTGCCGGAGTCGCGCGCGCTGTTCCATCTCACCGGCCCCGACGACTATCTCGTGCAGGTCGCGGTGGCCGACGCGGCGGATCTGCAGCGGCTGGTCCTGGACGAGTTCACCTCGCGCCGCGAGGTGGCCCGGGTGGACACCCGGCTGATCTTCCAGCAGTGGGACTGCGGGCCGCTGCTGCCTCCCGCCCCGGGAGCGTAGGACGGGCAGCACATGCGGGACGGGCAGGACGTGATCGTCTTTCGGACGCCCGGAGGCCAATGATGATGACGGGACGCGTGCCGCCGTACGAGGATGTCCCCATGTCAGACACTTCGAGCAGCCCGCTGCCCCGTCAGGTCGCCGACGCCTACGTCGACGCCATCATCGAACTCGACCCCATCACGGGCACGTATCTGGGGGTGTCCGAAAGCTCGAGCCGGCTGCCCGACTTCTCACCGGCCGGTCAGGCCGCGGCCGCCGACCTCATCCGCGCGACGCTGCGGGAACTGGACGCCGCGGAGGGGCGCCCCGGTGCCGACAGCGACGCCGAGCGGCGCTGCGGACGGCTGCTGCGCGAGCGCCTGACGGCGGAACTCGCCGTGCACGAGGCCGAGGAGGGCTTGCGGACCGTCTCCAACCTGCAGTCCCCCGCCCACAGCATCACCGAGGTCTTCACCCTCACCCCGACCGCGACGGACGAGGACTGGGCGGCGGTCGTGGAGCGGCTGCGCGCGGTGCCCGCCGCGCACGAGGGCTATCGCGCCTCGCTCGCCCTCGGCCTGGAGCGCAAGCTGTACGGCGGGCCGCGCGCGACCGCCACGTTCATCGGGCAGCTCGCCGAGTGGGGCGGCGAGAGCGGAACCCCGGCGTTCTTCGCGGAGTTCGTCGCTCCGGGACCCGAGTCCCTGCGGGCGGAGCTGGACGAGGCCGCCCGGCTGGCGACGGCCTCGGTACTCTCGCTGCGCGACTGGGTGCGCGACGTGTACGCCCCGGGGATCGAGGGCGCGCCGGACCCGGTCGGCCGGGAGCGCTACGCCCGCTGGTCGCGGCTGTACAACGGCACCGACCTGGATCTCGACGAGGCGTACGCGTACGGCTGGTCGGAATACCACCGGCTGCTCGCCGAGATGAGGACCGAGGCGGCCAGGATCCTGCCCGGGGCCGGCCCCTGGGAGGCGCTCGCCCACCTCGATGTGCACGGCAAGCACATCGAGGGCGTGGACGAGGTCCGCGACTGGCTCCAGGGCCTGATGGACGAGGCGATCGAGGCGCTGGACGGCACGCACTTCGACCTCGCCGAGCGGGTACGGAAGGTGGAGTCCCGCATCGCCCCGCCCGGCGGTGCCGCCGCGCCGTACTACACCGGTCCGTCCGAGGACTTCTCCCGCCCCGGGCGCACCTGGCTGCCCACCATGGGCGAGACCCGTTTCCCGGTGTACGACCTCGTCTCCACCTGGTATCACGAGGGCGTTCCCGGCCACCACCTGCAGATCGCGCAGTGGACGCACGTCGCCGACAGCCTCTCCCGCTACCAGGCGTCGGTCGGCATGGTCAGTGCGAACGCCGAGGGCTGGGCGCTGTACGCGGAGCGGCTGATGGACGAGCTGGGCTTCCTGCCCGACGCGGAACGGCGGCTCGGCTACCTGGACGCCCAGATGATGCGCGCCTGCCGGGTGATCGTCGACATCGGCATGCACCTGGAGCTGGAGATTCCGGCGGACTCCCCCTTCCACCCGGGCGAGCGCTGGACCCCCGCTCTGGCCCAGGAGTTCTTCGGCAACCACAGCGGGCGTCCCGCCGACTTCGTGGAGAGCGAGCTGACCCGCTACCTGTCCATGCCGGGCCAGGCCATCGGCTACAAGCTCGGGGAGCGCGCCTGGCTGCTCGGCCGGGAGAACGCGCGCGCCGCGCACGGCGACGCCTTCGACCTCAAGGCCTGGCACATGGCGGCGCTCTCCCAGGGGTCGCTGGGGCTGGACGATCTGGTGGACGAGCTGTCCCGGCTCTGATCCGCGATCCGCCCCCGGGGGTCACGGCCCCGGGGCCCCGTCCGAAGAAGTGAAGAGGTGAGGAAGTGAGGCGGCCCGTCATGAGCGAGCGGAACGGATTCCTGTTCTGCGCCGACCCGTTGCGGCTCTCCCGGCCCGATCCGCAGTTCGCCGCGGAGGTCGCGGCCGCGCGTGCGACCGGCGGCCGGATCGCGCTGCTCGATCATGACGCGCTGCTCGCCGGGGACGCGGCCGGGGCGGTGGCCCGGGTCGCACGGGACTCGGGGCCGTACTGGTACCGGGGCTGGATGATCCCCGCCGGCCGGTACGCGGAGCTGGAGGCGGCGCTCGCGGCGCGGGGCTGCACCCTGATCACCGGCGCCGCCGGCTACCGTCGCGCGCATGAACTCCCCGGCTGGTACGAGGAGTTCGAGGGGCTGACACCGCGCAGCGTCTGGTGCGCCACGGCTCCGGGGGCTCCGCCGCCCAGCGCGGACGAGCTGGCCGGACTGATGGCGCCGCTCGGTGCGGGGCCCGGCATCGTGAAGGACTTCGTGAAGTCCCGCAAGCACGAGTGGCACGAGGCCTGTTACGTGCCGGAGCTGGCGGACCGGGATCAACTGGCCGCCGTGGTCGGCCGGTTCGTGGAGTTGCAGGGCGCCTTTCTCGCCGGGGGTCTGGTGCTGCGGGCCTTCGAGCCGTTCGTCGCGGGCGGCGAGGCGCGGGTGTGGTGGGTGGACGGGGAGGCGGTGCTCGTCACCGCCCATCCCGACACCCCGGACCGTTTTCCCGCCCCCGAACTCCCGTCCCTGCGGCGGGCGGTGGGCCGCCTGGGAGAGCGCTGGGTCACCACTGACGTGGCGTTGCGCGAGGACGGGGTGTGGCGGGTGGTGGAGGTCGGCGACGGCCAGGTCAGCGGGCTCCCGGCCGGGTCGGAGTCCGGGGCCCTGTTCGCCGCCCTGGCCACCGCCGAGCCACGCTGACCACCGCCCGAATCACACCGGCCGGGCCCGCCGGGGCCCGCCGGGGCCTGTCACAGGCGGTGGCGGACCGACGAGCCCTGCCGCTCCTTCACCACTTCGAGCCGGACCGGGATCCGGCGGCGCAGATCGGCCACGTGGCTGACGATGCCCACGCTGCGGTCCTGCTCCCGCAGGGAGTCCAGCACGTCGAGCACCTCGTCGAGCGTCTGGTCGTCGAGGCTGCCGAAGCCCTCGTCGATGAAGAGGGTGTCCAGGCGCACCCCTCCGGCCTCCTCGGTCACGACGTCGGCGAGGCCGAGCGCGAGGGCCAGCGAGGCGAAGAACGTCTCGCCGCCGGACAGTGTCGCGGTGTCCCGTTCGCTGCCGGTCCAGGCGTCGACCACGTGCAGCCCGAGCCCGGCCCGGCGTCCGCCGGTGCGGGCGTCGGAGTGGACCAGGGTGTAGCGGCCGGAGGACATCCGCCGCAGCCGTGCGGTGGCGGCGGCCGCCACCTGCTCGAGGCGCGCGGCCAGGACGTACGCCTCCAGGCGCATCTTGCGTTCGTTGTCGGCGGAGGTGCCCGCCGCGAGACCCGCGAGCCGGGCGATCCGCTCGTACTCCTGGCGCACCGGGCCCAGCCGCCGCACCTCGTCGGCGGCCTGCCGCGAGAGCCGGGTCAGCTCGGCGCAGCGCTCCTGGGCCCCGGCGCGTGCGGAGGACGCATCGCGCAGCAGCCGTTCCGCGGTCTCGAACTCGCCCTGTACGGCGGCCGGGCGGGCCGGGGGCCGCTCGGCGGCCTCGCGGGCGTCGCGCTCGGCGCGGCGGTCGGCGACCGCGGCGGCCTCCGCCTGCCAGCCGTCGACGCGGTGTTGGAGGTCGCGTTGGGCCGCGGCGTCCAGGAGGGTCGCAGCGGCGGCCTCCGGGGTGTCGAAGCCGGCCCGGAACGCCGCGTCGGAGAGCCGGCCGTCGGCCTCCTTGCGCCGCCGGTCCGCGTCCTGTTCCACGCGTACGGCCTCGGCGGCCTCCGCGAGCAGCGCCACCCGGCGGGTGAGGCGTTCCGCGTACGCGGCGACGGTCCCGGACTCGCCCCGGGCCACGGCGAGTTCGCTCCGCAGCACGGCCTGCTCGCGGTCGAGCGCCTCACGCCGGGAGGTGCGGGCGGCGGCCCGGCGCTCGGTCTCCTGCCGGAGTTCGAGACGCCCGAGGTGTTCGCGCTCGGCGGCATCGAGGGCCTCGCGGGCGGCGTGCGTCCCGGCGGCGAGGCGGTGCGCATCGGCGTGCTCGACGGTCAACCGCTCGACGGCGTCGCGGAGTTCACCGACGGACGGACCGAGATCCGCCTCGGACTCCGTATCGGCCTCCGTCTCCGTCCCGGCCCCCGTCCCGGCGAGCCGGTCGCCGGGCGTCACCGGGTCAGCTGCCGCGGGATCCGCGTCGCGCGCCTCCGCCTGTGCGGCGACGTGACGTTCGCGGACGAGTCCGAGGGCCTGCTCCGCGCGGGTACGGGCCTCCTCGGCGCGGCGGTGGGCGGTGAGGGCCGTCTCCTCGGTGGCCCGGTCGACGTGGCCGTCGCCCTCGGTGGCGGGGGCCGGGTGCTCGGCGGAGCCGCAGACGGTGCAGGGCGCGCCGTCGACGAGTCCGGCGGCCAGCTCCGCCGCGATGTCCCGCAGCCGCCGCTCCCGCAGCCCGAGCCACGTCTCGTGGGCGTCGAGGGCGCGTTCGCGGGCCTCGGCGAGCACCCCCCGGGCGGTCAGGGCCTCGGCGGCCAGCGCGTCGCGGCGGCGGGCCGCCTCCAGTCTGCGGCGGGCCGGGGCGAGGAGTCCGGCGAGCTGTTCGGCGCGGGTCGCGGCCTCCTGCGCGGTCGCGATGCGTTCGCGGAGCCCGGCGTGGACGGTGTCCCAGCTTGTCAGCCAGGCGTCCGCGTCCCGGGCGGTCGCGTCGTCGGCCCGGGATTCGCGCTCGAGGCGGTCCCGTTCCTCGTCGATCTCGGCGCTGCGGGCCTCGGCCCGGCGGGCCGACTCCAGGCCGCCCAGCTCCTGCCGGAACCGGCGCTCCAGCTCGGTGAGTTGATCGGGTCCGGCGTCGGCGAGGTCGGGCGGCAGCTGCGCCCTGGCCCGGTCGAGGGCCTCGCCCGCGCGGCGGTGGGCGCGCTCCGCCTCCTCGCGCAGGTCCAGTGCGGGGGCGACCCGGTCCGCCCTGCGGGCGCGGTCCAACCGCTCCTGGCTGCGGTCGTGTTCCGGGCGCCGCTCCTCCAGCGCCGCGGAGCGCCGCCGGGTCTCCTCGTACCGCTGCTGGAGGCGGGCCAGTTCGCGTTCGGCGTCCAGGGCGTGGCGCGCCGCGCGCTGTCGGCCCTCGGCCTCGGCGACGACGCAGTGGGCGATGTCGAGCCGTTCGCGGGCGGCGCATCGGGCGATCGCGGCCCACTCCAGCACCGCTTCGGCGAGGCCCGGTTCGCCGGGCCGGGCGACGATCGGCGTGGCCTCGGCGCCGACGGGTCCGGCCGCCTGCGCGATGCGCTGGGCCAGGGCGAGGATCCGCTCGTCGGCGGAGGTGACCTTGGCCTCGGCGCCCCGGCGCAGTTCGGCGAGGCGTTCCTCGACGGCGGCGAAGCGGCGGGTGTCGAAGAGCCGGCCGAGGAGCTTTCCGCGGGCCTCGGCGTCGGCGCGCAGGAAGCGGGCGAAGTCGCCCTGCGGCAACAGCACCACCTGGCAGAACTGGTCCCGGCTCATGCCGATCAGCCAGGTCAGCTCCTCGCCGATCTCCTGGTGCGACGTGCTGAGGGCCTGCCAGCCGCGCTCGGGGTCGTAGCCGCGCAGCCGGCTCTGGGCCTTCTCCGAGGTGAAGCCGTCGCCCCGCTTCTTGGGGCGGGGCTGGGCGGGGCTGCGGGTGACTTCGAGGCGTCGGCCGCCGACGGTCAGCTCCAGCTGGACCTCGGTGGGCAGGTCGGCGGGCGCGTGGTCGCTGCGCAGCGAGGCCCCGGGGCTCTGCCGGGCGCCGGGGACAGCTCCGTACAGGGCGAAGCAGACGGCGTCCAGGACGGAGGTCTTCCCCGCGCCGGTGGGTCCGTGGAGCAGGAAGAGGCCGGCGGAGGAGAGGGCGTCGAAGTCGACTTCCTGCGTCGCGCCGAACGGGCCGAAGGCGGTGATGCGGAGGCGGTGCAGTCTCACCGGGACACCTCGCGCACGGTCTCGTCCACCCGTACGTCGTCGAACGCGGCGCGCAGGACGGTGCGTTCGAGGTCACTGGGGCCGCTGCCGCCGCGGACGTGGGAGACGAAGTCCTCGGCGATCTGGTGGTCGTCGCGGCCCTTGAGGCGCTGGGCGTAGGACGCCCCCGGGTCGTCGGGGGGCCGCTCGGGGTCGAAGACGAGGCTGAGGGTGTGCGGGAAGCGCCGGGCGAGGCGGGCCATCGGTTCGGCGGGACGGACCGGGTCGGTGAGGGTGGCCTCGACCCAGGCGGGCTCGTGGCGCTCCAGGGCGGGGTCCTCCAGGAGGGTGTCGAGCCGGCCGCGGAGCCGGACGAGGGGCCGCTCCACGGGGCAGTTCACGCGTTCCTCGGCTGCGAGGTCCCCGCTGCCGTCGAGGTCGATCAGCCACATGGTCTTGCGGTGGTCGGCCTCGGAGAAGGAGTAGGCAAGCGGCGATCCCGAGTAGCGGACGCGGTGCGTGACCCGCTGGGAGCCGTGGAGGTGGCCGAGGGCCACGTAGTCGACGCCGTCGAAGACTCCGGCCGGGACGACGGCGACCCCGCCGACGGTGATGTCGCGTTCGCTGTCGCTGGGCTCGCCGCCCGCGACGAAGGCGTGCGCGAGGACCACGGAGCGGGTGCCCGCTGGGCGGGTGGCGAGGTCGGCCCGGACCCGGTCCATGGCGGCGGTGAGGACCGCCTCGTGACCGGCCCCGGCGGCCCGGAGGGTGTCCTTGACCAGGGCCGGCTCCAGGTAGGGCAGCCCGTAGAACGCCACGTCGCCGTGGGCGTCGGCGAGCACGACGGGCGTGGCGCAGCCCTCGGGGTCGGTCCGCAGATGGATCCCGGCCCGTTCGAAGAGGCCCGCGCCGACGCCGAGCCGGCGGGCCGAGTCGTGGTTGCCGGAGATCATCACGGTGGGAACGCCGACGGCGGCGAGCCGGTGCAGCGCGCGGTCGAACAGCTCGACGGCGGTGAGCGGCGGGACGGCCCGGTCGTAGACGTCGCCCGCGACGAGCACGACGTCCACCTCGCGCTCCCGGACGGTCGCCACCAGATGGTCGAGGTAGGCGGCCTGGGCCTCCAGCAGGGAGACGCGGTGGAGGGACCGGCCCAGGTGCCAGTCCGAGGTGTGCAGGATCCTCACGCCATCACTCCGCCGGTTCCGGCCTGCATCGTCGTCGTCCTCCACCCCGTGAGCCGCGCACCGGCGGTCCGTGATCGCGCGTCGGCACCGACCACGCTAACGCCGCCGGGCCGCCGAACCCGCATCGATCATGATTTTCCCGCTCCGGGAGTGGTCCTCGGGCGGGCGCGCCCGGTCACACGTCGCCGTACGCCTCGCCGCCCAGCTCCAGTGTGGCGGTCCCCGCGGTCGCGTCGGCCAGCCAGGCGGTGAACGCCTCGACGTCGGCGTCCGGCAGCCCGATGCCGAGGGTGACGCCCTCGGCGTACCGCACCTCGCGGACGTCCCGCCCGGTGGCCCGCAGGTCGTTCTCCAGCTTTCCCGCCCGCTGGTGGTCGACGTGGACCGTCGCCAGCCGGAAGCGCTGCCGGGTGAGGGTGCCGAGCGTGTCGAGGGCCTCGCCGACCACTCCCCCGTACGCCCGGATCAGCCCGCCCGCGCCGAGTTTGACCCCGCCGTAGTAGCGGGTGACGACCGCCACCACGTACCGCATCTCCCGTCGCATGAGCATCTGGAGCATCGGGACACCCGCGGTGCCGCCGGGTTCGCCGTCGTCGCTCGCCTTCTGCACGGAGGCGTCGGCGCCGATCACGTACGCGAAGCAGTTGTGGGAGGCGGTCGGATGTTCCTTGCGGACGCGGGCGACGAAGTCCTGCGCCTCCTGTTCGGTGGCGGCGGGGGCGAGGGAGCACAGGAAGCGGGATCGGTTGATCTCGCTCTCGTGCACACCCGCGCGGGCGACGGTCCGGTACTGCTCCTGCATCCGTCCACCCTATGCGCCGCCGCGCGGGCGGATCCCGGCGGGAATGGGCGGGCGGGGCTCGGCGGTTGTCCCGGCATGAGCACAGACGGCGGGTACGCGGACGCGGAGACGATCAGGCGGATTCTTCGGGACACGGGCGACACCTGGGCGGTGGTGGGCCTGTCGGCCAACCGCTCCCGGGCGGCCTTCGGCGTGGCGGAGGTCCTTCAGCGGTTCGGCAAGCGCGTGGTGCCGGTGCACCCGAAGGCGGAGACGGTGCACGGGGAGCAGGGGTACGCCTCGCTGGCGGACATCCCCTTCCCGGTCGATGTGGTGGACGTGTTCGTCAACAGCGGGCTGGCGGGCGGGGTCGCGGACGAGGCGGTGGCGGTGGGCGCGAAGGCGGTGTGGTTCCAGCTCGGCGTGGTGGACCCGGCCGCCCTCGATCGGACCCGGGCCGCAGGGTTGGACATGGTCATGGACCGGTGCCCCGCGATCGAGATCCCGCTGCTGGCCCGGCGCGGCTGAACGGCCCGGGTGTGGGGGACGCCCCGGGGCGGGAAGGATCCCCGCCGTGGACGATGTGATCGACGAGGACCGGACGAGTGCCGCGCTGACCGCACTGGGCGTACGGCCCGGCGAGGTGCTGCTGGTACACGCCTCGCTGCGGTCGGTGGGACCGGTGGCGGACGGTGCGCGCGGTGTGCTGGGCGCGCTGCGCCGGGCGGTGGGCCCGGCGGGGACGGTGGTGGTTCCCTCGTTCACCCCGGAGAACTCCGACACCTCCCCGCACTTCCGCGAGCGGGTGCGGGATCTGGACGCCGGGGCGGTCGACGCCGTGCGCGCCTCGATGGAGCCGTACGACCCGGCCCTGACCCCCGCGCCGTCGATGGGAGCGCTGGCCGAGTCCGTGCGCACGGCGGCGGGGGCCGGGCGCAGCGCGCATCCGCAGACCTCGTTCGCGGCGCTGGGACCAGGGGCGGCTCGGCTGCTCGCCGGGCACCGGGCCGACTGCCATCTCGGCGAGGATTCGCCGCTCGCCCGGCTCTACGAGGCGGATGCCCGGATCCTGCTGCTCGGCACGGACTGGGCCACCTGTACGGCGTTCCACCTGGGCGAGTACCGGATGCCCGGTCCGCCGCGCCGGAGCTACCGCTGTGTGGTGGCGGCGCGGGGGGTGCGCCGGTGGTGGGAGTACGAGGACGTCGCCCTGGACGACGGGGACTTCGCCGCCCTGGGCGCGGCGTTCGAGTCGGCGGCCGCCGAGGGTGACGTACGCCGCGGGAGCCTGGGGGCGGCCGACTGCCGGCTGGTGCGGATGCGGGCCGCCGTCGACTTCGCCACCGGCTGGCTCACGGAGCACCGGCCGGCGGAGCGCTGACCCGGCCGACCGGGGGGCTCAGACGCCGAGCCCCTCGACGAGGACGGCTCCCGGGAGAGCGGCGAGCGCCTTGCCGGGGACGATGAGCTTCCCGCGCCGGCTGCCGCTGCCGATCAGGACCCACTCCTCGTCCACCACGGCGGGGTCCAGCAGGAGGGGCCAGGCGGCGGGCAGGCCGACCGGGGTGATGCCGCCGTACTCCATGCCGCTCTCGCCGACCGCCGTGTCCATCGACGCGAAGGAGGCCTTACGGGCTCCGAGGTGCTTGCGGACCGCGCCGTTGACGTCGACCCGGGTGCGGGAGAGCACCACGCAGGCGGCGAGGGTGACGTCCTGGCCGCGCTTGCCGGCCACCACGACGCAGTTGGCCGAGGTGTCGAGCAGTTCCACGCCGTGGTGTTCGGCGAAGACCGCCGTGTCCGCGACGGCCGGGTCGCTGTCGACGTGGATGACCTGCTCGGCGGTGAACCCGCCCCAGCCGGCGGTCAGGGCCGCGACGACGGGGGCGGGGAGCAGGTCCAGCCGTTCCGCGGCGGGAGCGGCGTCCTCGAAGGTACCGATGGGTGCGCGCATGGCGCTCACGCTAACAGCGGCGGGTGCGGGGGTGTCCGGGCGTCTCAGCGGACGGGCGGGATGGCGACGGCCATGGTGAACACGGCCGGTTCGCCGCCCTCGTTGCGGTAGCCGTGCGGCAGGTGCGCCGCGAAGGCGGCGGAGGTCCCGGCGGGGACGGGATGGGTGCGGCCGTCGACGAGGAGGGTCAGTTCGCCCTCGGTCACATGCAGGAGTTCGACGGTGCCCTCGGGGTGCGGGTCGGAGGAGCTGCCCTCCCCGGGCATCAGCCGCCAGGTCCACAGCTCGAGCGGTCCCCGTGCCTCGGCGCCGACGAGCAGGGTGGTGGAGCTGCCCGCTTCGGTGGACCACATGCGGACGGCCTGGCTCTCCGGGACCAGCCGGACCTGGGTGCCCTGCTCGTGGTCGAGGAGGGTGGTGATGCTGACCCCGAGCGCGTCGGCCAGTTTGACCGTGATGCCGACGCTCGGGTTCGTGCGCGCCTGCTCGATCTGGATGATCATCCCGCGGCTGACGCCCGCGCGGGCCGCGAGGGCGTCGAGAGTGAAGCCGCGCTCCCCGCGCCAGCGCTTGAGATTGCGGGCCAGCGACTGGGTGAGCTGGTCGAGGTCGGACACGTACCGTCCCTGCGGTGGATGGCGGAGTGCGGGTGGCTGAGTCGCGTACGGCGGATGCCGGGGTCAAGAATATTGCACTGCCCTGCGGTGCACTCCCCCGTGCGGCGGGCCGTACCGCCACCGCCGCCCGCGTTACGGCGTCTCCCGCGCCTCGTCCAGGTCGGCGAGGGCCAGCAGCTGCTCGGGCGTGACTCCCTCGGGGATCGGCACGGGCGCGGGTGTGCGCAGGGGCGGCTGCCAGCCCTGCTCCCGGTCCCAGGTGCGGACGACGCGGGCGGGGGCCCCGGCGACCACCGCGTGGTCGGGGACCTCGCCCCGGACGACCGCGCCCGCGGCGACCACGACGTTCCGGCCGAGCCGGGCGCCGGGCAGGATCACCGCGCCGGTGCCGATCCAGCAGCCGGGGCCGATCGCCACCGGTTCCATCCGGGGCCACTGCTTGCCCACGGGCTCGTGCGGGTCGTCGTAGCTGTGGTTGGTGGAGGTGATGTAGACGTACGGACCGCAGTACGTGTCCGGGCCGATCGACACGGTCGTGTCCGCGATCACATGGCTGCCGCGCCCCAGCACCACCCCGTCGCCGAGGGTGAGGACGGTGTCGGGCCCCAGGTCCAGGTCCGGCATCATCCCGGCGGTGAGCGTGACCTGCTCGCCGATGACGCAGTGCGCGCCGAGCTCGATCCAGGGCTCCCCGAACACGGTCCCCTGCGGGAAGGCGAGCCGGGTCCCCGTACCGATCGCGCGGAACCGCAGCCGCCCGGGGTGCTCGGCGGTGACCGCGCCCGCCCGCTGCGCCCAGGCCCAGCCGCGGTGGACCGCGCGGGAGGCGGCGCGGCGCGGCCAGCGGGCGAGGGAGGAGAACGCGTTTCGGTTCTTCGGCACGCGCTCACGGTAGTCGGCGGCGCGATCGGCGATCCGCGCGGTGACCTGTGATGTTCGCCCCACTGCGCGGCGTGTGCCGGGAGCCGTCGCCTACCGTGTGGATCGGCCTGATCCAGCGGGGAGGGCCCAGGAGCACCACACCGGCGCGAAGGAGCAGGCGATGGCGGAGCAGGCGTTGATCACGGGCATGGGCGGCAAGGAGCCGGACATCGACGTGGACGCGTTCGTGGCCCCGACGTCCGTGGTGATCGGCGAGGTGACGCTCGCCCCGGGCTCCAGCGTCTGGTACCAGGCCGTGCTGCGCGCCGACTGCGGTCCCATCACGCTGGGCCCCGACAGCAACATCCAGGACAACTGCAGCGTGCATACCGACCCCGGGTTCCCGCTCACCGTGGGCGCGCGGGTCTCGGTCGGCCACAACGCGGTGCTGCACGGCTGTGTGATCGAGGACGACGTGCTGGTCGGCATGGGCGCCACGGTGCTCAACGGCGCGCACATCGGCGCGGGTTCGCTGATCGCGGCGCAGGCTCTGGTCCCGCAGGGGATGCGGGTGCCGCCGGGCTCGCTCGTCGCGGGGGTGCCGGCGAAGGTGAAGCGGCCGCTGACCGCCGAGGAGCTGGCGGGCATCCGCTTCAACGCGGCCGGGTACGTGGAGCTGGCGAAGGCCCACCGCGAGGCGCACGGGGCCTGACGGCCGCATCCCACCGGATACCGCGCCGGGCCGCCGCCCCTCCCGTTCCGGGGAGGGGCGGCGGCCCGGTTCTCGTTCCCGTACGGCCGTCGTCAGCCGTTGGGGCGCAGGGTCCACACGACGGTCATCTCGCCGGTGACCGCGCCGTCGGCGCGCCGGATCTCGATGGCGACGGGGAATTCCGGCCGCTGACCGGCGTCCAGCTCGGCGACGACGTCGGCGATGGGGCGGCCGAGGGTCGCGGTCGCCGTGACCTCGCCCATGGCGAGCTTCTTGTAGCCGATCTCGGCCTTCACGGCGAGCGGCACGGCACGCGACATCTGGTCGCCGAAGGCGGCGATGACGATCGCGCCGCTGGCGGACTCGGCGAGCGTGAACATCGCTCCGGCGTGGGGTCCGCCGACGTGGTTGTGGTATTCCGCCTGGTCGGGCAGCCGGACGACGGCGCGCTCCGGGGTGGTCTCCACGAATTCGAGGTTGAGGGTCCGGGCCATCGGGACCGTCGCGACGAGCATCTCGCCCACGGTCATCTGTTCAGCGCTCATGGACCGAAGGTTACTCATGAGTAGCCACGTTTGGCCATCCCTTGTGACGGCTCTGGGACAGGGCGGCCGTAGCAGTGGGCGCGTGACCCATCTATGGTTACTGGCCATGTGGCCAGGACAGCAGCCGCCCGGGGGCGAGCAGAACCCGCAGGACCAGAACCCGTACCAGCAGCCGGGGTACCAGCAGCCGAATCCCTATCAGCAACCGGGATATCCGCCGCAGGGCCAACCGGGGCAGCCCACGGAGCCGGGTTACGGCTATCCGCAGGGCCCGCCCGGTGGGCAGCCGGGGTACCAACAGCCCAATCCCTACCAACAGCCGACAGTGCCGCAGCACGCGGTTCCGGGTCCGCCCGGCAGCCCGAAGCCCGGCGACGACAAGAAGAAGACGACGATCGTGGCGATCGTCGCGGCGACCGCGGTCGTCGTGGCCGCGGCCGTCACGGGCGTCGTCGTTCTGGGCAAGGACGACGACGGCGGCAAGACCGTCGCCGACGACAAGAAGTCCGCGTCGCCGAGCGCCAAGCCCAGCGAATCGGCCACCGGCACCGCGCCGGTGGAGAACCCGCGGGGTTCCGAGGGCGACCCCAAGCCGGTCATTCCGGGCTGGAAGGTCGTCACCAACCCCAAGTGGGGCACGCAGTTCGACGTTCCCGGTGACTGGGAGGTCGCGGGCTCGGGAGTCTTCTCCGGCTTCGAGGACGCCAAGAAGCCCGACGGCCCGCCGGCCGCCGGCTTCTCCGCGCCCGCCTACTACAAGAGCAAATGGTGCGTCGACGACTCCGACGGCGACGGCAGCGAGGAGGACACCGGACTGGCCGGCGTCGGGACGAAGGGCGCCCAGGGCGCCAAGAGCACCGACGAGGCCGCGACGAACGAGGCCGCCAACTGGGTGTGGGCCCCTTACGCCCAGCTGGACCCGAAGTCCAAGGTCAAGATCGGCAAGGCCAAGCCCTACACCACCAAGTCGGGTCTCTCCGGCAGCGTTGTGCAGGCCACCGCCCTGGGCCTGGCCAAGAAGGAGAAGTGCGACACCGACGGCAAGTCCATCGCCTTCTCCTTCAAGAACTCCAAGGGCGATTACTCGACCTGGATCCTCCACGCCAACGCCGGCGTCAAGGACGAGCTCCCGGACACGACGATCCAGCAGATTCTGAGCACGGTCCGCCTCGCGGGTGAGCCCACCGGCTGACACCCGCTCCTGATCGCCCCGTCCCGCCCCGCCCCGGTCGCCGGGAGCCTCAGCCGACGCTGAAGGCCCCGTCGGGCGGTTCGGGCGAGGCGACCGCGTCCCCGTCCGCCACCGGGCGGGCCCCACCGAGGAACCGGGCCAGCGCATCGCCATGGGTGACCCGGGCCGGAAACGCGTCGGCGGCGCAGCGCCGGACGAGCGGGGCCACGTCGAGCGGCGCGTGGGAGGCGAGGAGGACGACGTTGCCGAAGCGCCGCCCGCGCAGCACCGCCGGTTCGCCGATCAGCGCGAGTTCCGGGAAGACCGCGGCGAAGTTCGCCAGCTGCGAGCGGAGGAAGGCGAACGGTGCGCTGTCGGCCAGGTTGGCCGCGTAGATCCCGTCCTCGCGCAGCGCCCGGCCGGTGGCCCGCGCGTACTCCACGGAGGTGAGGTGCGCCGGAATCCGGGAGCCGCCGAAGACGTCCGCGATCAGGAGGTCGGCGGACGCGGGGGGCGTCGCCTCCAGCCACTCCCGGGCGTCGGCCGCGTGCGGGGTGATGCCGCTCCCTTCGGGCAGCGGCAGATGCTCCTGGACCAGCCGCAGCAGAGCCCGGTCCGCGTCGACGACGTCCTGCCGCGAGCCGGGGCGGGTCACGGCCACGTAGCGGGGCAGGGTCAGCGCCCCGCCGCCGAGGTGCAGGACGTCCAGGGGCGCGCCCGGCTCCGCCGCGCCGTCCACGACGTGAGCGAGCCGCGTCACGTACTCGAACTCCAGGTAGGATGGGTCGTCGAGGTCGACGTAGGACTGGGGCGCGCCGTCGACCGTGAGCAGCCAGGCCCGGTCGCGGTCCACGTCGGGCAGCAGCCGGGCGGTGCCGCAGTCGACCTCGCGGATGACGGGTATCGGCTCGTTCACCTCTCCATTGTCGCGGGTCCGCCGGGCCCCTCGCGCACCGCTGCCCGCCACCTCTGATCCCAGAGGTGGCGGGCAGGTGCATCGTCAGAGCAGGCCGGTGACCGTGCCCGCGCCGACGGTGCGGCCGCCCTCGCGGATCGCGAAGCCGAGGCCGGACTCCAGCGGGACGTCACGGCCCAGCTCCACGGTCATCGTGACCGTGTCGCCGGGGCGCGCGACCGCCGCGTCGCCGAGGTCGACATCGCCGACGACGTCCGCCGTACGGATGTAGAACTGAGGCCGGTAGCCGGTGGCGACCGGGGTCGACCGGCCGCCCTCCTTCGTCGACAGGACGTACACCTGGGCGGTGAACCGGCGGCTGGGCACCACGCTGCCGGGCGCGGCCACGACATGGCCGCGGCGGACCCGGTCGCGCTCCACCCCGCGCAGCAGCAGCGCCACGTTGTCCCCCGCCTCGGCGGATTCCATCGGCTTGCCGAAGGTCTCCAGACCGGTGACGACCGTCTCGATGTCCGCGCCCAGCACCGCGACCCGGTCACCGACGCGGACGGTGCCGCGCTCGACCGCGCCGGTGACGACGGTGCCCCGGCCGGTGATGGTCAGGACGTTCTCCACGGACAGCAGGAACGGCGCGTCGGTGTAGCGCACCGGCATCGGCACGTAGGTGTCGACGGCGTCCAGCAGCCCTTCGATCGCCGCCGTCCAGCGCGGGTCGCCCTCCAGCGCCTTGAGCCCGGAGACCCGGACCACGGGGACGGTGTCGCCGCCGTACCCGTGCGCGGAGAGCAGGTCGCGGACCTCCAGCTCGACCAGGTCGGTCAGCTCGGGGTCGCCCGCGTCGGCCTTGTTGAGGGCGACGACGATGTGGTCGACGCCCACTTGGCGGGCCAGCAGGACGTGCTCGGCGGTCTGCGGCATGATCCCGTCGAGCGCGGAGACGACGAGGATCGCCCCGTCGAGCTGCGCCGCTCCGGTGACCATGTTCTTGATGTAGTCGGCGTGACCGGGCATGTCGACATGGGCGTAGTGGCGGGTGTCGGTCTCGTACTCGACGTGCGAGATGTTGATGGTGATGCCGCGCTGGGCCTCCTCGGGGGCCCGGTCGATCCGGTCGAAGGAGACGTAGGAGGTGCTGCTGCCGCCGCGCTCGCTGAGGACCTTGGTGATGGCGGCGGTGAGGGTGGTCTTGCCGTGGTCGACGTGGCCCATGGTGCCGATGTTGAGGTGCGGCTTGGTGCGCACGTAAGCCGTCTTGGACATGGCTCGTTCCTTTGAGAACTCGAAGCTGAGAAGAGAAGACCCCAGGGCCCCGCCGACCCTCCCCTCACGGGGTCCGCCGGACTGTCGGGGGAGGGTCAGCTTCGGGCGCCGCCGATGGGCGCTGCGGCAGCGGTGAACGCTGCCGCGCAGGCTGCTGCTGCGGGGAGGGCGACCTCGATGACCGCGTCGTTCACGGCAGCCTTCGGCGCGTCCGCGACTGCGGACTGCGCTGCGAGGAAGGCGTACCGGAACATGCCTCTGATCATGGCCGGGCGCGACCTGGACGTCGAATGGTTTTCGTTGAGCCTCAGAGGTTCTTGAGCGCCTCGCGCACGGAGAGCGGCGACAGGCGGGTCCTGGCGCCCTCGACGAAGTCGCGTACGGCCGCGGGATCGGTCTTCGCGTACTCCCGCAGGGCCCAGCCGATCGCCTTGCGGAGGAAGAAGTCGGGGTGGTCCGCGCGGCGCAGGCAGTAGCCGAAGAGCCGGTCGGCGTCGGTGGCTTCCCGGTAGCGCAGCTGGTGCAGCAGGGCGGTCCGGGCGGCCCAGGGACTGGGGTCGTCGATCCACCGGTCCATCTCCCGGGCGAGCGCCGGGTCGGCGGCGACCAGTGGGCCCGCGACATGCGCGGCGAGCGCGTCGACGGTGTCCCACCAGGGGACGGTGGTCACCAGGTGGTGCAGGACGGGCAGGAAGCCGGAGGTGCAGCGGCCCGCGTACCGGCGCAGGTAGTCGGCGGCGAAGTACGCGTACTCCCGCTCCGGCAGCCGCCAGCAGCGCAGCGCGATCGCCGTGCAGTCCCGCTCGTCCGGCTGTCCGAGGCCCGCCAGCACGGTCCGCGACAGGGCCCGGCGCTCGGGGGTGGGGATGCCGAGGAAGGGTGCGACGTGCTTCATGTACGCGGCGGCGGCCTCGGCCCGTACGGGGTCGGCGGCCGGGGCGTAGCCGGCGACGAGCCGCTCCAGGACGGTGTCGGCGAGGGCGCTGTCCGGCGGGACGGGGGCGTCGGCGGCGGGGTTCACGCGACGCACATTACGGCGATCACATGGCGTTTTCGGTTACTCTCCCCGCATGTTCGACCCCGTCCCCACCGCCCGGCCCGCCTCTGGCACGGCCCTGCGCCTCTCCAGGGCGCTGTTGTCGCCGTGGTCCCGGTTCTCGCTGCTCGTGGTGGTCCTGCTCGGGGCCGCGTCGACGATGCTGTTGTTCGAACCACAGCGGCTGCTGGCGTCGGGCTGGCCGCCCCAGCTGACCGGCAGCGCGGCCGCGATGCTCTTCGGCCTGGCGTACGGGGCGCTGACGGTGGCGTTCGTGCCGCGACCGCTGCTCAACATCGCCGCGGGCGCGCTGTTCGGCGCGCAGACGGGTCTGGCGGCGGCGCTGGCGGGCACGGTGCTGGGCGCGGGCGTGTCGTTCATGCTGGGCCGTGTACTGGGCCAGGACGCGCTGCGGACCCTGCTGCGCGGGAGGCTCCTGACCGCGGCGGACGGGGTGCTGAGCCGGCACGGCTTCCGGTCCGTCCTGGCGCTGCGGCTCTTTCCCGGGATCCCGTTCGCCGCCGCCAACTACTGTGCGGCGACCTCGCGGATGGGGTGTCCGCCGTTCCTCCTCGCCACCGGACTCGGGTCGATCCCGAACACGGCGGCGTACGTGATCGCGGGCAGCGAGGCCGCGTCGCCGACCTCTCCGGTGTTCCTGGCAGCGATGGGCTTCATCGTGATCTCCGGTCTCGGCGGGGCGCTGGTCGCCTGGCGCAAGCGCCACCGGCTGGGCCGCGAAGCTCCGCAGGACTGACCCGGCGGGCTCGGGGGGCGGTCGGCCGGGCGTTCACTTTCAGGCGATACGCTGCCCGCGACCGACAAAGGATCTCCGGGGCCCATGGCCCCTTCTTCCTGATGTCCTTGACCGTACTCCGCACGCCGCATGCCGCCGACGGGCCCACCGGCCCGCTGTTCGCGGCCGATGCACGATCACCTCCGGGATGGCCGAAGCCCCATGAGCTGGTTCGAATCATTCGTCCTGGGACTCGTTCAGGGACTGACCGAGTTCCTGCCGATCTCCTCCAGCGCGCACCTGCGGCTGACGGCCGCGTTCGCCGGCTGGCACGACCCGGGGGCGGCGTTCACCGCGATCTCCCAGATCGGGACGGAGGCGGCGGTGCTCATCTACTTCCGCAAGGACATCGCACGGATCCTGTCGGCCTGGTTCCGCTCGCTGACGGACCGTTCGATGCGCGGTGACCACGACGCCCAGATGGGCTGGCTGGTCATCGTCGGCTCGATCCCCATCGGCGTGCTGGGCATCACGCTCAAGGACCACATCGAGGGCCCGTTCCGCGATCTGCGGCTGATCGCGACGACGCTGATCGCCATGGGCATCGTGCTGGGCATCGCCGACCGGCTGGCCGCGCGCGACGAGACGGGCGGCAGGCACCGTGTGGTGAAGGAGCGCAAGACGCTCAAGGAGCTGGGGATCAGGGACGGTCTGATCTTCGGGTTCTGCCAGGCGATGGCGCTGGTCCCCGGGGTCTCCCGTTCGGGCGCGACGATCAGCGGTGGTCTGCTGATGGGCTACACCCGCGAGTCGGCCGCCCGCTACTCCTTCCTGCTGGCGATCCCCGCCGTGCTCGCCTCGGGCGCCTACGAGCTCAAGGACGTGGGCGAGGGGCATATCTCCTGGGGTCCGACGATCTTCGCGACCCTGGTGGCGTTCTTCGTCGGATACGCCGTCATCGCGTGGTTCATGAAATTCATCACCACCAAGAGCTTCATGCCCTTCGTCATCTACCGCGTCCTGCTCGGCATCGTCCTCTTCATTCTGATCTGGGCCGGGGTCCTCAGCCCGCACGCGGGTGAGTCGGCGGGCTGATCCCTCGGTGTGCGCCCCGCCCGGGAGCAGCCGGGCGGGGCGATCCAGCAGCGCGGATAGATGTCCCCACCGTACGGCGGGGGTCTGACAACGCCGGGGGCTCGGGCTTGACCGGGCCTCAGGCCCGCACCGGCGTCAGGCCGGTGGCGGCCAGGACCGCGTCGACCGTCTCGGCCACGGTCAGCTCCGCGCTGTCGATCCAGATCTTCTCGTCGGCCAGTTCCGCGCGCAGCACCGCCTCCAGCGGGGACCAGTCCGTCGTCAGCGTCTTGTCCCGGGCGAGGTTGCGCTCCCCTGCCTTCGCCGCGCCCGGGGCGAGGACCACGCAGTGCAGCGGTCCGCCGGTGAGCGCGGCACGGTAGAAGTCGAGGTGGGCACGGCGTACGACGACGTCGTCGATGACCGGGAGGAAACCCGCGGCGACGAAACTGTCCGCCAGCAGGCAGGCGTTGCGGGCCCGGAGGAAGATCTGCCGGTCCGCCTCCTCGTCCCGCTCGGGCGAGGGCCACCGGCCGCCGGAGACGATGAGTCCCTGGAGGGCGTCCACCTCGATGTGGGCGGCGGCGGCGAACCGGGCGGCGAGCGCCGCGGCCACCGTGCTCTTGCCGCTGCCGGGGATGCCGGTCAACAGGACCGTGCCCGCCGCCGGCTCGGTGTCCACCGGTACCTCTGCCCAGCCCATGGCCGTACTCCCTCGGTCAGTACACGTCCCGCAGATATCTGCGCTCCGAGGCTAGCTGCTTCACCTGGGCGGCCGCCGCGTCGGGATCGAGCCCCCCGTGGGCGACCGCGATGTCGCGCAGGGCCCGGTCGACGTCCTTGGCCATGCGGGAGGCGTCGCCGCAGACGTAGAAGTGGGCGCCCTCGCGGAGCCAGGACCAGAGCTGGGCTCCGTGCTCGCGCATCCGGTCCTGGACGTAGACCTTGGCCCGCTGGTCCCGGGAGAAGGCGGTGTCCAGCCGGGTGAGGACGCCCGAGCGGCTCATCTCCTCGAGTTCCTCGCGGTAGTAGAAGTCCGTGGCGCGGTGCTGCTCGCCGAAGAACAGCCAGTTGGCGCCGGAGTGCCCGAGCGCCCGGCGTTCTTCCAGGAAGCCCAGGAACGGGGCTATGCCCGTACCGGGCCCGACCATGATCATCGGGGTGGCCGGGTCGGCGGGCGGGCTGAAGCGGTCGTTGCGCTGGACGAACACCGGGACGGTACTGTCCTGTTCGGCGTCGGCGAGGAAGGTCGAGGCGATGCCCTTGCGCATCCGGCCGCGGTGGCTCTCGTAGCGGATCACGGAGACGGTCAGCCGCATCCGGTGCGGGTCCGTGAGCGGGCTGGAGGCTATGGAGTACAGCCGGGGCCGGAGCGGTCCCAGCACGCCGGCCCAGGCGGCGGCCGTGGCCCGCACGGGATGTTCGGTCAGGACGTCGACGGCCTGCCTCCCCCAGGTCCACCGGTCCCGCTCGCCCTTGTTGTCGGGGCGCAGCAGCTTCTTCAGGAACCGGTCCCCCGTCTGCTCGGCGACCAGGCGCAGCAGGTCCGGGGTGATGCGGGCGATGTCCAGGTGGCGGTGCAGGGCGGTCTCGAGCGCGACCGGACCGTGCCCGGGGACGTCCACCTCGGCGGCGGGGTCGAGTCCGGTGACGGCGAGCCACTCGGCCACCAGGTCCGGCGAGTTGCGGGGCTGTATGCCCAGGGCGTCCCCGGCCGTGTACGTCAGGGGGGTGTCGGCGCCCCGCGTGTCGATCGTGAAGGCGCGGACCTCCTTCGTCGCGCCGGGCAGGCTCAGGAGGCGGTTGCCGGTGAGGAGGCCGGTGACGGGCGCGGCCCGGGAGAGGCGGGCGGCCCCCTCCTCGCCCGGGGTTCCCGTCGCCGCGGGCCGCGTGGTCGCCGCCCCCGACGTCCGTTCCGGAGTCGTCGCCTCCAGCGCCGCCCGGACCTCCTTGAGCCACTGTTCGAAGGGCTGTTCGTAGTCCGGTTCGCAGTCGGTGCGCGGGACCAGCCGCTCCGCGCCCAGTTCGCCGAACCGTTCGTCCAGCCGGCGGCCGTGGCCGCAGAAGTCGTCGTACGTGGAGTCGCCCAGCGCCAGGACGGCGTAGCGGACGCCCTCCAGTCGCGGGGTAGCGGGGGCGTTCAGCGACTCCCAGAAGCGCGAGCCGTTGTCGGGGGCGTCGCCGTCGCCGAAGGTGCTGGTGACGACGAGGAGATCGGCCGGGCTCGGCAGGGCGTCCGGCGTCCCGTCGTCCATGCCGAGGAGCGTGGTGCGGTATCCCTCGGCGGCCAGGGTGCGGGCGGCCGTCGCGGCGGCCTCCTCGGCGTTGCCGGTCTGTGAGGCCCACAGCACGACGACCGGGCGGCCCTGTTCCTCCGGGGCGACCGCCCGTGCCGCGGGCACGGTCCCGGGCGCAGGCGTCTCCGGGAGCCGGGAGCAGGCGCCGGCCAGCACGCCGTTGACCCACAGGGCGTGGTCCGGGGCGAACGGAGCGCCCGCCGGAAGCACGGGGGTGCCTTCAGGGCGGGTGCCGAGGCCCGCCAGGAATCCGGCCAGATAGCGGCGTTCCGCTGCGGTGAGGACGGGCGGGGCGATCTCCCCGAGCCCCAGGGCGGCCGCGAGGCCCACGGTGTCCGCACGGCCCACGGTGCTCGCGGGACCCGAGGCGCCCGCGGGACCCGGAGCGTCCGCGAGCCCGAGGGCGCCGGCGAGGGCGGGCCGCTGCGCCGCGGCGGGATCGGTGTGCACCGCCGGAGCGGCGACCCGCGCCAGGCGCACCGCGCACACCTTCAACTCGGGCTGGAAGGAGATCGGGTCGACCGCGTCGTTGGTCACGGCGTTCACGCCGAGGTACTCGCCGAACAGATCGTTCCAGTGGAACGGGGCGAAGCACTCCCCCACCGCGACCCGGTCGGTGATGCGGGCCGGGAGCACCGCGCGGCCGCGCCGTGAGGCGACCTCGACGCCGTCTCCCTCGGCGATGTCCAGGGCTGCCGCGTCGTCGGGGTGGATCTCCACGAACGGGCCGGGGTCCAGCCGGTTCAGTTTGGCGATCTTCGCGGTCTTGGTGAGGGTGTGCCACTGGTGCTGGAGCCGCCCGGTGTTGAGGAGATGCGGAAAGTCCTCGTCGGGCATCTCGGCCGGCGGCAGGTGCGGGCGGGCGTGGAAGACGGCCCGGCCGCCGGGCAGCGGGAAGGCGATCCTCGGCACGCTTCCGTCGGGCCGTACGGTCAGCTCCTGGCTGACGCCGTCGTTGAGGTAGCGCACGGGGTTGCGGGCCGGGCCGTCGGCGTCGGCGCTCGGCCACTGCACCGGCGTGCCGCGCAGCCGCTCGTATGTCACGCCGCGCAGGTCGTAGCCGGTGCGCGGGTTCCAGGCGCGGGTGATCTCCGCGAAGATCTCCTCGGCGCTCGTGTAGCCGAAGGCGTCCTCGTACCCCATGGCGCGGGCGACCTCCGCGATGATCCGCCAGTCCGGCCAGGCCTCGCCCGGCGGGTCGGTGGCGCGACGGGAGAGGGTGAGGGTGCGCTCCGAGTTGATCATCACCCCCTCGGACTCGGCCCAGAGGGCGGCGGGCAGGACGACGTCGGCGTACGCGTTGGTCTCGGTGTCGGCGAACACGTCCTGGGTGACGACGAACTCGGCGGCCTCGAGCCCCTCGATGACCGTCCGGCGGTTGGCGACCGAGGCGACCGGGTTGGTGCAGATGATCCAGCAGGCCTTGATCTCCCCCTCGGCCATCCGCCGGAACATGTCGACGGTGCCGCTGCCCGAGCCGTCCGCGCGCAGGGTGCCGGCCGGAATGCCCCACAGCTCCTCGGTGAAGGCGCGCTCCTCGTCGACCAGGACCGATCGCTGGCCGGGCAGTCCGGGACCCATGTAGCCCATCTCGCGTCCGCCCATGGCGTTGGGCTGCCCGGTGAGCGAGAACGGGCCGCTGCCGGGGCGGCAGATCGCCCCGGTCGCGAGGTGGAGGTTGATCAGCGCGTTGGTGTTCCAGGTGCCGTGGGTGCTCTGGTTGAGGCCCATCGTCCAGCAGCTCATCCACTCGCCCGCCTCGCCGATCCAGCGGGCCGCCTGCCGGAGGTCGGCCTCGGGTATGCCGGTGATCCCGGCCACGACGGCGGGCGGGTAGTCGCGGAGGAAGGCGGGCATCTGCTCCCAGCCCTCGGTGTGCTCGGCGATGAACGCGGGGTCGGTGTGCCCGTTCTCGACGAGCAGGTGCAGCAGTCCGTTGAGGAGGGCCAGGTCGGTGCCGGGCCGGATGCGGAGATACAGGTCGGCCTTGGCGGCGGTGGCGTTGCGCCGGGGGTCGACGACGATCAGCTTCGCGCCGGCCTTGACCCGCTCCATCATCCGCAGGAAGAGGATCGGATGGCAGTCGGCCATGTTCGCGCCGGTGACGAGGAAGACGTCGGCGTGCGCGAAGTCCTCGTAGGAGCCGGGCGGCCCGTCCGCGCCGAGGGACAGCTTGTAGCCGCTGCCCGCGCTCGCCATGCAGAGCCGGGAATTTGACTCAATGGTGTTGGTCCCGATGAAGCCCTTGGCCAGTTTGTTGGCGAGATACTGCGCCTCCAGCGTCATCTGACCGGAGACGTAGAAGGCCACCGCGTCGGGGCCGTGGGTGTCCAGCACGGACCGCAGCCGGCGCGCGGTCTCCGCGATGGCGGCGTCCCGGCCGAGCGGGGCGGGCTGCTCGCTGCGGTCGGCGCGGACCAGGGCGGTGGTCAGCCGGCCGGGGGCGGCGAGGAGGTCCGCTCCGGTCGCGCCCTTGGTGCACAGCCGGCCGGCGTTCGCCGGGTGCGCCTTGTCCCCCAAGGCCTTCACGACGGTGCGGCGGCCGTCCGGGCCGGTGGCGATGTCGAGGACGATCCCGCAGCCGACACCGCAGTACGAGCAGACCGTGCGCACCCGGTCGGTGGCGGGAGCATCCGGCGGGGACGGCACGGTCATGGGCGAGGCCCTTCGGGGGCGGGCGTTCCCGGGGGTACGCGGAGGTACACGCGGGTACGCAGGGCGGGCATCGGTCACCCCTCAATCTAGGAAGGGCCCGTTACCCGGGGATGACACCGGAGAAACAAGGCCGGTTACGTCCCCTGCACACCGTCCGGGGGCCGTCGGTGAGGCTCCCGGCGCCGGCCGGTGATCACGCGGGAACTTCCCGGGCGGGGCGGCCGACTACTGGAGAGACGCCGGGTGCGGGAGGCCCGCCCGGTGACGGAAGCGGCGGCCGGTGACGCAGACGGCTGCCGGGGTGACGCCCACTGGGGCCCTCGGGCCCGGGAGGAGACCGCGAGGCATGCACTGGTACGAGGACGATGCGCTCTGGTCCGATTTCGCCGCGACGATGTTCCCGCCGGCGCGGGCCGAGTCCGCCGCCGCCCTGGTCGGGGCCTCGCCTCTGCTGGACTTCCCACCGGGCGCCCGGGTGCTGGACCTGTGCTGCGGGCCGGGCCTCTTCGTGGTGCCGCTGGCCGCCCGGGGCTATGAGGTGACGGGGGTCGATCTGTCGCCCTCGATGCTGGCGGCGGCCCGTGCCGCCTGCAACGCGGCGGACGCCCGGGTCCGGCTGGAGCGCGCCGACATGCTCACGTACCAGGAGCCCGGCGCTTTCGACGTGGTGCTGAACGTCTTCACCTCCTTCGGCTACTTCGACGAGGCCGAGGACAACCTCCAGGTGCTCCGCAACGCCTACGCGAGCCTCGCGCCGGGCGGACAGCTCCTGGTGGACGTGATGGGCAAGGAGGTGCTGGCGGGCTGGATCGGACGGCCGAAGGCGGTCGACCTGCCCGACGGCGGCTACGTCGTCCAGCGCGACACCGTCCTCGACAGCTGGCGGCGGCTGCGCACCGACTGGACGCTGGTGCGCGGCACGACGGCGCGCACCGCCTCCCTCACCTCCTGGCTCTACTCGGCGGCCGAGCTGCACGCCCTCTTCGAGCTCGCGGGCTTCACCGGGGTGGAGTGCTTCGGCGGGTTCGACGCCTCCGGCTACGACCAGCGCTCGGACCGGCTCATCGTGCGCGGGCGGCGCACGTGAGGGCCGGGGCGGACGCCGCTCCGCGCACCGCCGGGCCGGACTCGGCTCCCCGCACCCCCTCCGGGACCGGCGCCGGTCCCCGCCCGGCACCCGCGACCGTCCACGAGCACATCACCGACGCGGTGAAGAGCCCGGACCTGATCCGGCTGACCGGCGACGTGGTCCTCGCCCGCTTCGAGACGATGAAGGTGTACGCGGCGCTCGGCGCGGTCCGTTCGCTGCTGCGCCGGGGCCGGGTGGTCCCCGGGCAGACCCTGGTCGACAGCTCCAGCGGGATCTACGCGCTGGCGCTCGCCATGGCCTGCCACCGCTACGGGCTGCGCTGCCACATCGTCGCCTCGACCACCGTGGACGTCACCATGCGCGCGCAGTTGGAGATCCTCGGCGCGACGGTCGACGCGATGCCGCCCTCGCAGAGCCTGCGTCTGGACCAGGAGCTGCGGGTGCGCCGGGTGCGGCGGCTGCTCGTGGAGCGGCCGGACTTCCACTGGATGCGGCAGTATCACGACGGGATCCACCACGAGGGCTACCGGGAATTCGCGGAGCTGCTCACCGGGGCGCTGCCCGAGGGCCCGCTGACCGTGGTGGGCGCGGTGGGCACGGGCGCCTCCACGGGCGGACTGGCCCGCGCGCTGCGGGAGTCGGGGCGGTCGGTGCGGCTGGTGGGCATCCAGCCGTTCGGCAGCGTGACCTTCGGGAGCGAGCGGTTCGAGGACCCGGAGGCGATCATCGCGGGCATCGGCAGCTCCATCCCGTTCGGGAACGTCCGGCACGAGCTGTACGACACCGTCCACTGGCTGGACTTCCGCCATGCGATGGCCGGTGCGGTCGGACTGCTGCGGGATCACGCGGTGTTCGCCGGCCTGTCCACCGGAGCGGCCCATCTGGCGGCGTCCTGGGAGGCGGCCCATGACCCCGGGCGGCTGCATCTGGTGCTGGGCGCCGACACCGGACACCGGTACGCGGAGCGGGTGTTCGCCCGTCATGCCGAGGCTCTGGACCCGGCCGGGCTGCGGCCCCGGACCATCGCGTCGCCGGCCGCCCTGCGGCCGCCGTGGTCGGTGATGGAGTGGGCCGGGCGCGCCGCTCCGGAGGCCGCCAGGACCGCCGAGGGCGATGCCCCCTCCCCCGTACCGACCGTGGAGCTGCTGCCATGACGATCGCCGCACTGGAGTCCCTGTCCTTCGGCCTGGGCCGGATGGCGGAGGCCGCCGCCGACGCGGGGCACCGGCTGTGCCTGCTGACCGGTGACCGCTCGGTGTACCGGCACGAGCTGGCGGTCCTGCCGCCGGACGCGCTGGACGTCGTCGACGTCGACACGGCGGATCCGGAGGCCACCCGTCGGGCCCTGGCCGCGGTGCCGGGCCTGGCCGGACTGATCAACACGACGGACACCTGGAGCCTGCCGGCCGCCGAACTGGCCGCCGGACTCGGCCTCCCGGGGGCGGATCCCCAGGCCGTGGGGCTGCTGCGGGACAAGCGCCGGGTCCGCGAGGCGCTCCACGCGCAGGGGTTGAGCCGCAGTGCGGCCGTAGCCGTCCCGCCGGGTCCCGAGGGCGCCGGGGAGGTGCTGCGGGCAGTGGGGCTGCCCGCGGTCCTGAAGGACTCGGCGGGAACCTCCTCCCGTCATGTGTGGATCGTGCACGACGAGGAGGCCCTGCACGAGGCGCTGGCGGCGGCCGGACGGCAGCGCCTGATCGGCACGCTGTTCGCCGAGGCCTTCCTCGCCGGTCCGCTGTACAGCGCGGAGACCCTGAGCTGGGAGGGGACCACCCGGCTGCTGGGGGTGCTGAGCCGCCAGACGTCGCGGGCCGCGGTGGTACGGGAGGAGGCGGCGGCGTTCCCGGTGGCGCTGCCCGAGGAGGAGCGGGCCGGGATCGAGGCCTGGGTGGGCCGGGTCCTGGCGGCGGCGGGGCACGCCCGCGGCTTCGCCCATGTGGAGTTCGTCCTGACGGCCGACGGACCCGAACTGGTGGAGATCAACCGCAGGATCGGCGGCGCGCTGGTCGGCGAGGTGCTGTGCCGCACGCTGCGGACCAATGTCTACACGGCGATGATGGACGAGGCGCTCGGCCGCCGCCCGGCGCTGCTGGACGCCCCGCTCGACGCCGGGGGACCCGCGTACGGCTTCGTCCTGGTGTACGCGGAGCGGCCCGGGGTGCTGAAGGGCTGGCTCGGACTCGACGAACTGGCCGCGTTCCCCGGGGCGGTGGAGTGGTTCCCGGTCCGCGAGCCCGGCGAGACCGTGGCCCATATCGGCGATCAGCGGGGCTGCACGGGCATGGTGCTGGCCGAGGCGCGGACGGCGGAGCTGGCCCAGCACCGGGCGTGGAGCGCGGCCGTCCGGGTCCGGCCGGTCGTCGCCGGGGCGCCGTGAGCCCGGGGAGGTGAGCCTCCGGCTGCCGGGCGGGGCTCCGAAGGCGGGGACGGCGCGTGCCGGGACGGCCCGGCCGCCGCTCACCGGCCCCCAGCGGTTTCTGCTGGGCGGCTCGTTCCTGATCACGCTGGGCAGCTTCGCCGTGCTGCCCTATGTGTCGGTGCTGCTCCACCAGCGGCTCGGCCTCGGGCTCGGCACGGTCGGCTTCGTGCTGGCCGTCGCCTCGCTGATCCAGTTCGCCGGGGGTGTGGTCGCGGGGCCGCTGGTCGGGCGGATCGGGCTGCGGCGCGCGATGCTGCTGGCGCTGGCGCTGCGCACGGCGGGGTTCGCCGCGTTCGTCCCCGGGCTGACCAGTCCGGTCCTCGCCGTCGGGGCGCTGCTGCTGGTGTCGGCGGGCGCGGCGCTGTATCTCCCGGCGAACAAGGCGTACCTGGTGGACGGGGTGCCCCCGGCGCAGCGGCCCCGGCTGCTGTCGGCGAGCGGTTCGGCGTTCAACGCGGGGATGGCGCTGGGCCCTCCGGCCGCGGCGCCGCTCGTCATGGGCTCCCCCGGGGTGCTGTTCTCCTGTGTCGCCGTGCTGTTCGCGCTCGTCGGGGCCGGGCACGCGCTGCTGCCGGCCGGCGCGGCGGACCGGCCCCTCGACGGGCCCGCCGCCGGTCCGGGGCGGGAGGCCGCCGCGCCGCGCCCCGGGCCTGCGCCGTTCGTGGTGACCGTGCTGAGCGTGTACGCGTTCATGTTCTTCCAGCACTATCTGGCGCTGTACGCGGTCCCCCGGACGTCGGCGGCCTTCTACGGGGCCGTCCTGGCGGGGTACGCGGCCCTTCTCGTCGTCGCCCAGCCGCTGCTGGCGGAGCGGGTCGCCGCACTGGGCTACCCGGCCGCGCTGCGGTGGGGCTTCGGCGCGATGGCGGCGGGCATGGCGGCGATCGGCGTCGGGGGGTACGCGGGGATCGCGGTGGGCGGGGTGCTGCTGTGTCTCGGGGAGATCGTGCTCTTCCTGAAGAACGACCTGGAGGCGCTGGCCCGTTCGACGGCTGCCCCGGCGAGCGTGTTCGGGCGGCAGCGGCTGGCGGCGGGGATCGGCGCGTTCGCCAGCGGGGTGGTGGGCGGTCAGCTGTACGGGGCGGCGGAGGCGGCGGGCTCGGCGCGGGGGTTCTGGGCGGCGGTCTGCCTCCAGTGCCTGCTGCTGCCGGTGCTCCTGCTCCGCCGCCGTGCCGCCCGGGACCCCGAAGGATCCCGGGCGGACACCGCGTAGCGCCTTCGGTCCCGGCCGGACGTGTCAGGCCGATGCGGGGAGCGGGCCCCGGTGCGTGTCGGCCGGCTCCGCGCGCCACTGCCCGGCGAGTTCGCGGCGGGCGCGCGCCACGCGGGAGCGCACCGTGCCGATCGGGCAGCCGGCGGCGGCCGCGGCCTCCTCGTAGGAGGCGCCCAGCAGTTGGGTGAGGACGAAGGCCTGGCGGCGTGCCGGGTCCAGGCGGCGCAGGGCGTCCAGCACCGCGGCGGACTCCTCGAATCCGGGCAGGTGGCGGGGCTGGGCGCGTTCCGCCGCGGTCTGCCAGTCCGCGGTGTCGGCGGTCCGGGGGCGCACGGCGGCGGCCCGGTGCCGGTCGATGACCACGCGCCGCGCGATCGACATCAGCCAGGTCCGGGCGCAGGAACGCCCCGCGAACCGGGCCAGTCCGCTCATCGCCCGGAGGTAGGTCTCCTGGGCCAGGTCGTCGGCGCCCGGGACGTCGGAGCTGAGGTAGGCGACGAATCTGCGGACGTCCTCGTAGGTCGCCCGGACGAAGCGGTCGGCGGCCTCCCGGTCCCCACCGCCCGCGGCCAGCGCCCAGTCGGTGATCTGCCCGTCGTTCTGCCGGGCGGCCGGGACCCGGGGCCGGGACGGACGGGGGGCGGACACCCGGATGACCGGCGGCCGGTGGGCGGGCGCCCGTACGGACGGCGCGGCGGCGGGTACGGCGGTGGCGGCCGGCGGTCGAACGGGGGCCGGCAGCGCGACCACGGGTCGCGCTGGGGTCGGCAGCACGGCGACCGGTGGTGCGGCGGCCGGTTGTGCGGGGGCCGGTAGCGCGGGGGCAGGAAGTGTCACAGCAGTCCTTCGCGTCCTTGCGGAGCCGCGGCAGCGGTGGCCCGGCTCCGGCGGCCGGTCCCGGACGCCGCTGGGGGCGGCCCGGAGAACCGGCATGCCTGTCACGGGTGTGCGCGGGGCGCACACCCGTACCGCCTCCGGCGCAGAGCGGCCGGGCAGCGGATGGAGGTCAGAGGAGGCGGAGGGAGAGCGGTGGCCCGCGCCGGGATATGGCGTGCCGGGTCAGAAGGTCCTGGGGGCGGCGGCCGGGCCGGCGACGGGTGCGCCGCCGGGCGGGCGGCGCCGGGGCGGGCGGCGTCGCGGACCACAGGCGCCAGGCCGTCCGCAGCGGCGCGCGGACGAACAGCACCAGACAGCGGCCCAGCCGGGCGAGGGCGACCTCGCCGCGCCACAGCCACCAGCCGCAGATCAGCCCGGCCACCGCGTGGGCGGCGGCCATGCCGAGGGTGAACACCGCGCCGTCGAAGGCGGCCAGAAGCCCCATCAGGTCCGACGAACCGCCGATCGGGGCCGCGTGCGCGGAGTGGTTCATCGCGTCCGACGCACGATGCCCGCCGCCCGCGTGGTGCGCGCCGGAACCGGACGGCAGCCAGGATCCGGCGGCGGCGAAGAAGGCATGCAGCCCCAACTGGCCCAGGACATGGGCCGCGACGGTCGCCGGAGCGCCCCGCGCCCGCCCTGCGAGCCACCATCCCGTCGCACTCACCGGCAGCAGGGCGGCGGCCTGGACGAGGAGGGGCAGGGGCGCGCCCGACATCAGCGCGTGACCGAGTCCGGACACGACGACGCACACCACGGCGAACAGCGCGGTGCGCCCGAGTCGGAGTGCGGTTCCGGCTCCCATGGCGCCCATCGTGCCAGCCGCCCCCGCCCCGGAGAGAAGAGCACCAGATGCCGAAACAGCAGGAGTTCGCCTCGTTTGCCCCACCAACACCACGGTGTGATCCATGTCACACAGACCTGGCGGGAACTTTCCCCGCCCGCCGCCCGACTGCTCCAACAACGCGTCTGCTCACGCCTCGTGGCCCGGGGCCGTCGCATCCGCCCCCGCCAGTCGATGCCCCCGCCCCGAAGAGGCCGCATGACGAATCCGCCCCCCACTCCCGATCCGGCGGCGGCCGCCGCCGAAACGCCCGGCAGTACCGCGCCGGCCACCGAAGGGCCGGACGCCACGGCCACCGGCAGGGACGCACCCGAGGACGGCCGGCTCCCCGGCCCCCGGCAGTCGGGAGAGCCCAGACGGCCGACGCTCCGTTCCGACCTGCGGGCCTCCTGGCCCGACGGGCTGGTGGCGCTCGTCATCACCGCGGCGATCTTCGTCCTGCTCTACCTACGCATCCGCAACAAGACCTCCTCCACGGTCACCGTGATGCCGTTCATGGCCGACGCGGGCGGCTTCTGGATCTACTTCCTCAGCCAGGCGTTCGGCTGGTCCGCGCTGCTCTGGGCCTGGGGGACCGTCATCCTCGGGCTGATGCTGTCCGGGCCGCGCCCGAGCCGTCTGCCGCTGTCGGGCCCCCGGCTGGAGCGCCTGCACCGCACCACGAGTCTCAACACCATCGCCTTGATCGCGGCCCACGCCCTGCTGTTCGGGGCCGAACTGGTCCGCCACGACACGGCGGCCTGGAACTCGGCCGTGGCCACCGCCTTCGTCGAGGCGTTCGTCCCCGGCGGCTACGCATCCGGGACCGGGCGGATCGCCATCCCGATCGGCCAGGCCGCCCTGTACCTCGCGATCCCGCTCGGCCTGCTCTTCTACGTACGCCACCGCATCGGCCCCCGGACCTGGCGGGTACTGCACCGCTGCGTGATCGTCGTCTACGTCCTGAGCGTCTGGCACACCCTGCTGTACGGGACCAACGTCTGGTACGACGGCTGGTTCCGCACCGGCGTCTGGCTGCTCCAGCTCCCGATCGCCGCGCTGCTGCTCCTGCGGCTGCTGCGGCCCGCCCGCCGCTCCGAGAAGCTGCCCGGCCGGCCCGGGGCGACCGCCGGGGCCCGCACGGGGTGGGCCCTGCGCCTCGGCGGCCGGCTCGCGGTGGTGGCGGTCCTGGCGGCGCTGATCGCCGTCGTGGCCGGCGGCCGCGACGGCGGGCGCAGCGTGCCCCCCGACGACACCTCCTCCACCCACAACCACGACTGAGACGCCCCCCGCCACTACGGGTGAGCGGCCGTCCACCACCGCCGGGGAGCGCCGCTCACCACCGGGAACTCCGTCCGCCCGGCGGCTTCCGCTCGCCGATGATCGGTTCCAACAGCCTCGCCACCACGTCGATGGCGAGCCCTGACGGTGATCGGCCGTCGCGGGGGCGGCGCGTCACTCGGTCTCGGGCTGTCCCCGGTGTCGCAGACGGCGGTCACGCACGCGCCGGGACCGGTCGCCGTCGTGCCCTGCCGATCGCTCGCCCCGCGCCCCGCCGCGTCGCGCCACGCGTCCCGTTCACGCCAGGGCCTTGGCCTGGCGGGCGGCTTGACCGAGACTTGACCAATGACACAGCGTGTGGCGCTCGCGACAGTGATGGACCGGCTTGCCATCGATGCGGTGATCACCGGGTATGCGGTGGCCGTCGACGACGGGGCCTGGTCGGACTACGGCGCCCTGTTCACCCCGGACGGCCGCGCGGACTACCGGGGCGCGGGCGGCGTGGAGGGCCCGGCCGACGAGATCGCCCGGTGGCTCGCGGAGACGATGCGCCTCTTCCCCGTACGCCAGCACCTGATCGTCAACCGACTGATCGAACTGGAGGACCTGGGCGGCTATACGGGCGACCGGGCCGTGGTGCGGGCGGATTACCTCAATCCGATGTGCCTGGCTGGCAAGGCGGCGAGCGGCCCGGACGCCGACGCCCCGGGGGAGCCCGGATCCGGGCCGCCCGGCGGCGCCACGCCCGACTTCGTGACCGGCGGCCGCTACACCTTCGAGCTGCACCGCGCCGAACCGAACTGGCTGATCCGGACGGTCACCGTCCACGAGAAGTGGCGCCGGGCGCCCGGCGCGTAGGGCCTCCTCCCTCCGGACGCTCCGGTCGGCGGGGCCCGGTCGCCGTGCCCCGCTCGGCCGTGTCCTGTGTCCGGCGGGGATCAGCTCCCCCACACTGGGTATCCAGGGGTTGACGCGGTGACGGCGAACACCCGTCCGCGCACGACCGAGGAGGGCACGGCATGCGAATCCGGGGCGGGCGTCTCCCGGTCGGCCGGAAGACGGCCGACACCTCCGGTGGCGGGCCGGAAGCCCACGGCGCGGGGCCGCTCGCGTCCCCCTGGGGCCGTGGTGCGGCGGCGCTGCTGGCCGGGGCGCTGCCCGCGCTCGCCTTTCCCGCGCCCGGACTCTGGTGGTTCGCCCCGGTGGCGCTGGTGCCCTGGCTGCTGCTGATCCGCACGGCTCCCTCGCCCCGCCGGGCGGCGCTGGACGGCTGGATCGGCGGCATCGGGTTCGTCATCGCCGTGCACCACTGGCTGATGCCGAGCCTCCATGTCTTCATCGTGCTGCTGGCCGCCCTGCTCGGGCTGCTCTGGGCCCCCTGGGGGCTGCTGGTGTCGCGACTGCTCGGCGGGGCGCCTTCCGCGCGGCGTGCCGTGGCCGCCGTGGCCGCCGTGCCCTCCGGGTGGCTGATGATCGAGCTGATCCGTTCCTGGGAGGGGCTCGGCGGGCCCTGGGGGCTGCTCGGCGCGAGTCAGTGGGAGGTCGCCCCGGCCCTGCGGGTGGCCTCGGTCGGCGGGGTGTGGCTGGTGAGCCTGCTGGTGCTCGCGGTGAACACCGGTGCGGCGCTGCTGATCGCCGCTCCCGCCGCCCGCGCGACCGCCGGGGTCCTGCTGCTGGTCTGCGCCCTGTCCGTCACGGCGATGTGGGTCTGGGCGCCCCGGCCGGAGACCACCGGCACGGTCAGGATCGCCGTCGTGCAGCCGGGCGTCGTGGCGGGGCCGGGAAGTGTCGGGCGCCGCCTCGACCGGGGCGAGGAGCTGACCCGTTCGCTGGAGGGCCGGGGCGTGGACCTGGTGGTGTGGGGTGAGAGCAGCATCGGGGCGGGTGCGTGGCAGCGCCCGGAGACCGTGCGGCGGCTGGCGGCGCTGTCCCGCCGGGTCGGCGCGGATCTGCTGGTCAATGTGGACGCCCCGCGGACGGACGACTCGGGGCGGTCGGGGATCTTCAAGTCGGCGGTGCTCGTGGGTCCCGACGGGCCGACCGGGGATCGCTACGACAAGATGCGGCTGGTCCCGTTCGGCGAGTACGTCCCGGCCCGCTCCCTGCTGGGGTGGGCGACCTCCGTGGGCAAGGCGGCGGGCGAGGACCGGCTGCGCGGCGACCGCCAGGTGGTGATGACCCTGCCGGACGGGGGGCCGCGGATCGGTCCGCTGGTCTGCTTCGAGTCGGCGTTCCCCGACATGAGCCGGGGGCTGGTCCGCGACGGTGCGCAGGTGCTGGTCGCCCAGTCCGCCACCTCGACGTTCCAGGACAGCTGGGCCCCGGCCCAGCACGCGTCGCTGGGGGCGCTGCGGGCCGCCGAGAACGGCCGCCCGATGGTCCACGCGACCCTCACCGGGATCAGTGCGGCGTACGGGCCCCGGGGGGAGCGGGTGGGCCGCCCGCTCGGCACGGACGCGAGCGCGGCAGGGGTGTTCGACCTGCCGCTGGCGCGCGGGACCACGCTCTACGGCCGGTTCGGCGACTGGCCGGTGTACGGGGCGCTTGCGGTGCTGGCCGTGCTGTGCGGCGTCGAGGGGCTGCGGGCGCTCAGGAGGCCTGCTCCAGCGCCTCCCGGACCACCCGCTCGCACAGCTCATGGGTCGCCAGGGCGTCCCGGGCGCTGAGCGTCTCGCCCCGGCGCACGGCGTCGAGGAAGGCGTGCACGCAGGCTTCGATGCCGCGCTGCCGGGCCACGGGGACCCAGTCGCCGCGCCGCCGCACGCTGGGCTGGCCCTTGTGGTCGATGACGTCCGCGAGGTTGAGCACCTGGCGCTTGGTGTCCTGGCCGGAGACTTCGAGGATCTCCTCGGTCGATCCGTTCAGCCGGTTCATCATGCCGATCGCGGTGAATCCCTCGCCGGACAGGTGGAGCACCACGTGGTGCATCAGCCCGTCCACGATCCGGGCCCGCACGGTGGTGTGGTCGACGGTGCCCGGGACCAGGAAGCGCAGGGTGTCGACGACGTGGATGAAGTCGTCGAGGATCATGGACCGGGGGTCCTCGGGCAGCCCGACCCGGTTCTTCTGCATCAGCACCAGCTCGCGCGGGTGCTCCGCGCACTGTGCGTAGCCGGGGGCGAAGCGGCGGTTGAAGCCGACGGCGAGGCTGACGCCGCGTTCCTCGGCGAGGTTCACCAGCCGTTCGGACGCGGCGAACTCGTAGGCGATCGGCTTGTCGACATAGGTGGCGACGCCGGCTTCGATGAGCCGTTCCACGATCTGCGGGTGCACGGCGGTCGGGGCGTGCACGAACGCGGCGTCCAGCCCTGCGGCGAGGAGGGAGTCGAGGGTCGTGTGCCGGCCGGCCGCCGGGATGCGGTGGGCGTCGCCGACCGCGTGGAGTGTGGTGGGGGTGCGGGTCTGCAGATGCAGTTCGACCCCCGGTACGGCGGTGAGCACCGGAAGGTACGCCTTCTGCGCGATGTCGCCGAGTCCGATGCAACCGATCTTCACGAGGTCTCCCTGTCGCCGTGCGGTGCCGCTGTTCCCGCCCCGGCAGCATACGTCGCCCCGCCCCTCGGCCCTTCTCCCGATCCGCTCACAAAACCCCTGGCCAGACCCATGATCGTGGGCTCCATGGCGCTGCCGTCCGCCGCGTTCGCCCTGCTCGCCCTCGTACGCACCCGGGCGACCGACGGCCGTCTCTCCCGGCGGGCGCGGTCCGGGGCGTCGTGCTGACCGGGTCACTCGTGCGGGCCATTACCCGCCCACCGGCTCCCCCGGGGCCGGGCCGCACCGCAGAGTTACCCGGGTGCAGAGAACCAGAATCGCCGCGAAACTCCTGGTCGGGGTAGCGGTCACGGCCGTCTCCGGCTGCGTCTCGGTGGAGCCCGGGGCCCCTCCTTCCCCGCGTCCGGGGGTCGCCGGGCCGGTCCAGGACGTGGCCCCGCAGATCGTGCAGCCGCCCGCCCGCGAGGCGCTGGAGGTCGTGCCGGAGCCGAGCCCGTCGGCCGCCCGGCCGTCCTCCCCCGCGCCCCCGGCCGCCGGCTCCCCCGCGGACGGCCGGCGCACCGGACCCGGAGGGGCCGCCCGCCCGCGGGAGCCCGTGGACCCGCGGCAGCGGCGGACGCCTCACCGGGTCCCGGACGTCCCGTCCGTCACCGTGCCCGCCGTGCCGCGCTCCCCCGGCGGCGGGGCGGACGTCTGCGCGCTCGGCCGGGGGTACGGCGGCTGGCCCGCGGGCAGTCCGCAGGCCCGCATCTGCTCGGAGACGTACGGTCGCTGACGTTCCTGCCCGCGGGGGCCGGTGGTGGGGTCACTGCTCCCGCATGCGGAGCTCCAGTCGGTCGATGGCGGCGCGGACCCCGCCGCCGTACCCGTCGTCCGCGAGCGACGCGGCCGCGGCGCGGGCCCGCCGGAGGTGGATACGGGCCGAATCGGGGCGCTGCAGCTTGAGGTAGTCCGCCGCGAGGTTGAGGTGCAGCGAGGGAAAGAACGCCCGGACGGCCGGGGTGTCCCGGTGTTCGGTCACCCGCTCCTGGCCCGGCCCCTCGCCGTCCCCCGGTTCCTCAGCGGCCGTCAGCCCCTCGGCGGCCGTCAGGGCGCGCAGGTCCCAGGCCAGCTCGTCGCCGGGATCGTCCTGGGTGTCGGCCATGTAGTGCGCGAGGGTGCAGCGGTGCAGGGCCTCGCCGTTCGCCCCGAGCTCGGACCAGAGTGCCCCGAAGCGGTTGCGGGCCTCCTCCCGGTCACCGCCGTGGAGCAGCATGATCGCCTGGCCGATCCTGGTCATGACGGCGTCCTCGGACGCCTCCTGCTGCTCCACCACTGTGGTCTCCTCGTCGCCCGTTCAGCCGGTTGCCCTCCGTCCGACGCTAACGCCGGGCTTGCGCAGAACCGGTCAGACACGGGCGGGCGGCCCTGTCAGCCGAGGTCGGGGATCCGCCAGTCGATCGGCTGGTGCCCCTGGCCGGCCACGGCCTCGTTGATCTGTGTGAAGGGGCGGGAGCCGAAGAACTTCTTGGCGGACAGCGGCGAGGGGTGTGCGCCCTTCACCACCACATGGCGCTCCTCGTCGATCAGGGGCAGCTTCTTCTGCGCGTAGTTGCCCCAGAGCACGAAGACCGCCGGGTCGGGCCGGTCGGCGACGGCGCGGATCACGGCGTCGGTGATCTTCTCCCAGCCCTTGCCCTTGTGGGAGTTGGCCTCGCCGCCCCGGACGGTGAGCACCGCGTTGAGCAGCAGGACGCCCTGCTCGGCCCACGGCATCAGATAGCCGTTGTCCGGGATCGGCAGGCCGAGCTCCTGCTGCATCTCCTTGTAGATGTTGCGCAGGGACGGCGGCGTCCTGACGCCGGGCCGCACGGAGAAGCAGAGTCCGTGTCCCTGACCCTCGCCGTGATACGGGTCCTGGCCGAGGACGAGGACCTTCACCTGGTCGTACGGCGTGGCGTCCAGCGCGGCGAAGACCTGTTCGCGCGGCGGATATACCGGGCCCTTGCCCCGCTCCTCCTCGACGAAGTCCGCCAGCTCCTTGACGTACGGCTTCTGCAGTTCTTCGCCGAGGACGCCGCGCCAGGACTCGGGCAGCAGGTCGATATCGGTCACGTCCACAACCTCCGGTGAGCAACAGGTTCTTGATCCCAGAACCTACCGGGCACCACTGACAACGGGCCTCCGAGGAGGCCCGTCGGCACGACCCCTACCAGCTGGCCTTGCGGTACAGCTCCCACATCTGCATGACGGTCTGCGGGTCGAGTGCGCGCTCGCCGCCGCCGATGTCCTCGCCCGCGGCCACGTACAGCTTGCCCTGCCACAGCGGCAGCAGCCGGACGTCCTCGACGAGGATCTCCTGGGCCCGCTCGAACTGCTTGCTGACCGCGCCCCGGTCGCTCTCCTGCCGCGAGGCGGGGATCAGCTGCTGGGTGATCTCCTTGTTGATGTACGGGGTGCCGGTGACACTCTCCTTGCCCACGAAGGGGGCGATGAAGTTGTCGGGGTCCGGGAAGTCGGGGAACCAGCCGCGGCCGAAGACCGGGTACTCGCCCTTGTTGAAGCCTTCCTGGAACTTCTGCCAGGGCTGGCCCTGCAACTTGATCTCGAACAGCCCGGAGTCCTCCAGCTGCCGCTTGAGCTCCTCGAACTCGGGCTCCGTGGAGGAGCCGTACCGGTCGGTGGTGAACCAGAAGTTCATCTTCACGGGCTTGGTGATACCGGCCCCGGTGAGGATCTCCTTGGCCTTCTTCACGTCCGGGTCGCCGAAGGTGTCGAAGAAGCTCGTGGTGTGTCCGGCGATACCCTTGGGGATCATGGAGTAGAGCGGCTCGGCGGTTCCCCGGTAGACCTTGGCGACCAGGGCGTCGCGGTCCACGACATGCGCGATGGCCTTGCGGACGGCGGGGTTCGCGGCGGCCGGGTCCTTCGGGTTGAAGACCAGGAAGCGGATGTCCGCGCCGGTGCTCTCGACGATCTGGAGGCCTTCGTTGTCTTTCTTGTTGTCCTCGAGGCTGACGACCTCCTCGGCGGTCAGACCCCGGTAGGTGGCGTCGATCTCCTTCGCCTTGAGCGCGCTCACCATGTCGGCGGACTTCTCGAAGTAGCGGATGGTGACCGCGTCGTTCTTCCGGTTGGCGAAGCCCTTGTAGTCCGGGTTCTTCTTCAGTTCGGCGGTGGCCCGGTCGTCGTAGGACTCCAGGAGGTACGGGCCGGAACCGGTGACCTTGCCGTCGTCGCGGATCTTGTCCTTGCGGTAGTCGCCGGGGGCGACGAGCGACATGGCGGGCGTGGCGAGGATGAACGGGAACGTGGCGTCGGACTTGTTCAGGTGGAAGACGACCGTGTCGTCGCCCTTGGTCTCGATCCGGTCCAGGGAACCGAGCATCCCGGCCGGGCCGCCCTTGAAGTGGATGTCCACGATGCGGTCGATGGAGTACTTCACGGCCTCGGCGTCGAGCTTCTCGCCGTTGGAGAACGTGAGGTTCTTCTTGAGCGTGCACCGGTACGCCATGCTCGTGGCGTCCGTGAACTTGCAGGACTCCGCCGCGTCCGGCTCCGGGTTCGTGCTGCCGGTGGGGAAGCTCACCAGGGTCTGGTAGACGTTCCGCATCAGTTCCCAGGAGCCGTCCCAGGCCGCCGCCGGATCGAGTGTGGACGGGGAGCTGGTCGTCCCGACGGTTATCTTCTGGTCCGCTTCCGATCCGCTGTCGGAAAGGAGACCGCAGCCTGCCAGCAGAGAAAGGGAAGCTAGGGCTGCAGCAGCCTGCAGACTGGCCCGGTAGAACACGCGCACGCTCCTCGATCAGCCATGGGTCGGCAGACCATACCGCAGCGCCCCGCCGGGTCAATCCGCTGACCCGGTGGGGCACTTGACTCAATCAGGGCCAAAACGGTCCAGGCCGCTCTCAGCCCACGCCCGCGTTCAGGAAAATTCCGCCGTCGACCACGAGGGTCTGTCCGGTGATCCAGTCGGACTGCGCGGAGGTGAGGAAGGCCGCCGCGCCCCCGATGTCCTCGGGAACGCCGAGCCGGCCCAGCGGATAGGCGGCGGCCGCCTCCGCTTCGCGGCCCTCGTAGAGCGCCTCGGCGAACTTGGTCTTGACCACGGCCGGGGCGATGGCGTTGACCCGGACGACCGGGGCGAACTCGTGCGCCAGCTGGGCGGTCAGGTTGATCATGGCCGCCTTGGACATCCCGTACGCGCCGATGAACGGCGAGGGGGCGACGCCCGCGACGGAGGCGATGTTGACGATCGCCCCGCCGTTCTCCTTCTGCCAGGCCTTCCAGGTCTGCTGGGCGAAGCCGAGCGCCGAGATCACATTGGTCTCGTAGACCTTGCGGGCGACGTTCAGGTCGAGCTCCGCCATGGGGCCGAAGACCGGATTCGTCCCGGCGTTGTTGACCAGGTAGTCGACCCGGCCGAACGCCTCCATCGTGCGCTCGACCGCCGCGGCCTGGTGCGCCTCGTCGTGCGCCTTGCCCGCGATGCCGATCACCCGGTCCGAGCCGAGCCGCTCGACGGCTTCCTTCAGGGCGTCCTCGCCCCGCCCGGTGATGACCACCCGGTCGCCGCGGGCGACGAACGCCTCGGCGATCCCGTAGCCGATGCCCCGGCTGGCGCCCGTGACGAGGGCGACCTTTCCGCTGTCCTGCACCGTCATGATGTCCGCTGCCCTTCGGATCAGTTGAGGGGTCCGCCGGCCACGTACATGACCTGGCCGGAGACGAAGCCCGCGTCGTCGCCCGCGAAGAAGGCGATGGCGTTCGCGACGTCCTCGGGACGGCCGACGCGCTGGACCGGGATCTGGGTGGCGGCCGCCGCCTGGAACTCCTCGAAGCCCATGCCGACGCGGGCGGCCGTCTGCGCGGTCATCTCGGTGACGATGAAGCCGGGCGCGACGGCGTTGGCCGTGACACCGAACTTGCCGAGCTCCTTGGCCAGCGTCTTGGTCAGGCCCTGGAGCCCCGCCTTGACCGCGGAGTAGTTGGCCTGGCCCCGGTTGCCGAGGGCCGAGGAGGAGGAGAGCGAGACGATCCGGCCGAACTTGGCCTCGACCATGTGCGCCTGGACGGCCTTCGCCATCAGGAACGCGCCCTTGAGGTGCACGTTCATCACGAGGTCCCAGTCGGTCTCGCTCATCTTGAACAGCAGGTTGTCGCGGAGCACGCCCGCGTTGTTCACCAGGATCGTCGGGGCGCCCAGCTCGGCGGCGACCCGCGCGACGGCGGCTTCCACCTGGCCGGCGTCCGACACGTCGCAGCCGACGGCGAGCGCGGTGCCCCCGGCGGCGGTGATCTTCTCGACCGTGTCCTTGCAGGCCGCCTCGTCGAGATCGAGTACGGCGACGGAGCGGCCCTCGGCCGCGAGGCGTACGGCGGTGGCGGCGCCGATACCCCGCGCCGCTCCCGTCACGATGGCGACGCGCTGCTCGGTGGTGGACATGCTTGGTTCTCCTCGCCCTTGGATCGCGGCTCAGCGGACGTCGGGGCGTTTCCCCGACAGAGGACTCCCGACCGCTGAGCAACCGCTTAGTACCTTCAGCAGACGAGACGCTAGAAGCCCTGGCACCCGGTGTCAACGGCGCGCGCCCCGGCGGGCCGCACGTCACACCGGCCGGAGCGCGCGCCCCGACGCCGACGGGGCCCCGCCGGGGCGCGCGTCAGCGCACCAGCAGGTCGAGCAGCCGCTCCACCTCGCCCGCCGGGTCGGCGGTCAGCCCGCTGTGCACCGCACCGGGCTGAACGACCGTGGAGCGCGGGGCGATCAGCCAGCGGAACCGCCGCCCGGCGTCGTCGCCCGCCGCCTGGCCGGCGCCCTCGCCTCCGCCGCAGACCCCCTCGACGGCGCGCAGGGCGGCCCGCACCCCGACGATGTCTGCTGCGGGGTCCAGCGCCTTCAGCTTCGCCTCGTCCAGGTGCGTACGGGCGGCGACGAACGAGTGGGCCCGGCAGTAGACGAGCACCCCCGCGTTGAAGCACTCCCCCCGCTCGACCCGGGGCACGACGCGCAGGAGGGCGTACTCGAAGACATCGCGCCGCGTCATCGGCCACCCTCCTCGCCGGCCGGGACGGCTGCCGCGGCGGGCTCGTCGCCGGCCGGTTTCGACCGGGGCGGCAGGCGCTCGGTGAGCCAGCCCGGGGCCTGGGAGGGCCGGGCCGCGGTCGGCGCGTCCAGCGTGATCCGGTCATGGATGTCGGCGGCGCGCGCGAGCAGCGGCGCGACATAGGCCCGGCGCACCTCGTCGGCGGAGCCGAAGCCGGGCTCGTCGGCCAGCCAGACGTCCGGCACGTCGGCGGCCACCTCGGTGAGCAGTTCCTCGGTGACCAGCGGGGCGAGTTCGGCGGCGGCGGCCGCGATGTCCGGCGCGAAGGGCGCCAGGACGTGGTCCGAGGCGTTGTACGGCTTGGCGGCGGAGGCCTGCGCGCCCGGCCAGTTGTGGTGCCAGATCATGGTCGCGCCGTGGTCGATGAGCCAGAGGTCGCCGTGCCACACGAGCAGGTTGGGGTTGCGCCAGGAGCGGTCCACGTTGTTGATCAGCGCGTCGAACCAGACCACTCGCCCGGCCTCGGCCGACCCGACCTCGTAGGCGAGCGGGTCGAACCCGAAGGAGCCGGGCAGATAGTCCATGCCGAGGTTCAGCCCGCCGCTCGCGCGGAGCAGCTCCTGCACCTCCTCGTCGGGCTCGGCGAGTCCGATGACGGGGTCGAGCTCGATGGTCACCAGCTCGGGCACCCGCAGCCCGAGCCTGCGGCCGAGCTCCCCGCAGATGATCTCGGCGACGAGCGTCTTGCGGCCCTGCCCCGCCCCGGTGAACTTCGTGACGTACGTACCGAGATCGTCGGCCTCGACGATTCCGGGGAGCGATCCACCCTCCCGCAGGGGCGTGACATAGCGGGTAGCGGTGACCTCTTTCAGCATCTTCCCAGGACATCCATCTCTTGAGCCTTGCGATCCACGGTCAACCCGGAGGGCCGCGACAGCGGGAACCACCCGCCCCCACTCCCCCGAGCAAGTGATCATAGTTCACCGCCGAGGCAATTCCGGCGGCCCGATTCCTGGACTCCGCCCGTCACGACGGCATGGCCGGAAAGAGGCGATTACTCATCCGTCATATCAAGAGAAATCCGGAGTGGATCACACGGAAAGGAACATCGATCCCCCTCTGCCGCTTTCCCGGGGGATTTCTTTGCGCCAAATACATCCACTATCCGAATGATTCCCTGGCCGCCCCATAGGATCATGCTGACCCCGTGCGAGACAAAGATACCGAAGGCCGAATTCCGGAGGGGACGAGAGACCGGATGGGACGAGAGAGAGGCGGGCAGCCCGTGCCGACCTCGCAGAACGCCCCGGCATGATGGCCCGGTTCCGGCACTGGAGCGTCCACAGGACGACGGCCGCACGCCAGCTCCAGTACCTGACCCGACAGGCGGGCGGGTTCAACGTCGGTTGCGCACTGGCCGTTCACCTGGTGGCCGGCCTCGTCCCGATCGTGTTCGTCCTGGCCTCCAGTGCGGCGATCCAGGACGTCTACAACGGTTCCCCGTCCTCAGCCGCGCTGTGGCTGGGGGCGACCGTCGCCGCCTGCCTGGTCCAACAGGTCGTCTCCCCGCTCCAGATCCTGCTTTCGCACCGGATCCAGCTGCGGGTGGACGCCTACTGCTCGCGGCGGCTGTTCGCGGACGCGCTGGGGGTCGAGGCGCTCCGGGACCTGGAGGCTCCGCTGCTGGCCGACGCACTCGCCGACGCGACCGAGTCGTTGAACAACGAGAGTCACACGCCGGGCGGCGCGGTCGAGGGAGCGCTGGCGCTCGTGCCGCGGTATGTGCAGCTCGTCGGCGCGGTCGTGATCGTCGGTGTGCTCGGCGACCTCTGGTCGGCCCTGCTCGCCCTGGCCATCGCCCTGATGAACCGGTTGGGCCAGACCATCGCCTTCTCGGCCTGGTCGGCCGAATACCGGGCGATGGGAGGAGACCGCCGACGGGTGGCGTACCTCCGGGACATGGCCTCCGATCCGCGCATGTCACGGGACATCAGGGTGCATCGGATCCGGCCGTGGCTCCAGGGCCGCTACCGCGAGGACGCACAGGCCTACCTGGCGCGGCTCTGGAGGACCAGGCACAGGATGTTCGGCCGTTCCTTCGCCGTCTACGCCCTGGTCACCACCGTGGCCGGCACCGGACTCGTCGTCATGGCCGTCGTCGCGCCGGTGCTCTCCCACACCCTCTCCGTCGGCTCGGTGGCGATGCTCATCCAGGCCATCATGATCTGCATGGCGTTCGGGGTGATCTTTCCCGAGTCGGACACGAAGATGCAGTACGGCCGCAACACCTGGCAGGCCATCCTGGAGGTGGAGCGCGGTGTGGAGGGGGCCGGCCGGGCCCGCCCCCGGCAGCCCGCGCGACCCGCCGAACCTCGATCCGCCGAACCGCGACTCCCCGAACCGCGCCCCCTCCGACCGCGCCCCCGGAGCGCGGCCCCGGTCGCGGTCCGAGGGCTGTGCTACCGCTACGACTCCGACACCCCGGTCATCCGCGGCATCGACCTGCAGCTCCGCGCCGGGACGTCGACCGCGATCGTGGGATCGAACGGCGCGGGAAAGTCCACCCTCGTCAAGCTGCTGACCGGCCTCTACCTCCCCGACGAGGGCGAGGTACGGGTCGACGGCAGGCCGCTCGACGAGAGCACCGTCGACGCCTGGCAGGCCGGATCCGCCGTGCTCTTCCAGGACTTCCTGCGCTACCGGCTGACGGTACGGGAGAACGTCGCGATGCAGTCGGTCGCGCACCTGGACGACACCGCCGGCATCCTGGACGCCCTGGCACGCGTCGGGCTGGCGACGGTGATCGACGAGCTGCCCCAGGGCGTCGAGACGCCGCTGTCCCGCCTCGCCGCCGACGGAGCCGAGCTGTCCGGGGGGCAATGGCAGCGGCTGGCGTTGGCGAGGGTCCTCTTCGCCGTCGCCCATGGGGCGCGGTTCCTGGTCCTCGACGAGCCCACGGCCCAGCTCGACGCCAGAGGAGAGGCCCAGTTCTACAACGACTTCCTCGAACTGACGCGCGGAGTCACCAGTCTCGTCATCTCCCACCGGCTCTCCTCGGTCCGGCGCGCGGACGCGATCGGCGTCCTGGCAGGAGGCCGGATCACCGAGTTCGGCACGCACCGTGAGCTGGTCCGGACAGGCGGGACGTACCAGAGTCTCTTCGCCCTCCAGTCGCAGAGGTATGTGGAGCGATGACTCATACGATGCGCGCGGTGTGGTTCCTCGCACGGCTCTCCTGGCGCACCGACCGCCGGCGTCTGCTGCTGGGCGGTGGCCTGCTCATCGCCGGAACGCTCTGCTCGCCGCTGGTGGCGGTGGTGTGCCGGGCCTTCGTCGACTCGCTGTCGTCACCTGACGGCACCGTCGTCACGGTCCTTGCGCTGTGCCTGGTGAGCGGTCTGGTCGGCCAGTTGATGCTGGGCCATTTCGCCCACCTCTGGTATTTCGAACTGGGCGACTCGGACGAGGTCGCGCTGAGTCAGAGCCTGGCCGCGATCGTCACGGACGACCTGGGGCTGGAGGAAGTCGAGGACCCACGGACGGCGGACCGCATCGAGCTCGTCCGGAAGGACGTCATCCGGGTGCGGGCCACGGTGTCGGCCGGTCTGCTCCTGGCCGCCTCCTGTGTCCAGCTGGTGATGACGGCGGCCCTGCTCGCCACGGTGTCCGTCGTGCTCCTGATCCTGCCCCTGGCGGCGGCGGTGCCGGTGTTCCTCACCGACTGGGCCGAGCGGTCGATGAGGAACGCGCAGCAGGCGGCGACGCCTGCCCGGCGGACCCTTGCGCACCTGCACGAGCTGGTTTCGTCGTCCGCCGGCCAGAAGGAGATCCGGCTGGGGGGCGGCGCCGCCCACCTCGGCCGGATCCACGCCGAGACGCACGACGAGCTCGAACGCTCGATGAACCGGGCGCACTCCGCGACCGCGGTCCGCAGCATCCTCGGCCAGGTTCCGTTCGCCCTGACCTTCGCCGCCGCCATGGCCGTGCTCGTCGCGCTGGTCTCGCACGGCCGCGCCGGGGTGGGCGACGTCGTCATGACCATCCTGCTCGCGCCGCAGGTCTCCAACCAGGTGACCACCCTGTTGCGAAGTCTGAGCGCGGTGGGCTCCGCGACACTCGGCATCGGCCATTTCGAGGAGCTGCGGGACACCGCGGCGAAGAGCCCCGCCGCCGGGCCCGACGACCGTGACCGGCCCCCGGAGCGACTGCACGGCGGTATGCGGCTGGAGAACCTCGGCTACCACTACCGGGGCTCGCGCACGCCCGTGCTCGAAGGGCTGAACATCACGGTGCCCGCCGGGAGTTCGGTGGCCATCGTCGGGGAGAACGGAGCGGGGAAAAGCACCCTGGTGAAACTCCTGCACGGACTCTACCGGCCGACGTCGGGACGGATCCTCCTCGACGGCGTCGATCTCGCCGGGATCGCGCCGGACGGCTACTTCGCCCTGACGGCGGCGCTCTTCCAGGACTTCGAGCACTTCGACTTCAGCCTCCTGGAGAGCATCGGCATCGGCGATGTGCCCTACCTGCACAGCGAGGAGCGGGTCCGCGAGGCGATCGGGCGTGCGCGGGCCGAATCCGTACTCGAACGGCTCGGCGGGCTGGACGAGTTCGTCGGGCGCGGCTACACCTCGGGCACGGAGCTCTCCGGAGGCCAGTGGCAGTCACTCGCCTTCGCACGGGCGCTGATGAAGCGCAGGCCGCTGGTGCTCTCGCTGGACGAGCCGGGGCACTCTCTGGACCCGGAGGCGGAGGAGCGCATGCACGATGCCTACGAGGCCACCGCCCGGACCTTCGCCCGCGCCTCGGGCGCCATCACCTTCTATGTGACGCACCGGCTCGCCAACGTCACGTCAGCCGATTTCGTGCTGGTGCTTCGCGGCGGGAAGGCCGAGGCCTTCGGAACCCACGAGGAACTCGTCACGGGCAACGCCTACTACGCCGAGCTCTTCCGGTTGCAGGCGAGGGCCTACACATGAGCCGCGCGGCGCGGTCCCGGCGGCCATCGGTTCCGGAGCCCCGGAGGTCCGGGTGATCGTCTGCGGGATCTCCTGGGGAACCGAGGGCTATGAGGCGTTCGGTGTGGATCCGGCGGGACGTGGGGTCTTCGCCCGGAGCTTCCCGCCCGGTGCGATCGGCGGGCTGACCGAGTACCTCCGCGCGTGGGCGCTGGAGGCAGGTGACGGCCGGTTCGTCGGAGTGGTGGAGAGCACCAACGGAACCATCGACCTCCATCTGATGAACGCCGGGCTCAGCATCGCCAGGGCCGACCCGTGGATGCTTCCCGGCCGTCCGGTCAACGGCTCGGTGTCGGCGGCCGAGCTGGCACGGCACGCGGCGGCCGCACCCGACGCACTGACCCACCTCGACCTGCGGACGGGAACGCTCGGTGGCCGCGCGGACGTCCTCGACTACGGCCTGCGGCGGCGGCCCGAGCTCCACGAGCGATTCGCCGGTGGTGGCGCGCTGTTGGAACGCGGGGCGGGCGACCTGCGCCGAGTGGCCCTGACCTTCGACGACGGCCCCTGTCCCCCTTACACGGGCCGGATCCTCGACATCCTGGCGAGATACCGGCTGCCGGCGACCTTCTTCTGCGTCGGTCTGCAAGCCGCCGCACACGGTGACACGCTGCGGCGCATGGTCGATGAGGGGCACAGTCTGGGCAACCACACCTGGTCCCATCCCTTCCTCCCGGACCTGCGGCCCGAGGAGTTCGCCTTCCAGATCGACGCGACCGGGCAGACCATCGCACGGGCCACCGGCATCGAACCGCGCTTCGTCCGTCCGCCCTACGGATTCGGGACGACGGAGCTGCTGGAGTGGACGTCGGAGAAGGACATGAGTTGCGTGCTGTGGGACAACGACAGCCATGACTGGTCGTCACCGGGGCCGGAGGCCATCGCCGAGCGGACGGTGCGGCAAGCGGGTCCCGGCTCGATCATCCTCATGCACGACGGCGGGGGCGACCGCTCGGGAACCGTCCAGGCGCTGCCCGGGATCATCGAGCAGCTGCTCGATGGAGGTTACGAGATGGTCGGGATCGAGCAGATGGTCGCCCCGGACCCCGGTGGCACGGACCAGGAGGGAAATCGTGCGGAACTCCCGGGCCCGATCGTGCGCTGACGCCGGATTTCCGCTGGTGGGCGGCTGACGGGCCGTCGGTATGAGGGAGACAAGGAAGTCTTCCCGCAGATAACGCCCCATTCTCTGCGGTATCGCTGAAGGCGGTGACTTTCCAGACAACCGGCCGACCTCACGTGCGACCGCATCGGAACCACAGGGTTTCGGTGTCGGGCCTCAGCTCGTATAGTGATTATCGGTAAGGGCCACGGAGACGGATACCGTCGCAATCCGCGGAAACGCCGTCATCTCACCACGACCGCGGGGAAGGTGGAATTCCGGAAAAGACGAAACACGGCGTCAAGCGATCCGAACAAGTCGAGTGAAGATCGCCGGATATTCCATCTGCCTCCGTTCACACAGGAACACCCGCCTGCGTCGCGAAGGGATCGGTATGCCTGTGGAAAGCCGTGTCTCCACCCCTCGCTCCCCGGTCGGCGCACCGATTCGCCCCGCGCTGGTGGTCATGCACCATCCGCGCCGCCGGGCCGGTCTGGCCCGGTTGGTCACGGCCCTCGGCGATGCCCGTCCCGCGGTGGTGGTCGATCCCGACCCGACGGGACCGCCGAGCCCGTTGCGCACCGCCAAGCGCGCCTGGGCCGCGGTGGACGCCCGCGCCACCCACCACGTGGTCCTGCAGGACGACGTCGCGCCGATCGAACGGTTTACGGAGCACTTACGGGCGGTGATCGCGGCGCGGCCGGACGCCGCCGTCGCGCTGTATGTGAACTGGAGAAGTCCGCACAACGCCTACCTCGCCCGGTGGGCCGCGCTGACCGGTCGGCCGTTCGCCGACCTGGCACCGCACGAGTACGTCCCCACCCTCGGGCTCGCCCTGCCGTCCGAGGCGGCCATCGAGCTCAGCCGTTATCTGAGCCGCTTCCCCGACGACTTCCGCGATGACGACGAGCTCGTGACGGGCTTCTGCCTGGCGGCCGGGCTCGACATCGTTGCCTGCGTGCCCCATCTGCTGGACCATCTGCCCGGGTCGAGCGTCGCGGGAAACGACCACCACGGCGCCCGGCACGCCGCGGTTCCCCTGCCGGCCGGCGGGATTTCCCCGGCCTACTGGCAGCGCACGGTGAAGCGGTCACCCGAGCGTCGCCGATACACCGTCGATCTCTACAAGAACCGCTGCTATCTCAGGTTCGTCCGAGCGGCGGCCGGTGAGCCCGCCCAGCATCCCTACTCCTGGCCGTGGGCGAACTGGTGCGGCCTCATCGACGCAGAGGGCGATCGCATCCGTTCGCGGTTCCGCGACTGGCTGGACCGCGCGACGAAGACGGTCGACGCCCCGCCCGCCGACCTGCTGGAGCTGTGGGCCGCCTGCTATCTGACCGGCCGCGACGCAGGCCCGGCGACGGGTTCCCTGCCGGAACTGGTCGATGCGGCACTCGGCACCCTGGTCCGGTCCGGCGTCCCGAACGGGTCGCCGGACGACCTCCTGGACCTGTGCCGGGCGGCCGCAGACCTCGGACGGGAGGACTCATGACGGCCCCGGCGATCGTCGGCCCGGAGAGCGACCGCCTCCTCCGGACTCTGGCCGTCCTGGAGGCGGAAGCCCTCACCGGCGTCCCCGGGCCGGTCCCGACGCTGAGCATCACCACGCTTCCCTGCACGTCCTGCCCGTACGACGACCGGCAGACGCTGGCCGACGACGTGGCGCGGACTCCGCTGGGCCGGCACATGCCCCTCGTCCCCCAACCACAGGCGACGCTCACGGCGTTCGCCTGCGAGCTGCTGGATCTCCGGCAGTTTCTCGCCGTCGGATCCGCCGTCGCGGCCGGAGCCCGCGTCCTGCGCACGCGGGCGATCGCGGTCGCTGATCTCTCCGACGCTCATCCCCTGGCGGTGCTGTCCGCTCCCGCCCTGTATTCCGAGCCGACGGGAGCCGAACCGTGGACTCTTCCCGTAAGCACCCAGATCCTCGGCCCCACCGGGATCCGGGAATGGCGGATTGTCGGCCACCGCAACGGAATTCCATGGACCGGGCTCACCGAGCGGTACGTGGCTCTACGCGACGAAGCGGTGCGAGGACTGCTGTGAACGTATTCCACCGGACGGCCCTCGCCATCGCCGATCGTCGCCCAGCGGACTAGCGATCATCATCCATGTACGGTCATGGATCGCTATCGATCAACAGGAGGGAACGATGTCCGAAAAGAACTCGGTCTTACTCGACGAGATCCGCGATTCCTACACCACCCATCCGGGATACCAGCACTGGTTCTGGGACTGGTTCGCGCAGGCGGACCTCGATGAGGATCTCATCAAGCAGTTCGCGCTCATGTACTACCAGCATGTGCTCCGCTTCCGCCTCTATATCGCGGGAGCACTGACCGTCGCGCCGTCCGAGAAGCTCCAGGTGGCTCTCTCGGAGATCCTGGCCGACGAGTACGGCGTCCATCTCGCGGGGCACCCGCCGGCCGACAGCCATCCCGAGATGTTCCGTAAGTTCATGCTTTCCGCAGGACTCACCGAGGCCGACTGGTCCGCCGGCACCCCGATACCCGGAGTCCAGTACTTCTTCGACTCCCACTTCGCGATGTTCCGCGGCGAACTCGTCAGCGAAAGCCTCGGGGCCGTGGCCTTCGGCATGGAGACGACCACCCCGTACCGCCATGCCCGAGTCCTCGAAGGTCTCGCCGCGTACGAGAAGAAGTCCGGTGTGTCGCTGGATGTGACGTTCTTCAGTTCGCACGTCCAGATCGACGAGCACCACAGCTCGATCCTGTACGACACGGCCATGCCGGTCTTCACCGGCGATCCGAAGGGCGTCATGCGCGGCGCGCGCTATTCGTTCGACGCACGTGAAGTGTTCCTGGACGATCTCGGCGCCCGCCTGGGCGCCCAGCGGTAGCGCCTGCCGGAGCGACTCCGGGACAGCGGTGACGCCGAGATCGGCCTTGCCGCTGTCCTCGCTGCCGCTGTTCCCCGAGACCTCCTGCTCCACTCCGTTCGACCTCTCTAGGCGGGAATTCGTGATCGCACTTCTCCGACATGGCCAGACCTGCGGAAACGTCAGCAAGGCGAGTTACATGGACGTTTCCGAGGACGACATGCTCCTGACCGAGCAGGGCAGGGCCGAGACCGAGGAACTCGCCAAAGCTCTCGCGGAGTTGGGGTCGCCCAGCGGGCCCGTACTGCTGGCGCCGGAGCGCCGGTGCGAGCAGTCGGCTGTCCTGCTCGGACTGGAGCAGCGGTCCTTTCGAACCGATCCCCGTCTGCGCTCCCAATCGTGGGGGACCTTCGACTTTCCCGGGGCGCGGGAGCTGCTGACCCGCTCGAAGACCTGGCCCAGTGGGCTGGACGTCAGATTCGCCGGTGGCGAGACCAGCCGGGAGGTCTACGACCGGTGCCGTCCGGTGGCCGAAGAGCTTCGCTCCGCGGAACTGGCCGAGCCCGGCGTCCTTAGCGCCGTGGTGACCCACGGAGTCGTCATCAAGCTGTTGCTGGCGCACTGGTCGTCCTGGCCGGACGCCACGATCGAGGGGACCCGGTCCATCTCGACCGGTTCGGGGGTCACCGTCACCTTCAGCAAGGACGACGGAAGCGTGCGATACGAGTCCCTGCCCAGGGCCTGACCGCAACCCCGCCGCACCACCGCGCCCCCTCACCGCCCGCCCGATCGGAGGTCCGCTTCCCGTGGTACGCGTCCTCGCGGTCTCGCCCCATCTCGACGACGCCGTCGTGTCGTACGGGGCGAGACTTCACCAACTGGCCGGGAACGGTGCGCAGGTCGTCGTGCTGACCCTGTTCGCCGGTACACCCAGCCCTCCGTACTCCGCGGCCGCGCAGCGGTACCACGACGTGTGGGGGGTGACCGGCAACCCCGTTCCCCAGCGCATCCGGGAAGACGTCGACGCCCTGCGCGCGTTGGGCCTGACCCCGCGCCACGCCGACTTCCTCGACGCCCTCTACCGGCGGCTCCCGGACGGCCGGTGGCTCGTCGCCGATCCGTCCAGATCGGTCAGCCGGCAGGCGCTCGAGGTCGAGGAGCCCGACCTCATGGCCTCGCTGGAGGCCCGGATCGGTGACGTCGCCGCGGACTACCGGCCGGACGCGGTGTTCACCTGCGCGGCGATCGGGCGGCATGTGGACCACTGGCGAGCCCGCGACGCGACCGTCGGCGCGCTCGCCGCCACGGGCGTCGAGCTGCGGTTGTGGGAAGACCTGCCCTACGGCGGCCGGGCGAGCGAGATGCCGCCGCTGCCGGCCGGGGTGTTCCTCACGGAACGGGTCGTCGAACAGGTCGACTCCGTCGATCGGGACGCGAAATTCACGGCGATCGAGCACTACGTCTCACAACTCGATCTGCTGGCACGCGACGGGGTGAGCCTGCGCGACCGGCTCAGCCGGCACGCGGGCACCCGCTCCCGGACGGCGTACAGCGAGGCGACCTGGGGGCTGACCGCGGCCGAACCCACGAAGTGAGCGCCGGGCACGGTCGTGGCGCGCGGGCGCAGGGCCGTCCCCCGCGCGTCACGCCGTCCGAGCCCGGTGACTGCTCGCCAGGGCGTCGTCGAGCAGCGGACCGCCGATATCCGCCAGCACCGTGACATCCGGGTCGCTCAGCCCCATCCGGAACGCCCCCGGCAACAGCGTCCGCAACGCCACCGCGCCCACGCTCGTCCGCGACCGGTCGCCCGGACCCGCCAGCAGGCCCATGCAGAAGGTGGCGAGCCATGCCTCCCGCAGATCCTCGGGGGTGGCGATCACCTCGCCTCCAGCACCACGGATCGGGTCGGCGGGGGACGGTGGCAGCACATCACCGTGGCCCGCGTCCTTGAGCCACACAGCCGCGGGAGACGAGCTCCACCCCCCGTCCGGGAGGGCGACGTCCACCACAGCACGCCGGCTGTCCGGTGCGACATAGGCCAGCGCGCGCTGCCGGACGAGCAGACCGTCCAGCTCGGTGGCGTCCCCGGCATCGTCCCGGAAGCACGCCACACGGCGGATTCCCTTGGCAGCGGATCGCGCCAACAGGCTGGCGCTGCCCCGGACATCGTGCTGGACCGGACTCGCGGTCAGCGCCTGCACCTCGATGCCACGTTCCCACAGGAAGTCCCTGAGCAGCGTCGAGTCGCCCAGATCCGCTTCCGCCATCCGCGAGTCCAGGTAGGCCCCGGCGTCCCGGGCCAGGTCAGCGGGCAGGAGGAGGGCGGGCGCCGGGATGAACGACTCCTCGATGACGAACCGCCGCTTCCCGGCGACCGCCGCCAACCTGGCGGCGGCCCCGATCCGCTTCGACCAACCCGCGTACAGGGACAGGCAGCACGCCGGCACGGAGCGAACCTCCTCCGTCAGCACCGCGAGGAACTCCCTGCTCGGCAGCAGATCGTCCTGGAGCACCAGATGATGCGTCGCATCGGCAGGCGCCGAACTCCACGCCAGCGCGGCCGTCCGCACGGCGGTCGGCGGCCCGTCAGGAAGGGGATCGACGACGATCCGCGGTGCCAACTCGCCCAGCAGCTCGCGCAGTTCCTCCGCGAGCGCAAGACGCTTGGGATGCGTCATGATCGACACGGATGTGCGGACAGGCCCTTCGAACGGCATGGTCACCGCGGCTCCTCGGCTGCCCCGTAACGGCATTCGGCGGAGCATCGATCATACGGGAGGGCCCTTGGGCCACACCGTCGGATCGGGAAGAGGCCGGAGCCCACCCGGTGGACGGCGGCTGACAGAATCGCGTCGCCGGCGGCGCGGCCGGCGCCGCATATCCCGTCGTGGTGGCGGGTATTGGCCTGTTCGCCGCCGGTGCTCGCACGGGGGCCGCCGACAGGGGCCGCGGGTGCGGTGACCGGCCTCGTCTTCCGATGGAGCGTCCATGCTGCGGATCCACTTCACGCCCGAGGACATGACACGGGTCAGAGTGGCCCCGGGGCCGGACATCCTGTGGGAGATCACCAACAGCGTGCAGACCCTGCAACGGACCGACGGGGAAAGGGTTTTCGGCGCCTGGCGCCGCTGGGTGCGGCCCCGGCTCCCGGAGAGCCGCCGCCTGCTCTCCCCGCTGCTGCCGCCCTACGGCTACTCCCCCGACTTCCTCACCCCCACCGCCGGGGACCGCACCACGCTCCAGGCCGCCATCGACACGCTGCTCGGAACCCCGCTGCCGAGGCTGCGTGCGGAGCTGTCCAGGCTGGCCAGGTCGGAGCGGTTGCCCGGCTGGGCCGCATCCCTGGCCGAGGGCGACACGGACGCGCTCGCGCGCCTGGGCGACGCGCTCCACGCCTACCAGGCGGAGGCGCTCGTACCGCACTGGCGGCACGTCCGCGCGGACCTGGAGGCGGACCGGGCGGTGCGGATGCAGCACCTGATGGACGGCGGCACCGAGGCGCTGCTGTCCGGCCTCGGGCCCGACGTCCACTGGCGTTCGCCCGTGCTGGAGGTCACCTACCCGGTCGACCAGCACCTGCGGCTGGACGGTCGGGGACTCGTGCTCCAGCCGTCGTTCTTCTGCTGGCCCACCCCCACCACCCTGGCGGACGGCGACCTGCCGCCCGTCCTGGTCCACCCCATCCAGCACACGGCCGACTGGGCCGGGCCCACCGGCACGGCGGGATCCGCCACGGGTCCCGGTCCCCTCGGCCGGCTGCTCGGGCAGACCCGTGCGGACCTGCTGCGGGCTTCCCGCACCGGCTGCTCCACCGTCGAGGCGGCCCGGATGCTCCAGGTGACCCACCCGGCCGTCAGCCAGCACATGAACGTCCTGCGCGCGGCGGGGCTGACCACCACCGTCCGCACGGCCGGTCGCGCCCTGCATGTCGCGACCGCCGAGGGGCGTGCGCTGCTGGCCGCGGAGGACCGCCGCGCCGGGCGCGGGCCGGGCGGCGAACCGCGCCCGTAAGCCTGGGCTTACAGCGCTTGTGCGTGTCTCGGTCCGGCCTCCACGCTGTCTCCTGCCAGCGCACCGCACACGGCCGGACGCTCCCCACGCCGTCCCCACGCCGATGTTCCCGTACGGCCTCGTCCCCCACAGGAGCCCTCATGCGCGCGAGACTTGTCTCCAGCACGGTCGCAGCCCTCACCCTCGGAGCCCTGCTGCTCCCCGGCACCGCCCAGGCGTCACCCGCCCCCGCCCCCGCAGTCCCGGTCGTGGACGTGCGGGCCCATGGCTCGAGCGCCGGCACGGCCCTCGCCTCCGGATACGACGAGCCGGGAACCAGGCTGCGGGTCGCCTCCGGACGCACGAGCGACGCACGCTGGCTGGAGATCGACTACCAGGTCCAGGAGACCGGTTACTGGTGCGGTCCCGCCGCGACGCGCATCGCGCTCTCCGCCCGGACCCCCGCGCCGAGCCAGGGTGAGCTGGCCGCGCAGCTCGGCACGACCGAGGCGGGCACCGATCACATCGGCCAGGTCACCGGCGTACTCAACGCGCGTCTGGGCGGCGGCTGGTACGAGACCAAGGAAATGCCGAACGACCCGCCCACCCAAGGGCAGCGGGACCTCCTGTGGCACGACGTCGTGTACGACATCGACCGCAACTATCCGCTGGTCGCCAACATCGTCGCCCCGCCGGGCAACCAGCCGCCCGGCTACCCGCCGGACCAGACGATCTACCACTACTTCACCGTCTTCGGCTACGACGCGGTCGACCGCACCGTCCTCATCGCGGACCCGGCGTCCTTCGGTGGCAACCAGATCTACTGGATCTCCTTCGACCAGCTCGCCACCCTGATCCCTCCGAAGGGCTACTCAGCCTGATTCCGCGGGGCGGGCACGACCGCCCCGCGCCCCGGAACGCCTTTCCCCATCACCAGGAGATCACCTTGAACACGCACCGGCCCACCCGCAGAGGCGTCATGAAGGCCGCCGCCGGACTCACCGCGATGTCGGCACTCGGCGCGGGAGGCGTCCTGGCGTCGGCGTCCGCCGCGCAAGCGGCCGGGGACGGGTTCGGCCTGCGCATAGTGGACCGCGACGAGCGGGATCCACGGATGTGGTACTACCGCTTCGCGACCGACGCGATCGGCTGGAACCCCGGGGTCAACGTCCTGCTTCCGGACGGCTACCACTCCGGCGGGCGCAGGTACCCGGTCCTGTACCTGTTCCACGGGGGCGGCACCGGCCAGGACTTCATCGCCTTCGACCGGATGGGCATCCGCGCCTGGACCGCCGGAAAGCCGCTCATCGTCGTCATGCCCGACGGCGGCGCCGCGGGCTGGTACTCCAACCCGGTCGGCTCCAACGTCGGCCCCCGCAACTGGGAGACCTTCCACATCTCCCAGTTGCTCCCGTGGGTCGACGCCAACTTCCGTACGTACGCGGAGTACGACGGCCGTGCGGTCTCCGGCTTCTCGATGGGGGGATTCGGCGCGCTGAAGTACGCGGCCAAGTACCACGGGCACTTCGCCTCGGTGAGCGCCCACTCCGGACCGGCCAGCCTGCGCCGGGACGGCGGGCTCGTCACCCACTGGGCCAACGTCTCCTCGGCCGCCGTGGAGTTGGGCGGCGCCACGGTCTACGGTGCGCCGCTGTGGAACGAGGCACGGGTCAGCGCCGACAACCCGGTGCAGCGGGTCGAGAGCTACCGGAACAAGCGCGTGTTCCTGGCCGCCGGCACCAGCCCCGACCCGGTCAACTGGTTCGACACGATCAACGAGACCCAGGTCCTCGCCGGTCAACGAGAGTTCCGGGACCGGCTCGGCTCGGCGGGAATTCCGCACGAGTGGCACGAGGTGCCCGGCGGCCACTTCGTCCGCCCCGATCTGTTCCAGCGGGACCTGGACGGGATCGTCGCCCGCCTCCGCAAGGCCTGACACCCCGCCCACACCACGACGGCGACCAGGGACTACCGTCGTACGCTCGACATGGACAACGGCGTCGTGACGGCCACGTACACGCTCGGCGGGGTCACCTACCGGCGCGAGGTGTTCTCCAGCCACCCGGACGACGTGATCGTGGTGCGCCTCACCCAGAGCGGCGGCGGCTCCTACACCGGCTCGATGACACTCACGGGCACCCGCGGCGAGACGGTGACCTCGAACGCCCAGGCCGCGGAGGCGTCGTTCGCGACCGCTCTGCCCAACTCGCTCAAGTACGCCACCGTGATCAAGGCCGCGGGCGAGGGCGGCACTGTCTCCGCGACAGGCGCCAAGGTGACGTTCGACCAGTGCGGCGAAGTGGTGCTGGTCCTCTCCGGCGGCACCAACTACAAGGCCGACGCGTCCCTCCAGTACCAGGACGTCGCCCGCGTTCCGCTCACCGTCGCACGGACCAAGGCTCTCGAGGCCGCCGGTGTCGCCGGAGCACAGCTGCTCTCCACGCAGGTCGCCGACTACCGGCGCCTCGACCGGCGCATGACGGTGAACCTGGGCACGTCGTCCGCTGAGCAGCGGGCGATGGACACCCCGGCGCGCCTGACCGCACGGGCCGCGGCCGGTTCCGCTCCCGACCCGGAGCTGGAGGCGTCCTACCTGCGGTACGGCCGCTATCTGACGATCTGCGGCTCCCGAGGCAGCCTCCCCACCAACCTCCAGGGGCTGTGGGTCGACAGCAACTCACCGGCCTGGATGAGCGATTACCACAGCGACATCAACATCCAGATGAACTACTGGCTGCCGGACCGAGCGGGCCTTCCCGAGTGCTTCGACGCGTTGACGGACTACTGCCTCGCTCAGCTGCCCGGCTGGCAGGCCACGACGGAGAACCTGTTCCAGGACTCCCGCAACCGGTTCCGGAACACCTCGGGCAAGGTGGCGGGCTGGACCCTCGCGATCTCCACCAACATCTGGGGAGGCAACGGGTGGTGGTGGCACCCGGCGGGCAACGCCTGGATGTGCAACTCGCTCTACGAGCACTACGAGTACACCCTGGACACCACCCATCTCGCGAAGATCTACCCGCTGCTGAAGGGCGCCTGCGAGTTCTGGGAGGCGCGCCTGATCACCATGACCGTGCCGGACCCGGCGACCGGCGGCACGAAGGAGGTGCTCGTGGACGACCACGACTGGTCCCCGGAGCACGGCCCGCAGGACGCCCGCGGCATCACCTACGCCCAGGAACTGGTCTGGCAGCTGTTCCGGAACTACCGCGCCTCCGCCGCCGCACTCGGCAAGGACGCGCCGTACGCCTCCACGATCGGCGGGCTCCAGAACAAGCTGTACCTGCCCGAGGTCAGCGCCAGGAGCGGCTGGCTCCAGGAGTGGATGAGCGACGACAACCTCGGCGAAACCACCCACCGCCACCTGTCCGCGCACATGGGACTCTTCCCCGGTGACCGCATCAACCTCCAGGACTCCCCCGCCGCACTGATATCCGGCGCCACCAAGCTGCTCGAGGCGCGGGGCATGGTCAGCTTCGGCTGGGCGAGCGCTTGGCGGGCCATGTGCTGGGCGAGGTTGAAGCACGCGGACAAGGCCTACCAGCTCGCCCTGGCCGTGATGAAGCCGTCGGTGGACTACAGCAACGGCAGCGCTGCCAACCTGTTCGACATGTACAGCTTCGGCAGCAGTTCGGCCTTCCAGATCGACGCCAACTACGGCACACCGGTGGCGATGATCGAGATGCTGGCGCAGTCCAGGCCCGGACGGGTGGAACTCCTGCCGGCCCTGCCCCAGGCGTGGGCAGCCTCCGGCTCCGTCACCGGTGTCGGCCTGCGCGGCGGTTTCACCCTCGACATGAGCTGGAAGTCCGGCCAGGTCACCAGCGCCACCCTGCGCGGCGCGGCCGGCCGCTCCACCACGGTCGTCTTCGGCGCGTGGAGCCAGGCAGTCACGATCCCCTCCGCGCTCTCGGTCACCGTCGAGCCTCCCGCACAGCACACGGTCTTCCAGCTGGTCAACCGGAGGTCCGGCCGGGCCGTCGACGTGCCGCGCGCCTCCACCACGCAGGGCACGGGCCTGACCCAGTACACCCCCGGCTCCGCGGTCAACCAGCAGTTCCGCTTCATCCCGGTGGGCGGCGGCTCGTACGAGATCCGCACGACGCACGGCACGACGCCGCTTGCGTGGGACATCAGCGGCGGGGACGCGACCGAGGGCGCACAGCTCGTCCAGTGGAGCGCGACCCACGCCACCAACCAGCAGTGGAAGATCACGGAGACCGGTGACGGTCACGTCACCATCGCCTGTGCCCGCAGCGGCAAGGTACTGGGAGTCACCGCCGACTCGACAGCCAACGGGGCGACCATCGAGCAGCAGACACCCAACGGCGGCACCGGCCAGCAGTGGCGCCGCATCGGCAAGTAGGGAGCTCTTCGAGGGCCGGAGTGCGAGAAGAAGCTGGACAGGGCGCCCGGCGGGTTGCCGGGCGCCCCTTGTTCCCTGCTTTCGCCGGCCCGAAGCCCGACGTTACGCGTGGCGTGGTGTCTGACAGATGGCGCAGGATCAGCGGTAGTCGATCGTGTTGTAGTAGAGGCAGTTGAGCGCGGTCTCGCCCACGTCGTGGCCGTCCGCCTCGCGGTACTGCCAGAACGCGCGGAAGGTGTTGGGCTTGCGGTCGAGGACGGTGTCCCACAGCGGACCGCGCGGATCCTCGGAGCACTGGTCACCCGGCTCGTGCTTGCTCGCGTCGCCGAGGTCGATCAGCGCGCCCGCGACGCGGCCCTCGACCGTGTCGCCGTTCTCCCACACCCGGCCGGGCACGTTCGTTCCCCAGGTGGCGTTCTCCATGTCCAGGACACGGCCGTCCTCCCAGCGGAAGACCGGGTCCTCCAGGGCGACACCGGCGAAGAAGTTGGGCCAGCCCTCGGTCCAGGCGCAGCCGGCGGAGCTCGTCTTGTGGAGGGAGTGCGGGGAGCAGTTGGGGGAGGAGGGGAATGCGTCCTCGTAGATGTCGTCCATGAGGCCGTGGCCCAGTTCGTGCAGGACCACGATCGGAAGGTCGGGAGTCGCGGCGGAGAGGTAGGCGGCATCCTCCCGCAGGTCGTACCAGCAGCAGGTGGTGGAATCGGGTTCCCAATTCACCACAGCCTTGCGGCAGGTGGTGTCCCGTGCGTCCCAGCAGTCGCCGGGGACGAAGTTCCATCCTGTGTTGGCGGTGTCGAAAGCCTCGACGCCACGCATCAACTCCGGTGCGGAGGGCTGCAGATCACCGAAGTCGGCGATGCGGCCGGACCGAACGTTCTTCTGGGTGGCCGTGGCGAAGCGGTAGGGCTGTTTCGTGACCTTGGAACGGATGGTCCACTGTGGGTTGTCCGTGCTGAACCGTACGTAGACGTCTTGGGTTCGGTCGCCTGCGTCCTTGTTGTCGAAGCAGAGCGTGAAGCCACCGTCAGCGTCGGTGAGACCGGAGGCGAGGAGTTCGTCGGGCCCGTCGGGCTCCGCGTCGAACACCTCGACCGCGGCGTTCGCGGAGACACGGGTGTAGCCGGTGTGCTCCACGTAGTTCCATGTCCCGGTCGTACACGCCTGCTGCCGGCCCGGCTGCTGCTGCGCGCCGGAACCCGGGAGTGCGGGCTTGTGCGGCCAGGCCAGGGAGGATCGGGTGCCCGGCATGGTCGTGGGCGCCACGCCGCTGACGTTCTTGACGGCGATGCCGGGTGTGGACTTCTCCGTGCCGATGGTGAGATAGCTGCTGGCGGTCGCCGCGTCGGCGCCGGCAGCGGCGGTGACCGTCGCACGGATCTCGGCCGGTCCGGCGCTCAGCGCCTTGACCGTGCCGGTCAGCTTGAGCGGCTCGGCGCTGCGCACCGCGTGCCGTCCCTCGGCACTGCGGACCTCGCCCCCGTCGACGGGCACGTCCGACGCCGTCGTGGCGGTGGCCGTCCCGGCCGGAGCCTTCACCCACTCCAGGTGGGCGGGCAGTTCGACCTCGAGGGCGACATCGTCCTCGGCGGCGGTGGTACGCACCTCGATGGCGATGTCCGCCTGCCCTCCGGCCTCGGGCAGCCGCGACAACTTCAGAGCGACCGCCAGACAGCTCTCGTCGCGGTCGGTGCGGTCAGGGGCGGAAGGGGCTATCGGTGCGCAGTCGCGCACGGGAGCGACGGGCGTGCCCGGTGAGGCGAAGCCGGGTGCCGCGGCGGTGAGCAGGACGCCGGCCAAGGCGGTGCCCAACGCGAAACGACGGAGACGCATGGCACGTTCCTTTCGGTGGGTCAAGACGGTCGGGCCGCTCTCTCCGGCCCGTGCGGGGCGGAGTGGTTCTATCCCGCCCGACCCCGCCGCGGTGCCGGTTCGTGCCAGCGGCACGAACCGGCCGGTAGGCCTCGCCCGGCTGGCGGCCGCGGGACACCTCTGTGGCCCTACCGCCTTCGCCCTGGCGTCCGTTACTCGAGCAGACCGTTGATCTTGTCGTTCGCCGCCTTCAACTCCTCGGCGGGGTCCCCCTGGCCCATCAGGATCCTGTCGAGCGCCGGGGACAGGACGGATGTGATGTCACTGGCCTTGTCGGTGATCGGCGGCTGGAAGGTCGTCCCGTCGTCGACGTGCCGGGTGAACGGGGCGACGTCGATGCCCCTCTCCGCGAACGCCTTCTCCGCGACCTCGGTCGCCTCGGGCAGCGCCGGGAACACGACGCCGTGGCTGCCGACGGTCTTCTGGCATTCGGCTCCGGCCAGATACGTCACCCACTTCCAGGCCGCGTCCTTCTTCTTGCTGCCCGACCAGATCGAATCCGCGAGACCGTTGAACATGCTGGCCCGCTTGCCGGTGGGGCCTGCCGGCAGTGGGGCGATTCCGGCGTCGACTCCGCTCATTTCGTCGAAGGTGGAAATGGCCCAGTCACCGTCGGGGGACATGGCGTAGTTCCCGGCGCCGAACTGCTCGGGCGGCTTGACACCCCCGGTCGCCACCTTCAGCGGCGGTGCGTATCCCTTCGCGATCAGGTCGCGGAAGTAGGTGATGGTCTCCACGAACTCGGGGTCGTCGTAGTTGTACGAGGTCCCCCAGGGGTTCTTGTCGGTGTAGGTCCACCCGTTGCCGGCCGCCATCCACGACCACTGGTCCTGGCCGCTGTCGTCGGCGCCGTTGTCCCCGTAACCGAAGCCGTACGTCTTGACGTTCTTCGGGTCGAAGCCCGGCTGGTCGCCGCGGACACCGTTCTTGTCGACGGTGAGTTTGGCGGCGATCTCCTCGAAGGTGCCCCCGCCCTGGGGGTTCCACGCCATCTCGGCCAGGTCCTTGTCCGTGACCCCGGCCTTCTTCGCCACCTCCTTGTTGTAGAAGAGGGCGATGGTGTCCCAGTCCTTCGGCAGGCCGTAGCGCTTCTTGTCCGGGCCGACCCACAGCTCGGCGAGTCCGGGGATGTAGGCCCCGGTGTCCACCTTGTCCCTCTTGACGCGCTCGTCCAGCGGTTCGATCTGGCCTGTCCTGACGTACTCGCCGTACTTGGTCAGGTGGTTGACGAAGACGTCGGGCGCGTCACCGGAGACGAACGCGGTGGTGAGCGCGGTCCAGTAGTCCTTGTATCCCTTCTGCTCGAAGGTGATCGTGATGCCGGGGTTGGCCTTCTCGAACTTCTTGGCGCACTCCTGGTAGGCGGGCATCTGGTTGGCGTCCCACATCCAGTACCGGAGCTCGCCGGAGTCCGCGGAGCCTCCGGCGGAACTCGGGGCGCAGCCGGTCAGAGCCAGCGGCAGCAGGGTGGCGGCGGCCAACAGCCCACGGGTGAGTCTCATGGTCCTTCTCCTTCTTGCAAACGGGGTGGGTCGAGCAGGGAACCGGGTTGCTGCACCGGCTACTTGAGTCCCGAGAACTGGATCGAGTTGATGACGCGCCTACCGAAGACCAGAAGCAGCAGGATCATGGGGAAGGCCGACATTCCGGTGGCCGCCATGAGACCGGCCCAGTCCGGCGCTCCGTTCGCCGTCTGCTGCCGGAAGACGCTGAGCGCCACGGTCAGAACGCGTACGCCCTCCTCCTGGCCGACCAGGTAGGGCCACAGGTACTCGTTCCACGCGTTGAGGTAGGTCAGGAGCGCCAGGGTGGCGACCGAGGGGGCGCTCATCGGGATGATGATGCGGGTGAAGATGCGGAAGTGGCCGGCGCCGTCGATCCGCGCCGCCTCCTCGATCTCCCGGCTGACGCCGAGGAAGAACTGCCGCATGAAGAACACCGCGAAGGGCGTCATGAAGAAGTAGGGGGCGATGACACCCGCGTAGGTGTTGAGGAGCCCCAGCTCCTTGATGAGCACGAAGTTCGGCAGGATCGTGAAGATGGGCGGGATCATCATCGCCGTCAGGAAGAGGAAGAAGACGGTGTCCCTGCCGGGCCAGCGGAGCCGGGCGAACGCATAGGCGGCGAGGGTGGAGAACGCCACCTGCCCCGCGGTGATCAGCGTGGCCACGACGATCGAGTTGCGCAGGTAGAGCCAGAAGTACATCGTGGCGCCCGAGCCGCCCTCGGCCCGCGCCTCCTCGGGGGTGGACAGGCCGAGCACGCGCCCGAACGCGCCCCAGGTGAAGTCGGCCGGCAGCAGGGAGTCGGCGTTGGCGGGCAGTGAGCGGGTGGTGGACAGCCCCGTGCGCAACACCCACCAGAACGGGAACAGCGTGGCCACCAGGACCGCGCCGAGCGCCAGCCAGGCGAGAATCCGGCCGAGGGGAGGGAGCCGGCGCTTCGCGCGCTCGGGCTTCGGGCCGGTGGACTGCTTGCCGCCTGCACGATGCGGGTTGCCCCGGGCATCGGGGACACGGCCGGAAGTGACTTCTTGTGTGCTGGACATCGGAGTTCACCGGCCTCTCTACGCCAGATCGGATTCGTTGGCCCGCATGAGCCGCAGTTGGACGAAGGTGACGAGCGCCAGGATGACCATGAGTACGACGCCCATCGCGGACGCGTATCCGAAGTCGAACTGGCTGAAGGCCTTCTCGAAGATGTAGAAGTAGATGACCTTGCTCGCGTCGGCGGGACCGCCGTTGGTGGTGACCGCGATGGTGTCGAAGATCTGGAACGAACCGATGACCGTCATCACCAGGACCATGGCCAGCACCGGACGCAGCAGGGGAAGGGTGATCCGGGTGAACACCCGCCACTCGGAGGCCCCGTCGATGGCGGCCGCCTCGTAGACGTCCTTCGGAATGGTCTGCAGGCCGGCGAAGATCAGCAGCGCCGTGTAGCCGAGATGACGCCAGACGTTGATGCCGGCGATGGTCGGAATGGCCCAGGTCTCGCTGCCGAGAAAGGCGATCCGGTCCAGTCCGATCCAGGCGATGACCTCGTTGCCGAAGCCCAGGCTGTAGTCGAGCATCCACAGGAACATGAGCGCGACGACCACATTGGGGATGAGGTAGGGCAGCAGGACGATCCCGCGGATCAGCGTCGAAGTGGTCAGCCGGTGCAGCAGGACGGCCAGACCGATCGCGAGGGCCGTCTGCAGTCCTATGTTGATCACGACGTACTCGGCCGTGATCGCGAGGGAGTGCCAGAACAGGGAGTCCGTGAGGAGCGCTCTGTAGTTCTCCAGCCCGACGAAGGAAGCACTGCCGAGCAGGTCCCAGTCGGTCAGGCTGAAGTAGAAGCCGCGCAGGGCGGGCCATACGAAGAACACCAGAAACCCGAAGAGGGCGGGTGCGATGAAGACCATCGCGGCCCCGAGCTCGCGGCGACTCTCCCGACGAGCGGGTGCGGGCGGATGGCCCCGTGATGTGTCGGCCGTCGCCGACGGAACATGCGCTGCCATGACGATCTCCCGAACAGATACCAACAGGAACAAACAGGTGGCCGCATAGTTCACCGTGTTCCGGTCATCCGTCAAGCACGTGGAGCCAACGCGCGGCAGCTACACCGGATGCCCGGTTCCGCCGATTTACGCCACTGGCCGACATCAGCCACACGCCGGACGCCGATTGAGGTAAAACCCACTGAAGGCATGCGCTGAGCAGGGATGTAAGCCCCCAACCGCACCCTGCGGCCAGGCATGGAACGCAAGCGCACCACCCATGGGCAACCACGAGGAAGACACGTGACGGATCCCCTTTCCCCCGCATCGACCGTGCTGCACCTGCGATCAGGCGGGTGTTCATTTTTGATCGAATGTGTTGCCGGTCGGCTGCCGGCAGTCCGGCACTGGGGCGCAGATCTGGGCTCCCTGGACACGGCCGCCGCACGGGCGGCCTGCCTGGCAGGCACTGCCGTGGGCCGCCTTTCCGGTGAGCTGAACGCCGAGTCGACCTCTCTCGTCCCGGAGCCGTGGACCGGCTGGATGGGCCGCCCCGGATTGCTGGGCTCCCGTCAGGGCCGTAACTGGTCACCCGCGTTCGTCGTCACGTCCCTGCGCCTCGACGGCGTCGAGGTGCCGGAGTTCGCGGAAGCCGGTGCCGCGACGGTGGAGGTCACGGCCAGGGACGCGGAGAGCCGCATCCGGCTGGTCCTCGTCGTCGAGATGCTCGAGTCCGGGCTGGTCCGTATGCGCGGACGGGTCGTCAACGAGGCCGACGAGTTCGAGCTCTCGGAGCTGTCGCTCTACGTGCCCGTACCGGGCCACGCCTCCGAACTCGTCGACTTCTCCGGCCGGTGGGGCATGGAGCGCCAGGTCCAGCGCCACGACTTCGGCGTGGGTACCCACCTCCGGGAGAACCGGCGCGGGCGCACCGGTCTGGACTCCGCGTACGTCCTGCACGCCACCCAGCGTGGCAGCGACTTCGCCCGCGGCGAGACCTGGGCCGTCCACGTGGCGTGGAGCGGGAACCACCGCCATGTCGCCGAACACGACAGCACCGGTATCCGCCTGCTCGGCGGCGGCGAGCTCTTCCTCCCGGGCGAAATGCGCCTTGCGGGCGGTGCGGAGTACCTCGGGCCGTGGGTGTACGCGGCCTACGGCGACGGACTGGACCGCGTGGCGCACCGCTTCCACGACTATCTGCGCAGCCGACCGCACCATGTCTCGCCGCACCGCCCGGTCACCCTCAACACCTGGGAGGCCGTCTACTTCGACCACGACCAGGAACGCCTCGTCGAACTGGCCCGCCTGGCGGGGGAGGTCGGCATCGAGCGCTTCGTCCTCGACGACGGATGGTTCGGCGCCCGGCGCGACTCGCGCGCCGGGCTGGGCGACTGGACGGTGTCCACGGACGCCTGGCCCGACGGGCTGCATCCACTCGTGGACGCCGTACACGCGCACCGGATGGAGTTCGGCCTCTGGATGGAGCCGGAGATGGTCAACCTCGACTCCGACCTGGCCCGCGCCCACCCCGAGTGGATCATGGCGGCACGTGGCGAACTGCCCGTGGAGCAGCGCACCCAGCACGTACTGAACCTGTCCATCCCCGACTGCTACAACGCGGTTCTGGAGCAGATCCTGGCCATCCTGGACGAATATCCGGTGGCCTTCATCAAATGGGACCACAACCGGGACCACGTCGAGGCAGGCGTCCGCACGCGGGGAGGCGCGCCGGGTGAACACGCGCAGACCGTCGCTGTCTACCGCATGCTCACGGCGATCAGAGCAGCCCACCCGGATCTGGAGATCGAGAGCTGCGCGGCCGGCGGCGGGCGGATCGACCTCGGCATCCTCGAGGTGACGGACCGGGTGTGGGTGTCGGACGTCAGCGACCCGCTGGAACGCCAACGGCTCATGCGCTGGACGAGCCAGCTGCTGCCCACCGAGTTGCAGGGCTCCCACATCGCCTCGCAGCGTTCCCACACGACCAGTCGCCGCCATGACCTGTCCTTCCGTGGGGCGACGGCGTTGTTCGGCCATCTCGGGGTCGAGTGGGACCTCGGCGCGACGACGCCCGGGGAACGCGCCGAGCTGGCGCGGTGGATCGCCCTCTACAAGGAGCATCGCGAGCTGCTCCACACCGGCACGGCGTGGCGGGGGCCGGACCCCGCCGACGGCATCTGGACCCACGGAGTCGTCGCCAAGGACCGGTCGGAGGGCCTCTACGAGATCGCTTCCCTCACCTGGTGTACGACGGGTGCTCCGCCCCATGCCCGTCTGACGGGTCTCGATCCGTCGCTCCGCTACCGGGTGCGACCCCTCGTCGTGGGCGCCCTGCCGGCCGGCTTCTCCCCTCCCCTCTGGTGGGTCGAGGACGGTGTCGAAGTGCCCGGTTCCGCCCTGACGCACATCGGACTGCAGGTGCCGGTCATGCACCCCGAGCACTCGGTCGTCGTCCATGTCGAGCAGGTCTCGTGACCTGCTGCGCACCGGACGGGTGCCGGCCGAGGCAGAACCAGGACTCCGGTCCTCCGGCGCCGGCTCCTGCAACCGATGCCTTGACGCGCTCGGGGCAGGAGCAGTCGCTATCTTGCTGCACATGACGAATGCGAAGGTCAGCGCAGCTCTGCGTCGACTCGGAGTCGGCCCCGACGCGACACGGATCTATCTGGCGCTGCTCGAATCGGCGCCGACCCCACTGAACGCCGTCGCCACCGAAGCAGGACTCGGCGAAGGGGAAATGGCCGATTCCTACGCCGAGTTGGTCGACGCAGGACTCGTCAGCTTCGCGGCCGACGAGCAGGACGTCGTCGCCCCCGTCCCGCCGACGGCCGGCCTGCAGGCCCTCGGCAGGCACCGGGTGGCCGAGATCGACGAGTCCCGCATCGCCGTCGCCCGCGCCTTCGACTCGTTCAGAAGGCAACGGCTTGCCCCCTACAGCGACGACCTGGTCGAGGTCGTCACGGGAGATGACATCGGTCCGCGGGTCCGGCAGGCCTGGGTCAGCGCCCAGGAGCAGATTCGCCAGTTCGACACCCCGCCCTACTTCCCTCTCACCGGCGGGCTCGACGACGCGCTGACCACCCTCGAGCGCGGCATCACCCAACGTGTCCTGTACTCACGCGACTCGCTGGAGTACCCCGGGAATCTCGTCGAGATCATCGAGCCCTGCATCAACGCCGGTGAGCACGCGCGCGTGCTGCCGTCACTGCCGGTCAAGCTGATCATCATCGACGACGCCTACGCGCTGGTGTCGTTGTCGATCAGGGAGGCCGAAGTGCACGACACCATGCTGATCGTCCAGCCGAGCGGGCTGTTCTCGGCCCTCGTGGCGCTGTTCGAGCAGTCATGGCAGAACGCGCTGCCCTTCCAGGGCCCCGCCCCACGCCCCCACCGCCTGCTCCCCGCCGAACGCCGACTGCTCAGTCTGCTCGCGGGCGGCGTCGCGGACGACGACATCGCCGAGCAGCTCGGCATCAGCCGCCGTACGCTCTTCCGCCGCGTGGAGGTGCTGATGACGAGGCTCGGCGCGACGACCCGTTTCCAGATGGCCCTTCAGGCCCAACGCCGCGGATGGCTCTGAGATCTCGGAGGCGAGGGGCGGCTCCACGGTTCGGATAGGGTCGGTTCACCGAACAAAAACGTTCGGTTTGACGAACGATCCGTTGGAGGCCGATCGTGGCGAACGGTTCAGCCGCATCGATCCAGGAGATGCTGGCCGCCAACCTCAAGCGAGCGAGGACGCTCCAGGGCCTGTCCCTCTCGGAGCTTTCCAGACGTTCCGGGATCGGCAAGGCGACCCTCTCCCAACTCGAGTCGGGGCAGGGCAATCCGACCATCGAGACCATCTTCAGCCTGTCCCGCGTCCTGGAGATGCCGGTCTCCCACCTTCTCGACACGCAGCCTCCGGGCGAACTGACCGTGGTGCGCTCCGCCGATGTGGAGCCCCTCGTCGGAGAGGGTGTGGACCTGCGGGCGCTTCACCGCATCAAGAGCGCCGACACGACGGTCGAGGTCTACGACCAGCAGTTCCGCGTCGGCCACCGGCAGCAGTCGCGCGGCCACGTGGGCACCGAGCACACCGTGGTGCAGTCGGGCCGCCTCCAGGTGACCGTGGACGGCTACGAGATCGATCTCGGGCCCGGCGACTACGTGGGCTTCGACGCGTCACTCCCCCACTCCTACCTGGCGGCCGGTGACCCGGTGCGTTCCGTACTGCTGCTCCAGTACCGGGTCGGCCAGCGCGTCGACCGCGGCGCCCCTCATGCGGCAACGCGCTGACTCCCCCTCAGCCGATCGCCGCCCGCGATTCCGTTGACACCGGCCAATGGAGGGCCCTAGCCTCAAATCGTTCGCTATAACGAACGAGGAGGGGCGCGTGAACGGAACGCACGTGGTCGTGATCGGCGCGGGCATCGTCGGTGCCGCCTGCGCCCGTGAACTGGCCCTCTCGGGATTCCTCGTCACGGTCCTCGACCGCGGCGCCCCGGCCGGTGCGACGACCTCGCACGGGGAAGGGAACGTCCTGGTGTCCGACAAGGGCCCCGGGCCGGAACTCCTGCTCGCACAGCTCTCCCGAAGGCTCTGGCCGGAGACCCTGGCCGCTGTCGCCGAGCGCTCGGACCGCGGCGCCCGCGCCGCCGCCGCGGTCGAGTGGGAGCCCAAGGGCGGCATCGTCGTCGCCACCACGGAAGCAGGTGCCACGGCTCTCGCCGAGTTCGCCCGCGGCCAGCGCGCAGCCGGGGTGAGGGCCGAGCCGCTCGACGCCGCGGCGCTCGCCGACGCCGAACCACACCTGACCCGCGACTCCACCGCCGCACTGCACTATCCGGACGACGCCCAGGTCCAGCCGGCCGGTGCAGCCGTCGCCCTGCTGACCGACGCGCTCGTGGCCGGGGCGTCCCTGCGGACCGGGTGCGAGGTCCTCTCCGGCCTCGTCACGGGCGGCCGGCTCACCGCCGTGCACACCAGCACCGGTGTCGTGAGGGCCGACGTCTTCGTCAACGCCTCGGGTCCATGGTCCGGTGAGCTCGCCTCCCGGCTCGGCGCCCCGATCTCCGTCGGACCACGCCGCGGAGACGTCCTCGTCACCGCTCCGCTGCCGCCGACGGTCTTCCACAAGGTGTACGACGCCGACTACGTCGGCGCTGTGGGCAGCGACGCGGAGGACCTGCAGACCTCGGCGGTCGTCGAGTCCACCCGCGCCGGAAGCATCCTGCTCGGCTCGTCGCGCCGCCGGGTCGGCTTCGACGACCGCATGCGGCCGCAGGTCCTGGCGGCGATCGCCGCCAAGGCGCTGCGGCTCTTCCCCTCCCTGGCCGATGTCGCCGTCACCCGGTCCTACGGCGGGTTCCGCCCCTACCTGGACGACCACGTGCCGGTGATCGGGCCCGACCCTCGGCTGGAGGGCCTGTGGCACGTCACCGGACACGAGGGCGCCGGCATCGGACTGGCGCCGGGGACCGCGGTCCTCGTACGGGATCTGATGCTCGGCGAGCCGACCGAGATCGACGCCGGCCCCTTCCGGGTGGGCCGCCCGGCCGTTCTGGGCGCGACGGACGGCAGGCACAGCGGTGCGGGCAAGGCACGAGGGAACGAGCCGACCGAGCAGGAGGACACAGCATGAGCCCACGACGGGTACCGGCCGGATCCGACGCGGTCGGGCGGCGTGATCGCCCCCTGCGGATCACGGTGGACGGCGAACCTCTGGAGGGCGCCCTGGGCCAGACCGTGGCCGGGGTACTGCTCGCCTCCGGCCGGCAGTCCTGGCGGCGCGGTCCGTCGGGCGCGCCCCGCGGTGTGTTCTGCGGGATCGGCGTCTGCTTCGACTGCCTGGTCACGGTCAACGCCGAGCGCGACGTCCGCGCCTGCCGCAGGCGGGTCCGCGACGGCGACGTCGTGACCACCCAGTCCCGTGCCGCCGAGCCGCCCGGTCCCGCCGTCGGAACGGGCGAGTCCGGGGCCCCCGCACCGGCACCGGCACCGGCACCGGCACCGGCACCGGAGGAATCATGAAGCGTCGTCAGGTCGCCGTGGTCGGTGCCGGACCGGCGGGTCTCGCCGCGGCGCACACCGCACTGGAAGCGGGCGCCGAGGTGACGCTCATCGACGCGGAGGAGCAGCCGGGCGGCCAGTACCACCGCACCCTCTCCGACGCCTCCGGCGCCGACCACCCCGAGCGGTTGCAGCACGGCTGGGCCGCCTTCGACCGGCGGCGCAGGCAGGTGCTCGCCCACCCGCGCTGCGCCTGGTGGTCGGAGACCGTGGTGTGGGCACTCGAACAGCCGGAGCCCGGCGATCCGGGAGCCCCGCGGGTGCACGTCCTGAGCGGTCCCGCCGACGGAACCGGGCGGCGGCGGCGTGTCATCGGCCCCGACGCACTCGTCCTGGCCACCGGTGCCCATGACCGGGTGCTGCCGTTCCCCGGCTGGGACCTGCCGGGTGTCTACACCGCGGGCGCCGCCCAGGCGCTGGCCAAGGGGGAACGGGTCGTCGTCGGCGACCGGGTGGTCCTCGCGGGCACCGGTCCGTTCCTGCTCCCCGTGGCCGCGTCCCTGCTGGAGGCGGGCTCGCAGGTGCTGGAGATCCTGGAGGCCAGCCGTTCCGCCACCATGGCGCGTGGCTGGTCACGGCGCCCCTGGGAGCTCGCCGAGAAGACGGGTGAACTCGCCGCGTACGCCGGGGTCCTGGTCCGCCACCGGGTGCCGTTCCGTATCGGCCGTGCTGTGGTCGAGGCCCGCGGCGACGGCCGGGTGGAAGAGGTCGTCAGCGCGCGCCTGCGTCCCGACTGGTCGGTGGTGCCCGGCACCGAACGGACCACTGCGGCGGACGCCCTCTGTGTCACCCACGGCTTCAGCCCTCAGCTGGAACTCGCGACGGCGGCGGGGTGCGCCCTGTACCGCGCCCACGGAGGCGAGTTCGTCGCGGTCGACGAGGACCAGCGCACCAGCCGTCCGGCCGTGTACGCCGCCGGTGAGATCACGGGGGTCGCCGGTGCCCCGGCCGCGCGCGCGGAGGGCGCACTCGCCGGGTGGTTCGCCGCGGGCGGCGAGCAGGCGGCATCCGGGCTGGCCCCGCTGCGCCGGCGGCGGGACCGGGGCCGCGCCTTCGCCGAACGGCTGGCCGCGGCGCACCCCATCGGCGCCGCGTGGCCCGGCTGGCTGCGCCCGGAGACGGTGGTCTGCCGCTGCGAGGAGACGGACTACGCCTCCCTGTGCCGGGCGGCTGCCGACGAGGCGGGCTCCGGCGGCCGGGCCGCCAAGTTGTCGACGCGCACCGGGCTCGGCCCGTGCCAGGGCCGGATGTGCGGCCCGACGGTGGCCGAGCTCACGGCCCGGCTGCGCGACGTCCCCACAGCGGGCCCCGTCGACGGATCGCCCGGCGAGGGCTCCGTCGACGGGCTGCCTCCCATGAGCCCGCACCGCCGGCCGATCGCCCAGCCCATCCGGCTCGGTGAACTGGCCGCGCCCTGCGAGCTCGCCGACTCACCCGATCCGACCGTCTGAGGCGGGCCCCGCCGCCGAGCGTTTCTTGAACTGCCCCCGTTTCCCGCCGCGTCCGCGTGGCCCGTCACCGAGGAGATCCGTCATGAGCACCAACGATCGGAAGAAGAGCCGTCTCACCGGCGTCATCGTCGCCACCGCGCTCCCCTATGACGAGAGCCCTTCCGCCCCGGCGGGTCTGGCTGTCGACCTCGACCGCTACGCGGAGCACTGCAAGTGGCTGGTGAACAGCGGCTGCGACGGCGTCGGCCCGAACGGGTCCCTGGGCGAGTACTCGTCCCTGACCGATGCGGAGCGCCGCACGGTGGCGCGTACGGCGGTCGAGGCCGTCGGCGGCTCGGGCACGGTCGTCGTGGGGGTCCACGGCGCCGGTTCGCATCAGGCACGCCACTGGGCGGAGATGGCGGCGGAGGACGGCGCGGACGGTGTGCTGTGCCTGCCGCCGACGATGTACCGGGCCAACCGCTCCGAGGTCGTCGCGCACTTCGAGGCCGTGGCGTCGGTCGGGCTCCCCGTGATGGTCTACAACAACCCCATCGACACCAAGGTCGACCTGACGCCCGGCCTCGTTGCCGAGATCGCGCAGATCGACCATGTGGTGGCGGTGAAGGAGTTCTCCGGCGATGTGCGGCGGGTGCTGGAGATCAGGGAGCAGGCGCCTGGCGTCGAGGTGGTCTCCGGCGCCGACGATGTGGTGCTGGAGAGCCTGCTGATGGGAGCGACCGGCTGGTTCGCCGGCTTCCCGAACGTCTTCCCCGCCGAGTCGGCCCTGCTCTTCGAGCTCGCCACCGCCGGCAAGCTGGCGGAGGCGCGCGCGCTGTACGAGCCTCTGGTCGCCGCCTTCCGCTGGGACAGCCGTACCGAGTTCGTCCAGGCGATCAAGCTCGGCATGGAGCGGGTGGGCCGCTACGGAGGGCCGTGCCGCCCGCCGCGAGGCCCCCTCTCCCCCGACCGGCGCGCGCAGGTCGAAGCCGACATGGCCCGTGCGATCGCCGCGCTCGAGAAGCGGTCCGCCTGATGCGCTCCGTCCGCACGATCAGCGCCGTCGACTCCCACACCGAGGGCATGCCGACCCGGGTGGTGACCGGCGGTGTCGGCCCCATCCCCGGTGACACGATGGCCGAACGCCGCCGCTACGCGACCGAGCACCTGGACACACTGCGCCGGTTCCTCGTCGACGAACCACGCGGCCACGCGGCGATGAGCGGCGCGATCCTCCAGCCGCCGACCAGGCCGGACGCCGACTGGGGCGTGCTCTACATCGAGGTCAGCGGATTCCTGCCGATGTGCGGACACGGCACCATCGGCGTGGCCACCGTGCTGGTCGAGACCGGCATGGTCACGGTGACCGAGCCGGAGACCGTCGTACGCCTCGACACCCCCGCCGGACTGATCGAGGCCCGCGTCACCGTCCGCGACGGCGTCGCCGGACAGGTCACCCTGCGCAACGTCGACTCGTTCGTCACCGAACTGGACGCGACCGTGGAGGTCCCCGGCCTCGGCGTCGTGCCGTACGACATGGCGTACGGCGGGAACTTCTACGCCATGGTCCAACTGGACCGGCTCGGACTGCCGTTCGACCGTGCGCGCAAGAACGACATCCTTGCGGCGGGCCTGTCGATCATGGAGACGGTGAACGCGCAGGCACGGCCGGTGCACCCGGTGGATCCGCTCATCGGCGGCTGCAAGCATGTGCAGTTCCTGGCGCCGGGCTCCGACGGCAAGCACTCGCGCAACGCGATGGCCATCCACCCGGGCTGGTTCGACCGCTCACCCTGCGGTACCGGAACGTCGGCCCGGATGGCTCAACTGCACGCACGCGGTGAGCTGCCGCTCGACACGGACTTCGTCAACGAGTCGTTCATCGGAACCACGTTCACCGGACGGCTCGTGGCCGCCACGGAGGTGGGCGGACTGCCCGCGGTCGTCCCCGAGATCTCCGGCCGGGCGTGGATCACCGGATCGGCGAACTACCTGCTCGACCCAACGGATCCGTTCCCCCACGGTTTCGTTCTGTAGCGCCCTCCACACCGGAGGCCCGGCTTCAGGCAGGTCGGTCTCCCCCGCTCACCCCGCCGTCATCAGGAGTGATCCCCCATGTCCGGACCCGCTGGAGAAGAGCGCACCACAACCGCCGGACGGCAGAGCGGCCGTATCCCCGCCCCCGAACGGGCCACGGCCTCCGCCGTCCTGGGGCCCGGCCTCGCGATGGCGGCAGCCGCCGACGCCGCCCATGAGTGGGCCTCCGCCGAGCCCGCCGTCCGAGCGCGGGCGCTGTCGGCAGTGGCGGACGCCCTCCGGGCCGCGCGTGCCGAACTGGTCCCGATCGCCGCCGCCGAGACCAGCCTCGGCGAGGCGCGCCTCGACGCGGAGTTGGACCGCACCACCTTCCAGTTGGGCTTCTTCGCGGACCGGTTGCGCTCCGGCGAGTTCCTGGATGTCCGCATCGACTGCCCGGACGACACCTGGCCGACCGGCCCGCGACCCGACCTGCGCCGCTGTCGGACCGCTCTGGGGCCGGTACTGGTCTTCGCGGCAGGCAACTTCCCCTTCGCCTTCGGCGTCGCGGGCGGGGACACGGCATCGGCGTTGGCCGCCGGCTGCCCTGTGGTCGTCAAGGCGCATCCCGGGCACCCCCGCCTCGCGCGCCGTACAGCACGGATCATCGGCCGGGCGCTGGCGGAAGCCGGCGCGCCCGACGGTGTCTTCGCCCTGGTCGAAGGCGAAGCGGAAGGGGTCGAGGTGCTGCGTCACCCGGGCTTGCGTGCCGCGGCTTTCACCGGATCCGAGCGGGGCGGCCTGGCTCTGGCGCGTATCGCCTCCGAACGTCCGGAGCCCCTACCGTTCTACGGCGAACTGGGCAGTGCGAACCCGGTGGTGGTGACCGCGGGGGCAGCGGATGCCCGCGCCGCGGAGATCGCCCAGGGGTACGCCGACTCGCTGACCCTCGGGGCGGGGCAGTTCTGTACCAACCCGGGCCTGCTCTTCGTACCCGCGGGTCACCGCATCGTCTACGAGATCGCGTGGCGGGTGCGCGAGGTTCCCACCGCGCAGATGCTGAACGAGCGGATCGCCCAGGGCTATCTCTTGGAAGCCCGAAGGCTCGCCGAACTCGCGGGGGTCCGCAAACTGGTCTGGCCAGAGGACGAAGAAGCCCTGGCACCACGTCTGCTGGCGCTCGACGGCTCCGCGTTCCAGGCCGGCCTGCCCGACACGGCCCGGGAGTGCTTCGGCCCACTCGGCCTGGTCGTCCTGTACGAGCGGCTGGAGGACGTACGGAAGACGGTCTCGGCACTACCGGGACAACTCACGGCGGCGCTGCACGCCGAGCCGCGTGAGGTCAGCGAACTCACGGAGCTGGCTGTCGCGCTCACCGGCCGGAGCGGCCGGTTCCTGTGGAACGAATGGCCTACCGGCGTTTCCGTGACGCACGCGATGCAGCACGGCGGGCCCTTCCCGGCCGCCACCACTCCCACCATCACGTCCGTCGGCTCGGCGGCGATCGAACGGTTCCTGCGCCCGGTGGCCTACCAGTCGTGCCCCGCCGGCCTGCTCCCGCCACCACTGCGCGACGACAACCCGTGGAACGTTCCGCAGCGGATCGACGGCGGCTCATGACGCCCGCGCCGGACCCGACGGGCCCGCCAGGACGCACGTCCCAACCGCGTCAATGGCGGATATCGGCGCCCTGCGGCCGTCGACGGGGATAGAACCACTGCTCCATCCCCTGTTCATCCGTTCGGAACAGGGTTACCGGTCCGCCACGGCCACGAGGCGGACCGGGGGGAACGACGCCGTCGCGATCTCATCGGCCCCCGCGGAGGGCCGGGTCACCCAGGACGGCGTCCGCGAAGAAGGGGACGGCTCCGAGCTGCCTCGACCACGACCTCATCGACCACCACTGAGGGAAAACGACCATGACGACACGATTCGTGCGAGCGGCTCTCGCACTCTCCACGGCCGGTGTGCTCACCGCCGCGCTGGCCGGCGGAGTCGCCGGAGCATCCCCCGCCGGTCACGCCGCAGGCGCGTCCGACGAGCCGTCCACACCCGTGACCACAGAGACGCCCGACGGCAAGCTGTTCAGCTACATCATCAACACCGCGAAGGCGAACCCCGGCCACGTCCGGCGGGCCGAGCGCGCCATCGCCGAGTCCGGCGGCGTGGTCGTGCAGTCCTGGCCCGGGATAGGCGTCGTGGTCGCGCACTCAGACCGCGCGGCCTTTCGCACCGATATGAGGCGGCACGGTGGGAAGTTCATCGAGTCGATGGGCCCGACCCGCTACGGCGCGGTGTACGAAGGCACTCCGGAAGGCATCGAGACGCCGTGGACCACACCGGAGCCCACTCCTCCCACCGTGGAGCCGGGCGCGAGCAAGCCGGACCCGCTGGAGTCCGAGCAGTGGGCCCTGAAAGCCATCAAGGCCGACCGGGCCCACAAGGTCACCGAGGGGTCGCGTGATGTGCTCGTCGGCGTCCTGGACACCGGTATCGACCCCGGTCACCCCGACCTCAAGGCCAACCTCGACGCCTCGAAGTCGGTGAACTGTACCGACGCGGGACGCCCCGACCGCAGCGCGAGCGGCTGGCGCAACACCGTCAACGGGCACGGAACGCACGTCGCGGGCACCATCGCGGCGGCCCGCAACGGCACGGGCGTCGTCGGCGTCGCTCCGAAGGTGCGGGTCGCCTCGGTGAAGGTCAGCGGCGACGAGAACATGATCTTCCCCGAGTACGCGGTCTGCGGCTTCATGTGGGCCGCGCAGAACGGGTTCGACGTCACCAACAACAGCTACTACGTCGACCCGTTCACCTACTGGTGTGCCGACCGACCGGAGCAGTTCGCGTCGGTCCGCGCCGTGCAGAAAGCGGTCGAGTACGCGACGAAGAAGGGCGTCGTGCACGCTGCCGCGGCCGGTAACCAGGCCTCCGACCTGACCGCCAAGACCACCGACGACCAGCCGGTCCGGCGGACGGTCAACAACGGCTGCCGGAACATACCCGCCGAGCTCGAGGGTGTCGCGGCCGTCTCGGCCGTCGACAGCCGCGGCCGGCTCGCCTCCTTCTCCAACCGCGGCCTCGGCGCGATCGACGTGGCCGCACCCGGGCAGGACGTCATGTCGAGCATCCCCGACGGCGGCTACGACGCCTGGGGCGGCACCTCGATGGCCTCGCCGCACGTCGCCGGCGTGCTGGCGCTGATGAGGTCGGCCCATCCCCACTGGTCCCCCGCGCGGATGCTGGACGCGCTGCGGAACCAGGCCGAGGACCACGCCTGTGAGCCCGCCGAGGACGGCAAGGGCGCTGTCTGCGAGGGCCCGGTGGAGGACAACAGCTACTACGGCGAGGGCGTGGTCGACGCCCTCGCCGCGGTGCGCTGATCGCCGCCGCACCGGAGGAAGGGCGCCCGGCCGAAGCCGGGCGCCGTCCCTCCCCCGTCGAGGGTCGCGGCTCAGCCCGCGAGGTCCCGCATCCAGGACTCGACATCGGCCGCCGAGCGCGGCAGCCCGGCCGACAGGTTCTCGTGGCCGTCAGGCGTGACGAGGATGTCGTCCTCGATCCGGACCCCGATGCCCCGGTACTCCTCGGGCACCGAGAGGTCATCGGCCTGGAAGTACAGGCCGGGCTCGACGGTGAGCACCATGCCGGGCTCCAGCACCGCGTCCACATACGCCTCGCTGCGGGCCGCGGCGCAGTCGTGCACGTCCAGCCCCAGCATGTGCCCGGTGCCCGCGATGGAGAAGCGGCGCTGCAGCCCGAGCTCGTAGGCGCGGTCGGCAGGGCCCTCGATGAAACCCCACGCGACGAGCCGTTCCGCGAGGTGCCGTTGGGCCGCCTCGTGGAAGTCCCGGTAGTGCGCGCCGGGCTTCACTGCGGCGATCCCGGCCTCCTGTGCCGCGTACACCGCGTCGTACACCGTGCGCTGCACCGGCGAGAAGGCGCCGCTGACGGGAAGGGTGCGGGTGACGTCGGCGGTGTAGAGCGTGCGCGTCTCCACACCGGCGTCGAGCAGCAGGAGTTCACCGGGACGCACGGGCCCGTCGTTGCGGGTCCAGTGCATGATCGTCGCGTGATCGCCCGCGGCGCAGATCGATCCGTAGCCGACGTCGTTCCCCTCGAGCCGGGCGCGGCGGAAGAACGTGGTCTCGATCCAGCGCTCCGAGGTCGCCACGGCCCGGGACAGTTCGTTCACGCAGTCGGTGAACCCGCGCACGGTGGACTCCACGGCGAGCCGCAGCTGGCCGATCTCCCACTCGTCCTTGACCAACCGCAGGTCGCTCAGAGCCTCCTCCAGCTCGGCGTCGCGCGCGGCGTCGGTCTCCACAGCGGCTTCGAGCGCGGCGTCGTGGCCCCGCACGATGCGGGTCGGCACGGCGGGGGCGGCTGCCAGTTCCACCGTGGCGGCGCGCACGTCGCGACAGGGCAGGCCGAGCAGTTGCTCCGCCTCGGCGAGGCTGTGCCGCCGTCCCATCCAGAACTCCGCGGTGTCCCCGGTCCAGAAGTCGTCGCTGTCGCGGTCGTCGCGGGGCAACTGGTAGCAGTACGCGTCGTGACCGCCGCCGGCGCGCGGCTCCAGCACGAGCGCGCAGCCTCTGGCCTGGTCACCGGTCAGATGCACATACCCGCTGAACGGGCGGAAGGGGTAGTGCGCGTCATTCGAACGGAGCTTGAGGTCCCCCGAGGGAACGACGAGCCGCTCGCCCGGGAAGCGGGCGGACAGGGCGCCACGCCGGTCAGCGGCGTAGGACGCCTGCTCGATCGGCAGGAGATCGCGCCGCTCGGTGTCCGCCCAGCCCGTTCTCATGAGGGCGGACAGCTCGGCGGAGGGTATCCCATAAAGTCCGTTCTTACGGGGCTTGCTCACATCATGCCCTTTCTGTCGGCTGCTCGGCAGGGCACGGGCACCTTAGGCCACGCGACGGCGACGGCGTGGCGGCAAGGTGACACGACGCGAATCGGCCACGCCATACGGCTCTCCTGCTTGCTCCCGACCCGCCCCCCGCCCGATGCCCGCTCCTCGGACGCTCTGCATGAGTCGGCCATCGGTCTCGAACCGGGCACCAAGGCTCACCCCACCCGCTGATCCGCCACCCCGCCATCCCCTCGGAGGAACCCCATGTCCCACGACGGCATAACCCGACGCACCGTGCTCACCGCGGGAGCCGCCACAGCCGCGGCCATCGCCACCACGAACCTGATGACCGCCCCCGCGGCCCAGGCCGCTCCCACCCTTCCGAACGGCATCAGCAGGGACAAGGTGCTCATCATCGGGATGGACGGCCTGCGCGCCGACCGCCTCGAAGAGGCCGACGCCCCGCACATGAAGGCGATCATGGCGAACGGCACCTACGCCAAGTCGCTGCTGTACGCCGATCCGATGGCCCCCACGGTCTCCGGCTGCGGATGGTCGACCATCTCGACCGGTGTGTGGCCCGACAAGCACAACGTCAAGGACAACTCCTTCTCCGGCAGCCGCTTCGACGCCTATCCCGGCCTGATGGCGCGGCTCGCGCAGCTGAAGCCGGGGCTCTCGACGTACGCGGCCGTCGACTGGGTGCCGCTGGACACCTCCGGTGTCATCACGGACGGAGCCGACGCGAAGCTCGTCCTGCCCCACCACGACGTCCCCAACGACGCGCAGATCGCCGCCGAGGCGGAGTCGGTCATCCGGAACCAGAACCCGGACGTCATGTTCCTCTACTTCGGCAACACCGACCAGGTGGGCCACGACGTCGGCACCGGACAGCCGTACCTGACAGCCATCACCGAACAGGACGCCCACGTCGGGAAGTTGTGGGCCGCCGTCAAGGCGCGGCCGACGTACTCCTCCGAACGGTGGACTGTCATCATCACCACCGACCACGGCCATGTGGACGAGGGCGGCCACGGCGGCAGCTCCTGGGAGGAGCGGCAGACGTTCATCCTCGCCCAGGGGCCCGGGATCGCGGCCGGTCTGCGCCCGATCGACACCAGGCTCGTCGATGTCGTGCCCACCGTCCTGAAGCAGCTGGGACTCGCCGTCGACTCCTCCTGGGGAATGGACGGAAAGCCGATCCAGGAGCGGACCGACGACAGGTTCGACACCGTGCAGTCCCGGTTGAGGACCCGGGTCGACGAGACGGCCATCCCGGCCGGGGTCCTCGGCTACACGCACACCGCTCCGCGTGGCTGGTCGATCCTCAACAAAGCCATGGGCACCGGCGGTGTCACCGAGTGGCGCGGCTGGACCTTCACCACGGACGAGTTCTGGTCCCGCACCCACCGCGACCAAGGGCGCGAGCTCAACGTCCGGGCCCGCGGCGTGTTCGCCGTCGCCGACTCCGACGAGTGGTCCGACAAGGCGTTCTCCGGACGCTTCGAGTCCACGCTCGTGTCGCCGACGTACGGATCCCTCAGCGGCAAGAGCCGGATCACCGTCACGTTCGTCACCCACTACCGCCAGGTGGAACAGCAGAGCGCGAAGGTGTTGGTCTCCTTCGACGCCGGCGCCCCCGAGGAGGTCAGGAGCTACACCGCCGACGTCATCTCGCAGCAGCAGTCCATCGACGTGCCCATCCCGTCGGGAGCCACCTCCGCGCACGTGCGCTTCCACTACACGGGCGACAACGACTTCTACTGGGTGATCGACCGGTTCCAGCTGTACACGTCCTGACCCGTACTCCGCCCCGGGGCGCCGGCGGGAGTCGTTCACACGGGGGTGGCAGACCGCTCACGGCACTCACACGTGCCGATGGCCGCATCGACCACTGTGGACAATAATGAGCTAATGGACGTCACCGGGCATTTCCGGCGATCTGCGGGGCGGAACGTCCTTCGTTCGGCAGGTAGGGGTCCGCGGAGCGTGGCCGGCCAGGTGTTCCTGTCGCAGGTGGCCGTGGCCGTCGTGCTCGTCGCCGCGACGGTGTTGGTGCTCGTACTGCAGTCCAGGCAGCGCGGCACGGAGGAGGCACTGGACCGGTCTCTCGCGGTCGCGGTGGCGTTCGGCGACGCTCCGGGCACCGCTGCGGCCATGCAGTCCGACAACCCCAGCGCCCTGCTCCAGCCGAGTTCCGAAAGCATGCGCGAGAACGCGGACGTCGGCTACGTCGTCGCCTTCCGACCGGACGGCATCCGCTGGTCCCATCCCGACCCGAGCCGGATCGGCGGGCATGTCACCGGCGACTTCGCCCCGGCGCTCACGGGCGGGCCGTTCCAGGAGACCTTCGACAGCGCTCTCGGGCGTGCCGTCGACACCACCGTCGCCGTCCGCGACGACCAAGGATCGGTCGTCGGTCTGATCTCCGTGGGTATCTACGTGCAGAGCGTGAACGAGCAGGTGTCGCAGCAGCTCCCCGCGCTGCTCGGGGTGGCGGGCATCGCGCTGGCGCTGGCCGCGGCGGCTTCGGCGGTCGTGAGCAGGAGGCTGCGACGCCAGACCCGTGGCCTGGGCCCGGCGGAGATGACACACATGTACGAGCATCATGACGCGGTCCTGCACTCCGTACGTGAGGGTGTGCTCATCGTCGACGGCCAGGGTGTGCTGACCCTGGCCAACGACGAGGCACGCCGGCTGCTCGACCTGCCCCCTGACCCCGAGCACCGTCACATCACCGACCTCGGCCTGGAACAGGAGATCGCGACGCTGCTCGGCTCGGCCCGGACCGCCACCGACGAGGTGCACCCGGCAGGGGACCGGCTGGTGGCCGTCAACCTGCGGCCGGTCGATGCCAAGGGCGCGTCGACCGGCCGTGTGATCACCTTGCGCGACACCACCGAGCTACGCGCGCTCGCCGGCCGGGCCGAGGCGGCGCGAACCCGGCTTCGCCTGCTGTACGACGCGGGGACGCGGGTCGGAACCACCCTCGATGTGGTCCGCACGGCCGAAGAACTCGCCGGGGCCGTGGTCCCCGCTTTCGCCGACTTCGTGACGGTCGAGCTGCTGGATCCCGTGCTGCGCGGCGAGGAGCCGGCGGGATCGCGTACCGAGATGCGCCGCACCGCCGCGGCCGGAATCCACAGCGACCACCCTCTCCGTCCGGTGGGAGAGCTGATCCGGCTGGATCCCACCAGCCCCATGGCAGCCGGTGTGGTGAACGGCCACGCGGTCCTCCAGGCAGACCTGACCTCGTCGGAAGGCTGGATCGCCCAGGACCGGCAAAGGTGCCGACAGGTTCTCGACCACGGCATTCACTCCCTGATCTCCGCGCCGCTCCAGGCACGCGGTGTCGTGCTGGGTCTCGTCGACTTCTGGCGCTCGGAGAAGGCGCCCTTCGACGACGACGACCTGTCCTTCGCCGAGGAGCTGACCGCCCGTGCGGGAGTCTCCATCGACAACGCCCGGCGCTACACCCGCGAGCACGCCCTGGCGGTCACGCTGCAGCGCAGTCTGCTGCCCCGCGTACTGCCCGAGCACTCCTCGGTGGAGGCCGCGTACCGATACCTGCCGGCGGGACCCGGGGTGGGCGGGGACTGGTTCGACGTCATCCGGCTGCCCGGCGCCCGCGTCGCCCTGGTGGTCGGCGATGTCGTCGGCCACGGACTGCACGCGGCGGCCACCATGGGCCGACTACGAACGGCCGTGCACAACTTCTCCGCCCTCGATCTCTCCCCCGACGAGGTCCTGGCCCACCTGGACGAGCTCGTGACCCGCCTCGACGCCGAGGGAGATCTCGACGTCGAGATCTCCGGCGCCACCTGTCTGTACGCCATCTACGACCCGTCCACCGGCCGCTGTGCCCTGGCACGGGCCGGCCACCCCGGGCCCGCCCTCGTGCAGCCGGACGGCACCGTGACCTACCCGGACGTGCCGCTCTCCCCGCCGTTGGGCGTGAGCGGAGGCCTGCCGTTCGAACCGGGAGAATTCGAGCTTCCGGACGGCAGCCAGCTGGTCCTGTTCACCGACGGCCTCCTGGAGGACCACGGCCGGGACGTCGACAGCGGCCTGGAACTGCTCCGCAGCACCCTGACACACCCGGGCCGTACCCCGGAGGCAACCTGTCAGGCGCTCCTCGACGCGATGGTGCCCGAGGGGCCGCGGGACGACGACATCGCCCTGCTCGTCGCCCGCACCCACGTGATGGACCCCACGCAGACCGCCTACTGGGACGTCACCGACGACCCTGCCGCGGTCTCCGGCATCCGCGGCGAGGTCAGCCGCCGACTGGCGGAGTGGGGAGTGGAGCACCTCTCCTACGCGAGCGAACTCATCGTCAGTGAACTGGTCACGAATGCCATCCGGTACGGCATCCCGCCGATCGGGCTGCGACTGGTTCACCACGACTCCAGGGTGATCTGCGAGGTCTCCGACGGGAGCAGCACATCACCCCATCTGCGTCAGGCCGCCGACACCGACGAGGGAGGACGCGGGCTGTTCCTCATCGCACGGTTCGCGCAGCGATGGGGCACCCGCTATCGCGCCCGCGGCAAGGTCATCTGGGCCGAGCAGTCCCTCCGCGACGAGACACCCGGATCCGGGGCCGACGAGGACTCTCTGCTCGAGCAGTGGGCCGACAGCGAGTAGGGGGGAGACTCCCGGCGCGCCGCTTCCGGCCCGGACACTGTCCCCGGGCCGGAAGCGGCGGCTGCGCCGCGGTCGGCGTCGAGCCCTGGGGCTGTCAGCCCGCGAAGCAGAGCGGCTGGCCGCCGCTGAAGGCGAAGCAGGAGACCTGGCGGGAGACCGTGCCGCTGTGGCCGCCCCGGTCCGTGACGGTCAGCTGCACGGTGTAGGTGCGCTGGGCCGACGGGTACCGGTGGGTGGCGGTGACACCGGTACCGGTCGCGCTGTCGCCGAACTTCCAGGCGTACGAGGCGATGTCGCCGTCCGGGTCGGTGGAGCCGGAGGCGTCGAAGGAGCAGTCGGCGTACCAGCAGGAGAGCGTGAAGGAGGCGGTCGGCGCCTGGCCGGCCGGGGGTTCGGTGGCTCCGGCGGTGACCTGCTTGGTCAGGGTGCCGCTCTCGCCGCTGTCGTCGGTGACGGTGAGCTTGACGGCGTACGTGCCGGCCTTGGTGTAGGTGTGGGACGGCTTCGCGCCCTCGCCCTTGGCCCCGTCGCCGAAGTCCCAGGCGTAGGAGGCGATGTCACCGTCCGGGTCGGTGGAGCCGGAGGCGTCGAAGGTGCAGGCCGGGGTGGTCGTGGAGCACTGGGCGGTGAACGCTGCCACCGGCTTGCCGGGTTCGGCCGGGCCGCCGCCGAGGTCGGTGACGTCCAGCAGCCTGTTCGGGGAGGAGGAACCGGGGTTGGTGACGACGCCGGAGAGGGCGTTGTTCACCAGGGCGTCCCGTACCTGCTGCGGGGTGGCGTTCGGGTGGGCGGAGAGGTGGATCGCCGCCGCGCCCGCCGCGTGCGGGCTCGCCATGGACGTACCGCTCATGGTCTGGGTGCCGCCGCCCATGCGGGTGGAGACGATGGAACCGCCGGGGGCGAACAGGTCGAGGCAGCGGCCGTAGTTGGAGAAGCTGGAGCGGGCGTCGTTGCTGTCCGTGGAGCCGAGGGTGATGGCGGCGGGCAGCCGGGCGGGGCTGGTGTTGCAGGCGTCCCGGTTGTCGTTGCCCGCGGCGACCGCGACCGGAATCCCGGCGTTGATCGCGCCCTGGACCGCGTCGTCCATGGCCTGGTCGCTGCCGCCGCCGAGCGACATGTTGGCGACGGCCGGCTTCTGGGCGTTCCTGGCCACCCAGTCCATGCCCGCGACGATCTGCGAAGTGGAGCCGGAGCCCTGGCAGTTGAGGACGCGGACGCCGACGAGCTTCGCCTTCTTGGCGACGCCGTAGCTCTTGCCGCCGACCGTGCCGGCGACGTGGGTGCCGTGTCCGTGGCAGTCGGCGGAGTCGGCGTCGTTGTCGATGAAGTCGTAGCCGGAGGAGGCGCGGCCCTCGAAGTCGGTGTGCTGGCGGTAGAGGCCCGTGTCCACGATGTACGCGGTCACGCCCTCGCCCTCGTTGGGGTAGGCGTACGAGGAGTCCTTGACGCCGTCGACCCGGTCCAGGCCCCAGGAGGGCGGGTTGGGCTGGGTTCCGGTCGCCCGGACCTCGGCGTCGGCCTGGACGTAGCGGACGCCGGGCTCGGCCGCGAGCTTCCGCGCCTGGGCGGCGGTCGCCCGGAGCGCGAAGCCCCGGAAGGCGGTGGAGTACACGGTGCGCACCGTGCCGCCGTGCTCCGCGACCAGGTCGGCGGCGACCGTGCCCGCGGCGATCGAGGGCGCGTCGTCGAGGGCGACGACGTACCGGCCGGGTATGGCCTCGGCCCGGTCCGCGCCGAGGATCCGGCCCTCGGCGGGAGGGGCGGGGGCGGTCGCCCCGTGGGCGGGGGCGGTTCCGGCGAGTCCGAGCGCCATCGCCGCGGCGGCCGCGGTACACAGTGCGCCGACGAGGCGCGGTCTGCTGGTTGTGCGCATGGTGTGGTTGCTCCCTTGGCTCCATGTGATGGGGAACCGCGCCCGGACCAACGCGAGTTGGGGGCGGTGGACCGGGCACGGGTGACACAGGAACCGCCGCGCCGGGCTGGGGCGTGGGGCAGGGTGTGTGCCCGGTGCGACGACGGGGCAACTCTCCGGTCCCGCCCGGGCCGGAACAATCCGTACGGCGCTGCGTAGCCCCACCTATTCAATGGCCCCCGTACGCCCGGAATCATCCGGGACCCCACCCGGGCGGATCTCCCGGACCTCGCTGCGGGCGGACACGTTCAGCTTCCGGAGCACCTTCGCGACGTGCTGTTCCACGGTGCGCGGCGACAGGAACAGCAGCTCGGCGATCTCCCTGTTCGTGTGCCCCGTCGCGACCAGGCGGGCGACGTCCCGTTCGCGCGGGGAGAGCTCGTTGCCGTATCCCCTTCGCCCCCTGCGGGACCCCTGCGGAGCTCCCGCGCCCCGGTCGCGCAGGGCGCTGCGGCAGCGCGCGGCGTCCCGTACGGCCCCCAGCTCCTCGAAGCGGGCGGCGACCGCGCGCAATCGCTCCACATCACCCCCGGCGGCCCGCTCCGCGCACAGCGCCGCCGGGTACGGGGCCGAGAGCGCCGCGTACCGCTCGGCGGCGCGGTCGTGGTCGCCCAAGCAGGCGGCCAGCGCGGCCCGCGCGGCGGGCGCGTCCCGCTCACCGAGTCCGGCCGTGAACTCGGCCACCAGACCGTCCGCTTCGGGTGCGCGGTCCGCCGCGCCGTACGCCGTCAGCGCGGCCGGCACCAGCTCCGCGGCCCAGCCCCAGACGCCCTTGCGGCGGACCCGGTCCAGCGCTCGCGCGGCCTCCGCGCAGGCCCGGTCGCTCTCGCCCCGCTCCAGCCCGATCCGTACGGCGGCGGCCGATGCGGTGGCGAGTGCGGGGGCCGGGGCGTTGACCGGGTCGCCGAGCGCCGCCGCGTCCAGGTGCTCCAGCGCCGCGTCCCACTCCCCGCGTGTCTCGGCGAGCAGCCCGAGCACGAGGTGGGCGTCGGAGGCGATGCCCGAGACGCCGGGCGCGTCGGCGAGCACCGTGCGGGCCCGTTCGGCGAGCCCCCGCCACGCGCCGCGCGTCCAGGCCATGCGCAGGGCCGTACCCTCGATGATGCCGCTGAGGAAGGGCGCTCCGGCCGCCTCCGCCAGCCGCACCCCCTCGTCCCGGAAGCGTTCGGCATCGGCGGACCGGCCCAGCCAGGCGCAGACGTCGGCCGCGTTGGCGCACATCCGGGCCAGTTCGACGCGTTCGGCCGCGCTCCGCCCGTCGGCGAGCAGCTTCTCGGCGTCTTCGCGCACCGCGTCGCCGTCGCCGAGGCAGACCCGCAGCGCCAGGTGGTTGCCGCGCACGGCGAGCCGCAGCGCCCGGTCGCCGTGGGCGGCGGCGAGCTCCTCGGCCCGCCGGGCCCAGTGCGCGTGGACGGAGACGGGGTGCTCGCCCCAGACGGGCATGGCGAGGCCCGCCATGGCACGGGCGGCCAGCTCGGGACGCTCGTGCAGTTCGTCCACGGCCAGCTCGGTGTCCAGGCGGCCCTGTTCGTGCCGGCCCGCCTGGTTGTTGAGCAGCAGCCCCAGGTTGAGCCGGATCTCGCCCCGTACCGCGTCCGGCAGTTCGGCCGACGCGGCGGAGGAGACGACGCGGCGCAGCAGTCGGCTGGAGCGCCGGTGGGCCAGCCCGAAGAGGGCCGCCCGGCTGAGGCGCACCGCGAGCCGCGCCCGGTCCGCTTCCGGGAGGCAGGGATCGTCCAGGACCCCTTCGTACAGTTCGACGGCGAGCGCCGCGTCGCCGAGCTGGCGGGCCGATTCGGCTGCCTGTTCGGCGTACGCGCGCCAGGCGGGCAGGTCGCCCGCCTGGCGGGTGTGGTGGGCGAGCTGGACGAGCGGCGGGGGCTCCTGGGCGGCCAGCACGGTGGTGGCGTGCCGGTGCAGCCGCCGCCGGTCCGGTCTCAGGAGCCCTTCGTAGACGGCCTGTTGGGCCAGGCCGTGCCGGAAGCCGTAGCGGTCCTCCCCGCAGTCGTGGAGCACACCCGCGCGCAGGGCCTCCCGCAGGGCATCGGCCGCCTCGTCGCCGCTCTGGCCCGCCACCGCGCCGATCAGCTCCTCGGCGGCGGGCACCTTCAGTACGGCGGCGGCGTGCACGGCGGCCGCCGCCGGTTCGGAGAGGCCCGCCACCCGCTCGGCCATGGCGTCGCGCATGAGGAGAGGCACCGCCCCCTGGGATCCGTCGAGTTCGCCCGGTTCCTCCAGGACGAATTCGAGGACGAAGGGAATCCCCGCCGTCCGCTCGTGCAGCCGGTCCGCCACGGCGGCGGGGACGTCACGGCCGGTCAACGCCGCCGTGAGGGTCCTGACTCCGGCGACGTCGAGCGGGCTCAGCGGGAGGACCACCGAGGTGACGCCCGGCGGATGCCGGTAGGCGCGGCCCAGGGGCAGCGCCCCGCTCCTGAGGTCCTCGCGGCGGTAGCTGAGGACGGTGGACAGGCCCGGCGGCGGGTCGTCGGCCAGGAAGCGGAGCAGGTCCCGGGTGCCGTCGTCGGCCCAGTGCAGATCCTCCACGACGAGGACCACCGGGGACACCGCCGCGAGCAGCGCCCGCACGGCCCGGAAGAGACGGTGGGCCGCCGCCTGCGGATCCAGCAACGGAGCGGGATCGGGAGGCAGTTGCCCGGCGAGTTCGGGAAGGTAGGGCCGCAGGGCCCCGCAGACCGGGTTGAGCCGCTCGGGCACCGCGCCCTCCAGGGTGCGCAGGACGTCGAAGACGGGACCGTACGGGAAGGGCTCGCGCAGCGGCGGGCAGGCGCCGGCCAGGACGCGCATGCCGGGCGGCCTGCCGGGGCCGGGCACGGGGTGCCCGACGGCCTCCCGGATCAGCCGGGTCTTGCCGACGCCCGCCTCGCCCTCGATCAGGGCGACCGACGGCGGGTGGGCCATCACGTCGAGCAGTGCGTGCAGTTCTCCGGTCCGTCCGACCAGCACCAACGTGGACTCCCCTGATGGTGGCGGCAGATGTCGGCGAAACTACCCCCGGCCGCCGGGGCCGTCCAGCAGCGCTCCGACATCCCGGCATCCGCTCCGGCGATCCGGCATCCGTTCCGGCGATCCCTCGATTCGTTCCGGCGATCCGGCGATCCGGCGATCCGGCGTGAACATCGCGGCTCCGGGGCACGTACCCCTGACCGAAGCCATCAGGACCGGGACACCGACGAAGGGAATGCCGCGATGAGCGCAGCGCAGGAGCGCCGGATCCGCCTCGGACGCCGTACCGTCGTCGCAGCGGTGGGAGCGGCCGGAGCGGCCGCCGCCCTCACCTCGTGCGGCGGATCGGACGATTCGGGAGGCTCGGACACGGTCGAGCAGCCCGGGAGCGGGGACGACGGGCAGGGCGGGGAGGTGCTCGCCGCCACCGCGGACATCCCGGAGGGCGGCGGGGTGGTCTTCGCCGCGCAGAAGATCGTGGTGACCCAGCCGCAGCCCGGCCAGTTCAAAGCGTTCTCGTCCACGTGCACGCATCAGGGCTGCGCGGTCAAGGACGTCTCGGGCGGCACGATCACCTGCCCCTGCCACAACTCCACGTTCGACGCCGCCACGGGCAGCCCGACCGGCGGGCCGGCCACCCAGCCGCTCCCCGCCCGCGAGATCACCGTCGAGGGCGATGCGATCAGGCTGGCGTAACGGCCTCCCGCCCGCGCGGCCGCTTCCAGCCGTCGAGGACGGCGTCCGTGGTGGTGACGGTGGCGACCAGGGCGAGCGTGTTGCGGACCATGGCGGGGGTGTACTCGGCGGGCACCCCCGCGATGGCGTCGGACGGGACGACGGCCGTGTAGCCGAGGTTGACCGCGTCGAAGACGGCGTTGGGGATGGCCACGTTGGCCGAGACACCGGTGACGACGAGCGTGCGGCAGCCGAGGTTGCGCAGCAGCGGGTCGACGCCGGTGCCGGCCAGGGGCGACAGCCCGTGCAGCCGGCGGACGACGAGGTCCTCGTCGGCCACCTCGATGGGGGGTGCGACCCGGACGGCGGTGGTGCCGGTGTGCTGCTGGACAGGCAGCCGGGCGGCGGCGCGGAACAGCCGGGCGTTGTGGCTGCCGCCGCGCCCGTCGGGCCGGCTCTCGGCGACCGCGTGCATCACCTGGATGCCGCCCTCGTGGGCGGCGGCGACGAGCCGGGCGATGTTGGCCAGCGCACCCGACGAGCGGGCGGCAGCGGCGAGTTCGGGCAGGGCGCTGTCCGGCCCCACGACGCCCTGCTGGCACTCGACGGTCAGCAGGACGGTGGTGGTGGGGTCGAGCAGCGCGATGAGCCGCTCCTGTGATTCCCTCGACGGCACGGGCACTCCTCCCTTTCCCGGTGTCCGTCACCCGGCCCGGGACGGACTTCTGCGGACGGACTTCCACGGACGGACCGGGCGCGCGAGAGTAGCGGCCATTGCGTCACGAAGGAAGAGCGTCCATGATTTCTGACACCCAGTCAGAAACGAGAAGGGCGGGACCATGACCGACACCCAGCGACGAGGCCGCCGGATCATGATGACGCCCGAGGAGCGGGACGCCTATCTCGGCGAACAGCGCACCTGCCGGGTGGCCACGCTCGGCCCCGACGGCGCTCCGCATGTGGGCGCTCTGTGGTTCGTCTGGGACGGCGGCTCCCTCTGGCTGTACTCCATCACCCGCAGCCTGCGCTGGTCCCAGCTGCGCGGCGACGCCAGGATCGCCGTGGTCGTGGACGACGGCGAGGGGTACGAGGAGCTGCGCGGCGTGGAGCTCGCCGGCCGGGTGGAGTTCATCGGCGAGGCGCCCCGCACGGGTGAGCCCTGCCCCGAACTCGCCGAGCCGGAAAGGCTGTTCCCCGTGAAGTACTTCGGCATCGCGGAGATGCCGCACGACGGACGGCACGCCTGGCTGCGACTGAGGCCGGAGACGATCACCTCCTGGGACTTCCGCAAACTCGCCGACCTCGACTGAACCCAGGAAGCGACCTCGGCTGAGCCCGGGACCGGCGCCCCGAGGCCGAGGGACCGGCGCCCCCGGAGGGCCGCGGCTCATCCCCCGGCGGCCGCCACACCCGCGCCCGCCGCCCGCAGTGCCGCCACCGCGGCCCGGACCGACGGCCGGCGGTCGGCGTCCGTGCGCCAGACGGCGTGGACGTGCCGCCGCATGGTCTGTCGCACCGGCACCAGGCGCACTCCCTCGGGGACCGGACCGCGCCCCAGCCGGGGAGCCACGCAGACGCCGAACCCAGCCGCGATCAGGGCGAGTTGTGTGTGATGCTCACCGGCCAGGTGGGCGATGCGCGGTTCGATGCCCCGGGAGCGCAGGGTGAACATCAGCCACTCGTAACAGAATTCGCCCTCGGGCCAGGAAACCCACGGGTCGTCCGCGAAATCCTCCAGCTCCACCTCGTCGCGGTCAGCCAGGGGATGCCCGGCGGGCATGGCGATGTCCGGTGCGTCGTCGAGGAGTTCGGCCTTGGTCAGCCCGCCGGGCACAGGCAGCCGCTTGTTGCTCCAGTCGAGCACGACGGCCAGGTCGACATCTCCGCGGAGCACGGCGCGCAGCCCCTGCTCGGGCTCCAGCTCCCGGGTGCGGACCGTGAGGTCGGGGTGGTCCGCGCGCAGGGAGGTGAGCGTCGCGGGGAACAGTCCGCGGGCCGCGGTCGGGAAGGCGGAGATCCTCACCTCGCCGACGACCTCGCCCCGCTGGGCCTCGATGTCCGACTGGGCCAGCTCCACCTGCGACAGGATCCGCGCAGCATGGTCCGCGAGCAGCCGCCCGGCATCGGTGAGGCGGACCCCGCGGCCGTTCTTGGCGAGCAGCCGCTGCCCGACCTCGCGCTCCAGCTTCGCCATCTGCTGCGAGACCGCCGACGTCGTGACGTGCAGCCCGTCGGCCGCCCCGCTCACCGAGCCGTGCCGGGCGAGGGCGTCCAGCGTGCGCAGCCGCTCCAGGTTCAACATGTAAGCGATGCTACGTGATCACCCACAGAAACATTCGCTTGTTCTACGACATCATGTTCGTCAGGGTGGACCCATGAGCGCTCCCTGCGAGCCGAGGGCCGCGGCCCCGGTGTCAGCCCCTCCGCCGCCCGTCCCGTCCGCGCCACCCGCCCGGCGACCGGCTCTCGACTGGCGGATCCGGTTCGCGGGCCTCTCGCTCATCTGGGGGTTCAGCTTTCTGCTGATCAAGGTCGGGACCGAGGGCTACGCCCCGTTCCAGGTCACCTTCGGCCGGCTGCTGGCCGGTACGGCGGTCCTGGTCGCCGCGATGGCGATGCGCCGGGAGCGACTGCCGCGTTCGGCCCGGACGTGGGGGCACCTCGCGGTCGCGGCGTTCCTCCTCAACGCGCTGCCGTTCTCGCTCTTCTCCTACGCCGAGCTGACGATCCCCTCGACGCTGGCCGGGATCTGCAACGCGACCTCGCCTCTGTGGGGCATGGCGCTCTCGGTGGTCGCCCTGTCGGAGGACCGTCCGACCCGCCGCCGGGTGGCCGGTCTCGGCGTCGGCTTCCTCGGCGTTCTCACGGTGCTCGGCGCCTGGCAGGGCTTCTCCGGACTGGACCTGCCGGGTACGGGCATGGCGCTGATCGCCTCGTTCTGCTATCCGGTCGGCTGGATCTACGTCCGCCGCACCCTGGCCGGGAACGGATCGTCGACGCTGGCGCTGACGGGCAGCCAGCTCTTCCTCGGCACGCTGCAACTGGCCGTGGTGACGCCGCTGTTCACCTCGGCGCCCACCTCCTTCCCGCTGCTGCCGACGCTCTCCGTCCTCGCGCTGGGAGCGCTGGGGACCGGCCTCGCGGTGCTGCTCCAGTACGGCCTGGTCCAGGAGGTCGGTCCGACGACGGCCCAGATGGTCACGTACTTCATCCCGGTGATCGCGACGGCGGCGGGGGTCGCGCTGCTCGGCGAACAGCTGAGCTGGAACACCCCGGTCGGGGCTCTGATCGTCCTCGTCGGGGCGGCCCTCACCCAGAGCCGCTCCCGCCCGGCCGCCACCGTTCCGCGGCCCGCGGGGAGCCCGGCCGCCACCGTTCCGCGGCCCGCGGGGAGCCCGGCCGCCCCGTCCGACCGCCCGCCGGACGCGGACGCCGCCCGGCTCAGCCGTAACTGACCGGCCGTGCCGGACCCGCCGCCGCGGCCACCGCGTCCGCCAGGGGCCCGATGTCCGCCGCGGCCAGCGGGGAGACGGTGAGCCGCACCCCCTGGGGCGTGTCCAGCCGGAAGCGGGCGCCCGGAGCCGCGGCCCAGCCCGCGTGGAGCAGCCGGGCGACGGCCCCGGTCTCGTCGCTCACGGGCACCCACACGTTCATCCCGCTGCGGCCCCGGGCCGTCACGCCGCGCTCCGCCAGTGCGTGGATCAGCGCGTCCCGGCGGTCACCGTAGGACCGCGCGACCGTACGGGTGTCGACGGCGCCCGAGGTCCACAGATGGAGCACGGCGCGCTGCAACAGCCGGCTGACCCAGCCGGGCCCGAGCCGCTGGCGACCCGCCACCCGGTCCACCGTGACGGCGTCCCCGGTGAGCGTGGCGACCCGCAGATCCGGGCCGTACGCCTTGGCCGCCGAGCGGATGAACGCCCAGTGGGCCGTCACACCGGCCAGCGGATGCAGCGGCAGGTCGACGATGGCGTGGCCGTGGTCGTCCTCGATCAGCAGCACGTCGGGGTGGCGGGCGAGGACCGCGCGCAGCTCCCGGGCGCGCGGCGCGTCCAGGTACGCACCGGTCGGGTTCTGCGCCCGGTCGGTGACGACGAGGGCCCGCGCCCCGGACCGCAGCGCCCGCTCCACCTCCGCGGGCAGCGGACCGGAGTCGTCCACGCCGACCGGTACGGCGCGCAGCCCGAGCGCCGGTACGAGGTCGAGCACGCTGCCCCAGCCGGGGTCCTCCACCGCCACCGTGTCGCCCGGCCTGAGGTGCGCCGCGAGGACCCGCTCGATCGCGTCCAGGGCGCCGGACGTCACGGCGACCGGCCCGGCGGGGACCCCGTCGGCGTCCATCGCGGCGCGGGCGTACGCGGCGAACTCCGCGACCACCGGGGCCTGTCCGTACAGACCGTGGTGCGCCGCGTCGGCGGCGGCGGCCGCGGCGAGGGCCGGCCCGAGGTCCGGCAGCAGCTCCGGATCGGGATTCCCCTCCCCGAGGTCCCGGACGCCCGGGGGCGCCTCGATCCGTAGGGAGCCCCGCGATGTGCTCGCCGGGGCGGGCCGCACCCGGCTGCCCCGGCGTCCGGCCGTCTCGATCACTCCGCGCTCGCGCAGCGTCCGGTAGGCGGCCGCCACGGTGTTGGGATTGACCTCGAGATGTGCCGCCAACTCCCGCATGGGGGGCAGCACATGACCCGGCGGGAGGTCTCCGGAACCGACCCCGCGCTCGACACTGGCGGCAATCTCCGATGCGCGCCGCCCACTGATCCGATACTCTCCTAGCACAAACAACATTATGCACTAGTGCAATGGAGTAAGCAAATGCAGCACACCGCACCGCCCGACGCCACGGGCTCCGGCGTCGCCGCCCCTTACCTTCCCACCGACCGTACGGTGCCCACCCGGTCCAGGGAGCGCGCCTCCTACGACCGCGAACTGGTCCACTCGATACTCGACGAGGCCTACCTCTGCCACCTGGGCTTCGTGCGCGACGGTGCGCCGGTCGTCCTGCCGACCCTCTTCGGCCGGATCGGCGAGCGGCTGTACGTCCACGGCTCGACGGGCTCGCGACCGCTGCGGTCGGCGAAGAACGCCGACCCGGGGCTGCCGGTCTGCCTGACGGTCACCCATGTCGACGCCCTCGTGCTGGCCAGGTCCGCCTTCCACCATTCGTTGAACTACCGCTCGGTGGTGGTGCACGGCACGGCCGTGACGGTGACCGACCCCGAGGAGCGACGGCTCGCCCTGGACGCGATCGTGGACCAGGTCGTGCCGGGTCGCTCCCGCGACTCCCGGCCGGCCGACGCCAGAGAGCTCGCCGCGACGGCGGTGATCCGGCTGGATCTGGACGAGGTGTCCGCGAAGGTCCGCACCGGCGGGCCCAACGACGAACCCGAGGACAGCGCCCTCCCCCACTGGACCGGCATCGTGCCGCTCACCCGGGGCTACGCGGCGCCGGTCCCCGCGGACGACCTGAATCCGGCCATCGGCGTACCGGACTACCTGTCCACGCTCTGACGAAGACCGAAAGGCGAAGCGGCAGCGGGCCCGGAGGTCGTCTCCGCTCCCGGGCCCGCCCCGCCCCTCACACCGCCACGGCGTCCCTCCGCCGGGCGACCGCCGCGCCGCGCGCCTCCGCGAGGGCCAGCCCGGCCACGGCGGTCAGCAGGAGCAGCGTGCCGACGACCGTGGCCGCCGTCAGCCGCTCCCCCAGGGCGGTCACCGCGATGACCGCCGCGCTCACCGGCTCCAGGAGCATGATCACGGAGACGGTTGCCGACCGGACAGCGGCCGCTCCGGCGAAGTACAGCGCGTAGGCGAGCGCCGTGGGGACCGCCGCCACGTAGACCAACAGCCACAGCACCTGCCCGGTCTCGGCGGTGTGCGGCACCAGCCCCTCAGCCATGGCCATGGGCAACAGGCCCACCGCTCCGATGCCGAACGCCCAGGCACTGGTGGCCAGCGCGTCGCCCCCGCCGCCGTCCCGCCCGAGCCAACGGGTGAGGAGCGTGATCGCCGCGTACCCGGCGGCGGACAGCAGCGCGAGCAGCACCCCGGTCGGCACGACGTCGCCGCCCTCGCCGCCCAGGACCAGCACGACGAGCCCGGCCAGCGCGCCGGTCACGGCGGCCAGGCCGCCCCTGCCGAGGCGTTCGCCCAGCAGCAGGCGTGCCCCGACGGCGATCAGGACGGGCCCGGCGCCGAGCGTGACGACGGTGCCGACGGCGAGGCCGGTGACCTCGACCGCCGCGAAGTACGCGCTCTGGAACACCGTGAGCCCGACGCCGGTGCCGAGGATCCGGAGCAGCCGGCGACGGCGCGGCTCCGGCGCCCGGGGCGCCCGGCGGGGGCGCAGGGCGAGCGCCCCGGCGAGCAGGAGGAGGCCGCCGGTACAGCGCCAGAAGGACAGGGCGAGGGGGCCGAGATCGCTGACCCGGAAGATCAGGGCCGCGGCCGCGCCGGCGGTGCCCCAGGCGACTCCGGCGACGACGAGATACAGCATGCTCCGCCCGACGGGCAGCGCGGAACCAACAGGGGTGGACATGTGACTTCTCCAGGGGAGGACGGGGTGGTGGGTCGCTCGGCTCCGCACGCGGGCAGCGACGAACCGCTCGGGGACTGCCCGAGCCCGGTCTTCGTCAGGAATGGCCGCCCGCGCTAGGCGGCAGGCGGCGGCAGCACAGTCAGATGCATGGTCGGCACACTAATGCGGGGCCCGGTCGCCGGACAACTCGCCCTCGACGGCCCCGGTCACCGCGCCCGTGCCGGCACCGGCGGCGACGGGACCCGACGGCGGCTTCGGCGCGGCGGACTGGGCGATGAACGCGCCGGTCAGGACGACGAATCCGCCGATGAGCTGCGGCGCGGACAGATGCTCGCCGAGGAGAACCCAGGCGAGACCGGTCGCGATGACCGCTTCGAGGCAGGCCACGACCCCGGCCACCTGGGGCGAGAGCAGCCGGATGGAGAAGACCCCGGTGGCGTACGCGAGCACGGTGGCGAGCAGCACGATCCAGCCGAGCAGCAGCCAGGCGGGAACGTCGTTGCCGTCCATGGCCGCGCTGCCGCCGAGCACGGACCAGTCCATGCCCCAGGGGCGGGCGACGACGGTGAGGACGAGCGCGCCGACGATCAGTCCGTACGCGATGACGCCGACGGGGTTCGGCGGTTCGGCGTGTCCGCCCTCGCCGTCGGGGCCGTCCTGTCCGCCGTGGTCGGAGAGGACGAAGTAGCCGACCTGGCAGCAGGCCGCGCCGAGGGCGAGCAGCAGCCCGAGGAGATCGAAGCTGAGCCCGGCCCACACCTCGACGACGCAGGCGAGTCCGCCGACCGCCAGCACCACGCCGACCGCGGCCGCCCGGGTGACGGGCCTGCGCTGTACGAAGCGGACCCAGCCGAGGACCAGGGCGGGCGCCAGGTATTCCACCAGGAGCGCCACGCCGACCGGGATCCGGGAGAGCGAGGCGAAGTAGAAGGCCTGGACCCCGGCGACCGCGAACAGGCCGAACCCGGCGAGCAGGGCGGGACGTTCCCGTACGAGATTCCGGTGGCGCCAGGCGACCGGGAGCATGATGACGGCGGCGCCCGCGACGCGCAGCCAGACCACGTGCAGCGGGTCGAGCCCCGCCTCGATCAGCGGCTTGGCCGCCACGCCCGAACCGCCGAACGCGCAGGCCGAGACGAGGGCGAGGCCCAGCCCGGCGCTTCTGCCCTGAAATCTCGAAGACGCGTGCATCGGCACATCATGACATCAGTCGACAGCACCGTCACACCCATGACACCTGTCGAGACGACTTCCGCCGCGACCACGGGGAAGGGCTCACGCGTCGCCGCCGCCAAAGGGCTCATGCCACCGCCGCCGCACCGGGCCGGCAGGGTTCACCCGTGTCGCGAGGCCTCGTTCGTGAGCACCGCCACCCGGTCCGCCAACCACCGCGCGTCCACGCCCCCGCGGGCGAGCACCTCCACCGCACGGCATGCGCTGTCGGCCGCCAGCGCGGCGAGCAGGTCGAGACCGGCGGCGCGCGATTCACCACGCGCCGCCGCACGGGACAGCGCGTCCTCCATGGCGGCGAGGGCCGAGGGCGACCAGCCGTCGACGGCCGGGGCGCGCACCGCCGGAACGGCGCCGGAGTCCTCGACGGACCCCTGCCAGCGGAGCCCGTAACCGATGCTGCGCTGGACGAGATAGCCGAGCACCCTGGCCGGCTGCGGCCCGCCCTCGAAGGCCTGGCGGACTTCGGGGTCGGTCTCGATCAGCGAGTGCAGAAGGTGGGCGGTGTCGATCTGCCGGTCTCCGTCGCGCAGCGCACGCCTGCGCGCACCCGTCAGCACCGATGCCAGTTCCACGGTGAAGCGGGCATCGAGTTCGGTGGGGTTCGGTGCGGGCTGTTCTGGCATCCGCGGCGTCCGGTTTTGCACACCTCTACCCCATCAGTCCGGCGGCCGGAAGGCATCCCCGGAGGGACCCATCGGGCATCCCACCGAAGTTGGGGACAGCGGAGCGGCCCGTCATCCTTGCGGATGAGATCGCGCCGAGGGGCACAACCATGCCGCTCCGGGGCGCGCGCCGCCTTGCATCGCCCATCCCCGCGGCAACCGCCGACCCCCGCCCGTACGTCCCTCACGCAACAACGCACACGACGGGAACGGGAGGAGGGAACGGGTGTTCTGGATGGTCGCCCTGCTCGCCCAGGACGGGTTGCAGTACGTCTACCGCGTGTACGCACCCGACGACGCCCTGCACGCCGACCTCTTCTGGACGGCCTTCCACTGCCACGACGAGGGCCCCCACCCTCGGGCCTCGGACAACTTCGACACGGCGGTGATCTGGCGGAAGCGACAGCCCCAACAGATCTGACGGGTCATCAGTATTGAATGTTGGCACGGCTGCCACTACGTTCCGCGACACCGAAACCGGACGAACCAGGGGTGGTCGCATGGCCGAAGTCAGCGCCGAGGCACGCATCGAGGCACCCGCCGAGAAGGTCTGGGACCGCCTGACGGACTTCTCGTCGTACGGGGAGTGGAACGCCACCCACACCAGCTTCCCCCGGGGCGGCCCGGACGAGCTGAAGCTCGGGGCGGCCTACGAGGAGAACATGAAGCTCATGGGCTTCCCGGCCGAGGTCACCTGGACGGTCGACGAACTGGAGGAAGGGCGCCTGCTGGCGACCCGGGGCAAGGGCCCGATGGGGGTCAACCTGACCATGCGGTACGCCCTGACCCCGGAGGGCGACGCCACGACGATGCGCATCGACGGGGAGTTCACCGGCGCGGCGGTCTCCCTCATGGGCGGCAAGCTCAAGGACTCGGCGACGGCGGCGCTCCAGGAGTCGCTGCGCAAGCTCGGCGGGCTCGCAGCCCCGTGATCCACGCCGGCACGGTACGCGAAGGACCCCGCGGAATCCGTACCCGCGGGGTCCTTGCCCCCTGCCCACCGCCCGCTGTCGCGCACTGCCTGCCGGGCACGGCTCAGTGCTCGTCGGCGAGGATCAGGTAGAGCTTCTTGCGCGCGTCGTTGATGACGGTCAGCGCCTTCTGCCGCTGATCGGCCGAACCGGTCTTCCAGACCTGCCCGAACGCCTCCATCAGACCGAATCCGGCCTGTCGGATCTCATTGACGCCTTCCCAGTCCACACCACGCCCGGCCTCCTCCCACGGAGCCTCGGGGCCGGTCTCGGCCTCGCTCCGCCCGGACTCGGTGAGGGTGAACAGCTTCTTGCCGCCCTCGCTGGCGCTGACGATCAGGCCCTCGTCCTCCAGCAGCTGGAGCGTCGGGTAGACGGAGCCGGGACTGGGCCGCCAGGCCCCGCCGCTGCGCTCGCCGATCTCCTGGATCATCTCGTACCCGTGCATCGGGCGGTCCTTCAGCAGAGCCAGGATCGACAGCCGCACGTCACCGCGCCGCGCCCGCCCCCGACCGCCACCCCGGCCACGCCCGCCACCGAAGGGACCCCCGCCGAACGGCGGCCCGAACGGCCCGAAGGCGGCCCGCCGCCCGTCATCCTCGCCCCGGCCGTGCTGACCGGGCCCGTAGCGCCCCGGCCCGTGCTCGTATCCATGTCCGCGTGAACGCATCACTGCACTCCTTCTATCGTTGATCTGTCGTGATGCGTCAACGATATATCGGAACCTGTCGGATGACAAGGCGCCGTCGCGGCACGGAGCGTGTCCCGTCTCTGCCGATCGGGTCCTTGTCTCCGTCGATCTGGTCCGATGCGCTCGTCGTCCCGGACGAACCGGATGAGGGACCGGCAAGTCACCCGCCGTTCAAGACGGGCCATACGACCTCGGGATGTGCGGCCACGGGCCCATCGAGGATCGGCTGCGGTATGCCCCGCAGGTGAAGGTCGAAAAAGGCCGCCGCATAGTCGCGGGTCAGGTACCAGCCGCGTTCTCCGGAGAGCGGCACGGCGGGGTCCGACAGACCCAGCCGACCGGCGAGATAGGGCAGATCCGTGAAGGAGAAATGCTCAGCGCCGGTCACCGTCAGCCAGCGCTTCCAACCACTCAGGTGCTTCCACGCCTCGGGCCAGTCGGTGTTCTCACTGCCGGGGCTGTGCGTGGACTCGGCGCCGAGCATCATGAACGGGCGCCGGCCGAGCCCCGCGGCAGCAGGGTGCAGGAAGAAGTCACCGTCCAGGTCGACCCCGGCCCGCACACGGTGATCGGCGGCCATGGTCGCTGCGGCACTCGCGCCCCCGATCGAATGCCCCGCGATTCCGATCCGGCTCGGGTCGATCGCGCGGGACAGCGCCCCCGCCCTGGGCCCCTTCGTCAGCTCGTCGATCACGAAGGACAGGTCCTTGGCCCGGCCGCGCACGACGGCTGCCTTCTCCTGGGACGTGCTGACCTGCTCGCAGGCCGCACAGGTCAGCATCCGGCCCCCAGGGAAGGCCGTACCAACGGATTCGTACGCGTGGTCCACCGAGGCAACGACGTAGCCGCGACTCGCAAGATCCTCGGCGATCGCTGTGAGCGTGCTGCGCGGCATCGAGAATCCCGGAGAGAGCAGGACCAAGGGGAACCGCCCCGGGGCGGGGCGTACACCTTCCTGCGCATGCGTACGCGCCCCTGCAATCGTTGCCGCGGGCACCACGCCGCCGAGCCCTCTGGCCTCCAGCAGCAGCTGCGCCTCGTCATCGGTCATGTACGCCGCTGGGGAACCGCTCGTCCCGCGCGCTGGGTAGGACACCGACACCATCAGCTCCCGGTTCCCCGCCGTCGGCACCCACGGGTCGGTGCGGTGCCCGTCGACCAAGTGCAGGGCGCGGCGGCCCACCGGGTACGGCCCGGCGGGAAGCGGCAAGGCCAACCCGCTCGGGTGCGGAACCCGGGAGGGAGTCTGCGCGCCCTGGGCGGACGCGGCCGGTGCGGCGCCCAGGAGCGGGACGGACAGGGCGAGGGTGAGGAGGGTGGCTATAGCGGCTCTGCGATGTCTGGTGGTCATACGGTCGACGCTAGGTCTCCGGATGGCCCCAACACGTCGATCTACAGGGGTACTTGGGCGTACCTCTATGGTCTGATCCCGTCGGACCGGGTTCCCGACAGGGTTCGGGTGGACGGTCCCCCGCCTTGGAGACGACCGGTAGGAGTTCGATGAGATCGGTCGACCCGGTGCCCGGCGTTATGGGGAGGAGACGTCGGCGACGGATAGGGAACACTGCGCCAGGTGATCGAGATGCAGCCTGTCCTGGAGATGGACACTCTCGATGGCTTCGACCTCTGGCCTGTCGCCGAGACCGAACGGTTCGGTTTCCTGCCGCTCAGCGGTGAACTCTCACCCACCGAGATCGGGACGGCGCTCATGCGCATCGCCGCCTGGAATGACGTCCCCGCGGACGGCGACCTTCCGCCTCGGCCGGCCGAGCCTCTCAGCGGCTTCCTCCACGGGCTACTGAACCTCGACAACCTGTATGCGGCGGGTGGCCTGCGCGTCGCGGACATCGCCACGGGCATCACCTTCTCGCCCGGCTGCTGTGACGGACTGGAGGACTGGCAGGACTGGTACCGGGTCGTCGACGGCAGCGGCGTCATCGCGTACGGCCACGATCCGCAGCCGTCGCTGGCCGAGCGCCTCGGGGACACCATCCGCCTCACCGTCGACACCGACCGGAATGACAGCCCAGTGATCGAACTGTCGGTCACCGAGCTCCGCCGGCTACTCGCCGGCGCCGAGCGCGACCTGACCACGTTTCTCGCGGCGGCAACGGACTGGGTTTCCGAGCACCTGCCTGACCACTCCGTTGCTCTGACCGCCGCCCTTGCCCGCGTTCTCGCCCTTCCCGCGCCGGGCATATCGCCGACACCGCCCGGCACGGAACGGACGTGACGACCGGCATGCGCGGGGGCTGGACGCTCGACGGACATCGCTCGGCCGACTGCACAGTTGAAGGCCAGGAGGTCACCGTCGAGCCCACCGCCTTCCGGTGGATCTCCTACCGCCGGGGCTACAGCCCTGGCCCGGAAGCCGTCGGGGTGGGGGTCTCCAAGGATGATGAGGGGCTCGAACGGCGCGAAGGCGTGGGGTGGTGCAGTTCGCGCCAGGCCCGTGGCGAGATGCCGTAAGCCTGCTTGAACGCCTTGCTGAAGTGGGTGGCGTCCAGGAAACCCCAGCGGCGGCCGATGCTCGCGATGGTCTGCACCCGGCCGCCGGGGCCGGCCAGCTCCTGTCTGCACCCGGCCAGCCGGCGGGTGCGGATCCAGCCCCCGAGGCTGATGCCCGACCGCGACAGCACGTTGTAGAGGTGGCGGACGGAGATGCCGTGCGCTGCGGCGATGCGCGGGGCCGACAGACCCGGGTCGGCCAGGTGAGCGCCGATGTACTGGGTGATGCGCAGACCGAGCATCTCATCCGATGCCGCCCTGCTGGGGACGGAGTCCCCCAACTGGGAGGTCACTACGGCCCGGAGAAGTTCCATGCTGGCACCTACGAGTGACTCGGCGTATGTCCCGGCGCGCAGTTCTTCGCTGGTGGCCAGTTGGGAGAAGTACGTGAAGGCCAGGCGTGCGGTGGGGTTGCCCGGACCGAACGTGACGGCGGCGGCCTTCTGCAGCGTGGGGTGCGGGAGTGCGAGCGCCTTGCGCGGGATGCGCAGGGAGAGGTAGCCGAAGCTCTGCTCGAAGCGCAGGGTGTACGGCGCGGTCGATTCGAAGACCACGAGGTCCCCCGGCCCGACGACGCACTGACGGCCGTACTGCCCGACCTGGTTGGTCCCCGTCACCTGAAGACCGAGGAAGACCGCCGGCTCGTGGTCCTCGCGGGCCAGCCGCGCCGTACGCCGCAGACTCACCGGAGTTCCCTGGGCCGAACACACCTTCATGGGGCCCACGGTGCCGAGTCCCATACGGGCCCCGATGTCCTCCGGGGAGGTGTGATGGTCGATGTCGACCCGGGAGAAGGACTCCCACAGCGCGTGCCGGATCGTGTCCCGTCGCTCCGGCGGCGCCACGACCGAGGCATCGAGCACCCCAGCTCCCACAAGCCCTCCCCGCAGCCGCGACCCGCTCCTGAACCAGAGACACAGGATGCTGCCTTGGACACCCGCCACACAAGGCACCGGCCCGCCCAGGGCGGCATCCTGCACAACTGACCAACTTTCGTGCACACACAACAAAGTTGGCCCCCTCGCCGCCCTCTACTCTCCTGAACGAAAAGGCGGAACGCCCGCAGAGAAGGTCCCGGAAGAAATCACCAGTCAATCTGGAGGAACGGGGGGGCACGGAGTGCACAGGAAGAACAGAGTCCTCCTTTCGGTCGCTCTTCTCTCTTGTCTGACTGCCGGGTGCAGCACCGCCTCCGGAAGCCCTGCGGACACCGGCCGGCCACACCAAAATGGCGCTGCCTCCGTGCAGGGACCACCGCTCCGGGACCTGACCCCCGCAGAAGAAGTAGAGACAGACCGCGCGGAGCAGCACCTCGTCATGCAGTGCATACGGCGCGAGGGCTTCCGCTACTGGCCCATCCCGGTCGCGAGCGTCGCAGAACGCAAAGTCGGCGCCTACGTCGTGGACGACGTCGCCTGGGCCCGCCGGTACGGCTACGGCCGGGCTTTCGACATCGCAGCCATGAAGACCCACCGCGAGCACCCCAACATCGCCTACGCCAACGCGCTCCCCGAGAAGGAACGCGTCCGGTACTCCAAGGCGCTCGACGGGAACTTCACCGACACCATCACCACCGAACTGCCGTCCGGCGGTTCGGTCCGCACCCCGCGCGACGGCTGTTACGCCCAGGCCAGGGAACAGCTCTACGGCGACTATCCGACCTGGTTCCGCGCCAAGAAGACAGTGACCTCGCTGACGCCCCTGTACATTCCGCGCATCCTCCGGGACAAGCGTCTGACCAGCACCGTGGCAGCGTGGTCACGTTGCATGAAGGCAGCCGGCCGGCCTTTCCGGAGCCCCGACGCGATCCGTCGCGAACGGGAGAACCTGATTCGCGGGATGAGCGAGTCACAGGCCCTGCGATCCGAATCCGCTCTGGCCGTGACGGAGGCCCGGTGCGCCCGACGAACATCCCTCGGGAAGACCGCGCGTGCCCTGGAGAGGGAATACCGAAACGACATCGCACGCGACTACGCGGCGGAATTCACCGCGTACCGGCAGATGAGGGTGTCCGCCCTCGCGCGGGCACGGAGCCTCTGAACCCGACTCACACCCCTGCCCGGACACCCGTGACCGGAGGGTCACGGAAAGCATCAATCCACAAGGAGTCCCCATGCGAAAGCTCCCCGCCGTCCTGACCGTCATGGCCATGGCCGCCCTCGGAACCGCCCTCCCCGTCTCTACCGCGCACGCGGCCGCGGACTGCCACGGCGCGTACGAGGGAGCGAAAGCCGGTTACATGTACGCCTATGACTCCGCCAACTGCATCGGATTCCTCGGAAGGGCCAAGGGTATGGACTCCAACTGGGGCGACAGCTCGGGGAGTTTTCAGGGCGGAGACACCAACAAGGCCACGTCGATCCTCAACAAGGGCACCACGCTCGAAGTCCAGTTCTTCAACGGGACGGGCACGTGGACCGGCGGTTACACCTGCCTGGCCCGCAGCGAGTGGTTCGCCTCCAACCTCTCCGACAACAAATTCAGCAGTGGTGCCACGGTGAACAACGCCATCAGCTCGCACCGCTGGGTCACCGGCCCCACCTGCGGCAACAACTGGGCCGACTGACGCCGACGATCACACCTGAACGGTACGGGAGGGCCTCGCGCCCTCCGTGATGTCGGACCAGCGGTAGGGACGGGTCCAGACGGTACGGAGAGGAACGTCCCCGCACCGGGCCGAGCGCTCCACCGAGTGCGCGGTGGGCGTCGCTGATCACCGACCGTCGCCCTCGGACGCCTCTCCATAACGGGCGGCGACCATGACGGCCCGGTCCCGCAGGGCGCTGCGCAACGACTGCGGGGCCAGCGCTTCCGCATCCGTGCCGAGCTGCCACAGCGCCCATTCGGCGTGCCGGGAATCCTGGAAGGTGACCTCCAGCCGCGGCCGGCCGTCCGCGTCGGGGCCCTCCGCGCGGACGGCCAGCACGGTGTCCAGGAGTTCTTCCCGCCGCATCGGGTTCACCCGCACCAGCACGGTCACGTGGTCGCCGCCGGACAGGAACCGCGCGGAACGGTCCCGCCAGATCCGGTCCAGATCGACCCGGTCCGGCCGCTGTGCCGGTTCCGGGAGTTCCTCGGCGGCCAGCACGCGCGACAGCCGGTAGGTGCGGTCCGCGCCGGACCTCGTCGCCAGCAGATACCCCCGGCCCCGCACGGTGACCAGGCCGATCGGGTCCACGGTGCGCCACTGCGGCGCCTGGTCCGTGGCCGCGTAGTGGATGCGCAGCCGGTGTCCGGCGAGCACGGCCCGGCGGACCTCGATCATGGCGGCGCCGGGTACGTCGTCGCCGACGGCCCGCCGGGAGAGCAGATCGGTCTCCGGATCGACGAGAAACCGCTGGGCCGCGTCGCTCGCGGTGGCCTGATGATTCTCGGGCAGCGCGTCGACCACTTTCCGCATGGCCGAGGCGAGTGCCGACCCGAGGCCGAACACCTGCTCCCCGCGCACCGATCCGGCGGCCAGCAGGGCAAGGGCCTCGTCGTGGTTCAGCCCGGTGAGCTCGGTGCGGAAACCGGGCAGCAGCGCGAACCCGCCGTGCCGGCCGCGCTCGGCGTAGACCGGGACGCCGGCGGTGGACAGCGCCTCGATGTCGCGCAGCACGGTGCGGGTGGACACCTCCAGCTCGCGGGCCAGCGTGTCCGCGGTCAGCCGGCCGCGCCGGCGCAACAGCAGTACCAGAGAGACCAATCGGTCGGCGCGCATGCGGGAACCGTAACGAAATACCTGACGAAGGGTGTCGTCATTTCTTGGAAGGCTCCCCAGTACGACGCCGAGGCCGGCGGCTGCCGAGCCGATGGACGTACGTACTCCCCGCGATCGAATGGAGCTGCTGTGGCAGTGGAACGAACGGCCGTCAACCCGGTGACCTGGTCAGTGGGGCTGGGGTTCAACCAGGGGGAAGTCGTCTCCGGGCAGACACGGACCCTGTACATCTCGGGCCAGACCGCGATGAGCGATGACGGCAAGCCCCAGCACGAAGGCGATATGGCGGCGCAGTTGACGCTGAGCATCGACAATCTCGAGGCCGTGCTCGGCGAGGCCGGCATGTCCCTCGCCAACCTCGTCCGCCTCAACGTCTGCACGACCGACGTCGATCTGCTCCTCCGCCACTACGGCGTGCTGGCGGGGCGGTTGGGCTCGGCCGGGGTGGCCCCGGCCAGCACCATGCTCGGGGTGACACGGCTGGCGGTCCCCGGCCAGATGGTCGAACTGGAAGGCACCGCCGTCGCATGACGGGGCCTCGCCGCCGGGCCTGCTCGACCCTGGCGTCCGCCTGGTCGACGGCCCCGGAGGCGGGCCCGTCCGGCTCGGCCCGGCCGGCCGGGCCGTACCGCCCGTAATCGCCTTTCCCTCCTGTCCGCCGGGCGCTAGCGTTCCGGGCGAGGAGTGACCCTCGATGAGCGGAGAGACATGCCCGGTCGTCCGAGCGCGCGTTGACGTCGTAGGCCGAGACCGGCCCGTCATCGCGTGCTGCCCCTGAGGTCGCGGCACAGCGAGCCCTTTCCGCCCGATGCCCGGGTGCGCTTTCGCGCGCCGGGCGGCGGTTCTCGTTCCCGCCGATCCCCCGGGGTTTCCGTGCCGTCCCCTTCCTCTTCCTCTTCCTCTTCTTCCTCTTCCTCGCCCTCTTCGTCCGGCGTACCGGGTTCCGGTCGGACCCTGCCGTCGGGCCTGTGGCGGGACGCCGACTTCCGCAGGCTCTGGGTGGGTCAGACGGCCTCCCAGCTCGGCGAACACACGACGCTCGTCGTTCTGCCGCTCTTCGCCGTCCTGACGCTCGACGCCGGCGCGGGCCAGGTGGGCGTCCTCCGTGCCGTAGGACAGGCGCCGATCTTGCTGCTCTCGCTCCTCGCAGGCGCGTGGGTGGACCGGTGGCGGGCCCGCACGGTGATGGTGTTCGCCGACGCCGCCCGCACCGTGGCGCTGGGCGCGGCAGCGGTGGCCGCTCTCCTTGGACTGCTCGGCCTGCCCGCGCTGTTCGTGGTCGCGTTCACCGTCGGCGCCCTGTCCGTCCTCTTCGACGTGGCGTACCAGACGTCCCTCGTCCGGATGGTGCGACGTGACCAGCTCCTGCAGGGCAACAGCGCGCTGGAAGGCAGCCGGTCCGCGGCGCAGATCGGCGGGCCCGCGCTCGGTGGTGCGCTGGTGTCGCTGTGGTCGGCGCCGGTCGCCGCGGCCTCCGGCGCGCTGTTCTTCGCGGTGTCGTTCGTGTCCCTGCGGCGGATCCGCCGACGCGAGATGGCACCCGAGCAGGTGGGGCCGGTTCTGGGACGCGCAACGCCGGTCCCAGGACACACGACGCCGGTCCCAGAGCGCACGACACCGATTCCGGACCCCCCGGAGCGCGCCCCTCGGGTCGGGCGCCGGATCCACGAGGGCCTCCGCTTCGTCGCCGGAAACGCCTGGCTACGAGCCGTGTGCCTCGCCTCGGCCGCCTTCCAGTTCTCCTTCGCGGCCACGATGACCTGCTACCTGCTCTTCCTCCCGCGCGAACTCCACCTGACGGGGGCCACCGTCGGCCTCGCCCTCGCGGCGACCGGGCCGGGTGCGCTCCTGGGCTCGTTCCTGGCCGCACGGCTGCCGGGCCGGTTCGGCCACGGCGTGGTGCTCGTATCCGCCGCGGTGCTCGGCAACGGGGCGCTGCTGTGCGTACCGGCCCTGCACGGCTCCTCGACCGCGACGGTCCTCGCGCTCCTCGCCGTCAACTTCGTGTTCGGGGCCTTCGGCCAGCTGGTGAACGTCACGGTCATGTCGGTGCGGCAGGTCCTGACGCCGGACGGGATGCAGGGCCGTGCGACCGCGACGATCACCTTCGTCGGCATGGGGTTCACCCCGCTCGGCTCGCTGCTCGGCGGTCTCCTCTCGCAGGAGTGGGGACTGCGCACCAGCCTCCTGGTGACGGCCGCGGGCATGATGCTGTCCCCCGCCGTCATGGCCGTGTCCCCGCTCGCCCGCCTGGGACGGAGCCTCACGTCATGAGCTCAGGCCGGGGCGTACCGCTGGAGCGTGATCCCGCTGCGGAAGGCCCTCGACTCCAGGAGTCGCAGGCGGGGGATCTCGTACCCCTCGGGGAAGAGACGCCGGCCGCTGCCCTGGACGGCCGGATAGCCGAAGAGGCGGTACTCGTCGACCAGACCGGCCGCGATCAGGGTGTGCGCCAGGGTGATGCTGCCGGTGAGCACGATGTCCTTGCCGTTCTCCTCCTTGAGCCGCCTCACCTCCTCGACGGGGTCTCCGCCCAGCACCGTGGAGTTCTGCCACCCGGGGTCGGTGAGGGTGCCGGAGACGACGTACTTGGCGACCCGGTCGAGGTAGGCGGTGATGCCCGTGGTGTCATCGGTCCGCAGCGGCCAGTAGCCGCGGAAGTCCTCGAACGTCTGCCGGCCGAGGAGCAGCGCGTCCGCACGGTCGTCCTGCCGGTGGCTCTCCTCCAGGACGTCGCTCATGTCCACACCCTCCTGGCCCTGGGGATCGAACCAGTCGGTGATCATTTCGACGGAGCCGTCGACGGTGACGTTCTGGGTGATCGCGAGGGTGCGCATGCCGCTCTCTCCCCTGCTGGACGGGTTACGTTCGCCGGATGCGTACGTTCTCCTCCGATGACTCCGCCGGGTCCGGTGAGTCATCGGTGAACGGCGAACCGACGGCGGACACGACCCCCGCGGCCGGACGGACGGGGCCGCGATCGCAGGGCCAGAGACCCGCGATTGGCCTTGGCCCGGCTCCGCGCAGGCGATCTACGGTCGCCCCATGAGGATTCGCATCGTCGACGCGTTCACCGACCGCCCCTTCTCCGGAAACCCCGCCGGCGTGCTCCTGCTGGAGGGCGGCGCGTTCCCGGCCGCCGAACGCCTTCAGGAGATCGCCGCCGAGATCAACCTCTCCGAGACGGCCTTCGCCCACCCGCTGCCGCCCGGCGGCACGGCCGACTGGGCGCTGCGCTGGTTCACCCCGGCCACCGAGGTGGACATGTGCGGGCACGCGACGCTCGCCACCGCCCATGTCCTGCACACCACGGGCCTGGCCACGGGCCCGGTGCGGTTCGCCGCACGCTGCGGGATCCTGACCGCGACCGCCCGGCCGGACGGCGGCCTCACCCTCGACTTCCCCACCTCTCCGCTGACCGAAAAGCCGGTGCCGCACGGCCTCGCCGACGCCCTCGGGGCGGACCCCGTCTCGGTGCACACCACCGGCGAGCACATCGGTGACCTGCTGGTCGAGTTCCGCGACGAGGCGACGGTCAGGGCGCTCTCCCCGGACTTCGCCGCACTGGTGGCCCACTCCCGGCGCGGCGTCATCGCCACCGCCGCGGCCGATGACCCCGCCCGGGGCTACGACTACGTCTCGCGCGGCTTCTTCCCGGGCGTCGGCATCGACGAGGACCCGGTCACCGGCAGCGCCCACACCGCGCTGGCCCCCTTCTGGTCGGCCCGCATCGGCCGCGACGACCTCACCGGCCTCCAGGCGTCCGCCCGCTCGGGCCTGGTCCGCACCGCGCTGCGCGGCGAGCGCACCCTGCTGACCGGCACCGCCGTCACGGTGATCGACGGCGAACTGCTCACCGGGCTCTGACGACGGGCCGCGCCGGGGTGCGCCGCTGTTCGGCGCACCCCGGCGCGGCCGGCAAAGGCCCGCAGCCGCCGGATGCGGCACCGAGCTCAGGGCGTCGGCAGCCAGCCGACCCGGCCCGCGAGCAGCGCGTACCCGACGAACGCCCCGATATCCAGGAGCGTGTGCGCGACGACCAGCGGCCCCACCCGGCCCCAGCGCCGGTAGAGCAGCACGAAGACGACGCCCATCACCATGTTGCCGATGAAGCCGCCGATGCCCTGGTAGAGGTGGTAGGAGCCGCGCAGTACGGAGCTGGCCACCAGCGCGCGCATCGGCGTCCAGCCCAGCTGATCGAGCCTGCGCAGCAGATACCCGACCACGATGACCTCCTCGACCACGGAGTTCTGCATCGCGGAGAGGATCAGTACGGGGAACTTCCACCAGACGTCCGGCAGGGACTCCGGGACGACGGTCAGGTTGAATCCGGTGGCCCTGGCCCCGAGGTAGAAGGCGAGACCGGCGCTGCCGATGCCGGCCGCGATCAGCGTGCCGCGGCCGAGGTCGAACGAGGGCCTGGAGCGGTCGAACCCGATGCTCCGCAGGCCCGCTCCTTCCCTGATCAGCAGGTGCGCGACCAGGGCCACCGGCACCAGCGCCGTTGCGATCCCGAACGTTTGCCATGCCAGATCAAGCCATGGACGCCCCGGGGCGTACGAGCCGTTGAGGGTCGCCGCCTGGTCCTTCAATCCTCCCGGTTTCGTCAGGGATCCGACAAAACTGATGAGGGCAGAGACTCCGCTGGCTCCCAGCGAGAGCGCCAGGACCAGCACCGTCTCGGACCGCAAGATCCTTCGTGACACGGCCTCTTGGGGAAAAGAATCAGCCACGCGCCCGGCCTCCACCTGTACACCTGCCTTTTGTTCTGCAATCGCGTCTCATCCCACCAACCGTCCCACTAGGGTCTCGAATACAGGTACGAAGATCATGCGCGACCGGCCGGGGGACGACCACCATCGCCGATGGTGTGGTCCCTCTTTTCCTTGTTCGATCCTCAAGGAGGGGCACCACCGACATGGGACGTCATAGCTTGCCCGACGGCTACGCGGCGGAAGGACCCCGGGACCACCCCGGCCCCCGGCGCCGGAGCCGTACGGTCGCCATCGCCACCCTGCTCGTCCTCGCCGTGGCGACGGGAACGGCGGTAGCGGCCAAGGGCGGCCTGTTGTCGTTCTCCGAGTCCTGCGAGGACTCCGCCGTGCGTCTGTCCCTGGTCGCGTCCCCGGACATCGCCCCCGCCGTGCGCTCCATAGCCGAGCGGGCCCGCGCGGACGAGGCCAGGGCCGACGGCCGCTGCCTCGTGGTGGAGGTGCGGGCCCGCGACTCGCACAAGGTCGCCCAAGCACTCGCCGCCGGGGACGCGGAACCCGACTTCCAGGTCTGGCTGCCCGACTCCGATCTGTGGCTGGAGAGAGCCAAGGGACTGGGCGAGGGCATTCCGATCTCCCCGTCCGACTCCGTGGCCGCCTCACCGGTGGCCCTGGCCATGGTGCCGTCCGCCTCACGAGCGCTGGGCTGGCCCGAGAAGACGTACACCTGGGCCGAGTTGGTCGCCGGGACGCTCGGGGCGGACCGCGTGCGCCTCGGTGTCGCGGACCCGGCGCGCAGCGCCACCGGGCTGCTGGCGCTCACCGGCATCGGCGCCTCGTCCGCGCGGCGGGGCGGGGAGAGCGACACCGAGGTCGCCGAGACCGCGAAGGTGCTCGCCGAGCGGATGTCGGACGGCGACGCGCAGGTGCTGGAGACCCTCGCGCGGAGCCCGTCCGGAGCCGAGGAGGGCAACCCGAAGCGCAACCAGGCCGTGCTGATCTCCGAGCAGGCGGCCTTCACGCACAACGCGGAGGCGACCGGCGGGGGCAAGCTGGACCTCTTCTACCCGCAGGACGGCACCCCGCTGCTGGACTACCCGTACACGCTGGTGAACCAAGTACGGCTGAGCACCGCGGAGTCCCGCGCGGCCCTGCGCTTCATGAACCTGCTGGGCGACCGGGACGCCCTGGCCACGTTCGCCGCGCACGGGTTCCGGGCCGGTGACGGGGCCGCGGGGGACTCGCTCGTCGCGTCGGCCGGCGGCAGGAAACCCCAGCCGTACGCCACCCAGGCCGCCGAGGCGCCCTCCGCCGAGCAGCTCCGGGAGACGCTCGGGATGTGGACGATCACCGTGCAGAGCGCCCGGCTGACCACGGTGGTCGACGCCTCCGGCTCCATGGCGACGTTCGTGCCGGGCCGGGGCCAGTCCCGGATGGACGTCACCAAGGAGTCGCTGATCCAGGCGGTGGACCAGTTCACCGCCGACGACGAGATCGGGCTGTGGGAGTTCGCCACCACGCTGGACGGCGAGAAGGACTACCGGCGGCTCATGCCGACGCGGCGGCTCGGCGACCGGGCCGCGGGCGGCGGGACCCACCGGGAGAAGCTCACGGCCGCGTTCGCGGGCCTGCGGCCGGTGCCGGGCGGCGCGACCGGGCTGTACGACACCACACTGGCCTCGTACCAGGAGGCCCGGTCGACCTTCGTGAAGGGCAAGTTCAACGCCCTGGTGATCCTCACCGACGGCTCCAACCAGGACGAGCACGGCATCTCGCGGAGCGGGCTCATCGCGCGACTGAAGGAGCTCGTCGACCCCGAGCGCCCCGTGCCGGTCATCGCCATCGCGGTGGGCCCGGACGCGGACCGCTCGGAGGTCGCCGAGATCGCCCGGGTCACCGGCGGCGACGGCTACGAGGTGAGCGACCCGGCGGAGATCCGGGCGGTGATCCTCCAGGCCATCATGGCGGCGGGACAGAACGGACACGCCGCCCAGGAGTGACCGGGCGGAAGCCGGACGCGCCGGCCCGGAGTGACGGGCCCGGAAGCCGGACGCGTACCACCGTGCGGCGCGTCGGCGGGCCTCAGGGCGCCGGGAAGCCCACCGGCCAGGTGTGCACCGGCTCCCCGGCGTGCATCAGCTCGGCGTAGCGCCGGGTGGTGGCCGCGAGGGCCGCGTCCCGCCCGAGTCCGGCCTCCTGGGCCCGGCGGTACGTGGCCACCTGCCAGGAGGCCCCGTTGACGCGCCGCTTGCAGCGCTCCTCGATCACCCCGAGATAGCGATCCCGGTCCGCGGGCTCGATATGCCAGGCGTCCAGGCCCGCGGCGGCCAGCGGCAGCAGCTCCTCCAGCACCAGCTGCACGGCGGGGATCCGGGTCAGTCCACCGGAGCGGCCCGGCCGCGGCCAGAGCAGCTCGGCCTCGATGCCGTGCCGGCAGGCCTCGGTGAAATTCTCCTCGGCGGCCTCGAACGGCAGTCTGCTCCACACCGGCCTGGACTCCTCGGCGAGCGCCCGTACGAGACCGTAGTAGAACGCGGCGTTGGCGATCACATCGGTGACGGTCGGTCCGGCGGGCAGCACCCGGTTCTCCACCCGCAGATGGGGAACGCCGTCGGCGATCCCGTACACCGGGCGGTTCCAGCGGTAGACGGTGCCGTTGTGCAGCACCAGCTCGGCCAGCTCGGGCACCCCGCCCTCGTCCAGCACCTTCAGGGGGTCCTCGTCGTCGCAGATCGGCAGCAGCGGCGGGAAATAGCGCAGGTTCTCCTCGAAGAGCTCGTGGGCGGAGCCGATCCAGCGCTCCCCGAACCAGGTCCTCGGCCGCACGCCCTGGTTCGCCAGCTCCGGCGGCCGTACGTCGGTCGCCTGCTGGAACAACGGCGGCCGGGACTCCCGCCACAGCTCCTTGCCGAAGAGGAAGGGGGAGTTGGCGCCCACCGCGATCTGGACGCCGGTGATCGCCTGGGCGGCGTTCCACACGTCGGCGAACCGGGCCGGCGTCACCTGGAGGTGCAGCTGCACCGAGGTGCAGGCCGATTCCGGGGCGATCGAGGGCGAGGTGCAGACCAATCGCTCGACGCCTTCGATATCCAGGGCGAAATCCTCCCCCCGGGCGGCCGCCATTTGGTCGTTGAGCAGGGTGTACCGGTCCACGTCCGAGAGATTCGCGGACACCACGTCATGCTCGCCGAGGGTGGGCAGGATTCCGATCATCACGATCCCCGCGTCCACCTCGCCCGCCTTGCGGTGGGCATAGGCCAGGCCGGTCCGCAACTCCTCCGAGAGCTGGTCGAAAACCCGGCCGCCGAGACGGTGCGGAACGATATTCACCTCGAGATTGAACATCCCCAGTTCCGTCTGAAAATCCCGGCTCGCGATGCGCTGGAGCACCTGCTGATTCATCATCCTGGGCATCCCGTCGGAACCCGCGAGATTCAGCTCTATCTCCAGCCCCATCAGGTTCCGCGGACGGTCGAACCTCCGCTCCGCCAGGAGTCTCTCCAGCCCCTCCAGGCACTGGTTGAGCTTGGTGCGGTACGCCTGTCGATCGGACAGGTCAACGGCTTCCGCCACGACCTTCTCCCCCATCGAGGGGTCCCTCCTCCCGTGGACGGCCCACAGCCCAGGCCGCTCGCATCACGATCGATAATGCCCAGCGGAAGTGATCCGTAACGCCCCACGGGCCTCCGATACCCGATAGTCTGATGGAAGGAGACCGGAGGCACATTCCCGCGGCATACGGCCGTCCGCATTTTCGGCCGGAGCATGCGTGGTGGAAACACCGACGAGTTTCGGCCGACCACGCCACCGGAAAGGTGCCAGGTCGCGGTCGACACCGGGAGACCAAAACACCAGGAATACCGCGATCCGAAGGCCGGATGACGCCTTGTGCGACATATCCCTGACTGCTAGCGGAAACACTGTGTGAACACGCGTCATATAAACTCCGCTCAACGAGGCAGAGAGTTGATACGACTCGCCCGTCACCGGCCTCCTCTGGCCCGCACGCCGACAGCGCCGTCTGCATCCGCCCAAGCACCACCGTGTCTCCGAAGTGAGAGGCAACCCACCATGCCGCTGCATGTTCCCTCGGCTCCCGCGCCCGCCCTGCGCAGCGTTCTCGCGGCCCTCGGTTCTCCCACCGCCGTCCGCGAGGCCCGAACGTCCGCTCTCCGGACCGTCCAGGGTCCGCTGAGCCCCGAACTACCGCTTCCCGTCCATGTGCTGGACCGGATCACTCCCGCCAGGACAGCACCCCTGACACGGCTCGCGGCCTGGCGTTTCCTGATCCGGAGCGAGGGCCGCGCGGTTGCCGCGGCGGACACCGTGCTCACCCCCGACGGCTGGACGTTCTCGCACTTCTTCGAGGGGCCCTACCTCGCCTCGACCGAGCTGGCCGTCCGGCAGGCGGAGGCCTCGGGCACCGCCTGCCAGGCCCGGCTGCTGTCCGTCCCGGAGCTCTACATGCTCACGCTCTGGCTGCACGGCGACACCGAGGCCGATCCGGCCGGCGGCGTGCTCGCTCCGACGGACATCCTGGTGCCCCTGGCCCCGGCCCCTCCGGGCATCGCCGCCCACCGCCCGCACCGGGTCGCCGATCTGCTGCCCGTCATCTCGCTGCGGGTGGCCCCCGGGCCTCTCCTCAGCTCGGCCTGACCACCGGGCCCGACACCACCGGCCCCCGTGGCACCCGCCCCGCCCCGTACGCCGGGACGCGGGGGCGGGTCGCCGCGGGGGCGTTGCGCTGCCCACTCGGACTAGCCCTATCCGGCCACCCCGAACCACCCAAAGGGACAGTGCAGTTGCGGTGAACCGTCCGCGCGGGTGACGCGTCATGAGAGGAGTACGGGAGCTGCAGCGAAATCCCTGCGGAATCTTCCCCGTAGGGCAACACTGGGACCGGACCGACTGATACGGGGGCGGCCATGAACAACTCATCCAGCCGCAGGACACTCGACTCGACGCAGCGAAAGAACCCATCCATGTGCCAGCACCAGCCATCCTGCCCCACCGCCGATTCACCCGACCGGGAGGCCGCCCGACTGACGGCCCACCACCCCGAACAGGGCTGGAGCCTCCTGTGCAACGGCGTCCTGCTCTTCGAGGACACCGGCGAGCTGCTGCCCGACGGGCAGATCATCGCCCCGCACCGGCCGCTGGCAGCCGGTCGCGTGGTGAAGGCCGCCTGAGGACGGTCGTACGAACAGGGGCCGGCCCGGAGAGATCTCCGCACCGGCCCCGACGCATGTCCGGGGTACGCCGTTCCCGGCGCACGCCCCGCGACCGGCCGACTCAGCTGTCGTACGCGTCCAGCGGGGGGCACGAGCAGACCAGGTTCCGGTCGCCGAAGGCCCCGTCGATCCGGCGCACCGGCGGCCAGTACTTGTCCGCGGGGGACACACCGGCCGGGAAGACGGCCTCCTCGCGGCTGTAGGCGTGCTCCCAGTCGCCGCCGAGCGCGGCCGCGGTGTGGGGGGCGTTGGTCAGCGGGTTGTCGTCCTTGCCCCACTCCCCCGAGGCGACCTTCTCGATCTCGGCGCGGATCGCGATCATGGTGTCGCAGAACCGGTCGAGCTCCGCGAGGTCCTCGCTCTCCGTCGGCTCGATCATCAGCGTGCCGGCCACCGGGAACGACATGGTCGGCGAGTGGAAGCCGTAGTCGATCAGGCGCTTGGCAACATCGTCGATGGAGACGCCGGTCGCCTTGGAGATCGGGCGCAGGTCCACGATGCACTCGTGCGCGACCAGACCGGCCGGGCCGTTGTAGAGGATCGGGAAGTGCGGCTCCAGCCGCTTGGCGATGTAGTTCGCGGCCAGCACGGCGACCTGCGTGGCGCGCTTGAGTCCCTCGCCGCCCATCAGACGGACGTACGCCCAGGAGATCGGCAGAATGCCCGCCGAGCCCCACGGGGCGGCCGAGATCGGGCCCACACCGGTCTCCGGGCCCGCGGCGGGCTGGAGCGGGTGGTTGGGGAGGTACGGAGCGAGGTGGGCGCGGACGCCGACCGGGCCGACGCCGGGGCCGCCGCCGCCGTGCGGGATGCAGAAGGTCTTGTGCAGGTTCAGGTGCGAGACGTCGCCGCCGAACTTGCCGGGCTTGGCGAGCCCGACCAGCGCGTTGAGGTTGGCGCCGTCGACGTAGACCTGGCCGCCCGCGTCGTGCACCTCGCCGCAGATGTCGGCGACGTGCTCCTCGAACACCCCGTGGGTGGACGGGTAGGTGATCATGAGCACGGCCAGCTCGTCGCGGTGCAGCTCGATCTTGGCGCGCAGATCCGCGATGTCGACCTCGCCGTCGTCGGCGGTCTTCACCACGACGACCTTCATGCCCGCCATCACGGCGCTGGCGGCGTTGGTGCCGTGCGCGGAGGACGGGATGAGACAGACGGTGCGCTGGTCGTCGCCGTTGGCCCGGTGGTACGCCCGGACGGCCAGCAGACCGGCGAACTCGCCCTGGGAGCCGGCGTTGGGCTGGATGGACACCGCGTCGTAGCCGGTGACCTCGGCGAGGCGCTCCTCCAGCTCACGGATGAGGGTGAGGAAGCCCTGTGCCTGCTCGGCCGGTGCGAAGGGGTGCAGCGCGCCGAACTCGGGCCAGGTGATCGACTCCATCTCGGCGGTCGCGTTCAGCTTCATGGTGCAGGAGCCGAGCGGGATCATGCCGCGGTCCAGCGCGTAGTCGCGGTCGGCGAGCTTGCGCAGGTAGCGCAGCATCGCGGTCTCGGAGCGGTGCTGGTGGAAGACCGGGTGGGTCAGGATGTCGTCGGAGCGCAGGAGCCCCTCGGGCAGCGCGTCGGCGACCGCGGCGTCCAGTGCCTCGATGTCGCCGTCGGCGCCGAAGGCGGCCCAGACGGCGGAGATCTGCGCCCGGGTGGTGGTCTCGTCGCAGGCGGCGGAGACGTGGTCGGCGTCGACCAGGCGGAGGTTGACCCCGCGCTCCCGGGCGTCCGCGACGATGGCCGCGGCCTTGCCGGGGGCGCGCACGGTCAGGGTGTCGAAGAACGCGCCGTGCACGACCTCGGCCCCGGCGCTCCGCAGGCCGTCGGCCAGGATCGCGGCGAAGCGGTGGGTGCGCCGGGCGATCGTCCGCAGCCCGTCGGGGCCGTGGTAGACCGCGTACATCCCGGCCATGACGGCGAGCAGGACCTGCGCGGTGCAGATGTTGCTGGTGGCCTTCTCGCGGCGGATGTGCTGCTCGCGGGTCTGGAGGGCCAGGCGGTAGGCCTTGTTGCCGTCGGCGTCGACGGAGACGCCGACGAGGCGGCCGGGCAGGGAGCGGGCGAACTTCTCGCGGACCGCCATGAAGCCGGCGTGCGGGCCGCCGAAGCCCATCGGGACACCGAAGCGCTGGGTGGTGCCGACCGCGATGTCCGCGCCGAGCGCGCCGGGCGAGGTGAGCAGTGTGAGGGCCAGCAGGTCGGCGGCGACGGTGACGATCGCGCCGAGCCCGTGGGCCTGCTCGATGACGGGCTCGATGGCGCGCACGGCTCCGGAGGCGCCCGGGTACTGGAGCAGCACACCGAAGACGCCGCGCTCGGCGATCTCGGCGGGGATGCCGTCGCTCAGGTCGGCGACGACGACCTCGACACCGGTGGGCTCGGCGCGGGTCTCGATCACCGCGACGGTCTGGGGCAGGGTGTCGGCGTCGACCAGGAAGACGCCGTTCTTGACCTTGCCGACGCGCCGGGCCAGGGCCATCGCCTCGGCGGCCGCGGTGCCCTCGTCGAGCAGGGAGGCGCCGGAGGTGGGCAGCCCGGTCAGCTCGGCGACCATCGTCTGGAAGTTCAGGAGGGCTTCGAGCCGGCCCTGGGAGATCTCCGGCTGGTACGGCGTGTAGGCCGTGTACCACGCGGGGTTCTCCATGACGTTGCGCAGGATGACGGGCGGCGTGAAGGTGCCGTGGTAGCCGAGGCCGATCATCGGGGCCAGCACCTGGTTGCGGTCGGCCAGCGAGCGCAGCTCGGCCAGGACCTCCGCCTCGGTGCGCGCCGACGGAAGGTTCAGGGCCTCCGCGCTCTTGATCACATCGGGCACCGCGGCGGCGGTCAGCTCGTCGAGGGAGCCGTAGCCGACCTGGGCGAGCATCTTCGCCTGGGCCCCGGCGTCGGGCCCTATGTGGCGCTGCTCGAACGGAATGCCCTGCTCCAGCTGGGAGAGCGGAGTGCGACGGGGGGTCATGGTGGAGGCCTCCTGGTCTGTCACGACCTGCGAGGGGCACCACGGCGCGGGTGCCCGAACGGCCTCCCCCTCTGTCATCTCAACCTGAGAGCTTCACCGGCGCGCACGAGGCGTGCCGACTTTCACCGTCGGTGAGGGTCGAGTCCGTCCGGGTCTGCACCCACACGGAACCGCCCTGCTTTCCAGAGTGACCTCGTCCGTGCGGTACGGGGGCCTGAGAGATTCCGGGGAGGAGTTGCTCCTTCGGCGCCTCCGGATTCTGCACCGGAGGACTCTCCCGCACGGGGTCAGCAGCCACTGCCAGCCTACCAGCGGCCACTGCGGCGGAGCTCTCGAGTGGCCGACACCACGGATCTGCACTTGTGTGGTGCTGGTGGAGCAACAGGGACCACCCTGAGCAGTTGCGACCAGTGGGAGGCACCGTGCAGACCGATATCGATCCGCGCCGCCTGATCGGCCGCAAGGCATTCGATCGCAAGGGCGCCAAGATCGGAACGGTGGATGAGGTCTATCTCGACGACGCGACGGGTGTGCCCGAGTGGGCTGCCGTCCGCACCGGCCTGTTCAGCAGGGACGCCTTCGTCCCCCTGGAACCCAGCGAATTCGTCGAGGACGCGCTGCGCGTCCCCTTCGACCGCGCGGTGATCAAGGACGCGCCGGACTTCGGCGTCGGCCGGCACCTCTCGCCCGAGCAGGAACTTCAGCTCTACCGGCATTACGGACTGGACTCCCCGCCCCCGGAGGAGTCGGCGCCCGACCGGGACTTCGGCAGGCTGGCGGGCCAGGAGGAGTAGTCGGCCGCTTCACGGACGAGCGGCAGCGGATCGGCGGGCCGCAGCAGCGGATCGTCGATGCGGAACGTGAGCACCCGGCCGGGCGCGCTCCACGGTTCCTCGAACCGGACGGTGACCCGGCCGACGCCGCTGCCCTGGACCCAGCCGTGGCCGTGCTCCTCGTGGTGCACGTCGTGCCCGGCGGGCCAGCGCCGTGCGGCGAGCAGCTCGGCGCTGTCCGGCTCGGGCTCGGGGGCGGCCTCCTCCCCGTCGCCCTCCACGGCGGGCGCCCGGTGCTCCTCCTGGGCCCGCTGGGCGAGCTCCCGGGCGTCGGCGGCCTGGGCGAACAGGTCCTCCTGGGTGTAGTCGGCCAGCCCCGTCACACCGACCCCCAGCAGCCGTACGCCCCCCGTGGTGTCGACGGACTCCAGCAGCCGCCCCGCCGCCTCGCGGACCACCGTGGGGTCGTCCGTGGGGCCTCTGAGGGTCTCGGAGCGGGTCAGCGTGGAGAAGTCGTAGCGGCGCACCTTCAGCACCACCGTGCGCCCCGACCGGTCGGCGGCGCGCAGCCGCTCCACGCACCGCACGGCCAGCCGCTCCACCTCGGCGCGCACCCGCACCCGGTCGTGCAGGTCCACGTCGAAGGTGTCCTCCACCGATACGGACTTGGCGTCCCGCTCGGCGACCACCGGCCGGTCGTCGAGCCCCAGCGCCATCCGGTAGAGCCCGTGGCCGTGGGCCTTGCCGACCAGCCGTACGAGCTCCGCCTCGCCCGCCTCGGCCAGGTCGTGGACGGTGGTCATCCCGGCGCGTCGGAGATGGTCGCCGGTGGCCGGGCCGACCCCCGGCAGGATGCGGACGGACATCGGGGCGAGCAGCTCGCGCTCGGTGCCCGGCTCGATGATGAGCAGCCCGTCGGGCTTGGCCTCCTCGGAGGCGATCTTGGCGAGCATCTTGGAACCCGCCAGCCCGACGGATCCGCTGAGACCGGTCACCGTGCGGATGGCCGTCCGCAGCCCCTCGCCCGTCGCGCGGGCGGACGCCGCGTCGTCCGCCCTTCCACCCGCCTCCAGGTCCACGAAGGCCTCGTCCAGGCTGAGCAGCTCCACCAGGGGCGACAGCCGCCCCAGGAGCTCCATCACCTGGTCGCTCACGGTCCGGTACAGCGAGAAGCGGGGCACCAGGTAGGCCGCGTTCGGGGCGAGCCGCCGGGCCTGGGCGGTGGGCATCGCCGAGTGAACGCCCAGGCGCCGGGCTTCGTACGAGGCGGTGGCGACCACTCCGCGGGGGCCGAGGCCGCCCACCACGACCGCCTTGCCGCGCAGGCTCGGCTTGGACGCCTGCTCCGCCGACGCGTAGAAGGCGTCCATGTCCAGGTGAAGGATGGTGGGCGCGGGTCTCACACCGTCGATGCTGCCCTACGGCACTGACAACGGGACGGTGCGGCGCCCCGTGGGGCTGCCGCACCGTCCCGTTGTGCCGTTCTTCGTACTGTGCGCCGTGCTGCCCGTCGGGGTGCTCAGCCGGCGCGGTTGCGCCGCCGCGCCAGCTCGTCCGCCGGGTTGTGGCCGACCAGCGTCTCGCCGGTGTCGACCCGCTCACCGTGCAGTTGCGACAGCGCCGCGTCCACGTCCCGCCAGACGACGCCGACGGCGATCCCGAAGACTCCCTGCCCGCCCTGGAGCAGACTGACGACCTCGTCGGGCGAGGAGCACTCGTAGACCGTGGCCCCGTCGCTCATCAACGTCATGCGCTCGAGGTCCTGGAAACCGCGGGCCCGCAGATGCTGGACCGTGGTGCGGATGTTCTGCAGAGCGACCCCGGTGTCCAGGAACCGCTTGACGATCTTGAGGAGAACCACGTCCCGGAAACTGTAGAGACGCTGGGTCCCCGACCCGTAGGCCGGACGCACACTGGGCTCGACCAGCCCCGTGCGCGCCCAGTAGTCCAGTTGGCGGTAGGTGATCCCCGCCGCCGCGCACGCCGTCGGTCCGCGATAGCCGATGTCGCCGGCACCGCTCGCCGCTGCCACGCCGTCCGCCGCCACCGCGGCCGGTTGAACCGGCTGCCTGATGGTGTGGTCGGCTCCACTGCCGTGCTGCGGATACGGCCCACCCGCCGCCGTACCGTCGCCGCTGCTTCTCACGCCGACCTCCGTCCTTGACCTGCCCACTCGAAGGTAGGCAGTCACTCGGGGTGCGTCAACGATCGCCACACTCGGCACGCCGAGTGATAATCACCCTGAGGGTGGTTTCCCGTGTCTCGTTTCCGGGAAAGGCTTGTCGGATGCGCTTGACGACACCCTTGCGGGAGGTCACTGGCTGTTCGTGCCGAAGTCCTCCGGAGAGATCTGGTCGAGGAATTCGCGGAACTTCTCCACCTCGTCCTCCTGCTCGTCGGGGATCGCGATGCCCGCATCGTCCAGCACGCCGTCACTGCCGTAGATCGGCGTGCCGGTCCGCAGGGCGAGCGCTATGGCGTCGGAGGGCCGGGCGCTCACCTCCACTCCGCTGGCGAAGACGAGCTCCGCGTAGAAGACCCCTTCTCGGAGGTCCGTGATCCGGACCTCGGTGAGCTCCTGGCCCACGGCCTCGAGCACATCCTTGAACAGGTCATGGGTCAGCGGCCTGGCGGGCGCCATGCCCTGCTGGGCGAAGGCGATCGCGGTCGCCTCCCCAGGACCGATCCAAATGGGGAGGTACCGGTCGCCTCCCACTTCACGCAGGAGAACGATCGGTTGGTTGGAGGGCATTTCCACCCGGACACCGACAACGTCGAGCTCGTTCACACAGCAACCCTAGGACGTGCTCGCCATGTTTGGGTAGTCGGGCTCCGCCGATGTCAGTGCAGACGGCTGCGCAGAGCGCTCTGCACGAGTGCCGCGTGCAGCCGTACGGAGAGCTCGGCGAGCTCGTTCGCGGTGGCCTCGGCATGGGCTCTGGTCTGCGGATTGCGGTGCCGGCGCAGGGGCGCGACCAGCTGCTCCACCAGCCCCGCCTCCCGGTCGGCGGAGGCCCGCATGGCCCGAAGATGACGCGGTTCCAGGCCGAAACGCCCCAGATCCGCCACCAGCTTGGCGACGGTCACCATCTCGGCGTCGTAGCCGCCCTCGGAGGCCGGGACGATGAGGCCGTAGGACTCCCATTCGGCCAACCGGTCCTCGTCGACCTCGGCCGCCGCGAGCAGTTCGGCCCGCCCGATCCGGGCGGCGGTCGCCGCTCCGGGACCGGCCTCCCACACCCCGTCGGCGAGGTCCCGCTGCCCGCCGGGCGAGGGCAGGACCGGCTGCTCCCCCCGCGCCAGCGCGTCCAGGTGCTCCCGGATGACCTTCAGCGGCAGATAGTGGTCCCGCTGCATACGGAGCACCTGCGCCAGGCGCTCCACATCGCACGGGGCGAACTTGCGGTATCCGGAAGGAGTGCGCTGCGGCTCGATGAGCCCCTCCGCCTCCAGGAACCGGATCTTGGAGATGGTGACTTCGGGAAACTCCTCGCGCAGCTGGATGAGCACCGCTCCGATGCTCATCGGGCGCGCTTCCGCGGTGGCGGTGCCGTGGCCGGCACCGCCTGTCGGTGTTCGCAGCATGGGCCTTCCTGGGGGTCCCCCCGGACCGGGTCCGGGGCTGGTCACACGCCCCGCGGGCTCGCATAGAAGACCAGGCGGTACTTTCCGATCTGGACTTCGTCGCCGTTGGACAGCTGGACCGAATCGATGCGCTCACGGTTGACGTAGGTGCCGTTGAGGCTGCCGACGTCACCCACGGTGAAGCTACCGTCCGGGCTCCTGCGGAACTCCACATGACGCCGCGACACGGTCACGTCATCGAGAAAAATATCGCTCTGCGGGTGACGGCCCGCCGTGGTCAGGTCGCTGTCGAGCAGGAAGCGGCTGCCGGAATTCGGGCCGCGCCGCACGACCAGCAGCGCCGAGCCCGCGGGCAGCGCGTCGACCGCGGCCTGAGCCTCCGGGGAGAGCGAGGGCAGTGCGGTCTGGCCCGTCGCCTCCGCCTCGTACGCCTCGAGACCGGAGATGGAGATCGTGGACGTCGTCTCCGAGGGGCGCTCGGGAACGCCGCCCCGCAGCGGCGCGCCGCAGTTGGAGCAGAACCTGCTGGCCTCCGCGTTGCGGTGACCGCACCTCGTACAGACCGGCATCGGCGAGCCCTCCGGGGTGAACCCTCCACCCGTACTCGAGGCTGATGGTTCGCCGAAACCTATGCGTCCGGCACCGGCAGGGTCAACAGACGACACGCCGTCGCCACCCGGGGCACCGGACACCTCGTCGCGGAAGAGCGGACGCTCCGCCTCCTGCTCCTCGCCCTGACCGTGGCGCGGCGCGCGGTGGCGGGCAGCACTGTTGCTGTCCTCGCGTGCACTCTTCCCGAACAACTTCGCAAACAACTTCACGGGCGATTCCCCTTGACCGACATAGACCCGCCCGTGGGGCAGGACGAACCCTGATTGAACACACCTGCCGACCCGGACATCTTCACAACGTCCGTATCCACCCGACAGTTTCCACCACGCACCACCAATCCGGTGCGCCGACCCCCCGCAACCCTCCGACCCGCTCCACGGGCCTTCACACTCGCCCCGCTCACGGGGTTGACGACCGAGCGTAGTCAGGCCGCTGCGCCGGTCGCAAGGCGTCCACGACGATGTCGTCGGACCGTTCCACGAGCACCGTGGCCTGCTCCTTCTCCAGCGTCTGGACCACACCGCCGGGGATGTTGAGCGCGGGCTCCAGATCCTGCGGCTTGCCGATCACCGTGAACTCGTACGGCGCCTCGATCTTCTTGCCGTCCACCTGGACGTTCCCGCCGTCCCCGGAGAAATAGGTGTTGGCCACCACCCGCACCCCGTTGACCTGGATCGCCTCGGCCCCCGCCGCCCGCAGTTCCTGAAGGGCGTCGAGCAGCATGTCGGGGGCGACCGCCCCCGAGGGATCGGTGATCGTCAGCGTGATGCCGGGGCCCTCGGCCGCCACGGTGCCCGCGAGGATGCCGAGCTGGCGTTCCTTCTCCAGCGTCTGCTTCCGGGCCTCCTCGGCCTGGTCGGAGCTGTTCTCCAGCTCGGTGCGCTGATCGTCCAGGCGCTGCTTCTCGTCCTCCAGGCGCTGGGTCCGGTCGTCGACCTCGTCGAGGATGCGGACCAGGTCCTCCTGCCGGGCGCCGCGCAGCGCGCTGTCGTCGCTGGTGGACCGCACCTGGATGGCGAGTCCCAGACCGAGTCCGAACAGCAGCACGGCGACGATCAGTTGGGCCCGGCTCAGCCGCGGCGGCCACAGGCCCGCCAGCAGCCGCTGCCGGCCGGACACCTCTTCGGCAGGCGGCGGCGCGGGAGCGTCCGGAGCGGCGGACGCGCCGCTCTCGGGCTGTTCGCTGCGGGAGTTCTCGTCGTTGTTCATCGGCCTCAAGCCCGGAAGACGTGCCGGCGGATCGCGGCGGCGTTGGAGAAGATCCGGATGCCGAGCACGACCACCACACCCGTGGAGAGCTGAGCACCGACACCCAGTTTGTCGCCGAGGAAGACGATCAGCGCGGCCACCACGACGTTGGAGAGGAAGGAGACCACGAAGACCTTGTCGACGAAGATGCCGTCGAGCATGGCCCGCAGACCGCCGAAGACGGCGTCGAGCGCCGCGACCACCGCGATCGGCAGATAGGGCTCGACCACCGCCGGTACCTCGGGCCGGACCAACAGTCCGACCACGACTCCCACGACGAGGCCCAGTACGGCGATCACGATGTGCCTTTCCCTGTGTCTGCCGCACCACTGCCGGCGGCCTTCGGCTCTGCTGTACGGACGATGAGGCTCGGCGCGGCCGGAAGCCGCACCTTCGCCTCATCGGAGATGCTGGTGCGGATGTCGAAGCTCTCCTTGAGCGCCTGCAGGTACTGGCCGTCGGCGCTGTCCTGGAACGCGGTCGCGAGCTTCTTCCCGTCCCCCACCGCGAGCACCGTGTACGGCGGCACGAGCGGTCTGTTGTCGACCAGTATGGCGTCGCCGGCGGCCCGGATGGCCGACAGGGCCGTCAGCCTTTGCCCATTGATGGCGATGGCCTCGGCCCCGGACTCCCACAGACCGTTGACGACCCGCTGCATGTCCCGGTCGCGCACCCGCCCGGTGTCGGCGAAGCCCGTCGACTCACGAGGCCCGCCGCCGCCCTGGTCGGTGTCCTTGGCGTCGTCGACGATCAGCTTCACCCCGGGTCCCTCGACCGGAGTGGCCCCGGACAACAGGGCCACCAGCTCTCCCTGGTCCCCACCGTGCTGCTCGAGGGCCTTGCGCTGACGTTCACTCACATCGGAGCGGAGCTCGTCGACATCCGACTCCAGGCTGTCCGCGGCCTGCGTCTCCGCGTCGATCCGGTCGATCAGCTCTTCGCGCTCCTTGGCGACGACCGGCGCGGAGATCCGAGCCTCGGCGGCGCCGAGGGTGACGACCAGGGCGGCCACCACCAGTCCGGCGGCCAGGCCGAGCTTCGACTTGAGCGTACGGGGCAGGCCCGCGCTCCCGTCGGCCTTGCGCCGCGCCGACGCCTCCGCGTAGCCGTCGTCGAGACTGTGGTCCATCACGTTGTTCAGCAGCGACATGGAGGCGTCGGGGCGTGCGGGCGGCGAGGCGGTGCTCCGATCGGGGGACTGCTGCGACATGCCGCACATCGTCGCACGTCATCACAGCTACCGCCGAACGGCCCCACCGGTGCGCCGCGACCCCCTGCCCGGGGCGTCGCGGCGCACCGTCCTGAGATCAGTCTCCGGCGCTGTCCACCACCGCGGCCCACTCGTCGAGCAGTGCCTGGGCCGAGGCGTCGTCCGGGCCTTCCGCCCACAGATGGGTGACGGCCTCCGCCCGGTCGGGCAGGACCATGATCCACCGCCCGTCCGCCTCGACCACGCGGACCCCGTCCGTGGTGTCGACACTGCGGTCACCGGCCGCTTCGACGACCCGGCGCATGACGAGCCCCTTGACGGCCCAGGGCGTCGCCAGATCGCGGCGCAGGACGTGCGCCCGGGGGATGCGGGCGTCGATCTGGCTCAGGGTCAGCTGGGTCCGCGCGACGAGCCCGATGAGCCGCACGAAAGCGGCCGTCCCGTCGAAGACGCTGCTGAATTCGGGAACGATGAACCCTCCGCGCCCGTCTCCTCCGAAGATGGTGGCCTCTTCACGGCCCACCCGGGTCAGGTCGTCGGGCGAGGTGGTCGTCCACTCCACCTGCGTGCCGTGGTAGGCCGCCACCTGCTCGGCGACGCGCGTGGTCGTCACCGGCAGGGCGACACGACCGCTGCGCCGCTCGGCGGCGACGAGATCGAGGAGGACCAGCAGGGCCCGGTCGTCCTCGATGATCCGGCCCAGTTCGTCGACGAGGGAGAGCCGCTCCCCCACCGGGTCGAACCGCACCCCGAAGGCGGCCCGTGCCGAGGACACGATCTCCCCGAGCCGCACCAGACCGGCCCGCCGGGTGTCGGCGGACTCGGTGGGCCGCGACTCGTCGAGCCCGGGGTTGATCGTCAGCGCGTCCACCCCGAGCCGGCCGAGCAGGCTGGGCAGGACGAGCCCGGCGCTCCCGTTGGACGCGTCGACGACGACCTTGAGCCCGGAGTCCGCGATGCCCTCGACGTCGACATTCCGCAGGAGCGACCCGGTGTACGAGTCGAACACGCTGGACGGGAAGTGCAGGTCCCCGATCTCGCCGGGGAAGGCCCTGCGGTACTCCTGGCGTGCGTAGACCCGGTCGAGCTTGCGCTGCTGGGCCTGCGAGAGGTCCGCGCCCCGCTCGTCGATGAACATGATGTCCACCGAGTCGGGCACTCCGGGCGACGTACGGATCATGATGCCGCCCGCGCTGCCCCGGGCGGTCTGCTGGCGTGCCACGGGCAGAGGGACGTTCTCCAGGTCCCGGACGTCGATGGCGCTGGCCTGGAGAGCCGAGATGACGGCCCGCTTGAGGGCACGCGCGCCTCGGGAGTGGTCACGGGCGGTCGTGACCGTCGAGCCCTTCTTCAGGGTCGTGGCGTAGGCGCCCGCCAGTCGTACGGCCAGTTCGGGGGTGATCTCGACGTTCAGGATCCCGGAGACTCCGCGCGCTCCGAAGAGATGCGCCTGTCCGCGGGATTCCCAGATCACCGAGGTGTTGACGAACGCGCCGGCCTCGATGGTCTTGAACGGATACACCCGTACATTGCCCTGGATGATCGACTCCTCGCCGACCAGGCATTCGTCACCGATGACGGCGCCGTCCTCGATCCGGGCCGCACGCATGATGTCGGTGTTCTTGCCGACCACGCAGCCCCGGAGGTTGCTGTGCTGTCCGATGTAGACGTTGTCGTGCACCACGGCCTTGTGGAGGAACGCGCCCGTCTTGACGACGACGTTCGACCCCACGACGGTGTGCTCGCGGATCTCGACGTCCGCCTCGACCTTGGCGTAGTCGCCGATGTACAGCGGCCCGCGCAGCACTGCGTCGGGGTGGACCTCCGCCCCTTCGGCGACCCACACGCCGGGCGAGATCTCGAAGCCGTCGAGCTCCACGTCGACCTTGCGCTCCAGGACGTCCGCCTGGGCCTTGACGTAACTCTCGTGGGTGCCCACGTCCTCCCAGTAGCCCTCGGCGATGTAGCCGTAGATGGGCTTGCCCTCCTTCATCAGCTGAGGGAAGACGTCACCGGACCAGTCGACGGAGGTGTCGGCCTGGACGTAGTCGAAGACCTCGGGCTCCATGACGTAGATACCGGTGTTCACGGTGTCGGAGAAGACCTGTCCCCAGGTCGGCTTCTCCAGGAACCGTTCGACCTGACCGTTCTCGTCCACGATGGTGATCCCGAATTCCAGCGGATTGGGAACCCGGGTCAGGCAGACGGTGACGAGTCCGCCCTTTTCCTTGTGGAACGCGATGAGGTCGGTGAGGTCGAAGTCGGTGAGCGCGTCACCGGAAATGACGAGGAACGTGTCGTCCTTCAACGCCTCCTCGGCGTTCTTCACGCTCCCCGCTGTGCCGAGTGGCTTCTCTTCATTGGCATAGGTGAGCTCCATCCCGAGCTCCTCGCCGTCCCCGAAATAATTCTTGACGAGGGAAGCGAGAAACTGGACGGTCACGACTGTTTCACTGAGCCCATGCCGCTTGAGCAGCCGCAGCACATGCTCCATGATGGGCCGGTTGGCCACAGGCAGGAGCGGTTTGGGCATGCTCGAGGTCATGGGGCGAAGACGTGTGCCTTCGCCACCAGCCATCACGACGGCCTTCATGTCGGAAACGTCCTCCTAGAAGAGACGACGGTTAGCCGAGTTCGCCCGTCGGGGCATCTTTCAAGACATCAACCGCGGGCCGGCCACACTGCGCGGCACCGCATCAACGAGCTCAATCGGCTACTGCATCCGTCTTCACAAGCCGACGGACCTGAACCACGTAGAGGATCCCTGCCCACCAGTAGAGCGTTGTACCCCATCCTGCGAACGCCCATCCGAAAACGGCGGCCAGTGTGGCCAGCCAACCACTCCCGTCGCTGAGCAGCAACAAGGGGAAGGCGTACATGAGGTTGAAGGTTGCAGCTTTCCCGAGGAAGTTGACCTGCGGGGGCGGATAGCCGTGGCGGCGCAGGATGGCCACCATCACGAGAAGCATCAGTTCCCGGGCGAGAAGGGCCGCGGTGACCCACAGGGGCAGAATCTCGCGCCAGGTGAGGCCGACCAGGGTGGAAAGGATGTAGAGGCGGTCCGCCGCCGGGTCCAGGAGCCGGCCGAGGCTGCTGATCTGGTTCCACTTGCGGGCGAGCTTCCCGTCGAGGTAGTCGCTGATGCCGCTGAGCATCAGCACCAGCAGCGCCCAGTTGTCGCTGTTGGGCCCTCCGAACACGGGGCGAAGAATCAGCCACAGGAAGAGCGGTACCCCGACAAGGCGAGCCATGCTGAGGATGTTGGGGATGGTGAGGACCCGGTCCGTCTGGACCCGAGTCTCCTGGACCTCCACCCGGGGGCCTCCTGTGAAGAACGTGCCAATGATGCCCCCTGACCCTACCCTCAGCCTCCGCCGGCGGGTGCACGGGGGTGGAGGGGCTGAGGCGATGCGCGGTCTGGAGGGTCCGGAACGCAGAAAAGCCCCGTGCCAATGGCACGGGGCTTTCCCGGAAAAATTGTTCGGCGGCGTCCTACTCTCCCACAGGGTCCCCCCTGC
>NZ_JBIRRY010000010.1:0-438692 GCF_044333935.1 Streptomyces sp. NPDC020884 | reverse complement strand
GGCGTCAAGCGCACGGTCTACGAGCTGGACGTCGAGGAAGTCGGCCCCAGCCTCAAGAACGCCACGGCCAAGGTCACCAAGACCACCGGTCGCGGCGGCCAGGGCGGCTACGGAGGCGGCCAGACGGCCAACGCGACAGAAGGCACGCCCGCCGATGACCCGTGGGCCAGCAACGCGGCTCCGCCGAGCGACGAGCCGCCGTTCTAGGACGGCGGAACCAGACCGGCGGGCCAGGCGAGCATCACCATCCGTCTGGCCCGCCGAGCACTTTTGGAAGGCAGGACAGGGAGAAGCGCACAACGGCCCCGCCTCCGCCTTACCAGCCACGAAAGAGGGAGCGTGCCGACCGCGCCTCTGCCCATGTCTGCCGCTGCTGCCACCTGGGTCCGCGACATGGTCCTCGCACCCAAGGAGATCCCGCCGCAGTCTGCCCGGTGCCCGTGCCAGATCGTGTCCAACGCCTGCGAGCACAGCCGACACGGCACGTGCGGTCACGAGCAGTGGATCGCCTGGCGCGGCACCGAGGAAGAAGCCGTCCTCGGCCGGGGCCACGGCCCCTTCCCGTGTCGGGGTGCCTCCGGCCTCAACCGCAGCGACGCCACGCTCTACCTCGCCGACCGCCAGTGCCGGGTCCGCTGCAACTGCTCCTGCCATCAGCCCGCCCCAGAACCCACGCTGCCCCCGATTGCCTCCGCGCAGGACGGTCTTTTCTAGTCCGGCCACCTCCATGGCCGCCCTACTGCTGCTGACCACCCACCGCCGCTCCGGTCTGGAGCGGCGGCCCAACCACACGAGGAACGCGATGCCCAACCAACTCCGGGTCACCAGGGTCCTCACCGAGAGCGTCGTCGGCCCGCAGATCTGGGACGGCCGGCTCGGCGAGTGCCAGACCATGCCCACCGACCGGTACGACGCCGTCGAGGAGGCCATGGCCGCTGTCCTCGAACGCATCGCAGCCGCGATCGACTGGCCACGCCTCCTTGCCGAGGCGTCCTGGCGGCACTCCACCCTCCACGAGAGGACCCTCGACGACGAGAAGCGCCCTGCTGGCCAGGGCACCCCCTGGGAGTGCCACGCCACCGGCGTGTGCGGCGAGTGCCTGCGCCACGCCCTGCTCACCCCCGAGACCGGCGCCCACAACTGGGCTAAGACCCCCGACGTCCCCCTGACCCGCACCGACATCGACTGGGCCGGCGTCGTCGCCGAGAACCTCCAGTACCGACGCGACCTCAGCCAGGTGAACCGATGACGACAGCCTCCGTGACCACCGCGGCGACGACCGCCGAAGCGACGATGAACCGGGCGTACGACCTGCTGGAGCAGGACGGCACCGCTCCGGAGCTCGGCCCCCTACGCCAGCCGCTGGCCGGCCTCCTCGCCTTCCACCTGTCCGAAGACTCCGGCCACGGCCCCCTGCGCGCCACAGAACCGCAGCATGCTGCGGACCCGGCCCTCGACGCCATCTTCCCCACCGACAGGGTGTGTTACAGCTGCGGGGACACCGGGGTGCGCTACGACGGCACCGGCCCCGAAGGCCACATGTGGGGCGGGGAGCAGTGCTGCTGCCAGCACGAGCACTGCGCCTGCGGCGGCTGCGGCGGCTTCCCCTGCGAGGAGGTCGACTACGTCGTCCATCTCGCCACCGTCCTGCTGCGCGAGCACGGACCGCACGACGCGGCGCACCTGGCCGCCGTCCCGTCCGTCGAACACGCCGGACAGCGCTACCTGATCGGCTACCCCTACGCCGACCGCGACGGCGACCAGTGGGAGGCCCTAGACTCCACCGCGCACGACGGTGCCCCGCTGGTGATCCTCCTGCCCGCCGGAGCCGGCGAGCCCGCGAGACTCGAGGACATCCTCGACGAGGGTCCGCTGCGCCGGATCGCTCATCCGGGCACCACCCTCCCGGACCCCGCAGAGAAGCTGCCGTACCGGGGGCCGAAGCACTGGGAAGGACCGGTCGCCCGCTGCTCCGGCATGCGGCACCTGGCCCCCGTCGGCGACGACGGCCTAGTGGGCATGCACTCCATCTCCGCCGAGTTCACCGGCCTGTGCCCCGGCACGGACAAGACACCGCGGACAACTCCGTGGCCCCCGAAGTGATCGCCCGGCAGGCGCCGCCGAGCAGGAGGCCCTCCCCGACGCCGACGAACCGTAGGTGATGCGGCGCGTACTAAGGGGCGGCACACTCACCCCAGTACACTCGGTTCCGGGCGGCGCACGACCGTCTGGTATCCGTGAGGGGACCGCAGGCCCACGCCAGGCCCCCAGCTCCGGCAAGTCGTCTCTGACGCATCGTGCGAAGACCAGCGTCCGCTCTGAGCGGTACGCGCGTGGGGCGTACCGGCATGGAGTGAAGCTGATGTCGAAGAACCGCGCCCGCGACCGGGCTGCCCGCGCCGCGATGCAGGAGACCGGCGCCTTCCGCGCCCGGGCCGTCCGCCAGGTCGACACGACCGGGCAGAACCGCAAGTACCCGGTCCGCCTGGTCGATGCCCACGGGGCGAGCTGGTACCTCAACTCCGGTGAGACCAACGCATACGGCACCAGGGCCCTGCACTACAGCGAGAGCCGTACGTACGAGCAGATCGTCACGGAGGCCGGCCCGGTCCGGCACATCGACGTCCCGGCCGACGGCGACAGCGACGCCATCCGCCAGGCGCTGAGGCAGGCCGGCCCGAAGGCGCTCGCCACCCTCACAGCCGCGCTGCACGCCGCGGCGACGGCCTGCGAGCGCGCCACCGGCCGACCCGAGGACCTGGTCGCGGGCCGCCCCGGCTCCACGGAATCCGCCATCGTCCTTGGGATGGCCCTGGACGCCGGCCCCGAGGTGCCTGCCGCCTCCGTGGACACCGCCGCGCTCGAGGCGGTGGCCGGGGTCCTGACCCGCTGGGTCACCGGGGAGACCGTGGTGGAACTCGCCGAGAACCTCGCCTGGACCGTGGGTAAGGTCGTCGACGAGCTCGGCTGGCAGGGCATCACCGACCCGTGGGCCCGCCGGCACCTGGCGTCGTACGCAAGCTGGGTCACCGGGCACAGCGACAACCCGTTCGGTGCCCTGCGCGCCCGCGCCGCTGCGGACCTGCTCGACGAGGACGACGCAGAGACCCCGGCGGTCGGCCAGGTCGCCTTCCTGCTCGACGCGTCCGTCCCCGTCGCCCCGGACGCCGACCTGATCGGCGACGCAACCATGGAGCACCTCCTCGCCGCCCTGGTCGCCCGCAACCTTCACACCCTGGAGCGGGACGGCACCGAGTACCCGGCCCGGGCGGACGTCTTCGTCCTACCGCCAGCCTCGGACTCGCCGGAAGTCCTGGTGAAGGAGCCTGGCCTCCGGGTGAACCGGCCCGGCGACGCCGCGCCCGGCTGGCGCAACGTCTCCGTGCTGGTGCTTGTGAGCGCCCGCCGCCCGTGGGGACTGTACGACGAGGACCAGCGCGTCATCACCGACGCCTACCGCACCGCGGCCGCCGCGCTCAACCGCCACTGGCCGGGCCTTCCCGAGGAGTATCAGCACGCGGCCCTGAGCCTGGACATGATGGCCGCGCTGCGCGGCCAGTTCGGCGACAGCGCTGTACGGGACCTCTTCGCCGACTTGGTCCAGGGCGCCGTCCACCACGCCTACACCCAGGGCGCCGAACCGGAGTTGGAGCCGTCCGCCGGCGAACACCCCTAGCCGGGCAGCAGGCGGGACAGCCTTCCGAGCTGTCCCGTCGGCCGCGGCCGATACCCTCGCTCCACGGCGCCCAAGAACCGCTCTGCCCGCATCCGCAAGCTGGTCTCCGAGCAGTTCAAGCCCGAGTACAGCAAGCACGAGTGGATCGAGGCTGCGTACGACGACCGTCGTGCCGAGTGGACCCTGTCGTGGACCGACGGGCCCACCCTCACGGAGGTCACCCGGGTGGCCCGGGCCGCCAACAAGGAAGCCGTCGACGGGGTTCGCTACGAGCGGCGCTACTCCCAGCAGGCGTACGCCCTCGGCGCGATCGGCTGGGCCCGGGCCGGGGAGGACCTGCAGGGCGGCAACGGATGGTGGGCCGTCAGCCGGGTGGAGGAGTACCTCGCGAAGGTCAAGAACCCCGGCCGGCCCAAGCCCGGCCGGGAGACCGACATGGTGGAGCGCCTGATCAAGGCCGCCGACGGCGGCCGCGGGCAGCACTGGGCGGAGGGCTCGGAGATCTGCGGCCTCGTCGACAAGCGCGGCCTGTCCTGGCTCCTCATCCCGGCCGGCAAGCCCGACGAGCGGCTGCCGCTGACCCCGCTGGAAGTCCTCACCACCCGCTACGCCCGGGGCGAGAAGCAGAGGGCGTGGTGGGAGCACCTGACCCCGCTCACCGAACTCGAAGCCTTCGCCGCCGTGCAGGCCGACCCGGGCGCCCCAGCCGAAGCCGTCGCCGCGGTCCTCGAGTTCGTCCCCGACGTGCACGCCGCGATCGACGCCGCGGTGGCCGACCTGCGTGCCCGGGTCTCAGCCAGCAGTTGACCGCGGGCCGGCGTCAGCTCTGCCGGGGCCGGGGTAGCCGGGTACGTCCTGGTGCTGGGAGGACCTGGTCACCATCCAGGCCAGTTGCCTGGCCGCGGCCGCCGGGTCGCCGTCCTCGAGCTTGGCCATCGCGTAGCCGTAGGCATACCCGGTCATCCGGCTCAGGACGGGGTCGCGTGCCTCGGCGCTGAAGTCCCGCAGGAAGGCGAAGTGCTTCTCCAGGTCCGCGCGCAGCGTCTGGAGTTCAGGGCTCTCGTCTGCCGGTGTGTCGTCGTTCGTGGTCATCCGCCGAGGGTAGGACCCAGGCCGAGGACGTCAGACACCGCCGGTGCGTGCCCCGGGAGCGGCTGGCCCGGCGTCGTCCCACGTCTCCAACGTCTCATTGTCCCGGTGCTCGTGACGGTGGTCGCGGTCCAGGTCGCAGTACCACCGGCCGGCGCTGCCGGCGCGGGTGGCCGGGCACGTCAGCTGTCCGCGCAGGCGTACGCGCAGCTCGTCCTCGGCGGCCGTGGAGGGCTCGACCGTCCAGGCCGCCGCCTCCAGCGCCGCCACGATCGCGCGCACCGCGGGCAGAGTCACCTCGTGCCGCAGCCGCAGGTAGCCACCGCGCCACGGGTCCTGGGCGATCGAGGACGCGGCGATGGTGAACGGGTGGCCGCGCAGCGCCCGGTCCACCAGGTGCTCCACCCACTCGCGTGTCGCGGTGTGCACGTATCCCCGGCGATGCTGGCCGCCCCGGGGGCCCACCGGGTACGGGTGCAGCTGCTTGGCCTCGACGACCCGCTCCCGTCGGCCCGTGGCCGCGTCGACGATCGTCACGCGCTTACGCCCAGCCGCCCCCACCAGGATCCGTACGTACCGTGGGGGGCCAGCAGTCACGGCGCAGGACCGGTAGACCTGCCCGCGCTCGAGGTGGTAGTCCACAACCGCTCCCGGTGCTCGATGGTGACGGCACGACTCTATCGATCCGGTGAACCGTCAGGACCCGGCTGGGGACGCTCCGGCTCGTGCTGCCGGCGGGTGCAGCTCCCGGCGCAGCGCACCCCCATCCACGTACGAGGCCACCGTCCACGACAGATCCTGGAGCCGCTGCACCACCAGGTCGTGCGCGGGCGGGTCCGTGAAGTCCTTCCATACGGACCGGGCGACGGGCTGCATCTGCTTGGGCAGCGGGCGCTTGCGGGTCCGGGTGCCGGCCAGGGTGCCGTACGCCTCCTGGACGGCGGTGTCGACCCGGTGCAGTCCGCACACCGGAGGCTTCGGGACCTTCGGGTTGTCCTGGCCCGCGTCGGCGGCGGCCACCACCGCCGTGGTCAGGTTCGCCCCGGCGGGGTTGCCCTCGACCGAGGCGGTGAACGCCGCGCAGAGGGCGTGCGCGTACCGGCGGATGGCCACCACCGCCTCCTGCGCCGCCTGCTCCCGGTGCGCCATCGCCAGGGCCGCGCGGGCCTGCGCCTGCTCCAACAGCAGGGTGTGCCACTGAGCTTCGGCCTTGGGCTCCCGGGTGGCCGTGTGCTTCCCGACGTCCTTCTCCGCCTCTTCCCACCGGCGGTGCGCCGTCCACTGGGCCCGGTGCGCCAGCTCGACCGTGGACTTCATCCGGTCCAGGGTGCGCTGCAACTCGGCCGGCCACGGCTCGGGGGCCCCTTCCGGGTCGGGGGCCGCGACGTCCGGGTACAGAGCTGCGTATCGGGCCCACCGGGTGCGGTAGTGCTCCCGCCCGGCCTCGGTGATCCGGTAGTCGCCGTCCCGGCCCTCGGCGTACGGCGGGGACGGACGTTCGACCAGCGCCTTGCGGGTGTTGAAGCCCCAGATCCGTACCGTGGCCGGGTCCGCCTTCCACAGCCGGACCAGCCGCTCCCACGCGTACGCCGACAGCTCACCGGTCGTGCGCCGTCCCGACTCCTTCGTCCCCGCCCGCACCGCCGCACGCCCAGTCCGGGTGAGCTGCACCGTCACCTTCCTCGACATCCCCCGGTGCGTCTCGACGACCTCGTCACGGACCTCGATCAGCCCGTACCGCTGCAGCGCCTGGAGCGTGGACCCGGTGCCGTCGTCCCGCACGTCCTTCAGCGCGAGCGCCCGCTGCACCGAGGTGAGCTTCGTCCCCGGCGTGACCACGTCCAACCACCGCCACACAGACGCCGGCGTGTCGTCGTAATACCCGGCGGCGGCATCCTGCGCCCGCCCGGCCTCTACCGCCTGGTCGTGGTCGTACAGCACCGTCATGTACGCCTGCTGCCGTTCGTTCAGCGCGTCCCACGCCGCCTGCGCCTTACTGGCCACCCCTGCTCCCTTCCCGTACCGCTCACAGCCTGACGCACCGCCAGGCCACCTTCGCTCAATACCGGTCACGTCCGGCGATCTTGTTCGTACTGTCGGTGGCAGCCGCTACCGTGGTACCCGTACAACTCGGCATGCCGCGAACCGCCGATTCCGCTGCTCGCCCCCGCGCCCACGCCGCACCGGGGCAGCGCCGCCGGACAAGGACCGCACCAGAGTCCCGCGCAGCAGTACCTGTCTGTCCGGCTGCGAGCACACACGCGACGTCCGGCGGGAGGCGTGGGATTCCGCTGTGGAGACGACCGTGACCAAGAGCGGACACGACCACCTCAAACGCCAAGCCCGCGTGATCGCGCGGAGCACCGGCCGCCGCTTCCCCGATGTCCTCGCCGAACTACGCCACACGCCCCGCCCGACGACCTCGTCGAAGGCCCTCGTCCTCGTGTGCTCGGGCCTCGTGCATCCGATCGATGGCGGGCGGTGCGCCCGTCCCGCCGGCCACCTCCACCGGGACGGCGGCTGGGGCTACTGCTCCAAGGACCCGCACTACCCGGTCCAGATCTGGGACGGGTATGCCCAGGCTCGGGCGATCGTGGAAACCCTCGAGTTCGAGCTGAAGCTGGCGCGGATGTCTCCATCTCAACGCGCCGCATACGAAGCCGATATGGAGGCCGAGGCAGAGACCGCTCACTGGGAGCAGATGGCCGAGGACGCTCGCGAGCCGGACGACCCGTACGAGGACAAGTACCGGTTCGCGGAACCGGACGACGAGCCCACCGTCGAGGACGGCTACGGGCCGGAGGACGAGTACGGCGACCCGTACGACGACGACGGCGACGACGACGGCGACTGGGATGGAGACCGCTGGTGAACCCCTACTGGACCATCGTGCAGGACCGTGCGGCCGAGTACTCCCTCGCCCTCGCCCGGCCCGACGCCCCCCTGACCGCCGGCCTGCCCGTCCTCGCCGCACACGCCGCGGACTTCTCGCCCTTCCACACCCTCCACATCGCCCAGCTCTGCCTGTCCGTCATCGTGTTCGAGGACTGCCCCGCCCACCTGCGCACCCGCGCCGGCATCCCGGACCTGGACCTGCTGGTGCCGCTCGACGCCGACGCCCTGACCGTCCTGACCGTCGCCGAAGGTCAGGACGGCCTGTTCGGCCGCGGCCTCGCCGCCGAACTGAGCAACGTCGAGGACCAGGTGTCCGGCACCGCCAGGGCGCGGGGCGTGGCGAAGCGCCTGCTTCAGCAGGTGCCGCACGGGTTGGTCGGCCGGAAGCGGATGCTCGACATCGTCTCGGAACTTGAGGACGACCCCCGGGCCATCGCCGGCGTCATCGGGCTCACCGCCGCGGCGCTGCGGACGGTGGCCGCCCCGGAGAGCGCGGCGTCCGGATCGGCCGGGCAATGACAGTGGTGGCCGCCATGCTGTTGAACAACACGATGCCGATGACGACCTGCCGGGAGGCGTACCGATGACGGAAACCGCCGTGGAGACCGCGCCGAAGGACACCCAGGCGCCGGAGGCGACGCTGCCCGAGGCCCTGGGGGCGCAGCGGATCGGCGCGCTGCTCGCCGAGCGCCTCGGTGTGCCGGTGACGGCCGACGACGTCGTGCAACTCGTCGAGTTGAAGCACCTCGAGGTCGCCGACTGGTACAAGCGGTGGGCGCTCTACAGCACGAAGGACGCGCTCGCCCTGGCCCCGGAGCTGGTGAAGCCGCTGGTCGCCGAACGGACCGCGTGGCAGGCGGTCAGCATCACCCGGGACGAGGCCGTCGCCCGGATCGGCTGGCACTGGCGCGACATCGCCCGTATGGGTGACGAAGGGCGGGTGAAGGTCGGCCGCTTCGGCCGCTACCTCACCGCGGACATCGACCGCCTGCCGCTTGAGGCCGAGGGCGAGCGCCACGTCACCGGCCAGCTGGCCGCGAAGGAGCTGGAGATCCGGTACCCCACCGACCTGCGGTACGTCGAGGCCGCCGGCTGGCTCACCCCGGTGACCACGATGGAGATGCCCGCCGGCACCAGCCGGTACCGCACCGTCACCGTGCCGCTGTACCGGCTCGCCGACGTCCGCGCGGTGCGCGAGATCCCCGGCGTGGACTGGGCCGCCGCGCGGAACCTCCCCAAGGGCGTACCGAGCCCACTGCGCGCCTACGCCGCGAAGGCGCCCACCAGGGCCGACACGGTCCGCGCCTTCGCCCAGGCCCTCGCCGACCAGTACGGGGTCACCGTGTGGGCCTGGAGCTCCCCGTACACCGGCGGCTGGGAGATGGACTGGGAGCGGCGTGACGGAGCCCCGACGAAGAAGGACGTCACCGCCCGGCTGAAGGCGGACGCGGCTGCCGGGGCGTACGCCGGGGAGATCACGCTGTGCCCGGCGTGGGGCCGGATCACCCGCCGGGCCCGGCAGCTGCTGAAGCCGGGCGCGGCCGTCGTCCTCGACACCGAGACCACCGACCTGTACGGGCGCACCGTGGAGGTCGCGGTCGTCGACGCCGAGACCGGCAAGAAGCTGATGGACACCCTCGTACAGCCCGAGGCGCCGATCAGCGAAGGGGCGTACTGGGTGCACGGCATCAGCGACGAGGACCTGGTGGCCGCGAAGGCCCGCACCTTCGACAAGATCCTGCCGCGGCTGCGCAAGGTCACCAAGGGCCGGGTGATCTGCGCGTACAACGAGGTCTTCGACCGCACCGTCGTCACCAACGACGCCAAGCGGGTCGGGAAGTGGCCGATGCACCTGGACGACCCCGCCAACTGGTTCTGCCTGATGGAGTCCTACGCGACGTGGCTCGGCTCCGGCCGCTGGCTTGCCCTGGGCGGCGGTCACCGGGCGCTGGGGGATGCAAAGGCCGCCCGGGACGTCCTGGTGGAGATGGCGGCCGGCCGCGGTACGACCTTCACCCCTCAGACCGCAGCTGCCCAGGCAGTCCCGGGGCTTCCCGCCCTCGACGGGCTCTCACCGGCCTCCTTGCCGAGCCAGGCCACTGGAGAGACGGCGGGCGCATAGCTCCGGGCGTACACCGCCTCCCCGCGGCTGTCCGCAAGAACCCGGCTCCTCCAGGCGAGTACCGGGAACTCGGCCTTCCCGCCATGCTGCGAGAGCCACCATGCTTCGCACCGGCGCGTCCCCAATGCCACGGTGATCATGTCGCCTGTGCTGACATCTCCAAGACAGGTTGTCCGCTTCCAACCGCAGACTCAGCTTTGCCCCCATCATGCCGCAGGAGCTGGAGAACAGCGTGGACATCACATCAGGTCAGGAACTTGCACCGGCGGGCGACGAGCCGTCGCAGGGTGACGTCCTAGAGGGGGTGGTCACCGATGACCCTGGGACGCCGTGCACACCGGAGTACGCCCGAGAGCTCACCGAGCGGGCTTTGAACCTTGCCGATGAACTCGACGACACCGTGCGGGAAATTGTGCGGGTGAAGGCGTGGGTCCCGCTCGGGTACAAGGATCCGCGTGAGTACGTCCACAAGGAACTGACGCAGTCCTCGCGCCCTCACCGATACCGCCTCGCCCGCTTCGCGGCCTTCGCGCATGAGCTGACCGTGCGACTCGGTGATGACGCTCTGGAACTCAAACTCACCGAACGGGCTCTGCGAGAGATCCCCGCCGCGCGGGACACGCAGGTCTTGGATGCCCTGGAGAGCCGCCTCACGGAGTCCAATGATCCGGAGGAAGCAGACGAGGTCGTCAACCGCACGTTGCGAGAGCACTCACGCAACGCACCGCCTCCCGACGAGGACATGTGGGACGAGCCCACCGTTGCGCAGGGAGGCGCTCGGCCCCCACGGGGCACGGGGGCTGGAGGCCCCTCTGATGATGAAGGGTGGGCGGTGGAGGACCCTGACGGCGATTTCAGCGATGATGCCGGCGCGGAGCCTGTCCAGGGGACGATCGCACCGCCGAGTAAGGCGGCGCTCGCGGAGGCCGACCGGTACGAGCAGTTCCTGCGCGCGATGCGCGTCATCGCAGCGACTGGTGGCGAACTCCCCGGGATCCTCGACAACGCGGACGGGTCGGAGGAAGACGAGCTCAGAGAGCTCGCCGAACGGGTCAGCGGAGTGGCGACCGCGACGAGTGAGGCACTCGTTCGCTGAGCCGATCGCGGCCATGGCCCGTTCGGCCGACGGTCGTCGCTGGATCCGGTCGCGCCGGCAGTGTGGTGACTTTTCGCGGTGGCAGTGGCCGATGCACTCCGTCGCTGGACCCTGAGGCCAGCTTCACGCCTTCACCCGGTCCCCTCGGAGAACCCATGCCGCTCGCTGCTGCCCGCCACCCTCGTGTTCCTGCCAGAAAGTTCACGTTCCGAAGTGCCGCTGCATGGCGGGATGTTGCGAAGGAGGTGGGGTACGCAGCCGAGCTCGCATTTCACTACGACACCTACGGCGTCACCCGTGAGTCGGCAGGGTGGCTCGTCCAGGACCACCTTCAGCAGGTGAAGAGGCACGTCCTGGCCATCACCGAGCAGTACGTCTCCGGGGCACGGACCAAGTGGGGGCGGGCCTGGCGCCGGAGGAAGGCCCGCCCCTACCTGGAGGCACTCAGCGATGCCTTCTGGTACGCGGAGCGCATGCAAGCGCCGGGAGAGGTCTTCTGGCCCCCGGCCCTCTTCTACCGAGACGATCGCCTTCCGCTGATCGAGCAGAGCGCACGCTGACGCCGGAACTGCGCGTGCCCGAGTCCGCACTCTGAAGCCCGGATCAGTGAGGAGTAGCAGGCGAGAAGGCAGTATCTCCGAACGGAACTCCGGCGGCTTCGCTCCTGGGTAGCCTTAGGTACCGGGAAATCTCCGCTCGCTGCTGCATCTCGAATGATCTTCGGCGCCTGTCCCCGACCGGTCCTGCTCACCCGTGCATCACCTGTGCGCGCGGTCCGAACGGGGCGCGGCCGCCGCCGCACCCTCGCCATGTTGTCTTTGAAAGATCAGTGTGACGCGCCAGTGGCGACATCCGGACATGAACACGGTTCCGGCGGCCCTTCACGCCGGACTGCCCGTGGCACCAGCACGCCGCGCCTATCGTGGTTCGGAAGGTGAAGAGGGGGCGGCGCGTGCGCGATTCCAGGCTGGTGCAGACGGCGGTCATCGGCGACGAGCACTCGGATGTGCCCATCGTCCTACCCCCTGAAGCGATCGAACTGGACGTCTTCCGCCACGCCCATGAAGGCGACACATTCTGGTGCGGTGTGCTGCTCGGCGGCTGCGGTGCCCAGCTCGCCACGAAGCTCTACGTCGATCGGCAGTGCCACTTCCAGCACTTCCCTCAGCCGAACGGCATGCCGAACACCTGCCGCCGGCCGGCCGTGGGTGCGTCCAGCGCGGACCACCTCTACGTGAAGTCGGCCATGTCCCGGTCGCTGCTGGACCACGGCCGCGCCGCGCGCTTCGCCTTCCCGCCGCCGATCGGTTCCCTGGTCGACGTGGACCTGGAGGACGGCACAACCTTCCGTATCCACATGGACGGCTCGGTCCGGCCTGACTGGGATGCCGCCCAGCGGACCGTGGTTCTCGGGCCCGGTGTGGTGCCGGAGCCGGGCACGCTGGCGGGCTGTCCGTACGTCTACCGGGTGCGGTGCGACAGCGACGGTGCGTCCCGACGGGTCTGGATCGGAACGCAGAGCCTCGCCCACCCCACGGACTGGATTCCGCTCAGCGAGTGCACCTGGGGCGACGAGGGCCTGCTCACGCCGGCCGCGGCCCGTCTCCTGCGTGCCCGTGCCTCCGGCCCGCGCCGCACCGCTACCGAGAGCCCGGCCGCCCACTCCGCGGCCCTGCCGGAGAACGTGGTGACGTTCGTCCGCGGCCTGGAGGCCGCGCGGCGGACCGGCACGGTCGAACACGTACGCCGGCTGTGTGCAGGCGGCGACTCCTTGCTGCAGAGCCTGACCCCGCGCGTGCGAACCGCGGTGGAGAACGCGCTGGCGGAGGCACGCGCGTGGCTGGCCACCCATGAGGACTACCAGCACCGCCTGTTCGCCGAGCTCGAGGCGGCTGTCCGCGAGCGCCGCGCCTGGGACGTGCGCTCCCGCCTTCCGCAGGCCGCCGCCCTGACCCGGCGCGGCGCCAGCGTCTCGGAGCAACGTGTGCTCGCTGCCGCACGCTCCTACCTGCGCGGGCAGGACCGTATCGAAGAACCCCGCGCCACAGCCGCACTCCGGCGGGAGGCGGGCTACCGGCCGGTGCCGCCGGCCCCGAAGAAGCCGAAGAAGGAACCGTGCCCGGCCGCCGCCCGGAAGACGAGGTCTCAGCGGCGCCGAGAAGCCGCCACGGACGCGCGCAAGCTGCTCAAGTACCTGCGCCGGGAAGCGCGCTCCCTGTCCGCCGCGGAGTTGAAGAGGCACGTGGGCACCCTCGTACGCGCGGCGCAGACCGCGGGCGATGAGCTCGACCCCAAGGACCGTCTGGCGGTCGTGTCGTGGGAGCAGAAGAGCGAGCGGCGACAGCGGGCAGCGGACCGCCGCGATTCCGCGCGCACGGACAGCGCACGGCCGGCCAGAAACCGGGACCGCCCCGCGCGCACGCCGCTCGACCCGCTGGCACAGGCGGTCAGGGCGATTCTGCAGAAGGCCGCGTCCGCGGGGACCACCCTCACGTGGGCACAGATCCGGCAGCAGCTGCCATCGGAGCTTCCTGTCCTGGAGCGCGGTGAGCAGACGTCATTGTTGGTTCGGATCGACCACAGCCGCGACGGCAGCGCCCCGCTACTCTCCGCACTGGTCACCGGCGCCGACCATGACATGCATCCGGCCTACCCCCGCATCGCAACCGCTCTGGGCCGTCCCCCGACGAACGGAGATCTGGCGGCTCTGGCCGCATGGGCGGTGGAGGTGTCCCGGTTTCGACGCAAACCGGCGAAGTAGAGCTCTGCGAGCCGTGCCACGACCGGAAGCCGACAACGCGGCCATCCTGCGCGCAAGTCGCCCCCAGGGCCCCGGACCTCGGCTATAGAGAAGAGCGGAACGGAAAAAGCTACCGGCGCTAAGCATTTCGTTTAATCTTGTGGGATGGCCCTTCTCTGGACGCGTGCCGACCGCCCCCTCGCCGACGCCTACTCCGGTGCCGACATCGCCCGACTGACCGGTCTCACCCGCGGCCGGGTGTCCCAACTGCGCACCCCTGGCGAGCCCGACGCCCTCCCCGAGCCCGACGCACCAGGCAGCACCACGACACGGCCGTTGTGGCGTGGTGACACCGTGGCCCGCTGGTGCGCACGTACCGGCCGGCGTCTGCCGCCGCGCACCGCGTCCTGGCTGATGCCGGGACCGGACGGCCCGCACCTGCGCCGCGAGAGCCAGCAGACGCTGCGGCTGCAGCAGGACGACATCCCCGACCACCCCGACCTGCGGCGCCCGCCGATCGACGTCCACGTCATCCGTTACACCACCGCCAGCGGCAGCGGCCCGTCCGTGTGGCTGGCGACCGTGCTCGCCCCGGGCGAGATGCGCCGCCTGCTCGGCTGGCCACCCGGGTGGCCCCATGAAAGCCCGCTGGACCACCTGGTGCACGAGATCCTTGCCGGCTTCGAGCCCGATCACCGCGCGGACACCGACTTGCTGGGCACCCTGGTCCTGCTCCCGACCATCGCCGAACCCGAGTACGGCTCCATGTCCGGGGACGTGCGCGTGCTCCAACTGCACAAGGGAGATGTCGGCGGCCGCGACGCAGACCGCTTTCACAGCCAACTCCGGCAACTGCGCCCGTCCGCCGACGAACTGCGGGACCTGGCACAGGCCCTGGGCCACCGGCTGCCGTGGTGGCCACCCGGCTGCGCTACCCCGGCGCTCGTGTCCAGTTGGGCGCCGGACGCCCAGCGGCTGCCGGAACACGTTCCCCCGCCCCTGGCCGGGGCGCATGCTTTTCTCCGGCGCTGCGAGAGCGCCGCAGCCGACCTGCAGGGCACTCTGCGCGACTCCGTGCTGGAGCTGGGAAGGTATCGGTGGAACCGAGTCACCTCGGACTGGCGTGGAGATGTCTTCCCCGACCTCGGAGCGCTGCCCAAGGACTGCGACGCCGGTATCTGGCAGGTCGCTGTCGAGTTCAACCTGCCGCCCGTCCCGGCGACGAGCGGTGACTTCGACGAGGGGCTGGAGTGGGTCATGGAACATGCCCCGTCCCAGCACATGGCGCGCGACGCCGTGGACACCTTCGGCGACCCCGGTAGCGCGGGCACCGTGCTCCTCAACACGAACCCTCTGCCCTCCCAGCTGCGCGCGCTGTTCACCGGACAGGTCACCTCCGCCGAGGCCTCCGGCAGCTACCGCGCGCAACGCGTCCTCGACGCTCTCGACGCCCACCCCGCCGCGGCTGCCGGAGCCGTGCTGGGAACCTGGCCGGCGGTCACCGGTCCGGCCTGGTGCGCCACCACCCCCGGCACCGGGCTCGTCGCCCTCCACGTACCGAGGGTCATGTCCGCACCCACTTCCTCGGCGGGCGCGCCGCTGGAGGTCGTGCTGCTGCGCACCGAGCCTGTCGGCAGCTACGGGCAGCCGGCTCCGGCCGTCGGCTTCGTCATCACCGACCAGGACCGGGTTCTGCTCCTGCCGGCCCAGGGACGGCCCGCAGAGCTCGCGGCCGCGATCGAGCACGCCGTGTGGCACCCCGATGTGCCAACCTCGCTTGTCGGCCTGGCGTCGAGCTCCAACCAGCCCCTCGTCACCGTGGTGGACGCGCTGGTGGAGACGGGCCCACGGTTCACCCCGTGGGAGCAGCTGACAGCGCTGGTCGCGCCGCCCACGCACAGCGGGGGCTACTTCTCCTGCTGCGGTGTCGCGGCAGGGCCGGTCGATGGGGAGCTCGAAAGCCGGAGCAGCTGAGCCGGCAGGTGCCCGGGGCGGGGTGCGGACATCCGCACCCCGCCCCGGGCACGGCTACGTCTCCGGCGGCGGCCTGGAAGGCGCGGCGGGAAGGAAGGCCTGGCAGTCATCGCCGTGGAGGACGGCCCGCGGCACCGGTGGTGGGCGCCATCGCGGCAGGTCTGTGACGCCTGGTTGAAGAGGCGAGCCGTCGTCACGGCTCGCTCGGCCGACACTCCTTACACAGCCGGTAGTTACGTCCGCCGCGAGGCCCCGTGTTCTCCGCGATCCACTGGCGGGCCCGGGCCGGGCTCATGATGTAGAGCCGCAGGTGAGGGCTGTACCTCTCCTCAGCTTCCGGACTGTTGTAGTCGTGGTGCTCGTGCGCCCACTTCTGCAAGGCCCGGGCGTACGCCTCCCCTTCCGGGCGCACGTGGTCGGCGGGCATACGACGGCGAACGTAGGAGCAGGTCGTGCGGTGCAGATAGTTGCCGGTGGCGGTGTAACTGAACTGCTCGGGATCCTGATAGCTGACCCGCAGGTAGTCGGCGCCGTCCAGGACTCGGTCGAACTTCGGCTTCGCCTCATGGCACCAGATACACCCCCCGCACGGCTCCTCGGGCTCCCGCTCCACCTCCAACTTGAGGTGCTCGGGGTCCCACGGGTCCAACTGATGCGTCACGTCTGTCTCCTTCACGTCGTCTTCGCGGTTTCCTTGTCTGTAGGTTCCGCGAGTTGGTAAGCACTGGTTCCTGCGGAAACACCGGAATCCGTGCTTCGTGAGCACTGCCTCTGTCGACCAATTATGAGCAGCAGCACGGTTAAGGACCCAGGGGTCGAGCCCGCTGGTTCGACGAACCCGCAGGTCGCGAGATCGCCTGCTCACCGAACAGCGGAATTGCCCGAACGGTGCCCATGATCACGCGGAAAAGCTCGCGAAACCGCGGAACCTACAATTGTCGCCTGAGTGCCGTGCCTGGTGGAGGGACCTTCCTATGTTCCAGGCGAAAACTCGGGCATCGAATTCAGCCTGATCGCGGTAGTCCGCCTGCTCTGTCCACTGATGTTCATGGTCCCTGTAGTGGTAGACGACATGCCCCAGCAGTTCGCCGGAGCTCCGCCCCGTCACGCCCATCACGAAGGCATAATCCTCCCCTTTGTGCATGCCGCCATGACCGCATGCTCGCGCAAGGTCCGTGCGGGCCATGATCATGGTGTGACCCATGGGTGGCTTGCTCTCCATAGGTGATGGCCAGTACGTCCACACCTCACCGGCCTCGTGTCTGCCAACCGGAGTTGGGCAGGCCCAGGTGGTCAAAGTGCCGTCTGCCGCCATGTCGGCACTATGGCCGGCGACCCAGCCCAAGCCGGTCTCGACGAGCCGTTCATACCGCACGGCCAGGCTTCGGGTGCTGAGCAGATCGTCGTCGTCGGCAGCAGTCACGTACGGGGCCGTCACATAGTTCAACGCGGTGTTGCGTGCGGGAGCTGCGCCCGCCCGGCGCCGGGCACAGATCTTGACCCGTGGATCGGTAGCTATCTCCGGTGGGAGTCGCTCGGGGCTGGCGTCGACGCCATTGGTCGACAAGATCCACTCCCAGGAGACATCTTCCTGGCCTCGGAGACTGCGGTGCAGTTCACTGAGGTATCCAAGGCGTTCCGGGCGCAGCCCAGTGGGCGTGATGACGGCTACCTGAGGGGGCTCGATTCGGTGCACGATGGGCTCCTGTCCAATAGCGGTGGTGGAAGTACTGGGGGTCATCGGCTCTCGCGCCTTTCGTGTGTATGGCGGTGCTGTCCGGGCCGGTCTGCCCATGGCCCGAGGAGAGCGGAGGGGCGCAGCACGGTCAGCTGGACCCCAGGGGGCAACCCCTTCCGCCAGGCGGCCAGAGTGTCGTCATCGCAGTCGGGCGCGGGTGCGGTCCGGGCTGCCTGGGACAGCACTGCCGGAGGGGCGAGGTCCTCGTGGGAACTGCCACACCACCGAATGACGAGCAGCTCGTGAGCCCCGGGAGTCCGTTCTGGCACCGCCCCGGGGGCACTCCTGGCCCACACCGGCCGCTGGTCCAGGACGAGGACACAGAAGATTGCGCCGAGGCCCACGTATGCGGCTTGAGGCTCACACGACACGGTCATGAACGGTTTCCTTCGGGTCGCCGTGAGGGGTAGAGGTGTCAGCCGCCGGATCCGGGTTTCCACGGCCGGGTGTGGGGAGGTCGAACCTGGAGATGGCCCATCGGAAGAGCACGTAGTAGACCGCTCCGAAGATCACTCCGATGGGCAGGAGCAAGAGCCCCCGCGTGGCCAGCGGGAGCTGCAGGACGTAGTCGACTGCGCCTGCCGAGAACACAAATCCCGCGTGAATGTCCAACGCGTTGACCACAGCGAGACTTACGCCGGTCAATATGGCATGAATGACATAGAGCACCGGAGCGCTATATGCCACCGCCAGTTCAATCGGTTCGGTGATACCTGTTGCTGCGCACAGGGCGGCGGCGGGCAAGAGGAGAGCTGCCGCCTGACGACGCCGGGCCCCAGACGGAGCGCTTCGCCACATCGCCAGTGCAGCGGCCGGCAGGGCAAACAAAACAATCGGGAAGAAGCCGCCAAGGAAAATCCCGGCTTCTGGATCCCTTGCGGTGAAAAAGCAGGGGACGTCCCCGCGCAGCCCTTCGCCGCATTCGTCGCCCGCCATGTACCAGACGACCGTGGACGGCAAATGATGGATTCCGATCGGTACGAGAAGCCGATTCAGAGTTCCGAATGCGGCGCCGCCGATGACGGAATGGTCGGAGACGGCTGTGGCCGATACCGTCAGGGCTTCGTCCACAGCTGGCCAGACGAAACCGAGCAGTGCCCCTGCTGCAACGGAGGCCACGGCGATCAAGCTGTAGACAGCGAACACCGGCAAGGTGCGCCTCCATCTGTCCACCACTTTCCACGTCGCCATGGCGAGGAGGGCGCCGATGATTCCGAGCAGGGCGCCATAGGGCTGCTGGGCCAGTGGCGTGTCGGGCTTGTCCGCAGGGTTCAGTACCAGAACGGTCCTTGCGAGGATCAGGTACGCGACCGCGCTGGAGAGAACTCGGCTTGCTGTGTCGGGCGATTGGTTCAGTCCGAATGCGAGGCCGATAGCAAAGAGCAGTGGCAGGAAGTCGAGTACGGCCGCTCCTGCGCCCGACAGGACGGCGGCGGCCTGGTGCAGAGACGAGATACGGCCGAGCATGTCCTCTTGTCCGAGGCGGAGCATCAGGCCGGCGGTGGGCATTGCCGCAATGGGCAGAGAGAGGCCTTGCCCCACTCTGCGGAGGCGCGCCGCGGTGGCTGAGGTCCCCTTTTCTGCTGAGGGGCTCGTTACGTTGTGCGCGGCCCAGCTCCGAGTGAATGCCATGGCTTTGAGGGAGACCCGACTCATCGGCTGCTCCGCGCACCGGTAGTGCTACTGGCGGGAGCTGGTGTCTCTCTGCGGAGGCTCAGGGGCTGCTGCGTCAACATGCCCGAGAACGTACGCAGCGAAGCGGACATGACCTGCTCTGCTCGTTCGGCCTGAGAGCCGGAATGCATGGTGCGTCATGGCTGAGGCCGAGACCAGGTTGCAGATCCGTGCGTGTCCGCTTGAGTTCCTACTGTGCGTCGAGTTCGAAGCCGTAGCTGTCGCAAGACGGCAGGACCCGAGAGAGGTCAACGAGACCGCATGAAGAAGAGAAGCGCAGGAGCACGCAGCACAGCGTTGAGGGCGGCGTCCACGTTCGCGATCGCCGTGGGTGCGCTGGGATTGTCCACGGTCGGGGCGGCTGCCGCCGATCTGGGACAGGAAGGGAAGGCCAGGATCGACGTCATTGTCGAAGGTGCTGAACTTCCTGGTTCGGAGAAGGGCGACGCTCCCTCGTCGGACCCCACGAACCCGACCGACCCGGGGGCGGACCCCACAGATCCGGGGACGGACCCGACGGACCCGACGGACCCGGGGACGGACCCCGGAACGGACCCGACGGACGCGGGGACGGATCCCACAGACCCGACGGACCCAGGGACGGATCCCACGGACCCGACGGACCCAGGGACGGATCCCACGGACCCGACGGACCCGGGGACGGATCCCACGGACCCGACCGATCCGACCGATCCGACGGACCCGACGGATCCGACGGACCCGACCGATCCGACGGACCCGACGGATCCGACGGACCCGACGGATCCGACGGACCCCCCGGACCCCGGGACGGACCCCACCCCCGGCCCGACCGACCCCGGGGGGCCTGACCCGACCAACTCGGGGAAGCCTGGCGGCGGCGAGGGTGATTCCTCCTCGGGTCCAGGCGGCGACAACGGGACCGGCAACGACCAGTCGGGCGAGAGCAGCAGCCCCCGAGCAGACGTCACGCCGACCTCGGGCGACGCCCGAAACGTCGCGGCCGACGGCGCCGGCGGTGCCCTCGCTCAAACCGGAGGGGGCGACAACACGGCACTCGGAGTTGCGGCGACCGGTCTGGTCGCTGCAGGCGCTCTTGCGATCGGGGCCGCCCATCTCAACCGGCGATCCCGGCATCGCCAGGACAACGCCAACAGCGCGTAGCGCTTACCCGCGGGCCCCGGGGAAGGCAGGTTCCCCGGGGCCCGCGTACAAACCGACTGTCCGCCCGCCCGGACTCCGCAGAGGAAGAACACAAGCCGATGCCCGCGCCACCTCCCGCTCACAGGGACCGTCGTTCGCCTACGAGACGGCCCCCGCTGTCCCCGAAACCCAGCTGGGAACGGCTCTTCCTGGAGCCCAAGTACGAGCCCGAGGCATACCAGGCAGCCGAGCAACAGCGGGACAGCAACCCGCTATCCCGCACCGATCAGGCGTAACGGCAACAGGCCCCCACGCCAGGAATTCCAACAGGCCTTCGCGAACCTGGAGTGTCATGCCCACTATCGGCAATTTGCACCCGATCCCGCCGCTCCCTGACAACCGCAGCGACCGCTCCGCTGTCAACCGTCCTCTGCCCAATCAGTCCGCCCGCTCCGGTATGCGGGTACTGCTAGCGCTGGCCACCCTGGGCCCGCGTCAGGAGCACCAGGTCGCCGACGTTGCCCGGGTGGCTGAGTTGCGGCCGCAGAACGCGTCGCGGATGCTCATCGCTGCTGTGCAGGAAGGCCTGGTGATGCACGGAACCAGATACGGCGCCTACCGGCTTACGAAGAAGTTCCTCAATGCGCAAGTCAGTGCGCGCTCCAGCACGCCCCGGATCCAACAGACCGTCCAGGCTCTGCACGATGAGACAGGCCTGGCGATCGCCTACCACGAACCAGGGTGGCGACCTGGCACCGGCATGTATCTCGAACTTGTCGAGCTGCTCTGTCCCGAGCCTGAACACTATGAAATGGCTGCCCAGCAGCACGGGGACCTGCGGCACACGGCCGCTGGCCGAGCAGCCCTGTCCTTCATCTCCGGGCACGTTGCGTGCGACGCGGAGGGGCAGCGACTGCGGCTTGAGCCACGCCTGCTGGAATCCATCACCACGACGCGGGTGGCGGCGAGCCGGACCGTCGACGGCCAGGCCCTGGCGACGCCCGTCCTGCGGGGCGACGCGGTGATCGCCACCCTGACCGCCAGCGGCTCACGAGCACTCTTCCAGGACCCTCTCGCCGTGCAGGAGTACGCGGTCCTGCTCCGTCGTGCTGCGATGCGTACGGCCTGCGTGCCGGCCCGGGCCTCCATGGGAAGCGTGCTGCGCGGTGCAGAGTCCTTCACGCGGCAAACCGCCTGACGAGGACAGCCGTCAGGCTGAAGGCGGGGCGTGAGCCCTACGATCCGCCGGGCCGCGGTGGCTGCGCTGGCTGCTGTTCTGCCTGACGGTTTGGGCGCGGCTTCGTCTCCGTCCGGCCATCCCACGTGAATTCGGAAACTCAGTCCCTAACTGCTCCAGAAGCCCGGTTGACCAGGTGTTTTGGCAGGGACTGAAGCAGGGACCTGTCGTTCCCTTTACGACATGCGGAGTACGGGCTACCTCTGCGACTCTCGCGGTTCTTCGCACGGTCGGCGTTCCTCCTGAAGGCGGAGTTCCCGCCCTCAATACCGAACGCGGCGGTGACCGAATTGCCCGTATCTCTCATGTGGGGAGACTTCGATATTGAAGTCTCCCCACAGCGGAAATGAGCCGTCGCCGCGCCCTCCAGCTCTTCGTAACTTCGGCTCAACCCCGCAGCCGCGAGGCCGACCGAACTGCATGAGGGGAGGTGCCGCTATGCGTCCCTGCCGCAACCGCCCGTACCGCGCCCAGCGCCCGGCGTAACACCACCGCGAAGCCGGCCGTGCCCAGGCATGGCCGGCTTCGCGCGGTCCGCCCCCGGCTGCCAACACCGGCTCGCGACAAGGAGAAGCTGGCATGACTGCCGCTCCCACCACCGCCGACCGAACTGCGTCGACAGCGCGGACAGCGCGCTCCGTGGTCCTGGTCCTGATCGGGTCCTCGCTCGCTCTGAAGGCGGCCGGATTCGCCTGGGACTTTCTCGGCTACTACGTGGGAGACGGCCTGGGGTACGGAACCACAGCCGCTGGCGCGGCTCTGACAGCCTTCGGTGTCGGCTGGTGCGTGGGACTTGCTTCGGCAGGCGCCCTCACCGACCGTCTCGGCCAACGAGCCGCACTGATCTCCCTGATGGGCCTATCTTCGCTGGCCTGTTTCGCGCTCGCGCTGGCCCAGTCACTCACGGCGCTCCTCATCGTCGCCTTCTTCCTGGGGCTGACGATGGAAGCCCACAGGCCCGCCGTCTCCGCGACCATCAACATCGCGATCGACAGCGACGCCGGCCGAACTCGCGCTCAGGCCTGGCTCTACTGGTCGTCGAACGTGGGCATAGCCATCTGCGCTGCGGTCGGTGGCTACATGGCCCACGAGCACGGCTATCGGGCGCTCTTCGTCATCAACGGGATTGCCTGCATTGCGTTCGCGCTCGTTGCACGCCGGGTGCTCGCTCCACACCCGCCGGCGCCCGAAAGGGAACCCGGCGTCACCTACCGACAAGTCCTCGCGGACCCCTCGGTGCGCTGGATCGCCCTCGCCTCACTCTGTGGGATGACCTGCGCCTGGGGACTCGTCTCCGTGTTTCCGCTGCTGATGACGAGCGATGGTCTGCCACCCACAACATATGGCGCCGTGATGCTGGCGAACACGATCGCGGTGCTTGTCCTCACCCCGCCCTTGACCCGACTTCTCGTTGGCGCTGGCGAGACACCCAGATACCCCTTGGCCCCCATCCTGGCGGCAGGCTGCGCCATCCTCGGGCTCGGCATCGGATTCGCCGCTCTGCAGCACACGGCGATGGGCTACGCCCTCGCCGCGGTGCTCCTGGTCCCCGGCGAGATCGCCTACTCGATCGGACTGGGCGCCTACATCTCCACCCACGTTCCCCGAGGCGCGACCGGACGCTACCAGGCAGTCATCAGCGGCAGCCAGGCCGCCGCGTCCCTCCCGCCGCTCGGCATCGCCGTCGCTCTCCACGCCGGCGGGCGGCCCCTCGTGGCCGGGCTTCTCCTGTGCTGCGCGCTGGTCGCCGTCGCCGCATGCCGCCCCCTGGCGAGATCCCTCCGCCGACCTGCCGATGCCGACAGCGCACTGTCCGCCGCTTAGTGCCATCGCTGGCGCCGACCCGAAAGGCCCGACCCGTGACATCGAAGTTCACCAACCTTCCCTGGCCCGCCCCCCGCCCGGCAGCCGAGCAGGCCGCCTGTCGCGACTCCCCCGCCGACCCCACATTGCCGCTGCCCACCGACGCCGCCGAGCACCCCGCTGCACCTCCGGTCAGCCGAGCCCAGTGACCTCCCTCTCCCACAACTCGAAAGGCCCCTCATGCTCACCCTGAAGCGCACCGCCGTCTCCGCCCTCGTTGCTTCCGTCGCCCTCGGCGGCACGACAGCGCTGGCCGGAACAGCCCAGGCAGCCTCCACCACCCAGTGCAAGACCAGCAGCAAGTCCTTCGCCCTGCCCGGCAAGCCCGACGCGAAGGTCAGCCTCAACATCTGCATCAAGTACCAGGGCACGAGCGGCGGCTACCGGCACTACAAGGCCTGGCTGAACAAGGCTTCCTGGGACGGAACGTCCTGGTACACGGGCGGCACCCGGTTCAACGGCTTCTCGGTTCTCATGTACGCCCAGAGCGGCACGACTACCAAGAAGAACTGCAACTACGGCATATGTGAGCAGCGCGAGATCAGCGGAGACATCAACGGGTCCGAGAAGGGCTCCAGGACGTACCCGACCGGAGGCGACGGTTATGGCGAGGTCTACGTCAAGACCAAGAAGAAGAAGTGGACCGCCGACGCCACCGCCTACTACGACATCGCCGACGACGGCAAGAACAGCAAGAGCTGGAACCTGACCGGCACCCCCTCCGTGTCCTGACCGCCCTCTTCCGCGAAGGACGCACTCGTGACGGTCATGAACCGCGCAGCCGCCGGTCTTGCCGCCCGGCTCTGTCAGTCCCCGGGCACGCTGGGGGTGTTCCTGCCCGCTGGGTTCCCCGGCCCCGGCCTGGACGCCGAGGCGCTCACCGCATTTGCTCGTGCCGGTGCCGGAATTCTGGAGATCGGGGTGCCGGTCCAGGCTCCGACGCTCGACGGCCCGGACATCACCGCGGCCTACCAGCGTGCGCTGCAGCACGGCACCCGGGTGACGGACGTACTCACGACCGTCGCCCGGGCCGCAGCGAGCACTGAGGCAAGCATCGTTGTCATGTCGTACTGGAATCCCGTTCACCAGTACGGTGTCCGCGCCTTCAGCCGCGACCTGGCCAAGGCCGGGGCAGCGGGAGCGATGATTCCCGACCTTCCGGCGGACGAGGCCGAAACCTGGCACGCCGCTGCCCAGGCCGCCGGGCTGTGCACTCCTCAGTTCGCGCCCCGGCCGAGCACCGATTCCGAACTCGCAAGGACCTGCGCCGTCGCATCAGGGTGGGTCTACGTGCCCGCTGCCCTTAGCGCTACCGGCTTCACCGGCGACCTCGACCACACCGCACTGGAGCGGTTTGTGCAGCGGTGCCGGCGCACCACGGACGTCCCCGTGGTTACGGGTGTCGGCGTCTCCACGCCCGAGCTCGCGGCGACGGTCACAGCGTTCGTGGACGGAGTCGTTGTCGGATCGCCGATCGTCCGGGCCCTCCTGGCCCGTCCTGACCGGAGCGGCATCGCTGCCGCCGCCGACCGCGTCGCCCTCTTCGCCGAATCGCTCCGCTCCCCCGCACCTGCCTGACCGTCCCGCCGTCCCGGCCCACGGATCATCACCCAGGAGCCTTCAGTGCCCCGACCAGACGCCCGGCTGATGAAAACACTCTCCGCACCGTCCGATCCAGCGCGCTGGCCGCCCGCGATCTGGGCTGTGCTCATTGGCTGCTTCGCCGTCCGGGGCCTCGGCTTCGCCTACCCGTTCCTGCCGTATCACCTAGACGGCCTCGGTTACTCCACCCGCACCACCGGCTGGGTCGTCGCCGCATTCGGAGTCGGATGGCTCGTCGGGCAAGTGGCGTGCGGCCGGCTCTCGGACCGCATCGGGCACCGTGCGACCCTCACCGCAGCGATGGCAGTCGCCACCGCAGTCCTGCCAGCACTCGCTGAACTCCGAGGCACTGCGGGCATCTTCGCGGCGGCGTTCCTCACCGGCATGGTCTACGACGCGGCCCGGCCGGTGGTCTCGGCCGTCATCGCCGACACCGTGCCCACTGAAGCGGGGCAAGCCCTTGTCAACGGCTGGCGCCACTACGCAGTGAACTGTGCCGCAGGACTGGCCGGAGCGCTGGGGGGATACCTTGCGATCCGTGTCGGCACCGAAGCCCTCTTCTGGGTCAACGCGCTAGCCTGCGCGGCTTTCGGCGTCGCCGTAATGCGCTTCCTGCCCGCCCGCTCGGGCACCAGCGGCGCCCGAGCGGCAGGGGCGGGATACGGCCAGGCGTTTCGGGACCGGCGACTGTGGCTCCTGTCCCTGGCCAGTCTCGGTGCCCTGATCTGCGCCGGCGGAATCTTGACCGCGCTTCCGATCCTGATGACCGCGGACGGATTGAGCGCCGCGGCCTACGGCACGACCCAGGTAGCCAATGCGGCCGTAGTCGTCGTTCTCTCCCCACTCTTGACACCGTGGCTCAGCCGCCGGGCAGGTGCAGAACGCCCCATGACAGCCCTGCTGGCAGCCAGCGGGTTCGTCCTCGGAGTTGCGATGGGCGTTGCAGGCCTGTCCGACACGACGCTGGGTTACAGCGTTGCCGCAGCCCTGGCTGTGCCCGGAGAGGTCGTACTCTTCATCGCCGCCGGTGATCTGGTCACTCGGATCGCTCCCCCACAGTCTCGGGGACTGTACGCCGGACTGTGGGGCACGAACCTGGCCTTGGCGATCATCATCGCTCCACTGACGACCGCGTGGGCCCTTGATCACGGTGGCGGGCATATGGCGTCCGCTATGTCAGTCGGGACTGGACTTCTCGGAGCTGTCCTCTGCTGGCCGCTGCACCGGTCCCTTCGCGGGCTGCGAACGAGCCGAACCGCAGCGTGAAGGGTGGACACGCCTCCGCTCAGAACGTCACGAGTAGCCCCAGAACCATCACTGCGGCGATGACCCCGGCGACGATGATCCTCGTGTTCGAGCCCGCTTCCCGCCACCAGCTGTTCGCTGCGGGCCACCCTGACGCCGCGGCGGCTCTCATGCCCACACGTCTGGACAGAGGCAGTCGAACGTACCCATCCTGATAGTCGTCCGAGTCATCCTCGGGGTACTGAATCTGCGCAGTGAGTTCGGCGAGCAGCCAGTCGAGGGTCTCTGGCTCAAGCTCCAGATAGAGCTCGCTGTGTCCGTTCCCCAGTACCAGAGCAGGCAGGGGATGGTCCTCTGTCGGTTCGGCTACGAAACCCCAAGCGGCGAAGTCCGCACGGACTCCGCCCGGTTCTTCAGGGGTGTCAGGTGTGGTGTCTCCCGGGGGTGAGACGTAGTCGGCGGACACGGGACCTCCTGATGGCCATCTGTGGGTGAACACCGGGCATGGTCCTTGCTCAAGCGGACACCCGCGGGAGGTCGCCGCTTGCGATTTCGCGCGGTGTCGCACTGTGGCCGGTAGATCGCCGAGTATGAAGCTCCGCCCGCCACCGTTGGTAAGGACATCCCCGCATGAGTACCCTCACGCTCCGCCAGGAGTCGGCCCGACTTTGCGCAGACCGTCTCTACATCGACCCGGCGCGGGCCGAGTTCCGCATCAATCGGCCCACGGATGCGAAGCCCCATCGCAACGCCGCAGACGTACTCGAACTGATCGCCGTCTACGACGCACGCGGACACCGCGCCATCCCCCTTCGTCTCTCCTTGGAACAGCGGCTGCGCTGGACCCGCGAGCTCACGGGGCACGCCTACGCGCTCGCCCACGAGACGAACGAGGACCTCACGGACGAGCTGGGCGGGTTCTCGATCCAGTTTGTCTAGCCGCCCAGCTCCCGGCCCCAGGCGCGTCAATACGGGACCGCAGTGGGAGACGCGGACGAACGGGTTATGGACGTCCAGCGGTACGCCGAGCGCCCCGTCCGGGCACTTCGAGAGCCCCGGACGGCAGAGCAGCAGCACCCTGGCCCGCTCCCCACAGGATGTCGGCACCTTCGGTTTCAACCGGCACTCGTGGCTGTAATGTCAGCCGCGCTGACTGAACAGTGTCAGTCGCCTCAACTGAATATGGAGTACCTCTATGGAACAGCTCATCGGAGTCATCACGGGCGGCGTGATCGCCCTCGGCGCCGGAATCCTCACCGCCTGGTTCACGGCCCGGCACCAGCAGAACGCCGTTCGCGCCAAGGACCTGTGGGACCGTCGCGCCGCGCTCTACCTGGAGCTGCTCGTCAACCTCGACGGCACGATGTCCTTCGCCGTCGAGCCGCACGCCCCCGGCTACTACGGGCCGAGCACCTCAGAGCAGTTCCAGAAGCGCCGCGAACTGGCGGCCAGGGTCGACCTCTTCGGATCACCGACAGTGCGGTCCCTCTGGGAAACCGCGACCACCGCCATGGGCGACTTCAACATGCACGTCGTCGAGGGCGGATTCCTGGAGCAGTCTTTCAACGAAACGTACCTGCCGGACAACATCACCGAACCTCGCTTCCTGGAGCTCAAGGCTGCCATGGACGAGGCGGAACTGAACCTCGTCAAGCGTCTCCGGCACGAGATCGACGTCGACGAGCACCTCAAGCCCTGACGCCCCGAGACGCACGGCGGCCCCGACCGGGACACCCCGGCCGGGGCTGCTGAACTCGACGCCCGAACGCGCTCAGCGTTCCGCCCGCTCCTTGCACGCCGTACGGAAGGCCTCTCGGTCCGCGTCGTTGTCGGGGTACCGCTGGATCGCCTCGTTGATGCACGTTACGAGCGGATCGCTGTGCACCACCGTGCTCCCGTACTCCTCGCCGGCCTCGGCCGGGCTGGGCGACGAGCACCCCACCAGAACCGCTCCCAGCAGACAGCCGATCGCGGCAGCGGCCACCCGGCTCACGGACCTACCGCAGACCGGTCGACCTGCGACACACGCACGTCCCGGATGTCCGTCAACTTCCCGTTCGTGATCTCGGCAGGCAGTGGCGCCGTGTCGCCCTTGTGCGTCTTGCCGACGCCGAGCTTGTCCGCCGTCACGCCCGTGGAGCCCAGCACGTCACCGTCTGAGTCCAGAAAGTCCAGGCCGACGAAGTAGTTCGACGTGCTCTCGCCCTTGTTGGTGATCTCGTACGCCACGACGAAGGCCTTCTCGCCCCACGTCTCGTGGTCCTGTACGCCGGACTTCACGATCCGGACGTCCTTCACCGCAGCACCCTCGGCCGCTGCCGCTGCCGCTGCCGCTGCCGTCGCCCGAGCCCCGGGCGCCGGCGACTGTTCGACCGCAGCCTCACCGCCGCCACACCCGCCCAGCGCTAACGCCGCGAGCCCCGAAACTCCAGCCAGTACCCAGCCTCTACGCATGCCGTCCCTCCTCGAAATGGAACGGCGACCGTACGACGGAGAGCTGCCGCGCGCCGGGCAGTCCGCTGACTTCGGCCCATACGAGTGATCACTTTCGGCGGCTTGATCGGGTCAGGCATGCGCCCGTCGGGCGAGCTGGGCGGGAACACGATCACGCGAAGTGCCGCCATCCGCCACCCTCCGCCACTCACGCCGCTGACCAGCGGGGACACCCTGCCCGCCCCTGGCCTGTCCGGGGGCGGGGCGCCTCCCGCTCACGTCAGGATCGGTCGCTCTACGTGCAGGTGCTCCACCTCGCACCCGACCCCGGCCGCGCGGGCGCGCGCCCCGATTTCCTCAGCCACCGCCACCGAACGATGACGGCCCCCACCGCACACGACGTGCACGTCCACCCGCAGCGGCTGCTCGCCCGACCGGGGCGGCACGTCGAGCAGGGCCAGCAGCTGCTCCACGCTCCGCTCTACCAGCCGCGAGGCCCCCGGCGTGGCCAGGACGTAGTCCCGCACCTCACCGACCATCCCGTTGGAGTGGAGCATCCTCTCCCGCACCGCCGGGTCCTCCGGCGGATTCCGCAACACCCTGGTGTCCACGAGGAGCGCCGACCCCCGAGGTGCTGCGTGGTGACCGTCGCCGTACGACATGATCACGGACCGAACAAGACCGCCGCGGTCTGCGCCGCGTAACTCGCTGGTTTCCATGCCTCCAGTCTTCGGCACCTGCCGGAGACCGGAAGCCGAATCGGCCTGTTGCTCGTTGCCAGTTCCCGGGCAGCGCACAGCCCCCGCCTCGAACGAGGCAAGGGGCTGTTGCTGTACTCTCCCCGCGTCCAGCGCATGGGGCCGGGCGGACGTCCACGCCGCCCGGCCCCATGCGCGTGCTCAGGGACGGCTCACGTCGTGCCGCGCGGTGAGCCGCCGTCAGGCTGGTCGTCCTGTAGGTCCGTCCGAGTTCCCGGGCGCTTCGGGTTAGCGGCGAAGTACGCCTCCACGACCGACTCCCTCCAGCGAAGCCGCGTGCTCCCCTGCACCGGCTCCGGCGCGGGGAAGACCCTTCGCTGTCGCGCGGTGTGCACGGTCTGCCGGCTGACCTCGAACCGGTCGGAGATCTGGGTAAGGGTCAGCAGTTCATCGCTCCCATCCTGTGGGTGCTCCTCGGACACGGCGCCCCGCCGCGAGCATCGGCGGCCTCCTCGACAAGACCATCCCCAGCGTCTTCGCGTACGGCGCGGCCTTCGTGTTCATCCTGCGTGGCTCGCCTGCCAGGGCGTGGAGTACGTGCTGCGCCGGGAGCCGAAGCGGGCCCTTAAGGCCCGGGTCGCGGGGGTGGTTCCTGCTGCTGATCTCCATGGGAGCGGTCCTCGCGTTCGGTATCGACAAGGGCGAGGAGGTCGCAGGCGCGGCCGGCGCGGCGGTGGACTTCCTGTCCAAGGGGATGTGGGTCATCGCCTAGTCGCTGCCGCGGTATCGGCGAACTACATCGAGGGGCCAGCCGGCGAGGAACGCCACGTCTTCGTCCGGTGTTGTGGTCGTGCCAAGCCAGTCCCGCAAATTCTCAGCGAGACTCTCCGGGACACCGCCGGTCTCGACGTCGTCGTCATCGTCGTCAGGCATGTAGTCGATATGAATCCATTTGCCCTCAGGGTCGAGGTGTTCGGTGCTGCCGCAGCCGCTCGCGATGACCTCGCCCGTTCGCCAGTCGGTGTACTCCCAGGTGCTCTGCCCGTCGTCTGCGAGGCCGATCTGGCCGCCGCTCACGATGCGATGTCCGGATTGCTCGTAGGTGCGGATCCTCTCCTGCCGGTCTTGTTCCAGCGCCAGGTTGAGTTCCAGCAGTGCACGAATGTATGCGCGGATCAGGTCAGCGGCACACGCCTTGGGCGTATCGGTGACTGTGCAGGACAAGGTTTCCTCCTGAGAGTTTGGAGACTGCTTCGGCCCGGCTCCGGGGCCCGGGGCCAGGCGAACCATCGAGTGAACGATGGTGGCGGGGGAAGCGTCACAGCCGGGGTCCTCTCGGCTGCTGGCCCCTTGCTGACGATGGTTTCGAGCAGGGACGTCCGGATTGCATCTGCGTCGTCAGCTCTGTTCGGCACCGGCTACGGGCGTACGAGATCATCATCCGGTGGGTCTCAGTGGAAAGCGGGTAGCCAATGAGGCGGCGAGCGGGGCTAGAAGGCTCCGTGGCTCATGCTCAGCGTGTGCCACCACTGCATTGTTCGGGAGACGTTGTCTTGCACCTTGATTCCCTGCCTGTTCTCGCACTCGCCGGTGGTGCTGGTTCCGGCAAAACTGCCCTGGCGAAGGCATTCGCCGTCACCGTGCCCGGCACTGCTGTCGTTCACCTAGACCAGCACTTTCACACGGACCTGGATAGAGCTCCGACGGTGCCCAGCTTTTCCGAGTGTCCTGGACATGTGATCGACCACAGCGACCCCAGGTCGATCGACTGGGCGGGTGTTCAGCACGCCATCGGAGCCGCCTGTGACGCCAAGCGCGTCCTTGTAGAGGGGACCTTTGCACTGGAGCATCCGATCCGAGAGCTCGCCCGCTGGGCGGTGTACCTGCACACGCCTGACGACGTGCGACTCGCACGCAAGATTCTTCGGAAGTTCGAGGACGGCGGCGACCCCAGAGCCAGCCTGCTTGGGTATCTCGCGCGCGGGCGCGCCGCCCACCATCAGCACGTTGCCAGCAAACGGAGCTTCGCCGACTTCGAGCTCGATGGTGCTCAGACGATTGAGCATCTGGTCGACCAGCTCTCCACGGCGATTCGCCTATGAGGGAGGGTCTCCGCATGCTCCGGGGTGGTGTCACTCACCGACCGCTTGACCTGGCGCATCGATCCAGAACGCCTTGTAGAGGACGCCTGGGTGCCGGTGAGGGGCCGTGACGCGGCCGCCTACGGCATAACCCATCGCCGTTACGTCCGCCTCCAGGGCGTTCTGCTCGCGCTCCTCGTTGAAGATGCCAATGATCAGGCGTCCTCCGGGGGCAACGATGTTGGTCAGGAGGTGCTGGACGTAGTCCTCGCGAAGCGTGGGAGGGACATAGTCAAGGCCTGTGCGCACGAGCGCGAAGGTCCTCGGAGGTGTCCAGCCCATGGCGTTGGCGTGCCAGATCCGAGTGGTCCACTGAGAGCACCTCTCGCGAGCCAGATCTACCAGGGCCTGGGAGATGTCCACACCGTAGGGCTCGATCGTGATGCCGTCCCGTGCGGCCCACGCAGCGAGGGACTCCATGAGGTGACCGTTGGCGCAGCCGATATCGAGTAGGTCTCCTCCTTCAGGCGGTAGGGCCTGGACCAGGGGGCGCCGGGCGTGTTCCCACTGGGCGGCATCTCCGCTGTGCCCGGACTGAGCGCGAGGGGTGCCGGCGGCGAGGTATGCCGGTTCGATGAGGGCGCGAACTGCTTCGTGCCAGCCCTGCTGGTTGATCCGGCCAGCTGTGAACGCGGCATCGATCGCCGTGAACTCCCGCCACCCGCGTTCCTTTGCCTCGGCGAGGGCTTCGGCTGCCGATGGTTCTGCTGCCATTTCGCTCTACTTCCGTGCCGTTTGAGGTGGACGTCTGACCGTGTTCCGTGCGGAGGGCATGTGGATCTGATGGCCGTTGGGCCCGGCTTCGATCCCGAGGTCCTGCCAGCACTCCGTCGAGAGCTCGCTGGGCCACCCGAGTTCTGTATGCGCGCGAGGGTTGCGTTGGCCTCGCACTCGCATGAACTCCACCTTGGCCACGAACCTTCCGGTGGCGCCCCCGCGCCCGTTGCCAGTGAGACGAGCGAGTAGGTCGCAGCCGAAGGGGCTGTCCAGCGGGGCAACCAGCACGCCCCCCGGACGGAGCTGTTCCAGCCAGGCTGGGGGGATCTGGCGTACCGAGGCGGTGGCCACGATCCGGTCATACGGGCCGGAGGGCGGGTAGCCGAGCTCGCCGTCACCGGTGATGACGAGCGGGTCGAAGCCGAGGCTGATGAGGTTGGTGCGAGCCTGGACGGCGATGTCGGGGTCGATCTCCATGCTGACGACGGTTCCGGGGCCTGTGCGAGCTGCCAGGAGCGCCGTGGTGTACGCGGTGCCGGTCCCGATCTCCAGAACGCGGTTTCCGGGGCTAGGAGCGAGGTGACGAAGGAGCTCGATGATGACGCCGCTGGAAGAGATCGAGCTGGTGAAGGCCCCCCGGGCCGGGGCGGACGGGAGGACCCGACCGTCGTCGATCTGGGTGATGAGGGGGGCGCCGGTGCTGTAGACAGCCTTGAGCCAGGCACGTGGCCGCGCAGCTCGGTCGATGAGACTGTGGAGGCCGTCCTCGCGCGGGGCGGGCCACCATACGCGGTCCGGGACGAAGTGCTCCCGGGGCACCCGGAGGTAGGAGTCCCGCAGCCAAGAGGCGTCGGCGAAACCGCGAGGGCTGGCGCTCATCTCCTCAGCGCAGCGCCAGCGGAGGCTTTCGGCATCGACGGCCATCTAATGCCTACTCGTCGCTGTCGTCGGGCTCGGGCATGGGATTGCCCGGGTCACCAGGGCTTGAGTACGGCCCGCCGACCTGGCCGTCGCCGGACTGGCGGTCATCCCCGCGAACGACGGCACCCTTCGGCGTGAACTTCATCTGCAGTCCTCCCCGGGGAAGTTCGTCACTACCCACGGTAGGCGAACGTGGCACTCCTCCGAGAGATTTCGGCGAATCACTCAGTGGGCCTCGAACGCGTGGCCGGCAGGGCAGCCCTCATCTGTCGCAGCAGGGCGGATCCTGCGGATCGACAGGAGCTTCCCGCTGCGGCGAGGTAGACCCAGGTGCACCGCTACAGCACCAACGCCGTGCTGGGCCGCGTGGAGACATTCGCGCGTGCTTGCCAGGTGGGCTGGCTCTCAGCGTCGATATGTACCCACGACGGCGACGGAGGTCAGAGAATGCGTTACGAGAAGATCACCCCGGACATGCAGGTGAAAATAGGTGATGCGCCTGGTGTCGTAGTCCACACCCGGCCCGCCAGCAGTGCTACCGACGCGGTGTTTGTCCTCAACTACATCGATGGGTTGGCCCTCTGGGTCACGGCCGCGAGGCTGACCGACCGCAACATGACCCCGTCGCTCCCCACGCTGCTCAGGTCCCCCGACGGGAATGAGGGCGACCGAACCTTCTGGTACCTCGGCCACGAGTGCCGAGTGCGCAGCGACTGGAGAGACGGCTCCGGCCCCTGGACCGTCGAGCACGTCGCTGAGGACGGCACCCGTACGGTGGTCATGCGCGGCCAGCGCGACGCCACGGCCGCTATGCAGGCGACCGTCACCGCGATGACGGCCATGCGGGCCATCGGTGTCGGCGGCGCCCCGGTTGAGTACCTCGTCGAGGCTGCGGACCGAAACGTCTTTCCGCTTCGCGCGACCGAGCACCCGGATGCGGACGAGGACGGACGTCTGCACGTCGCAAGTCTGGCCGAAGTGCCTGCGGTGGTCGAGGGCTTCACCAGGGCGACCGCCCGTGACTTTCTCACGGCAGAGGAGACTCGCCGGGCGATCTACCACTGGGGCGCCTATCCGGTGTACGCCGACGGCTCGCTTGGACAGCCGACCCTCTACCGACCGTAGTCTCTGGAGGGCTGGCAACTTCGTGGAGCCAGTCCAGGAGAGGACAGCTTGCGGAGGTCTCCCCCTCGTGCCATCGCCCTGAGACGGGACCAGCGGCCCCCGTGTACTTCCCAATCAGGGGTGCGACATGCTTGGTGCGCTGTACCGGCGATCACTCCTCGCCGGTACAGCGCACCCGCCGTCGCCGAAGGGGTACTGGCGTCATCCGATCGATGCATGCTGCGGTCTCCGAGGGTGTCTCGGTCCGCTGTCCGGGCACGGTCAGCCCATGAAGCACATGGCCTCGGTTTCCGCTCAGACAACGACGCTTGTCGGGCCATGAACATGTGCCCCGACTGGATCAATAGGTGACATTCTGTCCGCCGTGCACCTCCCGTACGACGACATCGCCGAGCAGCACGCCGACCTGATGCGACTGCTGCTTCCGCACCTCAACGAGACGTTGCCCGACGGACAGTTCATCCTCGGCGTGCTGCCGCCCCCCCCGCCGGCGGAGGCCGTGCGGGTTGCCACCGGATCCTCTCCGCAGGCGCCCGCCGAAGACCTGACGGTGTGGGAGATCCCGCTGCGGACCGATCTCGGCTCCGAGGATCTGCTCGGCGGCGACGAGGTCCTGGGCCTGGTGCGCGCTCTGCATACCGGCACGCAGATCTACTCCAGCAGCCGGCTGAGTACGGTGATGGGCATGCATCTCGTGCTCGTCGACCCGACGAATATGACCCCGGCACCTCCGAACAGGACGGACATCACCACGAACATCCTGCGCACACTCGTGCGGCCCTGGACCGAGGAGCAGCCCGATCCGCGGCTGCGCGGCTACCTGCGGTGCCCCGACCGGCTGCGCCTGTACCTCGACCGCGAGAACGACACCACGGTGGTCGCGGCTGACGTGCGGCCCGACGGAGCCGTGACCGCCGTGCTCGCCGCACTGGACTCCCTCCTCTCCGAACCCGGTCAGCAGCCCGACGGCGACCCGCACTGCAGTCGGCTCCTCGACCTCACCCGCTGGTAGCCCGTCGCGCAAGCCGAGTCGGCTCGTGCGGGACGGAGACCAGAAAGGGTCAGCAGGCGGCCGACCGGGTGGGCGAGAAACCGCACCGCGAGCGCCCTTCGTGCCGCGGACCTCGCTCCTTGGGGCCACCGGCATGCGAGAACCGGACCCTCGACGCGCGGCGCAAGCAGGCCGTGATCGGCGACGGCGGCCAAGCGCCCTTCGTCCGCACCGTCAGTATCTGTAGCCGCCGGACTTTGGCTCCGGCTGCTGAGGCTGCTCCTTCGGAGGGGGCTGCCCGCTGCCGCTGCTCTGCTGGTCCTTGTCCTTCGCCGTCACTTGATCACCCCCGGAGTACCGGCCGTGATGGTCCCGGCCACTGCCTCGGGGTGGCACAGCATCGCGGGTGAGTCCATCGGCACCGACCAGTAGATCCGGGCTCCGGAGGCCCCTGTCGTTCCGGGCGCGGGGACACCGACCATCGAACCGACGCCCAGGCACATGGTGCCCGGCTCCGTCCACGATCGGGCGACCGACGCCGGAACAAGAGCGTAGTACCAGCCCGCGAAACGGTCGCAGATCACCGGGCCGCCTTCCAGGCGCCGCGCGAGGCACCGGTCGATGTCGTCCGGGTCGCGGCTGAGCGCGACGTCCTGAATGCGGGCCTCCGGGATGCGCACGGCGGAAAAGAGTCCTCCGCACCGCATCATCGCAACGCCGCCTTCTTCCCACGCTCTCCGCGCCTGGTCGCGATCCTCGGCCGCCCCGAGCAGCCAGTGCCCGGATGCCGTCCAGCGCTCGGCAGACGAGACAACTAGCGTTCCTGACGCTGTACTTGAGGTCGCCCAGACTGCGGTCATCGGGCACATCCCGGGGGCCTGAGGTGGGTACGCTTCCGCACGGCGGCTCGTATCAGTCGTCTTCTCCCGGGGCAGCGGTTGCCACCGCTGCCCCGGGACTCAGTCGTCTGAGAGTGGTCTTCCGGTGAAAACCCCACAAGCCCACCAGGGGGATCCCCATGATGGGTACCCCCGTGGAAATCCACGCCTCGCCCCACCAGGAGGTGCCCATGACCGACGAGCCACTGACGGCTCTACCGCGCGCCCTCCTGGACGGCGACGACGAGGTTCGGCAGGCGCTCGCCGCCCATGACTTCGGCACCGTCTTCCGGCTGGTCCGGGAACGCGCCGGCATCAGCTACCTGAAAATTGCCGAGGAGTGCGGCATCAAGGCAGAGCGCGTCGGGACGCTCGCCCGTGGCCACGGCCGCGTCGGCACCTTCGGGAAGATCGCACGGATCTCGGACGCCTTACGCATCCCCGGGCACATGGTCGGCCTCAGCCCCCGGCCCTGGGAAGCCAGCGACGACGTCACCGAAGGAGCCCCCTTGGACCGCCGAACCGTTCTCCACGCCGCGACCACCACCGGCCTCGCCGTAGCTCTCCCTGCCCTCCACCGGCCCGACGCCCCCCGCCGGGTCACCCCCGCCCACGTCGAACGCCTCCGGGCCCGGACCGCCCGCCTGCGCCGCCTCGACGTGGTCCTCGGCGGTGGGGACACCTACCGCGTGTACCTCGCGGAAGTCCAGCACACCAAGTACCTCCTGCGCCGCAGTTCCTTCACCGGCGAGACCCGCCGCCCTCTGACGGCGCTCCTCGCCGAACAGGCTCAACAGGCCGGATGGGCGGCGTTCGACGCAGGCCGTCACGGCGACGCGACCGGCCTGTACGAGGAGAGCCGCGACTACGCCCGGGAAGCCGGAGATGACGACCTGTACGGCAACAGCCTCGCCTTCCTCGCCTACGGCGCCAGCGACAGGCGGACCGCTGTGACGAGCGCCCAGGACTCCTGCGCTACGATCACCACCCGCACCCCGGCCACCGTCCGCGCCCTCCTCTACGAGCGCCTCGCCTGGGCCAGCGCCCTCGACGGCCAGGCCACCGGAGCCGAACGCGCGCTGGACGCGGCCCACAACGCCCTGAACAGCGCACCCGACAGCGAGCCCCAACCGGACTGGGCGGCCTGGGTCGACCACAAGGAACTGGACATCATGACCGGCCGCTGCTGGACGGAACTCCAGCGCCCACTGCGCGCCGTCCCCGTCCTCACCCGCGCACTGGGCCGCTACGCCGACGACAACGCCCGCGACAAGGCGCTCTACCTCTCCTGGCTGGCGCAGGCCTATCTCACCGCCGGGGAAGTCGAAGAAGCCGCCGCTACCGTGGGCCGTGCCGTCGACCTGGCGCACGGTGTCGCGTCCGAAAGGCCCCTCCAACGCATCGCTCCCCTCATCGACGACCTACGCCACCACGACGACGTCCCCGCAGTCCGTGGCCTGATAGCTCACCTGGCGGCCTAGGCCGGGGACACCGAATCCCGGATCCACGCCAAGCACCGGTCGGCACCCGCCACGATCGGCACGGCGCACACCTCCGGGCTGTCCCACGGGTGGGCCTCCAGCAGGTACGCCTCCAGCTCCGGGTACCGCACCATGGTGGTCTTGAGCAGCAGCTGCCACTCCTCGCCGGTGCCGTACTCACCCAGGTGCCAGAACACGCTCGTAACGGGGCCAACGATCTGCGCCCCCGCCGCCAGGCGCCGCTGAACTGCCGGCCCGGCGAGAGCAACTGCCTCCTCTCGCGTGGGCGTTGCCGTCGATACCTGCACATAGTCCGTCATGGGCCGAGCGTATCGGGCAGCTCTCGCCGCTCCCCATGTCGCAGCCGACGCGGCACGGCCCGGCCAGGCGGCCGGGCGGTGTTCAGCCGGGCCGACGCGGGCGTTCTCTCAGGCGGGTTTGCAGGCGATGTCACCCCGCTGCCGGGTGTGGTTGCCGCGTCACCGGCATCCACCTCGTCATCCAGCCCTCTGCCGCCACAGCGGGAGCCAATACCGTCAGCGTGAGCGCCCAGGAAGCGACGCACCTGGCTCGGCGGGGCATGCCGCTGCCCGGTGCGACCGGTCGACTACCGGCACCGGTCCGGCGGCGGCCTGAGGGTGTACCCCACGAGCTCAGCCCTGCCCACGACTGCCGCGCGCCCCGCCGCCCCGCACGCCGCCAGGCCCCGGACCCCGGCTGGGGTGCCGCCGTCACCTGAACGACTTCAGCGAGGCACTCCGATCCGGTATGCCGTCGTGGCGTACGTTCATGACCCGGTTCAGCGCCCTATGTTGTCCGGCATGAGCAGCCGAATCCCGCGCGGACGCGGGGGCAGGAAGGGACAGCAGCACCGGGCCACGCCGGGTGATCTGCGGTCCTACGAGGTGACGCCGGCCTCGGAGGTCACCGTCATCAACGCGGACGGCACGGTTGAGACTCAGCCTGCCCGCAAGGCCAGAGCCGCAATGCCGACGGCGCGGCGTCCCTCCCGTCGCGGGCCGACGGTCTGCGCGATGTGCGGCGACCCGGTCAGCGGGAGAGTGTGGGTCAGCCGGGAGCAGGGGCCGGCCCGCGGAAAGCCGGTCCATGACGTGTGCGAGACCAAGGCGCGTGCCTTCGCCGCGGAGCAGCGGGCGCGGAAGGCGAAGATCAAGGCGGAGAAGGCCGCGGCGGCTGCGGGGAGGCCGATGTCGTTGGTGGAAGAGAACCGCCGCCTGTTCGCCCGGCAGGATGAGATCCGGCGCATGCGGCAGGGCCGCCGCTCCTGAGCACACACCACTGAGCTCCCTGGCACGTCGTGCGGTTGTGTTGTCGGCCGGCTCGTCGATTTCGGTCAGCTCGCCATCATTGACTGGAGATCGTTGAGCGAGAGTTCATTCGTGCCGCGCTCGTCCGCAGTGCTCTGCGTCCAGGCGACGATCGCCGGATGGGCGTACTCGTACGCGGTGCCGGCGGGTGTGGGCCCGCCGTTGTTGCGGGCGATCTGCGTGAGGTAGGCGGCCAGGGCGTGGGGGCCGCCGCCGCTGTAGCCGAGGTTGTATCCGAGGCCGTGCTGCTGCGGCAGGATCGACAGGAGTCCCTTGGCCGTTCGGGCCCAGAACAGTCCGCGGCCGGTGATGAACCTGCTGAAGGTGTCGTCGGGGCGCAGTTCGAGCGGGGCGTAGGTCGTATAGCTCCACCGGTCGATGCCGCCCGGGTCTGCGTGTTCGAAGTGCTCGCCCACGACGGGCAGCCCGAACTCGGGGTCGTAGAAGGTGCGACGGCAGGTGCAGCCCGATCCGTCGATCGCAGCGGGGCTGTTCCTGTCCTCCGTGACGCACGGGTGGAACAGCGACGGGATCTTCACCGGCGCCACAAGCGTGCAGTGCAACGCGTCAGGTTCACAGCGCTCCAGCCTGCTCAGCCACTCTTGAAAGTGAGGCGTAACGGTCTGACGCGCTTCGATGTCCAGCTCGGCGTTCAGCGATGCGGACGCGACGCCGCGGCCCGCCTCTGTGTAGAGGACGAAGTGCAGGTAGCCCTTCTCCGGGTCGGTCAGGTTCAGTTCTCGCGGCTCGAACGTCAACGTGGAACTCCATGCGTGCGGTGCTGGGCGGTGAGGTCACAAGACGCGGTGCTCGGGGCGCAGGGTCAGGCCGCTACTGACGAACTGCTCGGTGTCGTCCGGCCCCAAACGGAGGGCGCGGGAGATGACGGCTGCTTCGTCGTCACTGGCGAAGCCGAGGAAGATCTTGTGGCTGGCCGGGTCGGCCATGACCCGGCGGGCGACTTCGATGGTGTGGGCGACGCAGCCGTAGGTGCCGTCCTCAACGATGTCCCGGCGCGTGGTGGCGTCCCGGACGTTTAGCTGGAGGCTGGCGCCCTCGGTGGAACAGTCCTCGTCGGAGCCGGCGCCGAGAACGCACCGCCCGAGCAGGGCTGCGCGGGCGGTGCGCTGGAGGTAGACGGCCTTCTCCAGAAGCCGGTCGACTTCCCTTTCCGTGTTCTCCCCGTCCCTCTCCCGGCTGAAGAGCGGGGCCTTCGGGTCGCGGAGCTGTACCCGGATCTTCAATTCCGACAGGTCGTTGGCGAGGTCGTCGGCCGTGCAGAGGAGGCTCACCAGGTCCACGTCGCCGGGCTGGCGGGGCGGAGGCAGTTCGTCGGGATAGCCCTCCAGTGGTTCCAGCGGTTCATTCAGCTCGGTCAAGGTTCCTCCTGTGCCGGGATCGACGCACCGATTGTCAGTCCGTGTCGCCCGGCCCTGCGGGCGAAAGCGGCAATCAGCCACAAACTGGCCAGTTGATGTCCATTCGGCTCGGTGTACGTCGAGGCTGTCCAGGCTGAGGCGGGGGTGGTGAGCAGATTCGCTGATCGCACACCGCCGGAGCGGGACGCGTCGTACGGTCGGGTTCCACAATTGGCGACCGAGCGGTGACGCTGGGTCAGGTATGGGGAGGTGTCAGGGTGGTCCACGCCCGTACGTACCCGCTGTGGCGGGACCTCGCGATGAGCGAGGACCTTCCCGGGGAAGCGCTCAAGACGGTGATCTGCGCACTGTGTTCCCCGGCGACGGGGCCGGCTGGCGGCTTCGATGCCCAAGCCGACCGGTGGCGGGAGGAGGCACTCAAGGCCGCCTTGCCCGTGCTGCTGGCCCGGACATCGGCCAAGCGGCTGCGGAGCCAGCTCCTGGTGCAGGCCGATGAGAGCATGCTGGCCGCTCTAGCCGCCGACGGCACCGTGACCACAGGGGATCTGCCCGCCATTCTGCGCCACCGCCCGGTCTGGCCCGGGCTGGTCTCCGCTCTGGCACGCCGTCCCGACCAGGTCGACGCGGCGATCGGCCTGCTGCCGCGCCTCCGCGCCCACGAGGTCGAGCGCGTCGTCCGGGACTGGGACCCGGACCGCTACACCCGCAGGAAGGACGCCGCGCCGGTCCCACCTCTGCCGCAGAAGCTGTTCGACGCCGTTCTGGAGGCTTGTCTGGCCCCGCTCACCGCGTATCTGCTCCACCCTCTGCCGGAAGGGGGCTGGGAGTCGGTGTCCCTGCATGTGAGGGACTGGTCGCTGGAGCTGAGCGGCCGGGACGCGTGGGCGATGCTGGCCCGGTGCCCCGAGCGATGGCCCCAACTCGCGGCGCACCCCGTATTCGGGGCGGCTGTTCAGCACCTGCTGCTGGACCGGGCCGAAGCCCAAGCCATCGAGGACGCCCAGCTGCATGCCGCCACCAACCCGGACGGTGAGGAACCGCCCGCCGATCCGGCCGGCGCCCTCAGCGAAGACCTGCTGCGGGCCTGCCTTCCGGCCCTCTGCTGTCCTGAGCTGGCCGAGCTGCCCAACCCTGAGGTCACCGCCCGCAGAACCCTGCACCACATCGCCAGCCGTATCCACAGCAACCCGCGCCTGGCCGACATCGCCGCCGAGCAGCTGCACACCGCCGCCGACGCACTCGTCATCCGGGGCAGGCTGCTCGACTGGGTGGACAAGCAGCAGACCGACTACGAGTTCACCAGCCGTATCCTGCGCCTCGCCGAGGACCTGGCCCTCCTCAGCATCAACCCCGACCACCTCGCCGCGGCCTGCGCCCACCTCGCCCGCCTGGACCAGCCCGCGGTCGTCTCCCCCGCTCCGAGCCCGAGGCTGACCCGCGTCCTGAGCAACATCGATCCTGACCACGACCGCCCGGCCCGGCTCCTGGAACGCCACTCCGAGCACCGCCGGGTCCAGACCCTGGCTACCCTGGCCGCCAACCCGCACACGCCGCACGCCGCCGTCATCGAGGTCCTGAGCGGGCTGCACCCCGCCGAACTGGCCTGGATCACCGAGAAGGCCGACGGCCCCGACTGGTTCCTCGCCGCAACGGCCGCCGTTCCGGCCCCCGAAGAGGAGGACCAGGGTGTGGTGCGACTCCTGGACGACGACGAACTCGCCAAACACCCCGACCCGGCGGCTGTCCTCCAGTCCTGGCTCGACTCCCCCGCCGCGGAAGACGGTGGCTTCTCCCGCTCCGAGATCTACCGGGCGGTTGCTGCCTCCCGCCACCACACCGTTGAGCACCTGCGCCAGATTCCCGCCGACGAGGTCCTCACCGGTCACGGCCCCGACGGCGCCGTCAGGCTCCTGGTGGAACACTGCGGCCGCAGCGCGGGGCGGTGGGAGGCGCTTGCCGTGGCCATGAGCTTCGGGTACGACGAGAAGAAGGTGTCCTTCGGCCAGCTCCTCGACTCCCTGGACCACACACCCGTCCGGCGCCGCGCGTCCTGATTGCCTGATGCAGATCCCGACCGGCCTGGTGGCAGGGCTGCCGGCGGCAGACCGGAGCGCACGCCCCCGACCTCGAACCACAGGACCAACCGGGCCGGACCCACCGGCCGCCAGGACCCCGCCGACGGTGGGCCCTGCGCGGATCACAGGTGTGTACGGACCGATAGAGCCACCGTGCGTCAGCTGGACTGCGTCCCGGGATGATGAACCGCATCGAATCCCTCGGCATGCAACTGCTCCGGGCTGGGGAGGGCGGCGTGCATGGCGACGATGACGCTCTCGCGGACAACACGATCGCGGGCGGCGTTGCGGGCCAGGCATGTCTGAAGCGGGGCGTCGAACAGCACAGCGACGACCCGGCGGCCGTGGGCGCGGGCCCGGGCCAGCAGGTCGGCGCGGGAGGCGGGCTCGATGCTGGTCGAGTCGCATACCGTCGTACGGCCCCGGCGCAGCCGCCCCTCCAGGATGAGGGCCCGCACCGCCAAAGCCTCCTGGGAGGCGCCCTGATCCTCCTCGGAGTCGGTGAGCAGCTCCCGGTAGAGGTCGAGGGAGACCCGCGAGCTCGCGGGACCTTGGGCGCTGGCCCAGGTCGACTTGCCGCTCCCGGGCGGGCCGACGAGCACGATCACAGTGCCCGGCTCCCAGGCCCGCGGCACCGGGGTCGCACGGAAGGTGCCCTCGGCGGCCGTCACCGGCCGGTCCCGTTCCCCGGGAGCGCGCGGGCGATGAGCGGAGCGCGGGGCGTGCTGCCGACACGCGTCACCTGCGCTCGTACCTGTTCTGCCACCGTATGGTCCTGCCGATCGTGTACGCGGACGAGGAAAGGAGCGCCTGCGGGCAGTGCGCGAGGGGCCCGGCCCAGAGCGGGCGTTGTGGGACCGCTGAAACCGGGAAAGCGATCGGCCAGGCCGCGCGTAAAGGAGCGGGCGAGGCATCGGGGGGCCCACTCATTCAGGTGGAGAGCGTACTGGTGTGCCCGGTCGTGGTCGGTGAGCTATCGGATCCGCACTTTGATCACGTCAGCCCTGCCGAGGGCTGTACTTGAATGCCAGTGCGAGGAGAATCGGACATGAGGGGACCTTATCGACCAGGTCTGACATCGGGCGCGCGTACCCGGCCCGGCCGAGAAACGGGCTCCGTTCCACGGATGCGTGCCCGGGGCGGCGTTGCCAGCGTCGTGCATCTCAGCGCAGCAGCCTGTAGTGGAGGAGGCGCTGGCGTGCGTCGGCTGTGGGGAGTCCGAGGCTGCGGCCGATATCGGTTCCGTTCTCTTCGGCGTCGGCCTGCGCAATCTGCGCCGCCAGCGGCCCGTTGTCCTTCACGATGTGTTCCAGTATGGCCATCACACGGATCGCGGCCAGAGGTTCGTCGTCGGTGAGGCACGTGACTCGCTGCGCGACCTGGTCCAGCAACATGGCCAGTTCGGCGGGTACGGGGACGGCGTGGGCCTCTACGTCGTCGCGGATGTGCTGGGTCCAGTCAGTGTGGGGCCCGGAGGTGTCGTAGAAGTCGGGGGCTTGCCGGTCCACCTTGTCCCAGTCGAGCGGGTAGGTGGACTTCCCCCGCCAGCCGCAAGCGCACACGCCTCGAAGAGCAGTTGCCACCGGCCTGTTCAGCTCGCCCGAGTAGACCCACCAGTCGCTGCTGCGATGGACGCTGCCGCTGCTGCCGATGTCGAACACCAGAGGTTCCGGCTCGCTGCCGTCAGCCAACAGTGCTCCGGGGCGGCCCTGGTGCACGCGCCCGAACTCCCCTGTCTCCCACATCCACATCGGCCCGTCCTCTTCCCGCTGTACGAAGGTGCTGTCCGTACCGACGATGCCGGAGTGGGTTCGGCTGCGACCGGTGAATCCCCGAACCGGTGACCCGTAGCGGTCCGGGGTCATTTCGCTCTTTCGGGCGCACGGCACTCGCTGCCGTTGCGGGACGTGCCCGTCGCGTACGGGCAGCTCCTCATCGATCCGCGGCGCCGGTCTGCGGGCCGTACCCGCGCCGGACGGCGCGACATAACCGCTACAGAAGGGCAACCGGTTCTCCGGCTCCTCACCCCGCTCTACGTAAACGGGACCTCGCCAAGGCGACGAAGGGACGCGTGCAGAAACGATCCGCTGTTCCCGGTCACACCTCTACCGCTGAGATGGGTTGGGGTGCATCGTGGTCGTGGTGACACCGCACCTGCCAGAGTGAGGTTTCCCTTCTCGGGTCCTGCCCGCGCCCCCGTCGCGGGCGGGGCCTGCCGCTCCTCCCGGCTCCCCACGGGAGGCTTCGCGGCTGCCCGGAATCAAGACTGAGGGAGTTCCCCGGGACGGATGGGCACGATGGTGACATCGGTGGCACCGGCAGCTTCGAGCTCCCCCTTCCGGCTGCTGGCGCTGTTCTCGTCGTAGGCAACGGAGGACGCTCTGCGTTGCCCAGCTGCATCGGTCCAGGTGAGGGCATAGTTCTGCATAGTGATCGGCATGCGGCTCATCATGACCGGTGGGTATGACACTGCTTCCACGTCGGCCGGTACGACTTGCCACTCGGCAGGGTGAAGCGGTCGCGGTTTGCGTCTGGTCGGCTTCGGCCACCCGGTACGAAGGCTGCATGATCACGACCACCGTGCGGGGCCTTGCCGCTACCGCTCTCGCTGTCCTGCCCCTGCTCGCCGTTGCTCCGGCCCAGGCCGCCGAGCCCCTGCCTCTGGCCGAAGCCGTTCAACAGCTGCCCCTTGCTGCTGAGTCCCGGGAGGGGTACCAGCGCTCCAGCTTCAAGCACTGGGTGGACGAGGACAAGGACGGGTGCTCGACCCGAGCGGAGGTGCTGATCGCGGAATCCCGAGTGGCCGCCACGGTCGAGCCCCGATGCAAAGTCACCGCAGGCCAGTGGTTCAGCTTCTATGACGGCGTCACACTCACGACCCCGGGTGGCCTGGACATCGACCACATGGTCCCGCTCGCCGAGGCGTGGGACAGCGGAGCCTCGCAGTGGACCGCGGCCCGCCGCGAGGCCTACGCCAACGATCTGTCTGCCGAGCGGTCGCTGGTCGCGGTCACCGCGAAGACGAACCGCAGCAAGGCCGACCAGGACCCTGCCCAGTGGTTGCCGCCGCTGGCCGACGCCCGCTGTACCTATGCTGCGGACTGGGTGTCGACGAAGCTGCGCTGGGACCTGTCAGTGGACGAGGCGGAAGCTGAAGCCCTGGCCGAGCTGGCGGAGGGCTGCGGCCAGGAAGTTGTGGAGTACGAGCCGGCCGTCTAACCTGCCGCCCTGTCGCCAGCACACTCCGTCAGGTGAGGTCACCGACCAGGCCCGGCATCGTCCCCGCCGGGGCGCCGGGACGCTATGCCGGCCCCGTTGCGGCCAGTACGGAGTTGTCCGGCGCGTATGGCGGGGCAGGCCGACCTGCGCTGCCGCTGACCGCCCACCGCCCAGAGCGGTCACGGGCCGCTGTGCTGGGTAGGAGCGTCCCGGACAGGGGTCTGGATCTGTGCTGGGAGTGGCGATGCGGTTTCCGCAGTTCAACGAGTGCGGCCCGGTGGCGGGCTACGAGCTGGAGGCACTGCGGTCGTTGAACGCCGCGTTCCTGACGGCGCGCTACGAGTGGCAGACGGCGTGCACGATGTGGGACCGCCTGAACACCGCCGGCGAAACGGCTGAACTGCGCAGGGCACCGGCGTCCTTCTCGTTTCATGAGGAAGCCGTCGGCCGTCTCGCCAGCGGAGTGAGCGAGTACGAGCGCCAGGCGGCCCTGGTCGCCTGGCGGTACACGGCGGCCGCGCTCGTCCTGGGCGTTGCCGTACTGCGGCGCATCGCGGAGAACAAGCCGCCCCTGACGGTCACAGGGGTGGAGGAGCTGTGCCAGGAACCGACCCTGGGACACCTCCACGAAGCACTGTCGGTACCAGTGCCCGAATTGGTGCCCGAGCGCCGATACCCCGCCGACATTCCCGGTGAACGTGAGAACTCCGCACGGCAGTGGGTCAACGTACGCGACGGGGTGGCCGACGTGATCGACCTGGTGCTCGAGCTCGCCACCGACGAGGAAGCCGCCCACCCCAGGACTAAGGACGAAGCCGCCACCTGCCTGCTCACCCACCACTGCCCGCCCCACACCGATCCCGTCTACGACGGCGTTCTGCAGCAGCTCTTCCAGCTAGCCGAACAAGTTCCGTACAGCATCGCCCGGATCATCGACCACACCTGAAGCCCCGCCGTATGTTCGCCCCCTGCGGCAACACGGAAACAGCTGTCGTTCGCCCACGAGGTGTCCGGGAGCGGCACGAACGACTTCGAGTTCCTTGTATCGGCACCACGTCGTCTTGCTCGCCCCATGCGTCCCCGTGGTGCTCCTCCTCGCGGGCAGCCCGCTACGTCGCCCCCTTCGCCACCCTGGACGGCAAGACCGCGGACAGTTCACGCTCGGGTTCGTCGATCCAGAGCCACTGCCCACGTTCGGCGACGGAGATCCCCGCCCGGGCGCGGGCGGGACGCCGGAGGGCTTCCCAGGCGCCATGGGCAGCTTCGGCTTCGTCCCAGAGCCGGCGCGGTCCGTACTGGGCGACGGCGTACTGGTGGGTGTCGGGGGTGTAGTCGGCCGAGGCCCAGGAGCATTGGTCGTCAGCGAGGATCCAGAGGGTCATCTCGCCGCTGTTGTCGTCCGCGGTGACGGGGAGGTGCCAGGCATCGGGCAGAGCCAAGCCGATGTAGAAGAGGGCGTCCGCGTCCTGGGCGATCGTCATGGGTGACAGGCTGGTCGTGGTGTGTCCGGCGTCCTGGCGGTGGTGCAGGAAATCGTCCAGGTAGCCGCGCTTCGGCCTCCGGGTACGAGAGCGCATGAAGGCCGGGTAACCGGTGAACCTCCCCTCGGCGCGACCCTCGCGAACGTCGAGGACCGCGAACGAGTACGGGAAGAAGGAGCCGCCCCACGGGCTGACGATGCGCCCCAGTGGCGCTTGTTCAACCCAGGCGTAGGGGATCTCGTCAACGGCGTACGTGGCGATGACCCGCTGGTACGGGGCGCCTTCCGGCCACCCACGGCCGCCATCGCCGGCCACGATGCGTGGGGACAGGCGGGCCGCCGCGTTGTTCCCCACGGCCTGCTCGGCAAGAGCCGGATCGACTTCGACGGAGACGACCCGGTCGGAGCCCAGTCGGTGGGCGAGCCACGCTGCGTTGAGCCCCGTGCCCGCGCCGAGTTCTAGAACGCGGTCGGTGGGCTGCACCTCCAGCAGGGCTAGCGCCTCCAGCATGATGGAGGGCTGGGAGCTCGACGATGTGGGCAGGCGGTATTCGTCCGGGCCCGACGCGCGGCCGTCGTTGACCTGGGTAGTGATCGAAACGTCGCTGTAGGCCGCCTCAAGCCACCTCTGCGGCGTGGCCGTGCGGGAGATCAGCTCATCGCCGACCTCAATGGCCTCCGGGAGGAACAGCTCGCGCCGTACGGCAGCCACAGAGCCCTCCCAGGGGCCCAAGGACGCACCCTGGGCGCGCAGTATCTCCAGTAACTCGGCGGGCCGGGCCATCACTTCTTCTCCGGAGGGTTGCTCACCGGTCCGCTCTACTCTGCTGTGGATGCCTGCACGTCTTATACCGAAGCCGCAGGCGGCGACGTTGTGCCGGTCGCTGGAGGCGGAGGCGTTGATCCTGTTCGTACGGGGACGAGGTTGTCCGGGTTGTCGAGCCAAGGGTGCTGACCTGCCGCGTCGACGGTGAGTCCGTAGCGGAGCATGCTTGGGGCCCCCTGGTTCTGCCAGAGATCGTGCAGGGCGACGGCTTCGTCGAAGAGATCGCGCGGTCCCCACTGAAAAACATGGTCGGGGCCGATGTAGGCCCAAGAGTCCTCGGAGGACATCCACCGGCCGTCCGCTTTGATCCCGAGATGGACGCCGGGTAACTGAAGCCCCAGGGCGAACAGGGCGTCCCGGCTCTCGAGGAATGCAGGCTCAGCTGCGAGAGGTTCTGCGCGGCTGACGGCCCAGGCGTCGTCGGTGAAGAGTGCTTCGAATCGTGCGACCTGTCGCTGTCCGCGTACGAGCATGAACTCCAGCGGCAAGGTGAAGCGGCCGGCAGCCTGCCCTTCGTCTACACGGAGCTGCACCATCCCTTGGCCGCAGAGAGTGGAGGCGAAGGGCGTGAGAATCATCCCTCCTTGTCTGGTCTGGTTCACCCAAGGCAGAGGCACCGACATGACTGCGGCAGTGGACACGATGCGGTCGTAAGGGGCGCCGGGCGCATACCCCTGTTGGCCGTCTCCGGTGACGACAGTGGTCTTCGGGTAGCTGGCGGCTTCCAGAGCTGCCCGGGCGTCGGCGGCCAGGGCGGGGTCGATCTCTACGCCCACTGCGTGTTCCTGGCCGACGATCTCGCTGATCAGGGCCAGGTTGTAGCCGGTTGCCGCGCCGATCTCCAGGACCTGCAGTCCCGGGGCGAGTTCGGCTGCGGTGGCCATCTGGGCCACTGCGCTGGGGAGTGAGGCGGAGGATGTCGGCGTGATCCAGTGGGGGTCCAGCCGGTCAGGCTGCCCGTCCTCGACCTGGGTGACCACGGCGACGTTGCCGTAAGCGCTGTTCCACCACAGGTCTGGTTCCCTGCGGCGGTCCACGGGGCGGTAGCCGCCCTCGGCGTGGTCGTCATCGATCCAGACCTTCTCAGGCAGGAATCGGTGACGCTGAACCCTGCCCATAGCCTCGCGGACCAGCGGATCAGCCAGGTGGCCCAGATCCGCGAGCGCAGTGGCCAGTCGGGCAGCGGCCGTGGCGCCTGCCGCTTCCTCCTCCGCCACGGTCACTGGCTCTTGCCGCCATGCTTCGGGCCAGGGGCGGGGCCGCTGCCGTCCGGGCTCGGCTTCTGCCCGATGCTGGGGCCTCCCGGCTTGGCGTGGCTACCGCCCTTGCCGTCGTTCGGGCCACCTGCCATCTGTCCCTCCATGGTGTCGCACGATTGCTCCTCGCATCGTCGCAGACGGCCACACGCCTTTTCACGCAAAGTGACAGCCGTGTCCGGAATCAGGCGCGCTGTGGCCTGTCCTTGCACGTGACGCGCCCGCAGCGCCGCGCGCAGGTGACACCAGACCCGGGTCCGCCGCTGTCACTTCAGCGGACCCGGCTGCGCGGGAGGCGTTTTTCACGCGGGTTTGTAGGCGATGTAGCCCCACTGCCGGGTGTCGTTGCCGGGGCCGGCGGGGCCGGGGTGCCACCTGTTGATGGGGCCGAGGCCGGGGTGGGGGATCGTCAGCCCGTCGGCCATGGCGAGCATGGTGTCGGCGGTGCTGGCCACGTAGGGCTGGGTGCCGGAGTCGGCGTAGGAGCGGTTGGCGGCGTCGATCTCCGGTGAGGCCAGCGTGGTGCACAGGACGAGTGCGCTGCCGGGGGCGAGGCGAGAGGTGTAGGCCTGGACCAGGCTGATGGCCTGGGTGGGGTCGGTGACGTGGCCGATGACGGACATGAACATCAGGACGACGGGCTGGTCCAGGTCGAGGGTGCGGGCGGCCTCGGTGAAGATGGTGTCCGGGCGGTTGAGGTCGGCGTCGAGGTAGTCGGTGGCGCCTTCGGGAGTGCTGGTGAGCAGGGCGCGGGCGTGGGCGAGGACGATGGGGTCGTTGTCGACGTAGACGATGCGGGCGTCCGGTGCGGTGCGTTGGGCGACTTCGTGGGTGTTGTCGGCGGTGGGGAGGCCGGTGCCGATGTCGAGGAACTGCCGGTAGCCGTCCTCGGCCACCAGGTGGGTCACGGACCGTTTGAGGAAGGCGCGAGTGGAGACCGCGAGGTCGACGGCGTCGGGGAACTCCATCTTCATCTTCTCGGCGAGCTCTTGGTCGGCGGGGTAGTTGTCCTTGCCTCCGAGGAGGGCGTTCCAGAACCGGGCGGAGTGCGGTTTGTGAGGCTGGAGGTCGATCTCCAGGTTGGTCTGGTAGTCCGGGGTTTCGGTCATCCGGGGTGGGCCCTTTCTCTCCTGTTGTGCAGGGTGTGGCAGCGGGGTAGTGGGTGGCGGGGCGAGGGCCGCGGTTTCGTCCATCGCCGCCAGGTAGGTGCTCACTGCTGCGGGGTCCTCGGTGAGGGCGGCGGCCTCGGAGTGCAGCCCCCTGGTAATCAGCCGGTCGTCCAGCGCAGGGTGGGTGTAGCGCAGGATCGACGCGGGTCCCGACAGCAGCAGCGGATGCCCGCCGTCGGCGGCGCGGATCACCTGGATGGTGATGCCGCTGCTGCGGTCGCGGGTGTAGCGGTCGAGGAAGTCGATCTGTTCGGACATGGCCGCTCTCCCGCCAATGGGCCGCCGCAGTACCGCGTCCTCGATCAAGGCCCACAGCACGGCCGGCCGGCCGGGGCGGTGCAGGACGCGCTGTTGGCGTTCGCGCAGGAGTTGAAGGCGTCGCTCGATCTCCCCGTCGCCGGCCTTCGGGTGGTGCAGGTGCAGGAGGGCCCGGGCGTATTCGGGGGTCTGGAGGAGTTCCGGGACGACGCCGGGGGCGTAGACGCGGATCAGCTCGGCTTCGGACTCCAGGTCGATCACCCCGGTCATGTGCTCGGGCAGCACATCGCGCCACGGGTGCCACCAGCCCGGCTCTTTCGCCTCCGCCAGCGCTTTCAGGACCGCGTCGGCCTCTTCCTCGGGGGTGGTGTAGAGGCGCAAGAGGTGGCTGACGGTGGCCCGGCGCGGCACGGTACGCGCCAGCTCCAGTCGGCTGAGCGTCATGGTGTGTACCCCGAGGGAGCGCGCGGCGTCCTCCAGGGTGACCCCGGCCGCCTCACGGCGCGTCCTCAGGCTGGCGGCGAGGAGCCGCAGGGCCACGGTGGGCCCGGAGCGAGGCCGCGACACAACACGCCATCCTCTCGATCGGCTACGGGATCGAACCCTATCCACCATGCCCGCTTCTTCGTCGGTATGCACTCTGTGGGGTTGCAAAGTGCTGTGGGTGGGTTGATGGTGGACAAGGCCCATCAGGCGCAGACCGTGAGCGAGGACCCCTACCGTGTACGTCTGCATACCGGCAAGGGGCGACGCTGACCGGCATGTCCGGCGCATCGTCACCGCCGAACTAGAACTCCGCCGCTGCCCCGAGCAGCAGATCCAGAGCGCCCGCGAGGCCGTCACCGGCCTCGTCACGCCGCTCTGCGGCCGGAGGGGCGTCACCAGCATCCACCTGATCATCCAGCGCTCCGCCGCCACGGCGGGCGCCATCACCCTCAGCGTGAGCGCCCAGGGAGCAGCACACCTGGCTCGGCGGGAAATCTCGCTGCCCAGTTCCAGGCCACCGGCCGACGACCGGCACCAGGCCGCCGACAGTCCGCGGGTGTCCCCAGCAGCTCGCCGACCGTCGCTCCGCCCATGACGGCTACCGCGACACCGTCCTGTACGGGGCAGTCGCCAGAAAGCCATGCGCGGCAGCCCCTCTGAGGTCAGGCCGCCGGACTAGCGGAGAAAGTGGACCAGTTGCTGGGTGGTGCGGACCCGTGGCGCTCAGCGTCGCCTCCAGCGGCGGTGCTTCACGGTCACCTCCGGACTGGTAGTCGGTTCGACGGCGGCGAAGGGCGGGGCGGTCCGCTCTGGCGTCACGCCCACCCGCCCCGGATGGACACAGACCGGGATCCGGTCGTCGACCGTGTACCGGTAGCCGTTCGAGGTGTCGAACGGCCAGAGCCTGCTGGGGCGGTCGGCGACGAGGAAGCCCGTACGGGGGAGCCGCAGCGCTGGGCAGAACCAGCAGCACGGGTAGTCGGAGTCCGGGTCGATGAAGGGCGTCTGGTCCGCGTCGGGCATATCCGTCCTGCAGGGGAGGTCTTGAGTACGTGCTAGACGGGCCCGTCTCCATCACGTGGGAGTGGAGTCAGCTTCCGGGCGATTCCTGCAGCGCCACGACGGAGCCGGGCCTCGACGAACGCGGGGCTATTCGTTCGTGAGCGCTCGGATCCGGGACAGGAGGCCCTCCGGGTCACGGAGGTCGGGGAGGACGTAGTGAGCTCCCGCTTCGGACAGCTGCTGGGCCGAGGTGGTCCCGGACGCTACGCCGATGATCTTCGCCCCTCCCTCCAGGCCCGTGATCACGTCCTGTCTGGAGTCCCCGATGATGACCGTGGATGCGGCGTCGAACCGTATGCCGTGCCGGGCAGCCGCTCTTGACTGTGCGATGCCCACGAGGTCCGGCCTGTGGGCGCTGTCAGAGGCGTAGCCGCCGAGCGGTATGTCGACGTACTGGATCAGGGACAGAGCCGCGAGCTTGATCTCCGCGCTCGCGCGGAGGTTCCCGGTGACGACTGTCGGGATGAGGTCTGGAGCCTGGTGTACGGCGGCCAGCGCCTCAACAGCGCCGGGCATCACCGTCCCGTGACGGACGAGTTCCTCCCGGTGAGCTTCCAGGCGGTCGGGCAGCCGGTCCACGATGAGGTCGGCGAAGCGCTCGACTTCGGTCTCGGGTACGGCATTGGCGGTGAGAAGCTCGCGTACGGCCAGGGGCATGGTGACGCCGGTCCCTCGGGCTGGAAGCGATGTCGCGGCCCGGCCGACCACCTCCTGGAAGGTCTCCCGGTACACCAGTCGATCGGTGTTCCCCACATAGAGCAGGGTCCGGTCGATGTCCCAGAGCACGAGGTTCATGCGGCAGCTCGTTTCTTCAGGAGGGATATCTCGCTCAACCGGCGTTCTCGGAGGCCGCCGGCGAAGTGCCTGCTTGAGCTTCGGTGCGCAGGTGATCGGATCTCGTTCAAATTGGTGCGTACCCCGTGCCCTTTTCGCGGTTCCGGTGTGGCGCCACCTGTTCCGTCGCGGTCCAGCTCGGTGGTGGCGGGCTGTTACTGCTTGACGGAGCGGTCCGCCGCATCGCAGTCGTGCAGCAGGTTGGTCGAGGTCCCGCACTCGCACAGAGTGGGACCTGGCGCGTCGCCCTGGTAGTTTCCGCCGCAGGAGCAGTGCTGCCCCTCGTAGATGTAGCAGTGCTTGTAGTGCGGACCTTTGAGAGATTCGCCGTTCGCGACCGCTTGGTCGACAAGGAAGTTCATGGTGGTGGTCCTCACTGCTCGGTGGTGGCGGTTTCGGCGCCCATAAGCCCGACGGCTTTCGCCCGCACGCCGCTCCCGTCCTGGTGCAGGATGACGTGGTCCGTGGTGCCCACGTCAGCTGGTTTAGGCGGCCAGCGGCGTTCACGGAGCTGCGCTGGGGCGGGCGTCGGCATCAAGGTTGTCCGCGTATCCCTCGCTCTCTCCTGGCTCTGGCCGCGTAGTCAGCTGCGATGGACCGCTTATAGCCCGCGGGCATAGTCAGGCCGGCTACCTCGCTCGGGGAGAAGAGACCGATGCGGGAGTGTTCGTTGCTCACGACCGGTTTCTGGTCCGGCGTGAGAACGATGCAGTCGTAGGTGATGATCAGGACCCGTCGTTCGGGCACTGGCTCGTAGATCCATGTATCGATCAGAGCATCTGCACGGACCTCCCAGCCCGTTTCTTCCCTCAGCTCTCGCTCGACCGTCGCCTCAGGACTGGGGTCGCCCGGATCCGAGCTGGCCGGAGGCCCGATCTCCATCCGACCACCAGGCAGTTCCCACTCCGCGCGCTCGTTCCGGAGCAGAAGCACGCGTGACGTGCGGTCAAGAGCGATTCCCTTTACCGATACGGGCCACAGAGACGGTCGGATCAGCATGCGGATTCCCATCCCAGGGGGCAGAACCAGCCCTCCGAAAATCTCGCAGTCATGGCGATCAGCGAGCTGAAGCCTCTCGACGGTGTGCGGCCGTCGACGTGCAGGCTCAAAGGATGTGCCATCGCGAGTCCGTGGCGTTGTCACGGAGGCCCGCCACGCGGCGTTCCACTTCGGCGATGGTGCCGGGCGCGTGGTGGGCCTTGCGTGCGTTGGTGGTAACCATGCGCAGCTCGCGGATCGCCGCGAGGGTCTTGTAGGCGGGCTCCAGGGTGATGTCGAGGCCGTACCCGTCTGCGAAGTCCTGGTAGTGCTGCTGACCATAGCCGAAGCGCCGGCAGTGGACTTCGACGGTGATGAGGTCCCATTCTGGCTGCCCGATGGCCAGGGTGTCCCAGTCGCACAAGACGACGCCCTCTGGGGTATGGAGGGCGTTTCTGTGTTGTGGGTCGCCTTGGATCAGCCCTTGGGGCAGCGTGAACTGGACAGCGCTGAGTTCGGTTTCGAGTTGATCGAGACGCTCGGACAGGAAGTCGATGTCGTTGGCACATAGCGCAGTGATTGAGGCGAGGGATCTGCGGATGGCACGGATGTTGTCGTGGCCGGACAGGTCGAGCTGGGGTATGTCGAGGGTGTGGAGAGCACGCAGAGGCAGGGCAAGTTCAGATGCCGGGACGACACGATCCGGCTGCGGGTAGTACTTCCAGATGGTTACCGAGTGTTGACCGACGAGCATCGGTTGCTCGACGGGGTGCAGGGGAACTGTGGGGAAGCCAACCTTCATGAGGTGGCGTACCGCTTGGACCGTGCGTGTCACCTGGGCTGGAGGTGTGCCGCGCCGGGCGATCTTGACGACGACCCCTTCGTCCTCCAGGAGGATCACCGCGTTGGTGTGCCCCCGGAGGAGCGTGGGGCTCGAGGAATCCAAGCCTGCAGCTTCGGATACTCGCGCGAGTATCGCTCGTACTTCGGACCCGTCGAATCCGCCGGGAGCCGGCGTCGGTGCGTTCATGGTTCCAGGCTGACCGACTCGAGGCCCTGCTGTCACATCTGGCCTGGAGGCAGTGCCAGCAATTGGGTCAGTTCTCGGGCTGAGCGCGAGTTACGGACAGCGGGCGGCAAGGTTGTGAGGACGTCTCGCGCACGTTCCTCGATGATCGGAGTCCGATGGGCGGGCGCCATGCTCAGGTATGTGTTTCCGGCCATCTCGCAGGCCTCCGCCGGGCTGCGTTCGTGGGCCAGGCAGATTGCCCCTTCAAGACGCAGTAGCGCGGGGTCGATGCCGCTCTGCTCCGGGTAGAGCGCAAGGGCTTGCGTCTGGGCCTGGCGTGCCTGCCTCGTTCGTCCGAGAGCGGTGTAGGTTCCGCTGACATACAGGTGGAAGCGGCGTTCTGGAAATGCCCAAGCGTCGTTGTCGCGCCCCCCGGATCCGCTCTGCTCGTAGATCCGGGCAGCATGGTTGATCGCGTCCACAGCTGCCTCTTCGTTGCCGAGCTTCGCCTGCGCGCGCGCCTCGGCGGCCGCGGCGAAGGCTCCGGTGGTGCTGGGACGACCGTGGCACAACATACGAGCTTCTCTTGTGAGTGCCACCGCGGTCTCCAGGGGACCGTAGTAGAACGGCAGCATGGCAGCCTGCGCCCGTACTCGCGCTCGGAGCTCGTTGTTTCCGCTGTCGTCGGCGGCGTGCCGCGCAGTGCGGTACCAGTACTCCGACTGGGTCAGGCGACCGAGTTTCATCAGCCCGTCGGCGATGAGCGTGGAGAGCATCGCGGTTAGTTCCGACAGGTGGACTTGCACCGCCGCCGGCTGGCGCTCGGCGGCCAGATCGATCACTTCGTCAAGGTGCGTCATGAGGGCGTCGATCATCGGCTCGGGCGGCGTGTAGACGTACCTCTGCCTCGATTCCAGGACTTGCTCGTCCAGAAGGTCGAGTTGGCCGGCGCTCACGCTGGAGGTTGCGAGCGTGCGGTCCACGACCCTTCGCGCGTGGTCGACTCGACGGCCGAACCTGTCATCGTCGGCCTCCACCGTCTGGGTCGTGGAAAGCTTCGTGGCCAGGACCTTCGAGGCCGTGTCCTCAAAACCCAGCTCCACAGGGGAACTGCCGTAGAACCGGCAAAGAAGGCCAATGGTGGCCGCCTTCGGGGTCCGCTTGCCGCTCTCCCAGTGGCCGAGCTGGATTCGGTCGATCTTCGGAGCACCCCGCACGGCAGCACCCGGGAGCGTGCGCAGTGCCGCCGCCGCGTCCTCCAGCGTGATGCCTAATGCCAGGCGGAACGCACGAAGCAGCGTCACCCCGCAGTGGTCGTGGATCCTCCGGGCGATCTGCCGAGGTTGCAATCCAGCGCTCTCGCCCTCCTGTTGCAGTGACTTGGCACAGGCCGGCTTATGAAGCTCTGGTGGCGCCGCCGGTTCCACCATGTGGCCCTCCTGGTCGATGGGAGAGCCAGCCTATTCTCACGTTCGCTCCTCAGGGCCAGAAATGTGTAACTCCCCCTGGGGAATGTGCAACATGGCGGCCACCGGGTGACACATGTGTAACCGGTGACACTTGCCGAAGCTGCCTGGACGCAGAACTCTTACCTCCGGTTCGGCGCCCCGGCCTCCGTGAGTTTCGTGCTCATGGTTCTCGGGTCTCCGTCCCGTCCGTCCGAGCGCGAGCGAGCGCCGCGATTGGCTTCTGGAGGTTCTGTCATGGCAGCGACCGCAGTACCCGATACACCGGCTGAGTTCCTGTCGTGCCTGGCCTCCGGCGCCTGCCTGCGCGAGGTATCGGCGGACTTCGCCCACGAACCGCGATCTGCTCTCCATGCGAGGCGCCTCGCCCGGGAGCATCTGGCCGCATGGGGATTCGCGAGGAGAGGCGACCTGACGGAGCGTGTCGTTCTGACGGTCAGTGAACTGATGAGCAACGCGGTCCAGCACGGGCTGCCCGAGACACGCAAGGATGGCATCGCGCTCTCGCTCCGGTTCCTGCCCGGAGTAGCTCTGGGGGTGGGTGTTGGCGACGGCTCCTCGGCGCGGCCAATTCTCAACGACTACCGGACCGGGGACGCAGTGGACGGTCGGGGGATGCAGATCGTCGCGTTGGAATCCACTTGCTGGACCACCGAGCAACTGGATGGCGACATCGGCAAGACGGTCTGGGCCTTCTTTCTCTGCGAGGCCTCATGCTCGATGGGCGCCGAGACCGCGAATGCGGTGCATGGCTCAGCGGCATGTGCTTCGTCGGGAGTCAACTGGTGATGGTCTGCATCAGCGGACTGCCCGCTGCGGGGAGGGCCGAGTTCGCTCAGGAGCTCACCCATTGTCTTGACGGTCACCTGCTGAGCAAGGAAGGCCTTCGGCGGACGCTCTTCCCCGCCGATAGTCTCTCCCTCTCTCCGGAGAAGGAGAGTTGGCTGTACGAGGTGCTGCTGAAGGCCACGGCTTGGAATCTCGATGTCGGACCGAAACGGACCGTCGTGCTTGATGCCCAGTCGGCAGAACTTCACCCGCTCACAGTCCCTGGCCTCTTTCGGTTCTCTCGCGCTGTAGGCCACGACCTGCACTTCATTGAGTGCGTGCGACATCCCGCTGGGCGAGAGCGTCTTCTCCATCGCTACGGATCTGCGCAGGCGGAGGAACACCAGATTCCCCCTGATCGAGTACACGTGGTGCAGCTGACCGAGCCGCCTGCAGCGTCCGTACAGACAGCTATGTCTCTCCTGATGCCACGCGGAAGCGACGGACAGGCAGAAGCCGGGAAAGACGAAGGCCACGGGCGCATAGCCATGGTTGGCGCGTCCTGAGGCTGTTCCCCTGACAGGCCCGAGCAGCGCGGTGTCTCCTCGCGTGCAATACCGCCATCCGCGATTCCCCGACCCGCCGGGCTCGAACCCCTAGCCGCCACACGACCGAGATCGGACCTCATGGACACTCATTTCCGCTCCGCGAGCGACGCCCCCCAGATTATGGCCACGCACACCGGAGTACTCATCCCTTCGCCCAGGGGTGCCGCCGTGGAGCTCGAGGAACAGCCTTCCGCAGGTCGCCCTGGCAGGCGTATTGAGGACTACGGGCTGATCGGGAACCTGCGTACGGCCGCTCTGGTCGACCGGTGCGGCAGCGTCGACTGGATGTGCGTGCCCCGGTTCGACTCCCCCGCGGTCTTCGCGAACCTTCTGGGCTCCGAGGAGCACGGAATGTGGGCCTTCGGACCGGTGGGCCTCAGCGGCACTACCCCGGAAGTGAACCGCCAGCGCTATCTCGACGGGACGCTCGTCCTCGAATCCACGTGGCTCACCCCGGCCGGCACCGTACAGATCCTCGACTTCATGCCCGTCGGAGGAGAGGACGCGCAGCTGGTCCGCATCGCGAGGGGCATCAGCGGGTGCGTCCCGATGCGTTCCCTCTTCCGCGCGCGGCCCGGCTACGGGCGCAGCGTGCCGCTCTTGGCCGAGAACGGCCGGGCTCGTGTGGACCTCGGGGACGGGCAGCTGTGGCTGGACGCCCCGGTGCCTGTCCGAGCGGACAGCGGCGACTTGACCGCAGAGTTCAGGCTTTCGGAGGGCGAGACGGTGGCCTTCTCCCTCTCGTGGCTACCCGGTACGGACGCGCCTCCGGTGCCGGATGCCTCCCGGCTGCTGGGGGGTACGCAGGCATTCTGGCGGGACTGGGTCTCGCAGAGTACGTATGCCGGGCCGGATCGTGATGCTGTTGAACGGTCGCTGATCACACTCAAGGCGCTGCAGTACGAGCCGACCGGCGCGTTCGTTGCCGCGCCCACGACGTCGCTTCCTGAAGAGATCGGCGGCGTGCGCCAATGGGACTACCGGTTCTGCTGGCTCCGGGACTCCGCGCTGATGGTCGGGGTTCTCCTCAGCTGCGACTACACCGAGGAAGCGCGAGCCTGGATCGACTGGCTCCGGCGGGTCATCGATGGTCAGCCCGAGAGCCTCCAGATCATGTACGGGGTCGACGGTGAGCGTGAGCTCACCGAGATGGAGCTCGACTGGCTGCCGGGCTTCGCGGGCTCCACGCCCGTCCGGATCGGGAACGCCGCCGCTGGGCAGCTCCAGATCGACGTGTACGGCGAAGTCGTCGAAGTCCTCTTCCAGGCACAGCTGCACGATCCCAGCCTGGCTCCCGTCGTCGCACCGCTCATCACCGGCCTGGTCGGCTGCCTGGAGTCCGTCTACGACGAGCCGGACATGGGGATCTGGGAGGTCCGCGGACCTCGACGGCACTTCGTCCACTCCAAGATCATGGCCTGGATCGCTTTCGACCGCGCCGTGCAGCTGACTGCGGCCGGACACGGCGACGGTCCGGTCGAGCGGTGGTCGCAGATTCGCGACCACCTGCACCAGCAGATCTGCGAACGTGGCTACGACCCGGAGCGTAAGACCTTCACTCAGTCCTACGGATCGCGGGAGCTCGACGCCTCGCTGCTGCACATCGTCACCAGCGGTTTCCTTCCGCCGGACGACGAGCGAATCGTCGGGACCGTCGAGGCGATCCAGCGGGAGCTCTCCACTCAGGGCGGGTTCCTGCTCCGGTACCCCACCGAGGGCGCCGACCAGGGCGTGGACGGTCTGCCGGGAGACGAAGGCGCGTTCTTGATCTGCATGGGATGGCTCATCGTCGCCCTGGCCGCGATCGGCCGCACGGAGGAGGCCGACATCTTCAAGCACCAGCTCCTCCAGATCCGCAACGGCCTCGGACTGCTCGCGGAGGAGTGGGACGGAGCGACGTGTCAGCAGCTGGGGAACTACCCGCAGGGCTTCTCACATCTCGCCTTGGTCCTCGCCTCGAACGCAACGGCCGCTCACCCGGTCAGCAGCGGGACGAGGTGATCTCGGCATGAATGCAGGGCCCTCGATCTACGATCTCATCCCCGAAGCGTGCTGGGCCGTCGCGCCGTTCGACGTGCAGCTCGGCGATGATTTCGACGCTCTGGTCATCCCCGCCACCGTGGCCGCAGACCTGCTCACGGACATCAAGCACACGCGTGCTCAGTACGTGGGTGCTGTCATGTGCGCCCCCAACGAGTGGACGCTGCTCCTGCCCCCGTCTTCCGGCCTCGGCATGGACTGGGGCCCGTTGGTGGAGCTGCGTGAGAGCGGGGGGCTGATCGTCCCGCCTCTGGGAGCCGTCGCCGGTGAGCCGCTCTACTGGGCAAGGCGCGGGAATCAGGACGGGCGCGCGTTCTCTGCGCCGTTCTGCATCTACCCCCTGGTCGGCGCCAAGCTCGCGCTGGGTCAAGAAGTCACCGTCGGGCAGGCGGGTCCACCGATCGTCGAGGACCCGATGGTTCTGCTTCCAGCCGTACGGTCGCGGCGCGACCTGGTGAGTTCCCCTGGTGCGGGCACGCCCGGAGCATTCGAGCTGACCGGCGGCCGGCTATCGGCTGTCGGCATTACGCCAGTAGTTCGTGAGCATTTCCCCTGGCCAGTTGGGCTCCCGAATCTCGCCGCGCGGGCCCATGTCCGTGAACCAGGGCGCGATGTCGATGACGGGGGTGCCGTCGACGGCGTCGAGGTCGGTGACCAGCAGGTCGCGGCCGTCGACACCGAGCAGGCGCGGGCAGCTGATCGCGAGCTGGTTGGGGCGGCGGTGGTTGCGGTGGACGTAGGTGCCGGTCGCCGGCCATCGGGTGTTGCCGCGCGGGCTGCGAGCGTGGAGCTGCACGTCTGCGGGGCTGGCCCGACTGAAGTGCCAGGTCACCGTGAGGTGGGAGAACTCCTCGATCCCCTGCAGGGTTTCGAGGGGGAAGGTGTCGTGGAGCCGGATGACGGACTCGACACCGCCCTGGTAGTCGTCGAGAACCTCGGTGTGGCCGCCGATGACGGTGGCGATCGGGGTGATCTCGATTGGCTGCTGGGTTGTCACCGCGATGTTCTCCCTGTCGTGGAGCCCGCCGGTGCTCTGGGCCCATGGCGGGGTGCTGGCTGTTCGACGCGGTCAGCCTACGGCGCGGAGCATGTCGCGGGCACGCTGGTCGAGCTCCGCGACTCGCCGGCCGCCGCGGCGGCGGACCGGGGAGAGGTCCTGTTGCATCTGGACGATCACGTCGCGGGTGCGGCCGGAGCTGATCCCGTTCATCGCGTCCAGGGCCTGGTTGTAGGTGCTGCACCCTTCGTCGAGGCCGCCGCGGCGGACTTGAACGGCACCGAGGTATCCGAGGGTGACGCTGTGGGTGCGGGCGTAAAGCTGTCGGCGGCGGGTGGCGACGGAGTCCTTGAAGTGGGCTTCGGCGTCGCGGAGGCTTCCGAGGTCGCGCAGGGCACAGGCAGTCTCGTGGGAGAGGGACGCTTGGCTGAAGAAGCCGACCCGGTCGGGGGCGTCGTCGGCGTCACGGCCGAGGTCGCGTTCGGCGCGGCTGATCGCGGTGAGGGTTCCTCTGCGGTCGCCGGTGGCGGCCAGGGCACGGGCGTGGACGATGCCCAGCAGGGCCTTCTCCCTCCAGCTGGCCCGCCCGTAGCGTTCGGAGGCCATGGACGCGACAGCAAGGTCCAGTGCTTCGGTGGGGTGCTTGAGGTCGACGGCCTGGTGCGCCATGGCACGCAGGATGTGTCCGGCGAGCGGCCCGTCACCGGCTCCGGCGGCGAGCTTCGCGGCGAGAGTGAAGTAGCGCTGGGCACGGCGGTGTTCGGAAGCGTCAAAGGCCATCCAGCCGGTGAGGTACGTCATCTCGGCGACGGCGGAGTACAGCTCGCGGCGGAGCTGTTCGCTGGGGATGCGGCTGGAGAGCAGCGGGGCGGCTTCCAGGCTCAGGTGTGCGGCGAGGGCCGAGCGTCCGGCGGCGCCTCCTCGGCGTTGGTCGCGGGCGGAGAAGAAGACGGTGGTCTGGCGGATGTCGTCGATGTCGGCCGGGGTCACGCTGCGGTTGGACAGGACGCGGTGCTTCGCGGCGGTCGCCGGAGCGTCCTTCCACCAGGAAACGCTGGGGATCGCGAGGCCGGCTACGGAGTACGCGGTGTCCGTGAGGACCTGGCGTCGGTGCAGCATGTCGAGGTCGTCTCTTCCCAGCTCGGTCAGCGCGGTCAACGTGTCGGCGTCCCAGTGCCTGCTCTCGGGCGAGTCCTTGCCCAGGGTGCCGGGAAGTCCGATGTCAGTGAGGGCGACGGGCCTGCCGAGCTTCCGCGTCAACGTTTCGCAGAGGATATGCGGAGCCTGACCGCTGGGCCGTGTTCCCAGGATCCACATGGCGATGTGGGACCGGCTGACGGAAGCCAGCTCCCGAGCTCCGACCTCTTCGGCGACCCGGCGGACAGCCGCCGCGGCATTCGGCTGCGTCCAGCCGGCCTCGGCGATCCGTGCCGCCAGCGCCTCGTTACGCACACGGGCCATGGACGATCCCCGACTCCAAGATGATCTTTGACGCCTTTGACGGGGTTCACCCCGCGCACAGGCTTTCCGCCAAGGGTAGTTGGCGGTTTGCTCAACGTAGTCACTTCGTTCCGGTCCCACAGCGGGACGTAGTCACCCCCCTCCCTTCGACGTGCCCGATTCCCTCAATTCACTGGAGTTGTCGTGTTGTTCCCCGGCCACAAGGTTCCCCGGAGCCTTCCTCTGTTTCGCGCTGCAGGGCGGGTGGGCTGATGGCGGCCCTGGTGATAGCTGTCGTGCTGCTCGGGGTGACGATGGTGGCGGTGGGCGTCTGGGCGTTGCGGTCGCGCCGCGATGCGGCCCAGTACCGGCGCGACCTGAGTGAGCTGAGGCGCTCTGTGCAGAAGGCGCAGCAGGGGTGCGTCGACCGGGACGCCGCGGTGGAGCGGCTCGCCACGTTCGGTGTGGCGGCCGTTGGACAGGCGGCCCGGGGCCTGGGGCAGGAGGAGCCGCCCTTTTCGGTGGGGACGCCTCTGGCGCAGACCGCCTTCGGGAAGAGTCTGGGGGAGGTCTGCGGGCAGATGACCGCCGTCGTTCACAATGCGGTCGCAGCGGCGCGCACCGAGGCGAAGCAGGAACAGGAGCAGGCGACGAGGGCCGCTGTCATCGCCTTCTCCATGCCGGTGCAGCGCGCGGCCGCGGCGTTGAGCAACGCCCTGGACGAGGCGCGGGCCCGGCACAAGGACGACCGGTCGTACGCGACCCTCGTCCAGATCGATCACATCGCGGAGAAGCTGCGACGGGCTGCCGCCTCGCCCGGGATCCTCTGCGGGGCGAAGCCCTCCAGGCGGTGGCCGCCGACGACGCTGACCGACGTGCTGCGTGGCGCTCAAGGCCGGATCGAGGCCTACACGCGGGTGCAGGTCCAGGAGTTGGACACCCGGGCGGTGGCCGGCCGGGCGGTCGAGCCGGTGACCCACGCGCTGGCGGATCTGATGGAGAACGCAACGATGTTCTCCAGCCCCACCGCCCCCGTGGACGTCTCCATCCAGGAGTCCTACCACGGCGTGACCATCACCGTCGCCGACGGCGGCGTGCGGATGAACGACGAACAGCTGGCGGCAGCCCGCAAGGCGCTGTCCGGGGGCAGAGCCGACGTGCACGGGCTGGGCCCGAACCCGAAGTTGGGATTGTCGGTGGTCGGCATCCTGGCCGCCGAGTACGGGTTCCAGGCCTTCGTGGACACCGGCGGCATGTACGGGGGGACCCGGGCGATCCTCTACCTGCCCAACACCATCCTGACCACACCGCCGCCGGCCGCCCCGGCGCCCCTGCTGGCGGACGCACCCAGTACCGGCCTCACGCACCGCCCGACGTCGCCCCCCGAACCCCCTGCCGAACCGCCCCGGGGCACAGGCACTGGGGAGCTCCACCCCTCCGGACTGCCCCAGCGGCAGCGCAGGTCCACCCCGACCACCGGCTCGAACCGGGGCGACCAGGATCCGCCGGCTCTCGCCCGGAACCCGGGCAATCCGTCCCTCATGGCGGCCTGGGCCAGCGGATCCCAGGCCGCCCGCAACCGCACGACGTCCACCGAAACCGATCCTGCCCAGAGCTGAGGAGCACACCCATGACCGCCTTCACCCTCCAGAACCCCGAGCAGATGTCCTGGATGATCGCCGGCCTGCAGAAGCTGCAGGGCGTGCGATCCGCCCTCGTGGTCGCCAGTGACGGCATGCTGATTACCCACTCCGACGGCATCGAACGGGACATGGCGGAACGGCTCGCCGCGAGCGTCAGTGGCATGGTCGCGCTCGGCATGGCGGCCCGCGAGTGCTTCGACAACCTTGCGCTGTCGCAGATCGCCTACGAGTTCGAAGGCGCGATGCTGCTGGTCACCTCGGTGGGGCAGGCGCGCAACGCTCTGATCGCGGCGCTCACCGAGCCCGGCACCGACGTCGGTGTCGTGGGCGACGCGCTGGTTTCGCTGGCGCCGAGTATCGCCGCCCAGCTCGACGTCGCCGACCGCTCCGTCCGGTGAGCAGCGGGCCGCGGGACGGCGGCATGGTCCGGCCGTACATCCGCACAGGCGGCCGACTGTCCCCTTCCCGCCCGGAACTCCGGCTGGAAACCCTCGTCACGTCCACCAGCGAGAGCACCGCGGGCCTGGACATCGAGGAGCGCACTGTGGTCAACCTGTGCCGGCAGGGCGGTGCCTTGGCGGTCTCGGAGATCGCCGCTCACCTGCAGTACGACTCCACGCTCGTGAAGATCCTCGTGTCCGGGCTCGCCGACAGCGGACACGTCAACGCCACCACCACCCTGCCGGACCACAACCTCCTGGAGCGAGTCCTCGATGGCCTCCGCGCTCTCTGACACCGCCTACCTGCCCGCCACGACGACCGCGTCAGCAAAACTGCTGGTCACCGGGGCCTTCGCCGTGGGCAAGACCACGTTCATCGGTGCGGTGTCGGAGATCGAGCCGCTGCGTACCGAGGAAAGGATGACCGAGGCGAGCGTCGGCGTCGACGACACACGCGGACGCCCTGACAAGGTCCACACCACGGTCGCCATGGACTTCGGACGCATCACCCTGCACGAGCAGCAGGTTGCCCTCTACCTGTTCGGCACGCCGGGCCAGGAGCGGTTCAAGACCATGTGGGAGGAGCTGTCCAAAGGCGCCCTCGGAGCACTGGTCCTGGTCGACACCCGCACGCTGGACGCCGCGTTCGACGTGATGGGCGCTCTGGAGGACCGGAGGGTCCCCTACGCCGTCGCCGTGAACGCTTTCCCCGACTCCCGGCGCTATGCCGCGCAGGACATACGCGGCGCGCTCGACCTGGCGCCTGGGACCCCGCTCGTGGAGTGCGACGCCCGCGACCGTACCTCCGCCATCAAAGCGCTGACCGTCCTGTTGGAACACCTCATCACCCTCCCGTTTCGACCGGAGTACTCGTGACCACCTACACCCGTGCCGCAGAGCGGTTCGCCCTGTACACACCGGAATTCGCTGCCGACCCGCACCGCGTCTACCAGCAGATGCGCCACTACGGGCCGCTCGTCCCCGTCGACCTGACCCCTGAGGTTCCGGCGACGCTCGTCATCGGGCACGCCCTGGCCGTCGAGGTCCTCCATGACCCCGTCCGGTTTCCCGCCGACCCCCGCGTCTGGCAGCAGGGCGTGGACGCCATGTGCCCGATCCTTCCGATGGTCGGCTACCGGGCGAACGCTCTGCGCAGCGCGGGCCACGAGCACGCGCGTTTCCGGGCCTCCAACAAGGACGCCCTCGACCCGGTGCCCCTGCACCAGCTCGGTACGACCGTCTCCCGGATCTCCAGGCAAGCGATCAACCGGTTCGCGCACACCGGAGAGGTCGACCTCCTCGCGGCGTTCGTCAAGCCCGTCGTCCTGAACTCGATCAGCACCGAGATGGGGGCGCCCCCCGAGCTGGCCAGACCGATCGGGGAGTCTATGGCGAAGGTGTTCGAGGGCATCGACGCCGCCGCCGCCAACGAACTGCTGATGCGGTCCCTGGACGCGCTGATCGAACTGAAGCGGGCCCGGCCGGGTCAGGACATCACCACCCGCCTGCTGCAGCACCGCACCCGCCTCTCCCCGGAGGAACTCGCCGAGCAGTGCGTGACCCTCTTCGGCGCCGGCTACGAACCGCTGAAGAACCTGATCGCCAACACCCAGCTGCGGATGCTCTCCGACCAGCAGTTCGGGGGAACCGTCTCCAGCGGCATGCTGACCGTCCGCGAAGCCATGGACGAGGCCCTGTTCACCGACCCGCCGATGGCGAACTACTGCCTCTCCTACCCCCCGGCACCAGTGAACATCAACGGTTACGTCCTGCCGGCTCACGAGCCCGTCGTGATCAGCATGGCCGCCGCGAACAACGACCCGGCCCTGGGCGATCCGAAGCTGCGCCTGGGCAACCGCGCACACCTGGCCTTCAGCGCCGGACCGCACGCCTGCCCAGCACAGGACGCCTCCCTGGTCATCGCGCGCACCGCGCTGGAAGAACTCATCGACGCACTCACCGACCTCCAACTCGCCGTCCCCGCCGCCGACATCCGATGGCGCCCGGGCCCCTTCCACCGGGCCCTGCAGAGCCTGCCCGTCCGCTTCACCCCAATCGCCCAGCTCCCCGAGCACTAGGAGGCCCCACCATGAGCCCCACCGACGTTCTCGTTCTGGACCCCAAGGCCCGCGACCGTGTCGCAGAGGACCGTGAGCTCCGCTCCCGCGGACCCGTCGCCCGCGTCGACCTCCTCGGCCTCGAAGCGTGGGCGGTCAGCCACCCCGCCTATCTCAAGCGGCTGCTGACCGACAGCCGGGTGAGCAAGGATCCCCGCCGCCACTACCCCGCGTTCGAGCAAACCATCGAGCGGTGGCCGCTGTGGCTGTGGATCGCGGTGGAGAACATGTTCACCGCGTACGGGACCGACCATCGGGCCCTGCGCAAGCTTGTCGGACCGGCCTTCAACCACCGCCGCACCCAGGTCATGCGGCCGGTCATCCAGCGGATAACCGACCGCCTGCTGGCGCAGATGCTGGCCAAGGAGAAGGCCGGCGCTGTGGTGGACCTGCGCGCTGACTTCGCCCAGCAGCTCCCGATGGACGTCATCCACCACCTGATGGGCATGCCCGTCGAGTGGCAGGAGGCCATGGCCGAGCCCGTCGGCAAGGTCTTCTCCACCTCCCTGGACATGGCCGCAGCGCTGAAGAACGGGGAAGACCTCGCCGCGCTGCTGACCGACTTCGTCAAGTACAAGCGCAAGCACCCTGGTGACGACCTCACCACCGACCTGATCCGCGCCCGGGACGGCGAGAACCGCCTCAGCGAGAAGCAACTGGTCGACACTCTCATCCTCGTCTTCAGCGCCGGGTACGAAACGACCGTCGGACTGATCGTCAACACCCACCGCAACCTGCTCACCCACCCCCGCCAGCTGGAGATCGTCCGCCGCAACCCGGAGGTGATGGGCGCGGCCGTGCACGAGACGCTGCGCCGCGACGCCTCGGTCGCCTTCCTCCCGCTGCGCTACGCCGTCGAGGCCATCGACCTGCCGGAGGCCGGTGTCCGCATCGAGAAGCACGAACCCGTCGTCGCCGCCTACAGCGCCGCCGGCCGGCACTCCGACGTGTTCGACCAGCCCGACGTCTTCGACGTACTGCGCCCCAACGCCTCCTCCCACCTCGCCTTCGGCCACGGCACCCATATGTGCCTCGGCGCACCACTGGCCGTCGCAGAGGCCGAGATCGCCACGACGTCCTTCCTCAAGGCCTTCCCCGACGCCGTGATCGCCGTCGACGAGAACCAGCTCACACCCGTGGAGTCGATCATCTCCAACAGCCTCCGCGAACTGCCCATCACCCGCAGGCGTAAGAAGCAGACAGGGGCGGCAGCATGAGCCGGGCCAACGGGACGCTCCTTCCCGGCGCACCGCCCGCCGGAGCCGAGGCCAGGACCACCTCGGTACCCAGTGCCGAGCCCCTTACTGCCGCGCAGCGGCGATGCGTCGAACCCCTGGTCCTCGGATGGTCCACCGTCCGCATCGCGCGGCACCTGAAACTGTCCCCCGAGGGGGTGACAAGCCAGCTCAAGGCGGTACGGCGCGCACTCGGACTCTCCGGGACCACGCGGCCTGTCCTCGTTCATGCCCTGCTGGAGAGAGGGCTCGTCGCGCCACCTGTGTGTGACCGACCGGCACCGGGCTTCACCGCCGATGACCGGACCCTGTTGTCCGCGCTCTCGCAGCACGCCCACTACAGCAGCGTCGCCGAGGCGGCAGGGATCCCCGTGGACATCGTCAGCACGGAGATCACCGATCTCGTGGCGAAGGCCGCAGCGGACAATGCGACGCACCTGGTTGCCCTCGCCCACCGGTGGCAGCTCCTGGGCCATGGCCACGGACTGCCCCGCGCCAAGGACCGCCGTGACGCAGAAGCTGAGGCAGCGCGCGGAAGGCTCGTGGTGTCCGTGGTGACCTGCGTCCTGGCCGTCATCTCGGTGATCCTCGCGGCGAGCGTGCGGCCCTTCGCCTGACTCCACCCCTGCTGACCAGACCCCATCCACGTACCGGAAGGAGTGCACATGCACCGCCAGGCCGAAGTCGTCCTGGGCCGCCTGCTGCCCCCGCCTCGGGGGCACGATCGGCCACGTCGACAGCAGGTCCCGCCCGCGAGGGACCCCGGTGGGTCGGGCGCTGCTCCGAGCCCCGACGTCAGCCTGGCAAACGGGGCGGCCGACCCGTCTCCGACCCGGCACGTCGACGGGCTCGCTCTGCCGGCTGTGGGAGAGGTTCAGGCCCGGGTACGTGCGGTGGTGTCGCAGTACGCGTACGGAGAGCTCCTGCCGACCTCGAGTGAGCTGGCACGCAAGCTGCAAGAGTCGGAGGACCGCGTGCGGGTGGCGCTGCGCGCCCTGGAGGCGGCAGGGGAGACCTCTCTGCACGGTCGGGCGCGCCGCTTCCGGCTGCGCCCGGGGCAACTGCACCCGATGGACGCCGACTTCGACCGTGCCGTGCGCGAGGGACTCGCGAAGCGGATGTATGTCCCCGGGGCAGCGCTGCCCACCGGGCTGCTCGGCCGCCGTCACGGGGTTGCCTCCCGGCACCTCGCCCGGGCGTGCCGACAGCTGATTGCCGACGGCCTCATCGCGCATCGCAACGGGCCCGCAGGGCCCGGCTACTACGTGCTGGCCCCCACCGACCCGACCGACCACTCGATCAGTCCCCAGCAGAGGCGCCGACCGTGACTGACCAGCAAGAGCCCGCCGGGACGACGAGCGACCGCGGTGCGCTGTCCGGCGAGCTCAACATCGGGCGGCCGTGGCCGCCTCGCGTCGACTCCTGCCTCGTGGGCGGATCGGAGCACTACGAGGCCGATGAGGAGCTCGCGGAGCGCATCGCGGAGCTGGTGCCGTGGGTTCGACAGTCGACGTGGATCACCAAGCAGCATGGGACCACGGCCGCTCTGATTCTGGCCCGTGAGCTGGGGATCAAGCAGTTCATCGACCTCGGCTGCGGCTACCCCTCCCCCCGCAACCGCGCCAAGGCCCCTGCCGGGGCCGAGCGCAGCGAGTATCTCCCGCCGCACACCTACGACATCGTGCACACGGTCCACGGGGCCGACACCCGGGTGGTGTATGCCGACATCGACCCGTCGGTGGCCTCCATGGCCGACATGTGGCTCGCCGACCACCCGGGCGTAAGTGCGGTCAGGGCGGACGGGCGCGACGTCCCCGCGCTCCTCGCCCACAGCGGCGTCCTGGAGACCGTCGACCTCGGCCAGCCGGTGGGTATCCTCCTCCACGCTGTCCTGGAGTGGTGGACGGACAGCGAGGCCGCACGTGCCCTGCAGGACCTGCACGATCTGCTGCCCGCGGGCAGCGCGGTCTCCCTGACCCACGCCACCGGCGACGACGACCCCGCGGGCATGGCCGCCCTGGCGAACGCCTACGCCAAGGAGGGCTTCGGCTACCGGCCGCGGTCCCGTGCCGCCATCGAGAGCCTCCTCAGCATGTGGGAAGTCCTTCCCCCCGGGCTTCAGCCCACCGCCCGATACCGCCAGGACCAGCCTCCGCCGGCCCCGGAGCATCTGCGGACCACGCGGAAGCTGCCGGCGGACGCGTCTCACACGTACGCGGTCGCGACCGCGCCCAAGAACGCCCGGCCCGAGCCGGTCACCCTTGCCCGGATGCTGGCAGGCGAGCCCGCCCGCCCCCCGGGGTTCCTCCTGGTCGGCGCCACGCTGCGAGCGCTGCGCGAGCAGTCGGGCATCGACGTGGATTCGGCCGCCGCACGCCTGCGGGTGCCTCCGCTCGCCCTGGACCTGTGGGAGTCGGGAAGCCACCGGTTGGCCGACCGGGTCGGGGCGATGCTTCAGGCCCTGGACGTGGACGACTACGACACGGAACGCCTCCTGCTGCGGCTGTTGAACCACCAGGCCCACCGCATGTGGTCGTCCCATCTGCCGTTCGAGAATGAGGAGTTCAGCGACCCCTTCCCCGGGCGCGGCGGCCGGGCGAACGCTGTGCTGCGCGCCGCGACGCAGATCCGCGCGTTCGCGTTCGACCGGGTCCCCGATGCCTTCCAGACTCCCGAGTACGCCCGAGTCGTTCCGCGCGACCATCTCAGCGACCCCGCCGGCGGACCACACCCAGCGGCCGCGGCTCCACGGGCGCAGGACGCGCAGAGCTGCGGCTGGACGCTCGTCCTCGACGAAAGCCTCCTGGAGCGCACCTTCGGCCGCACGGAGGTTCTGGCCGAGCAGCTCGGCTACCTGCTCGACCTCGGCGCTCTCCCCCACATCACCCTGCGGGTGCTCCGGCTCGATTCCACCTTCGCAATGCCGGTGGCCAGCCTCACCGAGCACACGCTGGCCGGCGGAGTGCTCTGGCGCGTGAACGGGTCCGTCTACCGCGGGCTCTCCCGGGGCGACTCCTGCCGCCTGCTGATGGACCAGGCGCTCGCGAACGCCGAATCCGAAGCGGCAAGCCGGCAACTGCTCGAACAGGCCCGCGAACGCACCCTCGCCACCACGGTGTCTCCTTCCAGGCCCGCCGAGTCCGCGAGTGCACGCGATGCGTAGCCCGCCCGGCCCGGCCCCGCCGCCCACGCCGCTGGTTCCCTGACACCCGCCTCCTGACGACCGACGAAAGAAGCACCGCCCATGGCCGCCGCACCGTCGACCGCGCCCCACACTTCCAAGCGCTGCGCGCACATGCCGCCCTGCCCCTCTGCCGACGCGTCCGACCGCGACTCGGCCCGGCTTACGGCCCACCGTCCTGAACAGGGGTGGAGTCTGCTGTGCAACGGCGTCCTGCTCTTCGAGGACACCGGAGAGCTTCTGCCCGACGGGCAGATCGTGGCACCCCATCGCAGTCCGGCGGGCGGCCGCGTGGTGGCAGCGGGATGACGGCGATCCAGATCCGCACCCAGTCCCTCGGCGACGGCTACGGCGCCGAGGGACTGGGCCAGGACCGAGCGCGCACCGCCCGAGTGCACAACTACTTCCTGCACGGCTGGGACAACTACCCCGAGGACCGTGCGTGCGCCGACGATGTCCAGGCGGTGTTCCCCGCCATCAGCCTGGTCGCGCTGGCCGGCCACACGTACGCGGACCGGGTCACGCGGTACCTCGCCGGTCAGGGAGTGGCGCAGTTCGTCGAGGTCGGCGTAGGTCTGCCCGTCCGGCCGTTTCTTCATGAGGCGGCCCAGGCCGCCGCGGGCGGGACGCGCGTCCTGTACCTCGACACCGACTGGCTCTCCCTGGCATACGGGGACACTCTGCTCACCGGCAGCAGAGGCGGAGTCTCGGACTGTGCGGAGGCGGACGTGCGCGACCCCGACGCGCTGCTCGCCACCGTGGAGCAGCACGGCCTCATCGACCTCGGGCGCCCGGTGGGCCTGTTCCTGCACTCTCTGCTCGAGGAGATCCCCGACGAGCAGGACCCCCACGGAATCGTCGGGCGGCTTCTTGGCGCTCTTCCGTCCGGGTCCTTCCTCAGCCTGACCCATGGCGCGGCCGATCTTGCGCCCGGCGCGTGGGCTGCCGCGACCGACGCCTATCTGCGGCACGGCATCCGTATCCACCCGCGGCCGCGGAAGCAGGTTGCGCGCTTCTTCGACGGGCTGGATTTCGTCGCCCCCCAGCTCACCACCGCACACCGGTGGCATCCGGAGGCTGACCGGCGCCTGGGGCCGGTCACCGATGAGCAGGCGCCTCTGTACGCCGGGGTGGGCCGTATCCCCTAGCTCTGCCTGCCCGCGCCCCAGCAGAAGGGCGTCCACGGTTCGGCCGCCCGGACGGGCAGCACTGCCCACGGGCCTCCATCAACTCGTACTACTCGCAGGAGATTTGAACAGAAATGCACCGCTCTATCGCACCGGTCGGTCCGGCGGCCGCCGGTACGCGGTCCGCCCTGTCGCCGCCCTGCGAGGAACCGGGGCCGCTGGAGGCGACCCACGTGCCCTTCATCGCCTTGACGGCGGGCGAGGGGCACCTGGACTTCTCCACTCTGGAGCCAGGCGACGACGGGTGGATCACCTACGCGACCCCCGGGCCGTACGACCGGTACCCGGACATGGATGTCCTGCTGGCCCGTACGGACTGTGCGGCTCCTTCGGGGCAGCCCGACGGGAACGTGCTGTGTCCCTACCGGCAGGCGCACTGCATGCTCAATCGCCTGTGCCAGGGGTGCGGTGAACCGGCGGAACACAGTGACCGCGGCGTGCTGTACGTGCTGCCCGCCACCCGGCGCGACGGGAGCCCGGCGGTCTTCCGCGGCCTGTCCGACATGCCTCCGTCCTGCGCCCGCTGCGCCCTGCGCCGCTGCCCCGTCCTGACCGACCGGGGCCGCAAGCTGCTGTGGGTCGCGCAGGCCGAGGTCATCGGCGTATACGCGGAACTCTTCTCCCCTGGCCACCGGGGGAGCCTGCCGGACCGTCTGGTGCGGTTCGACGAGGAACGGAAGCTGTCCGGGGCGGTCGCGACGCGGTTCGTGTGCGACCTGCGACGGGTGGCCGAAGCGATCCCCAGCCACATCGCAGAGCTCGCGCGCCGCCGGCCCGCGACCGCAGCACCGCGCGGTGCCGGCCGCCCCGCCCGTCCCGGACCCATAGGCACGCGCCCCGCGTCGGCCGTCGTAGCGGAGGCAGTGGCATGAGCGGCAGCATCTCCTTCAGCTCCCGGGAGGCCGAGCTGGTCACCCTTCTCGCCGAGGGACTGACCCTCGCGCAGGTGGACGAACGGCTAGGCACGACAGTGTCGTCGAGACATCTGACCAACGCGAAGGCGAAGGCGGGCGTCTCCACCGTCCGGGCGCTGGTCTACGTCAGCTTCGCCGAGGGACGGATCGCGCCGCCCGCGCCCATCACGTCCGAGGACCAGCTGAGCCCGCTGGAGGAGCTGGTCTGGGCCGGGCTCCGCTTCGACATCCTCGACGCTCAGCTTCCCGGCGCGCTCTCCTCCATAGCCCGCACAACGAGCTCCCAGGTCGCGGGGGTCCTTTCCGATCTGAGAGCGCGGCACCGGACCACGTACTGCGGGCTCATCGCCCGTGGGTACGCGCTTGGACTGCTGTCCGGCTGCGAAGGAGTCCGCTTGCCCGGCGCGAGCCGGCCTGTGAGTACGCTCTCTGGCTTGTCCGTCCCGGGCTTGGCCCGTACCGGACCGTGGAACCTGACTGGCCGGCAGAGTGAGGTGCTGGCCCTGCTCCCGGTCACCCGAAGTGCCGGTGAAGCCGCTGCGCAGATGCAGATCAGCACCTCCACCTACCGAAACCACCTTAAGACGATCTCCAACCTCGTCGGCGTCAGCTGCCTCCGGGCCCTCACCCACCGTGCCCTGCAAGAGGGCATCCTCCGCCCGCCGGCGCGCACCGATCACATCATCCCCGGCCTCGCCTCCGACCTGGCGACGGTGTGGCGCGGCCTCGTCCTCGATGTGCCCGACAGGCACCTGCAGGTCGAGATCGCGGCCGCCAGCGGCCTGAAGGGGACGGCGGTGCTCGCGGCACTCGGCGAGCTGAGAGCCCAAGGGGAGGCGGACTGGCAACTGGTGGCCCGCGGCTGGGCGACCGGCGTCATCACCGCGAACGACCCCGCCGGTCGTCTCGTCCCCCGCGGAGCGGCCCGCAAGAGCAGTGCGTCGCGCGGACCGGACCGCAGTGCACAGCCTGAGGACCGCCTGCGTCTCCTCCCCCTCACCTCCGCGACCCGAGGAACGCGGCCGAGAAAGGGTACGGCGGCGTCCACAGTTCAGGACGTACACGTCGGGCGGGACCTTGACCTCGTCCTGGTGGACCCCGATGTCTGCCGGCAGCTCCTCGCCGGGCTTCCCCCGGAGCAGTGGGGGCCGGTCGTCGGCCGGGTCGAAGCAAGAACCGCATTTCTCGTGACCTCTCCGGCGGTGCTTCCGGACGGATGGCGTGCCCGGTACGGGCGGCTCTGGTCCCGAGGATCCACGGTGGCGCTGCCTCCGGACATGCATCCCGCCCCCGACGGCGCCTACTGGGCGGTCCCCCGCCATGCACCCCGGTGGGATCCGGCCCGTCTGGAGCAACTCCTCGACCGCCTGCCCCCGGCGCTCACAGCAGCACAGCACGGATAGGACCGATATGAACCCCTCCTCTCGAAGCATCAGCGAAAAGCCGCCCCAACCCGGCCGGCGGCCCAACGGCGATACCGTTCCCGCCCTCGTGCGTGCAGTCACGCCGCCCCGAGGTCGAAGGGCTGGCGCCCCGGCCCTCCTGCGTATCGGCGGGGCCCGGTGATGACGGACCAGCTCACCGGGGCGCCCGCCTTCGCCCTCACCACGCCACAGCGGGAGGTTGCCGAGCATCTCCTCGCCGGGAAGACGCCGGACCAACTGCCGCGGAACGCAACCACCGCGACCGGCCAGACGATCGCCCACCTCCAGATGAACCTGGGCGTTCTCACGGTCCGAGCGATGTGCTTCCGGATCCTGGCGCTCGGCCTGCTCCCCACGCCGGGCCCGTACGCCACCACCGCCTTGGATCCGGTCACCAGGAAGGTGTGGGAGGCACTGCGCTGGGACATCCACGACGTCGACCTGGTGCCGACGGTCGCGGCCGGCCTCGGCACCTGCGACGGTCTGCGGCTCTCCGCCGGCGCGGTGGACAGCATTCTGGACCGGCTGGCGGAGCGGTACGCGACCTCGCGGCTGGGGCTGATACGCGCCGGTTTCGCGCACGGTGTGCTGTCCGCCGATCAGAGCGTGGCCCCGCCGTCGCACGACTTCGCCGCTGCCACGCGACCGGGAAGGGGAGCGTGGGATGCCTCCCCCGCTCACCGGCGGGTGCTGGCGCTGCGAGCCTCGGGCCGGGACGTGGCCGCCTGTGCCAAGGCAGACGGGACGACGGTCGATGCCGTCACCGGCCGGCTGAGCGCCGCCAAGCGCATGGCCGGCGGTGTCCGGACCCACCGGGCGCTCATCCACCGAGCGCTGTGCGACGGCGTGCTCCAACGGCCGGTCCTCCAACGGGACGCAGTACTCCCGCAGCAGAAGCTCGCCGTGTGGCGGCACTTCGCGCTCGATGTCCCGGACAACGCTCTCGCCTCCAGGATCGGAACGCACACCGGTGTGGGCATGAGCATCGTCGACCGGTACGTGCGGGACCTGCGGATCCGCTACCGGGACGACTGCGCCGTCATCTACGAGGGCTGGCGGTACGGCGTCCTCACGCCGGGCACACCAATCGACCTGACGTGCTGCACCGTCCCCGGCCTGGCCGCGGCGGCATCCGGGGGTGCCCGGTGAGCCCGGTGACCTGCGTGGTCGGTGCATGCCTGCGCGATGCGCGCGAGCGGCGCATGATGCTGCCTGAACAGGCTGCCGAAGCCCTTGAGTTGAACCTCCCGGCGCTCCTCGCGCTCGAAGAGGGGACGGACCTCATCAGCCCGACGGCCCTCGAAACCCTCACCGCGCTCTACCGCTCACCCGATGGCGCAGCCTTGCGCCGGCTGCTGGTGCGGCATCTCGGCCATGCCGAAGCCGTCGTCCGGGACCAGGAACCCGGCCACGCCCGCCGGTTCGCCGCATGCGCGGCCAGCGCCGGCCTCATCCGGTGGCAGTCCACCGTCACCCTTCCGGGCCCACTGCAGACCGCCGACTACGCACGGGCCGTCGGCGAGAGGTCCGCCACCCGGCCAGGCGCTCCCCGCGCTGCGACCGGCTCAGCCGTATATCTGGTGGACGAGAGGGTCATCCAGCGCGGCAGTGAGAGCGCCCGGCTCATGGCCGAGCAGCTCGACCATCTTTTGCATCTGCTGGACAGCGGGACGGACATCCGCATCGTGCCCGGCACCCGCCCCGTCCCGCAGCCGGTCGGCCACCTCGTCGAGCTCCATCTGCCCGGCGGTCCGGTCTGGGCCCGCCCGGGACCGGACCGCGTCCACTACTACGGCACCAGCGGCTTCGCCGCCGCCATCACCGCCTCGCTCGACACCACCGACACGACCTCCTCCCGGGACGCGTTGAGGCGCGCGGCCGATGCCCACCGTTCGCTCGCCGCCGAACCCGGCGGCAGCCCGCAGGCCGCAACGGGGGCCCGCCCGTGCCCGTAGACCATGAGCCCCAGAGCGCCTCCGCCCACGGCGAACGAACCGCAGATGCCACATCGTCCTCCGGCCGGCCTGGAGCGGCCCGGGTGGCCCCGGCATCCGCGTCACGTGACCGGTCCGGCAGGGCCAACGGCCACAGCGGTCGCCGGTCCCTCGGCTTCCTCCTCACGGGCGAGGGGCTCGGTCATGCGGGGTCCTCCGTTCACCGGGTCGCGCTGCCGGCCCTCGCGGTGCTGAATCTCGGTGCCGCACCCGGACAGGTCTCCATCCTCGCTTTCGCGGCGACCCTTCCGGCACTGGTGATCGCCCTGCCCGCCGGGGTACTGGTCGACCGCTACGCCCTACGGAGCGTCCTGATCGCCACGGACCTCGCGGCAGCCACGGTGGTCCTCGCCATGTCCATAGCCGCGGTACTCGGCATCCTGACGATGCAGCCCCTGTACGCGATCGCCCTGGCCCTGGGCGCGTTCGCCGTCGTGCGCCAGGCGGCCTCCGCGGCCGCCGTGCCCGCCCTCGCCGCCCCGGAGCGGTTACACAAGGCCAACTCCCAGTACACGGCCGCCATCACCACCGGCGGCATCACCGGCACAGCACTGGGCACCCTCCTCGTCGCCGTTGCCGGCCCTGCCCGCACCCTGATCGCCGACGTCGTCTCCCACCTGCTCTCCGCGGGCTGCGCGGCACGCGTACGGGACCTCTCCTCTCCGGCCCGGAACCGAGCGAGAAGACGTCCGATGCTCGCCGAGATTGGCGAGGGGCTCACCTTCTGCGCCAACGACCCCGTGCTGCGGCCCCTGTTCATGGCCCTGACCATGACGAGCATCGGCCTCGGGCTGACGACGACGCTGCTGGCCTACCACCTGCTGACCACCGTGCGGACGGGCATGACCGGACTCGGCGTGATCATGGCCGTGGGCAGCCTCGGCGGACTCATCGGCGCCCTCACCGCACCCCGCCTCGTCGGCCGGTGGGGCTCCGGCCCCGTCCTGGTGGCGAGCTTCATCCTGTACGGACTCATGCAGATACCCCCGTCCCTCGCTACTCCGGGGCCGGTCTGGCTCGTCGTGCTGGCCCTCGCCAGCTGCGGACAGTTCGCCGCCGGGACCTGCGTGGGCACCACCCAGCGATCCGTCCAGCAGTGGCACACGCCGGTCGACCTCCGCGCCCGCGTCCAGCAGACCTCGCTGTGGCTCTGCAACGGCAGCGCACCACTCGCCGCCCTGGCAGCCGGGGCCCTGGCCGGCCTCACCAGCATCCGCACCGTCATGGTCCTCGGCGTCCTGTTGCTGCTCCTGTCCGCCGGGGTGCTCTGGCGCTCTCCCGTCCGCCACCTGACGAACAAGGACGGAGCCACCCCGTGACCCGCACATGTACCACGTCCCCGAGCTCCCCGGCGGCGGCCGTTCACGGCGCGCCCAGCACGCCGGTGGCCGTCCGTGCCGTCCGCGACCGGATCACCGCCGGCTACTACCTCCCCGGCGCCAGGCTCACACTCCGCGAGCTGGCCACTTCCACCAGCCACGACCCCACCGCGCTGCGGCCCGCACTGGACCATCTCGCCACCACCGGGCTGGTCACCGGCCGGTGGCGGGTGGCCGACCCCCATCCCGAGCACCGCACAGCCCGGGCGCGAGCCCTGCTGTCCGGGATGATCGACCGGGGCGCATGGCCGGCCGGCACAACCTTGCCTGCTCTGAGCGTGCTCGTCCGGCTCCTGCTGACCGAAGGGGCCCACATCGCTCAGGCACTGGGCGAGCTCGCCGACGAGGGCGTCCTTGATCTGGCCGCGAAGGGCCCGGCGCGCGTCCTGCCCGCCCCAGCCGACGCCCGTGCGCGCGCCCCGTGGTCACCCGGGGAGGAGGAACTGCTGGATGCGCTGCCCAGCAGTACCCGGCCCGGGGCCGCGCACGACGGATACACCCTTCACCTGGTCCGGCATGCGGCGCGGAAGCGGTGGAAGGGCGGTGTCTGCCTCCCCCCGATAGCGATGGCCGAGCAGGAAGGCCGTCAAGCCGAGACCGTGCACCGCCTGATCACCCGCGCCTTCGAGGCGACCGTGCGTCGTGCACCCGATTTCCTCCCGGACGTGCGGTCCGCTGCCGCCCAGGTGATGGCCTGCCACGCCCTGCCCCGGACCGGCGCCCTGTACGAACGGCTCTACCGCCTCGCCACGCTCGCGACCGCCCTGGCACACCTCGCCGACGCGCTCGCAGCCCCCGCCGCAACCCGGGACCATCCAGCTCCGGCGCCATCAGCCCGGCCCGCCCATACCTCGGAGAGATCATGAAGACTCTGCATCCGGCTTCGCCCGCCGATTCGCCACCCACAGCCACATCCGCCATCCGTCCCTCCCGTCGGCCCACGGCGGGTGACCCCGAAGCGGTCGCCGTAACGCTCGCGCCCGGCCTCGGGACAAGCCGTTGGTCGCCCGGGTGCGCGAAGGGCGGCATCCGATGAGCGCCGAACCGCGCCCGGCGGACCCCCCGGGCCCCGCCCCCGGCCGCCGGCCCAGTTCGCCGCCGGCCCCCGAGCGGGCGGCGGCATTCTTCAACGCCGTACGCCGACACCGCTGCGGCATCGGCAACCTCGATATCCGCGAAGGAACTGTCCCGCTCACCGGCGACGGCCTCGGGCACTTCTTCACCCAGCCCTGACCCCACCGACCCGCCGGCTCCGGCCGTCGACGCGAAGGACCACCATGCCCGGCCCCCGTCTCCCCTCCTACCAGGCCCAGCGCCCCATCCTTGTGCGCGCCCCACTCCACAGCGAGCTGCCGCTCCCACCGCTCCCCGATCTTCGGGACACCGGGCCCGCCAGCGCAGCCGCGCGGCGTGCCTGGCTCAATGAGGTGTGGGCGTTCGACGACCTCGCCGAAGCAGTCCGCCATGCCTCACCCAGCCTCGGCGGCACGATCGACGCCCTGGCCAAGGCCCGGGACGCCGATGGCGCGGACGTCCTGCGGGCGGTGAAGTCCCTGGCCGGCTACACCCTGCGGGCCGCGAACAGGGCGACCCCGTTCGGCCTGTTCGCCGGGGTCGCCGAGGGAGCATTCGGCGAACAGGCGCGAGCCGACTGGGGCACCGAGCACACCGTGGTCGCCTCTGCCGGTGCACAGTGGCTGGCCGATGTCGTCGACCAGCTCACCGAAGACCCCGACGTGCGCACCCGCGTCCGCGTCGTCGCGAACAACGGCGCCCGGGTCAGCGGCCGCCGCCTGGTGGTTCCGTGGCGCCGCCGCCGCCAGGACGAGAAGGGCACCTCGGTGCGCTCCACGTCCCTGCGCCACACCGAGGTCGTGGCTGCCCTCCTCGCCGTCACCGCGGCCCCGCTCCCGTACCAGGAAGCCGTGGGGAAGGCCGCCGCGGAGAGCGGCTGCGATGCCCGTCAGGCAGCACACGTGCTGGATCAGCTCATCCGGCAGCACGCCGTACTCACCACACTGACGCCGCCGACCACCGCGACCGACCAGCTCGGCCATCTGCGCTACGTCCTCCGGGACGCCGGGACGAAGTCGACGATGGCCAGGGGCCTGGTCGGCGCAGTGGACGACATCGGTACGGTGTTGGACCAGCACAACCGCCCCGGCTGTCAGAGGAAGCAGACCCAGACCCTGCGCGCCCGGGCGCGGAAGCAGATGCTGCCCTGGAGCCGGGCAACGGCCCAACTGGACCTCGACGTACGTATCGACGCCACCGTGACGCTACCCCGTGAGGTGGCCTGGGAGGCGCAGAAGGCTGCCGGCCTGCTGGCCCGGCTGTCCGCCGAGCCCGCCGGAACCGCCGCGTGGACCCGCTACCGGGGCCGGTTCGCCGACCGGTACGGGCCCGGGGTCCTCGTTCCCGTCGCCGACCTCCTTGACCCGGCAACGGGACTGGGCTTCCCGGAGGACTTCCACGGGACCCGCCGCGCCCCCGCGCCGGGTCTCTCCCAGCGAGACGCGGTGCTGATCGCGCACGCCCAGCAGGCAGCCGCCGAGCATCGCGATCTTGTCCTGGATGAAGCCCTCGTTAGCGAACTGAGTGACAGCCGGGTGGTGTTCGGCCCGGCGACGGTGGAATTGAAGACGTCTGTCCACGCGAGCAGCAGGCAGGACCTGGACGCGGGCCGTTTCACCTTGCTCGTCGAGCGTGTCAGCCGGGGCTGGGGCCACTTTTCCGGAGGCCGCTTCGCGACCCTCCTCGACCGCCGGTCCCCCAAGACGGCGGATGGGCTCCTCGCCACGCTCGCCGAGCGGCCCACCGCCACCCGTGGCGCGGCCCCCGTCCAGCTCGCCTACCCCGGGCTGCAGCGCAGCCACCCCGTCGTCACCACCACTCCCCGCCTGGGGCCGGACGTGATCGCCCTGTCCGAACCCCCGGCCCCCGCCGACACCACCGACCCGCCGATCGCCCTCGACGACCTCGCCGTCCTCCTCGACCGGGCCACCGACCGGCTGCATCTGGTTCGCCTCACCACCCGTCAGGTCCTCGAAGCGTTCACGCCGCACCCGCTGCAATGGGAGTTCCTCACCCCCACCATCGGACGCTTCCTGGACGAGCTCACCCGCGGCCAGGCATCCCGGGTCACCAACACCCTCGGCGTGCTCTCGCCCTGGGACTGGGGCGCCGCCCGGCTTCTGCCCCACCAGCCCCGCGTCCGCGCGGGGCGCACCATCCTCAGCCCCGCCACGTGGGACCTCCGCCACGCCGGGCTCCCCGGCCCGGATGCCTCCGATGCCCGCTGGGACGACGCGCTCCATGCCCTCCGGGACCGGTGGGCAATCCCGGACCGGGTCCACATCCAGTGGTTCGACCAGCGCCGGACTCTGGACCTGACCGACGCCGCCCACCGGGCCCTCCTGCGCGAGGAACTGGACAGGCAGCGGCCCGCCGGGCGGACCCTGCTCATCGAGGCCGAACCGGCCGACGCCTACGGGTGGTGCGACGGCCGGCCCCACGAGATCGTCATGCTGCTGTCCTCCCGCACCCAGGCGCCACCGCTCACGACCGCCCGGACCGCGCCGGTGGCCCGGCGCACCGATGTGCGCATGCCCGGGGCCTCCTCGTATGTGAGCGTGCGCCTGCACACCGGGCATGCACAGCTCCGCGCTCTGCTGACCGAACACCTCCCCGCCCTGGCAGCGGACCTGGGATCGCCGCCCTGGTGGGTCAGCCTCGATGACGAGAACCCCGGACGCGCCGAACTGACGTTCCGCATGCCCGGAACGGAAGCGGCCGCCCCGGCACTGCACAGCATCGGGCGATGGGCCCAAGACCTGACCTGTGTCGGGGCTCTCAACGACCTCTCCTTCATCCCCTACCGGAGCCGGCCCGGAATCTGGGGGGAGGGAACGGTGCTGACCGCGGCGGAGGATGTCCTGGCAGCGGACACGGCGTGCGTGCTCCACCAGCACGCCCACGTGAGCGGCATCGATCCGCTCAGCCTCGCCGCCCTCAACGCTCTCGCCCTGACCGTCGGCTTCACCGGCAGTGCCAAGGCCGGTATCGCCTGGATCGGTGCCCGGCCGAAGCCGTCATCGACCCAGCCGCTGGACCGGGAGCTCGACCAAACCACCCGGGAACGGGCACGCTCGCGGCCCTACCTGGCCGCCGTGGCTGATCTGACCGGCGGGCGGGCACTGACTGAGCATCACTGGCCGCGGCGTGAGCAGGCTCTCGCCGCATACGCCGCCCAGCTCGGCAGCTCCGGCCACTGGCCGGACACCGCACTGAACCAGCTGCTGCAAGCGCACCTCCGGCTCGCCCTGCACAGTCCCGCCGACCGGGCGACCGCCTGGCGCCTGGCCCGGTCCGCCGCCCGCGCACACCTCGCCACCGCAGGAGACGGGCCGCCCCGGTGAGGCGAGAACAACCAGACCCATCGCCGTGATCGAGGCGGCTCCGAGGCCGATCCGCAGCCCACGACCAGCCTGTCCCCCAGCACGTGCGGGGACTGCGGGCCGGACGAGTCCGGCCTGCGCCACACCCCACCGCACAACTGACCCACCATCCCCGAACCTCGAACAAACCGAAAGGCCCTCGTGTACCCGCCCAGCGCCACCCCACTGACCGCCATGCCCAAGACGCAGCCCGACCCGGCCTCTTCGCTCGAAAGGCACCGTGACCCCTCAGACGGTGCTGCGGCCAGGGGCGACGAACTATTCTCCTTCGCCTGGCTGGGTCTCCTGCGCTCGTCGGACGAGCGCAGGGCGGATGCGGGCACGGCGGATATGTTCGACCGGCTCGCGAAGACGGCCGCACCGGAGAACTGGGACGGTCTCGGACCGGGCACGGCCGGTTCACTCGCCGTGCTCAAGAACTACGTGGCCCGAGCCTTCGATCAGGCCCTGGCGCAGGAAGCCGTGCCCATGGACGCCGACGCCCAGCTATGCGTCTTCAACACGGGTCTCGTGTCGCCGCGCAACGAGGACATTTACGGGCTCTTTGAGGCGAACCTCATGCCTGACAAACAGCCGTGGTTCCTCAAGGGCTGGCGCACAGCCGGAGTTCACCAGCTGTCGGTATTCGCCGAACTGCCGGAACCGCCCTCGTACTCGGCAGACCCCTACGAGTACTTCTTCGACTGGAACATGCCGCTGTCCTTCTCCGCCCAGATCTTTTCCCGTGAGATATCCCGGCTGCTCCCCGGTGCCGGGCAGGAGATGCCCTACGGACTAGAGCTGGCACTCAACGCGGCAGTGACAAGTGCCCGCACCCTGGCGCAGCGGAATCCTGGCACGGCCGTCCCCATGTGGCATGCACAGAAGCGCGAGATCCAGCTGCTGTTGCCCTTGTACTTGGTGACGCCGGAGGTGCCGACCGCCGCACTCGCAATTTCTCGCGGCGATGCGTCCTACCTCGGTGTCGGAGTCCTCTCATTGGAGGACGCGTACGCAGCGGCCCGGCTTGTTGCCCGCCCGAGTGCCCGCTGGCTCGCCCTCAGGACTCAGCCGTCCTGACGCGGGCAGGGCTTCGTGCCTTCGTGCGGCTGCGAAGCACAACCGATCTGACCCGCCCGGGGACGCCCGTAGACCGCGGATACCCATGTCCGAGTGCCGATCCAGCCCGCACAGCCCGGAGCGGCAACTACGCGGTGAGAGCGGGCTCTCCGTTCCATCCCAGCTTTCTGTCTATTCGTTGGTCCAGCACCAGGAGCACAGCATCGTGAGTTCGCAGGCCACACGGGCCATATCCACGCCCTCGCCTCCGGATCAGGGCAAGCATGCGTTCGTCCTGAGCCAGGCGACACCCAGTCTTCCCGGAGTCCGGTGGGATGCACGATGGCGCCTGCCCGTGTACCGAGGGCGGCGTCTTCCTCGTGCTCTTCTCCCGTATGCGGCACGGCTGCACTCGCTGGAGTGGCTGGTCCAGGACATTCTCAACGGGCGTATGCCGCCCCCGCCCGTCGAGCGCGAGCGTCCGGCTCTGCGAGACCACCAGATCCAGCCGGTGCAGCTGATGGCACAGGCGCATGCGTCCGGGGCACCGGGCTTCCTGCTGGCCTATCCGACCGGGTCGGGCAAGACCGCCATGCTCATCAACGCCACCCTCGACCTCCCGGAGGTGAAGACCGTGCTTGTGGTGACCAAACTGGACGTGGTCCCCGCGTGGCGCAGCGCCATCAGCTACTTCGGCAGCGGCGGCAAACGGTGGGTGGTGATCCACCCCGAGCAGCTGTGGCGGCTGTTCGATCACCCCGTGCGGCAGCTCAACTCTCTGCCGGCTGACAAGGCCGCCGGGTACGCGGCCGAGGGAGGTATTCCGCGCGTCCGGTTCGACGCCGTCATCGTGGACGAGTCGCACATGATGGTCTCCCCCGACTCCGTGCGCTCCCGCCTGATCGAACGTCTCGTCCTGCCCGATCGCGTGACCGGGAACCGCCCGTGGTTCGCGCGCGCCTCGGCCTCCCCCTTCTCCAGCCCGGAGGAAACGGGCTACGTGAGCGATCTGCTGGCCCACGTCGCGGAAGTTCCGGCGCCGGGCCGGCTGAGCATGGCCGAGCACAGGACGTGGCTGCAGAAGCACTTCGGCTTCGCGTTGAACACCGGGCAGGACGGGCGGTGGGACCACAGCCTGAGCGGGACCGACGTGAAGAGCATCGAGTCGCTCCTGTTCTCCGGGGCGGTGGGCACAGCCGCGACCGCCGAGCAGATCGGCCTTCCCACGCTGACACGGGAACTGCGCCCGGTCGAGCTGTCCCCGGAGGACATGGACCGCTACGAAGTCGCATGGACTAGCTTCCGTGCTCTGCACGGGCTGGACGTCGGCGACGGCACCGTCGACGACACGTCCCCCGCTCTGCGCCAGGTGCAGAAGGCGTCGCTGCTCAAGGCTCCGAAGGTCGCCGAGATCGTGGCCGGGCTGGTGGAGGACGGCTACCAGGTGGTGGTCCCCGCCTGGTATCTCGACAACGTCTCCGCCCTTTCCCGCCTCACCGCGGCGGCCCTGGCCGCGCGCGGACTGCCGGACCGGGTCGTGGAGATCACCGGGTCCGCGCGAGGGCTGCGGGAGATGAAGCGACAGGCGTTCCAGGCGGGGCAGGCCCTCGTCGCGGTCGTCAACTCACTGGAGGGCATCAACCTGCACGCGGGTGAACGCGGTGGCGCGGGCAAGGGCAAGGACGCCACGAAGACACCCCGGGCCTGCGTGATCGCCGACGTCCTGACCGGCGGGAAGAAGAGCCTGCAGGCGGAGGGACGCACACAGCGGGACGGGGAGCGGTCGCTGACGCTGTACGTCTACGCCGAGGGGACCACCGAGCAGCAGTGGCTGGCCCGGATGCTGCGCGCCACGGCCGGAACACAGGCCCTGGTCCAGTCCCCCGCGGAAGCTCAGGCTCTGCAGGATCTGGCGGACCAGCTGTCCGTCCAGCAGGAGGAGGCGGAGCACCAGTGACGGCCTCCGCTGCCACCGCGGCGTTCCGCCCGTCCGCGAGCCTGGCCGAACTGCCCTTCATCGAGGTGGCGTACCCGTGCGGGAAGCCGGCGCTTCTGTCGCTCGCGCAGGCCCTGGAACAGGGCGACCGGGTCCGTCTCGTCACCACCGACCCCTTGTTGTGGGCGGCGACGGTGCGGCTGCTGCTCGCCGTCACCTACGCGGCAGGATCAGCGCCTTCGGGGAAGCAGCAGTACCGGCACCAGGTTCTCCACGGGCTCGACCTCGAACCCGCGGCCCGCTGGGTGCGCGCCCACGCCGGTGATCTGGACCTCTTCGATCCTCACAAGCCGCTCTTCCAGGACGGGTCGCTGCACGCGGTGGCGGAGCGACGGCCCGACGCGGCGATTCCGGTGCTTTACCTCGATGTGACCGCGGCGGTCCGGCGGCCGTTGCTCTCCGACCACCGCCATCTGCACGCCTCCGTTCCCGTGTCCGCCGCCCGCGCGGCAGGTCTGATCCTGGTCCAGCAGATGTGGTGCATGAGCGGTCGGATCACCTCCAGCGAATCCGTCTACGGCAAGGGATCCACCTTCGGGTCCCGGTCTCCAGCGTGCGGCGGGCTGGTCATCCAACCGGACGGCACCGTTTCCCAGGTGCTGAGCTGGCGGCTGATCCCTGTCCTCGGCAGAGGGCCCGGCACAGCGCACTGGACCTACACCTCACGTCCGGCGCGCGGGCAACGGCAGGCACCCGCCAGTGAGAGCGGTGCGCTGACGTGGCATCACCGGCGGATCCTGCTGCTGGCGCAGGACGAGGGCACCGTCGCGCGGGTGCTGTTCGCCCAGGGTCGGCGTCCCGGCAAGCAGGCTGCCCCTCTCACCGACCGGCCTGGCTGCCGTGACCTCCTGACGACCGAGTCGGGGGCTCCGCTGCCCGCGAGGGCGGTGACCGGCGAAGAGGACACCGCCCCGCTGCTGCACGGCTGGTGGACCGCGCCCGAGGGCAGCTGGGCACACACCGCCCGCCACGCCGCTGAAGCTCTCGGCTGTCAGCCGCCGGACGTCCGCGTCACCGGCCTGACCGTCAGCCACAAGAAGATCGACAACGTCCGCCACGTCTTCCTGCCGGGCTCGCTGCTCGGCGACTCCCGAGGGAAAAGCGCCGCCGCCCACGTCATGAACATCCGCGCCAAGGCCCCCGAACCCCGGCCAGGTTTCGGCTCCACACACCTTCACCAGGAGACTTTCATGCGCTCGTCCGACACCGAGCGGACCACCGCGCTGCTCGACGACCTCGCCCCCGGCGACCTTGGCCTGTTCGTCACGGCAGACACTCCCCGCCGCCCTGCGGAAACGGACGACCCGGTCGATGTACTGACCCGGAAGCTGGGTACCTGGGCGCGCAGCCACCATACCCGGGCGCTGATGGCTGACCTCGCCGCCTGGGCAGCCGAACCGAACCTGACCAACCCGGCCTACTCCTCGGTCAGCAGGCTCGTGCCCGAGGAACTGCACGAGGCGGCCATGCTCACCGCCGCCCTGTTCGCCGCCCACCGCCGGGCCGCCTCCAGCGCACCGGTGTACGGAAACGCGCCGATCGCCCGGCTGATGCGGGCGGGCGGTACCGGCCGCCGGCGCGGCCCCAAACACCGCGCTACCCGGGCGTCCGTGACCCTGGTCCTGGACGCCCAGTGTCTTGAGGACCTCCGGGCGCCGCTCCTGCATCTGGTCCGTGATGCCGCGAGGGGCGGTATGACGCCGGACTGGACCTGTCTCCTGCACGACCTTTCCAGCTGGGGGCCGGCCGTCCGGCAAGCGTGGCAAGCGCAGTTCTACACCGCCCGCCCTCTGCCTCCCCGCCGCGAACAGCCGGCCTCCGCTGACGAAGGACTCCTCGCCGCATGACCACGCGCGCCACCGACCTCACTCCCCGCCCACTGCCCGACCGCGGGCAGCCCACCGACGTCACCGACAGCCCCGGACCGTTCGTGGTCGTCCACTCCCTCACCTCCCTGGTCGGGATGAACCTCAACATGGACATGGACCACCTGCCCAAAACCCTCCACTACGGGGGAGCGGAACGGATCCGGGTCTCCTCCCAGTCCCTCGCCCGGGCCGCCCGCGAGTACCTGCGCACCGACGGCACACAGCAGCACGCGGGCGCCCACGCTCTCTCCACCCGGTCGCTCCCGACGGCCGTGACCCAGCAGCTGGAAGCGGAACACGGCGTCGACGCCGCAGACGCCCATCCGCTGGCGGCCCTCGTCGTGGCCGCCACCGGCCTCAGCATCAATCCGTCCAGGCCCGGCCAGACGAAGGTCATGGCCTACGTCCCGGCCGACGCCCCTGCCCGGCTGGCCCGGATCGTCATGACCCACCTGGACGACCTCGACGGCCCGCGGGAGGCCATGGAGGACACCATCGCGGAGTGGGTGGCCGCATCCCAAGGCTCAGGCACGTCCCCCGCCGGCGACGGCGACCCGGGGACCCCGCTCAGCGGCCTTCCGGGGGAACTGGTCACCGCGGCCCAGGATGTCCTGGCACCGGGGACCGTGGAGGAGATCGCCCTCTTCGGCCGCATGCTCACCGAACTCCCCAGCCCAGAAAGGCGGATCTTCTCCGCAGCCCATATCGCCCACGGCTTCGGGGCCGACCCGCTTAACCGACTCACCGACGAGTTCACAGCCCATGACGACTACCAGGAAGGCGGCGTTTTCAGCGGGTCAGGGATGCTGGGCCGCCAGTACCTCGTCTCGGGCACCCTCTACCGGCAGGCCGCACTGGACCGGCACCAGCTGCGGCAGACGCTGGCCCTCTCGGGGCGGAGCGAGGCGGACGTCGAAGCGCTGGCCCAAAGCGCCGAGCGCCGCTGGACACGCGCCATCGTCCGCAGCCTGCCCAAAGCCAGACGCTCACGCCACGGATCCGCACCCCGCCCGGCTCTCGCCGTCGTCGCGACCTGCGACGAGGCCCTGACCGCCGGCCCCGCCTTCGAGGAACCGGTCACCTCACAGCCCGCGGGGCCCCACGCCGCCGCGCGCCTGGCCGCCTACCTCCACCACCTCGGCCTTCGGCAGGGAACGGCCCTGTGGCAGCCGCCGGCCGGCGAGGCCCCTCCCGAGCTCCCGGACGTACTGACCCTGAAGGGATACTGACGTGGAAACCGTGCTGCTCCGGCTCACCGGCCCCATGCAGTCCTACGGGACCGCAGCGCACTGGGAGGAGCGCGGAACCCAGCGGCGCCCCACGAAGAGCGCGGTCATCGGCCTCATCGCCAACGCCCTCGGGCTCGCGCACGACGAGTCTCTCCACCACCTCGCCGGCATGACGTTCGCCGTGCGGGCCGACCGGCCCGGTCGGGAAATACGGGACCAGCAGACCGCCGGTGGCGGGAGTTTCCCTCCGGCCGGCGAGAACACCCCGGACTCGGAGAGCCGGTACGGCGCGCCGCGCGACCCGGGCCTGAACCGGGACGGGACACTGCGCCCCTCCCGGCAGAAACGCAGCCGCGATCCCGTCCTGATCACCAAGCACTACCTTGAAGACGCAGGATTCCTTGCCGGGCTCAGCACCGACGACGCAACTCTCGCCGCCGCCATCGACGGCGCACTGCGCCGGCCCGCCCGGGCGCTCTTCCTCGGCCGGCACTGCTGTCCGCCCGCACACAGCGTCGCCCACGGGATCACCCCGTACGGCCCGGGCCAATGGCCCGGCCGTGTCCCCCTGCTGCCCGAAGCCACCGCGGCCGAGCCCACCGTGTGGACTGAAGCGCAGCAGCCGGCCGCCGGTGCACGGCCCAGTCCCGAGAACCCCCTCCAGTTCTCCACCCGCACCCACACCACCCTGTTCCTGCAGACCTCGACCGTCCTGCCACCTGCTCCGGAGCCCTCCCGATGACCATCCGCCCCGCGGCCACTTTCACCACACTCAGGTCCGCACTCACCCTCACTCCGCGCGAACAGGAACGCTGCAACAACGTGCACCGCCTCCATGCGCTGGTCCTCTCCGGATTCCCCCTCCCCGCCCCGACCGGAACCGCTCCCACGCTCCGCCGGGAGAACGTGCTGTATGCCGCACACCGCGGTGATCCCCTGACCGACCGGCAGCACCGACTCCTGGCCGCGCCGCCCGAACGCGTCCTCGTACAGGCCCCCGTCCAGCCCGACTGGCAACCACTGATCAACGACGGCCGCCTCACCAGAGCGGACGTGTTCCCGGTCGAACACCTCCTGCACGCCGGTGAGTACATCGCCATCAGGGTCACCGCCAACCCTGTGCTGAGGAACCTCGAAACCGGAAAACGACTCAGTCTCACCGCGCCGCACGACGCCACAGACTGGATGCACCGCCACTTAACGCGCATCGGACTGGACACGGCCCCTGGCGACATCACAACGAGCCAGCGAGTCCGTCTCACCGGAACCCGCAGAGGCAAACCCATCACCGTGATCTGCAGGGACACGGCCGCCCGCAGCCGCGTTCGCGACCCCGAACTCCTCGTACACGCCCTGACCACCGGCATCGGCCCGGCAAAGGCCTACGGCTGCGGCCTGCTGCGCATTCACCTCACCGAACAGAACGAGCAAGACAAGATCGCGGTTCTCGTCTAGGGTCGATCGCGAAGAGCATCGGCCCTCCCTTCCTCACATGCGTGAGGCTGCACCACGCGCAGGGAGATCAAGACCGGCCTTACCGCCAACTCCCCACAGTGGTGGGGCAGCCGAGCTTCTTCTCAATCTTCGCCTCCCGGGCTCATTCCCCGTTCTAAGACCGTCGCGACGCACACACTTCCTCCCTCTCCTCACCGTTGTGAGGCTGCACCTTTCGCAGGGAGCTCCGGACCGCCGTGACATCTGACTCCCCACAACAGTGGGGCACGGGCGCGGAGGCAACCTCTCAGCGCCCCCTGCTTCGGCCTTCCGGTTCCCGATGCGTACGCATGCACCAGAGCCGGAAGGCTGGGGGCAGGAATCCGGGGCGATGGCGGTCGGTGAGCAAGCGCCGTTGGCCAGTGCAAGACGGCGGGTGAGCGGCACGTTTCCAAGATATGCCGGTCCACGCAGCCGCAACTGAATCATCCGGTGTGGCCGGCCCTGAACACGACTGCACGCGACCGGAAACTCCGGGCCGTGAAGGTCGTCGCTTGTTCACCCCTCCCATGCCCCTTCCCTGACCGCTTTCCCATAGAGAAGGACCATGACCATTCAGCCACCGACACACCCGCGACGAGCCTCCAGGTTTCTCACTTCTGTCCTCAACGGTCTCTTACGCGCGTATGACCACCCTGCCATGCAGATCATGGCCGGCCGCTGGCCCCGGACACGCCCCTCTGCCTCTCCTTACGCGCAGTTCGACGCACCCGCTCGACCTGTGAGTGGTGAACACGTGAGCCGGGTGCCGGGCACGGTGAACGGAGCCCAGGAATGACGATCACGCCGACGGATGGCCCGGATGAACCCGGCAGTCAGCGCCCTGGTGCTCTTGCCGCTTCGGCGGGTCCCAAGTCTGTCGGCGTCTTCTTCGCCGAACTCGTCCGCCGTGCCCTCCACTTCCTCCTTTGTGTGCATGACCACCCTGACATGAAGCTCATAGGCCGGCTGCTGGCCCTGGAACCGCCCCTTTACCTCCACTACGCGCAGTTCGGCGTACCCGATCAGCCCACGGGTGGCGAACACATCAACTGGGTGCCGGACGTGGCGGACGGAGCCCAGGAATGACGACGACGCCGGAGAAGCCCCGGCTCAGCGGGCGGCGGCAACCGGCCACCGACGGCCCGGTCACCCTCGGTCTGCTGGCCGCTGTTCTGGTCTCACGGTCCGGTCGCGTGGCCCACCTGTGCTCCAGGCCGACAGCGACGCGGCCGAACGACCTGTACCAGGCCGACTCCGGGGCCCGCGCGCTCCTGGTGGACAAGTCCACGGAGACAGTCAAGAACGCGTACCTCTACCGGCGGCTGGGGGGCGGGTCGATCGCCCAGTGCGTCGCCTGCCCCACCCGGGAGAGACTGCCGTGGGACGGCCCGGGCGAGGGCGAGGCGTCGTCATGACCGTGCCGGCGGCCGGACCCTGGCAAGGCGGAAGCCCGACGGTGTGCACGACGAACAACACGGTGCGGGACTCGTCCGTGGGCATCAGCATCCAGGCGGGCAGCGTCACCGGGCTCACCTTCAACACCGCCTCCCCAGAACCGCCCCCGCCGCCCCGGCAGCTGCCCGTACCGCCCGTCTGGTGGGTCGACCGGGATGCCGACCTCACGCTGCTGCACCGGCGGGCCGGCAGTCCCGACCCCTCGCCCGGCGTTCGGGTGATCGCCGTGCACGGCCCCGCCGGGTCAGGCACCACCGCCCTCGCCACCCGTTTCCTCCACGAGCTTCACACCCACCATCCCGGAGGACAGCTGTACGTGGATATGAGGGCCGGAGAACCGGACGGTCCACTGCCCGCCGGTAAGGCTCTGGGACAGCTCCTGCGATCGGTGCGCCCCGGCCCGCTGCCCGTCGCCCCCCAGGAGCGGGCGACGTGGTGGCGATCGGTGACCGCGGACCGGGCCCCGGTGTGCCTGCTGCTCGACAACGCCGCCCACGCCGTGGACGTCCGCGCCTGCCTGCCCGCCGGCAGCGGTCACCTGGTCCTGGTCACCAGCCGCGAGCCGCTGCCCGAACTCGACGCCGACGGGGCCTACTTTCACCAGGTCGGGCCCTTGCCCCCTGATGCCGCCCGGCGGTATCTGACCAGCCGCGCGGGAGAAGAGCGGTTTCGAGCCGAGCCCCGCGCGGCCTCCGAGCTGGTCCGCCTGGCAGCCGGGCTGCCCGCAGCCCTGTCCCTGACCGCTGCCCAACTCTCCCTCCACCCGCAACGGGCCCTGTCCGTCCTCGTGCAGGCCCTGAACGGCAGCCGGCTCCGCCCCACCCCGGCGCAGTCCGCCCACCACCATCCAGGAGCGATCATGACAACGCACTTCGACGCCTCGTACAAGGGACTGGACCTGGACATCGCCCAGACCTGCCGCGAGCTCAGTCGCCTCCCCGTCCACGACATCGACCCGAGCCTCGTGGCCGCGATCCGGACGATCGCCCCCGAGGACGCCAGCAGCCACCTCACCGCCCTTGCCGACGCCGGGCTGCTGGACAGGCTGGGATCGACCGAACTGCGCGGCCCCGTCTACCGGTTCTCCTCTCCAAGCCTCCGTGAGCGGGCCTTCGAACTCGCACACAGCACCGACACCGACACCGAAGACCAGGAAGTCCTCGGCCGGGCCCTGGGGTGGGCTCTCGCCGCCGCCGCGGCGGCCGACTCTCTGGCCACCGACAGCCACTACCGCACCCTCGGCATCAACCCCGGCGACCTGCCCCACACCCCGCAGCACCCTGTTCTCCACGCTGATGCCGACTCCGCGCTCGGCTGGCTGACCGCGCAGAGTGAGAATCTCCTCGCCCTGGCCAGGGCCGCCTCCCGGAGCGGCCTGGACACCTACGTCTGGCGGCTCGTCTACAGCATGTGGCCCTGGTGGCGGGCCGCGAGCCGCACCGACGAGTGGATCGAACTTCACGACCTCGCCCTCGGCGCGGCAGGCCGCGACCCTGGTGCCGGCGAACTCGTGGAGCTGAATCTGATGAACACCTACGGCCTGGGCCTGCGCGACGCCAATGACCCGATCGCCGTGCACACGTTCACGCGGGTGCGGGAGATGGCGGTCCGGGCAGGCCACGCGCTCGGCGAGGCACAGGCACTGTACGAGCTGGGCGCCACCCACCTGCAGAGGGGGGACGCCGAGGAGGCGGTACCGCTCCTGGAGTGGGCGCGGCGCATCCGCGTGGAGAAGGGCTACGGGCGGGGGGTGGCACTGGCCGACATCCTTCTCGGCCAGGCCGCTCTGCGGCTGGCCCCTGCCGATACCGGTCAGGCGCTGCGCCGGTTCCGGGACGCGCGAGAAGCGCTGGTCGGAGTCGATCCCCACGATGCCGCCCGGGCCCTGGCCTGGCAGGGCCGCACCCAGATTCAGGCAGAGGGTCTACCGGCGGGCGAGAGCACCCTGCGCACCGCCGTGCAGGAGTTCCTGGACGCACGCTCCCCGTACCAGGCCGCTCGGAGCCTGGAGTGGCTCGGCAACGCCGCCGAGGACGACGGGCGTATCACCAAGGCCCGTACCGCGTACTCCCAGGCCCTGACCTACTACCTGGCACAGAACGGCTCCGACGCCGACCGTGTCCGCGACCGACTCGCGCGCCTCGGCTGACCCTCGGCCGGCCTGATCGCCCGGGCCGGCGCGCCCCGACCGAGACAACCGACGGAGGAAAACCCCGTGTACGTGATACGCGAGATGCTGCCGGACGACCAGCCCGCCGCCGAGCGGCTGTGGGCGCGGCGTGTCAGCTGGGCCCGAATGCGCGGCATCGGCCCGATCCGCACTGCCCCGCTTGCCGCTGCCAGCGCGGCGCCGCTGCCGATCGTTCTCACGTGCGACGGCACGGTCGTCGCTCTGGCGACTCTCTCCTTCCCGGTAGATCTCGGCGGCGCCGACCAGGCGCAAGGCGGGGAGCAGAACCTGTACCTGGAGCGGCTGGTGACCGACCCGGACATGCCCATGCCCGAGGCCGGCTCGCTGAGCTGGATCATCACCACGGTGATCAGCGACGTGGCAGCCCGGAACGGCTACGACTGGGTGCATATGCGGGTCATGCCGGCCCGTCTGACCGCGCATCTGCGGACCCGGCTCGCGTGGAAGCTCGACGCCACGGAGCGCCGCGACGGTGTCACTGTTCACCTTCTACGCCGCCCCGCCGAGCGCAGTGACGCCATACGCGCCCTCGTCCCCACCCGGGCCATGGCGGACGTCGACCGGGGCATGCCCCCCTCTGTCTCCCTTCTCGAGGCCGTTTTCCCGCCCTCCAGCCGGGCGCTCCCACCCGTGCTCGCTCGGCACCCTGCCGGAAGGACTCCGTGAACAAGAAGAACGTGCCGGCTCTGACGGAGCTGGAGCGGTCGCTCCACCGGCACCTGGTCGACGGGGGAAACCTCGGCGGGATCGGCCCGGCCCTCGGCATGTCGCAGAGAAAAGCCAACCTCCTCTACACCGACATGTGCGACCTGCTGGGCTCTCCCCGCAACCCTGCTGCGCTGGTCGCCATCTGCTACGCGACCGAGGCGGTTCAGCCCCCCGGCCTGCTGGATCCATCGGACATCGCCTTGCCTCAAGAAGAGCGGGACCTGCTTTTGCTGTTCGCGATCGGCCTGGGCGCAGGCGAGATGGCAGCACGGCTGGACCGCAAGCAGTGGAAGGTGAACGAACAGGCCAAGGAAGTCCTCGACAACCTGCAGGCGAGGACCCGGGCCCAGGCCGTTCATGTCGCCTGGCAGTACGGGATCGTGACCGGACGTGCGATCAGAGAATGGCTGGAGACGGGCGAGGCAGGAGGCATCGGGACCACCGCTCAGCTGTCCGGGCTGGGCCCAGTCTTGTACATACAGACGCGGGAGGGGGAGGTCGCCGACACTCCGCAGTCACTGTGCGCGGCGCGCGGCCCCGCCGAGGCGATGGCACTCCTGTCGTACTGGGACCAGGCCGCCGACGACCGCGACAAGCGGGGTGCACTGTGGGCCCGGGCCTCGGAAGTCCTGAGCCGGAGCGGCCGCCCGGTCGGGCGGCCCGTCCAGGGCGTACACCCGGCCCGCCAGCCCGACACAATGCGACGCCAGCGGTGCAGGGTCTGCTTCGGTCACGCGCGCCTGGAGATCCCCCGCAAGCCCGGCTACCTGTACTTGGTGACCGACAACGAGCGCCGCCCTCACGGCGTTTACCGAACCTCCGAGCCACCCGTATGCATCCACCACGCTCTGCTGTGCGCGGATACCGAACCGCGCCTCCAGAGCGGGCACACCGCGCTTCTGGTCACCTCCTCGACCGAATCCGGCGTCCTCGGCACGCGCTACGTGCCACTCGGCGACAGCGCCAACGTCGCCGCAGTCAGCAACAGTCAGGGCTTTCACCCCTACGCCGACAGGGAACGAATGCGCTGGGTACTGGCCTCTCAGCTCGTCCGCGACCTCACGGCGTACAAGATCATCGACCTCCGTCGGCTGATCCGCGCGACCTTCCCCACACCACCGGCTCCCACGTCCCGCGCCCCTGGGCCGTAGAGCCCTCCTTCCTCACGCGAGACCCGCAACAGCTTCTTCGACCTGGTCGCCAGCCCGCGAGCCGCCTCCTTCCACGCCACCTGACGCACGCACCTCGCGGCACCCGAGCAGGCTTCTGCACTCGTGCACGCTGATCCTCTTCAACGACAGGACCGCTGAGCCCATGAGCAACAGTCAAGCGATCGACGACCGGGCAGATGACAACGGGCACTTCTCGCTTCGCAACGCGGACAACACGTGCGGGATCGGCGCCTACCGCAGCGACCTACTGGCAACGTACATGCGATGGGAGCACGATCCCGCCTCCATGATCGGCTTCGGGCAGCGAGTCCCCATCTCCGCTGAGCGGCGTCAGAAATGGTTGGAGCACCAGCTCAGCAACGAGTCCATGAGCCGGTTCACCGTCTACGACCTGACCGCCGGCACTCCGACACCCGCCGGATTCACCGTTCTCACCCAGGCCGCTGACGGTCTGAGCGCCGAGTACGAATTGCTCATCGCCCCCGAGGCCCGCGGCAGGGGCCTCGCCAAGGAAGCGACGCTCCTCACCGTCGACTACGGGTTCCATGTCGGCTCCCTGCGCACCATTTGGTTACGCGCCGCCGCTCGGAACGCCGCCGCCCTCGCGGTTTACCAGCGGTGCGGGTTCCAGGAGGGAGGCCGGCTGCGGCAGACCCGCCTGTGGCTCGGGGAGCCGTGCGACGAGGTGTTCATGGACATCCAGATCGGAGAACCGCCGCGTCCCTCGGTAATCCGCGTGTGCCCGTCCGTCCTCGGCCCCCCGTAAGCCCGGCAACCGGTCCGCAGCAACGAACAAGGGCACCGCCACCGTCTCACCGGATTTCGCTGACACCGCACGGGCCCTCATCGGCCGCCCCGGGGTGTCCTCGCCGACGGTGATCGCCTCTGGCTCAAACCGCGCCCCCGCCTGCCCAACCTTGCTCCTGAAGAGGCCCATCCATGGAACAACAGCCACGCGCGGTCGTCTATGGCACGTACGCCGACGAGTGCAAAGCACAACTCGAACATGCTCGACAGGCATATCTCACGATCGCCCTGACAGCCGACATGAGCGAGACCGAGACTGCGAAAACCCTCACCGAAATTATCGGGTCGTGGCGTGATCCTGCCGAGGTCCTCGCTCCGCTGGAATCCGCCGTGCGCAACAAGGGTACGAATTCAGTGGCCGCCAGCGCGCTCGCCGCAACACGGGCGCTTGAGTTGTTCGGGACGCTCATACTGCAGGCAGCAAGAGCGCAGCCTGAAGTGCGCGAGCGTGAGATTCAGTCGGCCAAGAACGCTTTCGGCCCTACCTATAGAACGTATATCGAGTTTCTCTATGACGCTTCGGTGTGCCTTCAGAACGATGACTTCTTGCGAACCAGGTCATAGCGAACCGGCGCAGGAGACCTCGATGAGACACAAGATCATGCGCTCACGCCCCCAGCCTCCCCGGCCTCGCCGCCCGCTGACGAGCCAGAGAGCGAGGGGCCCACGGCCGCCGCCCGACACACGAAGTTCGCAGTCCTGGACGAGACCGGCTGTCACGACGAGCTCCGCGAGAAGGTCCTTGGCATCCTGTCCCGTGTCGCTGGTGAAGCCGACGACGGGCCTGGATCCCCCGGACCGGGTGAACTTCCGGCTCGCGCCCGTGAAGGCTGGTCGATCCGCCATGACTGCTCGCATGGCCCTCGCGATCGTGTTCCCGCGCTCGCATCCGCAGTGCCGGGCGGGCTACGAAGCCGTACGGGCGAGGAGTTCGGGGACTCCTTGGGCGTGCGGGAACGCCTCGAATCGCGGGGTGAGGTCGCGGACCAGCTTCACACACCGCGGTGCGCCGATCCGCAGGGCCAGATCGAGAGCCTCGGTCGCCGCGGCGGCGGCCTGCTCCGGCTCCCCCAGTTCCAGGTAGGACCGAGCCTGATAGGTCTGGAAGACGCCGTACGTCTTGATCCGTGCCGGGGGGAGTTCTCCTTGCCCCTCGCGGATGAGCTGGTGAGCTCGCCGTGTATCACCGAGGTCCAGCAGGGCCTGGCCGGAGTCGACGGCGAGGTCGGCGGTCGAGTACCAGCTGCAGAACGTGGGCACCGGGTCGGCGGCAGGGACGCTCAGGAGGTTCTCGGCGGCGGTCAGCGCCCGCCGGGTGCCTGTGCGGTCGCCGAGCGCGGCGAGCGCGCGGGCCAGGCGCAGTTGGAGGAGCGATTGCGCCGCCGGGTGGCGGGCCCGGCTCAGCGCGCGGCGCAGGAGGTCCGCCGCGGTGTGCGGTCGGCTGCGCCAGGATGCCTGGTAGGCCAGATCACTCAACAGGCCCGCGCCGGCGTCGATGTCGCCGAGCTCGTGCGTGCTGTGCAGGCCTCCGATCCAATACCGGGCAGCTTCTGCGTGGCGGCCCAAGTCGAAGCGGTGCCAGCCGACTTCCGAGGCGAGTTTGGCGGCCAGGGTGTGCAGGCGTGCCGTGTCCCGGGGGCCATGACGTCGCTCGTCGAGGAGGTCGGTGACGGACTGGAGCAACGCCTCCAGCACCGTGACGCTGCGCATCCGGTTCTCGGTGGCCCGGTTCGTGAAGAGTGCGGTCGCCTGTTCCAGCCGGCTGATTTCGTCACCGTCGAGGACGTTCGTGGCATCGGACGGTTCGGGCTGTGCCGTGGCGGTGTGGCTGGGCTGGGCCCATGCACCGGCCAGCGCGAGCAGGGCGGTGCTGGAGACAGCAGATACGACGATGCGGCGCCGGGTGTGGTCCATGGTGGCCTTGAATGCCTCTCGCAGGGCGGGAACGGTGGTGGTGGGACCCAGGGCGACAATCTCGTCAGGGAGCAGCGGCAGCCCGGCACCCGGCAGCCAGTACGGCCAGGGCAGCGGACCATCGGGCACCGGGGCAGGCAGACCGAGGGCCTCGGCGATGTACACCTGGTGCTGGTCGTCGGGCCGCACGCCATGCACTTCCCACTTCCGGACGCGGCTCTTGTCCACGCCCGAGCGCAGCCCGCGGCGCGCGGCAGCCGCCCGCACCCTGTCAGCGAGCTGCTCGCGGCTGAGCCCAGCCGCCTCACGGGCAGCGGTCAGCGGATGCCATGGGATTTCGTCCACGCCCAAATCCTGGCAGACGCACCCCCGTTGTGTACGCAAGTACACAGAGGGGGACCCCTACGGGACCCCCGCCGCCCTCTTCCCGCCCCAGCACGCAGTATCGACACTCGATCACCTGGGCGACACCGACAGCAGGCGTACGCCCGCCTCCCGACGGGCGACGGGTCCGCCCCCGCCGACCACCGGCAGTCCGCACCTCAGTGCCACCGGCCGCACCACGGGCGTCGGGCTCCGGCGCTGCGTATGAAACACAGCGCCGGACGTTGCTTCACGAGATGAAGGGATCGACGGATGACCACTTCGGCTACGCCCCTCCGCGTCTCCCCCTTGAGCGGGGTCGACGCCTCCTGGCACATCGGCAAGCAGTACCGCGTCGGAGCGACGCGGTGGCTGAACGGCGGTGCCGACGGCCCCTCCTTCACCGCCGAGGTGGTGCTCTGCGCGCCGGAACTCGACCCGGCGGGCTTCGTCATCGACTTCGGCCGTCTCGCTGCGCTGAAGACGCACATCGACGACCGGCTCGACCACAGCTGCCTCCACGACCACGTACCCGACCTCAGCGACGAGGGCCTGGCCGCCGCATGGGCCCGGAACCACCTGTCCGACAAGCCCAGCGCACCACGCTGTTGCTCAGCCGTAAGTCCAGCGCTGGCCGGTCCCGCGGTACTCCTCTACAGGGATAGGTTGCACACCCGGTCGCATGCGCTCGCGGTACAGCACGCCGCCCAGGTGGTCGACCTCGTGGTGGACGAGGCGGGACAGGCCGTGAGTGAACCGCGACAGGTGAGTGGAGCCGTCGAGGCTGCTGTGAGCGACGACGATGCTCAGCGGGCGAGGGACGAGTCCTCGGACGTCGAAGAAGCTGAGGCAGCCTTCATACTGCTCGTCCTCGTCCTCGGAGGTCTCGGCGACGTTGGCGTTCAGCAGCACGATGGGCTCTGTCCCGGCGTCGGGTGGGAAGACGATGGCGGCGGAGCGGTCGATGCCGAGCTGGGGAGCGGCGATGCCCATGCCCTTGCCGAACGTGTGAAGTTGGCGGACGCGGCCGACTGCGTCCATCAGCGAGGTGATGACCTCCTGGGCTTCTCCAGCCTCGGCGGGCAGGTCGAAGGGTCGGGCGGCGCGGGTGAGGACGGGGTCGCCGTCCTGGACGATGCCGGCGTCGGCCATGGCCTGGCTCGCGGACAGGGTGCTCACGGAGTTGTTCGCTTTCTCGTCGGCTGCGTTCTTCAGTCGCCATTCGAGGCGGAAGCGGGCGTGCAGGGGCGGGTCCAGGGTGGTCCAGGAGAAGACGCTGTGCTCGCCTCGTTCCGTGCGCCGTGGGGGTGTGCGCAGTGGGGCGAAGTCGGCGCTCATGGAAGTCTCGGTGCCCCAGACGGACGGTTCACTGTCTCGGGGGAAAGACAGTTCCACGGCCAGACGCCGGGTAGGCAGTCGCACCGCGCGCTGGAACCATGGGCCCCACTTCTCGGCGCCGACGCAGTACGCGTAGGAGATCTCGGCTTCCTGGCCGGGGTAGAGAGGGAAGCGGCTCGTTGGGTTCTGGAACTGGAGCCACACCTCCTTGAACGCGTCCCGGTCGTGTTTGACGGTCCAGCCCATCGGCTCGTCCGCGCAACGCGCCGTGAGCTGGAGTTCTTCCCAGGTCAGAGGGTTGCGGCGGTAGAGGGCGTTGGACCGTTCCGGTTCGGAGGGGTATCGGTCGACGGCGATTCGTACAAGGTAGCGAGTGACGGGCTCGGTGCCGTTGTTGTGCAGGAGCCTGCGCATGCTGAGGTGGAAGCGTCCGCCGTCGTAGCGGAGCGCCGCCTCGTCCTCCAGGACCAGCAGGCCGGTGCCGGACGGCGGGTCGTTCTGCTCGGCCGCCTGCGGGGAGGCGTCGGTGCGCTGCCATGCCCGCCACAGTGCTCCGGAGGCGTTGAGTTCGGTGTCCGCCCGGCGGGCGAGCTGGGAGCTGCCGTGTTCCCGGCCGGCCTCAAGGTGGCTCACGTACGAGGGGTCAATGTGCAAGCGCTGGGCGAGAGCTGCCTTCGACAGACCCCGCACGCTGCGCCAGTGCGTGAGTTCCGCAGCAAACGTAGCCTGCCCCTCCCTCTCCAAGGTGGCTTTCCTCTCCGAGAGTTGCTGACGATCGTGAGTGAGCGCTCCTCATGGTCGCCTCATCCTGCCCGGTTGAAGCCCAATGGTGGTAGGCGGCGGCTCCGGCGAACCTCCGGGACGACGCGCTCGTCGTCCTCCAGCCGGTGCCACGGCGACCTCATCCGCAGTTCACGTTCCGTGTCACCGCGGGGGATGCCCGTGAAGGTGATCACCCGCTTGGTTCTGCAAACCAACAGGAGGCTCAGTGCCGCCGAGGGACAGAGGCCCACATGAGTCCGAGCAGCACTTACTGGATGAACTACGCTATTCGCGTCGCACGAAGAGCGTCACGATCAGGTCGACGGGTCGGCGCTGTGCTCGTTTCTGAACACGACGAGTTGATTTGCTCCGCCTTCGAGGGGGAAGTCTGCGGCGCATCCTGGTACCGCACTCTGCGGAGCAGGATGCAGGAACTCGGAATATCCAGCGCACACAGCGCATATCTGACGATCAATACCCTGTCGGGAAACCAGTCCGTTGAGCTCGCTGACCTCTTGAAGGAAGTGCGGATCAACAGGGTTTACATCGGTCTACCAGACCCCGCACTGACGAGCTACCTCGATGACGATCCCGCCACTGCCCGAGGTCAGACACAACGCTTCCCCGACGATCTGCAGCGCGAGATCCTCGAACAGAACCGAGACTTCTACGCAGCGAGCGATCAAAGCATCGAATGCAACCCCCACTACTCCACACATCGCGTCAGTGAAGCCGTCCTCACCAGTCTGAACTCGGAGGGCTTCGCGCTTTCCCGGAGTGATGTAACCGCGAACAGAGGGAGGACCGCGCTCGCTTCTCTGATCTGTACGAAGTACGGGATCGAGTACAAGGAAGCTGATCGCGCCGTAAACGACGCACTGTCCGGAGCCTTTGACGCGAAGTACGGCACCTACGACTACGCGTACGACGCTCGTGCCGCCAACCTGGGGTGGTCCGACGACTTCATGTCGGTTTACAGGAGATCATCCGCAAGGCCTCTGTCTACCGTCAACATCCTCAACGTCGGCGTCGGAGGCGGCTACGAAGCAGCAGCTCTCTTTTCGGATTGCCCTCAGATCACCTTCGTCGACATCGCGGAACGCGGCCTCGCGAACATAAGCGCTCGTATTCCGACGTCAAGAACCGTCGTCTCCAGCGCCGAAGACCTGTCTGCTCTGCCGGAAGACAGCTACGACCTGTATGTCTCCTTGAGAACGTACAACTCATCGTTCTTCGATACATCCGCAGCGGCCCTAGAGGCGCACAGAGTACTGAAACCCAGTGCGATGATTATCGTCTCCGTGGCCAATGGATTTCTGTATACTCAGCGCGGCTGCGTCGTCCCAGGACTGATTATCCCCGGAACCGACTTCGTCGACCTCTATCGCGGAATGGACACAGCCAATCTGATTGGCGCGGAGCTCGACTGTGCCGGATTCAAAGATGTTCGAATGTTCCCAACAAGCACCGAAATCTATCTGTCAGCTGTCACCGCCTGACGTTTCCACCGCCCCTCAGGCCGGCCATGTCCGCGACCTCCCGTCTGTTCCGCAGGAAGGCTGAATCGACGGCGGCCGGGCGCCCGGCTTGTCCAGCGTGGCCAGCGCGAAGGAAGGACTTCTGTATGAACGGGCCAGAGACTGTTGCCCGTCGTATCCTGCAGTTCAACGAGGAACTTGCGGAAACGACGCTTGAGTTGCCTCCCGGGTTCACGGTCATCAATCCGTTCAGCGGCCCCCAGAAGGAACGCGTCCGCGAGGTGACGACGGCCTTCTACAGCAAGTACTACGACGACGACAAACCGCGCCGTCTGGTGCTGGGGAGTTCCCCTGCCAGGCGGGGCACCGCCGTGACCGGAGTTCCGTTCGAGGACGCCAGGCTCCTTGAGAGCGAAACGGGGGTGGACGTGGACGGCTATGCGGTCAGCCGGCCGTCCGCCGGTTTCCTGCACGACGTCATCAGCCGTTACGGAGGCCGCAAAAAATTCTATGCGGACTTCATCATGAGCTTCGTGTGTCCCCTCGGTCTTGCGAGAAGGAACACCAAGGGAAGAGAGGTCAACTGTAACTACTACGAATCCAAGAAGCTGTTGGCAATCTTGGAATCCTTCCTCGTGGAAAGCCTTGAACGGCAGTTGGCGTTAGGTATCGACACCTCGGTGTGTTACTGCATCGGCAGCGGAGAGAACTTCACCTTCCTTTCGAGGTTGAACGAGGGGCAGCGCTTCTTTCGGAAGATCGTCCCCCTGGAGCATCCCCGCTTCATCACGCAGTACAACCGGGACAGAGAGGAAGAGTTCGCAGAAAAGTACCTGTCGGCGTTCCGAGGACAAGGTGACTGACTGCGGCCCCCTCCGGAACTCCTGAAAACCCGCAGCCGATTCGGCGAACCTGCAGATCGGGTCCACAGTGGGCCCGAAAGAAGAAGAGGGAAGAATCGTGGCAGCAAATGGCAGAGTGCTGGTCCATTTCGACTCGGCGCACGCAAGCGTCTACCTCTCTCGAGACGGCGAGTTGCAACTGCTCAAGAAGGAGCGCTTCGTATTCGACGGCGGCGTCGCCCGCGAGGCGGCGGCCGAAGCCTTGGGCGAGTTCTGTGCGGGGCTCGCGGAGGCCGGTGAATCCGTCGACAACAAGACAACGCGCTTGTACGCCACTGGCGCCTTCCAGCAGCTCCCGCAGCTGGAAGCAGACAGCCTGGTCAACAGCATCTACGTGGACACCGGCCTCTACTTCAACATAGTCGGGCCTGACCTGGAACGGTTCTACCGGGAAACGAGCGTGTCCGCGGGCGGGGCTGACAGCATTCTGGAAGGGCTGATCCGGAAGGAATTCCGGAACGCGGTTGTCTGCGGCAGCTTCCAGCAGTCGCTCGGGTACATCGAGGCGACCATCTCCCGTCTGCGAGAGAGCGGAACCGAGGTGCTGAGCCCGCGCAGCACGAAGATCAAGCCGGAAACCGAGGGAACCGACTTCATCCTCTTCGAGTACCAGGATCTCCTGAAGAACGACCGCGACACGTGGCGGCACAAGATTCTGCACATGGGCGCGTTCAGGCAGGCCGACGCTGTCGTGGTGTGCAACCCCGGCGGTCACGTCGGGAAGGGCACCATCTTCGAGCTCGGCTTCATGTCCGCTATCTCGAAGAGAGTCATCTTCACGGAGGAGCCGCTCGGTGTTTCCGTCTCGTTCCCCTGCGAGGTCGGCCTCGGCGGGTGAGCGCTCGCGCTGACTGCCGCGGTGCCCGCCACGGATCCGAGAGGCGTTGGGGCGAGCGGGACAGGTCCGGCTCCCCTCTGGAGCTCTGTCTACCCAGTACGAAGATACGGAAGGAACCTCCCCGATGCCGGATGCAGGAATCATCGACATAGTGCGCGGCAGGCTGCGAAAGATCGTCGCGTCTGTCCTCGAAGTGGAAGCGGAAGAGATCGAGTCCGATGCCCTGTTCTATGAGGAACTCGGGATCAGCTCCCTGGAGAAGGTCGCAATCACGGCCGCGGTCGAGCGCGAGTTCGGAGTCCTGTCAGCGGAGGACGCGGCCGCCCTCACCAGCCTGAACGCCGCAGCCTCTGTCCTCAGTGAGCGGGCGGCAACCCTCCGCGGAGTCAACCTGATCGACCTCTTGGTGGCGGGCCATGTCTCCGCCGGCCGGGGTGGACAGACCAGCTACCTCGATCCGCAGGCCGGGGAGATCAGCTACGCCGACCTTCTTCAAGCGGCTCGCGGATACGCGGGCACCCTCAGAGCCGCCGGCGTACCCGTAGGCGCTCGCGGCCTGCTGATCGCCGACGACTCCGTAGCGACCGTCATCGCCGTGCTCGGCCTGTGGTGGCACGGGTGCGTCCCCGTGCTGATCAGCCCGGTGCTCACGGACGACGAAGTCTGCTACATCGCCGAGGACTGTGCCGCCGCCATGGTGCACCTTGACGCAGCCCCCACACGGCAACGCACGCTGGAGACGTTGTTCGCCACGACCACCCTGTTCACCGGCGCGGCGGTCCGGACTGCTCTGGCGGCGGGCGAACCCGGCCCCGCCAGCCGCCCGCAGGCGGCCGGGCCCTCGGCTGCCTGGAGTGCGGGGCGTGAGGCGCTCGTGCAGTACACCTCCGGAAGCACCGGCATGCCCAAGGGGGTGCGACACTCGGCAGGCGCGATCGCGGCCATGGCCGACGGCATCGGCACGGTCCTGGCCCTGGCTCCCGGGGACACCGTGCTGTCCAGCGCCCGAATGTCCTTCGGCTACGGCTTCGGCGGCTCCGTTCTGTGCCCGCTGGCAGCCGGCTCCCGCGTCGCGCTCATCAACGGCACGGTCGACGTCCACGCGTTCGCCGCCGCGATCCAGCGCCACCGGCCCACCGTGCTGTTCTCCGTCCCACGGCTGTACGCGGCGCTGCTGAACGCCTCCGGAACGGGGCTTGGGCTCGCTCCCGAGTGCGTCGACTCCGTGCGGCTGTGCGTGGCCGCCGGCGAGAACCTGCCAGGACCGCTCAGCGAGCGAATCCGTACCGCCTTCCAGGCCGAACTGCTCAACGGCCTCGGCGCCACCGAGGTGCTCCACATCGTCGTCGGTACCCCGCCGGGTGAGGAACGTCCGGGGACCTTCGGTGTTCCGGTGCGCGGCATCACCGCGACCGTCCGCGACAGGGACGGCACGCCCATCGCCGATGGGAAGGAGGGCCGACTGCACATCATCGGCCCGACCGTCGCCCTGGGCTACATCGGCCGGCCGGAAGCCGCGGAGGTCACCTTCGCCGACGGCGGTGCCTACACCGGCGACGTGGTGCGCCGCGCGCCGGACGGCACGTTCACTCATCTCTGCCGTGTCGATGACCTGCTCAACTTGGGCGGCTACAAGGTCGTGCCGAGTGAGATCGAGAGCGTGATCCGCGGCGCTGAAGGGGTCCAGGACTGTGTGGTGGTCGGCGGCCGCGACGCCGACGGCCTGGAGCAGGCCGTGGCCTACATGGTGGCCAGGCCGGGCACCGACGAAGCCGAGGTGCGGCGCGCCGCGACTACCGCAGCCCGTAGCGGCCTCGCCGCCTACAAGCGTCCCGCCCGTCTGGAGATCCTCGACGCGTTCCCGACCACGTCGACCGGGAAGCTGGCCGTCTCCGATCTGAGGAAGGCGGCTGGACAACCGTGACCTGGGACATCACAGGGATGGCCGCCCTCGCCAACGTCGGCGCCAGCCCCCAGAGCATCTTCGCCGCGTTGTGCGCGAGCCAGGAGAGCCGCAAGCCCTTGAAGGCCTTCGACGCGGACAAGTACCGGGCCGCCTACGCCTACGAGATCGACGACCGGCCCGAAGACGGCCGCGACCGTCCGCGGCGGGCCACCCGCTGGCTCACCACCGTGGTTCGCCAGGCGGTCGCTGACGCGGGCCTGCACGAAGACCTGTCACAGGTGCCCGTGCTGGTCGGGACCACCATGCGCGAGCAGCGCAGCCTCGAGTTGTGGTGGCGTGGCCACCGGGACGTCGCCCTCGAAGACCTGCACTTCGGCCCCGCCTTGAAGGAGGCGTTCGGAGCGTCCACGACGTACACCTTCGCCAACGCCTGCTCGGCCTCGCTGTACGCGCTGGGCATGGCCACCGACATGATCGAACTCGGCATGGCCGACACGGTCGTCGTCGCCGGTACCGATGCCCTCACCGAGGGCGGCTTCGGCACGCTCGACCGGGTACAGAACGCCATCCCCCACGCGCTCCGCCCTTTCGACACCACCCACAAGGGCATGCTGATGGGTGAGGGCGCGGCGGCCATGGTCCTCCAGCGCGCCGGCACCGAGATGCGGCCCGTACAAGCCCGGGTGCGCGGGGTGTCCATGAACTGCGACGCCCTCCACGCCACCGCGCCCAACCCCGACGGGATCACCCGCGCGATCCGCGACGCTCACCGCAGGGCCGGGGTGCGGGTGGAGGACATCGACCTGGTGATGCTGCACGGCAGCGGTACCCCTCGCAACGACGTCACGGAGTCGACCGTTCTGAGCCGTGTCTTCGACGGTGCCGTGCCCAGTCCGCGGATGACCGCCATCAAGGCGATGACCGGCCACACCCTGGGCGGTTCGGGACTCCTCAGCCTCCTGATGGCCGTACTCGCCATGAAGAAGGGGATAGTCCCCCCGGTCCTGGGGCTCACCGACCCCATCCCTGAGGCCGCAGGCCTGGGCCTGGTCCAGGGCACCCCCCACTCCGGTGACCTGGGCATCGCTCAGATCAACGCCTTCGGCTTCGGAGGGATCAACGCCGTCGCGATCGTGGAGGCCGCCCGATGAGCTCGACGAGTGGCGCACGGATGAGCGTCCCGCATGCCCGGGAGGTCATCGTCACGGGCATCGGACTGGCGGTGCCCGGTGTCGCGGCGTACGGCGACCTCCTCGGACCGCTGCCCGGCGAGGGCGGTTTCGACCTCGTGACCGGGCTCCGCGGGCGCGAGATGCGCCACAAGGACCGTGCGTCCCGCCTCGCTCTGCGAGCCGCCGAGTCCGCCCTCCGCGACGCCGCCCTTCTGGACGTCGAAGGCGCGTTCACGGGTGCGGCTGACTCGACCGCCGTCGTGGTCAGCACCAACCTGGGCAATGCGGACAGCGTGTGTGAAGCCGCCGACACCATCACCCAAGAAGGCGTCACAGGGCTCAGCCCGCTGGGCCTGCCTCAGACCTCAAGCAACGTCGTCGCCGGCTGGGTGGCCATCCGCTACGGGCTACGCGGCCCCAACCTCACCGTCTGCAACGGCATCACGAGCGGTCTGGACGCCCTCGCCTGGGCCCGGAACCTCATCTCGGCCCACCGTGCCACCGCGGTCCTCGTCGTCGGGGTCGAACCGGCCAACGATGTGGCGGCGAAGCTGCTCGGTGAGCGGTCCACTGACGCGGCGGTCGCCGTCGTCCTCGAACCGTCGGACACGGCCGCTGACCGTGGCGCCCGCCCGCGCGCCGCGATTGCCGGCTACGCACGGGCCCGCGATCTCGCCGAAGCGCTGGCCACCGCCGGTGCAGCGGGAGAGGAGCCCGTCGACCTGTGGCTCGGAAACGAGGCGAACACCGGGACGAAGCTGCTCGGAGCCACGCATCGAATCGACCTGGAAGCCCAGCTGGGCCCCCTGTCCGGGGCTCTGGGAGTCCTCCAGTGCGCAGCAGCGGCCGCCCACCTGGACACGGGCGCCACCGGGCGCATCGTCGCCACGGCCGGGGGTCTGCACCACGACGCGGCAGCAGCCCTGCTCCTGACCACGCCACCGACCACTCGTCCAACCACGCAGAAGCCGGGAGAACACCTATGAGCGGCGCGACCGTGACCATCGAGGATCTCCGCTCCCTGATAGCCGGAGTACTGGAGATCGAACCCGAAGAGGTCGCCGACCAGGCGCACTTCACCGACCAGCTCGACATCGACTCGCTGCTGATGCTCGAGATCTCCACCCGCGTGGACAACGCGTTCGACGTCCCGGAGAACACCGTGCTCACCAGCGGGGCCAGCACCCTCGCCGAACTGCACGCCGCCCTCACTGCACAGCTCCCCGCCGGGGCGGCGGCTCACCCGCTCATCCGCCCGAGACCCCTGAACGATCCAGCGGTGCGCCTGTTCCTGTTCCACCACGCCGGTGGGTCGCACTTGCTCTACCGGGGCTGGGCGCAGCACTTCCCCGAGGACTGGGAGCTCTGCCTCCTTGAGGCCCCCGGCCGGGGGCAGCTGCAGGCGCTCCCGCTGATCGACGACTGCGACCAGCTGGTCGACTACCTCCACACCGCGATCGCTCCGCTGCTCGACCGGCCTTTCGGGTTCTTCGGGCACAGCATGGGCGCGCTCCTGGCCTACCAGCTCACCCGCCGACTGCACCACGAAGGGGGCCCGATCCCTGACTGGGTGGGGGTGTCCGCCTACGGCATCCCGCGAGAAGCAGCAACCGACGAGGTCCGCCCCCACCTCATGTCCGACGGCGAACTGCGCCGCTGGCTACGAGACGTGGGCGGCAGCACACCTCAACTGCTCGACGACGAATCCGTCTGGAGCACGTTCGCCCCCGTGTTCCGCAACGACTTCAAGCTGCTGGACACCTGGACACCTCCCCGCAGCCCCGAGGCGCTGCCCGTTCCGCTGTCGGTGTTCGGGGGCAGCGGCGACGAACTGGCCAGCGAGGAGAGTCTGCTCTCCTGGCAGACGGCCACCACGCGCTTCCACGGGCTCCAGCGGTACGACGGCAACCACTTCTACCTGATGAGCCACCAGCAGAAGCTTGCTGCCGCTGTCACGGCCGCCATGCGATCGGCCACGGTGTGAGCCCCGGCGAACCACCATGTCACCCGGCGGGTCGACCGACGCGACGCGGTATCCGCCCAGGTTGGGGGAAGGGACGCTCAGGCGTCGGGGTCAACGGCGGGGTGCGTGAACCGCACGGGCTTGCCCAAGGAACGGGCGTAGGCGATCTCGGCCCGGGTGCTGTCTCCGATGTAGTCGCCGACCACGAGCACCTCATCAGCCAGCAGGATCTTCGACCGGTGCAGTTCGTCAAGGCGGTCTTTCAGGGCCTCGGCCTCAACGGGGTCGGACCACAGGGGATGAGGCGTCTTCAGGTCGCAACCGGGCTTGACGACGATGTTTCCCCTGGGCTCTGCGTACGTCTCCCGCAGCTCTGCCTCCGCCATCTCGGCCATGAAGCGCGTGGAGCCGCAGATGGCGACGATGCTGGGGAAACCCAGCTGCCTCTTCGCATCGTTGAGCATTTCCACGGGGGTGATGACCTGCGGGGATGACACTGTGATTCCTCCTGGTGGAACGGTCCGACGGATGCCTGCTGAGCCAAGGGGCGTAGGCTCCCGAGCTCCCCCGGCGGGAAACGGCAGGGGCACCCGCGCGCCCGCACTCTATGCGAGAGGGCTCACCGCCTGGGGGGCGCGGCACTCGCCGGTCGGGCCTGCCCCCAGACCACGTGGTGCCGAACCTGCCGCCATCGCCACGCGCATGCGCCGCCGGATGTCGGCTTCCCTGCCTGCATCAGCCGACTCAGCAGACAGCGACGCCGCGGTGCCGTACTGGTCGGCCCGATGGGCGGGGCCGGCGCGGACTCGAACGCGCGCCGAAACCCGAACGAGGGAGATGTAACCGGATGACCCCATTGACGCGGTGCCCGGCACCGGGCCTGCGGGCTTGCAGCGCCTCCGCGTCGGCGCAGCCCTGCCCCGGCTGAGCGCCCGAGGCCCCGGGCCGTGATGCCACATGCCTCCCGACAACTGCTGCCGGCTCAGACCCCGACCCGTACTTCTGTGCCCCGACGAGGAGACCATGTCCACCGCATCCCGCCAGCCCGCCACCACCCCCGCTCCCACCTCCTCGCCACCTGACCCTGCCGTGGAGGAGGAGCAGGTGGCGGCCCTCGCCGCCACGCTGGAGCTCGCGTACGGGCTCCTGCCGGCCGGCATCAAGCGCATTCCGGAAGGCACCGCGACGGACAACTTCGCGGTCGTAGACCAGAGTGGCCAGCGGCACTTCGCCAAGGTCTACCGCACCCGAGAACTCCGGGCCCTGGAGCTGGAGCTGGCGTCCATCGAACTGTCGGAGTACGCCGCCGACGGAAGGGTCGCTGCAGCGCGGGCAACCCGCAGCCGCGATCACCAGCTCATCGCCACCCACGGTCACGTGCCGATGTCCCTGTGGTCGTACGTGACGCACACCGAGACTGCCGAGGGAACACTGGCCGGTGCACGGTGGGCGTCGGCGGGCACGGCGATGGGCCGACTGCACAGCCGGCTCGCTACGTACCCCGCCGCCGCACCCAGCCAGGCTCCGGGAGCCGCGGTGTGCGACGTGGGCGCCTCACGGGATCGGTTCAACCGCCTCATCCAGGCCTACCAGCACAAGCCCAGGCTCGGGAAGTTCGAGGCGTGGGCACTGCGGGCGACGCGGCAACGGCAAGCCATCATGGCGGGCGTCGAGAAGACACTCGCTTCGCTCCCGCAGCTCACCGTCCAGATCCTGCACGGCGACACGGCCGGCCCCAACGTTCTGTTCAAGGACACCGAAGTGGCCGCGATCGTGGACTTCCGTCCGCCCGCGACCGGGTACCTGGCCTGGGAGATCGCCCGTCTTGGTTGTGACCCTAAGAGCGTGCTGGACAGCAGTGCAACGGACTGGCTCGCCGGCTACACCGATCTCACCCTGGCCTACCGGGAGGCCAACCCGAAGGCGTCCGCGGACGACCTCTTGTTCTCGCTTCGCGTTGGCTGTGCCGCGATGCTCTGCTCGGCCTTCCCGCTGTCGGTGCCCGTGGAACGACCGCACCTCGTCGATGCCGCACTTGAGGCATACGGACAGGTGCGCCACAAAGCGGCTCTGACGCTGCTCGACCGGCTCCCTGCCATGGAGGAGGTTCTACGTGAGGCTCTTAGCTGAGTTGATGACCGCGACGGTCGTCGTGGTTCACGTACGTCGCGTTCCCGGCCGGCGAACTCGGGCTTCTTCTCCTCTTTGCTGTAGCCGGAGGACTCGATCGGGGCCGCGGTGGCCGACGCGCCGAGCTCAGGGTGAGATCGCGCGGCGGTCACCGGGTGAGCTTTTCCACCCGCAGCAGGTCGTCGGGGCTGATGTGAATCGCGGCGACGTCGACGAGCCACTGGATCCACACTGGCTCGATGCCCGGCGCGGCCTCGAACTCGGCCCCGCTCATACGTCCCTGGGCATGGGCGACCGTCCTGTCCGTCAGCTCCTGCAGGGCGTCGGAGTCGATCCAGCGGACGTTCTTCGTCTCGCGGGCGCTCGGGACGAGCTCGCCGGTGACGGCGGCGTGGAAGACGGTCCAGTCGTGGCCAGTGCCGCGTGCGCCGGGCAACCGGCGGCATCGGTTCTCTCGCCAGCCGCCGGTGATGCGGGTAAGGCCGGTGACGGTCAGGCCGAGTTCTTCCTCGACCTCGGCGCGGGCCGCGTCCTCGGGACTTCCATGGTCGTCGTTGTGGCCCGCGGCAGGGGCTGTGCCGTGCGGGAGGGTGGCACGGTCGAATACCAGGTAACGGCCTTGGTGATCGGTGATGAGGATTCCGACCGAGGTGTTGTCGCAGGTCTTCATCGACTCGCTCCGGGGGGGAAGTGGCGGTCCGGGAATGCAGCCGCATCCGTGGCACGGCCGGGCCCGAGGTCTCCGGTGCTGCGTCAGCCGACGCGGGCGGTCCGGCTCACCGCACGGGCGATGCGCGGGCCGACCAGCCGTTCGGCATCTGCGAGCGGGACCCAGGCGGCACCGGTCACCTCCGCTTCCTGGATCTGCCCCACGTCCGCGCGGTCCGTCGTGAACGCGTACCCCAGGTCGAGGTGGAAGTGATCCGGCTCGCCCTTCTCGGGGCGCGCCGGGACGCGCCCGTACTCGACGTACGCGGGCACTGGATCCGCCAGGGTCACTCCCGCCGGGTCGAGTCCGGTCTCCTCGGCGAGCTCGCGCACGGCCGCGTCAACCGGCGTGGCGTCGGTGGGCTGGAGATGTCCGCCCGGCTGCAAGGTGATCCCGTACGCCCGGTGCTCGATCAGCAGGATCTCGCGGCCGCGACGGACCAGGAGCGCGCCCACCGTCACGTGCATCGGGAAGCTGCGCCGCGAGGCGAAGCCACTGCCGCCCGCGAGTATCCGCAGCGGCGCAGACAGTGCCTCGGTCTCGTCCGGGTATCGCTCCAGGTACGTGGCCAGGGTCTGCGAGATGACGGCGTCAGTGATCGCCACGGGCCACCTCCCTTACAGCCGAGCGGGTACAGGCAGCGAGCAGGTGCACAGTGAGCTCCAGCAGGTGTTCCTGGCGTACAGGGAAGGTCGCACTCTACAAGCCGGGCAGGGGCTCGGGCGGGGCGGCGGGTCCGTGTTGTCACGCGAGCCCGGAGCATCGGCTCTCACTTCAAGTACCCACCCCACGGGCTGCGTTGCCTGTCGGGGTGCGTGACTTCTGGGTGCCGCGCATGACCACGCCGGGCGGATGCCGGCTCCGTCCGGACAGATGTGCCAGCCCGCCGCCGCCCTCATTCCGGGCGACGCCACCAGGCTCTGCTGCAAGAGCTCTCCGCCACCGCTTCCTCTCTCGAATCGCCCCGCGCTGCCCGCAGGGAACAACAGATCGCTCTTTTCGGCCAAGATCGCGGCCGGCCCTTCCGGTCGGTGGGCGGGGCCGTGGATCACACACCGCCCGTCGGCCCCGGAGAACAGGGGTTCGAGGTTCGGCTGAAAGGCGTGTGCTCGAACTGTGTCCGTTCTCGTTGGACCGGGCAATCCCCAACGCCTCACGAAAGGGGCGACGTTGACGCCTACCGGCTCACGCCGCAGGACCATCCCGCGCGGGCAAAAGGCTCGCGATCGCGACGCGGTCATCGCCTGCGTGCCCTCGTTCCGGCAGCTCGTCCGACGAACGCTGCCGGATCTTCAAAGTCTCGCTCCAGGGGTGGTGAGTGCATGAAGGACTCACCCGAGGATGGCGCGGACGCATCGGACGAGGCGCACCTGTCAGCCTCCGAGAAGCTGTTGTTCGGCGGCGAGCTCGCCTACGACGCGGGCTGGAGCCAGCACCACTACGCCTGGCTGAAGCTGAGCCTGAAGGCGATGGCGCTCTCCCTGCCCCGGCAGATCACCGTGGCGGTCCGGCTCGCGCATCAGGCTGATCGGCGGGCGCTGTACACGGTGGCGTTCAGCGAGGTCGGGCGGGGTGTCGCGCAGGCAGCCACCCTGGTCGTGGTGAACGCCTTGCTGGTCGAGCTCCTTTCCGAAGGGGCCATGGAGGAGCGGCTGCGCTCGGCGCTGCCGTCGATGGTCGTGGTGGGGCTGCTCGCGGTCATCGGGTCGGTGCTCACCTCGGTGTCGGGGGCCGCCATCGGGATCCTGGAGCCGAAGACCCAGCGGGTCGCGACGGAGCGGTATTTAGCGCTGGTGGCGCGGGTGGAGCTGGAGGCGGTGGAGGACGACGACTTCCACCGGCTGATGGACTCCGCGCAGTACGGTGCCGATTCGGCGCGGAGGATGCTGGGGTACTGCGCGGCGGTGGTCACCGCGGCGATCTCCCTGATCGCGGCGGCCGGCGTGCTGACCGTGCTGCACTGGGCGCTTTTGCCGCTGCTGATCGCGATGGCGGCACCCCGGGCGTGGAGCGCCCTAACAATGACCCGCCACCGGTATACGAGCTATCACCGGTTCATTCAGCACGTACGCGCCTCCCAGCTGATCAGCCGCTTGCTGGTCGACGAGCAGGCGGCCGGGGAGATCCGTGTCCACGATGTCGGGCCGTTCCTGCTCAAGCACTTCCGGGGCATGGCCCTCACCAGTGAGCGGGAGCAGACTCGGCTGGCGAAGATCGGCGTGCGCATCACTCTGGGCGCCGACGCCGCAGCGGGGCTCGCGACGCTGACGACCTACGCCGCGCTGGGACTGCTGCTGTGGCAGGGGCAGATGGCGCTCGCGGTCGCCGGGACAGCCGTGTTCGCGATCCGCACCGGGGCCGCGAGCATTACCGGTCTCGTGGGGCGCGTCACCGACGTGCAGGGCGAGGCCCTGTTCGTTGCCGACCTGGAGACCCTGTGTGAGGAGGCGGCACGGCGCGCCATCCCTACCGGCGGGCGGGATCTTCCGGAGACGGTCGGGGAGATCCGTTTCGAGAAGGTCACGTTCACCTACCCCGGTTCCGACACTCCCTCGCTGAACGAGGTCGACCTCGTCGTTCCTCGTGGGAAGACGGTGGCCCTAGTCGGCCACAATGGAAGCGGCAAGTCGACCCTGGTGAAGCTGCTATGCGGGCTGCGGGCCCCGGACAGCGGGCACGTTCTGTGGGGCGGCGTAGCCACCACCGACGCTGATCGCGCCCAGGTCTTCGACCGGGTGGCGATGGTCGCCCAGGACTTCTACCGGTGGCCGTTCACCGCCCGGGTGAACATCGGGGCCGGACGCCCCGCGGCGCCGATGGACGACGCGGCCCTCGCCCCGGCCGCCGCGTACGCCGGGGCTGACAAGGTCATCGCCTCCCTGCCCTGGGGGCTGGACACCCTCCTCGCGCGTGGGTACAAGGGCGGGCACGAGCTCTCTGGCGGGATGTGGCAGACGGTCGGACTGGCCCGGGCCCGTCACCGCATGGGCCAGGTTCTGATCGTCGACGAGCCGACCAGCGCACTGGATCCCGCCGCGGAGCAGCGGGTCTTCGACCAGATCCACCGGCTGTCCGGCGAGGGGCAGACCACCATCCTGATCACCCACCGCCTGCACAGCGTCCGCGACGCCGACTACATCTACGTCCTGGACGAAGGCCGCGTCGCCGAACACGGCACCTTCGCCGATCTGATGGACCCGACCACCGGCACCGGAGCCTTCCGCGACGCCTACGAGCTGCAGGCCGCCCAGTTCCGTGCCCCGTCGCCTTCGGTTCCGGGCCAGCCGGGCCCGGGCACCGGAGTTGCCGGTACGAAGGCGGCGGCAGAAGGAACGGCCACCTCGTGAGCGGAAGCGACAGCACCCGCCCGAAGGCGGAAGACACTGAAGGATGGCCCGCGGCGGAGGCCGTCCCGGAGCCGGGTCTGTGGCGGCATGGGGACTTCCGGCTCTACTGGGGCGGCCAGGCTGTGACCGTTGCGGGTTTCGGGATCACCACGATCGGTATCTCGGTGATCGCTGTGGTGGACCTGCACGCCTCGACCATGCACGTGGCGCTGATCGCCGTCGCGGGCAAACTGCCCGCGCTGCTGCTGTCCCTGCACGCCGGCGTCCTCGCCGACCGCTACCGCAAGCGGCCCATCATCATCACGTGCGACGTCCTGTGCGCGCTCACCCTGGCCAGCATCCTCGTGGCCCAGTTCGCCGGACAGGTCACCCTGGGCCAGCTGTACGCAGTCGCCTTCCTCGTCTCCGCGTTTCAGGTGGTCGGGAGCAACGCCTCGGTCAGTTACCTCCCGACGCTGCTGCGCGGGGAGCAGCTCAAGGAGGGAAACGCCAAGCTCGGCGCGACGAACTCGCTGGCCGACCTCGCCGGGAACAACCTCGGCGGGCTGCTGGTCACCGTGCTGGGCGCCGCCCGGGCGATCGCCGTGGACGCTCTCTCGTATCTGGTCTGCGCCTTCTGCCTGCTGACCATCCGCCACCGTGAGCCGGAGCCGGCACCCCGGCCCGCGGGCAGCAGCCACTGGACGGAGATCCGCGAAGGCCTCGACTACACCCTGCAGACTCCCGTGGTGCGGTCCATCGTCCTGTCGAACGCCACCACGTCGTTCGCCCTGGCTGCCAGTTCGGCACTCTGGTCCCTCTTCCTTTTGCGTGAACTGTCCTGGAGTCCCACGGCGCTGGGCATCGTCATGGGCGCCGGCGGCGTCGGCGGGTTCCTCGGCGCCCTGCTGTGGCGAAGACTGGAGCGGCGCTGGGGAGCCGGCCCCGTCATGCTCACCGCCCTGGCCATCAACCCTCTGGCCCAGATCCCGCTGGTCCTCGTCGGCCCCGGGAGGGCCGGCCAGGCCGTCATCGGTACCTGTCTACTGATCCAGACCGGGGCGGCCGTAGCCCACGGCGGACTGCAGCGCAGCGTCCGACAAGAGCTGTGCCCCACACATCTCCAGGGCCGCGCCCAGGCCACCGGTGCGTGGCTCGCCTCCGGTCTGCGCCCTGTTGCCGCATTCCTCGCCGGTGTACTCGGCACCCTCCTCGGGCTGCGGTCCGCCCTCGGCGTGATCACCTTCCTGCTCTGCGCCCCCTTGGTGATCCTTTGGCGCTCCCCCGTGCGTGGCCTGCACCCCTCCACCCGGCCCGCCTTCGCCACGGAACCAGGAGTCGTGACACAGGTCCCGCCCGCCGGAGCCGGATCTTCCTCATCCATCCCATGAAAGGTGCCGCCCATGCCCCCCTCTCGATCGCACATCCGTGAACTCGTCACCGCCTACCTGGCCCGCCACCCCGGTGAGCACCGGGCCCTGGCACCGCTGCTGGCGGGGCTCGATGCCTCGTCCGACCTGACGTCGCGGGCGACGCTGCCTTGGCACATCACGTGCAGCGCCGTCGTGATCGATCACGCCGGACGGGCCCTGCACGTGCGGCACAACGCCTCCGGAGGGCTACTGCTCGCCCCCGGAGGCCATGGCGAGCCTGACGATATGACGCTCATGGCCACCGCCGTGCGTGAGGTTCACGAGGAGACGGGCATCCCCCCGGGGCTGCTCCGCCAGAGTGCCGCGTTCTGCCACGAGCCCGCCGACATCGATATACACCCCATCGACGCCAACCCGGCCAAGGGCGAACCGGCCCACCATCACTACGACTTCCGGTTCGTCTTCCACCTCGTTCCCCCCTCCGTCGAAGCGGCCCTGCAAACCGAGGAGGTCTCCGCTGCCGTCTGGCTGCCGCTCGACCAGATCACCTCCCCCGGACTGCGGGAGAAGCTCCTCAGCGCCAACCTGAGCGCCGCCCCGGAACCGGTCAACGCCTCCGTGATCATCCACGACTCGGCTGGCCGCTACCTGCTGCATCTGCGCGACCAGCGGGAAGGGATTTGGGAGCCCGGCGTGTTCGCTCTCCTCGGCGGCGGCCGGGCCCCCGGCGACGCCTCCCTGGAGGCGACACTGCTGCGAGAGCTCGGCGAGGAAGCCTCGGGGCTCAAGGTCACCGGTCTGGAGCCGTACGCCGTGGAGGAGACCAAGAGCGTCGACGGGCTGAGCGTTCCTGTCCAGATTTTCACCGCCGTGTGGGAGGGCCACCCGGACACCGCCGGGCTCCGAGAAGGGGTCCTGCTGCACTGGTGCACCCTGGAGATGCTCGACCGTCTGCCCCAGTCCCCCGGCCTCGGAGACCTGATCCGCCGGCACGCCGCCCAGCACCCCCCGGCCTCCACCCCGCCCAAGGCGTCCCGTCCGTCGGCCGACCGGTCCCCGGCAGGGACCGAGCTCCACGTCGTAGGGGTTCACCTCTACCTCCAGGACGCCGACGGCCGGGTCCTTCTGGGCCTGCGGCATCCCGACTCCGCATACGCCGGGCACCTCTACCACGCCCTGGCGGGTCACTGTGAGCGGGAGGACGCTGTCAGTTGCCTGATTCGCGAGGCAAAGGAGGAGGCGGGTCTGATCCTCGATCCCGAAGGGATCGAACTCGTCCACCTGGTCCACAGTCAGGACTCGCTATCGGCGAGGCCGAGGATCCAGCTGTTCTTCCGGCCCTGGATCTGGTCCGGTGTGCCGCAGGTGCTGGAGCCCGACCGGTGCGTGGAATGGCGGTGGTTCGACCCGAAGGATCTGCCGGACAACACCGTGCCGTACACCCGGCAGGCCATCGGGGCCATCATCGACGGCCGCCCGTACTCAGACATGGGATGGACACGATGACGGCCACGGACACAACTGCCTCCGTCGGTGAGGAACGATGCGCTGCGCCCGGTGCGGCGGATCCGGTCGCGGCGCGGGAGGCGATGGTCGCCCGGCTGGAGACGGCCGGCCAGCTCAGGCCGGGGGCCGTTCGCGAGGCGCTGCTGGCGATCCGCCGCGAGGTCCTGATCCCGCAGGCATACGTCCGGCGCAGCGCCCCGGGGGAAGATCCGCCGCGGTGGGACTTGCTGGACTGGGACACGCTGGCCGACCAGGTGGAGCTCCTCGGTCTGCTGTACGGGGGTGGCAGTGTGCTCGTGCAGCACGACGGGGAGCCGTTGCTCGGACGGGCGCGCGGGGCACGGTCGGGTCGGGTGATCTCCTCGATGTCGTCGGTGACGGGCATGACCGCCGAGCTGCTGCAGGAGCTGGATCTGCGCCGGGGACAGCGGGTGCTGGACGTCGGCACCGGGGCGGGCTTCACCGCGGCGGTGGCCTGCCATGTCTGCGGCGATGAGGGCGTGGTCTCTCTTGACCGGGACCGGCATCTTGTCGAGTCGTCGGCCGCGCGTCTGGCCGATCTCGGGTTCCATCCGCACCTGGTGTGCGGGGCGGGAGGGGAGGGCTGTCCGGACCGCGGACCGTTCGACCGGATCTTCCTGTCGTACGCGGTACGACAGGTGCCCTCCGCCCTGGCCGGACAACTGGCACCGGGAGGCCGTTTGTTGACGCATGTGACGACCGCTTCGCCGTCGTGGCCGGCGCTCGCCGTCGTCGAGCGCACAGCCGACGGCTTCTTGAGAAGCGAGTTGCGGGCGGTGGAGTTCGCACACCGCGCCGGGCACGGCGTGGACCGGATCTGGCTCACCGAGGACTTCCGTCATCGCATCGCGACCGAGCCCGGCACGCGGGCGTACGTCAGCGCGCGGGAACTGCCGTCGAGCACCGACCGCGGCTTCTGGCTGGCGGCCGATCATCTTCTCGGAGGCGGCCTGGTGCGGGACTTCGGGGCCGAGTACCTGGCCCTCGGCGCGCCGGGCTGCGGGTCATGGTTGCGCGCCGCACCGGGCGAGCAGGGCTGGCACGTCGCGGCTCACGGCCCGCGCGACATCTGGGCGGAGCTGCACGACCTCGCCGACCGGTGGCGGGCCGCAGGCTCCCCGGACCGCTACCGGCTGGACTTCACCGAGGACGGCGGCCAGCGGGTGTCCTCGGTGAAAGGGGACCTGGCCTGGCCACTGTCCGCCCCGGGCCCCGTTCACGAAGGAGCGTTCTCGTGACCCGTTCCGAACCCGATGTCCGGCCTGAGCAGGAGGCATTGTTCTCGACCGCTGCCGAGCACTACGCCCGGCACCGGCCCGGCCTTCCGGACCCCGCCGTGCACCTGCTGGCCGGCACCCTGGCCGGGCGCACGGGACCAGCGCTGCTGGATCTGGGCACCGGTACCGGACAGGTGCCGCGCGCCCTGCTGGCGGCGGTCCCCCACCTCGCCCACGTCGAGGCGGTCGACGTCAACCGGGCCATGCTGGTCAACGCCCGCCGCGCTCTCGGGCCGCTGCTCGGCGGCTGCACCCTGACCCTCGTCCACGGCTCTGCACACGCCTACGCCCCTGCGCCCGGAATGGCTGTCCCGGCGCCGGATCTGGTCACCTTCTGCCGGTCCTATCACTGGATGGACGGGCCCGGGGCCCTCGCGATGGCGGACCGTGTCGCCGCCCCGCACGCCACCGTGGCGATCATGGGCGACGGGAGCCTCTGGACCCACGACGCCGGATGGACTCGGCAGCTGCGCGAGCTGATCCAGCACCACCTGGGGGCCGCCCGCCGCGCGGGGACCGGCACCGCCTACACCGCTGCCGCCCGCTCCTGCGAGGAAGACCTCGCCGCATCCGCCTGGAGCGACGTCGCCGAGCACCGGTTCCCGGTCGCCCGCACGTGGACACCCCGCGGCGTTCTCGGCTACCTGCGCACCACGTCGTTCGCGAACGCGGGCCTGTTCCCCGACAGCGCCCGGCATGACGCGTTCGAGGCGGACGCCCACGCCCTGCTCACCGGGATCGCCGACCAGGAGGGTCCGCTCGTGGAGCAGGCCGAGTTCCGGGTGCTCCTCGCCCGCCGCCAGGGAAGCGCCCGGTGAGCGGGGGCGAGCGGCATGCCGAGCCGGTGGACGTCCACCTGATCCTGCGCCGGGAAACTGGCGATGGTCCTGAGGTCCTGCTGTCGCGTCGGGCCGGGAAGGTGTACGCGGCCGGCCTGTGGCACCTGCCCTCCGGGCATCTGGACGGTCCGCACGAGGACGTGGTCACCGCCCTGATCCGCGAGGCGAGGGAGGAGACCGGTGTCGTCATCGACCCGGCCGACGTGCGGGCCGCCGTGACCGTGCACCACCGCAGCCCCAGGGGTGACTCGCGGTCGGGGTACTTTTTCGAGGTCCGGCGGTGGAAGGGCGAGCCAGGGATCGCGGAGCCGGATGTCTGCGACGCGATGGACTGGTTCCCCGTTCACGCGTTGCCCGTCCGGATGGTGGCGTACTGCCGTGCCGGCCTGGACGCCTACGCCGCCGGCGCGCGCCTCGCCGTGCACTTCCAACTGCCTGGCGACACCATCGCCTTCGACCCCGGCGCCGACCGGCTGCGGGTCGTACCGGACATGACCGGCGCCCAGGCGTCCGGCGCCCGTCCCGACGAGGCGGTCGTGGAGTTCGCGGAGCGCGCGGTCGGCCGGATCACGCAGTGGACGGATACCTCATGGGCACGTGAGGAGAGCCGCGTGTGGCGGGTCCACGGAGTCCAGAGCGGCACCTGGTACGTGAAGGTCCATCAGAACGAGCGATTCCACGGCAGGGAAGTGCGAGGGCTACGGACGTGGGCCACGGCGCTGGGAGCGGCGGCGCCACGGCTGGTCGCCGCCGACGAGACGCTGCGGACGGTGGTTCTCACCGCGGTGCCGGGCCGCCCGCTGCACGGCACGGTCCTGGCACCGGAGCGGGAGAGGGCGCTCTTCCAGCGGATCGGCGCACTGACCCGCCGTATCCACCAGTCCGCTCCCCCACGGCCCGCTCCCGCCGGCAGCAGCCCCGCCGTGGCCAAGGCCGACCGGCACCTGGCCGGAGCGCGGCCCCGTCTGCTCCCGGGCGATGAGGAGTTCGTCCGCGACCTCGTCCGACGGGCCGAAGGACTGCCACCGCTGGAGTGGGTGGAGACTCACGGCGACCTCCAGCTCCGCAACATCCTCGTCACCCCGGATGCCGCCGACGAGCCGGACGCCCGTGATGGCTTCGTGGCGGTGATCGACCTCGAGCGCAGTGAACCGGGACCGGCCGTACGGGATCTGGTCCGCCTGTCCGACGCCTGGGCCGGCCGCCCCGACCTCTTCGAAGCGTTTCTGGCCGGGTACGGCAGGCCTCTGACCGCCATCGAGGAGGCCCGCCTCGCCATCGACACGGCGCTCGATGCCGTGAGCGGGATCGCCTACGACGTCGCCCACAACGACCCCGAGCTGTCCGAACGCGGCCGGCGGACCCTGGCCCGGCTGCGCGCCGAGCGCCGTGCACCCCTCTCACCGACAGGAGATGCGACGTGAACGCCGAAACGGCACCCGCCACCGCGCCCGGGCCGAGCGCTGCCGCCGGACGGCCGCCGGTCCGCGCGGCAACCTCCGCTGACGCCGGGGCCATCACCCGGATGCGCTCCGCATACGTCCTGTCCGCACCGCTCACCGACGACTGGCTCCGGCTGTCCACGGACGAGCTGGCACCACGGCTCACGCCGCAAGGAGACGCCCGGGCCTTCGTCGTCGACGCCCCGGACGGCACGATGGCCGCCTGCGCCCTCGGACTGATCAGCCCCGTGCTCCCGGCCCCGGCCTACCCCCGAGGCCGGGCCGCCCGCGTGCAGATCGCCGCCACCCGGCCCGAGTGCCGCCGCCGCGGCTACGCCCGGGCCGTCGTCACGGCACTCCTCGACCACCTCGCCGACGTCGAGGACGTCACGCTGTTCGAACTGCACACCAGCCCGGAGGCCGCGCCCCTGTACCGGGAGCTCGGCTTCAACGGCAACCCCGCGCTGATGCGGATGACCCGACACCGCCAACCTGCCGACACCGGCGCGGTGCCCCGTGCGCAGCCTGTCTCGACGTGGGTGCCGCCGCAGGTTTATGCCGATTCGCTGCCCCGGGCTGCCGCGTACGTGTGCCTCTACGTCACCGATGAGGACGACCGCCCGCTCCAGCTGCACTCCGTCTACTCCCCCGGCCACCCCTGGCACATGATCGGCGGCGCGATGGATCTGGGTGAGCGGCCCTGGGACGCGGTGGTACGCGAATGCGGAGAAGAGACGGGCATGACGGCCGTGGGTCCGCCCCGGCTGCTGGCCACCGTGTTCGGGGTGCCCCGGGCGCAGCGTCCGTACAGCACGCTGCAGCTGATCTTCGACGGCGGTCGCCTCACCGCTGAGCAGATCCGGGGCATCACGCTGAACCCGCGCGAGCACGACGAGGTCCGTGTCCTGTCCCTGGCCGAGTGGGAGGCCTTGATGCCGGCCCGGGATTTCGTGCGGCTGCGCGCCGTGGAGGAGGCCCGCCGCACCGGCGTGGCCGCCTACATCGACACCTGGGGGAACGCATGACCACCAGCAGCATGATCCTGATGTCCGACCCGCGGGTCGCCGCGATCCCGGTCCGTGAATGCGGCGAACCGCTCGTCGATGTCCGCTCAGGCCCGGTGCCGTTGCTCGTCGACGCCCGCCGCAGCGACCCGGACGGTGCCTTCGCGCATCTGCGTGAGCGCGTACGCGACCAGCTCGTCGCCGCACAGGACCGGCTCCCCGACGGGCTGCGTCTGCTCATTGTGGAGGGCTACCGGCCCCTGAACCTCCAGACCCAGTACTACGAGCGGTACGCCCAGGGCCTGCGGACCGCCCACCCACAGTGGACGGCGCAGGAGGTACGGGATGCGGCCAGCCGGTACGTCTCTCCCCCGGAGATCGCCCCGCACAGCGCCGGGGCCGCGGTCGACCTGACGCTCGTCGACACCGACGGCCGGGAGCTGGACATGGGTACGGCGATGAACGCGAACCCGGAGGACAGCGACGGGGCCTGCTTCACCGCCGCCACGAACATCACCGCGGCGGCGAAGACGAACCGGGCCATCCTCACCAGCGGCATGGCCGCCGTCGGGCTCCAGAACTATGCCTTTGAGTGGTGGCACTTTTCGCTCGGAGATCGTTACTGGGCCCTGTTGCAGAGGAAGCCGGCGGCGCTGTACGGGCCCAAGAACTGGACCTGAAACCCCGGCGGGCTCCTGCCCACGCATCCCAGAGCACGTTGACGCAGCAACCCACAGCACGACAAGAAGGAGCCGGAGCAATGATCGCGGTACCGGAGAAGCAGGCGTGGCAGGACCACTACGCCGAGGGGCGCGGTTTTCGCCCGGTGGGTGCGGTGGAGCGGGCCCTGCTCGCCGAGCACACCCCCGTGCCCGACGGTGGCGGGAGGGCCCTCGATGTCGGCTGCGGGACGGGCGAACTGGCCGTCACGCTGGCCGGCATGGGCTATGCCGTGGACGCGGTCGACTACGCCGAGGAAGCCCTCACCCGGGCGCGCGCCGAGTACGCCGAGGTGCCCGGTGTGCGCTGGGCGTGCCTGGACATCGAGCACGACCCCCTGCCCGGGCCCCCCGCCGGGGAGGAGGCCGGGTACGACCTGGTCGTGCTCCGGCTGAGCATCGCATTCATCCCGGCCAGGACTGCTGCACTGCGCCGGCTCGGAGCCCGATTGCGAGCGGGTGGCGCGGTCGTCGTCATCACCCCCCTTGCGGAGACCACGCCCGCCGAGCGGCGGAGCATCGCCCTGGACGAGAACGAACTGGGCGCACTCACGGACGGGTTCGGAGACGTCAAGCAGTTCGACGCGGAGGGACTCGCACTGCTGGTTCTGCGCGGGCCGGCCGATGAGTTCAGCGCGCAGGAGAAGGGGCGGCCCGAGCCGCAGGCCGTCTTCGGTGCTGCGGTGGTGGTCACCGACATGTTCGGTCGGGTCCTGCTGGGCCGCTCCACCCGGGGCATGTGGGAGCTTCCCGGCGGCCGCATCGAGACAGGCGAAGCCGCACCAGCCGCCGCTGTGAGGGAGTTGACGGAGGAGACCGGGCTGACAGCGCGCGTGGAGGACGCTCACGTCATCACCGTGCTGCACGACGACCGCCTGGACGTACGCCGCGTCACCGCCGTCGTCCGCATGACCCGCTGGGACGGTGAGCTCGCTCTGCCCGAGCCACATCGCTTCGTACGCTGGGAGTTCCACGACCTGAACACCCTGACGACCCTGGGCAAGATCTTCGCACCGAGCGCCCAGGCGCTGACCGCGGTGTGGCCCGGGGTGCTGCCCGGGCTCCCGTCCATCCACTCCTACGCATGCTCCCCCACCGCCCCGCCGGTGCCAGGGGAACCTGCCGAGGCGGCCCGGCTGCGCGAGCGGATGGCGGCCGCCGTGATCAGCAAGGGCTGGGCGCCCTCACCGCAGGTCCAAGCCGCGCTGCGCACGGTGCCCCGGCACCGGTTCGTCCCCGAGGCCCGACTCGAGACGGCCTACGACGACGACCTCGCCGTGGTCACGGTCCGCGAGTCACCCCAGACCGCGCTCAGCTCCGTGTCCGCGGCCTGGCTGCAGGCCGACATGATCGAGCAACTCCGCCTGGAGCCGGGGATGACCGTGCTGGAGGTGGGGTCGGGCGGGTACAACGCCGAACTCCTCGCGCACATTGTGGGCGACCGGGGCAGCGTGGTGACGGTTGACCTCGACCCTTACGTGGTGCGGCGCACCGAGCGTCTGTGCGCGGAGGCCGGAAGCGGCCGTGTCACCGCGGTCCTCGGCGACGGTGCCCTGGGGGCGCCCGCGCACGTTCCGGCGGGCGGTTTCGGCGCGGTGATCATCACCCACACCGCCACCGACATCGCCCCCGCGTGGCGCGATCAGTTGGCCGAGGGCGGGCGGCTGGTCGTCCCGCTGGACGTGGGCGGGTACACCCGGTCGATCACGCTGATCCGGAGGGGTGACGTCCTGCACGGGCTGCACTGGACGTACTGCGGGTTTGTCCGGGACCGCGGCGGTGCAGCCCGCTCCGTTCCCACCGCCGCCCTGGCCGGTGGTGAGGTCACCGTGCGGTGGGAGCTGGGGACCGCCGGCAACACGAGCGGCCTGGAGGAGGCCCTGCGCGGGGAGCGGTACGAGCTGAGTACGGGCCTGGTCGTCCCCGGTCAGTTCAACTTCGAGACGCTGCAGGTGCTGGCGGCGACAACTCTCCCCGGGTTCTGCCGGCTGACCGTGCCGTCCGGCTCGGAGCTCGTGACGCAGGAAGACGCGGCCGCGATCGTCGCCGACGGATCACTCGCCTACCTGACCCACGTCCAGATCTCCGACGGGCCCGAACCCGCCCACCGGCGCAGTGAGTTCCGCATCCACGCCTACGGGCCCGCGGGCCCGGAGTTGGCCTCACGGTTCGCCACGTGTGTCCGTACCTGGGACCGAGAGACCCGCGAGAGCGGCTACCCGTCCCTGAGCGTGCACCCCGCCGGCACGCCTGCCGACCGGCTGCCGCCCGGCGACATTGTCGATACCCCGGCCTGCCGGATGGTGTTCGGATGGCCCGGCCGGGTGCCCGCTCCCCGTCCCGACCACGAGACCGGGACCGTGAAGGCGGCGGCGGGGGCGTGATCATCTGGCTCAACGGACCGTTCGGCGTGGGGAAGAGCACCCTGGCCGCCGACCTGCACCGTGCCCTGAAAGGTTCGGCGGTCGCCGACCCTGAGCGCGTCGGCGACCTGCTCCGGAGCACCCTGAGCGGCCACGATCTCGCCCAGCGGGACTACCAGGACTATCCGCCGTGGCGGCAGGTCACCGCCACGCTCGTCACCAGCCTCGCCGCCTACACCGGCGGCCCCGTCATCGTGCCGATGACCGTCCTGGACCGGCACCACGCCACCGACCTGCTCACCCCGCTCCGGCAGACGGGACAGCCCGTGCACCACCTGGTCCTCCACGCCGATCCGGACGTCCTCCGGCAGCGCATCACCACCAGCGACGAGTTCCCCGGCGACCCCGTCCGCAGCGCAGCCGTACGCGCCTACCGCCGCCGCCGCGCAGCCGACTACCAGAAAGCCGCCGACTCCTGGATGCACGCCCACGGGCACGTCATCGACACCAGCACCCTCACCCCCAGCCAGACCCTCCAAACCGTCCTCGCCCACCTGCACACCACCTGACCCGCCCCGCCACAGAAGGACAGACGCTCGTATGACCACCAGCACGATCCCGGCCTCGGCCCCGGCTCCCGCCCACGGGCGAGAGCCGGGCCGGCCCGGGGCTGCCACGACCACGCCGACACCGGGGGCGGTGTTCGCACCCCCCCCCGAGGACCCGCACAACCGCATCCGAATGGTCCGGGCCCACGCAGCCGCGGCCGGCACCCTCTGCGTCCGGGCCCACGGTTCCCGCACGTGGGGCTTCAAGGGACGCACACTCAGCCGCCGCGCCGACGACCACCACTGGCTCCGGGTGGTCAGCGCACCACTGGACAAGGAACCCGGAATCCGCTGGGACGGAATAGCATGCGCCGACACCCTGCTCCCCCGGTCCGTACCCCGCCCCCGGGTCCACGACCTGCTGGAGTGGACAGACCGTACGCACCGCTACCGCGCCGAGCTGTCCGAGCACCTGCCCCGGCCCGCCCTCCAGTCCGGCAGCCCCGTACTCACCCGGGACCTCGACCTGCCCGACACCTGGTGGGCGGATCTGCGCGCCGCGCTCACCGTAACCGCCACAGTGCCGACCCGCCGCCAGGCCGGGCGCATGCGCACATCCTGGATGGACCGGCACTTCCATCGTCTCCTCGGCATCCCCTCCATACAGGTCACTTCCTGGACCACCGGGCACGGTGACCTCCACGCGGGCAACCTCCTGGGACCACCTCTGGTGATCATCGACTGGGAGGGATGGAGTCGAATGCCAGCCGGGGCCGATGTGGGGCTGTTTCACGCCTACAGCCTCCGTCGTCCCGCCACCGCCGCCCGGATCCGCGCAGCCTTCCCCGACACGTTCGACACGCAGGAGGGGCGCGTCGGTGAACTCGTCGCCCTGGCGCAGCTGCTCCAGGTCTCCGAACGCGGCGGGCATCCCGAGCTGACCCCACACCTGGCCCGGCGCGCCGAACAGTTCACCGGGGTGCCCGTCCCCTGTAGGTTCCGCGGTTTCGCGAGCTTTTCCGCGTGGTCATGGGCACCGTTCGGGCAATTCCGCTGTTCGGTGAGCAGGCGATCTCGCGACCTGCGTGTTCGTCGAACCAGCGGGCTCGACCCCTGGGTCCTTAACCGTGCTGCTGCTCATAATCGGTCGACAGAGGCAGTGCTCACGAAGCGCGGATTCCGGTGTTTCCGCAGGAACCAGTGCTCACCAACTCGCGGAACCTACATCCCCCTGCCTCCAGCGCCCGCCCTGTGAGGCTGCCGCCGCGCCACGCTCCGGCGCGGCACGCCCGGACCTTCGTCGCTACGGGCTGGCCTGACGTCGCCATCCTGTGCGCCGTCCGAATCGAAGGAAGTGCCCATGCTCCAGCCCGCTCTGCCGTCCCTGCTCGGCGTTTTCGCTCATCCCGACGACGAGTCCATCCTGGCCGGAGGTGTGCTCGCCCAGCACGCCACGGCGCGCGCGGCGACCGCCGTGGTCACCATGACCTGGTCGCCCACCAGCGTGCGGGCGGCGGAACTCGCCGATGCCCTGCGCGTCCTGGGTGCCGGGGCGCCGCGCATGCTCGGCTACGGGGACGCCCGCAACCCGCGTGCCGCGCCCGGCCGGACACGGCTCCTGGACGCGCCGCTCGACGAGGTGGTCGCCGCCGTGGTCCAGCAGATCCGGACCGTCCGCCCCGACGTCGTGGTCACCCACGACGCCCTCGGCCAGCTGACCGGTCACCCGGACCACCGCCGGACCCACCAAGCGGTCCTGCTCGCCGTGCAGGATGCCGCAATCGGGCAGCTTCACCCCGAGGCGGGCGACCCGTGGCAGGTGCACGCCGTGTACTGCGCCACCCACCCCGCCTCCGGCGTCGCGGACCTCGGCCCGCTGCTGCAGAACGTCGGCAAGCCGGTTCTGTCCGTCGACGATTCCGTCGTGAGCACCGTTGTGGACGTGACGCCCTGGCAGCAGCAGAAGGCGGCCGCGATTTTCGCCCACCGGGGTGAGGTCGCCAGTGAGCGTGCGCTGCCCGGTCTGCTCGCCCGCACGGACGAGGGGACACGGGAACGAATTCTGCGGACCGAGTACTTCATCAGGCTCACGCCCGGACCGCACCGCGACGACCCACACCAACTGACCGTATGAGCGCACCCGCCCCGCCTCGACAACCCACCGGCCCCTCCCGGACCAACCCACACCTCTTGGAGACACCGTGACGACCACCCCTGCCCCCACCGAACCACCCGGCAGCGCCATGACCGACGAGGCGTACGGGGACGTGCGCGCCTCCGCCGCGCTCTGGGCAGGCGCATCTGTGGTCATCACCAATGAGGCCGGTGAAGTGCTGGTCCAGGAAGTCGACTACCGCTCCACACGTCTTCTGCCCGGTGGCGGAGTCGATCCGGGCGAGTCGCCGGCAGCGGCAGCCTCCCGCGAGCTCATGGAGGAGCTCGGCGTCGAGGAGGCCGTCGACCAGGCCCTGGCCGTCGACTGGGTCGCCCCCGACGCGGCCCCCACGCCCGCGGCCATGCGGTTCCCCGGCGAACTCCTGACCGTTTTCGACGGCGGCACCTGGGACGAGGGCCGCATCGCCGAGATCCGTTTGCCTCCGAGCGAGATCACCGCCATCTCTTTCGTCCCCCCGGCGAGGCTGCCCGACCTGCTCTCCCCCACCGACGCCCGCCGCGCGCTGTCCGCGCTCCGCGCCCGAATTAACGGCGCGGGCACGGCACTGCTGGAGAACGGCCGGCCGATCGCCCCCACCGTCCTGGACCGCCTCAAGGTGCTGAGCACCGCGCCCCCCGCCTACCACTACTCCTGGTCCTGGTCCTGGCACCCCGGCGAAGCCCCGCCCGGCCACGACATCGCCCAGGTCTGGGCCTGGGCCTTCGCCCCAGACGGCCGGATCCTGGTCCTTCTCGACCCGGAGACCGGCACCGCAGTGCTGCCCGGCGGCAAGCCCGAATCACGGGACCAGGGCGACCCGGCCTCCACCCTGCGGCGCGAGTCCGACGAAGAAGCAGCCGCACGACTCGGAACGCCCCTCCTGATCGGGCACGTCGCCGCCCCCTCACGCCCCCGCAGTTGCCTGCGCTACGCCGCCGCCCTCACGGGCATCGGGCCCACCCGCCCCGACTCGGCCACCGGCACGACGTACACCCGGATCCTGGCGACGCCCGAGCAGGCGGTATCCCTCTTCGACTGGGGACCGCACACGAGCCAGCAACTCGCCGCCGTCCACCAGGCCCGCCAACGCCTCGGGATCCCCCGCGCCGCCCGCCAGGCCGTCACCGAACTCACCGGAACCACCTCATGGTGAACACCACCGCCCACCCGAACCGCCGAACCAGCCCGGAGACCACATGAACCACCCGCCCCGCCCGCCTGCGTACAGCCAATCCGCCTCAACGCCCCTCGCAGGAGTCGTATTGCCCAGCGGCGGCCGCACAGGCGTAGAGCCGGACCGCGCGGCGGAGCGCCGGACGGGCCGGTGTCAGTGCGGGCGCATCGCCTACGAGGTCCTGGGGCTTCCTGACGACCCCCACCTCTGTTCCTGTAAACACTGCGTCCGAATCTCCGGAAGCCCCGCCGTGCTCTGGGTCGGCTTCCCCCGCTCCACGCTGACGTGGACCAACCCCGACGGCCTTCCCTCCTGGTACTCGACCTGGCCCACCCTTCACAGAGGATTCTGTGGCGAGTGCGGCACGGCGCTCGTATCCGTGGCTGAGGACTCTCCCACGATCATGGTCACCGCATTCAGCCTCGCGGACCAGGACGGCACCGAGCCCGTCGGCCACAGCTACCGCGACCAGGCCGCTGCGTGGATGGCCATCACCCTCGCCGACCAACCGGCACCAACGCCCGCCGCACACTGAGAACGGCTCCAGACGCAGCCCGAGGAGACGACCGCATGGACCATTCGAACGACCACGGCCTCAGCCCGTGGCAGGTGACGGTCGGATCCGCTCAGCGACCGGGATCCGAACCGCCGTGCGCGGACGGGCTCCACGTGCACCGCAAGGGCGAGCGCGTGTGCGCCGTCGTCGTGGACGGGGCCGGCCACCACGAAGAGGTCGTGGATCTCGCCCGGCACGCACCGTCCACGATCGCCCTCACGGAGATGGTCGTGGGCGGTCTCGTCGCCCTGATCACGGCCGGCCGGATGACCGCCGCGTACGACCGGCCACCCCACATGTCCGCCGTTTTCGCCTCCATGGAGGCAGGACGCCCGTGCGGCGTTCACTGGGTCGGCGATTGTCGTGCCTGTGGCTGGGACGGCAGCAAGCTGCCATTGAGGCGCACTCAGCCCCGGCTCAAGGAGCGCAGGAGGGCAACGAAGCCCGATCGAGGTGACATGCAGAGGAGGGCAATGCCTGTGCCGACAGCTTATGTACGTGCTGGCGGTGGTGCCGGGGCGTTCTTGCACACAGGTGTCGTGCTTCTCGGTGACCGGCCGCGAAAGCGAAGGTCTCAGGGCGGGCGACGTGACGGCGACGCCCTGAGACCCTCAACGGCCGCAACCGAGCGGAGAGCGTTTTCAGACTGGTGCAGCTCCTGCATCCTCCCCGATCCCGGCGCGAAGAAGCGCCGACACACGGGCCACCATGAACTGCCGCCCCAACAGCCGACCCCTGATGCCGCTCAATCTGCCCACCCCTCAGCTGGCGCTGCCCGCCCGAGCTCGAAGGTGGCACCGCGAGTAAGAGGTGCCAGGGAGCGGCGTGGCGCATCGGTCAACAGAACGCCGCGGCAGGACGGGTGTGTCCTGCCGCGGCGCTCTTGCTGTGTGTCTACTTCACGTCGAGGTAGTCGCCCTTGGCCGAGACGGCCGGGGTGCTCGGCGTGCCGGCGAAGCTGTAGCGCCAGGTGCCGTCGGCCGAGGCCTTGACGGTCGTCTTCAGGGTGCCGGTCGAGCTGGTCTTGACCGTCTTGACGGTCGTGTAGCTCTTGGCGCCCTTCTTCTTGAACTGGAGCTTCACGGACTGCTTGCTGTAGCCCTTGTACGTGCCGGTGTCCCAGTTCGCACGGGTCAGCTTGCCGGTGACCGTGATGGTCTTGCCCTTCTTCACGGGCTCCGGGGCGGCGTTGACGGTCAGCTTCGAGAACCGCTGGACGCGGACCTTGGAAACCGCCTCACTGCCGAACTCCTCGCCCTCCTCCGTTACGGCCGATGCGCCGATGCGCCACCAGGTCGCGTCGGAGCTGATCATCGGGCCCGGGTCGAGGGTGATGGTGCCCTTGCAGGTCGTGGTGGTCGCGTTGACCACCTTGCAGGAGATCGACTTCCCGTTCGGGCCGAAGCCCAAGCTGTTCTTGTCGTCGATGGACTTGCCGATCCAGATGAACGCGGCAACACCACCAACGCCGGCGTCGGCGGTGGCCGTGGCGGAGAAGGGAACCGTCTGCTTTGACTTGGTGCCGACCACGATCGGCTTGCCGCCGTTGACGACCGCAGCGGTGACCTTCGGGGCGGCGACCTTCGCGGTCGCGCCGAACGCCTGCTTCGACTTGTCCCCGAGGCCGGGCTGAGTGGCCGAGAAACCGGGCTCCAGAGTCCAGGACCGCCCGTCATCGGCCTGCGCGGCCGGAACTGCGATAGCGGAAAGGGCAATGGCACCGGAAACGGCGGCCACCGTGGCACGAATTCGCATGTGTCCCCAAGGAGAAGTGGCCCCGGCCAGGTCATTGGCGTGGGGGCCCATTTGATCCGTGAGCCTCTTGGCTCACAGGATCAGATCGACGAGCCAGGCCAATGGTTGTACGGATAGCGACTATTTAGTGAAGATCATTCCGGCTGCCGCTTGGAAGGCGAGAACGGTCGCGCTGACAGAACGCGGGATGGACTCATGTCCCAACGCTCGGTGCGAGTTTCCCGGCTCGGTGGGCGGTCTCACTGCTTCGCGTCGACGAAAGCGTTGTCGACGACGACTTTCGGTAGCGGTTCGCTTGCCGTTGAGCAGGACCATTCGCTGGTCAGACCGCGGGGGGTGACCTTGTGGACTCGCACGTCGGCGTCCTCGGCGGAGCCACAGATGACGAGCTTGACGTCGGAGAAGTCGCGAACCCGGCGGGTCACCTCAACCGCGCCTGCCTGGTAGTTGGAGATGACCAAGGTGCCGCCGGGCACGCCTTGCCGATTAGCGTCACGAACGCTGTGGTGCCGGTCGGCCCACGAAGCTCCGGGCAGCACCACCGCACCGGCACCCTGGGTTTGTCGGCCCGCCCTGACACCATGGCGCTCATGAGCTACAACATTCCTTGGTGATCGGCTGACACGACCCTTCGGCCAGCTGCGGTGTGCGGGCGGCCGAAGGGTTGCCGGTCTCGGTTCAGCCAGGTGAGGGAGCCGGTGAGACGGGCGCGACGGCGTCATCGACCACGGCCTGCGGGACTTCAGCTGGTGGTTTCCCCTTCTTGATCCGGTCGACGACGGGGGCGATCGCGTCGTACATCCGCCGTGACAACTCCTCCACCGACCGATTCGCGCCCAGGCCGCCGCTGATGTCCTCCTCCAGCGTCTTGAGGTAGTCCACGAGCTGGGCGCCGGTGAGGGTGACCTCGACCAGGCCCCTCTCCCCGGCGGCACCGGCGAGACCGCGGGGCTTGGCGTCCTCGTGGGAGTCCTGGGTGGTGGCACCAGGCTTGGTGCGGTCCCACAGATCCTTGGTGCAGGTGATCTTGAAGGAGGCGACTCCGGCGGCTTTCTGGAGGCGCTCCGAATGTCCGGGAGGCGGGTCGTCCCCACAGCCGGCGACGAGGGCGAGAGCGGCGATGGTGGCCAGAGCCACGACGGTGGCGCGGCGGCTGCCGCGGAACGGGTTGATGAGCACCGGCTGATCATCGGTTCACGGCCGTATGGCCAGAGCGTGTTCGTCGCGAGCTCACCGGATCGGGTGACGAGACGGTCCGGCGGTCACCGTTTTCGACCATGCCCCTCGAAGGGCAGCCGCACCTGGTGTCGCCGTGTTCGCCTTCGAACGCCTGCGTGACCGCTCACGGGCGCATACGCTCCTCCGTAGGCCGCACCGACATGGAGTGTGTGGAGCAGGCCCGGTGCCTTACAGGTTTGGTCCTGGGTGGAGTACGACCGGTCCGCGAACGGCCCCGGCAGTCCGCGCGACCGCTGGGGCCGTTCCGCTGACCTGATTCCTGCCCTGCTGTTCACGGAGCTCGACACGGCGCGCGTGGGGACCACGTGGAACGGCCGGAGATTCACCAGCCGTGCCTACCGGGTACCGGCTGGACCGTAGGGTGGGCTGGAGCCGCACGACGCGGTCGCGCGAGAGGTGATCGAGGTGCCCCTGTTGTCCCGTAAGGACCTGGCGAGCGTCCAGCTGGAGAAGCTGGAGGTGGACTTCCATCACCGTCACCGGCTACTGGACCCCTCTGCACGTGGCGTGCAGAGGTGGGAGGTAACCATCGGTCTGGACGGACAGCGGGTGGGCACGCTGCATGCGGTGCGCGCCCTGTACTGGAAGTCGGACAACCTGCGTGAGCGGTTGGACGATGAGCAGTCCTTCTCCTCCCTGGTCGCCGAGCAGGTTCTGAACAGCGACGGCCAGTTCTCGGCCGAGTTCGAGGAATTCACCGAGGCGGTCTCCAGCCTGTTGGTGATCGACCGTCTCGACCTGCAGGAACAGGAGCCGTACGCCGACCCCTTGCTGGTCGCCGCGGTGGTGGCCGCTGTCGTCGACCGGCTCACAGACAACTACTTCGCCGTGGTGCTGCCCAACGAGGATGCCTCGGTTGCGGGGGCTGCGCTGCTGGCCGAGGCCGGGCGCCTGCTGGCTGCCCGGTCTTTCTCCGACGAGCTCCAGGTCATCGACACCGCCCTGGCCGCACCGGAGGAGGCCGCCCGCCGTGTGCGCGGCCAGCTGCTGACTATGGTCCGCTCCGGCCCCGACGCGCACGAAGGCGGGGAGGGTGCGTGGGAGGACGAGGAAGACGGCGAGGACGGTCAGGACATCAGCGTGAGGACCGCCGCGGTGCTCCGGCTCGCCCTGGACGAACTGGCCGCGCAGGCCTGGGAGGATGTCGCCGAGTTCGGGGACCGCCCGGTGGGCAAGGGGCAGGGGCTGGTTCTGGGGTCTTTGCCGCGGGTGACCTGGAGTCAGGGCGCGCAGTGGCGGCGGCAGATGGCGCGCTGTTTCGACGACCTGGCCGCAGACCTCGCCCCCGGTGCCCGGAGCGTTACCCCGGGGTGCACCGGGGAGGAGATGGCTCTGCACCTGGGTATCGCCCGGGCCCGTTCGCTGACCCTGAACCGGCCGGCGCTGGTGGACCGCGCCGTGGCGGAGCTGCCGGAGGGCCGCGACGATTACGACTGGAACTGGTGCTCCAGCGTTCTGTTCGAGGACCACGACGTGCTGATGCTGTTCGACGCCTCCCTCGACGGGATCGAGGACAGCGGCAACGACATCAACCAGGCCATGGGCATGGCCAACCTCGCGTCCGCCGACTGGTTCGAACCCTTCGACCCCGAAGAGAGCCGAGAGCCCGGCCGCGGCTTCCGCCACTCCTGACCCTGGGCGTATCCGCGCCGACTCCCAGCTCATCTGGGATATCCGGGCCAAGGACGACTGCTGCCAGCGCCCATGTCAGACAGGCTGCTGAAGCGGGTGAGCGGCGCTCGCCCCGGGCCGGGGCGGCTCAAGGGTACGAAGTGCTGCCTTGCTGGCGCGAGTAGTCCACCCGCATCCTGGTCCATCACCGTCCTCACTTCGTCCAGTGACCGGCCACACACCAGGTGTTCGCCACCAGCATCAGATCGCTGTTGACCGACAGGGTCTGGCTCTGATGGAGCGCCTTCCTCACCAACACGCTGAAGGCGATGCGCTGAGCCTCGGTGAGGACCTTCGCGAAGTCGTGGAAGCCGACGCCGAGCAGGCCTTCGCCGACTGGCGGCCCCGCTGAGACTCCCAGCCCCCGGGCGAGGGGCACGGGCACCGCTGCCCTGCGCTGCCCCTGGGGCCTGCCGAACCCGGACGCGACCGGGCCAGTGTCCGCCGATCCAGCCGCCGCGTTGCGGGACGTAGCGGCTGGGCGGGGCGCGTTCGTCCCGAACGCTGCCGGACATCCTTGGGCGTCACGGACTCGGCGTGCCATCGCGCACTGCGACACGCTCGGCCCTCCCCGTACCCTCTCCGAGGAGCAGGCCACTCTGATCAACGGGGCCCATCCCACCCGTTCGAGGGATCTTGTCCCAGCCTAGAACGCCCACATCCCGCCATAACTCACCACGCGAGCCGCCCCGTTCAGTCGAGGGCCACCAACCCGGCGTAGCATCACGCAGTGTGACGCCACCATTACATGGGTTTTCGGTTGTCGTAGTTCTCACAGCGCCGCTGGTCCTCGTACCCTCCTTCCCCTCCGCCCCAGCGAACCGGCCGAGTCGCGCCGCGGTGGCCCCGGCACCCTGCATCAGCGGAGAGCGTGAACGGCGGAGCGAGTCCTCCGTCGACGACGGCGAGATCCGCTGGACGGACAGGACCCGCTATGACGGACCCCGCGAGCACGCGCTGAAGGCGTGGCAGTACTCCGGAGCGAAGATCAAGCTGCGCCCCGACAGCGCCAGCACCGTCAACGATCTGGAGTTCCGCGACTACAAGGGCGGCACCAGCGACCGGGCGGCCGTGGCCCAGTACGTACGCGACTCCGGTGTGGGCGCCACCGACTTCGTCCGGTTCAACCGCGACAAGATGAGCGGGCGCAGCCGCGCCTTCCTCAATTCGGCGGCCGCTCACGAACTCGGGCACGCGCTCGGTCTGTGCCACAAGGGCGGCCGGGTCCTGTCCTTGATGTGGACCGACATCGCCTCACCGCCTATCACCTCGCCCCAGGCCGTCGACAAGGCCAACTACACGAAGCTCTGGAGATAGTCGTGCGCAAGAGGGTCTGGATCACCACCGCGGCCGTCGGCCTCGTTCTCGCCGCCGGTACCGGCGCCTATGTCCTGGCCACCGACGGCGAGGTCGCCGTCTCCTCGCTGTGTGCACCTCCGGCCAGCACCCCCGAGTACGTCGCCGCCTACGCCCCTACCGTCGTCATCGGGACCGTCACCGGCCCCACCCGCTACACCCCCGACACCGGCGACCCCAGCACTGGCGTGCACCTCGCCACCCTCACCGTCGAGAAGACCCTCAAGGGCGCCCGCCAAGCCGATCTCGACGTCTCCCAGTCCGTCACCCGCACCGCCCAGGGCACTTACACCACTGCTGAACCCCTCTACCAGCCCCTGGTCACCGGACAGCGCTACGCCGTCGCCGTCCTTGACCGGACCGAGGGCGGCGGCCGATGGGTCTGGGGCGCGGAGCGGGCAGCGGACGCCACCGCCGACGAACGGTGGACAGCCGCCGTAGCCGCCAAGGCGACCCTGCCGACAGCGACGTGCGACGACACCCGCACCATCACCTCGACACCCGACCCGGCGTAGGGGGAACCGACCCCGCCCGCCAGGAACGCGGGCTCGGCGAAACGCCCAATGGCTCACTCCGATCCGAGCAATTGGCTAGGCTTCCGTCCCCCGGCAACGGGCGCCGGACGGGGCGGTCCTCCGGCTATCGCGCTGAGCTGCTGCCGAGGGCCTTGGCCATGGCCCGGTTGACTCGGGGGTCGCGTCCGGCGACGTAGGAGGGGCAGGGCAGGTAACCGGCGCGGTTGTAGAGGGCAAGGGCGGCGGTGTTGCGCCGTCCGGTCTCCAGCATGATCCGCGTTGCCCTGCGACTGGCGGCGTGCTGTTCGAGGTGTTTGAGGAGGTACCGGCCGACTCCGTGGGCGCGGACCACGCCGGAGACATACATGCGTTTGATCTCCGCGGTGTGCTCGTCGAGAAGGCGTACGCCTCCGCACCCGACCGGCTTGTCGCCGACGTGCGCGATGAGGAACAGGCCGACGGGCGGGTCGAAGTCCGCCTCGGGGGTGGCGTCCGGGTCGTCGGCGAACCCATAGAGGCCGAGTTGCTCGGCGCGCAGGGCCTGCGTGAGTCGGCGGGCGTCCGGGTGGTTGTAGGGCACGGCAGTCACGGAAGGCGCCGGGCGTATCCAGGCTGGGGCGCCGGGGGCGGTGGGCACGAACGTCATGCAACGGATCGTGCCCTATCGACGGCTGTGGCCGCACGGGCGAAGGGATATCGAAGCGCGTGTCTTCCGACAGCGGCCGGGCACACGGTGTCCACTACGAGGAGCGGTTCCTGCGTTGAGCTGCGGGGAGATCACCGCTCTGGTGGAGGAGTGCCATGTCGTCCGTGGGCCGGAAGCTGTTCGATCTGGAAACTTACGAGGCCAGGGCCCGTCTCGGGCCATGCTTCGTCTGCGCGTTCTTGGAGGGAGAACCCGGCTACGAGCACGAGCTGGTCTATGAGGACGCGGACCATGTGGCGTTCCTGGACCGGTGGCCGACGCTGCCGGGCAAGGTTCTCGTCGCGCCCAGGGAGCATGTGGAGGATGTGGTCAGCGGGTTCTCGGACGACGGTTACCTGCGGATGATGCAGGCCGTACGCCGTGTGGCGCTCGCGGTCGAGGCGGTGCTCGCGCCGGAGCGGGTGTATCTGCTGTCCTTGGGGTCCCGGCAGGGAAATCCGCATGTGCACTGGCACGTCGCTGCCCTGCCGCCTGGGACCCCGTACGAGCAGCAGCAGTTCCATGCGCTCATGGCGGAGCATGGGGTCGCCGATGTGGCGCCGGCCGAGACCGCGAGGATCGCGGCGGAGTTGCGGCGGCGCCTGGCCTGATGTCCGGTGTTCCAGGTCAGCGGCGGCCCTGTCGGCTGGCGGTGATAGCGCTCTGGACTGCGAATGCGACGGTGAGATTGCGGGCGGAGTCGGTGTCGGTCGCGATGCGGACGGCGTCCGGCGGCGTGAAGGGCCGCTTGGTCGAGGTCACCGTTGGCGAGGGACGCTGGACGACTTTGATCTCCAGCGTCCACTGGTGATGCTGCGGGTCCACACCGGCGATGTCATCGGCACGGCGAAGCTGGCGCTGTTCGTAGGCCAGTTGGACCAACTGGCCCTGTCCCCGGGCCAGTCAACGAACTGGAGGAGCGGACGATCCCCGAGGAGGGGCTGAGGCGATCCTGCCGACCGCCACCTTCGACGACACCCTCACCAACACCTCGACACCCGACCCGGCATAGGGGGAACCGACCCCACCCCGCCAGGAACGCGGGCTCGGCGAAACGCCGCATGGCCCACTCCGACCCGGCATAGGGGGAACCGACCCCACCCCGCCAGGAACGCGGGCTCGGCGAAACGCCGCATGGCCCACTCCGACCCGAGCAATTGGCTAGGCTCCCCTCACCCGGCAACGGGCGCCCGCAGGCCGCGGTCACCGGCCCCCAGAACACCTCGCCTCAAGAGAGACGCATCTCCATGACCGCGCCCTTGCTGCTCGTCGACGGCCACCACCTCCTCCACCGAGCCTGGCACGGCTTCCCGGCCCGCATTACCACCCGTGACGGCAACACCGACCGCACGGGCGTCTTCGGATTCGCAGCACTACTGCGCAAGGCCCAGGCGCAGCACGCCGAGCATTTCGAGCTCTTCGTGGTGTTCGATGCTGAGGACGGCTCGCAGGCCCGCATCGCCCAGGACGCCGCCTACAAGGCTCAACGGCTCGGCCCCGCGCCCGGGCTGATCGACTCGCTCACGTTAGTCAAGGACGTCCTCGACTACACCGGCGTCCGCTGGATCGAGTACGCCGGCTGCGAAGCGGACGACGTCATCGCCACCCTGACCGCCCGCGCCCGCGATCGCGGGCGCACCGTCGACATCCTGACCACCGACAAGGACTACATCCAGCTCCTGGCCGACCCCAGCGTCCGCCTGCTGAACACGAGCGTGGCCGTGGAGCGCCGCTACACCGCCGACGAGCACATCCTCCCCCGCTACGGCGTCCTCGCCGAGCAATGGCCCGACTACCGAGCGCTGACCGGCGACCCCGCCGACAACATCCCCGGCGCCCGCGGAATCGGTCCCCAGACCGCCGCTCGTCTGTTGACCGACCGGCGCCGACTGGAGAACATCCCGAGCGGTGAACTGCGCACCGCCTGGGCAGAGCAGTGGACGCAGATCCTGCGATGGAGGGAGATGATCAAGCTCGATACCAAAGTCGACCTCCCGGACGGCACACTCACCGGGCAAGCCACCCCGCTGCTGGCCGCGGCGGCCCGTGTACTCGAGGCCCTTGACCTGTGGTGACAACGGTTGCGCGGTAGGGGGCCTTGGAACGGGATGAGCTCGCGGGTGGGTGGGCCCTGCTGGTCGTCACCGGGCACCGGCGGAGGGGGGTGGTTCATTCGGCCTTCGAGGCTGCGTGGCCGGCAATGGTCCTCACGGGGGGTGCCAACCTGCGGAAGGCAGCGGGCTTGTCGGGTGCCAGGCCTCATCTGTCCTGCTCTGAGGCATCGGTGAGTTCCAGGACCACGGATTCGCGGTGCTGGGTAGCTGCGGTAGTGCGGGTGGTGTGCCGGGCTGCGCGCAGGCCCATGTCGGTGAGGTCGTCGGTGGTGTGGAGGGCGCAGAGGAGAGCGGCGGCAGCCTGGAGGGTGAGCGCGGTGGCGGGACGGTAGCCGAGGAGGGCGGCGGTTTCGGGATCGTGACGAGCGGCGGCGTGGGCATTGGACAGGACCAGAGCGGGGTCGGTGACGACGAGTTCGTCGACCTGGATGCGCTGGATGTGGACACCCAGGTCCAGGGGGCGGCGCGGAACGATCTGCTCCGGTATGGCGGGCAGCAGGCTGGGGTGGGGACGGCGGGACATTCGGGTCTCCTCTGTGCGTACGGTGGCTGCACGCGGTTCGGCGGGATGGAAGGGCTGGGCATGGACGTGGTGATCGGTCGGCCGGTGGTGGTCCGGGCCCCGTGCCGGGTGAGCACGGACGAGCTGGAGCAGGACATCAAGGCCCGGTTCGTACATCCGAAGCTGCGGGTGTTTTTGAGGCTTATACGCAGTACGGGGGTGGTGGCACGGCCGTGGTCGGCGTCGCCGGCCGTCACCTTCGGGCGACGAGGGATCGGGGTGCGGTCGCGGGCCGCGTACGCGGCGGCCCGGGACCGGGCAGTGACGGCGGCCGGGCAGGCGCTGGCCCACTCCGGACTCGAACCCGGGGACATCGACGTGCTGGTCACCACCCACACCACGTCCTGGACGATCCCGGGCCTGGACGTCGACCTGGTCGGCCGGCTCGGGCTGCGGCCGGATGTGGAGCGGATCGGGCTGGCGACCGCCGCATGCGTCGGCGGCGCCCACAGCCTGGTCCACGCCGTGCGGTCCCTGCGCGGCCGCGGTGGCGGGCGGGCCCTGGTAGTGGCCTCCGAGGACCTCTCCACCCTCTACCGCAACCGCCCCGGGAAGCCACGCATGCAGGACATCCTGTACAGCGGGCTGTTCGGGGACGCGGCAGCTGCCGTCGTCCTCTCCACCGTCGACCAGGCGAGTGCGGGGGATCTGGTGGCGCAAGACGTGTGGGAGCTGGTCCTGCCCGGCAGTGCGGATGCGTACTGGAGCGAGATCCATGAGGAGGGCGTGTCCTTCGATTCGACTGAGGAGGCGACTCGGGCGCCGGGACGGGTGCTGCCGTACCTGACGGGGTGGCTGGACGGGCGTGCGGTGGACTGGGCCGCGGTGCACCCCGGAGGACCCCGGATCATTTCCGGGACTCTGGCCGGTCTCGGGCTGAACGAGGAGACGACGGGCCAGCACGCCCGGGACTCCCTGGCCGGAGGCAACCTCGGCGGTGTCGCGATCCTCGACGTGTTGGAGCGCACCCTGGGCGACAGGTCGGTGACCGGGCCCGGGCTGGCGGTCGCCTTCGGGCCCGGGTTCACCGCGGCCGCCCTCTACGTACGGCGCGTCGCGGGCCCGGCCGCAGCCGGGTAAGCGGCGGCGGGGTCGCGGTGGTGGTGCCTGGAGCCGGAGTCGAACCGGCACACCCCCAGGGGGCAGCGAGTTTTAAGGTCGCCGTGTCTGCCTTCCACCATCCAGGCCGGGACGATCAAGGGGCGGGGGATCCAGGTGCAGCTGGGTCAGAACGTGGCCGCGGGCCAGGCCGGGCATGATCAGGGACCACATAGCGGAGACCTGCTGGTGCAGGGCCTGGCGTTCCGCCAGGGCGAGCGCGAGCAGCTGCACGCCGCTGTAACAGCCGACGAGCGTCCGGGAGGCCTCCTCCGGAGTGACGTGGTCCTGGAGCTCGTCGGCGGCACGGGCAGCTTCGAGAACGGCGGTAACGGCTCCCAGCGGGGCCGCGTAGCTCTGGGCGGTCTGATACGGGCCCGGCTCGATCGACAGGCGTACGGCAGCCCTCAGAACAGGGTCCTGAAGGATGCTGGCCGTGTAGTGGTGGCTGAGGTCGAGAAGGGCTTGCAGCCAGAACCGCGGGGCCGGGCCCGACGCCGTCTGCTCGGCGACCTCCTCGAAGAACTCACGCTGACGGTCCAGGATCGCGTCGCCGAGCTGTTCCTTGCGCTGGAAGTGGTGGTACAAGGCTCCGCGCGAGACTCCGGCCTGGCGCAGGATCTCCGGGGTGGAGGCGGCGGCGTACCCGTCGCGGTCGATCACGACTCCGGCCGCCTCGACCAGCCGCCGGATCATCCGCTCGCGGCGGTCGCCGGTCTCCCTGTTCTCCTGCATCGCCGTGACGCCTCCCTCGGTCGCATCCGACGCTACCCAAGAGGCCGAGGGCACGCTCTCGGTACGCAGCCCGGTGTCAGGCATCGGCGCACTCCAGCCTCTCCGGCGACGAGACCGCCCACCGCTGAGCCGGATGGGGGCGGCGGACCAGGGCCCAGACACACTTCCCGCCGCAGGGGCGCGGGGCCCATCCGTGGTCGTAGGCGATCGCGTCGACCAGTAGCAGTCCGCGGCCGCCGACCTCGTCTGCGGGGACTGCGACCGGGGCATCAGGCAGCGGCAGGTCGCTGGCGTCGGTGACCGCGAGCGCGACGTGGCCCGCCGGGTCGACCACCAGCTCGACCTCGATGTCATCGGCGGCGCCGGCTGCCGCGTCGGCGGCGACGGCGTTCGTCACCAGCTCGGAGACGACGAGCACGACGGAATCGCGCACGTCGACGGGCAGCTGGGCGGCTGCCCACCGGCGTGCGGCCTCCACGGACGCCGGTACCGGCGGAAGATGCAGACACGTCACGGGCTCCTCCTCCATGCGGAACAGGCAGGTATGCCTGTTTGTCTCTCCAGAAAACGCCCGCGGCGGACCCGGGCGGAAGGGCCAGCTCTGGCCCCGGGCCAAAGCTGGCCCGGTCGCAAATGTCGGAAATAGGTACCGTGTGCACTAGTCGTGCACCTGGAGGTACGCATGCGTGACGCCGCTCCCGACCTGCCCGCCCTCCTCAAGAAGTGGCGGGCCCGGCGCTCCCTGGCCGACCTGCCGGACAGAGACACCGCGTGCGTCGACGGGCCGGTCACCCAGACAGTGATGGCCGAGGAACTCGGGATCAGCGAGCACCACTACCGGCGGCTCGAAACCGGCCGGCGCCCGATGAGCAGCGACGTCATCGCGGAGATCAGCCGCGTGCTTACCCTCCACCCGGACGAACAGACGGCCCTCTACCGGTGGGCCGGGCGGCCCGCGCCGCCCGTACTCTCCCCCGTCGCCCCCGACGTCCCCGGCGATCTGAGAGACCACATCGACCGACTCCCCTTCGGCGCCATCCTGGAGTCCGGCGACTTTTCGATCCTCGCCTTCAACCGCCGGGCCGCCAGAATGTGTCCTTGGACCGCGCAGCCCGGCGCGAACGTCATGATCGACCTGCTCCTGCCCGGGCCCGCCCGTGACCAGTGCGCACAGTGGGAGAAATACTGGGCCCCGCGCCTGCTCGCGCAGCTGCGCCAGGGGGCCCTGGCCAACGAGTCGCTGCGGTCGATCGTGGACCGGGTCTGCGAAGACCCGCAGGTCAGAGAACTCTGGCACCGGACCGCCGACCTGCGCCGCCACGCCTACGGCACAACGCGGCCCATGTACTTCGAAGGCTCACGGCAGCAGCCGGCCTGGGTCCGGATCATGGGATGGCAGCCCCTGCACGAGCCCGGGCTGCGCGTCATCACCGGCGAACCGGCGACCGCCCCCACCCATCCGGCCTCCGGAGCCGCTGGCGATGCCGCATCTGCCGAGCGGGGCTGACGGGACTGGGGCCAGCACAACCCGGCGCGCCGATGGATCCCGGGGGCGGGCCTTGGACTTCCACGTCCCCGATGTCGTGGGGTCGGCGTCCTACAGCTCCTTGCGCAGCGCTCGGTTGACGGCGGGGTTCCTGTCGGGCCGGTACGACGTGATCGGTTCGTACCCTTGGCGCGGTAGAGCGCCGGGCCCTTGGCGGCCACGACCGCCCCCGTCCGGCTGGCCAGGTCGAGCAGGTCCTGGCAGGTCGCGCCGTCCGTCCGGTCGGTGAGCCGGGCGTCGGCGCCGGTCAGGACCGCTGCCTCCGAACGGTTCAGCCGCACCGTGTCGGCCCCGAGTCCTCGGATCCGTCCGACGCCCTGATCTCCGCCGCCGAGCGGTCCGTCGACGACGACGACGGCCGCCGATCCGTCGCGGGCCTCGGTGAGCGCGTCGAGGACCTCCATCGCGGTGGGGCTGCCGCCCAGGCCCGGCCCGATGAGCCACACCACCTGGCCGCGCGCCCCGGTCCGGGCCACCTGCGCCTCCAGCCGGGAGGAGACCCGTACAAGATCACCGACGGCCGCCACGTCCAGCTCCGGCCCCGACGGCGGCACCAGGTGCATCTGCAATCCGGCGGACGCAGCCGCCGGGCCCTCGGGCGCGACCGCGTACACGCAGTGAGCTCCTGCCCGCAGCGCGCCCAGCCCCGCCATGTAGGGGGACGATCCGTACAGCGCCGAGCCGCCGACCACGATCACGAACCCCCGGTCACCCTTCACCGGGCTCGTCTCCGGCCCAAGGTGCGCCAGAGCCACCCCGCGCGCCCAGGCGCGGTTCACGTTCAGACATACCAGGCCGCCCGCCGGTGGCCGAAAGCGCGACGCAGAGCCGATCGGGCCCGATACGCTCGCCGACATCGGCCGACGCGTACCGCGGGCGCCGGTAGCCGTGTCGAGAGGAACCCCTTCGTGCCCGAGCCCCGGACGTGGCCCCGACTACTCTCCACGCTCCTGACCAGAACCGACCTGACCGCCGACGACACCGCATGGGCCATGCGGCAGGTCATGGACGACGCCGCCGAGCCCGCCCAGCTGGCCGGCTTCCTGGTCGCCCTGCGAGCCAAGGGCGAGTCCGCCCCCGAGCTGCGCGGGCTGCTCGACGCACTGATGGAACGCGTCATCCCGCTCCCGGTCGACGGAACCCAGGTACTCGACATCGTCGGCACCGGGGGCGACGGCGCCCACACGGTCAACGTGTCCACCATGGCCGCCATCGTCGTGGCCGCCACCGGCGTCCCCGTCGTCAAGCACGGCGGCCGGTCGGTCTCCTCCAAGGCCGGCAGCGCCGACGTCCTCGAAGCCCTGGGCCTGCCCCTGGACCTCACCCCCGACGCCGTGGCCCGGTGCGTGAACGACGTCGGCATCGGCTTCACCTTCGCCTCCCGCTTCCACCACGGACTGCGCCACGCCGTCCCGGCACGCAAGGCCCTCGGCGTCCCCACCGCCATCAACTACCTGGCCCCGCTGACCAACCCCGCCAGCCCCGGGACCACCCTCGTCGGCTGCTCCAACCGCGCCCTCGCCCCCGTGCTGGCTCAGGTGCTCGCCGACCGCGGGACCCGTGCCCTGGTGGTCCGCGGCGACGACGGGCTCGACGAGATCACCACCACCGCACCCACCAGCGTGTGGATCGCCGCCGACAACGGCGTTCGCGAAGTCACCCTGGACACCGCCGATTTCGGCCTGGAACGCGCAACAGCCGACGGACTTCGCGGCGGTGACGCCCACTACAACGCCACCGCAGTCCACCGCGTCCTCGGGGGCGAACGGGGCGTGGCCCGCGACGCCGTCCTCGCCAACGCCGCCGGCGCCCTGGCCGCGCACCGCGGGCTCGACCGGGACGGCGACCTCCATGCCGCCTTCGCCGACGCCCTCACCACGGTCAGCGCCGCCATCGACAGTGACCGCGCGGCCGCCACGCTGGAGCAGTGGCTCAAGCTCGCCCGCACCCTGCTCGTACGCTAATCGCCAGTCGTTCGGACCGGGCGGTGGGATCCCGTAGCTTCGGCGGCGTGGCGAGGACGTTGCGGCTGGCCATCGCACAGAGCACCGTGCCGGAGGACCCCACAGACCGCGGCGCGCTCCGGGCTGCCGGGAAGGAGATCCGGGCCCTGATAGCCGAGGCCGCAGGGGCGGGTGCGCGGCTGGTGCGGTTCCCTGAGGGGCGATCACGTACCCGAGCAAGCACGTGATGGCGGTCGGCCAGGACGACGAGCTGGTCCCGGCCGACTGGAGCCGGGCCGCGTGGGACGTCCTGCGCGAGGAGGCCGAGTCGATCGCCGCGCTGGCGGGGGAACTACGGCTGTGGACGGCGTTCGGGTCGATCCACCCCCTCACACCGCCGAACCGGCCCCACAACAGCCTCTTCGTCGTCCGCTCGTACTCGGCGAAGAGCGGTGGAAAGTTCGCCCCCACGCCCAGCGCGCAGCCGATCCGGATGCCGCCCACCTCGAAGACCGCGGTCATGGGCGGGGAGCGTGGTGCAGCATCGCGGCGACTCCTAGTTCGGAGAAGGGCTCGTAGGCGATTCCGCGGAGTACGACGACGGGGGCTCCCCGGCCCCGCTGTCCGAGGATGATGCCGGCGGCGCCGGTGATCATGTCGGTCAGGGTTTCCTCCTGGCGTTTCCCGTTGTGCTCCGTGACGCGGAGCGGGGCCACTCCGGCGGTGCCGATGGAGATGCAGGTCGCGCCGCGCCGGTCGGAGTCGGCGATGACGACCGCGACGTCCGCGCCGGTGTAGGTGATCAGTGCGTCGCGCAGGGCGCGGGCGGAGGCGTCGGGGTCCCCCGGCAGCAGCCACGCGCCCTCGGTCCCGGCCCGGTCCAGCTGGAGACCGAGGGTGTGCCGGGCGATGATCGGCCCGCGGTCGGTGGCCAGGAAGTGCTCGGTGGAGTGGTCGAGTACGAGCTGGACGATCGCGGAGGGTTTCCCCGTACGGCGGCCAAGCGCTCGGCCTCCGGGGAGGGGGTGACCGATGCCAGGTCCACGTAGCGCCTTTCCGCGACGCTCACGGCCTTGCTGGCGACCACCACGATGTCCCGGTCCTTGAGGGGTGTTCCGGTCTGGTCCAGGACCTGGGCGATGGTGCCGGCGAGGTCGTCGCCGGGCTGGAGGGTAGGGAAAGGCGTCAGGTCGGCGGCGGGGTCACCGTAGCGGTGCGGCCCAGGGGTGAGGTTCTCCAGCGTGGTGAGCATGCCGGTGAGGCGGTCCGGGGCGAGGACGCGGTCGTCCGTCCGGTAGGCGCCGGGGTCGTCGAGGGGGGCGGGCGGCGGATTTCGGTGGGCGGTGAGGTGCAGCGGGACGGGGACGGCCTGGTGGAAGATCACCGGGAGGTGCAGGAGGGACGCGGCGTGCCGTTTCGGCTCGTCGGTCCGGACGGAGGCGACGGGGCGTCGCTGGCAGCTACCCTCCAGACGCCGGGCCCCTGGACCGGTTGCTCCTTGCGGCCCTGGCCCCTTCAGAGTCCGATGGCTGACTTCGGCCCCATGTACGAGCCGGCCCCCGGCCAGTTGTCGCGAGCGAGCTTGACGAACAGTTCGCTGAAACCCAGCTCCGGCAGACGATCGAGCGGCACGAACTCGACGGACCGGATCGGCCTCGTGTCGGCCCCCTTCTTGACCGCCCCGACCGTCCCGCCCACGCGGTGGGCCTCGAAGGTGATGTGAACAACGTGGGATTCCGTGTGGTCACACAGATACAGCAACCGGTCCGCCGTCACCTCCACACCCGTCTCTTCCCGCATCTCGCGGACCAGGGCCTCCTCCAGGCTCTCCCCGTCCTCGACCTTTCCACCCGGCAGGGACCAGGTTCGGGGGCCGTCCGTGTCCTGGTCCAACAGCAGGATCTTGTCGTTCTCGATGACGATGCCCGTCACGCGTGTATGCATCGGCCGACGCTATCGCCCAAACCCCCGGCTCTGACTAGGAACCCAGGCGTAGTTGTCGAGGGTGACGGCATCGAGTGCTGCGTCGGCAGCGGAAGTCTGGACCGGGGCCGACCAGGACAGAGGCGTGGCGGAGCGAGCGGATCGGGCTGGCGGCGTGAACACTGTCCCGCGTGAGTCGAGCAGTAGCGCCAGAGGTCCGTGAACGCGCCCGTAGCCGCAGCTGCCCGCAGTGCCGTGCCAGACCAGGCGAGAAGTGCGCCCCGGACCGGGCCGGGCGCTCCCAGCTGCACCGCGGGCGGATCCATGATGCGCAGCAGGCCATGGAGCCTCTGCCGCCGTTCCGGATCCTCCCGCCGGACAGGAACCGCGTCTTCATGGAGCTGCAGCCGGACAACACCGACACGCTCGTGGTGTCCTGGCACAAGGACGCCATGCGCGATCTGTGGCGCTACCCGTACGAAACGGCCGTTCTGCTGCGGCTGGCGCTCCTCCAGGCCAAGGCGAGGACGGTCGACAACTACGCGTTGGCGCTGTGTCTCCTGCCCTTGGAGCACATCACGCCCGAAGAAGCCTGTGAGGCAGTCGACCGGCTCATCGCCCGCGGCTTCGTGAAGCGGTTGGACGACAGCTACTTGTCCGTGAACCCTCTGGCGCTCGACATCACCGAACGCGCCCTGTTGTCCGCGCAGTTCCGCATGGAGTGGAACTCGGCCAAGGTGGGCTGGCCCGGGCCGCCGCCCGCTCAACAGATGCCCCTCTTCTGAGAGAGAACGCAAAGGCCAACAGACCTACTGCCGCATACACCGGTGATGAGGAGGCGCACTGTGTAGTCCGGCCTAGTTGACGCACGAAGCACCGGGCTCTGGCCCCGGCTACGGAGCTCCTCACGTGGTTCCTGGCCCTGGGGGCCGAGGCAGGTAGGCGGCGCGGACCCTGGGCGTCGACCGCGTACATCTGTACCGGATCGGCCACGTGGCGATCCCGGCTGCTGGGAGGGCAGTGGTCAGGCGCGCCAGTGGCGTCAAGCCCGCCATCGCAAGGGCCGGGCCCGGAGCGGAACGGTGGCCTCGGTCGCAACGGTCCGGTCTGGCGGGGGCTCACCTTCTCTGTCAAAGTGCGGTGCTGAGATGTCTGGCCGACGTGCGCCGTGCAGCCCGTCACCGGCCGAGACGACCCGGCACTGCGGTCGGGCGCGGTGGCGGGACGGCAGCGCGTGTCGCTAGGGTCGCCGGATGACTTTCAATGATGAGTTCGCCGCCGACTTACGACTCAGTGAGGCACCGTCCGGGGTGATCGTCAACGCGTTGCGCTGGGATCTCCTGAACGATTGGGTCCGGTACCTGAACGACGACGGGCACCCGGACAAGACAGCCGAGATGGCGTACGTCTGGGGATTCATCAACCGGGACTTCGGCGGCGACGCGCTGCGGTGCCTGTGGGGCAAGCACGAGACCAACTACCCCATGTTCGCCGAGACGGTGTGGCTGCTGCACCGCGAGTTCAGCGAGGGCGCCGGGACGGATGCGCATCCTCTCTTCGCAGGCGTGCCGTCTGTCCCCGCCGACATTCTGTTCCGGAAGATCGCGAGCGTGTCCGCACCGGCTTTCCGGAAGCTGACCGAGGATCAGATGCTCGAGATTCTCCGCAAGGCGCCGCAGGACTACGCGTCGATGCGGTAGAAGCCCACCCGAGGATGCTCCCGCCCGTGAGTTCACCCGCTGGGCGGGGCTGTCTTTCGGATCTCGACAGCTTGTGCGGCATACTCCCGGCGGCCGGGGTGTCGGGCAGAGACAGCCGCTCGCGGCGAGTGGGCTGCTTTGAGCCGGTGTGATGGCTGAAGCTGTCTAGGCTCGCTTGGCATGAGTACTGCTGCTTCGAAAGACCCTGCAGGCGAGTTGTCGGAGTACGACCGGAAGCTGCCGCGAAAGCGGGTGGCGGCCGGTGTGCTGTTCTTCGACGCGGACGGCCGCGTCCTGCTGGTCGATCCGGTCTATAAGACCCCGTGGGAGATCCCCGGCGGCGCCGTGGAGTGGGACGAGTCGCCCCGTGACGGTGCCGTGCGGGAGGTGCGGGAAGAACTCGGGCTGGTCCGGCAGCCGGGCCGGCTGCTCGGGATCGACTGGATCGGCCCACGGCCGGGACGCAGCGAGGGCATGGTCACCATCTTCGACGGTGGCGTGCTGGACCCCGAGGAGGTCACCGCGATCCGGTTGCAGGACGAGGAACTCCGGGCCTTCGAGTTCGTCGGGCTGGAACAGGTTCGTGAGCGGTTGATCACGCTGCTCGCGAGGCGGGTGGAGGCGTGCGTGGCCGCTCGCGAGCGCGGGGAGACGGTCTGTCTGGAGAACGGCGCCCCGGTGTGACCGGTCGGCCCCGGGAGGCGGCCCGGACTCAGGCCGACAGCTTCCGCGAGACCGCCGCCGCGAGCGGGGATTCCGCAGAAGGCCCGCCGACCCTGACCCCTGTTCGTACAGCCGCTGCTTCAGCCGGGTTCACGCGGCGATCACGGACGCCCGCGACCACAGCATGCTGATCCGCGCCCGCCCGACGCCCGGCACGCCCGGCCAGGCTGCTGGTAGGCAGAATCCTGTACGTCTCCTCAGCGTTTCGTGGTGCCGAGGAACCTGGCGGTGTAGCGTCAGGCTCAGCTGTCATGGTTCCGAAGTACCGGTCGCCCGTGAGCAATGCGCACGGGCGATTCTTGCGTTCAAAGTCTCTGAGGGCCAGGGCGATCACCTCCGGATGCCGCAAGGTGCGGGATCCGACTTCGAGTCCCCTTGGAGGGCAAAATGGCCAGTGGAACCGTCAAGTGGTTCAACTCGGAAAAGGGCTTCGGCTTCATCGAGCAGGACGGCGGTGGCCCCGACGTCTTCGCCCACTACTCCAACATCGCCAGCTCCGGCTTCCGCGAGCTCCAGGAGGGCCAGAAGGTGAACTTCGACGTCACCCAGGGCCAGAAGGGCCCCCAGGCAGAGAACATCACCCCCGCCTGACATGAGCCTGCGCGGCACCCGCCTCGATGGGCGGGTGCCGCTGGCTCTGTAGGGACGCCTGCGCAGGACCGGGCGCACGCTGTGGCAAGTCATCGTGCCGACGGGGACGACGATCAGGCCCGCGGCCTGTGCGCTCTCGCGCAGGATTTGGGGCCCGGCGAGGCCCAGCGGCCAGCCGCTGCAGGCGATCGCCACGCGTGGAACCGGACAGCCTGAACGCGGAGCCGTAGCTTCGGCCACAGCCTGCAGTTCGGCGTCGCGCCAGGCTTCCCGTTCGAGACGATGGTCGCCACGCTCTCGCTCGGCCGGGCCGTCATGTTCCAACGGCCCTGGTCGGCACGGAGCCCATGGTGGGCACAGCACCTCACTGCGGGGGATCCGCAGATACAGCGGCCGTTGCGTTGTGCGCTGCACATGCCTGGAGGCCGTGGATGGCCTGGGCGCGTTCGAGATCGTATGCGGAAGCCTCAGGCAGGGTGAGCGCTGCCTGGAATTGCTGCCGGGCTTCGTCCCGGCGTCCTGCTGTGAGGTGGGCACGGCCGACGCGGCATCTGATATCCATCTCCACCCTGCCCCACTGGGGTTCGTTCTCGCGCTTCATCTTCCGCTGTACGGTGAGCGCCCGGCCGAAGTAGGGCATGGCCGCGTCCGGGTGGCCTTCCTGATGAACGGCTGTGCCCAGGCGTGCCAGGGCCAGGAACAGGAGCATGAGGTCCTTCGCGGCGGTGGCCAATGCGGCCGCTTCATGGAGCAGGGGTAGTGCCTGGTGAGGCTGCCCCAGGGCGGAGTGTGCGTCGGCCATGCAGATGAGGGTTCGGCTTTGCACCCGAGGGCGGCCGACCATCCGGGCTCGTGCGAGCGCGACCCCGAAGCAGTCCAGGGCTTCCTCCGCGCGTTCCTGTGCGAGTCGCGTGTAGCCGAGGGCGGAATGCGCGGCGGATGCGCCCCAGTCGTCGGAGGGTGGAATGACCTGCAAGGCGGTTTCGATGTGGGCTTCGGCCGCAGCAGTGTCCCCCGACTGAAGTGCGACGGCCCCGAGTCCGGTCATCGCTCGCGCGAGCTCGGCGGGCTCGCCATACCGGCGGCTGAGGTCTGCGGCCTCTTCGAACCAGGTTCGCGCCGGGTCGGTGCAGGAGGCGAAGAGCTCCGTCATGCCCATGCAGTTGCGCAGCGCGGCGATCATCCGCCGGTCACCGGTGCGTGGTGCGCTCTCGATGGCGACGCCCAGGACTGCTCGGGCGTCGTGGTGGCGCCCGCGGCTGATGAGGTACTCGGTCAGGGCCTCGGCGATCGAGCAGGCGAGGTCCTTTTCCCCGAGCGAGAGCGCGTGTGAGACGACGTCGACGATTTCGCCCCGGGTTTCGTCCAGCCAGTCCGCCGCGTCCCTCCAGTCGGTGAAGGCCGAGGGTCCCAGCGGGTGTGCGGCCGGGAAGCCTTCTGGGCCCCAGTCGCTCGCCATCCGGGCCGCGTCGAGATGGAGTCGCAGGGCCGCCGTGCCCGCGGTCCTTGCTGTGCTCGGGGTGGCTTGGGCCAGTCGGCGTGCGTGGGCACGGACCAGGTCGTGCAACCGGTAGCGACCGGGGCGGGGTTGTCGTACGAGACCTGCGTCGACCAGGTTCTCCAGTGCCGGGCCGGTCTCATGTGCGGGCAGGGTCAGCATCGCTGCTGGAGTGCGTGCGTCGAACTCGACGGTGGGTGAGAGGCCCAGGACGCGGAAGATGTGTTGCTGCTGTGGCGGGAGGTGTTCGTAGGAGAGCTGGAAGGCGGCCGCGACGCTCCGGTCGTCGGCGTTCAGCTCCTTCAGCCGGTCCTCATCACCGGCCATCCGGTCCACCATGTGGGCCAGGGTCCATTCGGGGCGGGTCTGGAGCCGGGCCCCGATGATGCGCAGGGCGAGCGGCAGTCCGTCGCAGAGCCGGGCGAGCTCGGCCGCGGCCTGGGGTTCACGGTTCGTCCGGTCAGGGCCGACGACACTGCTGAGCAGGCGAACGCCCCCTTCTTCGGGCAGTGGCGCCAGTGAGTGGCGGCGGGTCGCGTCCAGCCCGGCGAGCCGCCGTCTGCTGGTCACGATCACGGTGCTGTCGGGCCCGGACGGCAGCAGGGGCCGCACCTGTTGGGCGTCCACGGCGTCGTCCAGCACCAGCAGCAGACGCAGGCCGCTGGTCGCGGTGCGCCATGCGGCAACCAGTTCGTCCTCATCGTCGCCGATCCGATCGCTGTCCCTGCCCAGGGTGCGGAGCATCCGGGCCAGGGCTCGCCGGGGGGAGAGGGGCTGTCCCGTCGCATGGGCCCGCAAGTCGACGAAGAGGCAGCCGGCCGGGTGAAGGTGAGCGAGCTGGCGGGCGGCCTGGACGCTGAGCCGGGTTTTCCCGATGCCGGGCGTTCCGTCCACCGCGACAACCGTGATGCCCCCGGGCGAGCCGGGCCCGCTGAGCAGCGCCAGCTCCGCCTCTCTTCCCACCAGCGGCCCCACATCGCCAGGGAGCTCGTTCACCGGTGGCGAGAAGGAAACCGGGGCCGGGGCGTAGGTGCCGGGCGGCGGCAGCAGGATCGTGTCGTCCTGCCGCAACACGGCCTCGTACAGGCCGCGCAGTTCCTCGCCCGGCTCGGCACCGTGCTCCTCGCGCAGACGCTCGCGCAGGAGGTGGAAGGCGTCGAGTGCCTCCGCCTGGCGCCCGCTGGTGTACAGGGCCCTGACCTGCAGGGCGAGCAGCCCCTCGTCCAACGGGCGGGACGCGGTCAGCTCGGCGAGTTCTTCCAGAGCCTCGGCTGACCGTCCGAGCAGGAAGAGACACTCCAGCCGACCCCGTCGCAGGGTGGCCCACTGCTCCTGCAGTTGCCGCCGGACCGAATTGGTGTAGCGGCCGGGAAGGCCGGCCAGCGGTTCTCCCCTGAACAGCGCGAGCGCCTCGCCGAACAGAGCGAGTGCAGCGGCGGGCCCGGCGCATGCCCTGGCCTCGTGGGCTCGACCGCTGCGTGCGGCCAGCTCATCGGTATCGAGCCCGATCTCCTGAGCGTCGAAGGAGTACCAGCCCTTGCCGCTGCGGATGACGCCAGTCCCCTGCACCGCCTCTGTCTCCAGAGCCTGGCGCAGGGCGTAGACGTGGGAGGGCAGGACTCGAACACCGGTCGGGGGCGGGTGATCGCCCCAGATGTCGTCGATCAGGTCCTCGTGGGTCACACGATGGCCTGCGCGGAGCACCAGCGCCACGAGAACGGCCTGACGGCGTACGGGCCCCAGGTCCAGGTGCCGTCCGCCGCGGCGTACGGAAAGGGGCCCGAGCAGGTCGAACTGCAACTGCCCGGCATCACCGTCCGCCACACACGCCCCCGCCGCTGCCCAATTCATCATTGCTTCATCGGAATTGCAGCGCAGTCGGCCAGGCTCCCACAAGCCATAACCCGGGCGGGTTTTCAGCGGTTCCCGGCCACGCGGCCACGTACTGGCGCACGGCCGGCTCGTTCCTGACACGCACCCGTCCCGGGGCCGACTATCAACGCATCGGCCGGCCCGCGCACGGCGTGCTGGGCCGGTGCGTGACGCATGAAGGGGGACCGTGTGTCCCAGCAGAACCCCTCCGGTGACGAGCCTCCCACCGGGCCCGTCAGTCCGTCCGGCCCGGTGCACGGCTGGTGGCAGAGGCTGAGCTCGTGGCAGCGGATCGTTCTGCCTGCCGGGATCCTGACCCTGGTGATCGCCGTGATCGCGGCCGCCGTGCTGAACTCCGGCAGCTCCTCCGACGGTTCCCCAACGGCGGCGCGGGACCTGCAGCCGTTCCGTGAGGCGGTCGACGATCTCGCGACCGCCCCGGGGCTGCAGTACAAGGACACCTCAACCGTCGGCATCACCGAGAACACCCTCACGGTGACAGCGGCCGGGAGTACCTACGGCACCACCAGTTCCGGCCCGAGCGATCACGGCCGGGACGTGCTGCGCATCGGGGGGAAGAAGTTCACACGGTGGCAGGTCGATCCCGCACCCAGGAAGGACGCGGCGGCGGGCGAGAAGGCAACGCCCAGCGAGTGGATCGTGGGCCTGGACGACGGCTCCGAGCTGATGGACGAGGTCCTCGCCCGGGCCATCGCCCCCTCGAAGCTGGCTGCCGTGCTGGACAAGGCGCTGACCGACCTGGAGAAGTCACCGCCCCCGGCAGCGAACGGCTCGAAGGCCCCGGGCGGGCCCGGGCAGCGCACGTTGAGCGTGAACGGCACGCCCGCGCTCGGCATCGACACCTCGGCCGGCCGGCTGCTGGTGACGAAGGAGAAGCCGCACCGCGCGTTGCGGCTGGAGGCCTACGACCTGCGCGACGGGCTCGCCGACATGAGGGACCAACTGGAGAACGGCGAAACACCGGCGGCTCCCCGCACGGTCACCGCCGGACCGCTGGCCTCCGGCGGCACCAAGGGAATGGACCTCACCCCGGTCCTCGCCGACGCCGCCGACAAGATGTTCGACACCCTGGTCGAGTACGCCGACCAGCTCGAAAACGCGACCGACCGGGGCATCACCTTCACCCTCGACAGCGCGGGCGAGATGGACTGCAGTCCGAAGGGCTGCACCGCCACCCAGAGCTTCACCGGTGATGTCTCCTCCATCGCCCGGAGGGAACGCGTCACCAAGGGCGAGGTCTCCGCGGTGATGAGCGCCACGTTCTCCATCGACGGTAAGCCCGCCGGCGAATGCACCAGCCCGCAGCGCACCTTCCCCGTCCGCGGCAACAACGTCTCGGGCACCTTGAAGTGCTCCAACCCGGGAGCCGGCCCCCTCTACGCCTCAGTCGCCGCCCGCGTACAGGCACAAGCCCAAGCCGACGCCGACCGCTGCGGCTGCAAGGTCCGCCTCACCTACCCGGTCCGCGCCAACACCCTTATCGACGCCCGCGCTCTGGCCAAGGTCGAGGCCAAAAAGCTCGCCGACCAGGCAAAAGCAGAACGTGCAGCCGCGGGCTGCGCCAATCCGCACAGCTTCCCCACCGGTACCCACGTACTGCTGGCCAACGGCACCACCCGGGCCATCGAAGACATCCGCATCGGCGACCTCGTCACCGCCAGCGACCCACAGACAGGGCGCACCGCCGCACGGCCGGTGACCAATACCTTCACCACCGAGGGCAACAAGGACTTCACCCGCATCACCGTGACCACCGGCCAGGGCCCGGCCACTATCACGGCGACCGACAACCATCCCTTCTGGCTCCCCCAGGACAAGCAGTGGAAGGACGCCGGAGACCTCCGTGCTGGCGACGAACTACGTACCCCGAACGGGTCCGGCGCAACGGCGGCCGAGGTCCGGGACCAAAAAGTCCAGCAGCGTACGCACGACCTAACGATCAATGACCTCCATACGTACTATGTGCTGGCGGGGTCCGCACCTGTCCTCGTTCATAATTCCGGTCCGTGTGTGAAAATGTCGTCTGTCATTGGTCAGGATTCGCTGCTGACCAAAGAGGCGCAAAAGGCGGGGAAGAACCAGGATGTGCAACGAGATTTTGACCACCTGTTCAAACAGCTTTCCAATGGAAATATGAAGCCGGGTACGGGAAGTAAGGCGCTGGACGGCACAGACGTGTCCTACGCTCGAGGGAGAAACGGTGGGCGGCTTTTCTTCCGGAATGTTGATGGTGGTATACAGATTGTCGGCAAGGCGGGTAAGGCGAAGGATAGTGAGCCCAAAGTGATCGCGAGGCTGAAGCAGCTCTATGGACAGTGAGCACTTCGAATTCAGGGAAGATGACATCTATCATGTCGTCAGGGAACCCGAATTCACTGCACTGTTCCTGCTCGGCGCCGACGACCGGGCGGAATCAGTAGACAACGTTGACGTCGAGTTGCGACTTCCGGACGGTACTAGCTGGAGTGGAACCTTCATGACTGTCGGTGCGATCGAAGTGGTGATGAATCGATGGAGAAAAACCGGCGAGTATGGCGGTGGTGTCTTCTTTCAGTGTTCTGATCTCGTGATCGTTCCAAAGGCTGGAGTGGCTGCCATGGTCGAGGCGCTCCGTGCGGTCGTGGCAGAGGGACCGCAGGGGACTCTCGGTAAGTTGGAATAGCCTGATCTATCCCTCTCGCCGGCGCCGGTTGATGTCCTCATGGCGCTTCAAGCGCTGATGAAGCGAATCGATCGGATCGGTGACACGGCATCGGGAGGCGACAAAGCCGTCGCTCGCTCGCAACATGCATACGCGGCGCTGCTCGATCTCGTTTATCGGCAGTTCCTCGAAGCGGGCCGTCCGCTTCAATAGCAGGTTCACTTTTCGGTCGGAGTGATCGGGCGGACTGAATAATGCGCGACGTCAGCGACTTCTCGGGGGCCTTTAGGGGTGTTGTGTGAGCTTGCAAGGGATGCCTATTGAGCAGCTCACGGAGAAGTTGGGCCGCTCAGGCGTCACCGTGATCCTTAAGGTGGTCGACGAGAGAATGGCGCAAGGTGGCGAGCCCTGGACTTATCACATCAGCTTCCTTCCGCACCACCGGCTCTGCCGGCAGTTTCGCGCTCCCAGCGGTGTTCCGCCGCAACGCTCCGACGCCGCTGTCGGGCGGAGCCGGTGGTGTGCTTGATGTCGGGGGCGTCGAGCACTGAATGGTTGGCCTGGATCGCGCGGCGGCGACCGCCCGTGGGACCTCGCGCCGATGGCTCCGGCGCCCGTCGTGGGTCAATCCGTCAATCCCTGCTGGGGTCATACAGTCCGGCACGCTCCAGCGCGTCGAACAGGCCCGCGACGCTGTCCGGTGACAGCGACGCCTGCAGGGCGGCAGCAGCGTCGCCGACCGCCTCCTTGGCTGGCGGTTCGGCGTCCCGCCAGCGGGCCGAAAGCTGGTCCAGGTGCGCAGTGTCCGCCGGGGGCGGGGCCGGGATTCCACCGTCGTTGGCTCGCACCGAAAGGTCCCCCTCGACGGTTGGCGCAGCCTTGCCGGTCGGCTGCCGGGCTGGCAGCGTCGCGGCTGGCGGGCTGCTCTCGGCGACTGCTGTTCGCATCGACTATCCCCTACGACGTGTGGCTGGCGTACGAGAACCTCTGATCTGGGAACTGCGATGCGGCAGTCCCCGTGGATCACCGCTCCGTCGGTCTTCTGGCTCTGGTGTCCGCCCTCGTGGATTCCGCAGGAGCAGTCGAAGCGTGGGCCTCCGGCTGTCGGTCGCGTGGTCGGCCGGACAATGCTCCCGCCAGGCGCGACGAAACGGTGGCCTTCGTCGGTGTAGACGTAGGAGACTGGTCGCAACTTTGAGGAGGCCAAGTGAGCGCGCAGCGTGAGCAGCCCATGAGCTATCGGGTGACCCCGATTCCGCGCAGCATCAACGCCATCGGCAATGCCCTAGGCGGCGCGGACAGAGCTCGCTTCTACGAGCAGGTTCTGGCGGCTGAAGACAGTGCTGTAGCTGACGTCATGCGCCGCTGGTGGAAGACCGCGATGCTGAACAAGGCTCCCGGAGCGGCCCGTAGCCGGGAGAACGCAAGCTCAGGTCGTGCCCTGGTCTCTGTCGATGACCTGCTGCCGCACCCGGACCCAGCCCCATGAGCTGGAGCGTCTGGACCGAAGAGCGGCCCACGCAGACTGTCCTCGCCATGCCTGTTGACCTTCGGCGGAAGACCGCGAACTTCCTCCGAGCCTTGGCCCTGGAGGTGGGGGGTGCAATCGACCTTGATCGTTCCCCGCCCGGCGATGCCTTGGATGATGTGGGTGTGCGGTACTCACTTGAAATGCCTGGTGAAGGCATCATTGTCGAGTACATGATCATGCGTGAGGCCAAGGAGATTCGCGTTGCGGTCCTCGTCTGGCTGCACTGAGTAACGTTCTGTTCTAGGGGCCAGGTGGCGGCGCGCCGCCAAGCCAACGGTTCCGCGCCTATGAGGTGAGCTTTGTGCTAGGCGCCGGCGATGCCCAGACCGGGCAGTTCGAGGTGGCCTTGTTCACCCATGACAGCTTCGGCTACCCGGAGGTCGCTGGGGGTGAGGACGCCACGGTGCCGCAGCTCGGACACTGCTAGGCGGGCTGCCTGGGCAGCTCCTGCCTGCCCCGGCTCGTAGACGGCGTCCCACACGCGAAGCAGGGGAACGAAGGACTGCCATCCACGGCTGATCATGTCCGTCAGCTGCGGAGACGGCCGGCCGGGGCCGGTGGAGTCGTCAACGAACAGAGTCAGGCCGTCTTCGGGGCTGATCATGATGCCAAGGCGCCAGCTCTGCTCGGAGATGCTGATGAGGTTGAAGGCCGCTTCATTAAGACCGAGCCTGCCGTCCAGCTGCGTGCACCACACCTGAAGCAGGGCCTCAAGGGCTCCCTGCAGCTCGGCCCACCCCGGTATTCGCCGCGAGGGGGCGGGCGGCGGGCCGCTTCCGGCTCCCTGGTGGCACCAGAGAAGCGAGGCCAGTGACTCCTTCCCGGCCGGCCCGCGGCTCGTGCTCCGTGCCCGCGTCCGGGCGTCCGATTCTGCCCGCTCCATATCCCAGGTTCTGAGCACTGACACCCGAGGGCACTGGTCCGGACGGGAGGTCAGGAGCACCGTGTGCGCGCCGTTTCGCCATTGGACGCACGCGCCGCCGTGCCCACCGCCGTATAGGGATGGGGGTCCGAGGCGGGCTGTGAGGGCCTGCAGGGCGCGTCGGGTCCCGTCACCAGCTTCGGGGCGGCTTCCGGGGGTGCGGCGTGTGCAGCCGGTCGCCACCTGGCTGTGGAGTCCGCTCGCGCACCGCGCGACATCCCCTGTTGTCCATCCGTCTGGGAACCATGGGGAGGCGCGCACGGCGCCACACCTCAAGCACGGGTCCCGAAGGTCCGGAGACGGCGTCTGAGAGCAGATGCCGGAGCCGGAGGAGGCACGGGGGGCGGGGTATGACCGGCCTGACACCATCACGCCACCGTCTCCGCGTCCTGCCCCAGGAGGACGGGAATCTCGAGGTGGCCGTTGGATATGAAGGACGGCTGCGGCTTGAGAGCTGATCGGGGGACGGCCAGCGTCATGTCGGGGAACCGGCGGAAGAGCCTGTCCAGAGCGATGCGGAGTTCCAGCCGGGCCAGTTCGGCACCGAGGCAGTAGTGGACGCCGTGACCGAACGCGATGTGCCGACCCGCGGGGACACGCGTGATGTCGAAGATGGCTGGATCAGGGTTGCCGTGGGGGTCCCGTCCTGCCGCGGCGACGTTGATGATGATGGCCTCGCCTTGGTTGATCGTCGTTGCGGTCTGCGGGTCGACGATCTGCTCGACGGCGAATCTGAGGAGAATGTTCGCGACCGGGGCGTCGTGGCGCAGAGTTTCGTCGATCACGGCGTCCCACGGCGCGTGACCGGCCTGGGCAAGGGCGAGCTGATCACGGTGAGTGAGCAGGTTGACGATGGCGTGGTCGAGGGCGTTCATCGTCGTTTCGTGGCCGGCGCCGATGAGGAGCATGAGGCTGTAGATCAGCTCCTGCTCCGTGATCACGTCGGTGTCGCGCTGCTGCACTAGCTGAGTGGTGATGTCGTCGCCGGGTACCTGCCGCTTGACTTCGACGAGCTCGGCCAGCAGATCGACGTAAGCCTTGCCGTTGGCCGCGGCCTCGGCGGGGGTGAAGTGGGTGGACATGTTCGCTCCGACAAGGTGTCGGAACCGGTCCTCCATGTCGTTGGGTACCCCCAGCATGAGGTTGACCACCTGAAGAGGGAACACCCAGGCAAGGTGACGGCGTAGGTCTACCGGCCCTGCGGGCAGTCCTGCCAATTCGTTGAGGAGCTTCTCCACGAGGGACTCGATGTCGGGCTGGAGCTGCCGTACGCGCCGCGGCGTGAAGGCCGGGGCGATCAGAGCCCGCAGGCGGGCATGCTCCTCGCCTTCGGATGCGAGGGCATTGCGGATGTCGACCCATATGCGATACGGCCACTGCTCCGGCAGCTCCCCGCTGACGTAGATCGGCCAGTGCTTGCGCGGGTCCTTGGACACCCGAGGGTCGCGCATCAGGCGCCGGGCCAGCCCGAGGTCGGTGATACTTCTCGCCTCCACTCCGCCCGGCAGCTCAACGCTGGGCGCCGGGCCAAGGGCACGAAGAGACTCGTTCTCCTCGGGGAGATCCGTGGCGAACAGGTCGAGCCGGAATGGGCAGCTGGCTACAGGTGCGGCCGCGGTGCGTTCCTGGGTGTCCATCTGTGCCTCCCGGCGAAGTGGAGGCGTGCGGACGCGCGCGTCGTCACCCCCTGTGGGTCTACGTGCTTCAGGCCGCCGAGGTGATGTGACTCTGGCATTGCGCTCCGAGGCGCAGCCAGACTCTTTGCTCAGCGAAAGCCAGCCGGCGGCCACTCCCCAGGTGGCGCCAGGCCGGAGATCGAACTTAACCCGGCTGTCTTCGTTTGAGTAGCCCGGATTCGCCCGAGGGCCCTTAAACAGGGCGGGTGACCGGTTTAGCGCGTCCAGCGCCCAGCTGCTCTGGGAGCTCGGCAGCGAATATTACGCCTCGTCAGTTTCCGCTTCGTTTACGGAGTTAGCGGGAAACAACCGACTCATTCGGTCCGGTGCGTAGTCAATGGTGGGCAGCAGTCCGGGGGCCGCTATACCGGGAAGAATTAGCCTCCAGAAGAGAGAGATCCGCCTGGGCAGCTCCTGGCGGTCGTCGAACGCCTTAGATGTCAGCTGGATCCCTACGTAGGCGCCGACGAGGACCTCCGAGATCTGGTCCGGCTCTGTGCCCGGCAGTGTCTGCTTGAGTTCCGAAGCCTGCCGGATCAGGAGCTCGGCGTGCTCGGCCCACGCGCGGAAGACGCCGGTGGCGTCCAGGGCCGGGGGAAGCCCTCCATCTGTCGAGAGTCGGGCTCCTGCCCTGGCCAGGGGGTTGTTCAAGAGCAAGTAGACGAAGAAGAAGCTGGTGTCGACGAGCTCCTGGATCTTGGACGCCTGAGGAGGGAGCGTGCTCATCGGCACCTGGATCTGCATGATCTCCTGGGCCAGTTGCTCCTTGGAGCGGAAGTGGTGATAGAGGCCGCCCTTGGTTACCTCTCCTCCGGTGCGACTCAAGATCATTTTTAGTGTTGCGCCGACGTATCCGTGCTCATCGAACACCTGGCCAGCGGCCTCAAGAATCGCCTCGTGGGTGCGCAACGACCGTTCCTGCCTTGCTCGCTGGCGCGAAGGCTCTGATTCGTTCATGGTGCAGATTGCCTTTCCTGGCCCGCCCTCCCGCCTCAGAGGCGGGGGTGGTCAATTCTGATCTTGGGCCGAGTGATTATGGTATTGCTATACCGACCGCCCGCCCCGTAACGTTACCCGTCGGTCAGTGAAGGGCTGGCCTTTCGAGTGCCTCGCGGTCGCCGGTTGGCCGCTTAGCCGTAGGGGTGGACGTGTCGTTCTTATCCGAGAGTCGGATCGGTCACAGGCGCACGAAATTTGCGGCCGGGACGCTCGCAAGGCTGCCGGGTAGACGCGTCTGGCGCAGAGGGTGAGCCGGGGCGGGCCCCCGTTTCCCGCCTAGGCAGGCAACAGTGGAACGCCGCTATCCGGAACGCCCGCACGTGGCAGATCCTCAGCGATCGCCCGTCACCAAGAAATCGAACTTACGTTTGCATATTTGCTGTCAGGGCCTGCGGACGGGCCATCGGCGAAGGGGGAACCACATGCGAAGAGGCATGCAGCGGCGGTCGCCGATCCGCCACACCGGCCTTCGGCGTTGCCAGCTGCCGCACCCGGCACCCGCCCAGCCCGCCCCTGCTGATCCTGGGTACTTCTCGCTGCACTCCCCCAGCCAAGTGCAGCCACACCACCTGGAACAGGACGGCTCTACTGCCACCTGCACAACCGGAAGCCATACCCACCAGGCCAAATCAAGCCGCCCGACACCTCAGCAAAGGCCGCGGGCGAGCTCATCCGGCCCCCACCCGCCGGCCCCCTTCCTGCATTTTCGCGAGAACTCGCAGCGCCCCGCTCCCGGCTGGAGGCTGACTCCGTTGATCCACTACAGAGGGAGTCACCCCATGGCGTACGAGCCGCCGGTCAAGGGCCGTCCGTTCATCGCGTACGAGAAGAAGGCGCGTGCCGCCGCAGGGCCCGACGGCCAGACCGTACGAGCCCGCCCGAGCGTGTACGTCCGAGAGCACGTCGACGTGAAGATCAGCGCGTACAAGGTGAAGACGAAGGCGACCGACGACGGCCCCTTCCGCACCGGCCGCGTGACCTTCGACGCCGAGTCTGTCGGCCTGGAGCACGACTTCCACGGCTCGGTCCAGGCCGACTCCAAGGCTGCAGAACTGCTGGCCGAGGCGTTCAAGAACGACCTGCCGGTCACCGTCGCCATCGAGACGACCCGCCGCTACAAGCAGAACGACAGCGGTGAGCTGATCAGCCCTCTCACGCCCATCCACGAGCTGCGCGGCATCGTCGGCGACTCGAACCGGGCGAACGCGGAGATCACCAACCGCAACTGCCGCAACCTCGTAGTCGCCGTCAACGGCGAGTTCACCGACGAGCTGGTCTCCGACCCCGAGGAGTGGGAGTCCCTGCGGGAGAACCGCGACGGCAGTCTCGCCCCGGAGGGCTACGCCGTCTTCGGCGGGGCGGTCATCCCCGCCGCCAGCGCCTCGCCCGGCAGCATCGACGTGAGCCAGCAGGTGCGGGACGAGCTGAAGAAGTTCTTCGGCACCTCCACCGCTGCCCCGGCCGCCAACGCACGTCCAGGCCGCCCGGCACAGCGAGCTGCCCATGCCGCCGAGGCAAAGCCGTGGGAGGACTGGAACACCGACGGCCGGTTCAACCACGGCTCCTACCTCGCCACCGCGATCCGGGAGACGTTCGCGCAGGCGCACCAGATGATCGCTTCGGCGGGCGTCGGCCCTGACATCGCCCCGGCCCTGGTCGGCACCCTCGCCGAACTGCTCCTGGGGATGGCAGACCGTATCCAGCTCGGCGTCTACGGCAACCCCGACGGTACCGCCGTCCGGTCCGACCGCTCTCACCACGAAGCCCGAGCGTGGATCGACTTCGTCGTCGGCCACCAGCCCGCACTCGCCTACACCGCCGAGATGGCCGACCGGACCAGCGCAGAGGCGGTCCTCGCCCGCAACGCGTGGGCCAGCAAGGTCATCGCCACGGTCGGGCCGCTGATGGACGCGGTGGCCCACGTCGCCGAAACCGACCGCATCGCGGGGCCGGACGGCATCCCCGTCGTGCATCCGGTCGCCGGAAGCGACGCCTTCGCTCGATTCAAGATCCTCCTGGGCCACAAGGACGTCGGCCTCGCAGGCTGGCACGACCGGGTTTTCCCGCTGCTATCCGACCGTTTCGGCACTCACGAGCTGAAGCGCATCGAGGTCGCCCACTTCCTCCCCGCCCTCGCGGAGTGGGAGGCCGACCCGGCCGCGTTCCTCGCTGCCGCCCGGGCCAGCGCCGCCGCGCACAAGACGGCCGAAGCCGACGACGCCCCGGCTGCCGCAGCAGCTTGATCCACCCCGGTGGGGGCCGGAAGCACCCGCAGACGCTTCCGGCCCCCACCGGGCCCGACCGAGAGAAGGACGCGATGGGCACCAGCATCGACGTACAGCGACTCATCACGCACAGCGGCTATCGCCCCTGTCCGATGTGCCCGGCCGTCCTTCGCCCCACGACCGACCGCTGCCCCCACTGCCGCACGCCCCTGCCCGCCCCGTCCCAAGGCACAACGTCACTGAGAAGGCCCTCCTCCGCGCGCATAGCCCCCGTCACCGAAGACGCCCTCGGCGGCCTGAAGGACCTCCCCGAGCAGCGGCTGACCTTCACCGTCATCGGAACCCCCATCACCCAGGGCTCCGTCGACGTCCCCGCCCCCGGAGTCGTCAAGTACAGCCGCGAACTGCGGGAGTGGCGCCGCCACATCAACGCGGCCGCGCGACAAGCCTGCGGTGCGACCTGGGAGCCGGCGAACTGCCCGCTCGTCATGTCTGCGGTCTTCACCCTGCCCCGGCCCAAGAGCGCACCCAAGAGCAGAGCGATCCACGCGGCGACGAAACCCGACGTCGACAAGCTGATCCGCGCGGTACAGGACGCTCTTTCTCCATCAGACAAGAGGACCTTCCGCGTCTACACCGAAGACTCCCGGATCGTCGGCTACGACACCGGGCCCTTCAAGACCTACCCCGCACCGCTGGGAACGCACGACTGGGCCCTCACCGAGCCCGGCGTGACTCTCGCGATCACCCCCGCACCCCCCGCAACTCTCCGCCAGGACACCGCATGAGCGATACGACGGCCTGCATCACCCACGCTGACCTCTTCCGGCTCCTGGAGGACCTGTCCAGCGCCGGAATCGGCGACCACATGCTCGAAGGTGACCAGCTCACCATCTTCACCGACGACGAACCGGACTTCCGGGAGTCCCTCACCCAGGTCCGTGCGCTCTGCGCCGCCTGCCCCCTGCTGGAGTCCTGCCTCTTCGCCGCGGTGACCGACCACGCCGTCACCGGCATCGTGGCTGGAACCACCGAGAGCGACCGGAAACGGATACGCAAGGACCTCGGGGTGCCCCTGTCCTTCAACGAGGACAACGACATCTACCTCGTCGGCCGGCGCAGTCACGATCCCGTCGACGCTGAGAAGGTCCAGGCCATGACCACAGCCGGCCAGATGACCCAGGTGGAGATGGCGAAGGAGCTGAACTGCTCCACCCGGACCGTCCGCCGGAGGCAAGCGAGCCCCTGCAACGTGCGCCGCCGTGAACGGACCAACAAGCTCACGCCGAAGAAGGTCCTCGACGCCGCCGAGCAGCTGCTCCCGTGGTTCTGACAGCGAAGCAGGCCCTCAGCCTGGGCGCCCTCGACGCGCCGTCCCCCCGCGCAGCGTTAGCGGGGCTGGCCCCGCGCCAGCCCCGGCAGCTGAACCGGCTGTCCACCTCGCACCGGCCGCCAACCGGTGCGCCCGCCCTTGAGGCGGCTCCCCCCTCCCCTTCCACGCGGTAGCCCACCTCTCACTTTGTGCTGCCCAAAAAGAGCGAGAGCACCACCTCATGCGCCGCCCGCACCCCCAACCGCACCGTGCGCCCCACAAAGCAGAACCACTGGAACCAGTCCCGCGTGCCGAGCAGGACGTTCTCACCACGCACGCGCGCCGCAGCCAACCCCGAGCATGGCTCAAGGCCCTGGCCTGGCTCATCGACAGCGGCGCACACCCCAACGCGCTGGCCACGACCACCGTTGACATCGCCGTCGACCTCGCAGCGCGCATGGACTTCCAGCGGGGCATCGTGCTGTACGACCTCGACGGCACCGCACAGCGTCTCGGCCTATCGCGCGCCACGGTGAAGAGGCACGTCAGAATCCTGCGAGAGCTCGGCGCGCTCGTCTGGCTCCAGCACGGCAGCCGCCGCAACCTCCGGCTGCCCGGGCGCCCGTACACCGCCACAGCCACCGTTTACGGCGCCACCATCCCCGTGGCCTACGACACCGCGCACGGGCACCGCCTGTCCGGCCACGGGTACACCGCCCGCGTCGTCGGCCTCACGCCAGCCGGCCGTACCCAGGCCATCGCGCACGCCCTGAAGGGCACAACAAAACCCCGCCTTGAGCCCCCTTCCCGTAGCAACACCACCCACCCACTGACAGCTGATGTGAGAGGTACTTCAACAACTACGCACCACCCGCGAGCCGACAAGCCCGCCAGGCAGTCGCTTCTCGGCCGAACGGTGACCGCAGGCGCCTACCGCACCGCATACCGTTTCGCCCGAGCCCTGCGGCCGCTGCACGGCTGGCTCCAGCGCGCCCGGCTCGAACAGTTGTCCTGGGTGCTGGTCGACAAAGCTCTGGACGGCGCGGCCCTCCAGCAGGTGCACTCCTGGCTTCACGAGATCAACCCCGTACACCACCACGGGCCCTCCTGGCGTCCACAGCGAGCTCACGCGTACCTGGCGGGACAACTCATCCAGGACGCCGAACGGGAACACCAACGCGGCCAGCATGCGGCCGGCTCGGCTCTCAGCGCCCCTCCCACGGAGGAATTCACCACCACGGTCGAGGCCCTTCAAGAGCGCAACGACGACGGGGAGAAATTCGCGGACATCAGCTGCATCGAGGAACTTGATGACAGCCTCCTGCAGCAGATGAGAGCCGATGCGTGGAACCGCTTCAGGTTCCACGGCGACGCGGACCTGGTCCTCATCGCCGTCGACGGGCTCGGGCGTACGGAGGCCTCGCGGCTCTACTCCGCCCCGCTCGTCGACGCCTGCATTCGCCTCCGCGCCACCCCCCTGCTGCTGGCCAGCAGCTGAACCGCCCAACCGAGCCCGAGGAGGGCGACCAACGTGACCGCCCGATCCGAGGCTCAACCACCGACCAGGACTCCCGGACCGCCGGAACGCGCCTCCCTCACCACGAGCGCCGGGGACCGTGCGCCCTCGGGCGCCGACCTCGCACGCATCGTCTTGCGCCGTGCACGTGCCGATGCTTCCACGAGGCCGACGCGGGCCAACGGCCCGCGAAGTCCTGCGCGATCGAGCAGCAGCTCCGACGGACGAGATCCACGCCCCCTGGCAGGCATCGTCAATCAGCTTGTCGTTGACAACCGGTGGCAGGACGAAGCCGCGGGGGCGGACCTCAGGAAGGAGTGGGCCTCACTCATCGGACAGACGCGCGCGGCTCACTGGAAGGCCGTCGCGTTCGACGAGACCACCGGCACTCTCCGGGTTCTGTGTGACTCCGACTCGTGGGCCGCCAGCCTGCGGCTCATGGCAACGCAGGTAGTTGCCGAGGTCAACAAGAAGTACGAGGCACTCCTGGAAGATGCGGCCGACAGGCCGAGCACCACACCTGCGAAGCGCCACACCAGCCCACTTCGCCGGATATCGGTGGAGGTGGGAAGCGGCCCTCGTACCCCTTCGTCGCCCGGCAGCGAATCCGGCTCAGTACCGGCCGCTCCCGCGCCCGCTCTGCGCAAGGAGCGCGGTGCCGAACCAAGCGCCGAGTACCGGCAAATGCGTGCTCGATGGGCAGAGACCCGAGCCGAGCAAGAAGCCGCCAGGGCGTCAGCCCTGCCTAAGCAACGGCAGCACAAGGGCGACGCCCCCAGCCGGGAGTACCGCGAGCAGCGTGAGCGCACCCGCCAGGAATGCGGAGCCACCCACGAACAGATTGTGGCGATCGCACGGACACAGGGGCGCGCATCCACCGACGAGCCCTCCCTGGCCCAGGCCAGCTGATCACACAGGACCGAAAGGAACATGTCATGCCCGTGCCAGTCCCGCCGACGCCAGCGCCCCCTGAGCCCGCGTCACCACCCTTCCGCCAGATAGGCGAAGCGGACGTCGACGACTTCGCAGCATTCCTCCTCGACCCCTCCCGTACAACACCAGTAGTGCTCCTCTCCCCCGACCCTCACCGTCACGATGGCACCCCCCTGGTCAGCCCGGCCCGCCTGATCGAACAGATCCGCGACAAGGCCGAGGTCGCGGTCTTCACCGACCAAGCAGCCGCTCGGACCCTGCGGGCGCTGATCCCCAACCTGAACGTGTGGGGAGGCGCGGCGCGCATCATCCACACAGGCGCGACCCTCAAGGACACCAAGCACCGGCACCCCCTCATAACGATCAGCTCCGGCAGTAGCGACCACGCCATCACGCAGATCCAGAAGTGGCTGCACAAGACACCGGCGGCCCCCGGCACCACCGATGCCAACACCGGCACCGCTCGTCCAGACCCACGAGACCGAGGACGGATCACCTATCGGGCCGACAGCACCGAACACCTGCGCTCCCTGCTGGCCCACGAAAGGCGAAAGAGCTCGGGCCTCCGTCAGGAGAACCGTCAACTCCGAAAGGCACTCAAAGCCGCACAACTGCGTACCGACGCTGCCCCGCCAGTCGTCTACGCCGATCCCGAACAGCAGTTCCGTTACGAAGTGGAACAGTGCTGGCTGCGCCAGATCCCCGAGGCCGATCGGCCCAGATGGCCGCTCGCACCGTACGCACTCGGCCCCGACTGGCTCGGTTCACTGCACATCACCCAACTCGTCGAACGACGCAAGATCCTCGAAGTGACGGTCGAGGTCCTTACCGCTCTTGCCGCCACGATCCCAGGACGGCAGGTCCACCGGATGCGTGCGCGCGAGGAACGCGGCGGGAACCCGCTGGTAAGAGCCGATCAGGCAATCGCGATGCGCTGCCACCTCAAGAACCAGACCGCTGCCGCGCCTCGGCTGATGTGGTGGAGACTGCCCGATCAGAGCATCGAGCTGGCCAGGGTCGCCCTCCATGACGACACCCATCTGCGATGACCCACGTGCCGACAGCACGCCGCCCCCGAGCGGCAGCAATCCGTACGCGCCGCCAAGACACAAGGATCCCAACCATGGCCAGCACCAGCCTCTGGAACATCCAGAAGTTCGATCAGACACTGGGCACCTACACCAACCTCGACGCGACCAAAGCCCACGGCGACCACGTCATCCGCGAGCACTACCGTCACCACATGGACCGCTACCGGGTGCCGGGCGGCCACCGAGTAGTCGACTGGCGTGCTCCCTGCTGCGGCCACCTGCACGGCCCCGGCCAGTTCAACCACACGGTCCACCTGGTCACGCACGCGGCCGGATGCCGGCCGCCGGATATACATTTGCTGCTCTTGCGCCCCTTCTGGGCCGCTACCGGCAAGGCAGTGGGCACCGGTCACGTGAGTACCGCCTGGGAGATCTGGCAGGGCTACGCCCACGACCGGTTCGACCCCAGCAAGCTGCTCACATAGCCCGGTCAAGTCCATAGCCGGGTTGCCCCGTCTGCGTACCCGCGGGCCACCGTCACACCAGGCCGGGAGCGCGGGCGCGCGGCTCTTACTCACATCCCCGCCCGCAGGCTGGCTGGCGGACCGGCAGATCAGAGCTGTCCGCTTTCCCGAGCATGATCCGGGCAACACCGCTGTCGACTCGGGAGGACCAACCTCATGCCCGCGGCCAGAAAACGCCGCCGCCCCGCCACCCGCCGGCCTGCCGCAGGGCCCGGATGGCCGGTGGGCGCACACACCCGAACGTGGCTGGCGTTCACCCTGGGCCGCGACCGCAGTCGCGCCTTCGGGAAAGTGCCGCACGTCCTCCTCAACTGGCTGATCATGCCGCTGTTGGCTGGAGCCTGGTACCTGCAGTGGCACCAGTGGCAAGTCCTCTCCTCCGTCACCGTCACCGCCCTGCTGTACACCATCGGGCGGGCCGCCCGTGTCATCCCCCGCCAGCGGCGAGCTCTGTCCGAGCTGTACAGCCGGGTCATGAAGCCATGCGGACTACCGGCTCCCACCGTCACCCGGCCGGTCAACGAAGGCCAGTACATCCGCGTCACCCGCTGGCGGCGTTCCACCGCGATCGCCGCCGCCCGCATCATGACCGCCCCCTCGGCGCCGGCCGCTCAGGCCCGCACCCGGTGGCAGGCCGAGAAAGCCGTCGAAGCCGCACCCGCCCCACCCGGCACCGGCTGGGTCTTCGACTGGGCCAACCCCGGCTCCCTGGCGTGCGACCTCGTAACCGAGGGCGACCCGCGGCTGCTGCGTATGCAGGACGAGCGGTGGATCAACACAGTCATCGGCCAGCTCTTCCCCGCGCCCCGAGGCGTTGACGTCGACGTGTCCGTCGCGGTCGGCGCCTGGGAGGACCGTGAGGGCCGCGAAGCCCCCACCGAGCTGACTGTCACCCTGGGTGCCTACGACGTCTCCCAGCGCGCCTTCCGGGAGAACATCGAACGCGTCATCGACGCCCAGATCGACCGCGGCCACGTGTGGATCTACACCTGGCAGCCCGGAGAGCTCACGATCCGAGGAGTGCCCACCGGCTCACCGGAGGCGATCCGTAAGCAGGGCACCCGCTACATCTCCGACCTCATCACCGCCCAGATCCCGGCCCGGCAGGCCGGCCAGCTCACCGTCGACATCACCAAATGGGAGGACGATCCCAGCAGCTCCTGGTTCAACACGCCCCGTGAGATCACCATCGGCCTGGGCACCCTGGACGTTGCCGCGCCGGAACTACGCACCCGTATCGAACGCACCCTCGACACCGCCCTGTCCAAAACCCTTCCGGACCGGACCTGGCTGCCGGACTGGTCCTTCGCCAACACCAACGAGCTGGTACTGACCGCTGTCTCCAACGCCGATCCTCGAGCGGTGAGGAAGCGGGAAACGGCCCGTCTGCAGGCCGTCGTCGAGTCCAAGTTCCCCACCAAGCGCGGCCGTGACCCCGTCGAGGTGGACATCCACACCTGGATCAGTCACCGAGGAAGCGGCGGGCCCCCGGTCGAGCGGCCCAAGTCCTTCACCGTGACCTTCGGCGCCTACGACGTCACCAAGCCGGAGACCAGGGACGCTTTCGAACAGCACGCCGACTCCCTCACCGACACCAACGACTGGCACTACGCCTGGAGCGAGGCAGAGGGTCGGGTCACCGTCAGCGCCGTCCCCAAACTGCCCACCCAGCTCGCCTTCCCGGAAAGCGGCAGCCCCGAGTTCGAGGAGTTCCTCGCCCTCGCCCGCCGCGGCACCATCCGCTTCGGCCCCGTCAAGGGAGGCGGCTGGCTCGACTGGGACCTTCAGCAGACCCCCCACGCCCTCATCGGCGGAAAGACCGGCGCCGGCAAGTCCGTCGCCCTGTCCTTGATCCTCTTCCCCGCCCTGTACGACCCGACCATCTACCAGCTCATCGTCTGCGACCCCAAGCGCACCGACTTCACCTGGACCCCCGAGTTCCCCGCCGTCATCAGATTCGCTGCGACGGACGAAGAGATCTACGAGGCAATCCAGGCCTTCGCCGGCGAAATGGACAAGCGCCAGTCCCTCCTCAACAAGTACGGGCGCCGCAACCTGCAACTCCTCCGCGACGCCGTCGCCCGAGGCGAAGTCGTCCTGCGCGACGACGACACCATCCCGGGCCGCCTGATCCTCTTCTTCGACGAGATCGCCGACTACCTCGCCAAATCCGCGAACAAGGAGACCGAGGAACTCAAGAACGACGCCAAGGCGATGCTCGAGAAGGTCGCCCGCCTCGGCCGCGCACTGGAGACGAACATCGCCTGCGCCGCCCAGAAGCCGGCCGGCGACATCCTCGGCATGCAGCTGCGCTCACAGCTCGGCCGACGCCTCGGCGTCGGCCCCCTGGACCAGTACGAATCGCAGCAGATCCTCAACTCCGACCACGGCACCCGCTTCCCGGCCGAAGGCACCCCCAAGGGCCGCGCATGGGGATACGACCCCAAGTACGGCTACCAGCAGGCCCAGATCATGTTCCTGCCCGACGACACCACACCCCTGCCGTGGGACCCGACCGTCACCATCCACGGGGCCAAGGACTCGGCCCGCGCGCACCTCGCCGAACTCGGCTACGTGCAGGTGCTCATCCCCAACAAGGACGGTGGTCAGGACCCCCGCTGGATTCGCCCCGACCTCGTCGAGGGATCCGCTCAGGCTTCCGACGCGGCGCGTACGCCACCACCAGGTAGCCCGGAACCTCCCAAGCTGTCCAAGAACCCGCCGCCACCGCCACCCTCCAACCCACCCTCCGCGCCGCCCACGAGCGGCACGGCCGCGGAGGACCCCCCACCACAGGGGTGGATCAACGGGTTCGACTTCGGCTGATCCCCTGAACGCGCCCCCCCTCTCTCATCCCGATCAGAAAGCAAGGACCCATGAAGGTCTGCATCGTCGACGGCTACCTCACCGGAGCCGAACTCACCCGCCAGCTTCGCGCCCACGGCGTGACATGCCTGCATATTCAGAGCGAACCGCGGACCGACCCTGCCCAGCAGAACAGCTTCCGCCCGCACGACTACGACGTGAACTACGGCTACACAGCGGACACTGCCTGGCTGGCCGCCCAGCTCGCCACGTTGGGCATCTCCCGGGTCATAGCCGGATCCGCATCCGGCGTGCCCCTGGCCGAAACGCTCGCGGAGCACCTAGGACTGCCCACCAACGCACCGGAGCTACGGTCAGCAAGAAGGGACAAGGCACTGGCGTACCAGGCCGTCGAACGCGCCGGACTGGGCACTCCCGAAAGCCAAGCGGCCTCCAGCGCGGCGGAGGCCACCGACTGGTTCGTGAGATCCGGGCTGACCGAAGTCCTGGTCAGACCACTGGACAACGCCAGGGCCGAGATCCGCCCCTTGTGCACCACCCCTGCCGAGGTGGATCGTGCCGCACGCGCTGTCCTGACCCGCCCGAACATTGCCGGCCGGCGCCCCACCGGCGTCATCATCCAGCAGCACCTCGCCGGGGACGCGTACCTCGTCAGTTCAGTGAGCGCCGACGGCTTTCACTGGATCGCTGAGATACGGCGTAGCACCCGGTACGCCCATGACGGTACGAAAAGGTCCCACATCTACGGGGAGCCGGTGGGTCCGGACACGACCGAAGCCCGACGGCTGCGTGACTTCACCGGCAAGGTGCTCGACGCTGTCGGTATCCGGGAGTCCGCAGCGCAGGTCGAGGTCTTGCTGACCAGCCGAGGGCCGGTGTTCGTTGACGCGGGGGCGCACCCCGGCGGCGCGGTTACTGATGACGTCGGCGGACCTCTGGGTATAGCCCAGGCGACGGTGTTCGCGGATTCGCTAGTCGACCGGCGTACGTTTCTGACCACCGTCGAACGGCCCCTCGTGCCGCGGTAGCCTCCCCCGGGAAATGCTGGCGCTCAAGTCGCCGGGCTGAACGCCGTTGTCCGGCAGCCGATGAGGAACTGAGCATCGCGGGGCGCAGCGAGCCCCGAGACACGGCATCATGAGGTCTGTGTCTGCGAACGGATCAGCCTCACACCAGCTCATCATCGCTGCCGCTCAGGCCGCTGGCCCATGCCGGCCCGGCCTGGCCCCGGCCTGGCACGCGCGGGTACGCGAGATCGCGCTGAACTTGTACCTAGACGGCGCCCAGTTGGCCGCCGACATCGCACGCGTGGACGGCGCGGACCGAGTCCGGGGCGTCCTCACCCGCGTTGAAGTCGAGGAAAGCAGCAACCGAGCACTGATCTACATCCGAGCGCTCGGCCGTGGTGAGGAACGGTTTCGCACCGACCGGCTCGAGAACGACTCAGGCAAGGCGCTGCACGCCCTGGCAGAGAGGCTTACCGGCCGGCTCGTGCGGGTCTACAAGGAACTGGAGACGGTTCAGGGCCAGGCGGGAGAGCGGCCGAGCCGGGTCCGCATGGCCGTTCACCTCGTGGATCTCGGTCCGGCTGACGGCTCCGTCCCGGAGAAGGAAGCCAAGGAGATGATGGTCCAGGCCACGGGCCAGGACATGGACCGGGCCAGCGCCGCGTGGCAGGCAGCTGGTCTCCCCGCGTCCGGGCCGGTCCCTCTGGAGCAGCTCGAATCAGCCCTGGCCGCCCAGTCTGCGACGAACGATGATGACCGAGAGGGCGAAGACGGACACAGCTGAACGGTCCGCCCAGACGCGGCCAGGGGCAAGCAGCCGCTGCGCCGCGCCGAGAGGGCTGTCCGCTCACGGCGGCAGGATCGGTCCCATGATTGACATGGGAATCCGCATCGAGTTCTTCGACCCCGCCACCCTCGGCAGTGACCACCGACGACTTCTCGGGGCCCTGTGCCGGCAGGATGGGTACCTGGCCCTCGGCCTCCCAGCCGTGGGCAGCCAGATCAGCGTCAGCTCCCTGCGGGTAACCCCGCGCGGCGACTGGCAGCCTATGGTTCTCGGGTCGACACTGCGTGTCTGCGACGTCGTCCACCAGCCAGCCCCGCGGCGTCAGGGCAACGTGCCCGCCTGGTGGGGAGAGTTCCCCTGCGAGCCGACTGCCACCGTCGTATTGAGGGCGGCTCTGCGAGGTTCCGCAGCGATGCTGATACCCCGCATGTTGCAGTTCGCCGCCGACGGCTGGACTCTGCAGGATCCCGCCGAGGGCAGCGAGCTGCAAACCGCATGGCGCGTTGCGCAGCAGCAGATCACCGAGCAGCGGCTGTTCGCCGCCTGAAGCCTCCCGTCGGTTGCAGCCAAGCTCCTCGCCCGGCGCGTGGGACCTGACCTGGTGGGACCGGGCGAGGGACTGGCTGGCCCGCCGAATGGCCACAGAGGGGTGGGACTTTCGCCTATCGTGGACAGGTCGGGCCCGTCGGAGGAATCTCGCACCATGAGCACACCCATCCAGCCTGTCTGGGAGGACGCCGTCATCGGCTACCTCCGCCAGATGGCCCGTCTTTCCGAGGTCGGCTACAACACCGGCAGGTGGGTCTACCCGACCGAGTACCACTTCCTCCTCGCCCGCGGCCGTCGCTTCACCCCTGCGCCGCCGCCCGCCGACGTGGAGGGCATGAAGCCCAAGCTCTGTTACAGCAACGCCGCCCAGTACGTGCGGCAGCACCAGCACACAGGCCTGCTGTACGCCGAGGGATATGCCCTGCCTGCGCAAGGTGTCGTGCCTGTGGCGCATGCCTGGTGCGTTCGCCCCGACGGGGCGGTGATAGACCCCACGTGGACCGATGCTCCTGGAGGCGTCTACATCGGCGTCGCGGTCCGAGACGCCGCACGGTGGCCGCGGAACGGCGACGGAATCCTTCACAACCCTGGGGCGGCCAGGGGGCTTCTCACAGCAGAAATACCCGAGGGTGTCCTGGCCCCCTGGGGCCGTCCCCTCTAACCATCCGCCAACCAGCCTGCCGAAACCCTCAGGATCACCCCCTCGCCAAGAGCCCCCGAGGGGCACGGCAAGGGCGGCGAGGCGGAGCGCCGTACGGGCAGAGAGCGCTGCGATTCGCGAATTCGCGAGGCTTCGACGGTGGACCGGCCCATGTACTTGTCTGACGCCTCCAGAGCCCAAGCACGCCGGAAGGCCGAACCGAACATGAGCACCACCCGCCGTCGGACCCAGCCCACGAGCCGCCCGGTCGAAACCGGCGGTGTTGATCACAGCGCGGAGCACACCCCGTCAGCGCCCAGGGGAGCCGGTCTCTCCACCGTACGGTCCTCAGGATGGCGAGCTGACAGCGCAAGCTGCAAGAAGCCCAGCACCGCCGGGAACACGATCTACACTCCCACCCAGATACTGAACGCCTTCGCCGCCTCAGGATACGAGCTGGTCAGCGCTTTCCCGAATGTGGGCACCCAGCGCGCAGTGGTGCTCTGCGTCGTGTGTGAGCAGCCTCGTCACCTCTCGGCGGCAGAGCTGCTCAGGGGAAGGCGCGGCCCATGCCGACACCGACGCACTGACCGTACTCGCCGCGCGCGGCGCCCCGCGCGCCCCGAGGAGTTGCGCAGATGGCAGGCACGGCCGTTGGAGCCGCAGCCGGATGACGTGGTGACGCCGTGGCGTCTTCAGTGCACGGAGTGCGGACAGCACCTGCGCGTCACGGTCAACCGGTTGCGCAGCCAGGGACGGCTGTGCGCCCACAAGGAGACCTACGAAGAGCGCTCCGTCCGCCAGACGGAACAGATGATCAAGTACGGGTTCTGGCCGGTGGGACCGTACCCCGGGCGGGCCTGTTACGGCTGGCCGGGCGTATGCCTGACATGCGGCCAGATGCGGTCGCCCAGCATCGACAATCTGAAGAGGCGCGGAGCGTGCCGGCACCAAGGAGCTACTCAAGCCATCAGCGAGCTCGACATGAGCCGAAGCATCTCCGTACGCCGTCTGGAACGCGATGGGCTACGTCTGTGGCTGGTATCGGGACAGCCCACCGGATACTTCACGACGGGGGTAAGCCTTTACGGCGCAGGGTGGGCTCCCATCGCCGTCTCCACGTCCCTTGACCACGCGTCGGCAGCGTACGGTGACTCGGCGGCTCGTCTCGAAGCATGGTCGCTCCGGCGGGCCGCTCGTTGTGAGTGACGGTGCTCAGGAGGAGCAGCGGGCGCGCTCCACGGGCCACGGAGGAACGAGGTGAGGGCGGCCGGGCGGCCGCACCCCCGCCAACCCCCACCAGTCTGTCCCATCCCGCCCCTATCGTGACGCCTGCTGATCGTTGAGCCGGGTGACGGAACGGAGCATCCGGTTGAGTTCGAGGAGTTGGTGTGGTTTCTGTGGCTGGAGTAGGAACGCGAACGCCGCAGGCAAGCCGGGAGAGCGACCAGTGGCTCGAGGATCTGAAGAGACTTACTGGTACCCAGGGCCGCGACGTCGAGATGGCGAGCGAGGCGCTACGGCGTTGCCACGCTGGTCTGCTGACGGCACGCGAAATGCGGTTGGTGCTTCTGGGCATGGAGTCCCTCCCGGAGTGGGCGCCGGCGCGCAGAGCGGTCGTCGAGGCTCTGTCCGCCAAGCCACACAGGGCGCGGGAGGTCCTCATCGCGCACACGCAAACCGAGGTGTGGCCCGCCCCGCGTTTCGAGCGCGCCGGTAGCGGCACCGGCGAACGTTCCAGGCCCCCGACCACCGCACTGGTCGCTTCCATCGGTCCGCCGGGCGAGCAGGTCACCGGCCCCGTCCAGCACGCGGCCACCACTCGCGAGGCCAAAGACCGAGCCGCGCTCGCGCTCCTGGTCTGCCTCACGGGCGTCGAATTGCCCGCCGGAGCCCAGGCAGAGCCTCATTCCCCGGCAGGGGCGGAGCAACTGGCCCTGCCCGGCATGCTTTCGGAGGTCTTCGAGCACCGTCTCAACCGCGCTCTGGATACAGGAGGGGCGCCCGACCAGCAGCTGGAGACCGAGACCCTGCGCCGTGCGCATGCTGGGAGGCTTCGTCACCGTGACATCTATCGGCTGCTCCTCCAGGCGCGAGGCTCGGCGTGGGAGCCCGCTCGCACAGCCGCCCTGCACCGGGCAGCAGCGCAACCTCCCGCCGCGGCTCACCTCCTTCACTGGGCAGCCCAGCAATCCAGTGAAGGAGGAGGTAAGGAAGGGCTCCTGGTTTACGAGGAGCAACCAAGAGACCTCCTCGGAGACCATCAGGTGAGAGCGCGCTTGACGCGGGGAGAGCGGGTGCACACGGGGCCGATCCGCTCCGCAGCTTCACGCAAGACGGCCAAGCACTACGCGGCCAGCGCGCTGCTCGCCGAGCTTTCCGGGCTGCCAGAGCCCACGATCGAGATCGAGGAGAAACCGGCCCAGACGGCACCCATCACGATTCCCGCACAGGGGCAGAACCCCCTCAAGTACCTGAACAAGCACCATCAACTGGAGACGATCACCAAGCCCGAGGCCATCCTGCGCACACGCGGATCGCGCACCGAGTGCACCTACTCCTGCCGCCACCGTGCTACCGATACTCACGTCAGCGCAACGGGGAGCGGATCGAACAAGACGGAAGCCCGGCAGGCAGCCGCCATGAAACTGCTGCACCAGCTCCAGGCCGTCGACGCCGCCATCGCCACCGAAGCAGGCTCCGGTCACGGCAGCCCGCCTCGGCCTGCGACTTCACCGCCCGCGCCCCCAGAGCAACGCCACGCCACCCGCGCGGTGATGACCGTCGGCAGCCGGGATGCGCGAACACTTCTGATGCAGGCCATTGCATCCATGTGCCCGGTGGCTTTCGTCCCCTCTGCGGGCGACCGGAACGCAGGGTGGTGGGTGAAGGACCAGGGTGACCAGGCCCTCCCCATGACCGATCTTCCCGCTCCACTCACCGCCGAGACCGCCGATTCGAACCGCGGCTGGTGGATCCCGCTCGCGGCGGGCGTCGCTGTCCTGGCGCAGGCCCCCAACCAGGCCAGCCCCACCGTGGCGTTCTGGCAACGGGCCCAGCACATCGGACTCCAACTCGTTCGTGCCCAGGCGATCTATCCCGCCCTAGGCGAGGACCGCCGGGGAGTATGGAGGGCGGGCCCGCTTCCACCGGCTGCCGAGGAAGCCCTGAGGGCCCTCGCAGAGGCGGCGCCACCCGGCGCGGTGACACCCTCGGTCTCCGCCCTCCAGCAGCTCACCTCGTTCTGCGACGCGCTCACCGACACGCTCGTGCGTACTCCGGCAGCCGAGCTGTTCGGCGCCAGCCCATGGACCGCTCCCACGCCGCAGCCGGTGGACGCAGACACCGAGCGCGCCGTACGCGGATGGCTGGATGCCGTGGAGGACCAGGTCGATGGCGGCAGTACCCCTCGGCTTCTCCTCCGTGTCGAAGAGCCGACCGATGAACAGGCCGCCGCCGGGCGGCTGAGCGTCGGCCTGCGCTTGGCGGCCGCCGAGGCTGAGGACTACGTGGACGCAGGAGAGGTCTGGTCGGGAGCCGAGCGGTTGGGTGATGAGAACGCCGCCGCTGTGCGGCCACGTGTGGCCCGGGTTCTGCGCCGGGCGGCCCGCACGTGTCCAGCTCTCGCCGGGCTCGCTGGCCTGGACCGCCCCGAGCGCTTCACCATGCACGCCCTGGCGATCGAGGCGCTCCTTGAGCAGGAGACGGAGATCGCCGAGACGGGAGTCCGGGTGCTATGGCCCACCGGATTGCGAACTGCCCTGCAGACCACTGCCATCGTCGGCACCACCCCACGCATGACCTCCGCCGGTCATCCCCCTCAGCTCGGCAACGCCCCGAAGTTCAGCCTGACCTCGATGCTCGACTTCCGCTTCCAGGTGGTCATGCGAGGGGTCGCACTGAGCGAAGAGGAGATGGACGCGCTCGCCGAGGCCGCACGTCCCTTGGTGCGCGTACGCGGCCAGTGGGTACTGGCCGACTCCGTTGTACGCCGCCGAGCCCGCCATCGCCTGCTGGGACAGCTTCCTGGCACTCAGGCCCTGACCGCGGCCCTGACGGGATACGTCACCGCCGAGAGCACGGTCATCACTTGTCAGCCAGCCGGGCCCCTCGCCGACATCATCAGCGTCCTGAAAAGCGGAGAGCACCACCACAACCCGACTCCGCCCCCAGCCGGCCTCCGTGGAACCCTGCGCCCATACCAGCAGCGGGCCCTGACCTGGCTAGCACACACCACCGACCTGGGCTTCGGAGCAGTCCTCGCCGACGACATGGGACTCGGCAAGACCCTCACCACACTCGCCTTCATCCTCCACCACCAGCGAAAGACCCCCGGCCCGATCCTGGTGATCTGCCCAGCCTCCCTGGTAACCACATGGTGCCGCGAAGCAGCCCGATTCGCACCGGACCTTCCGATCCACGCCTACCACGGCCCCGAACGCACCCTCGAAACGGTCACCGAGACCACGGTCGTGGTCACCACATACGGCCTGCTCCGCAAGGACCACGCCCGCCTTGCCGAACGCACCTGGGGGCTGATCGTCGCCGACGAGGCCCAGCACGCCAAGAACCACAACACCGGCGCCGCCCGACACCTTCGGACCCTGCCCTCGGTCACCCGGCTCGCACTCACCGGCACACCCGTGGAGAACAACCTCTCCGAGCTGTGGGCCCTCCTCGACTGGGTCAACCCCTCCCTGTTCGGCAGGCTGAAGACCTTTCGAGCCCGATGGGCCACTGCAGCGGAGAAGAATCCCGATGGGCCAGAGGCCGCCGAGCTTGCCCGGATCATCGCCCCGTTTCTCCTCCGCAGGCTCAAGACCGACCCCGGAATCGCCCCTGAACTTCCCGCGAAGATCGACCGGCCGCGCTATCTGCGACTCACGACAGAACAGGCCGCCCTGTACGAGGCTGTCGTACGCGAGACCCTCCACCAGATTCAGAACGCCACCGGCATCACCCGCAATGGCCTGGTCCTCCAGCTCCTCACCGCCCTGAAGAAGATCACCAACCACCCGGCCCACTACCTCCGCGAGTCACCGCCCCGGGCCGCCGAGGCATCCGACTTCACCGCCCGCTCGTCCAAGACCGCAGCGCTTGTGGAACTGCTGGAGAACATCCGCCCTCCCGGAGAAGCAGCACTGATCTTCACCAGCTTCGTGGCGCTGGGCCACATGCTCAACGCCCATCTCGACCACCTCGGCCACAAGCCGGTCTTCCTCCACGGCGCCACTCCCCTGCACGAAAGGCAACGCATGGTCGACGACTTCCAGGCCGGCCGGCACCCGGTGATGATCCTTTCCCTCAAGGCCGCTGGAACAGGCCTGACCCTCACCCGCGCGGCGCACGTCGTCCACTTCGACCGGAGCTTCAACGCCGCGGTGGAGGACCAGGCCACCGACCGGGCCCACCGCATCGGACAGCGCCAGACCGTCACCGTGCACCGCCTGATCACCGAGGAGACCGTCGAGGACCGCATCGACGAACTCCTCCGGCACAAACGTGCCCTGCAATCAGCTCTCCCCACCGCGGGCGATCAGGCGCTCGCCCAGCTCAGCGACCAGGAACTCGCTGCCCTCGTACGACTGGGAGCACCACGATGACCCAGCCTCCCAGCGTCGCCGGATGGGCGCAGGCCCTGACAACCGCCCTTGCCGCAACCGCCGGCGAGGCAACCTTGGCCGCCGGCCGGCATCTGCTGAGGGACGGCGGCGCCCCACTGAACGTGACGCAAGGCTTCGCGATCAGCAAGTTCCAGCTGCCCGACGCCCGAGTCGTCCGGCCCCGCCTGGTCGTCACTGAACTTTCCACCACTCAGTGGGACCGCATCGACGCAGCGATCATGGCGCTCCCGGACGCCGCGATAGTCGCTGGCACCACGGCCATCAGCGACGAGTTCATCAACCCCCACCTGACCGCGGGTGTCCCCCTGATCCCCGCACCCGAGGACATCTCCTACACCTGCACCTGCTCCACCGGCGAGACCACCCCCTGCCCGCACTCCGCAGCCGTTGGACTGCTCCTCACGGAACGACTCAGGACCACACCCGCCCTGCTGTTCACCCTCCGCGGCCGTCCGCACCAGCACCTGAAGAAGCGACTGAACGCAACGAGCGCCCGGCCCGCCCGGCAAGAGCCCCCCGCCCTGGAAAGCCCCCCTGCTGGGGCCACCCAGCCCCTGCCACTCGCCGCCGCCCCAGGGGCGGCGGCGCAACCCGCCATCCCGGACCCAGTCGACCTCGACCTCACCCCGCTAACGCCGGCACACGCCCTTCCCCAACCACCACCCGCACCCCTCCCGGACCTCCAGGAGCTCAACACGGTGGCCGCGGACGCCGCCCACCGCGCCCAGATGCTCCTGGACGGCGGTGAGCTGCACATCTCCCGGGACACCCCCAGTGACATCGCCCGGCTCACCACGCTCCCCCACGGGGCTCACTTCCGGCCCGCAGCCATGGAATACCTGAGCCTCGATGTCGTCAGCATGGGCCACCTGCAACTCGCCTACACCTACGGCGGCCCGGCCGGAGCCACTGCGTACCTCGAGACATTCCCAGTCGAACACGAAGTCCTCGCCCAGGCCCAAGCCGCCATCCAGCCCCTGAGACCCGCCTCGATGGCGACCGTCGAGTGGGAGGACAACCGCCTCACCGACCATGCCGCAGGCGTTCAACTGCGCTACGGGCTCGACACACGCTGGCACCCCTACCGCGCCCCTTTCGGAATCTGGCAGCCCGTCCAAGGAGCCGATGCCGATCCGGCACAGGCCTACCGAGCAGCCCGCAGCACCCAGGTGAGGGGACGTACGCCCAAGAAGTGATGGTGTCCGACCTCACCGGTACGATTCCGGCATAACCGGCCCCTGGTAAGGGTCGGCGCACCGGCGCTCACTGCCAAGAGGGCCGGATGCACAACGGCTGCGAACTGGTGGTTCCAGGGGCAGCGCCGTTCCTGACCGTGGCAGCGGGCAGGAGTGTCCCGGCGTGGCAGCCGGACGGCACAAGGCGGTCGGCCCGCGCCAACGGCCCGGGCCGACCCCACCGCTCGCGTTCGCAGCCTGCACGCGGAACACCCTCGCGCGCCGCAACCGAGCAGCGCGGTCTCGTCCAGGTCGGCTGCGAGCTGCAGATCAGGAGAACGGTACGGGGGCACGACGACGGCTCCGCTTCAACCAACGGGAGGAGGACGCGTTCAGCGTGCCCCGCTGCCCGCCCAAACCGACTTGGCCTCTGTCCGCTATCCGGCGGTCGGCAGACCCGAGTCGGCGGAGCACAGACGGAGCAGCTCCTGGCGCTGCTGCTCGCTCAGCCCCTGCACGCGCCGGTGGCCCTCGACGCCCAACGAGCTGAGGAGCCTGCCCCGCTTCGCCGGGCCGGTGCCGGGAAGCGCCTCCACCAAGCGACCCACGCGTGTCATGCCGACCGTGCGGTCCACCCGCGCGAGAACATCACCGATGCTCACCCGTCCCGCCTTCAGGTCACTTAGCAGCAGAGCCCGCTCCTGGCGTACGGCAGCAGCCTTCTCCAGGGCACGCTTCCGCTCCGCGGGTGACAAAGACGGCGGAGGCGTCGGCGGCGCCGGCCGGCGCCGCCGGATCTCCAGCTCCTCGGCCCTCTCCTCCGGGTCGGGGGCGGTGAGCTGCCCGAGCCGGGTGGGCTCGGCGAGCAAACGGCTGGTCAGCGCATGGTGCGCCGCCCACAGGGCCCTGAAGGAGCACGGCAGGTACGGATGACGCGCAGGCTCACCGAGACGGGGTCGACCCGGCCTCGTCGTGATCCACAAGGCGTGGACCTCACCGCCCAGGAGCTCAGAGGTCAACAACGCGTGACGATCCAGCCATCGCTGTGCCGTACGCACCGCCAGCTCATCCAGCGGGTACGGCTTCTCCCCGAGGGTGACGGTCGGCACCGTCGCCTTCAGGTCCACGTCACCCACGTCGACAGCCGCGAGCTGCGACATCGGACGCCCAGTGGCCAGACGCATCGCGGCCAGCGCACTCGTCCGCTCCCATACCGCCGTGGTCGTACGCGGAGGCCGGTTCTCCGCCAGAGCGGCCACGATGCTCCGGCTCTTCTCGACCGGAAGGGCCTTCGAAGCAGGCTGATCCACTGGGAGCCGCTGCGGCATCCCCAGGTGCTGGGCGAAGCGGTTGAACGTCGCGCGGCGGGCGGCCTGCGCCCCCTCGGACGCTTTCGGGCCGTGGAGTGTCCTGCGCTGGCGTGTGTAGCCGTCTCCCGCAGCCTTCAGCCACACCGCCGCGTAGTCCAGGTCGACGAGATCAGCTGCGCGGACACGGCTCTCAGGCATCTCCAGGACCTCCGTGAGGAACTGCAGATACTCGTTCAGGTAGCAGGCCCGCTGGTTGTAGGTGGTCGCCGGCCCGAGGGCCAGTTTCTTCAGCAGCGCAGCCACTTCCGTGCGAGCTGAGCGGTCGAGCGCATCCATGACAGACCAGCGTACGGCGTGACTGCCGTTCCGACTCTTCGAATCTCGCAGCACGCCTGCGGACAGAAGCAGAGGCCGACAGACTGACTCTCTGCCGGGCGGTGCTCAACTACTACCCTCAGGGGGCCGACAGGGTCCGCGCCGAGGTCATTCTGACCCGGTGCCGGCCACGCCGGCCAAGACGAGAGGATGAAAGACGTGATGAGCACAACTCTGCCGACGGAGCATCTCCACGTGGCCGTGCTCAACGGTCACCAGGAGGCCTTCTATCGCGCGGAGCACGCCCGGACGCTGGTCGAGCAGTGGAACCGTGCCGTTGCCCCGACCATTACTCGTGACCGCGCCGAGGGACACTCGAAGGCTGCAGACCGCCTCTCCGGGCGCGTAGAACCCTGCGACCGCCAGCACTGGCAGAGGTACGGTCCCGGAGGCATGGCCGCCGTGTGGACCCGAGTGCCCGAGTTCCGCATGCAGCACGTCCATCACGCGGTCTTCGTCGGCATCACCACCCGGCGCAAAGTGACGGACTCCGGGCTCCTCGTCCGACAGACCTGGGAGTTCCAGAGCTGGTTCACCACCGCGCCGGTACGCCGACGCGTGGAGATCCGACACAGGGGAAGCGTCGAGGTCTCGGCGTACGGGCTCGATCGGGAGGCAGTCGAGTCTGCGTTCAAGGACGCCGTCGACCATGTGACGACCTACCCGAACAGCGACGACACCTTCGACCCGGCCGATGTCCTGAAAATGCTGCGGGCCCTGGCCGAAGGCGACGGGCGAAAGTACGCCCCATACGAATCGGCCTTCCACGCGGACGTGCGGGCGGCTCACTCCTGCGGACTCGTTGAGGAAGATCGTGAATCCCAGTCACGCCCCCTTGTGCTCACCAAAGAGGGTTTGGCCTTCGTCGATCGGCACAGCCTGATGGAGCTGCCCGATCCGCAGCTCATAGAGTGGGATGATCTTCCCTCCCTCGCTTGGCCGCTCTCTGAGCTCGCCATCCGCGCCGCCAGGCTTCGCTGAAAGCCCTCAGCCCATCAGTCCAGAGACACGAAGGCCCTGCACGGGCTGGTGGCAATCCCCCCTCCCGCCAGCTCGGCCAGCGGAACGCATGCTCTGTTCTCAGTGCAGCTCTCGCCACCGTGCACGGAAAGCTGCCATCGGCCCCCGAAGCGCCTCGCTGGCTCGAGCCCCCAGGATCTTCAGGTGCTCTGAGTCAGCGGGTTCGGGACATCCGAAGGAGGTGGCATAGTCGTCAGCTGGTTCAGGGTCCGCCCACTGCAAATAGGTCCCGTACCAACTGTTGACGACCTGCCATAGACGAACGGCATGATCCCCCGCATCCGGAGAGACAAGCTGGACCTGCTCGACGGCTTGGTGCACTCCCTCCCACGCTCGTGCTGCGAAGGCGGTATCTGCGGGTCCCGCCGTCGAACCCACGAACCCGTCCGCCCGCAAGCCGCTGATCTGCTGCACGAAGTCTTCGACCGCTCGGATCAAGTCCGCTTCGGGACTACCACCGTCCGCCCCAGAGCCGGCCACCGCAGACTGCTCGCTGCTGCGGTTCGGGACAACGTCAGTTTCGGCTGACGGAGTTGAAGATCCGAATGCCTCCTGCTCAGGGTGCGTAGCGGTTTTTCCGCGCGGAGAGCGCCGCGTTGCCTGCTCCCAGAGCTGTTCCAGTTCCCGTCGGCTCGCGAGCTGCTGCTTGAGGAGGTCGGTTTGGGCACTGCGAGACACCTTGTTCCCGGACGCGTCGGCTGCGTCGGGGAAGAGCGCCGTGACGACGGCGGTGAAGGTCGAGCTCTGCGACGCCGCTCGCCCATGCCAGAGCGGAGCGAGCGTGCCGGGCGGAACACCGGCATTCCTTGCCAGGTCGGCTTGACGCCATCCCCTCTGCGTCGCATAGGAGCGGACCGCGGCTCCTAGCGCGCTGCGGGCAGCAGCCGCGGCTGTCCCCTCGGTTGGTCCTGCCACGCGGTTTCCCCTCGTATTCGGAGTTCTTCGGGCTTGTTCCGCTCCGAACAGCCGGGGCGGGGCGGTGACGCTGAATGAAGGAACCCAGGCGGCTACGACGGTCCTGGATCACCGATGAGGAAGCTGTTCATGTCCGTGCTCCCCCTACTCCACGACGGTGCGACGCTCGCCGCCGCCTCAGCGGCCCTCTACGCAGCGAGCATCGCGATCGTCGTCGCCGTCTCCGTCCTGTCAGCATCGCCGGACCACCGCCGGGACGCACGCGAAACGCTGAAGATTCTCCTGCGCCGCCGCCGTTGAACCGCCGGACCCGAGCCTGCCTCACTCCGGCACTCCGGCGGGGCTGGCTCGGGTCCTGAGTACCGTCGGCGACTTCACCCTCCGCGCGGCGAAGAGACCCCGCGTGTACGGCACAGCTTCGTCGTACACGCGGGGCCCCGACGGCCCGACGGTTCGACGAATGATCAAGCGAGGGCTGAAGCCCAGTGAGCGGGCAGCTCCGGCTGGCGCGCATCCAGGTCGCGCTCCTCCTGCTGGTGCCGAACCCGCTGATCGTCCTCCCGCTGCCTGTGCGCATCGTCGTCACGCCACAGAGCCTCAGTGCTCGGTACGAACTCACCGGCGTCGATCCTCGCACGCCATGCCTCAATGCGTTCCCGTACGGCTTGGCCCGCCAGCTCGATCTCGTGGATCTCCGTGTCGTGCCGCTGTTCCAGCGCCTTCCGCTCGGCACGCCAGCTGGCGTAGGCGGCCTGGTATGTCTCCTCAGCCATCCAATGGTTCTCACGCTCAGCGCCGGCGCGCACGTCTTCACACGCCACCGTGCAGCCGCGATGCACTGGCCAGCACGCCACCCAGTCGCAGTGGCACTCCGCCGGCATGCGCTCATGCTCGGTGATCCGGGCCCCTGGGAATCGGGCCCGTAGCGTTGACGTCTCCAGGGCACCGTTACTGCCGAGCAGTGTGCAGGCCTGGCGTGTCGTCAGATGAGAGTGGTCGGGTCCGTTGACGTCGCACCAGGACAGCCACTTCCCGCTGGTATCCCGAACCCGGTAGCCCCAGGTATCCCGGCGATGCCCCCCGTCGTCGAGAACGCCGGGCACATGGAACAGCTCGATCGCGTACCCCTCGTACGGCGCGTTGGCAGCACGCAGCTCCCGATACGCCGCCGCAGGCCGCTGCCCGGTCTCGGTTACGCGGATGAGTGTCTTGCGTCGCGCCTTGCGGCCCTTGGCCATCATGACCCCTTCAGCAGGCCCCACGCCCCCGCCGAATGCGAACGTGATGGACACGAACCGACGGTTGAAATGCGGTGGTGCGGCGCTGCGTCCGGGACGGCTTGGCCGGTCCTGCGGCGGCGTGGGCGCCGACAGGCCGGAGTCAGGATGCGCTACTCCCAGGACTCACTGTAGCGAGTACGCGTCCGCACGGAACGCGAGGTTCTGAGGGCCATCACTCGTGCGGGTGACGGCTCCGCAGGACGGCCAGATGGCGGGCGGCGCGCTCGTTGTGCGCCGACAACTTCAGGTTGGCGCCGCGGACGTCGGCGCCGGACCTCCGGCGGGCCTAGAAGCGGCCTTCCTTGTCCAGGTTGATCAGCATGACGATCCACACGGCGGCGGCCCGCACCACGCCCAGCGCCTCAATCCGGGTCAGCTCCACGTCCTTCTGGCCGCCGCCGTGGCGCACCCAAGGCATCGCGGAGCCGTAGTTGTGCAGCTGGTTGATCGCCTGGCACAGCGGGGTGCGCTCGCCTTCGGGAAACAGCCGGCGAAGTCCGGAGTTGATGTCCTTCTGCCCGGAGGCGATCTTGACGACGCCTTCCAGGGTGTTGACGGCCAACGCGACGGCCTGGCGATCGTCCCCGGCCTTTTGGGCGGTCAGGGCCTTGGACCAATTGCTCCGGGCGGCGGCGTACATCCCGGTGAGCGAGGTCAGCGGGCGAACCGTGGTGTCCTGGACGTCCAGTTCCTCGGCCCCCTCGTCGTCCTCGAAGAAGGAGCCGTCGACCATCACGAGAGCGATTTCGGCTTCCTTGAGGATCTTGTTGACCCTCTTGTCGTAGGCCGATGACCCCCATATGCCGTTCGAGGTCAGGGCCTGCTCCAGCAGGTCGAAGACCTTGGGGTCCGGCAGCCGCTGCAGCTGCTCGTTGATCCATTCGGGCAGGTCCCTGCCCCAAAGTCCGGAGGGTACGGGGATGTCGAGCCAGGCGGCGAGGGTCGCAACCGCTTCCTCCTCCAAGGCGTGCACGACGTCCTGGAGCACTCGGCGTAGCCCAGGCGGGGCTACCTCACGTTCGTGACTCATCGTCAGCCCTTGGACTCGGCGTGGCGCTTCATCCTTCATTGTCGCTGAGCTGGCTGCTGGGCTCGGCCCGTTTTCGTACGAGTGAGCCGCACCGGACCACGCCGGGGCGGCGGGTGGCGTGCGTTTCCGGCCCGGCGAAGCGGTCAGGAGTGGCGCTGCCCTGTGGTCCTGGGGATTAGGCCGTCGGCGCAGGTGCCCTGCGCTGGCCGTGCGCGTGGCTGAGCAGGTACAGCGCCGCTTGCAAGATGAGCGCGACGTGGTGCTTGGGCGGGCTGTCGGCCAGGCCGTGGAGGATGTCGTTACGCAGGTTCATCCCTCGGTCAGGGTCGACCAGGAGAAGTTCCAGCGCTCTGCTCCAGTCCCCCGGGTACCCGGCCTCCGGCATGCTCTGCAAGAGCTTGCCCAGCAAGTCGACTCCACCGGGGCTCGGGCCCCGGGCCACGGAGACGACAGAAACCCGGGAGCGCAGGAGTTCCCGGAGGATCTGCTCGACCTGTGGCAGGGCGACGCACGTCGCGGCGTCGAATTCCTCCAGCCAGTAGTAGCAGAAGGCCTGGGCGAGAGTCCGCGCGCGCGGCTCGGGCAGCACCGCCTCGTGTGCCAGAGCAGCGGTCATCTCGAACTCGTCGGGTCGAAAGCGTTCGTGGATGCGGTCGAGCTGGATCGCGGTCAGGATCCCGAACAGTCCCAAGCCGCGGACCTGCATCGCCACGGCGAGGTCGTCGTCGGCCTCGACGGGCGGTCTGACGAAGACCGGTCCGGCTGGGTTGATGCGCGAGCGCGGGATCCGTAGCAGGCCCTCGAGCGCGCCGTCGGCCTCAGCCTCGGCCTGCGCGCGCATCGCCGGGTGGATGTCCTGCACGGTGAGCCACAGCGCGGTCCGTAAATCCTGGGCCGCATCGACCCGGGCCTGCTGCCCGGCGACCAACGCGCGAGGGATGGTGCCCTCCGTCCGGATGGAGGTCCACTCCGGCGTAGTCTGCTGCAGGGCCATCTCGGCACGGGCCCGCAGGTCGGGCAGTCCCCGCTTCTGCGCCTGGTTCGCTGCCTCCGTCAGGAAGTACAGGCGGCGGTTCCCTGCATCGGCGGTATCGGCGGCGTCGAGGAGGGTGTGGACCACGGCGGCATCGATCTCCGTGTGGCGGCTGGGGCCCGCGTCCTTCCGCATTGCATCGAGGAAGCCAAGCCGGACATCCACGTTGCGGGCGAAGAGGTCGGCCGCCCGTTCGGCGAGGTCCGCGACAGCGCACTCCAGGGTCTGCAACGTTTCCAGGACAACCAGCAGGGGCCGCCCCTCGTCCTCGGCGCTGGCTAGGAGGCGCCCGGCAAGGGCGAGGGCGTCCTTGGTCGCGCGCTCACGAACGTCATGCTGCTTGAACTTGAGGGACAGCTCTCCGGCCCTCTTCAGGCACCGGGCGGCCCGCGGCAGCCCGGTGCCGTCCTGGGCGGCCAACAGCAGCTGTACCGCGCCGAGGTATCCGCAGGCCGCGCCACGAACGTGGTCGGGTCTACGGCCGTGTCCGGCGTCGAGCAGCAGATGATGAAGGTGGCCACGAAGCAGAGGATCATCCACGTGGTCTGCGTACAGGCTCCAGATCTCCAACTGGGCCGGCGTGGTGGGCGGAATCGGCGGGGCCTCCCGCGCCTCCCTCCGGGCCTTCAGCACCTCAGACGGCCGGCGGTGCAAAGCCGCGACCAGCGCATCTCGCTGCTCGACGGCCGTACTCGAACCGACGTCCGTGGCCGCGAGAGAGATCGCGGCGGCTGCGATGGAGATGCCGTCCTTCGCCGCCGTCATGAGCGCTGTCAGCACGCTCGGCTCGATCTGGGGCACAGGACCTCACTTTCGTCACCAGCAGTATCGGGCCAGCCGGTGTCCGAGCGCGCCGATTTTCGTGCGCTCCGGCGGGAGGCCCTCGGGTTCAGCGGCCGCGTCGGCACGGCCACGGCGACCGGCACCCCGGACATCGCCACCCCGCGCAGTTACGCCCCGTCGGCGTCGATGTCGTACAGACCAAAGCGGAACCGCGCGGCGGAAGGAGCCGGAGGAGTGGTGCTCAACCATGAAGGTCTTCGATTCCTTCTCCGCAGCAGCTCAGCTCGACCGCGTACCGCCGGGCGTCGAACCTGCCCTCACCAACGTGACGGAAGGAGTGCCGTCGACCGTTCCACCGCTGGCACCAGTCGGAGGCGATGGGAACCTCGGCCAAGCCGTCGAACGGAGGGGTGCATTGGACGGTAGTCACGGCTGCGATCGCGGCGCGCTGGTAGCGTCGTCAGCAGAGCGGCAACACGTGGAAACTGTCCGCAGGACCGATGATTTCCGGGGTGCGGCAGACGCTCGGCACCTATCTGCGCGAGACTCTGGTCCAGCCACACTCCGAGCGGCTGACCTGCAGGCCGGGGCGGTGTCACCAACCGTTCGAGACGGCGGGTGACACCGAGCACCCCGGATTCCTGGCGCAGCAGCTTCGAGAGAGCTCGCGCTGAAGCGCCTGTGGACCCGGACCGCGACCGAGCGCGCGACGGCAGCGGGAGCCCCCGGACCGCTCTCGCTGCCGTCCGGCGTGCGACATCAACCACGCCGATAGCTAGATCGCTTACGCCGAGGGAGTGTTCGGCCCACATCCCGTCCACGGGGTGACGGCAGCTTGACGCGGCCGCAGAGGCGGACGAGGTTGTCGATCGGGTCATCGGAGGATGCTACCGATGCTGGAACGAGGAATCGGGCATATGAGCCAAGGATGACGGCCACCCGTTTGGCCGGTCAGGACCCGTTCGCACCCGACAGACTCCTGGGGAAACGCCGGTGAGGCGTGAGTATGGGGAGGCGGGGAGGGTGTGACCGAGCGCGCTAGTGCCGACCGTGCCGCTCCGGGCGAGACGGGGCTAGGCGTGACGGACCACGGCGTCCTGCCCGCACGCCCGGGGCCGGAGGACTGGCCGGGCGGTCGACAGTACGGCGACGACCAACGGCAGGAAGACGGACCAGCGCGTGCGGTGCCGCGGCACGTCGCCTGCGTGATGGACGGCAACGGTCGCTGGGCGCAGCGGCGTTCACTTCCTCGCACGGCGGGTCACCGGGCCGCGGAGACCACCGTCATCGACATTATCGAGGCCGCCCGGGCCGCGGGCGTCGAGTGGCTGAGCCTGTACGCCTTCTCCACCGAGAACTGGAACCGCCCGGGTAGCGAGGTGGACTACCTGATGCGCCTTGTTCGCCGGGTCGTGCGCAAGCACGCGCCGCTGTTGCTCGCCCGCAGCATCCGCTGCCGCTTCCTCGGGGTCACAGACCCGCGCATCCCCATTGAACTGGCCCGGGACTTCGAAGACCTGGCGACGCTGACCGCCGCCAACCGGGGGATGACGCTGACCGTCGCCTTCGACCACGGCGGACGCCGGGACATCGTCGAAGCGGCACGGTCGCTGATCCGCAACGGGACGCCCGCCGAGGAGGTGACCGAGCGGCTCTTCGCCGACCACCTGCCGTTCCCCGACACCCCCGACGTGGACCTTGTCATCCGCACCTCCGGCGAGCAGCGCATCTCCAACTTCATGCTCTGGCAGGTCGCCTACGCCGAGTGGGTCTTCCCCGAGGCGCTCTGGCCGGACTTCCGGGCCCCTGACTTCCTCGCCTGCCTGCACGCCTACCGGCGCCGCGACCGACGCTTCGGCGGCGTGCCGCCCCAGAACAACGGAGATCCGTCATGACGACCGGAACCACCGCGACAGCCGATGAGGCACCCCTGTTCGGCCCGGAATCGCAGTTCCGCGCATTCTTCGACGACCCGCGCTGGGCGTTGGCCATGATCCGCGCCACCGTGCTGGAGGCCGCCCACCCGCAGATCGGTGCCGCCCTGGCCGATAACTCCACCTTCGTCGCCCATCCCTGGCGTCGGCTGCGCAACACTTTCCTCAGCATGCGGCGCATGTTCGACGCCGACCCAGCGGTACGCGAACGGGAGGCCGCCCGCCTCAACAGGCTGCACGCGCGCATGAGCGGCTCCGACTCCCGCGGCCGCGCCTACGACGCCATGGACCGGGCGGCCCGGGCCTGGGTGGTCGCCACGCTCTACGAGAGCGCCGTCACCATGTGCCGGCTGAGCGGCCAGCCACTCGACCAGGGCACCATGGAGCACATGTACGCCGAGTACCGTGCGTTCCTCGCCGCGCTGGACGGCGACGCCGGGGCACTCCCCGAGGACCTGAACGACTTCTGGCGATACTTCGACCGGGTCGTCGAGAACGAGCTGGAGAACACCGAGGCGGCCCGCGTCATCCTCTACCGGCTCTTCGACCACCTGCCCGCTCCGGCGCTGCTCGACGGCGCACCGACCCTTTGGGCGGCCGGCCGAGCCGTGGCAGGTCCGCTCCTCGGCGCGATCACCGTCGCCTCGCTCCCCGGACCCTACCGGCGCCGGGCCGGCCTGCCCGAGATGCCCGGCGCGCCGACCCTCATGCAGGGCGCCTACCTCGCCGCCGGCCTGGCCCGCTTCCTGCCCGCGGGCTGGGTCAACGCCGAGACCATCATCGAGACCCTTTCCCTCTCACCCGACAGTGACGACCCCCGCGCCCGGACCGTGACCGCCCTGCGAGCCCGCATGAAGAGGGCATCGGCCCTTCTTCGCCTCCTCACACCGCTGAGCGACGACCCCGACACGGATCCGGCACCCTCGACAGGCACGGAAGAAGGACGGCGCTCGGCGGAGGAATTCTTCCGCAAGGTGCTGGACCAGACCGGTGACGGCCATCTCGACTGGCCCGACCTCGCCGCCATGGCCCGTGAACTCGCCACCCGCCTCGACCTGGAGGAACCCGAGGAGACTCGGCTCTACGACGCCTTCGCCGCCTGGTGGCGCGAGCTCCAGACAGCCCTCGACACGGACGGCGACGGCCGCGTCAGCGCCGCCGAGTACGCGGCCGCCGTCCCCTCCCTCGCCGGACCCGCGCTCATCCGCGTCGCCGAGGTCCTTTTCGACGCCACCGACAAGGACGGCAGCGGCACCATCGATGTCGACGAATACCGAACCCTCTTTCGCACCGCCTTCCACCGCGACCTTGCCACCACCAACGACACCTTCGGCCGCAGCGCCTTCGTAGGCGACTTTCTTTCCTTCATGTCGGGCCGCCGCACGAACACTCCGTATGACCCCCTCCTCGCCGACGCCTGACGAGCACTCGTGCATGTTGGCGGCAACGGCTGCACGCTCCGGCACCCCAGCCCCAGAGGGCGGCCGGCCGCCGTGAGCGCTGTCCACGCGCCCCCAGCGCGGCTCGAGTTATCTAGGGTGCCGAGATACTCCGCGCAGGTCAGGCGCTGTGACTTGATGTCAGGCAAGTGCGGCAAGTACGGCTTGTCATGGTCCGGGAAGGTGTTTCGACCGAAACGCTTCCTGGACACCCGTTCGGCTAGGACGGCCTCTGTCGAGACGGCGCCGCTGTCGGTGCCCCGACGCTGGATAGACTTCCGCGATGCAGCCGACCGGACAGCAGGCAACCGACACCGAGGTGGAGATGGTCACCACCATGCTCCGGATCGCCGCCGACATCGACCGTCTCGATGAGCTCAGTGACCAGCAGCCCCTTCCCTCCAGCGCCTTGCGGGCCACTCCCGCTCTGCTGCGGACCGCAGAGGGCCTACGCGCGCGTGCCGAGCAGGTTGCCGACCTCACGCGATGCCCTGTGCTCCGGCGCCTTGTCGAAGAGGGCCACCAGCGCCGCCAGCAGAAGTAGCGCCGGCACGAGGCTCTACCTGCCGGAGGCAGCAGCAGGAAGGCCCGTGGGCGCATCGTCACCAACGTGCCAAACATGCCTGAACACCCCGCTGATACCTGTCAGGCACGGTCTCTCAGATCCACATGACGTACATGCCTGACGGTCAATTCGCACCCGAGATAATCCCGAGGGCTTCGGACTCCGGCGCCGCCACGGCGCCCCCGGGCGAGCGTCTTCCGGCGGGGCCTGGTCAGAGAGCTTCTTCAGGGTTCCGGAACACGGGCGTGCCGCGTCGACTCTCGCCGCGTTCCGCTGTCAGCAGTTCCCAGTCACGGCCCATAGCCGATGCCATGGAGAGGTATCCGCGTAGCTGGAGCTTCCGGTCGGCTTCCTCCAGATCGCTGGCGTGGAAGGCGTCGCGGACGGAACCTGTCTTCGGAATGAGGCTGACTTCCCAGCTCAGGTGGTCATCGGCAGGGAGGGCCAAAGCGTACAGCGGGGCACAGGTGTAGCCCTGACCGCCTCCAGCACCTCCGGCCCCCACGTCGGCGTGGGCACAGGCGAGTCGGATAAGGGGCTCATGAACAGGGAATCTGACAGGGCGAAGAGTCGAACGGCCGCACGGGGATCGCTGCAGCAAGGCAGGACGCGCGAGACTGGGTGCGGCCGGCCGATCAGCCGATTCCCTCACCACATGGCCGTCAGCGAGCTTGTCCCACCTGCCCGTCCCGCCGCGCGGCCGCGCCAGCTGGCCTTGCCGAGCGGGGCACCCTCGGCGGGCGTTGCTGAGCGCACGGACGCCCTCCCGGAAGCGACCGGCTCCGAGGCAGCTAAGAGAAGTCAGGGCCCCGCGGCGTTGGGGCTGTTCAGCGGGGCCCGCCACTGCTCGATCAGCTTCCACGGCCCCGAGCCCTGCGTCTTGGGCCAGTGGACGATCTGTTCCACCGTCCCGTCGTCCAGTCCGGACGCCGCCTTGGCATCAGCCATCGGCAGGACACCTGTGCGGGCGGCGAGGGCGATGGAACTCTTCATGTCCTCCAAGAGCCGTCCCAGGTGACCGGCCAGCAGGGGCAGAAGGTGAACGTCCTCTTGGCGGGCCCGCTCGGCCAACACTTTGTCCTCTTCGCTGTGCGGGACGAAATCCCACGCCAGCGCCCGCTCTGCCTCGGCGCGGACTCGTTGCCCTAGATCCTGGATACGCCGGATCTCAGAACCGAGCGACCCAATGTGCTGGGCGGCCTTTCGTGTGCTCCGAACAGCCTGAGCGAGCTCCTTCTTCCGCTGCGGCCCGCTCTTCCACTCCAGGCCGTGTTCGCAGATCGCTTCCACCTCGCGGTCCACCAGGGGCTTCGGCTCCACGTCGAAGAAGTAGAACCACTCCAGGTGTTTGCGGAACAGGTCGAACCAGACGTGAAGTGCCCGCTCCAGCTCCTCCCCTCCCGGGTAGGTGGCCAGGAGCTCCAGCGGATCCGGGGATCCGTTGTAGATCTTCGGCAGGCGAGTACCCAGATCACTCGTGGTGCCGATCTTGCACTTGCTCCGGCCTCGGCCCGGGGTCCTGAACTCATCAACGTCGTGAGCGCGCAAGAGGTACACCACCTCCTGGCCCGCTTCGTGCGGGCCACCTGGCAGGTACCGCAGCTCCTCGCTACCCATGCGGCTGGTCCCCTCTGCCGGCGCGAGGGCCGGAGTCGTCTTGAACGTGATGACGAAGCCTGCCCACCGCGCCCCTCTGGTGCACCCGCTTCGTGTGCCGGACAGCAGTGATTCTGATGCGAGCGGGGCAGCGGGAGCTGCGCTGTCAGTGGCGTACGCCAGGCTGGGCCCGTGCCACACATGCCCTCATCCGAACTCCCCGCCCAGTGCTCGTCGGCGCCGCCCCGCCACACCGGGGAGCACACCGGCGCGGCCTACCACGCGCGCTACCGCCCGCCCGCCCGTGTCTACCGGTGCGATCTGTGCCCGGCCCCGGCTGCGTTCTGGGACCACTGCCACGATCACGGCCTGATCCGCGGCCCTCTGTGCCGCAGCTGCAACGGGAGCGAGGGCTTCTGGGTCCAAGCCCGGCGCGGCGTCGAGCACCTGATGCGCTGCCCCGGCTGCCAGTCGGCCGGGCACCCGCCGCTGCGCAACCGGGTCGCCCGCATCGCGCCGACCATGCAACTGCTTCTGCGGCACTACGATCCCGCCCGACACCCGGTGTTCGGCCACGCCGAATGGGCCGAGCGGACCGGGGTCTGGCAGCGCATATTTACCGAGCTATCCGACGGCCACGCTAGCGCAGAGGCGCAGTGCATGCTTCGCGACTGCAGTGGCCGTTGGACGGTCTCCGTCGACCGGGCCCGCTTCGAGCGATTGGACCGACTGCGGCTGCTGACCGAGAAGGAACTGCCCGGACAGGCCCACCACTCCAGCAGGCCTAGGTGGGCGGCCGAGCCGACGGAGGTCTTCTGGCTCGGTGACCCGGTCGAGGTGCCGTCCACGGCGCGGCCCGTTGAAGGGGCGACCGTGGCCCTGCCCGGGGCGTATGCCCGCCTCCTGGAGGAGACCGTTCCCGGCCTGCTCCAGGAGGCGGCCCCCCATCGGTGCTGGACGCGCCGTGGTCGCGCGGAATCTCTTGAGATCACCTCGGACGATGTCGGCCTGATCACGCTGTCCGCCGTGCTCTACCTTCCTGGCCGCAGAGATCCGGATCGGCTCTGGACGGCGGCTGAACGGCGAGGGCTTCACCAGGCTGGTGAGCGGCTCCGGCAGGCGCTGCACGTACTCACCCGCGAGCTCTGAGCACCCCGATTCGCACGGTCACCCTGGGGGCGGTAGGCCGCCGCGGCGCGGTGACAGCCCGGATGGCCCTGCCGAAGCACTCGCCGGACCCGTTCGCGGCCGAGGTCGGTGGGGGCGTCGTCGAGCAGCACGCGGTCGGGAGTGAGGGCGCTATCGGCGCCGGGCCGGACCCTCGTAGTACGCAGAGTCCGACTTCACGCCGCGGGCCCAGCGGGCGAAGTGCTTGTCCTCCCCGGCCTCACGGTCGAGTGCGCGGCCGCTGACGTGGAGGGTGGTGACCTGCCGCCCGCTGCCGTGATCGAAGCATTCTTCCCGAGCAGCTGTGTAAACGCCGTAGCTGGTGATGTCGTAGACGGACATCCGGCCGGCCCGGCCGAAGACAAGGGCGGGCTCCAGGTGCTCGAAGAACACCCACGTCTGTCCCAGCCCCGGCTCCGCCGATGATGCGAAGCCCGTGGCGAAGCCATGCAGCACCCTCTGCTGGTCCTCGTGTTGCTCCTCCGGCAGGGAGAGGGCGCTGTGGATGTGGTCGTAGCCGGGCTGGCTACCTGCGTGAGCCCAGCCGGTGCAGGCCGGACAGGTGGTGGACACGGACGGGTTCCTCCGTACGGCGCGAGAACGGGACGGTCGGTCGTCGGTAGACAGGCCGTCGAAGCCGGCCCTGGCCGAGGCGGCGCCGTCGCTCCCGGGATCCTCCTCGCGCACTCCTGTTACGTCCGACCTGATCGGACAGTAGTGGATCCCGCAGCGCCCGACACCGTCCACCAGCTCGGCGCTCCACTGCGCGCTGCTTCCTCGGGCTCCGGGACACCTGCTCGGCCTCACCGCCGTGGCCACCGGCAGTACAGCTCCTGCTCATCAGGGCCGAGGAGGACCGGCTACTGCCCAGAGCCTGCCATCGGCGGGGCCAGCCGCCGGCTCGATTCAACATGCTCTAGCCGGCCGGTCGCGCTGTCCGGACTCTACGCGTGGGACCTCCGATCGACCTCCTCACGATGAGTGCGGCCCTGCACTCCGGTTGTGGATCCCCTTGCAGCCGACTACCTGTGTGTTTGTCGGTGATGCGGGATATCGTTCCAGCCTGTCACCATCAAGAGGGGGCTCACGTGGAGGCCACCACGACACGAGGCCGCGCCGGCCGCCCGGCCGGCAGTCGAACCAGGGACGACGGACTCACCGAGCGACAGCTCCGCATTGTCGTCGCCATACGCACGCACCTGGAGGCCTACGGCTACCCGCCGTCGATGCGCGAGATCGGCGTTGCGGTCGGTCTGGCCAGTACGTCCTCCGTTGCGCACCAACTGAAAGTGCTGGAGCGTAAGGGCGCGTTGCGCAAGGATCCCCACCGGCCGCGCGCCTACGTCCCCACCGGCCTGAGCTCGGACACCGAGCCGGACGAGACTCCCGTAACGCAGGCCGCTCCGCAGGGAGCCGACACCTCCAGCGCAGTCAGCGTCCCGCTGGTGGGTCGCGTGGCAGCAGGAACGCCGATCCTGGCCGAGCAGCATGTCGAGGACGTCTTCGTACTCCCCCGCCAAGTGGTCGGCTCCGGCAAGCTGTTCGTTCTCACCGTGACGGGCGACTCGATGATCGACGCACACATCGCCAGCGGTGATCATGTCGTCGTCCGCGAGCAGCCCTCGGCCGAGAGCGGCGACATAGTCGCCGCGATGATCAGCGGGGAAGCAACGGTGAAACGGCTGAAGCGCGACGGTGGCAACGTCTGGTTGCTCCCCGCGAACGCCTCATACCAGCCGATCTGGGGGAACGAAGCGACCATTCTCGGCAGAGTCGTGGCCCTCTTGCGGACGTTCTGACCCGCGCGTCGGACGAAGAGGTGGAGCGGAGCAGTAGGACGTGATTCCCAACCCGCGCACCGACTCAAGAGCTCGACCCGGCGCTCCCCAAGCCTTTCGGGATGCACGAAGAAGACCCCGAACCCGAAGATGAGGGGCACGGCTCCGACACCATCAGAGCGCAGCCTACGGGGGACAGCATGGACGACAACTGGGTCCACGACTTCGTCAACAGGCCTGCCCGATACCCGCGCCACGTCGTCCGCGGGGACATGGCGGACGACCCGGTGCACACCGGCGACCTCAACCGCGTCATCGAAGCGGTGAACCAGCTCGTGGACCAGCTGACGATCCCCGAGTACGCCATTCGTTCGGAAAACTGGGCCGGCCTCATCGTCGTGTACGGCATGGACGAAGCGGAACCGCGCGGCCAGCTTCGCGCGGGGCTGGAGCAGGACGGGTTCACCGTGACCCTACGGCGCAACGAGTACGGCACGTCGCTCGAGGTCCACCCCAGGGACGCCGACTTGATCATGACCAGGTACGACCTGATCGTGAACGCGATCGCTGACGCCCTGCCGCACGCGGCGACCATCGACAACCTCCAGGGCGCCGTCCCACAGCGTCTCGGCCACCAGGTGCCCACCGGCCTGCTCCGCACGCAGGTCGACATCTTCAACATGTCGCTGAAGGCCCGCCGCCAGGGCAAGCCACTGGGCTCACGAGTTCCCGAGGGGATGGTGCGCCTGGTCACCGCGGCCTCCGAGAGCGGCGTGCTCCCGCCGCTGTGTACGCGGTTGCCGTGATTCACCTTCGTGTGCCCGGGAGACCGAACCGGCACCAAGAGGCTGCCGACAGGAGCAATCCGATCGGCCTGTTCGCGAGCCCTGGTGGCCACGCCGACGCGGGCCAGCGGGTGTGCCCTCCCTCCTCACACACGCACGGACGGCGAGGGCCCAGTTGCCCCCGACGGTCACCCCCTCACATGCCGTCTTCGGCCGTGTCACCCAGCGCTCGCCGTGTCGGACACGGAGACGCCGCCCCGCATTCCGGGCAACTGCCATCAGAGATGAGTGGGTGGAGAGCGCGGACGTCATCCACAGCCGCCGCGAGCAGACTGCGCTGATCAGCAAGCGGTACGACCACCCGCCCAAGAACCGACTCGACGATCCCCTGGTTGCGGAGCTTCTCGTGCTCGTCGGCGGGCGGCCTCACTCCGTCGTACAGGGCCGCTGTGATCTCACGGCGCATCTGCATCGCGTCGACCGGGCCGAGTGTCGGCCGCAGAACCTCCTTCAATAGTCGGTGTGCCGTCACCGTGCACCGGCCGGAAGAGGCATCGGGGAACGCTTCTCTCAGCAGTGCCCACAAGGATCGGGAGGTCATCTGCGGCGATCGACCGGTGACCGGAGCCCCAGGATCGACGCCCCACGGCACGGCAACCTCTCCCCGCCCGGGCGTCGCAGACGACTGCCTGGGCCTGGGGGCCCGACCGCGCCCCGGATACGCGTCGGAGAGATCATGCAGGCGGCAAGCTGTGGCGACCGCTTCCTCATCCAGGTGCCGTTGGTGACGAAGCCCCAACGCCCCCAGGTCGGCCCACCGATCTTCTGACCAAGCGCTGTTGGTTTCCGCCCGTACCCGCTGGAGATGTTCGACCTCGGCAAGGGCCAGCGCCTGGCGCTCAGAAAGCTGGAGAGTCCAGCGCTGCCGCTCCGATGGATTGTCGGGCGCACCGAACAGGTCGGACTCCTCCTGCAGGTCCTCGATCTGGTCTGCGCACCAACGCCGCAGCGCACGGGCGATCGTGTCGCCGTGCGTCAACAGTGCGGTCTCGTCAAGCAGGTCGTCGCCTGCGGCCGGTCCGGCACTCGGGTCCGTGGTCATGGGCAGTTCACTCCAGGCTGGGTATCAAGAGACCTCAGTGTGGAGCGAACCGCGCAACAGCTGCGGATTCGCCTGTCCGCGCGGCATGTTGCCCCTGACAGCGAGAGCCCGTGGGTCCGGAGGTGTCCCCGCCATGGCTTACCCCCCGGGTGCCAGTCGACGGCCGGACGGAGGGCCCTGCACGCTCGATGGTTCCTGGCAGCGAGAGAAGCGTCGTCGGCGGGCTGCCGGAGGCCAGCGTGCGGCTGTCCGGGCTTATGAGGACGCGGATTCCGACGGCCACAATGGCAGGGCCCGCGGACACCGGCGCAGGCATCAGGACTCCACATGCCGAGGTGACAGTGAACGGTCTGCGGTTCCGAGGTGTACGCCTCACGCCGTACACCTCCGACGGGCAGGCTGTCGAACACGACGTCCGGACCTGGCCGTGGCTGGGAGTGGCGTGCCGGGATGAAACTGGCACCCGGCTATGGCTGGAGACCACCGAGTCCGCCGCCGGCGCGGTGCGGCAGTTCGCCCCGACACCGGCCGACGGCTGGCACGAGGTGGCTCTCTGGGCCGACACCCCCGACGGAAATCTGGGGCAAGCAGTCGTACGCGAGGTGGAAACCCTCCGACTCTGGTCCGTCGGCCTTGGATACGTGGCCCTGTACGGCGGTCCGGGCAAGGAGCCGGAGCTCACCCGAGTACCCGCACCGCCCGCCGGAGTAGAGCTGGGCAACAGCGATCGCCCAGGCGCATGGTCGGCAGCGGCTCTGGGGCGGCAGATCGCGGACGAGTGTCGCTCCACTGAGGAAGCCCGCCAACGGCGGCGTACGGCGGTGGAAGCTGCCCGGCGCGAGCGCCGCACCGCACGACAAGGGGCCCGGGCCTAGGCTCCCGTCCTCCGCTGCCCGACGGGCCCAGAAGGTCAAGGACACGGGGTGCAGACGAGAGAGGTCAACAACACCGCGGCGTTGCTCTGCCTGCAGCGTTGATCTTCATCGTCGCGGCACGGCGTATGTCCGGCCTGAGTCGCCCCCGCGGGACGGCGCTCAGGGCTGACCGACCGCCGTGATCGATGCCCTGCTCGCGGGTCTCGCCTAGGTTGGCGGAGCCGGAGAAGCCGGTGCGACCCTGCCGGTCACGGCCAGGCCCCTGCCAGGACGAGCGATGCCGTCCAGGGCTGGCACCGAAAGGAGCGAGGGACGATGGACAACCTGCCACCCGAGTCGCTGGCGGACGCGGCGGCCCAGAACGCAGTTTGGGCTGCTCTCGAAGAGGTCGACCAGCACGCGAGCTGGAGGGAGTTCTTCCCCAAGCTGCACGAGCTGGGATTCACCGTCGAGGAGATGACGGCCGAGCAGAAGGCCCAGTGGGCGCGCTACCAGTAGACGGGGCGCCCGGTCGACTGGTGCAGAACGTCGGCCCTCCGGCCGCCCGGGCGGCTCACTTCTGGGACGGGAAGAGCTTGAGGAGCTGCGCCTTCTGACGGGGCCCAAGCCCTCGGACTCGGCGGCGTTCGGATATACCGATGTGGTCCAGGAGCTGGCCAGCACGGATCTTGCCGATGCCGGGCATCGCTTCGAGCAGGGGGCGTACGCGGATCTTGCCTGCGACCGTGTCCGTACGGTCGAGGACCTGGTGAAGGGGGACCTGGCCTGCCTTGAGGGTGTCCAGCAGTTCACTGCGTTCCTTGCGGGCGGCGATGGCCTTTTGCAGTGCCTGGGCACGGGCATCGGCGGTGAGGCGAGGCAGGATGGTGCTTCTGGTCGGTGAAGGGGTGTGGCCGCCGGCTGGGCAGACGCAAGCGAACTGCCGAGCAGCGGCTGCAGCGACGGCTTCGACGTAGGGTTGATCACACCCTCGTCATCGCCCTGGACGGCATCCTCAAGCAGTTCGGAGAGGGGCTCGTACAAGGCCGGATCGACGAGAGGGCTGCCCTGGTGCAGCGAGGTAGGGCCTGCTGCAGGAGGGCCTCGCCGCGCACCGCGGAAGCCGCGTCGTTCATGATCGCCCATCCCAACCGACCGGCGTCGCCACGAGCGTGTCAGCGGTCAACCACATGCGATGTCCGTACAGCCGCCCCGGCGGGAGCTCGCGCCGGGGCCGTGTGTGACTACGCGAGGCAGCCTGCCGTGCGAAGCGGATTATCTCGGGTGGGGAATGAGCGTCAGGCATGTGAGACAAGTGCCCTGTTGGGTCTGTGCCTTACAGATATCCACAGGGTCGTCAGGCATGTTGGTCACACCCGTCAGGTGACTTCGTTTCAACCGAAACGAAGTCACAAGTCGGGCGCCCACGTCCAGCCGCGGCAGGGAAAGCTCGCACGTCCGGTTCTGAGAGGGCCGGGGATCAGCAATGGTCTCCGGCTACCCCACCACAGGGCACCATGGCCTGCGGAGCAGCGGTCGCACGGCATGAGGAGGACAAAGGGTGGACACGCAGGACGCGATCGGGGCCCTGGGCGATCCAGGGCTGTGCGAGGTGGCGCGCGCACGGCTGGCCGCGCAGGGGCGGGCCGCCGTGGGGCCGTTGATCCGCGCGCTGCTGACCACGGACTCTCTCCAGGTCCGCGCCCGGATCGACGGACTCCTGAACCGGGACATCGGGCCGGATCTGGCCTTCGACGACGTGCTCGAAGCGCTGGCCGCCGCCCCCGACGAGACCTCACGGCGACGCCTCGGCTCCACGTTCACCGCCTTCCGCTCGGTGGACCGGTTCGTGGACGCGCTGCGGCATCCGTCCCCGGCCGTCCGCAGCTCGGCCGCCTTCGGGATCCAGTCGGTCTGCATGGTGGCCTTCGGGCGTTCGCCGCGGCCCGGCGTCGACTATGTCCGGGTGACCGAGGCGCTGATTCCGCTGCTCGGCGATCCGGACCCGGACGTGGCTCAGCGCGCGGAGTGGGCCCTTGGCCTGCTCGGGCCCGCCACCCACGAACCGCTCCGCCGGGTGCGCGCGCACGGGCCGGGGCGACTGCGGGCCCGGGCCCTGACCACCCTGGCCGCGTCCGGCGGCGAGGAGGCACTCTCGGCGGCCGATCGCGCGGCCGTGGGGCGCCTGATCCGCGTCAAACTGCCGCGCGACCGGGCCCGTCCGCTCGACCTGTGCTCCGCTTCCTGGCTCGCCGTGCCCACCGAGGACCATCAGAGCATCGCGCAGGCACTCGGCCTGCACGAGATCCGGCCGGCGACCTTCGCCCTGGGGTACGACATCGTGGCGCACGACACCATGGACGGCGCGGAGTACGGCCGGGTGTACGTGACCCCGGCGGTGGACGGCTGGACCCTCGTGCTCGGTCCGTGGTGCTCACCCGTGGACCCCGAGCGCGCGGCGGACGTGCTTGCCGTCGTCACGAGCCTGAGCCGCCGGTACGGCAGAGCACAGGCCTACTTCTTCGGCGAACAGGGCGGCGGCTCCGGCTGGCTGGTCGCCGAGGGAGGCACCGTGCTGCGCCGCCGCTCCGCGACCGAGCGGACATGCGACGCGGACCTCGCGATGGGCTCCCCCTTGCCCGAGGAACTGACCGCGGGCCTGGAGGAAGGCCTCACGGCCAAGGACTCCGAGGATGACTGGGAGAGCTTTGCCACGTACTTGGCCCCGGTCCTAGCCGGCCGGCTGGGGGTGAGTCCGTTCGACCTGGAGCCCGGAACGCCGGTGCGGGGCGCCGGCTTCACGGCCCTGACCCCGTACGCCCGGGAGCACGGCCGCCCCGCGACCGGGGCCTATGCCATCTGACCGACCCGACCCGACGCGACACGGTGCGGCAGTGCCGAAGATGAAGCCCAAGGCAGTGTCCGGCCGGCAGGGGGCAGTCCATCCGGAAACGCTTCGATCGAACCATTTCCAAAGCCGCCCTTGCCTAACGTCAAAGCACCCGGTCTGACCTGCGCATAGTGCTCTTTGACCCTAGATAAGGCGGCCACCACGGTGCCCACCTGTTGGACGGTCCGGCCGTCAACTGCCCAAGGCAACGACGTGGCGCCTGCGGGAGCCTTCAGCTGTCCGTGCGGAGCCGCACGAAGTGCAGGCTGCCGTGCCTACCGATAGGCGGACGCACCTCGGCAAGAACCACCCCGACGACCAAGTGCTCCTCAGAGCCGTCATGCCGCTGTCGGCGAGCGCCCACGTGGCCTGTGAGCTGCCGGGCGACTTCCACAGCGCGCACAGAGTCCAACCGCGGTGAAGTCTCCGCTTCCCGGCCATTGACCAGCACTCGCAACGCCCAAGGACGGTGCACCGGCCCGATCACCGCGATCACCTGCGCGTCGACCGGATCACCGTCGGTACGCCACTTCACCCACGCCCGCGAAGCCCGCGCGCTGTAGGGCGAGTCAAGCCGACGGGAGACCACACCCTCCACTCCAAGATGCGCCAGATCCCGCGCCTGCTGTACCGCCTCGGCCGCGCTGTCGAGCCCCGGCACCCATTGCACACCGCGCCCCGCCAGGGCTTGTTCAAGCAGCAGCATCCGCTCCCGCAGCGACCGGGAGCGAACGTCGAACGCAGGCCGGCCCGGCGAATCGGAGAAGGCCAGGATGTCGAACGCGACGAAAATGACCACGACTCCGTGGGAGGCCCGCCACGCCGGCGTGCGTGCGAGGGCACCGAAGTCCATCCGTCCGTCCGCGTAGGCCGCCACGATCTCACCGTCAAGGACACAGTCGGGCAAGTCCATCAGCACAGTGCGCAGTTCGGGCAGCTCCCTTGTGATGTCCCGGCCGGACCGGGAGTGAACCAGGGCCTGGACGCCGCGGCGGTGAACGGCTGCCCGCCACCCGTCCAGCTTCATGGCATGGGACCAACCGGGCCCCGCGGGCACGGACGACACCGCGGAGGGGCGCATGAGCGGGACGGGAACAGGCACGGGCGTGGTCATCGGGTTCACCGTGCCGTACACAGCACGGTGAACCCGTAGCGGCGCGCGCCAGCGGCCGTCAGTTCACCGGCTCGGCGCGCTGACCTGCTGCTCGAGCACGGCCTTCGACGGCAGCCTTCAGCTCGCGCGCCACACCGTGCCACGCGCTGGGCTCGACCACCGCGCGCTGACGGATGCACTGCCCTGTCCACGATTCCCGGCCTTCGACGACCGCAGCGATCCGCTCGGCAGCCTCGCTGGCCACCGGCGTGATGGGGCCTCCGGCGTAGAAGACCGGGCTGGGGCGTTGGGCCGGATCCATGGAGGTGAAGGACCATCCGTGTTCGGCATCCCAGGAGAACCACTGCAGACCGCCCAGCTGGTTCCGCTCGCGCAGTGTCACGTCGCAGTCGGCCGACAGGTCGAATCCGTCCTCCACCCGGACTGCGGCCTGCTCCGTCACGGAGATGCCGCGGGCGGTCAGCAGCTGTCCGACGAGTTCGATATAGGCGCTGATGGCCGGCTCGAGGCCCGTCGCGACGTCGAGGAGCGCCTGACCGTCCGCCGAGGTGTGCACTTCCTCGACGTCCGTCCACTCACCCAGCAGCTCCTCGACCCGCCAGATGCAGTCCTGTCGGTGACGACGGCCCACCGGCCGGTCGCATGACTCGCACACGTCGGTCTGGTCACCGTCCTCCACCTGGTCCTCCTCTGCCTCTGCCTCCGCTGCCGCTGCCGCGTCGATGCGCGCCTGCCAGGCCGAAGCCCGCCCCTCCTGGCGCGCCTTGTTCCTCGCCACGTCCTCGTCCGGAGCAGGGAAGGCGAACACCCGGAACTCCCGCCCGTCGGGGACGACGGTGTAGCCGTACAGGGGAATGTGGCCCCAAGCGGCCCAGTCGCACGGGAATGTGTGGGACCCGGTGCCGGGAAGGTGCCGGCCGAGGCATTCGGCGAACGCCTGCATCAGCTCCGTGGTCCCGGAGACCTCGGCGAACCGTGCCACGGACGTGACATGCCCGCACCGAGGGCACAGGGCAGACCACTGGCTGATGTCGTCGGTGCCGAACCGGACCCGCCCGGCGGCCAGCCACTCCTCCTGCGTCAGACGCGCCCGCAGCGGTGGCAACGCGACCACCTGGTCTCGGGCGGCGTTGAACCCGCCACCCGCCCGCCGCTGGAGCTGCCGGGCCCTGCGCTGCACTGTCCGGTTCCGTGCCATGCTGCGTCCTTCGAGGCCGCCCACGCCCGGCCGTCAAAGTCTACGGTCGGTCTCACAAGAGATGGTGCGTGCCGGGTCCGGGACACACCCCGCGGCACCGCGAGGCTCCTTCGCCTCTTCGCTGGGACCGCGTGGGGTGTCGCATCAGCGGGAGACCGGCAGGCACTCTGCCGTCCACCCGACGGTACCGGCACCGCGAGGAACGACTGCCGGAAAGTAGGCAGAGATCCCTCGAAAGAGGAGCCGTGGTGTTGACAGCCGCCGCCCTCGGGTCAGTGCGGAACCCGGATGGCCGGCCTTCTGCCTGCCGGCTACAGACGTCGCGCACCGCTGTCCGCCGCCGGCACGCCCATGCCACCCATCAACCGGCCAGGGCCGTCACCTCGGGACGCGCTCTGCGGCGGGCCGCCCGGCCTGAATTCGCGGACCGATGGCTTTCCGCTCGGCCTGCGGAAGCATCCGGCCGACACCCCCACAACCGCGATCCCGTCCCTTCGGAGAACTCGATGACGCATCACCACCCCACCAATGGAACCTGCGCCTGTGACGCCACCGGGCTGCCGTACGTGACGGCCCGCGACCTCAAGCCCGGACTGCTCATCCAGACGGCATTCCGGCCGTGGCTCGGCCAGGAGTACCAAGTCGGTGAGATTGCGACGGTGGAGGTGGAGCCGCTTGATGTCATGCGCGACGGAAAGCCGGTCGACTCCGTCACCTGGACGTTCGCCTGGCACCTGACCTGCCGCGACGGGGAGGTGATAGCCCAGTTCGCCGACGGGACAAACACCTCGTACATGATCTGCGGCTACAGCGAGTACGCCCTGTTCGAGCCGGGCGCGGTCCAGCGGCCCGACCGCACGGTCCGGTACAACGCCGAGCGCCCGGCCGCCCCTATCTACCCGGGGCCGCCTCCCGCCTCCGCGTAAGGCCGCCCGTACCGCCCAACTACGAACGGAGAGCACCATGGGCAGCCCTTGGCGCCGTATGGACGCCACCGCCATGACCGGCACACTCATTCGCTGGCCGACGCACCTCGACAGCTACGGCGGCTGCGGCACCAGCGTGTACGCGCTATGGCCCGAGCGCACCGAGGAGCCCATGATCGTGTGCGCCGCAGGTCTGGACGTCCATGCTGTGCTCACCGAAGAACCGGTGGGCCCGGCCCCGGCATGGCACCAGGCGTTCCCCGACCTGGACGACGACGACATCGACGTCTCCTCACGGTCCGACTGCCTGATCGGACATCTGCTGCTCGGGACCACCGGGGCGACCTGGGCCCTTCGGGACCCCGACGCGGATCCCAAGGCTCCGATGCACGAGGCGCTCTCGGGCTTCTGGCACGCGACCGAGGAGGACCTGACCGAGGCAGGCCGCCAGGTGATCGATGCGCTCAGCACCTCCTACGGACGACGGCCCGTGCTGCTTACCGTGCAGGACACCTGATCCTCCAGCGGCGCGGGCGTGCTGTGCGCCCGCGCCCGGCACGCCCGGTAGTGCGCCAGCGCCTCAGTCGTCGGCGGCATATCCCAGGGCGGGGATTCCCCGCAGGTGCAGGCTGAGCGCCTCCAGCCGGCCGAGGATCATCGCCTGGCGGGCCTGCTCCCCGCGGAGACGGCGCCACCACATGTACCGGCCCGAGGCGCTGTCCGGTCGGGAAGGCAACAACGCCCGGACACCGGCAGCGCGCACGGCCAGCACCTCGCCCACCGGCTTGGCGAGCTGGACCGCCAGCCAGGGCACCGAATCGGACCTCGCAACCTCTGCCGTGACCATGGAGTCCACGATGGCAGCCGTCACTGACATCGACGGAGAGTCAGGGCATGCCGAGCCTCTTCAGCTAGACCCCGATGCTGAGGTGTGAACGTTGTCCGCTTGACGCGGTTGCTCGTACGACAAGATGCGCGAGTGGATCAGCCAGACGCGGGGGTCGAGGGAGCGACGGCTGACTGGCCAGTGAACTCTGTGGCTAGCGCGTCCATCACCATCTCGTCGCATACCTGTCCGAGCCAGTACCCGGCCTGGCGGATCGCACCGACTTTCTGGAAGCCAGCCTTCTCGTACGCGCGGATCGCGCCCACGTTCGGCGCGAGAACCTTCAGCCAGACCATCCGAAGGTTCGTGACGTGAAACGCGTAGTCGAGAGTGAGCCGGGTCGCGGCAGTGCCCAGGCCCCGGCCCCGGGCCTCCGGACCGAGCATGATCACGAACTCGGCCGTGCGGACACTGTGGTCGGGCAGCAGCGTCGCCACGCCGACCGGTGTCGGCTCGGAGCCGCCGAGGTCGTAGATGGTGAAGCGGATGTTCTCGCCGCGCAGCTGGTGGGCCATGCCCTCGGTACGGGCCTCCAGCGACTCGGGCGCTTGGCGCCCGTAGCCGACCAGGAGGGCGGGGTCCTGCTCCCAGCGCCAGTACATCTCAACGAGGTCGGCGCGGTACGGGCCGAGTCCGCAGGTTCCGGTGCGCAGCCAGGTGATCGGGTCAGCGGGGCTGGTGATGGCGGTCTCCGATCGTGAGCACGGGGGTGTAGGCGCGGGTCGACGACGGCTCGGCGACGTTATCGCCGGTCATAGTCTGCACCCAGGCACGGAGCCGGATCGGGTCAGAGATCTCGCCCACCGCCACCCCCACACCAGCGGGAGCTGGGGGCTGTGACTCGGGCACCCGCCACCTCGTGATCCTGCATGGGCAAGCTCGGGTATCGCCGGTACCGCCGCTCGAGACGGGCCGAGAGACTGGCTGTGTCCAGGCCGCTGCGTTGTCAGTCCAGCAGGTTGAACTCGAGGTCGACGATGACCCGCGCGATGTGCTCCGGGTGCTCGCCGAGGAAGGTCCGCAGGTCATCCCAGAACGGCCATCCGTCGAATGAGGTGTGGGTCCAGAGCTTGAGAGCGCCGCGGGGTTCGTCCTCGTCGGGTTCGCGTTCCAGGTAGGCGTACCCGAGGCGGTCCAGTTCCTCCATCGTGCTGGTGATCTCGCTCTGTGACCGGCGGGTGCGCCGGGACACCTCGGCGATGCCGAGTAGGGCGTCGGCCTGGACGAGGAAGGAGAGGAGGCTGCGGGCCGGCAGGGTCAGTCCGGCGAGCTTGTCCGCGATGGTGTTGACCAGCGCGACGTCGTCGTGCTTCTCGTCGGGTGTGAGCTTGTCGACCCCGATGGAGGCGTGAAGTGCGGCGAGGGTGGTTGCGTAGCGGACGGTTGCGGCCTTCGTGTGGTCGGTGAACTGGGCCTCGATGTAGGCGGCCGCCTCACGGAACCGGTCCTCGTGTTTCCTTTTCATCCTGCGCAGCATGGGCGCGGGGTACTTGCTGCGGCTGTTCACGTGGTCGATCCGGGTGTGGTGCTTGGGGCACAGGAGCATCAGGTTGCCGGCGGCCCGGAGGGCCTGTCGGTCCAGTGCGGGATCGTGCCGGGGGCTGCTCGGTTCGACACCGTGGATGTGGGCCACTTCGCCGATGAATGCGCCGTCGTCGCAGATGAGCCGCTCGGTGCACGCCTCGAAGGCGCATTCGTTGCCGCTGAGGATCCATAGTTCCCGGGCGACCTGGCCCAGCGGCTCCATGCGGTTCGTGGGCTTCTTAAGGGATGGGGGCACGGTGGGAGTCTTTCGCACCGCGGCGTTCCTGTGTGGGCGGACGCCGGATCTGTGCCGGCCGCCCTCGGTGGAGCTGTCCGTCCCTGCTGCGGGGAGCGATCCCCTACCGGGGCGGCCGGGCTCGTCCTGGTCGCCGTGAGGGCGTCCGGGTGGGTGGGTCAGATCCGGTCTTCGGCTGCCAGTTCGTCGACGAGGATGCCGAGCTGCCACGTCTGCTCCTGCAGGATGTGGATGATCTTGCCGAGCCGGTGTTCCCGCTTGGCGCCGGCGGCGCTCTGGTGCGGGTCGGTGTCCGTCTCGGCGAGGAAGCCGGCCAGGCGGCGGAGGGCCTCGGTGCCGAGCTTGAGGTGGCTGAACGGGGTGAGGTCCTTCTCGGCGACGGGGCCGGTGCGTGTGGGGTAGCCGTCGGGGCGTCGTTCGATCACCCGGGTCTCGTGGAGGCGCAGCAGGGCGGCGAGGGCGCGGGCGATGTGGGTGCTCTGTGGCGGGACGGCGGCCGCGCCAGCACTGATGTCGGCGGGCGGGGTGTCGCCGGGGTAGCCGAGGACGGCGGGGCCGAGCAGGTTCAGGATCTCTTCGGTGCACCGGCGGGTGCGGGCGTGGTCGCGGTCGTCGAGGGTGAGCTGGTCGAAGACGTCCTCTCCGTTGATGGCGCTCATGGACCAGGCGGGGAAGTGGCGTACGACGACGGTGTGCGGGCCGAACTCGGTCAGGGCGGCGCGGCACAGGCTTTCGGCGTTGTTGATGAGTCCGGCGCCGAGCATCAGGTCGGTGGCGATGGCGAGGGGGCCGGGGTGGTCGCGGGTGGGCCAGAGGCGCAGGCGCACGTGGGAGCGGCCGCCGGTGCTGAGGGGGAAGGGCCAGGCGTGGTCGTCGCGGACCGGGGTGGTGCGTGCGGGTGTGGGCAGGTCGGTCTCGGTCATCTGGTTTCTCCCGTGCAGGGTCGGGACGGGCGGCTGGTGGCCGCCGGTGGCGGGTTCTTCGTGCGCGGTCGCCGGGGCGGCGTCTGGTGTCGGCGGGCTGCTCCCCCGGCGCCTTGTGCTCTGTGGGCGGTGCCGACGGCGGCCGGGCACCGGGGGTTTGCTGTTGGCGGGTCGTCGCCGGCGGAGCCGGTGTCCTCTTGGGTTCGTACGGTGTGCCTCCCGAGACCCGAGGAGACGCACCGGCCTATGCTTGTGACCTGCACACACCAGAATAAAAGCATGTGGCGCCTCCGGCCGCCTTTCCAGCCCGCTTGCCCCACCCGCGCCGTCCCCACCCGGTCGTGACGAATCGTCACGGGTCGTCACGTGTCGTTCCGTATCGTCACGTCCGGGCCCCCAGGAGGGGCGGAAGGTGCCCACCCAGCAGCCCGGGTGAACCTCCGGCTTCATGCTTTTATTTTTCTGTGTGCAGGTCATGGCGATAGCTCCTCTCCCCTGGGCCTCGGTGGCCTGCGAGCGGAACGCCAACGTACGCAGCACACCGGACACCCGGCCCTGGCGTCATCTGCTCGCGTGACCAGCGAGCTGGACGAGATCGCCCGCGCCGTGCGGCCCTGTGTTCACCGGTCGCCTCCACATCGCGTCGCCGTCATTCTGATAGTGGAGAAGGTGTCCTCGGAGGATTGGGTGGTCACGAATCGATGCGGGACATCTCCGACGGATACGCGGGCGGCAGCAGCGCCGACGGCAATCGGACCCTGGCCCGCGCGCTTCCGCCGCTCCTTGTGGTCATCGGGATCGTCTGGCAGGCGGTCACACCGCGGGAGATCACCGGCACCCCCTTCTTCACCGCTGCACCCCTCGTCGCGGCCCCTCTCTTCGCGCGGTGGGTAGCGGCATTCTTCGGTGCTGTCGGCATCCTGGCCGCCGTGCTTCTCCACGTCGTGGGCGGAAGGGTGACAGAGGACGCCGCTGCCCAGTACCTCACGACCGAACTGGCAACCATCGTCTTCGCGACCGTCCTCGCGGTCCTGATCCACGGGGTCGTGGAACGTGCCCGCAACCAGGCCGCCACCGCGCGAGGAGTGGCCGAGGCGGCCCAGAGAGCAGTCCTTCCGGCCCCGCCCGCCCGGATCGGTGGTCTGCGTCTGGCAGCGCGCTACGAGGCCTCCCGGACAGACACCCTGGTCGGAGGCGACTTCTACGCGGCTCTGCAGACTCCCTACGGCATCCGCCTGATCGTCGGAGACGTACGGGGAAAAGGACTCGGCGCGATCGAGACGGTGGCCGTCGTCCTCGGCGCCTTCTGGGAAGCCGCCGACAGCGAACCCTGCCTGCCCACACTCGCCGACCGCCTGGAGAAGGCCCTGATCCGCGGAGCAGAGCGGCGCAGGGCACCGGACATCTCCGAGTCCTTCGCCACCTGCGTCCTCGCGGAGATCCCACCCGGCCAGCACAGCCTGCACATCCTCAACCGGGGGCATCCCGAACCCTTCCTCCTCGACGCGGCAGGAGGAATCACCAAGCTCCACCCCGGCGAGTTCGCGCTGCCTCTGGGCCTCGGACACCTCAGCACCCACACCTGCCGGCCAGACCAGTGGTCTTTCCCGCCGGGCTCGACGCTCCTGCTCTACACCGACGGCCTGTCCGAGAGCCGCGACGCCGCCGGTGATTTCTACGCCCCTGCCCGACACCTGGAGGGGAGGAAGTTCAGCTCACCCGAAACGCTGCTGACATCGGTCGCCGAGGACGTACGCCGACACACGAACGGCGCGAGGGACGACGACATGGCCCTGCTGGCCATCACCAACTCTGAGTCACCGCAGTCCCCGTTCGAGGGGTGACATGCCCTCTGAGCTGCTGTTTTTGACAGGGACCGAAAGGGAGGGGCTCAAGCCCCGCTGTCGGAATCCTGATGGTTGCACCGCGGTGGGTGGCTCTCCCGAATCGCACTCGAACCTTCGTTCGAATACCCTGGTGGTATCCGGCCGGATGGCTGGAACTGTTCGATTCGTGAGACGGGTGGTGCTTCGTGAGCGGAGTGCACCTCCATGTCTCGTCCGGGTACTCGGCCCGGTACGGCGCATCCCTGCCCGCGGACCTCGTGCGCCGGGCCGCCGAGCGGGGCATCGGCACCCTCGCGCTGACCGACCGGGACACCGTCGCCGGGACGGTGCGCTTCGCGCACGCGGCCGCGGCCGCCGGCGTCCGGCCGATCTTCGGCGTCGAGGTCGCCGTCGCCCCGTACACACCGCCCGGCCCGGCGCCCCGCCGGCGCACCCCCGTGCGGGGCGGGGCCCACGTGGTGGAGGCGGAGTACCGGGTCACGCTGCTCGCACGGAACGGGGCGGGGTGGGCGCGGTTGTGCCGGATCGTGTCGGCCGCGCACATTGCGCCGGTGAACGGGGTGCCGGTGGTGGGGTGGCCGGTGCTGCAGGAGCACGTTGCGGGCGAGGACCTGGTGGTGCTGCTGGGGCCGGTGTCCGAGCCGGTGCGGGCGCTGTCCGCCGGGCGCCCGGATCTGGCCGGGCGGCTGCTGGAGCCGTGGCAATCCGTCGCGGGGTCGGGGTTGCGGCTGGAGGCGGTGTGGCTGGGCCGGCAGGGCACCGGCCCCGGATCCCTGCGCCTGGCCGCCCGCACGCTCCAGCTCGGCGACCAGCACAAAGTACCGGTGGTCGTGTCGAACGCGGTCCGCTACGCCGACCCCGCCCAGCACCGGATCGCCGACGTCCTGGACTCCGCACGTCTCCTGCGCCCGGTCGACCGCCGGGCCCTGGACGGCGGAGAACGCTGGCTCAAGGGCCCCGAGGCCATGGCCCAGGTAGCGGGGCGGATCGCGGAGGCCGCCGGTGCCGGGCCGGAGCGGGGAGCCGCGCTGCTCGCCGAGACCGAGGCGACCGCCGATGGCTGCCGCGTCGACCCGCGGGCGGATCTCGGTATGGGCCGCCCGCACTTCCCCGAGCCGGAGGCCGTCGGCGCCGGGCGGGATCCGGGGGACGCGATGCGGCTGCTGCGGCAGCGGTGCGAGGCCGGGATGAACGCCCGCGGCCTGGACCACGACGAACGCGCCGCGGTCCAGCTGGAGTACGAGCTCGGCGTGATCGGCCGCCTCGGGTACGAGGGGTACTTCCTCGCGGTGGCGCAGGTCGTCGCGGACGTCCGGTCGATGGGTATCCGGGTGGCGGCACGCGGCTCCGGCGCCGGATCGATGGTCAACCACGCGCTGTTCGTCGCGACGGCCAACCCGCTGGAGCACCGGCTGCTGTTCGAACGGTTCCTGTCCGAGCGGCGCACGAGCCTGCCCGACATCGACCTGGACGTGGAGTCCGCCCGCCGCCTGGAGGTCTACGACAAGATCATCGCCCGGTTCGGCCGGGACCGGGTGGCGGTGACGGGGATGCCGGAGACCTACCGGGCCCGTCACGCCCTGCGCGACACCGGGCTCGCCCTCGGGATGCCGCCGCAGCAGATCGCCGAGATCGCGAAGGCCTTCCCCCACATCCGGGCCCGCGACATCCGCTCCGCGCTCACCGAGCTGCCCGAGCTGCGGAACCTCGCCGCCCGCGCCGGGGAGTTCGGGCCGTTGTGGGAGCTGGCCGAGGGCCTCGACGGCCTCCCCCGCGGATACGCGATGCACCCCTGCGGCGTCATCCTCTCCAACACCACCCTGCTGGACCGGGTGCCCGTGCAGCCGACGCCGGGCGGCTACCCGATGGTCCAGGCCGACAAGGAAGACGTCGAACTCGAAGGACTCGGCCTGCTGAAGCTCGACGTCCTCGGCGTGCGCATGCAGTCCGCGATGGCACACGCCGTCGCCGAGATCCGCCGGACGACCGGACGGCAGCTCGACCTCGACAGCCCCGACCACGTCGACCTCAACGACCAGAAAACCTTCGAGCTGATCCGCGCCGCCGACACGCTGGGCTGCTTCCAGATCGAGTCGCCCGGGCAGCTCGACCTGCTCTCCAGGCTCCAGCCGAGGCACCTCCAGGACGTCATCGCCGACATCAGCCTGTTCCGCCCCGGGCCGGTCGCCGGGGGCATGCCAGCCCGGTTCATCGCCGCCCGACACGGCGGCGCCCCCCACTACCCCCACCCCGACCTCGTACCGATCCTCGACGACACCGGCGGCGTCGTGATCTGGCACGAGCAGATCATCGCGATCCTGTCCCGGATGACGGGCTGCGACCGCGCGGCGGGCGACGTCGCCCGCCGCGCCCTCGCCGACCCCGACCGGCTCCCCGCCGTCGAAGCGTGGTTCCGGCAGGCCGCGACCGCGACCGGCCGCTACGCCCCCGAGGTCATCGACGAAGTCTGGTCGGTGATCAAGGAGTTCGGGGCATACGGCTTCTGCCGCGCCCACGCGGTCGCTTTCGCCGTGCCAGCGGTGCAGTCGGCGTGGCTGAAGGCGCACCACCCCGCCGCCCTGTACGCGGGGGTCCTGGAGCACGACCCCGGCATGTGGGACGCCCGCGTCCTGGTCGCCGATGCCCGCCGCCACGGAGTGCCGGTCCTCCCGGTCGACGTCAACGAATCCGACACCGCGTACCGGGTCGTGGAGACCGGGCAGGGGTGGGGGGTTCGGCTGTCCATGTCAGGAGTGAAGGGCATCGGCGAGGACGAAGCGGCCCGGCTGACCGCCTCCCGCCCGTACTCATCGCTCCAGGACCTGTGGCAGCGGGCCCGCCCCGCGCTCCCCACCGTCCAACGCCTCATCCGGATCGGCGCCCTGGACACGCTGCGCGGCACCCTGACCCGCCGCGACCTCCTGCTCCAGGCGGCCGAGCTCCACCGCCACCAGCGCGGCCGCCGCGCCGGGGAAGGCCAGCTCCCGATCGGCGGCGAGCTGGTCACGACCACGCCGAGCGGGCTTCCGGAGATGACCGGCCGCGAGACCCTCGACGCCGAGCTGGAAGTGCTGTCCATCGACGTCACCCACCACCTCATGGACCACCATCACCGGCTGCTGCGGGAACTCGGCGCGACCGACGCCGCGCACCTGGCCGCCCTGCACCCGGGCCAGAAGGTGCTGGTCGCGGGCGTCCGCGCCTCCACCCAGACCCCGCCGATCCCGTCGGGGAAGCGGGTCATCTTCGTCACGCTGGAGGACGGCTCCGGCTTGGTCGATCTCGCGTTCTTCGAGGACTCGCACGAGCAGTGTGCGCACACCGTCTTCCACTCCGGGCTCCTCCTGGTCCGGGGCACGGTCACCGCGCGCGGGCCGCGCCGCACCGTCGTCGGCGAACAGGCATGGGACCTCGACCAGGTCGCCATTGCACGCCGCGACCACGGCCCCCAGGCCGCCCTCGACCTCCTCGGCACCACCCGGGCCCCCACCCCCGCCGAATCCGGCTCCAGCAGCCGAGCACAGAGCGGCACGGGCGGCCGGACGCTGACCGATGGCACCGCCGGAGCCCGGCTCCACCCCTACGCTGACCTCCAGCCCGCCGGCACCCGCTCAGCCGACCTCCGCCGCCTCGGCCACCGCTCCCCCGGGAGCGCCGGATGACCACCACAACCGCCCAGCAGCTGCGGCACATCGTCCACCTGCGGTTCGAACTCCCCGACACCATCCGCCTGGAGGACCTGCGCCCGCTGCTGGAACAGGTCACCCCGCAGGTCCAGCTCCTCGAACCCGACAGCGCCGTCCTCGACGTCACCGGCGCCCTCCGCTTCTGGAACCGCGACGCCGCCGAGATCGCCCGCCTCATCCAGCTCCGCGCCGCCGCGCACCACAGTGTCCGGGCCGCCGCCGCTGCCGGGCCGAGCCGGATGGTCGCCGCCATGGCCTGCGCCCTCACACCCCCCGGATGCCTCCTCACCGTGGACCCCGCCGGGGTGAGCGCGTTCCTGCGGCCCCGCCCGGTCCGGGAGCTGCCCGGCGTCGGCCCCACCACCGTCCGCCTCCTCGTCCAGCACGGCGTTCACACCGTCGGCGACCTCGCCCACCTCCCCCTCGCTACCGTCCAGCGACTCCTCGGCGCGCGCACCGGACGCACCCTCCACGACCGCGCCCACGGACAAGACCACCGGCCCGTCGTCACCGAGCCCGTCGCCCGCTCCACCAGCGCCGAGCACCGCTTCGTCCGCGACGAACTCGACCCCGCCCAACACCGCCGGGCCCTCCTGGACCTGGCCGGACAGCTCGGCACCCGACTGCGCACCGACGCCCAGGTCGCCACAGGCCTCACCATCACCATCCGGTACGCCGACGGAGCCACGACCACCCGCACCCGCGCCCTGCCCGAAGCCACCCACCACACGACGCTCCTCGCCCGCAGCGCGTACGACCTCTACGCAACCCTCGGCCTCCAACGCGCCCGCGTACGAAGCATCACCCTGCGCGGCGAGAACCTCTCCCCCGCCGAACACGCCACCCGCCAGCTCACCTTCGACCACACCATCGACAAGACGCTGCTCATCGAAGCCGTCCAGGACCGCGCCCGGCGAAGGTACGGAACCGACGTGATCAAACCCGCGGCCCTCGCCGGGCGCCGCGAACCGACGTACCGAGCCTGAACGACCGCGCGCTTTGCCCACCGCACCGAGTCGAGCAGGGGCCTGGGGAATCCGCAGTTGCGCTGATACCGGCGGGGTCCGCATCCGTCACAAACATCTCCCCATGTGGGGCGAAGTCTTTGCAACCTCACCCCACTTGGGGCAAAGTGCGTATCGGGCACCCCGCCCGCACTCGGAGGAGAGGACTATGAACGATCTGAAGGACAGCATCGAGCGCGCCCTCGCCGACGAAGCCGAGGGCTACGACATCGACGTCATCGCGCAATCCCTCCGGCAGCGGGGCGCGCAGAGCGTGGACGATGTGCCGGCGGAAGAGTTCTGGGCCCTGGTCGAGGAGCACGCACTGCCCGACCTTGAGGAGGTGACCGAGCTCGACCGGTTCAAGGACGAGGTGGAGCAGGCGGCCAAGACGCCGCCCGGCACCCCGGCGGTCTGGCAGCGGGGCGGCGTCGCCCTGGAGATCACCGGGTTCTCCCGCGTCAACATGGAGATGCCGCAGCCGCTCGCCTCCTACCGGCTGACCGTGGCCGAAGGTGAGCCGGAGCAGCTCACCACCGAGGAGACGTCCTCCTGGTCACGCCTGTGGGAGACGGTCGAGACCCGCCTCGACGCGTGGGCAAAGGACGTGCAGGAGCGGCGCACGGAGTACGAGCGTGCCCTCGACGCCAGGGCCGCCGCCAAGGCCGCCCTGGACACCGCGACGGCAGCCGCCGAGCGCGCGCGGCGGGCTCTCGCGGCCATCGCCCCCGACGACGAGACGGGGGCGCCGCACGAGACGATGTCCAGGGACGAGGTGGCGGAGTACCTCGGAATCGCTCCCGGGTCGGTCCGCAAGCAGATGTCGCTCTGGGGCATCACGTCCACGGCCGTACGCGGCAAGAGGCGGCTGGAAGCCCGCTACCCCACGGCCGAGGTCCAGATCCGCGCCGCCCGACGGGCCGGCCAGGGGCACCGCAGCGACCTCACCTGAACCCGCCCCGGCGACACCCCGCACGTCGTACATTCGCAGCACCTGCTCCCCGCGGTCGCGGGGCTGTACCACCCCGCCGTCCCGTGCGGCCCGTCCGGGCCGCACCACCGACCGACCGGAAGCGACCGCGCCGATGCCCGTCATCAACCCGTCCGTCAGCGCCCACTTCTATCCCTCCCTGACCCTGTGGGGTTATACGGACGAGTCCCCGCCACGCCTGCGGCGCCCGGCCCAGTGGGAGATGGCCCGGCTGGCCGTTCAGGCCGGGCACTTCCTGGCCATGCACACCCGCCGACCGGAGCCGTCGCCCGAGCCGCCCGCGTTCACCGAGGCACTCGGGAACGACCTCGTGCGAGACGGGTGGATCAACTTCCGCGGGTGGCAGCGGATCGCGCCCTGCCCGCGCCCGCAGGCGCCGAGTCCGGTGGCCCCCGACGCCGTAGCGCGCCGCATGGTGTCCAGCCCGGGCGCCATGGCCACGAACCTGCGACAGCTCCTCGACCGGACGGCCCGTGCCCTGCGCTACCCGGACGATCTGCCCGACGGCGTGGCGCTCGCGATCGGGGCCCCCGGACTCACCGCCGAGTGGTGGGGATACCTGCAGAGCGGATGGCTCGCCACGCTTACCGGGGCCGGGGTGCAGAGTGCCCTGCGTCCTCTCCCTGTGGTGCCGGAGGGATGGGAAGCACGTTATCTGGAGCAGGCGATGGAGTGGCTAGCCGATCAGCCCGACCTCGGCGACGTCCGCCGCGCCTTTCACCAGAGTCGACCGCAGGCAGCCCAGGACACGGTGGACCTGCTTCGCTACGACCGTGACCGCCCCGATCTGCAGGACCGTGAGACGCGCACCGTCCTGGCCCGGCTGCTGTCCCTCTATGCGGTGGCACTCCGCCGCGGTGACGACCCGGTCATCGGCCTCGTCGCGGACCTGCGCAGGTAGAGCCCCGCCGACGACGACACCTCACGGCGCCCGACGGGCGACGCGCGGAGGAGGGGCGGGAGATTTGATGAGCCAGCGACCTCAGCCCCGGGAAGCTGCCGCTCGCCCCTCGGGCACCGTCGACGACCCGGGGGCGAGCGGCACGGCGTAGCAGCCACCGTGCCGCGACCGTCCCTGGCCTTCATCCTCTCGGGCTCAGGTGTTGGGCAGGTCGACGAACCGGTGGTACTCGGCTCGAACCGGACGGCACCGGGCGGAACGGACCGCCAAGCACCACCGGGGCCTGGTCCGCACGAAGGTCGGCGTGAAGTACGACCAGGGCGCGGCCCGGCGGATCGTCGAGCGGTCGATCCGCAAGGAGGCCGCGGCGAAGAACCGGCCGGCGGATCTGATCAACATCGCGCTGGAGAAGGTCGTGGAAGCCGGGCTGGAGCTGCCGGGGTTCTCCACCTTCGACAAGATGGCCTCGAAGATCCGCACCGAGGTGAACGCCTCGATCCGTGAGCGCATCCACGACCGGATGAGCCCATGTCAGCGAGCCGGGCTGCTGCGTCTGCTGGAAGAGCGCGACAGCGACGGGACGACGCTGTTCAACCGGTTGAAGAAGCCCGCCCAAGGGCCGACCTGGTCGCACTTCAAGAACCTGGCCAAGCGCCTGGAGCGGGTGGACGAGCCCACAAACCGACACGGTCACCGGCTACGCCTGGGCCTTCTCCACCGCCGCCGCCATCTACCTGGCCGCCGCACTCGCCGCACTCATCGAGGAGGCGCAGGTCCGCGCCAATACGCGAGCGTTCCCCGAACAGATGTCCCAGCTGAGCGCGAACCGCGGATAGATCGGGACCAGAGGTCAAAAACCGGCGGCCTCCGCCGGCACGGCCACCTGACCTCACGCCGTACGGTCCAGCCGCCCGGGCGAGGCCGCCGCCGGGGCGGCTGGACCGTACGGCGTGGTCGGCGGCGAGCCGGTGCGGGCCCGCGCCGGGGACACGTCACTCGGCCGGAACCGCCGCTGGAGGGCCGTTCTGGCACGGAGCTCCTCCAACGCCTGGTGGCCGTCGGCGAAGAGCTCGTCCGGCTCCCGGCACCGGTCACGGCTGCTTCGGCGGCCGTCTGACCATCGTGGTAGCGGCTTGATACTCCGGCGGCCCGGGAAGCGAGGAGGGACGTCCGCGTCCCCCACCTGGGCGACGTCGACGTTCCCCGGGCACCGACCCCCTCTCAGACGGGCGCAGACACGTACCGGACACCCCAAAGGGCCCGGGACGGGAGCGCCGCTCCGGTCCCGGGCTCGGGCGGCCTTCGTCGGGTCACGCTTCTACGCCAGGCTCGGGCCGGGGCTCTCGACGACGGGTGAACTCCTTGGCCCGTTCGACGCGTGAGCGGTGCGGGCCGCCCGGCGTCCTGCACCGCGCGTCAGCGCCCTGGCCACAGTCAGGACAAGTCACCTCATACACCCGCCACGGCGGAGGCGGCCTCGGCTGGTTCCTCTGCCGTTCCCTGCGTTCGTCAATGATCGGCTGTAGCCGCTCGTCATGAGGCACGTGCCGCACCTGACGATCACGGCTCCCGTTGTCGACGACGCACCCCTGGCCGCTGCCCACCCGGCACCGTGGACAGCTCGTCTTCATCCAGTGCCGCCGCGCGACCTGCTTGTGCAGCTGCGGGCGCCGAGGCGGCTGCTCAACCGGCGCGCGGGGCGCGGCGGTCTGGGCCGGGACGCGGGGCGCGGCGGTCCGGGCCGGGGCCGGCTTGTCGAGGCCCGCGCGCGCCTTCCACGTAGCGATTTGGATCTCCTGGCGCGGCCCGAGAAGACGGCCGGCTTCGGCCGCTGCCTGGATCAGCTGCTGTACCTGGGGGCGCAGACGGTCGGCGGCCAGGTTCCGGGGGAGGCTGCGGAGGTCCTCCAGGAGGGCATGTACGCGTTCGGCCGCCGCTGAGGCGACCGAGGCGAGGTGGTCGGCGGCCGTGCCGACCACGCGGATCTCCTCCTCGGTGCGGTCGGGGATGGCGGTCATGTTGACGTGGGTGAGCAGCGTCCGAACACGTGGGGTGTGGCCTGCGGCAACAGCGGCGTCCAGGTCGGCGAGGAGGCTGTGGCGGACCTCAGCCTGCTGCTCCAGCCAGTGCCTGGTGTCCGCGACGGCGGCCGCCAGCTGTGCCTGCGTCTCCTCCTTGACGCCGGTGACCCCGGCGATCTGGTCACACAGCCGGGCCACGACGACGATGGCCTCCCCCCTGCGGGCTACGGCGAGATCGCGCAGCAGATCCTGCGCCTGCGACTCGCCGTCCAGATCCTGCTCCCGCAACTCGATGTCCGGGACTTTGTCTGTCCTGCCGGGAGTCCAGGCTGGTGCGGGCTTGCTGGTACGTGAGCGGATGATCTTCTCTACCGCCGGTGTCGACAGGCCGCGCTCGGTCATCGTGCACGTGTCCAGCGCGAACCATTCGGTGGGCCGTGCGAACGCCTCGGTGCCAATCTGTACCCGGCGGGCGGTGCCTTCACTGTCCAGGCGGATCCGGTGCACGTACCAGCGGCGGATCAGGGTGTCACGGTCGACTGGTACCGACATCCCCAGCACCGGCTCGATGCCGTCGTCGTCCCATTCCGGTTTCACCGCTTGGTCCAGGTGCACGTGCAGCCGGCGGTGACGGGAGGTGATGTCCACCAGCGAGCCGACCGGTGCCCCGTTCGGCTGGGCGAAGGAGATGTCGGCTTCCTCGCCTCTGTTCCGGAGCCAGGCGGCAGCCGCGGACTTCACGTACAGGTGGTCGGCGCTGGAGACGCCTCGGGCGCGGCGGCCGCAGATGTGCGGCTGACCATCAGGGCCGGGGTGGTGTGCAAAGTGGCAGACCCGGTCGGTGTAGAGCTTCGTCGTCAGCTGTCCACCGCAGCCTCCCAGGAGGAGACCGCACCAGAAGGAGTCATGTTCGTGGAGGTTGCGGAAGGCATTGAGTTCGATGGCCTCCAGCGGCAGGACGAGCGGCTCTTCGGAATCTGCCCTGCTGAGTACCGCTGTCTGGATCTGCCGTCTATCACGCCGCACACGCCCCGCCCTTCTACTCAACACAGCGTGACAGCCGCCCCCTTCGCTGCGCAGCCGATCACCCTGTTTGCCTCCGGCGCGTAGGCACGATCACGCCGTGAGCGCCACCTCTTGGCGGGCCTTGTCCGACAACCGGGTCATGATCTCGTCTGCGGCCAACAGCTCGGTCACTGCCACCGGGTACCTTCCCCCTGCCACCAGGCCCGCCCGTCGCGTCCCGCTGCCGCAGATCATGGAACGGACCCACCGGCGGCACACCGGCGATACTCCGAGCTGCCCGATTCGGCACCCGCAATGGCCGAGAAGGCGCTGTTGCCGCGCGAGTTGTCAGCGGCCGGACAGGCCTGGCGCGGCAGGGGCACAGCGTTGTCGGGGGACACTACTGCTCATGCCGAAGCCAGCCGCTCCGCAAGCAGCGTCCTTCCTGCTGACCATCCCGCAGGGGCATGCCGCCCGTCGTCTCCTGTCCTACGCGGCCTCCTTGCCCCTGTCCTCCCCCGACGCCCAGCTGCTCGCCGTGGTCATCGCGATCAGGGCCGCGCGGGGCGGCACGTGCAGAGCCACTTCCGCCGATCTGCGGGAACTTCGGCTGGACGAAGCAGACCGGGCCGTCGGTGAGTTGCGCGGCCTGGGCTGGCAGGTTCCCGATCTGCTCCTGGACCAGGAGACCGACACCCCGGTCACGGTCACGGTGCCGGCCCTGGCGGTCGGGCCGCAGGACCACCCTCTTGCCATCGGTCAGGATGCCCGGTCACGGGTGTCAGGCTGGACCACGCGAGCGTTGGCCGTCCCGCTGATCGCAACAGGAGCGTCGGCCACCCGGCTCGCCGCGCTGTTCCTGACCGGCCACGCCTCCGCCCACTTGAACGGCACTCTGCCCAGCGACCTGCCGCGAACCTGCCGTGAGCGGATGCCCGAGCTGATGACCAGCGGCTTCCTCACCGTCCTTGTCGGAGACCGGTACCGCATCGGCTCCTCCACACGGCACCTGACCGGGCGACTGCCTCACCGGGCGGACCCGAATGATGCCCCACCGCGCAAGGGTCCGTGGAGGGTTCCTTGGCCCGCCCGGACGACCAAGGCGGAATGGGCGCAGTGGAAGCAGCAGGCCCGCCAGACAGTGCGGCAGAACGCGGAGGCGGTCGAGCACTGCGCCGTGTGCCGTCTCCCCCGGCTCCAGGTCGCGGCCGCGTTCACGGCCACCCGCTACACCGGCAAGACACCCCGGGCCGTCCGCGAGGCGTACGACGCCTGGAAGGAGCTCAACCCCGGCCACGGCCGACAGGCCGCGCAGGCCACCGCCGTGTTCCGGACCAGGCACGGACACGGCCCCTCGTACGGCCAACTGGGCTCCAGTTTGGGCTGGCCGCCGAAGCTACGCGAGTTCATCATCCAGCAGCTCCTGGCCGACAGGTGGCTCGCCGAGATCGAGTCCGTGCCGTGGACGCTGCGGCCGGGAGACACCGCAGCGGCCCACGGGATCCTCCTGCAACCACGCACCGCGAACGAGTAGCCGGCCAGGGCCCTGGCGCTGCGCGCGAGCGTGAGGCGACTTCCGTATCGAGGATGAGCTGATGCACCCCGATGTCGACGAGCTTCCCGACACCCAGGTGGACGTCGGGGTTCGGCGCCAGGGCATTGAGGATCTGTTCCGGATCGCTGGTACGGGCGAGGCCTAGGCCGACCGGGGTGCGGGAGATTGTGAGGCCTGCCGTCAACGGGCCGATGGGAGCCGATAGACGAGGAACTCGGCGGTCTCGTCCTCCGGTCCCCAGGGGCGCGCACGTGTGCGGATGAGAAGACCTTCGTCAGCTACGGCCTTGCGCAGGCGGTCGAGGCACTCGCGCCAGTGGTCCACGGCCCCCTCGGGTACCAGGCCGGACTTCGGTGAACGAGCGAAGTCGTCGGCCGGCCGCCAGGTCACCCAGGTGCACCGGTCGGCAGCCGGAGGCCACACCATCTGAGTGATGGGGCGTACACCGGCCCATCCCGACCGTGACCGCGGGTCCTCGACCCATGGACGCCACCCCGCCTTGCGGAGCACGGGATTGACGACGTCTTCCGGAGACCGGTCGGAGTACCGCCAGTACGTCTCCTGCTGGTTCGGTGGCACCGGCCCCGACAGTGCCCACGCCGTGTCGGCGGGAGTCTCCCTCGGCGGCACCCCGTCGGGCATCCGGTAGACGAGGAGCTCCGCGCCAGGGTGGTGGTGGGGCGAGGACCACCGGCTCGGCTCCACGACGTACCCCAGGGACTCCAGGGCGCGGGCGGTCGCGGCGATCCGCTCCCGCCAGTGCTCCAGCGCCCCATCGGGAAGCGCGCGCTTGTGGTGGTCCCGGCGCATCGCCGCGTCCGGCGACCAGGTCACCGTGACGCACAGCTCCGCGCCTTCCGGCCAGGCGGCCTCGGTGAGCACGTAGGCGCGGCACACCCCCACGTCCTGCGGCAGCACGTGCCGAGCGATGCGCTGACCGTGCTCCGAGACACCGTGCACCCAGCTCTCGCCGATACCCAGCCGGAGAAGGTGGTAGTTCACCAGGGCACGCCCGCTCTGCGGGTCGGCCGGATCGTAGACGGGCTCGGTCATCGCAGATCCCAAGTGGTCTGCTCGACCTCGCCGCAGACCAAGGAGGGTGTGCCGTGGCCTGCTCGAAGACGTCGGGCAATGGCGACCACTGCTGTACGGGCAACCTCGGAGGTATCAACGTGGGAAGCGTCTACATCCAGGACGCGTACGCCCTGGTGCCGGAGGAATCTGCTGGCCTGCGCGAAGTAGGCGCACTCGATGCGACTGCTGTGCTCACGCTCGTGACGGCTGTGTGCGCCCCGGGGCGCGGGCCGCTGCGCCAGGACGTCCGGCTGGGCACCGAGCATGATGACCAGGTCGGGCCGGACCATGTGCCGCTGGATCAGCGCCCACGCGACGTCCCGGTCGACCCCGCGCATGCACTGGAGAGCGAGCGAGGTGGCAACGTACCCGTCGCACACCATCACAGTCCCTCGCTCCAGCGCAGGCCGGATCGTCTCGGCGTGCCGAGAACGGTCCGCGGTTGTCAGACCCCGATAGCTGCCCGCGCCCGGCCGCGCCAGATCCCCCGAAGGGGTGCGAAACGGTCCCTGCGCGGCGACAGCGGGCAGGCCACCGGAGCGCAGCCGCTCCACAACGAGCCGGGTAGCTGCGGTCTTACCGACGCCGCCCGGCCCCTCGATCGCGATCAGCCGGCCCGGCCGCACGTTCTGATTCGGGGCACTTCGGTGAGGGTCGTCGGCCGTCGCGCGGACGGAGCAGGACGCCGACTTGTCGGTGATGATCGGGCGTGCGGTCACGGGCGACCTCCACGGTAGAAGGGGACGGCAGCGCCAACCGGACGGCGAGGGTCAGATCAGGTGGCCGTATGTCTGCGCGAAGGAGGCGAGCGCCGCCTTGCTGTAGCCGTAGAACCGGCCTTCCGCGATCGGGTCGTCCTCGTAGGGGACGGGCGCACCCCAGCGGACTACGTGGCAGCAGTCGGGGTACGGGGACCAGCTCAGCCGCACGTCTTGAAACCCCGGTCTGCCGCGCAGGAGCGAACGCGCGGCCAGCCCCGTCACGACCTCGGAGACCGACAGGTACCCGCCCTTCCGGCAGCCCCCGACGGGGACGGCCAGGGAGACGGAGCCCTCCACCTGTACGGCGAACGCCCGGTCCAGCAGGCTCGGGTCGTCCAGCCGCTGCCGGTAGTAGGCCGTCTCCTCCTCGTCGGCCGCGTCCGGCGGGAGCAGGGCGGCCAGCGGGCACAGGTCAGCTCTCACATCAATCCGCCGACTGCGGTGACGACGAGCACGACCAGAATGGCGAAGGCCGCGAGGTACAGGGCCGCAGCCTTCGCGATTCCGGGATGCTCCCGGCAGATGGTCCGCCAGGCGGCCAACCCGGTGCGGCCGTCGGCTCGGGCCCGGACGCCGCCGAACCCAATGTCGATCGACACGATCTGAACGGACTCCGGGCCCTTTGGGGATTCCTCGGTCAACGGGGTGCTTCCTTCTCTTGAGAATGCAGGGGCGCCGGACGCCGCCGGGGCAGGCCGTACAGGCCGAACGGCGGGAACAGGTCGACGCGGCGCGGGTAGTTGCCGTCCGCGCACGCCGCGCACAGCAGGTCACGGCCATCGGGGATACGCCGGGCGGCGGCGACAGGAACCTTCCAGCAGGCCTCACAGATACGGACGTCGCTCGCGGAGAGGCTGGCTATCGGGGCGCCGGGCACCGCTGGCTGGGCGCGAGCTCCCGGCGTAGGGCCAGCTTGGCGTGCCCCTTTGGCTTGCATTCCGGCGATCCCGCCGGGTGTGCGTGCATGTCCGCCCTCGCCCCGGACATCGAGTCCCCGGTCATCAGCAGTTCAGCCGAGCCGGTCCGACGATCGCCCGGTCGCAGTCCACGCATCTCACCGGGTCCGCCTCCATGCTCTCTGGAGCCTCCGGCGGGCCGGGCATTCGACGTCCGACTTGCAGTCGGGGCAGCTGAGCGTGTGACCGAGCAGAGCCCTGTAGGACACGTCGGGCCGGGCCTGCCTGAGCCGCAGCGTCGTGATCGCCATCGGTCTTTCCCCTCAGTAGATGTAGCCGCGGCCCGCCGGCTTCGGGGCAGGTTTCGGCTCGGTCTTCGGTGCCGGGGGTGCCTGACCGCTGCTGTCCTGCTGGCCCTTGGGGGCCGGCTTGTCCTTCGCCATTACCGGCTCGCCCCCTGGATACCGGCGGTGACCGTCCCGGTCACGGCAGCGGGGTGGCACAGCATCCCGGGCGAGTCCATCGGCACCGACCAGTAGACCCGGGCGTCGGAGGCCGCAGTCGTCCCCGGCCGGGGCACACCAAGGGACGCTCCGATCCCCAGGCAGGTGCTGCCGGAGACAGTCCACCGGCGGGCGGTGCTCGCCGGGACAAGGACGTAATACCAACTGGCGGCCCGGTCGCAGATCACCGGCCCGCCCTCCAGCCGCTTCGCGAGGTACCGGTCGATCTCCTGCGGCTCGGCGCTGATCGCGGCGGCCTGGACGCGGGCGGCCGGGATACGAGCGGCGGCGAAGGTCCCCCCGCACCGCAGTAGCGCGAGGCCGCCGCCCGCCCACGCCGTCACCGCCTGGTGGCGGTCCTCGGCTGCCGCGAGGAGCCAGTGCTCCGTGGCGAGGAGCCGCTCGGCTCCAGTGGTCACGATCACAACTATCCTTCCGTTAAGCGGAGTTCGGCCGCCGGGCTTCTCACACGAACGCGGAGACCGGCAGGCGCAGCGGCCCGCCCGGACCGAACGCGGCGCCCAGCGCAGTCGGGTCGGTCAACCGGCCCGAACCGTCCGGGTTCTCCAGCCAGCCGCGGCCGTTCAGGTATTCGTGAGCCGGCGGGCACAGCAGCGTCCACGGCTCGGTACGGACAGTCAGGACTCGGATGTCGGCGAGCTCCTGGTCCGCGTCGAGCGGGACCAGCCACCACGCGAGGTCGGCCTCCGGGTGGACCAGGACGGGGCCCAGGCGGTCAGAGCCGACCCGCTGCATCGCGTCCATCGTCCGGGTCAGGGTCGTCTCCGCGACCAGCCAGGACCGGCCTACGGGTATCGGAGCGAGCTGGGCACCCGCCCACCGGCGGCGCACAGACGCGGGGTCCGGGCCGCAGTTGGCGAGCCAACTCGTGCCCGCGTGCTGAGTTCGTTGGGCCATGATCAGAATGTAGGGAGCACCGAGAATCAGCGGCGAGTCTGATTCGCGATTATTCGCCGGGCCTGGTCAGTGATTCGTGGTGATGCTCACGGGCGGTCTACCTGTGCCCGCGCCCTGCTGATCAGCCGGTGCGCCGTCGACCCGTACACGGCCGCCGAGTTGAGCGCGTCCCACACCCGCTGGTACACGTTCACGCTGTCCGGGTCGTCGAGCCACAGCTCCGCGTGCCAGTCCTCCACGATCGTCAGGCGGTCGTCGTAGAGCCAGAAGCTGTTGCCGGGCGGGACGGCGACCTGGGCGCTGTACGGGACGATCCCGAGGCGCACGGTGTCCAGGCCGAGGATGCCGACGAGGCGGTCGAGCTGTGCAGCGAGCACGGCGGGCGGGCACACCCCGGCGTGCAGAGCGGCCTCCCACATGATGATATGGAACACCCTGCCGGGCTGGTACAGCAGCTCCTGCCTACGCATCCGCGCACGCACCGCATCGTCTATGTCCCGAGGAGACTGATGCAGGTCGGCGAACCGGGTGAACACGGAGCGGGCATAGTCGGGGGTCTGGAACAGCCCGACCACCATGGATGACTGCCAGGCCCGGAGTACCGTCGAGCGCTCGTACTCCACCAGCAGGGCGTCCTGGACCGGACGGTGCCCGGCCCGAAGCTGCCGACGCCACGACCGCGTGTGGGACTCCAGCCCCTCCAGCCGCGACAGGAGTTCACCGGCGACCGCCGGGTGCCCGGTCGCCTCGGCCCACGCCTTCAGGTCCTCGGCGGTCGCGGTCTGCCGCCCGGTCTCGAGCTTGGACACCTTGGACTGCGTCCACCCCAGCCGGACGGCCAACTCCCGACCCGTGAGCCCGGCACGCAGCTCACGCATCCGCGTGCCGAGGGATTCCCGGGCCTTCTGATAGTCCGTACTCACATACCGACGCTACCGCTGCGCCTGGTCGTGCGGGACGGCATGGTGCCAGGCCGCCTCGCGGACCTGCGCGTACCGCAGCACCTCGACCGGGTTCGTGATCAGCTCGACTCCAAGGAGGGTGTCCTCGCCGTCGTGGAGCAGCAACGCTACGACCCGACTGTCGAAGATCCAGAAGTCCTCGCCCGGAAGACGCAGCGCCTCGGCCCGCGAGCGGGGCAGGATGCGGATGTCCTCGCCGACCGCCGTGTTCCGGCGGGCGTTGTCCAGGAGGTACAGCTGCCCCGGCGTCGGCGGCTCGTCCAGGATCCGCACCCGCTCGAACCGCACGCCCCGTGCGGTCTGCTCGCGCCGGTTGGTGCACCACGGGTCGTTAAGGTCCCACGTCACGGGCTCGCCGGCCGCGAACTGCCGGTAGGTGTCGGTGTCCTCGTCGGACGCGTACCGAAGGCGGGACTCCAGCCTCCAGGCGGAGTGCTTGACCTTGGCGAACATGGCGCCGAAGCCCTCGAAGCCGATCATCTGCGGAACGCGGATCGGCTCCTTCGGGCCGAAGTTCGCGAGCAGTTCCCGGGGCACAACGACTGCCCCTTCCTCCTCGGTGAAGTTGGCGAGCTGGGCAAGCTCACCGGGGTCGGTGACGCGGTCGCCCTGGACCACGTACCGGTCCCCTTCCACTTCGTAGAGAGTCGGGCATCCGTCGTTGCCGGAGTTGGTGCCGACCTTGCGCAGGTGCCGGGTCATGGGGTCCTCCTGTTGATGGGACCGGCGCACCGTACCGAGGCCGCAGCCACGGTCAACAGTGCGCCGGAATGCACTGGTTGCACTGCCCCGCCGATTTTGTGGTGGCTCCGGATCGAGCACGCCGGTGTTCTCCGGTCCCCCGCTCGGCTCCGCGCCGGCGGCCCGCCGGGGCCGAATCAGATCGTCGCGGCGACCTTGCCCAGCACGGCGGCGCTCGCCGGGACGTCGTGGCTCAGCCGGACGGCCCGGTGCGGCAGCGCGGCAAGTCGGGATGCGACCTCCGCACGAGCGCTCGCCCGGCCGCCACCGTCCACCCCCTGAGCCAGTTCGACGACGTCCGGGTACCGGTCCTCCGTCTTCCCCGAGGCGGGTCGCTGTCGTGCCGCCGGAACTCGGCGGGCGGGTCCGCCGCGAGGAGGCGGGCCCAGTTGGAGCGGGCCGTCGCCGCGCGCGCCATCAGTTCGCGTTGCATGTCGGGCGCTGCGGTGGGGGTATCACGGCGCTCTCTTCCGGAGGGCGGGCCGCGGGCGCGGGCGGACGGTCGAGGTCGAGCACAGCGGTCACGGGACTCCTTCGGGGCGAGGCAGCTATGGGGACGGGGGCCGCTGCCATCAGCGCGGCGCCTGTGGACCGCTGTCCGCCGATCGGCGCGAGGGGCGCATGGCGCCGCCCCGCGGGCGGAACGTGACGCCGGTGGCGTCGAGGCGTCGGTGGATGTAGCCGTACGACCGCCCCGATTCCTCCATGAGGCCGCGAATCGTGGCGCCGCCGTCGTACCGCTTCCGCAGCTCGGCGTCGATGAGCAGTTGCACCTCGGGGCTGACCGTCTTGCGGTACTTCGGCCAGTCAAATCCGTCAGGCACGTGCGTCTGTCCCTTTGCGATGGGTGGCGGCCGTCTTCATCGGTTCAGACGGGTGAGGTTGAGGACGGGCCTGGCTAGGTGCTCATGCCGACTTCTGCAGCTCCGCGCCCGCGAACTGTCGGCGGCACGGTGCGAGGATGCTGCCGTCCGGCAGGAGCTGGCCGGTGTCCTCGAACAGCAGAACGCCGTTGCACAGCAGTTCCCATCCTTGTTCGGGGTGGGAGGCGGAGACACGGGCGGCCTGACGGTCGGGCGCGTCACCCGTGGGACACGGCGGGGTGTGCTTGCACATCGTGCTCATCGTCCTCTCGGAGCGAAGTAGGAAAGGTGGAGCCCTCTCCGGCACCGGGCCCGCCGCGGGGGATCGAAGGCACCCGGCACCGGAGAGGAGTTCATGGGGAACGGCGCTCTGCGCACGTTCAGGTCTGGCCCTCGTCGTCTTCGTCCTCGACGCGGAGACCCTGGGTCCTCGCTATCTCGTCGAGGAGGTCCGAGAGCGTCGAGGCCAGGCGGCGTACCTGGCCGAGGGACTGGGTGCCGTCACCGATCGGCTCGTCACCGATCGCTCTCCCCGCGTGGATCAGCCGGAGGATGTCGGCGGGGGGAGGGAAGCGCCGGTCCGCAGTGGCGATGGTGCTCAGCCGCTGGTGCCAGGAGCGGAGCTTCCAGTGGACGTGAACCAACTCCCGATCGGGAGGCGGGGCCGGGGACTCCAGCACCTGGTGCAGCGTTTCGAGGATCATTCCGACGGGCAGCGGCTTCCAGAGCCGCAGCCGTGCCACGACTTCCTCGTAGAACTCCGGGGTGCGGAGCGGGACGTGCTTCTCGGGGACGCGGACGGAGAGGGGGTGTGCTGCCGGCAGGGCGGCCTCCACGACGGTCATGAGCGGGTGCCGGGAAGCACCGCGCGAACGGTCTTCCCGTTCTCGTGGGGGTGCCAGGACATGGTGGCTCCGCACTCGGCGACGCGGCGGAACCCCTGCCCGACGCCGCCAGCCACGGCCTTCTCGAAGTCGGGGAACTCCGGATTGTGGTCGGCCACGTCGATCAGCAGGTCATCGACTTCAGTGAGTCCGATCCGGAGGCGGATGTTCTCGCCCGCGCACTGCCCGAACTCGCTCGCGTTGCGAACCAACTGGTCGACAGTCGCCACCGCAAAACCGCACGGGCCGGTCCAGTCGAACGCGAGCAGGCAGGCCACCGCCTGGAGGCTCGCGCTCCGGGCGTCCGGGGCCGGCAGGTACGAGCGGATCGTCATCTGGTGTTCCACGACGAGCGGCACCGGGGGCAGCGGGGCGGTGGTGGTCATGCCGCACGCGCCGGGAGAGCGAGCGCGCAGTGCACGGTGGTGCCGTCCTCGCTGATGCCCCACTCGGCGGCCAGCGCCTCAACGATGCACAGCCCGCGCCCGTGCTCCGAGACCTCATCCACGGCCCGGAGCACGGGACGTTCGTGGGAACTGTCCTTCACCTGGATGACCAGGTGCGCTTCGTCGGCGCACCAGGTGACGGTGACGTTGTCCCCGCCGCCGTGCTGGAAGGCGTTCGTGGCTAGCTCCGTGAGGACGAGCTCGGAGTCACCGATGCACGACCGTAAACCCCAGAGCTTCAGGAGCGCACAGTTCAGCCGCCGCAACTGCCCCGGCCGGCGGAGGTCATCGACTCCCATCGGCTCACCGGCCGGGGCCGAGCGGACGATACTGACCTGGCAGCGGCGAACGCTGGGTGCCCTTCTCACACGACCGCCGGGGCCCTGCGGCCCTCCTCGGTCGACCACGGTGAGTGTCATTACCCAGTCCTCCAACTCAGGGGATGCGGCAACGCAGGGACGAGCGGCAGGTATTGATGCCCCCTGTCTGGGTCCCTTCGCCTCTCGGCACAAATACTGTGTTGCATGGGAGAGTTGAGCTGCAACCCGCCGTGCAATTTTCACGCAGAATGGCATATCCAACTGACTGGACTCTTGGCTGTGCAAGGGGGACTCTGGGTGCCACAGACCTGACTCACGCATTGCAGAGCGGAACTTGGGGATGATTGAACCGGACTCTCGGACGGTTCGACTGGACTCAGGGACGGTTGGACCCGACTCGACTGGAGCGGGCCTCGGCACAACGGAAGGGGATCGGATCAGTGGCCGCACCGAAGGGACCGACCAGCCGACGGGTGCACCTGGGCAAGGTGCTGGAGAAGATGCGGGAAGACCTCAAGCTGCGCCGCGAGGACGTCGCGACCGAGCTGGGGTTCTCCCCTGAGAAGCTGTGGCGCGTGGAAAGAGGTCGTACGGGTCTGACCAACCCGAAGGACCTGCGGGCGCTCCTGGCGCACTACGGTGAAGACGACCCCGAGGTCGTCGACAGCCTGCTCCTGATCCACCGTGAGTCCTTGAGTGAAGCGTGGTGGACGCCGTACACGCCGCACCTGACCAAGGGCATGCGCGAGTACGTGGGGATGGAGAGCGATGCGCTCAGCATCGCCGCATGGCAGCCCACGCTCGTCTTCGGCCTGCTTCAGACAAAGGAGTACGCCCGTGCGCTTCTCATGTCCGCGAAGGCGGTCGATGAGACGACCACCGAGTTCATCGACGCCAACGTTGAGCTGCGTATGGACCGCAAGAAGCTGATCACCAGCACCCAGCCTCGTGGACTCTGGATCGTCATGGGCGAGGACACGCTGCGCAGCACCATCGGCAGCAGGGAGGTGATGGCCGGACAGTACGAGGAGATCAAGCGACTCGCTGCGCTGGACCACATCACCGTCCAGATACTGCCGAGCAAGGCCACCGGCTACCGAGCCAGCGGGAACTTCATCCTGCTCGACATGGGTGAACCGCTCGGGAAGATCGTCCAAGCCGACCAGCCCAGCGGGCAGGCCAGCATCTCGGAGAAGAAGCCCGAGGTCGGAAAATACGGCCGCAGGTTCGATGCCCTGCGGGCGGCGGCGCTCGATCCTAACGAGACGCCGAATTTCATAGACGAAGTCCAAAAGGACCTGGAACGAAAGAAGTAAACATCGTGACCACCACCGGCACACCCGCACTCGCCTTCGCGCCTGAGAGCGCATGGACGAAGTCGTCGTACAGCGGGGCGGAGGGGAACGCCTGCGTCGAGACCGCAGCTCTGGTCTCCACGGTCGGCGTCCGCGACAGCAAGGACAAGCGGGGACCCGCGCTCGTCTTCCTGTGTGATTCATGGAGCACCTTCGTCACGAGTCTCCGCGACGAAGAGTTCCAGACCGCTACACGCGCCTGAACCCGTGAGGAAGACCGACAGAAGGGAAGTCCGTGACAACATCTGTGATGCCCTTGCTCGCTGTTGCACCCGGAAAAACGTGGATTAAGTCCTCATATTCGGAGGGCAGCGGCAACTGCTGTGTCGAAATCGCCATCCAGCCGACCTCGGTCTTCGTCCGTGACTCCAAGGACCTCACGGTCACCCCGTTCGGCGTTTCCCCTGCCGTATGGTCCACGTTCGTGAGGCACGCCGCCAGCTAGCCGAGGCAGCGCCGAAACGGCAGTCGGGCCCCTTCAGATGTGTTGAGGGGGCCCGACTTTTGCTGTGCACCAGCGAGACTACCCGCAGGGCCCCGGGACGATGCCGGAGCGGCACGGCCGGAGTTGGCCCGAAGCCGCCCGCGTCCTTGTGCCCGCGCCCTACGATGGGGTCCTCCGTTCCCGCCGGGAGGCTGCTGTGTCGCCACACCGTCCCGATTACCCGCCGAAGACTCCGCCGCCTCCCAAGAAGCCGGTTGAGGTACCCCGGCCGGAGCAGAGCACCTTGACGCCGAACCCGGCCAGAATCCGCGGCCGCAACGTGCGGAACTGGGCCGTCACACCCAGCCGGGGCGCTGCCGTCCGCATCGGCCAGGAGGTCGCCAAGGCCTTGCACCAGTGGGGCTACCGGCCGAAGGACGACCAGCCGCAGAAGGTTGTCGAACTGCTGCTCCGCTCGGCGGACCAGGACGGCGGCCGGCGGGTCTCGCTGCACCTGGCCGACGACGAGGACCGCAACCAGGTGATGTTCCTGGCGCTCAGCCACCGGCAGGACATGCCGCCGGGCGACGACGACCAGGTCCTCCGGGACGCCGAGTACATGCGTGCCCTCGCCGCGCTCGGCCCCCGCGACGTGGGTGTCGAGACCACGCTGAGCGGGCGCCAGTGGTGGGCAGGGCTCGACCTGCCGCGCCCCGGCCGAGCCCTCGAGCGGGACGAGCGGCGGCCGCGCGGGCTCGCCCACGGCCCCCGGAAGCTGGAAGGCCCACCGATCCCGGCGTAGCTTCCTACGCCTCCTCGGTGTGCCAAGGAGCTCACTGCGCCCATGTGCCCCAGCGCCGTTTGTCACATACCGCGGGATGGAGGATTCAAGCGCCCGCGGTTTCATACGAGGCTAGCTCGACGGAGGCGACACCGCTCATGAGCGCGGCATGTTCGCTCACCGACCAGACGTAGTCCTGGGTACGGCGGCCGACGGGGTCCCCGAGCCGTCTCCTGCGATACCGCAGCAGCCCGTACCGCCGGGCGACGTGTTCGATGACCAGTTGTGCCCAACGGGCTGCGGCCGCTCTCCCGCCGAGTTGTGTAACGAGAGCTACATGGTCGATCAGCACGTCACCGGCCCGGATCCGCCCGGCATGTATGTGCGCGATCAGCTGGTGGGCCAAGGCGTCACCCATGGAGGAAGGGCATACCGGCCCCTCCAAGGCGACCAAGTCTCGCGGGGAGAGCTCACGCACCTCGGACGGACGAGTAGAGGCAGCCGTGGGGTTTGTCCGCCCGGTCTGGAGAACGCCCCACTGAGTTCGGTGGGCAAGCCCCGGATTAACTGGCAGTTCCCGCAGCAGGTACTGCCGCAGGACCTTGCTGCGCCGGGCGGTCTCGGAGGCACGGGGTAGCTGGAGCACCTCGGCTTCCTGTTCGCAAAGGTCATCGCGGTCCCATAGTGGCTCGAAGCCACGCCCGCTCTCCTCGGCCTCACGTGGTCTGACGACCACCCACTGGTCCCACATCTCGGTACCGAGTTCGTCGGTGTGCAGGACCAGGCATCCGTGCCCGTCCCATCGGCGCAGGACGAAGCGATCGTTCTCCACGGCGGCCAGCCGGAGCCCAGCCGCCCCCAACGGTTCAGGGGTGCCGTGGGGCGGAACCTCCAGATACGGGACCAGCATGGCCATGAGAAAGGAGAACAGGGTGGGATCCGGTCGGAGATCCAAGTGAAGACAGACTGGCCCCAGACGGACACCGGCTGGACCAGGGTCCATACAGATGTCAGGTCCCGCTTCCCATAGGGCGGCCAGGAGATGCTGCTCAATCTCCTGCTGGGCCGGGCACGCGGCCACGACGGGTGGGACCGGCAAGGGCAGCGTCTGCATGGGCTGAGGTTAAATCCTGTCCCGAAGCGGCGGCACCGGAACGGACGAACGTAGACCGAAAGGGCTACGCGGCGTCGGGACGTCGGCGGCCGACGGCGTGACTGTTCCTGGCCGCCTCGGACAACACTAGGTGCCAGAGCAGGAGTTCTCGCGTGGCCCGCACGGCTCACCGGCGCGTGCCTGTTCGAGTTCCGAGACGCCACGTGCCGCAGGGCGAACGTCGCCGGTGTCGGGGTGGGCACCGGTGGCGCGCTCGCGGAGCATCCTGGCGGGAGCGTCACGGCGGCTGCCGCTCCCGCCCGCGTCCCCGAGCGCTGCGGGCCCGAACCGTACGTGCTGAGCGGAAACCGCGGAGACGGCAACCTTAACGGCTCTAGAATCCGGGCATGACCGCCGAGACCGCCCACGCCATCAGCCCCTCCGCCGCCGAGGCGTGGCGACTGGTCGGCCACTACCTCCACGGGCTAGCGCATGATCTCCCCGAGCAGTGGCGGCTGCGCGATCATGCGGCGTCGCAATGCCGAGAGGAGGTATGGTCGCTGCCCACCGCCAACGGGAACGATGTACAGGTCGCTCTGTGGCTGCGGCTGTCCGACACCGAGGTGCCCTGCGACGATCCCGGGTGCGCGGCGCGCGAAATGTACCTTGCGAGCAACGGGGGCGACAGCCTGCCGGCTTCCGGACCGCTGCCCGCCTTTGCCCGGCGTGAGGGCCTGGGCTACTTCGAGTACCGGACGCATCCGCACCGCGACGGCTGGGCCTGCGACGTCGACCCTGCCGCCGTGCAGTGGATGTCAACAGCGCTGGCCCTCTACGGCGGCTGGATGCGAACCAACTGGTTTGCCATGGGTGATGCCGACTCCATGAGGGCGGGTCACTCGCTGTGGGAAGTCACCGGGCACGAGGTCCGGGAGATCAGCCGCTGGTCGACCGTCGCCGGGCCCGACGGCGTACGCAACGAGGGGCCCACCAACCCGCGCGCCGTACCGGTCCTCCCCCTCCCGCCCGAGGTAGAGGCCAAGCGCAAGGCCGCCGCGGAAGCCCGCCGCTGACACAGCCACTGTGAACGCGCCTCACGCGTCAAGGACCGGGCCGTGCTGGCGCGAGAGACGGGCTCACCCGGGGCGGGGCGGTTCATGATCCGGCGCTGGCCGGATCCGTGCGAAGGTGATGCGCCCGGTACGGGGATCCAGGACCGCGCCCCGCAACGGCGCCCTCGCGGCTCGCCCGGATCCGGGCGAGCCAGGCGTGGTCGGGAACGAGGACGTCGAGCTTCTCCGGCCACTGCGTGAGCGCGAGCGGATCAGGACAGACCACGGCCGCCAGTGTGTAACCCTGCGCGCTCCCCTGCGTCCGTGCATGGACCAGCAGGCCGTTGCCGTAGCGGGGGCTCAGATCCCCGTACGCGATCGCCTTGCCGGAAGCGGAGCGGACCAGTCGGGTGAAGGAGTCCCAGGCCGTCAGGTCGAAGCCGTTGCGGTGGAGGAATCCTGCCAGCCGCTGCATCTCGGCCTGCCGTTCCTCAAGATCGGCCTGGCGGTCCTGCGCTCGCTGCTCGGCGGCCCGCCGGCGACGGTCGGTGGCCGCGCTCCGCTCACGGCGGCGCTCCGCGTCGGCCTCCTGTCCGGCCGCCTCTGCATCAGCCTCCAACCGGGCGCGTTTCAGTGCCTGGGACTCGTACGCGGGGGCCGTCCACCACACCGTCCCGTTCACCGCCGTGTGGACGCGTACCGCTCCTCGGAGAATCCATGCGAGGGCGTCCCCGAGCGGGCAGGTTATGTGCTCCCACTCGGCTTTCGCCTTCAGTGTGCGGGGCGTCCAGCTGTAGCGGGCCAGCCCGTGCCGTACCGTCCAGGCCTCGCTCTTCCCGGCGGGGGCGGTGACCCTGAGGGAGTGCACGGCACGCGCCCAAGGGCGGTCCTGCAGGCCGACCCAGCGCACCGCCACCCCGTCGCGCGCGTATCGGTCGGTGCGCATGCGCGCCTCGGCGGGCGACATCGGCAACAGCCCTCCAGCGCCATGAAGAGCCGGCCCTGGTCGTCGAAGACCAGGACGTCGGCCGCCAGTCCCCTGCGTCGCTGCTGACCTCCAGCTCGGCCCGCCTCCCGGCAGCTCGGGCAGCCAGGGCTAGCGCCAATTTCAGATAGTGACGCTCTGGGGATTCGTCGGCCAGCTCGCAGTCCGGTGGCCGTACTTGGTGGTAGGTGGCGCACCCCGTGCCGGGAGACCCGGGCGAAAACCCTTCCGCCGCACTCCGGACACTCCAGCTGCAGTCCCTTGACCCGGTGGATCTCCGCCCAGGTGCGGCCGCACCCGAGGTCGTTCAGCGACGCGTCCATCCGACCCCAGGCCGGATGCATAGCGGTGTAACCCATCGGCCCCCCTGAAGCTCTTCGGCAGGCCCAGTGTCCTCGCGGCAGAGGCGGGCGTGGTGCCGGTCCTGAGGATCGGCCGGAAACCGGACACGGCGGGCTACAGCGACAGCGGGAGGGGCCGGCAGCGTGCGCTGCTCTGCGCCCTTCCTCTGGTGTCTTCCTGGGGGTTGCGCGTTTTCGCGAGTCGTCGCGGTGTGCGCCCCCATGACGCACCATGACGCCACTCTCTCCCCTGAGCGTGCCGCCGTGGTGCGCTACCACAACCCCCTTGAAGGAGAACCCCCTGTGCACGTTCCAGACAGTCCAGAGGCTGCAATCTCAAAGATCATTTCGCGGTCCGGTTACGCCGTTGTGCACCGACCTGACCCCGAAAGGAACCACCTCGCCTACACGGTCGGGCTCTGCCTCCATCCCGGGCGTGACCATGAACTCGCCGTAACGGGACAGGATTCGCGGACCTCCGGGGTGGTTCTGAACGGCACCGTCGAGGCCTTGATTCGTGACGGCCTCGCCCCGGCCGAAGACATGGCGCTGAGCCTGCTGGACCAGGTCCCCGTTCGATTCCGCCGGGTCGTCGATGCGAGCCGCATCACCGGTCCGGGAGGAGCACCTACGGTCTGGCAAGTGCTCCTCCCGGACCGGGACGGTGCCTACCCTGATGCCCCTTCCTACCGGCAGGGGTTCATTCAGCCGCTCCTGTGACGTGGGCCGGGAGCGCACTTCGCGGCCCGGCCCGGCTTCCGGAGTCCTCGCGACGGCCCCTCGGCTGAGCCCGCCGCGCATGCGCTCCGGCTCACCACACCACTTCTCAGCGAAAGGACCTCCTGTGCCCACGTCTAGCGATCCCCTTCGTACTCCCGACGACTGCGCCCCGGCCATGCCCGCCTCGGTGGACCGGACCGACCTCGGCGCCTACGTCGAGCTGCCTTTCTGCGCGCACTGCCGGAAGGCCCTGGTGAGCCCATGCTCCCCGGGGCAAGGCCAGCCCTATTTCGACCTCGCGCCGGGCGAGCCGGTCCCGGATTGCGTGCCCGGGCATGCTCACGAGGAGGTCATCTGGGCCAGCGTGCCGGAAGAGGACTCCGGAGCCGAATTGTCCGAGCGAGCCTGCCCCGCTGCCCGTCAGTGACGGGCGGGCCCGGAGCGCGCGGCCGGGCCCTGCGCTCATGGATTCGCGAGATATCGCCGTCGCCTGAGGGATCCCGTTCACTCAAGCCTCCCGGCAGGGCTACCGCCTCTGCCCTGGATGAAGGAGCGAACACCATGCCCCGCAACGGGACGACCCGTCTGGACCCCACGACGTTGATCGAGAAGCTCGAAGCCGCATTCGATGCGGTCGACGGCGGGGAAGATCTCTACGAGACCATCAACGGTCTGGTCGACTACGTCCGCTCCCACCAGTCCGAGGAGGAACTGGCGCGGCTCGCCAAGAAGCCCACCGACCCCGACCTCAAGGCGGGCGACATCATCCTTCTCGACGGCCGCCCGTTCACCGTCCGTGGCACGAAGTTCCACAGCCCTTACAGGCATCCCGGATCCGGGATCCCGCAGCATCGGCCCGTAACCGAGATCATCACCAGCCAGGGCAGCCAGTACTTCGCCCTCGTTCCTGAGGCGTGAAGCTTTACCTGCGCTCAGTCGCCCGCTTCCCTCGCGCGAACACGCTCGGCGACAAGGCAATGGCGGTGGTGTTCTCCCTGCCCCGGGAGCACCACCGCCGTCGGCGGACGGGGCGGCGGCTCTTGAGGGGCGTGTACATCCCACTGCCGGAGTAAGGACGCACCCATGAGCCAGAGCGAATGCAGGACCAGGTTCGTCTGGGCCGACAGCCCTTCCATGGCGTGGGGGAAGCTCCTCCTGGCGGAATCCGACGACAGCGACATCAGCCAGATGTTCGGGCCCCATGCCTTCACCAGGTGTGAGGAAGCCGAAGCGGCTGGGCCCGGTCCGTGGGCTGGGCCGACGCTGTATCAGGTCACGCGCTCTTGCGTCCTAGCTTCCGCCAGCACCCCCGCACCCCACGGGACGGACTACGCCTTCGTCTCCAGCACCCCCGCGTGGAACAGGAGATGGAGCAGGATCGACTTCGACGCGCACCGCGACGGGGGCCACAACCGGCTGTCGGCGTTTCCCGATGCGGCCGAGGCCATCCAGCGCGCCCGATGGGCCACGGAAGAGGACCGCAGCAGGTACGAGGGCATCGTGTTCCGGGCATACCTGCTGACGTGGTCGGTGCAAGCCGTCGAGCAGTCACAGCCGTGAGCAAGCTCTGACTCGACGAGCCGCACGAGCGAGGCGCTCCCTTCCGGCCCCTCCAGGCTGCCCGATCGGCCTTCGCCACGGATCACCTTCCCTCTGCGCATCCAGGCCGGAAGCCCTGGACCAGCGGCTCCCAGGCACGACCTCACAGAAAAGAGACATACGATGCCCCGGCCGACAACGAACGATCTGATCGTGGCCTCCGTTCTGGAGGAGACGCGAGTGGCCCGCAAGGCCCACCATGGCGCCATCGCTCTCCTGGTCAAGACCGCTGAATCCGAATCCCCCGTTCCCGGCCTGCAGCTGGAGACCTTCGTACGGGCGCAGGCTCTGCACCAGTTGTGGGCCCGCGCACGCTCCTGGATCGGCGTCTCGGCTCTATCTCACACCGACCAGCCTCTGAGTGTGCCCAGCTCCCCCGAACCCGCCCTGCGGAAGCTGCTCAACACCAAGGCGCCGTTCATCCTCGGTCAGGACGCGTCAGAGGTGACCCGGCTCGTACATGAGCACCGCATGGCCATGTACCACCGATGGCACCGCGACCTGGCGGCCATCCTTGAACGCCACACCGGGAACGGCTGGTGAACGGCTTTCCGCAGGAGGGCCCAGCGTGCGCGTTCTCCGTTGACCAACCTGATACGCCTGCCACCGCGCGATGGCATCCGCCACCTCATGCAGGTCCTTGTCCGGTCGGCTGCCCAGAGTGTGCTGACTAGAAGCGCTTCGCCCCGCGGGGCGCGACCGGCCCCCCACCCGTCACCCCCGGAGCACCTCGTGGAACAGCCCCGTGCGGCCGCTCCCACCGAAGCGGCCGCACTCCCACAGCCTGGAACCGCCACACCCGCAGCCGCGGGCCCCTCGTCGCTCGCGGCCGTCATGGTCCGCACACCCGCTGGCGTTCTGCACCTCCTTGCTCCCGGCACCACACCTCCCCCGCTGCCGGTGTTCACCATCCCCCTGCTGTGCTGCACCGATCCGGAACAGGCCCCGGCGGTCCGCGCGTACGACGGCCCCTGGAACCGGCCGAAGACATGCCGGGCGTGCCTGCGGGTGTGGCGGGGCGACCCAGCTCCGCAGCAGGCCGTCGCCCAGGAACTGCCCGACACCGAGCCGATTGAGCCCGCCCGGCGTCGGACCCCTGCGCTGCCGCGCGAACACCGGGACCGACCACTCCTGTGGAGCGACTGGCAGCCGCAGCTCGTCATGTCGCACTACTCGACTGCGTGCGCGAAATGCGAGGACCCCGGGCCCGGGCTGACCGCCTCCGGGCGCGGCGGCGAACCCCTTGGCCGCTACGTCGCGTTCCGGTGTCCGGCCTGCCAGCACATGACGGTGTACGAACACCGCGGTGCCTGGGACCTGCACCTCATTTACAAGCACCGACCTCGCTGATTGCGGGGTCTCCGCTCGTGCTCCACCACCAGGCCGAGAACTCGAGCTGGCCGGGCACCGCGATGTCAGCATCCGCGCTCGGCCCGAACGCTGCCCGCAGCCGGCCGTAGACGCAAGGCCCCCTCCCCGCCAACGCCCGAACTCGCGGCCGCTCAAGCCCACGAGCGCCCCTGTACGACAGTTCTCCCCCACCGCTCAGCGCACCCAGGCACTCTCCGAAGGACGACCATGATCACCGGCCCACTGACCGAAGAAGCCCTCGCGGGCCTCGACGCCCAGCAGCTCGAACACGAACTCGAGGCCGCCCGCCAGCGGGTGACCGAAACCCGCGAACTGGAAGCCCGCTACGAGCAGGAAGCCCGGCTGGTACACGAACGTCTCCTCCACCAGCAGCTGGAGCAGGCCTTGGCTGAGGACGGCGCCGTCGGCGCTCTGCGCTGGTGGATGCAGGGCCAGCGCACCCACGACGATCAAGGCCACGCGCGGACCGCGATGAGCAAGTGGGTGCGTGGCGCCCTCGCCTCGCGGGCGCGGGTGTGGCTCTACGACCAATGCCCCAGCCGGTACGACGTCGTGAAGAAGGGACGTGTTGTGGAGGCCTTCGACATCGCCTGGCGGGTCTCGCCCGATCCCACCTACGAAGTCGCAGCTCTGGCCAGATCCCTCAACTTCCTTGGGGACGCCCTCCGTGCTGCGGAGCGGGCCGGGCAGAAGCTGCCGCAGCTGAGACTCCAGGTGTGCCCTCCACGTACAGGAATGTACTTCGACGATCACGTCCCTGATCCCTGCCTCACTCTCCGCCTCATCCTCAGCGGATGGGACCTGACCAGGGACGCCGGGGTGCCCATCACGATCGCGACCGGCGGCGCGGACTGCCAGCCGTTGCTGGCACAAGCGCAGACCATCGCTCAGGCCGCCCAGCGCCGATGACGTAGCCCGCCGCACGTTCTCTGGCCCGGTCAAAGGCCGGGTCAGAGAACGTTGGACAGCGGGCCAGTGCTGCCGTTCGCCCTCCGGACGGGCACCGCCGTGCGCCCGTCCGCCGCCTGCTGTGCTGAAACCAACCCCGCTGTCCGCTGGGCCGCACCTGCGTCAGACAGGTCGGGTGCCGACCGCGCTTCTCCGCTTCTCCTCCTCCCTGTCCAGAAGAGGAGCTGGAGGTAGACAGCAGCGCCCCACCAGGCGTTGCGCACGGCAGGTCGCCAAGGCCGGGATTCGCGCGGCCACGACTTCAGTGGATGTCTCCGGCTTCAGTAGTCCCGGCCGCGCAGCCGCTGGCCAGCTCCCCCCATCCTCCGGAGGAAGGCACTGATGAGTACCCCGCCCCACGCCCCCGCCAGTCACAGCGGACCCCAGACCCCCCTGACCGAGCCCGGCAACGACACCGTGGACAAGGAGACGTCCTGCCCGGCGTGCAAGGGCGGGCGTATCCGGGACATTTGCGGCCAGTGCGCCGCCGCCGTCGGGGCCCGGGCAGCGGCAGTTGCGCTGGCGGGTCTGCCGAGGAACGCAGCCACCCTGGTGACGGAGGCCGAGGCGCTGGGCTGGGACGTGCGCGCGGAGCGCCGCTGGACCGGCCGCCTGTGGGTGCGCGCCCTGGTGGCCTCCGGGCTCGTGATGGTGCGCGCCGGGGTGGAGGAGACCGAGCACGTGTGCGCGTGGAACGAGGCGACGGGCAAGTTCGTGGCGTCCGCCTCGACCGGCGGGTTCAAGGCCGTGCGCGAGTCCATCGAGGCTGTACGCGTCGTTTCGCGTGAACAGGAGGCCACAGGCCGGACGGTTTGGGGGCGCGACGCCACGGAATGGGTCGAACAGATGGACGGCGCCGTAGCCAAGGTGAGCGCCGTCCTGAGCGACGCTCGGGACGCGTTCGACGCCCTCGACGGTTCCACGCCCACGGGCGCGCGGGCGGTCGAGCTGGCCTCCGCTGCCTACGGGGAAGCCAAGACGGCGGAGCGGTCGGCCACCGACGCCGTGAAGGCGGCTCGGACGTGGCTGGCCGAGACCAACGGCGACAGCGCGCGAGGGTGCGCGTCGTGGCGACGGGCGATCGTGCTGGCCGGGCAGCACGTCAAGGAAGCCGTGGAGTCGATCACGGACGCTGCCGCGCGCGCGGAGCGGGAGGCGCTCGCCGCTCCGGTCATCGAGGAGGCACAGGAGCGGCTGGTCGCCCAGGAGGCCCAGTGGCGCAAGCGGCTGGCCGACGCAGGCCGCGAGCCGTCGGCGCGCGACTACGCCGGCCTGATCTCGATGTTCGAGGAATCCACGCGCCGCTGGTGTGAATGGTTCGACGGCTACACCGACTACGACGGCGTCCAGCACGCCGGGCAGGGGGATGCGGCGCTTTCGTTCGTGGCGCAGTACGACGCCTGGGGAAAGGCCACGCGATCAAGCCGGTCGGTGTACTACCCGGCGCGGTACACATATGCCGCCCTGATCGCCGGTGACCGGGCCGATGACGCCGCCGTGGCCTTCGCCCTGGCCGTGGTCGACCGGATTGAGGGACGCGGCGCGGAGAGGCTGCGGCAGGCGGCGGCCGCCGTACGGAAGAACTCTCAGGGCCTCGGGGTCGGCAATGAGCGCAGGCACCTGGCTAGCTGGGCGAGGTACCCGCACAACAGCTTCGGGGAGCCGGTCAGGCTTGCCGAACACGCCCCCGCCGCTTGGGCCGCTCTGCAGACCGCAGTAGCCGCGTACAAGGGCGTCCAGGACTTCGAACACGCCTTGCACTGGGACGTCCACTACGCCGTCGAGCGGGAGAACGCCCGGGCGGAAGCCGCCCGCACCGGGAGCGCGGGGCGCGGGCGGACCGGGCGATGTCCGCCCTGACGGGAGCCGCGTGAGCGGCGGTTGCGAGCGGCTGATGGCACCCCGGGTTCGCGTACACGGCGGTAGATCTGCGCTCCGGTGACGCGGAGCGGGCGCACCAGTGCGCGGGCCGTGTTCGGGAAACGGCCTTGGTACTGGTGGGCTCGCGTATTCAGCTGTCGCCAGTTCTCCAAAGAGTCCAACCAGAGAGTGACCTTGTGTGATCGCCAGCGACGCATCGGCTCCGGGTCACGCCGGTCTCTGAGGCGCGAGCGCCTTCACGAGGGTCTGGCCGCCGTCGAGTACCCGCCAGCGTTCGAGGGCGAGAGTGCCCTCGACGCCGAGTTGTCGAAGGTGGATCGCACCGTTCGGCATGATGTGCCTGATGCTCCGTCTGGGGCTACTGAGGGGGGAACGTGCGAAGAACACTGGTATTCACGATGGGTACGATGCTGATCTTGGCTGGATGCTCCAGCGGCCAGTCCAGCAGCGCGACCAAGACGGGGGGCCCGTCGGCGGCTGCGGTCGGCTCGCCAGCGCGGGCCTGCACAGGTGACGTGCTTGCGGCCCTGGCGCTCAAGTGGCGGGAGGACAAGACACCGCTCGATCAGGATGACAAGAAGCTGCTACAGGCATTCATGGACGCCAACATGGTTGAGAACACTCTGCAATACCAGATCTTCATCAGCCGCTACGCCGCAGGTACAGGCCCGATCGCCCTGGCTGTTGCTCAGGGCACGGACCACGAAGAGGCCATCACGGAACAGCTCGGCAGCGGAAGTTCAGACGTTGCGGCGGATTGCGCCGCAGCCGCCGGGTAGCGGCGGTTGGAACATCGGTGCAGCGGCTAGCGCTAAGCCGTTGATCTTGGACAACCGGGCCGTTCGTTGCCCGGTAGGTTTGCCGTCATGGTGTCGTACGCGAAGGACGAGCAGTGTGTGGCGCTGGCGAAGGTATTGGTGCCGCTTCTGGAACGCAGCGGGCCCGAAGGCGCCGGCGGGTACGGCGGGACGTTCCAGGTGCACGTGCCGAGCGAGACGGCCGCTCAGTTGGGCGGCCTTGACCTGATCCGGGCCGCGCTGCGCAAGGCGGCGCGCGAGCTCGGCTGGACGTTCGCCACGTACGGGTTCGGCGGGGGCCGGGAGGACACGACGACGCTCATCGGCATCCACGACAAACGCGAGATTCCGGAGCCGTACGCGAAGGTCGTGGAGGAACACCGGCAGCGGCAGATGCGGGCCGCTGTCGACCGTGTGTCCGCGAGGTACTCGGCCTTGGACGGATCGGCGCCGGCGTCGAGCCCGCCGTTGCGCGGGACGCCGGTGGTGCAGACGAAGGAGTTCCTGGCGGCCGTCTCCGAGCACGGCCTGGTGACGTAGCGCGTCGAGCGCACACGGCGCGGGCCCCGGCGAAGGTGCTGATCATCGGGGCCCGCGGTGTGTCTCGCCTCAGTCGAGGTCGACGAGCGGCGGCAGCTCGCGGAGGGCTTCGGGCAGTTCCGCGATGCCGCGCTGGAGGTACCAGCCGTGGGCCAAGCGCAGGACGGCGGCGCGGCCCAGGCGCCACTCGCCGGCGAACTGGCCGAGGAAGTCGCCGCAGAAGTCCTCGCGCAGAGCCACGAGGGTGTCGTCCTGCGGCCACTCGCTCGTGGACAGGCCGGCCTTCTCCGGCGTGCCGAGGTCGAGGGCGTCCGCGACGGCCGCGGCCCGGCTGGTGCCGTCCCCGTTGCAGCCCCACCCGTACCCGCCGAGCTCGTCCTCGTCCTCGTCCTTCGCCTTCAGCTCGCGCAGCACGGTGACGTTCTGGCGCTCGGTGGGGCGGGTTCAGGCTTCTCGACCAGGAGCCGGGCGGGCTGCCACTCGTCCTCGTCGAATCCGGCTCCCTGGGTGCCGTGGTAGGTGCGGTATTCGTGCGCCATCGTCGTTCCCTCCCGTTGATCGTCGCGGCGGATCGCCCCCACCCTGTCGGATCCGGGTCCGAGCCCACAGGGCGCCGCTGGTCAGGCCGCTGGCGCGAAGAGTTCGAGCAGGCGTTCCTTCTGCCGGGGCCCGAGGCCCTGGACACGGCGGCTCTCGGAGATGTCGAGGTCGTCCAGGAGCTGGGTGGCACGGACCTTGCCGATGCCGGGCAGCGACTCCAGCAGCCGGCGGACGAACACCTTGCCGACCACCGCGTCCTCACGGGCGAGCACGTCCTCCAAGGCGACCTTGCCGCCCTTGAGCTGGGCGAGGATATCGCCGCGCTCCTTGCGGACGGCGGCGGCCTTCTTCAGCGCTTCGGCGCGGGCCTCGGCAGTCAGTGCGGGCAGAGCCATCGGTAGACCTCTTTTCGTACGGCGTTGCGGCGGCCATCATCACCCCGCCGTCGGGCCGGTGACCAGCAGGTGTACGGATTCGCCCCTGGTGGGGTGTCCGGTTCGCCCTGCGCGGTCTAGGTCTTGAGCACGTGTTCGCACATCCGGGCAGGGGCGGTCCCCGGGTGAAGTGCGGTGTCGGGGCCATCTGTTTGAGTTTCGCAGTTCTGTGACAGAGGGAAGGCGGGTCGGGCCCGTCGGCCTCTCGCTCGTGGCCCTGCTCCTATGGTCTTGCGCTGTCCACAGCCCGTACGGCACCCCGGCACCCGCACGCTGAAGTCAGCCGTCGCGCAGAAGTACCTGCTCGGCTGTGAACTCGCCGATGAGCGCTGGCGGGGAGCTCTTGCTGCTCCTCTGGCCCGTATGAACACGAAACTGACGACCGCAGGCCGTACCGCGAACTGGCCCATGAAAGGGCCGCGCAGGGCCGCCCCTTGACCTACGAGAAGCTGCCAGCCACCTGTGCCGGCTCTCGCGTCCTCTCTTCCACCGACCTGGCGTGCATCGCCGAGGAGGCAGGCGTCCGCATCGAGACTCTGCTGGGGATCCGCTGGTCCGCGCGGGCTCGAGCGAGTGTGAAGCGTCGTATCGGCCGTACGTGCTGGGGGCTGTGGCGCGGGATCCGCCCCTCACCGTTCCAGGCGACACTCCGGGCCTGGGCTCGTGAGGTGTTTCACCGGTGAGCCGTACCGAAGAGCGCGCCTGCCTTTACTCCGCACCGCTATCAGGCACTGGCGTGCTCAGGTGCCGGCTGCAGTACAGGCTGGCGCTGCCACCGGTCATGTCTTCCTGTACCGGCGTGAAGATTCGCGAGAACGGGAGCGGCCCGGGCGTCCTGGGCTTCAGTGGCCCCGGCCGCGCAACCGCCCGGTCGCTCCCGGTCCACGAAGGCACTCATGAGCACCACACCGAGCACACCAAGCGCACGAGAGACGCAGGCTGCGTCCGCTGAACCGGACGGCACTGCCGGTAAACCGAAGACGGTGCCCGAGGCAACAACCCAGCTTGAGGCCGCTCTGCGTGACGGCGAGTCAATCGCCGCCGTGTCCTTCCTGGACAGGCCGGAGCCCGTCGCCGGTTGGGTGCTCACGACAGCAAGCGGGCACGCCTTCCGGATCCGGCCCACAGCGTTCCGGCGTCCGCAGGAGCCTCAGTGGGAGGCGGGACACGACGCTGAGGGTACGTACTGGTGGGCCTCCAACATTGAGGACCGCTCCCTTACCAAGGTGCTCGCCCGGATCCGTACCGACTCCGCCACCCGTACCCGGTTCGCCGCCCTGTGGGCGAAGTACGGGCAGCACACGGCACAGGCTCCGGCGTTCGGGTGCACGCCGGACCGGGTGGAGCTTGAGCCCGGTGTGTTCCTGATCCGCCGCTTCGGTGCCGTGGGCTTGATCGCCGAGTGCCGTTGGGGTTTCGAACACCTGACCTCCGCCGACGGCCACGAGGGCCACACAGGTGAGGACTGGGCGCGTAGGGGACCTGACAACAGGCGGTACGTAGCCGAGTGGATGGTGTGGAACTACGCCCTGTCGAAGTTGCCGAGCTCTCGTCTCCGGGTCATCTCCGTGTGCCCGGGCGAAGACCGGGCAGCCGACGCCGACGCCTTCTGCGCGATGTCCGCCCCGTACGTCGGTAAGTGCAGCGCGAAACGTTCCGGTGACCGCTACTGGGTAGCCGTCATCGACGACCAGGTCGGTGAGCTCGGCCGGTTCGTTGCCTGCGCCCGTTGCCTTTCCCGTCGAATGCTGGACGAAGCCCACGGTGGCGACCGGTCCACCGGGCGCGATGTGGTCGACCTCGCCGAGGCCTTGGCCAAGGGCGATCCCAAGACGTGCACCCTTCACTGGAGGCAGTGGGGTGACCGGGCTGCCGAAGTGTGCGGGCGACTCCTCACGGAAGCGTTGGAAAGCGGCGAGCGGGGTCCGTGGCCGTCCAAGGCTCTGGCCGAGTCGCTGATTGCCCAGGGCGCGGATGACGGAGACGACCGCGCGAGGCGAGAAGCCCGGGCTGCTGTACGCGCGCAGGGCGGCAGCAAGAAGGCGCAGGATGAGGCTGCTCGGACCGTCACTGAGTCTCGCGCCGACCGGACCGCACTGGTTGCCTCGGTTCGGGCGAGCAGAGCCGCTCTATTTGCCCGGCTCAACGCTTCCAACGCCGCCTCGGCTGCAGAGAAGGCCGACGAGTCCGGCCCCTTTGCGGCCACCGGGACGAGCGCACGTCCCGCGACCTACGTCCCAGAGCCGGATTCCACGAAGCAGTCTTCGTGCGCTGCCGCCCCGACTGGTCGTGCCGACAGCCCAGTGTCGAAGGGGGGCGGTGCCATCGGAGAGGCCGTCTCCACTGCACCCGAGACAGCCGATACACGGGTGGAGAACGGTACGGACCGGTGGCTCGATGAACGCGAGGCCCGAACCGAACTGCCCCGTATGGGCTGGTGCACAGGTCTGGCCGACGTGCTCGCTGCCGCGTACGCGGGCGACCTGCACGCGGACACGTCCGGGATCGTCCGCCGCCGCGAGGGCCAGGGCCGCCGGGTTCGGGCCGCTCTGGTCGAACTGCTGGCGTCCGGCGGCTACATCGCGGTCCCCCGTTCCGGCCGGCGCGGGCCTGTCACGGTCACCGTCGATGGCGTCACCGCGCACCGATGGTGCTCCGCCGCGCCCGATCTGCTGCACGTGGATCAGCGGGCCGCGTACTGGGCGCGGGTACGTGTTCACCACACTGGCCGGACTAGCAAGCAGACGGCGCGAGACAGAGCCCGGACCCTGGCTCCTCTGCCCTACGGGGCGGAGGACAAGCGCCGCCGCGCCGCGTACAGGCGCCAGGTCGAGCAGTGGGCCAAGGAGATTCAGGCCGCACGGGAGCGACTTGCTGCAGAGCAGGCGAAGGAGGATGCGCAGGCCGAGCAGGAGCGGACGGCCGAGTGGGCCCGAATCAACCGGGAGTCCGAGGAGAGGCGTGGAGAGCAGGATGACCGCCGCGATGACGGTCTCGTCATGTCGGAGCACGGTCCACAGGAGATCGTCATGGGCACGGACAGGCGTCGCGTCACGGTGACGCGGGTCAGCCCGAGTGCCTGGGAAGCGGTGGTTCACGGAGCGGTCTACGTGGTGTCGAAGGAGGGTGACGGAGACTGGCCCTGGTTGGTCATCGCGCCGGAGGGCACGCGCATCGGAGTCTGTTCGCTGTTCAACGACGCTCCGTACGCGGCCAGCGTCCGGGACATCGTCCGCGCCCACGCCAACGCCATGGAGCGCGGCGAGACGATTCCCGAGTGGACGCCGCCCGGTGCCGCCGTCGCGACGCCCAATGAGACCGGCCAGGGCCGGGCGGAGAGGGGCGACGGCCTGCCCAAGGCCGGGAAGGCGTACTGCACCCCCGCCCCCGCGCGGGCAGTCGCCCTCGACCTGATCGGCTCCCAGTGGGTGGCCGAGTGCGACCGGCATGGCCCCGTCTCCATGGGGCTGAACAAGTTCGGTGAGGCGGTCGCCGACATCGCCGCTGCCTACGTCTACGACACCGAGCAGGATGCGGCCGACGCCGCCCGCGCGCACCTGGACGCGCACGCCCGGGAAGACGCCGACGTGATGACGCCGGAGGACATCGACGCCGCCCAGGCGCTGAACCTCTCCCGCGACCAGTGGCGGGCGCTGGGGTGGATCAGTGAGGGCAAGGTGCGCGAGACCGCCGGCGGGTTCACCGCCTACGACGTCAGCCCGGACCGCGCCGACGTCTCCAAGAGGATCAGGAAGACGCTGGTTCCGCGTCTGTGGGCGGCCGGGTTCGTGAAGGTGTTCGCCATCGCCCCCGGGGCCCGCGCGTTCGGTCTCACCGACGAGGGAGCCCGCGCGTTTCGTCTGTGGTCGAACGCGATGCGCATCAACGCGGTCACGGAGCCGGAGAAAGACACCCGGCATGCATCCGTGAAGAGCTCCCGCTACCGGTGGCTGTCCGCCGGGGAAACCTGGCCCGGGGAGCAGGAGAAGGCCCAGGCCTCAGCGGAGGCGGAGCAGGCCGCCAACGAGCGGGCCGCAGCGCTGCGGGCCGCTGAGGAGAAGGCGGCGGCCGAGCGGGCCGCCACCCCCACGGTCGACGAGCTGGCCGTGCTGGAAGCGCTGAACGCTGACGGCTTGGACGCGGGGGCGACCGCGACGCTGTCGGCCGCGTACATCGGCCACGTGGTCACCCGTCACCGTCCCGGGGCCACCTCGGCGCGTCTTGATGGGGGCACGGGCAAGGGCGACCGGGGTGTGACGCGTACCTACAACGTCAACGGCGTCGAGAAGCCGATCACGCCAGCGGCTGCCGATGCCCTGTCGGCGGCCGCCGCGAACCTCACCGATGCCACAGCCGAGACCTGGCATGGGCTGTGCACGACGGTAAGTGAGCGGTACGGGGTGTACCAGCTCGACCTGGCCGCCGCCATCAAGGCGGGCACGGCGACGCTCGCACTGCTCGATCAGGCCGAACAAGGGCCGGAGACGGCGGAGCTGTGGGCTTCGCGCGAGTTCGTACCGACCGCCAAGCCGGGCACGGAGGCCGAAGTGATCGAGTGGGCCGGGGCGGGGCTGCTGTGGCAGAACGGTGACGGCTTCCGCCACGCAGGCCGCAAGGTCAACGTCTCCCGGGTGCTGCCGCTGATCGAGGCCGGAACCCTCCACCGCAGCGCCGACGGCCGGGTGTATCCCACCCAGACCCAGCCCCCACAGCCCGATGACGCTGACGTCCCGACCGCTGCTGGGCCAAAGAGCCCGGCGGCAGGCGGCAGCGGCGGCGCACCGCAGGTTCAGGAGCCGAGCCCGGTGCGCGTGCCGGACACCTTCGCCGCCTCAGGCCGGACTCCGCTCACGTACGACGACCTGGACGGCTGGACGTACGCCGACTTCGTCGCCGCGCACCCGTCCGAGGAGCACACCGCCGACCTGGTGAGGCTCGCCGGGCCAGGCCCGGTGCGATGGTTGTTCGCCCCCGCCGAGGGCGACGCACCCAGAGCTGTGAACCTGTTCGGTGGCTGCGGGGGCTGGTGCGTCGGGATCCGCCGCATCCTCGGGGCCAAGGTCGACATGCTGTGCATCGATGTCAGCCGCGACGCCACGGCCACGGCCACGCGAGCCGGTTGCCACGCCATCTGCGTGGACGTCCGCAGCATCGACCCGGAGCACCCGGTGTTCCGACACACGCAGATCCTGATCGGGTCCTCGCCGTGTGTCGACTTCACCAACGCCGGGAAGAGGGCCGGGCGGCTGCCCGAGAACGTCGCCGTCCTGGCGGACGCCATCGAGCAGGCTGGGGCGGCCGCCGGGAACTACGTCCAGGACACGTCGGACTGCGCGTGCTACACCGACGACGAGTGTGAGTGCGGGCCGGACGTGAACGACCACTTCGGCCCGCGCTCGGGAAACACCTGGGAGGAGATACGCGCACTCGTCGCTGACCTGCCCGGCGCGGAGACAGCTGGCCTCATGCTCGAACCGATGATCTGGGCGCTTGCTTTGCAACGCAGTGGGGCACCGCTGCACACGATCCTCTTCGAGCAGTCCAACCAGCTGCCCCAAGAGATCCGTGACGTGATCAAGGATGAGTTGTACTGCGCCGGGGAGAATGCACTCGGTGCGGCGGTTTCGGTGACGTGGGAAGAGATCGACGCCGCCGCGTACGGGTCGCCATCGACGCGCCGCCGGGCGTTCATGATGGCGACGTTCGGCCGGTACAGCTCCGGACCGGTAGCACCTGAGATCACGATCACCGCAGACCAGGCGACAGGACTTCCCGCTGATCTGGAGGTGATTACCCGGGGCGCGCGCAAGACGAGCGGGGGCAACGCGTTCGTCATGGGCCGCGTGATCCCGGGTGTCACCTCGCGTATCAGGTCAGTGGATGTCGGGCAGAAGGGCGGCCGGTTCACCCTTGAGCAGGTGGCCGCTCTGGTCACCCTCCCCCGGGACTACGCCGCACTCGCCGAGGGTTCACGGACGAGCATCTGTCAGCAGTTCGCGGACATCGTGGCCCCCGTCGTCTCCGCCGCCGTATTCGGGGCAACCGTAGGTCACCTCTGCGGGATCAAGCGGAGCCGAGGCGGGTGGCTGCCATTCCTGCTTGCCTACCTCCGCGAGCAGTATCCGGGCGCCCTGGCGGTCCCGGGACCGGAGCCGTCGACCGAACGGGAGCGCGGGGCCGAAGAAGCCGCCAGCGCTCAGGGCGGCGGGCCCTGAAGCCACGGCTTGATCATCCCTGGGCCCTCAGCCGAAGCAGCCCGCGTCGCGCCGACAGGGACCCCAGCGGCAACACGATGACGCGATGACGCATCGACGGCCGCCTGCCGCGGCCCACGATTCTGCTGCACGTCGCGCAGCGCGACCACGGCGTTCACGGGGCGGCCAGGCAGGCCGTCGATGGCCCGAAAGCGGGCCGGCGATGCGAGCGGCTTCAGGGCCACGACGCTGTCCGCTCTTGGGGTCGCCCTGCTCGCGCGCATGGCCTGCGGCCACCGACTCGAGACGGTGGCCGCAGGTAATCGCCCTCCGTCACCTGCTCCAGATTCGCCGTTGAGTGCCGCACCGCACGGCCTGTTGTTGCCTTCGCACCAGCAGTCAATCCCCTCTACGCCAAGGAGCCCCTCATGACCGCTGTACCCATGCGCCCCGGCGCTGCTGACGGCCTGGCGCCGGATGTCGAACTCCTCACGGTCGAGGCGAGCGCTTACGGCCCGTACGTCGCGCAGCCGGTCTCAGCACTTCCTGGCCCGTACGACGCCCGCCTGTTCACCCGCAGGACCGCCGAGCTGATCGTGGCGGACCTGCACCGCGACAGGTGCGGAATGCGCGGAGAGTTCGACAAGGAGGGCGGCGCTCTCAAGTTCACGTGGACTGCCGACCACGACGGAACCGGCGGCACCCAGGTGATCCGGCCCGACGCCGCCGGCCGTTACCTGATCGGAGGGCTGTGGCAGTGGGATCAGTGGAGCGACGAGGTGCCTGCCACGGAGGGGCAGCACACATTCGCCCAGGGTGCGGTCGAGTTCCGCCAGGACGATGCCTCCGGGACGTTTCCTGAGCCTCTGATTCCGCTCTACCGCGCCGGCCGTGAGGAGGCGCAGCAGGTCAGCGCCCAAGTGGCTCCGGGCCCGGTGGTGGGAGCGTAGCCGGGCACCGGTCTCAGACCGCGGGAGCGAGCGGTGCCGCCCGCTGCGAGGGGGGGCAGGGGCCGGGCACCGCCCTTCGTCCTGTCCTGCGCCCTCAGACTCCCCGGGCGTAGCCCGCGGAGGTAGAACTCCTTTCAACTGCGTTCCGTCTTACAGGATTCGCGGGCACGAGCGTCCAGCGGCGCACCACGGCACAGTCCAGCCCGTCGCCCCTCCAGCGCCAGGCTCACGCAGGCGCCTTCCAAGCTCGTCCCTCTGTCGCTCCCCCGCTGTGGGCGGCACTTTCTCCAACACCCTGAAGCACCTTGTGAGAGGACCAACTGTCGTGCCACGCCTGATCAATACCGGAAGCCACGCCCGCCAACTGCTGAGTCAGGACGCCCGCGTGACCATCGGAAACGCCCTAGTCGTGCTCGAACACAACTTTCACGAGTCCATCGCCTGGGGCAGCCTGCCTGTCACCTGGATGCAGATCCGCCTCCCGCACCCGGAGATGATCGGCCCGCAGCCCGGTAGCCAGGCCGTCGCGGTTGAGGAGATGGACGTCCCTGATTGGGCTCATGACGGAGGCCCGGGCTTTCCGGGCCGCATGGAGGAGTACGGGCAGGCGCTGCTCGACGACTCCGCAGGTCTGGGTCCCGACTCCCGGGCCGATTCGATGGGCGCGGTCGTAGGACTGCTCGCCCTCGCCGAGCGGTGGGCACTCGACCAAGGTGAAGTCATCGAAGGCGTCGATACCGAGGACACTCCCGGGGCCAGGCAGCAGCGCAGTCTGACGGCGATGCTGGCCGACGGCACGGTCCTGGCCGTCACCCGCACGGCAGGAGTTCCGAAGACCCACCGTGCCCAGAACCACATCTCCCGGATCGCCTCGGGCCGCACTCTGGCCCCCGCCCTGTGGCTGATAGGGCAGGGGACGGGCGTCTTCCCGCTGGAGATGCCACCGCTGACGGAGCGCCTGTGAGGGCCCGCCGGAGCAGACGATCACCGCGATAACGCCACGGTTCTGCGCCTCCCGGCCGGGGGGCGCAGAACCGTGGCGGCAGCACGGAAATTCGCCGCACGACTGCCTGCATCCCCAGCTCCCAGTTAGCTGATCACGTCACCCGCACACTCTGAGAGGAACAACCCGTGACCGACCAGCCGACTCTGGCCACGCTCACTGAGGAGCAGCTGGCAGATCTCATCGCCGAGGCCACGGCGTTCCGCAACCAGCCGTCTCTCCGCCAGTGCCTCTACCCGGGATGCCTTCGAGAGTTCGACATGGCGGCCCGCATGGACGGGCGGGAACCAGCCCGTCCCTCCTGGTCCGGTGCCGGCTGGCGCCAGGTCACCCGCGGTCCCTCACCCGGGTCCATCTGCCCCGACCACGCCACCATCGTTACCGAACACCTTCCCCGCACCATCGACGTACCCAACGGCCGCTGGATGGTCGCCTGCGCCTGCGGCTGGATGTCCCGCTCTCAGACCTACGGGGGCCTCCTGCGGCCGCTGTGGGAGGAACACCTCCTGCTCGCAGCCGGGGAGCTTGCTGTGCCTGTGACGCTCGCTGAAACGCCCGGTCGGCTGTCGCTGGACGAGCACACGGAGGCCAGCCTGGCGGAGCTTTATGAGGTCCTGGAGGACACCGAGCACGACCGAACCGAGACTCGCGAGGCGGCGCAGGCCATGTACAAGGCCTGGGACTGGCACCGGAACACCCTCGGCGGTGTCGCACGGGCCGTCAACGCCGTCTGCAACATGATGCGAGCGGGCGTCGACGACACCCGTGTCTGGGCCGCTGACCGGCACGACGCCTTCCCGTGGGCCGTCCTCATCGGCTGGGACGACGACACGCTCAAGGAGGTCGCAGCACGGCACGGTTGGAACGAGCACCGCATTAGGTACGTGCGCGAGATGCGCGCCCTCCTCTCCCCGATTACCGACCCGCAGAACCAGGAAATCGCCGGATGAGCCCCCGTGACGGGGCCGACGGCGTGCGCTGCCCTCTGTGCCCACAGCCCAGCGGACCGCACCCGCTCTGGCCCTCCGGATGCCGCTGGTGCGGTCTCCCTCGGCACGGGCACTTCCAGCGGTGGCCTGCGGGCCACCACTGGCACCGATGGACGCCTCCTACTCAGGAACAGATCAAGACCCGAATGCGGTCACGCCGCGCTGCGCGCCTCAACGCACCCCCGGTCCGCTACCACGCGATCACCCGCTATTCCGGCACCGCAGGCGATCCCGAGGACGAGGGCTACGCGCTGTGCAGCGACTGCGGCACCGACGACTGCGCCCAGTACCAGCGCATCCAGGCCCGACGTGCCCGCCACCTCACCAACCCCAGCGCCCAGGCCCACGGGCCGGCCGGCTGGGGCATCGACCGTCACTGGCCCTTCTAGGAGCTCCCATGCCTGATTCCGAGTAGCCGCAGTCCGGCAGCAAGGGCTGCACGTGCACCTGCTACACCGTGCAGCACGGCGTCAACCGCTCCTACGGCACCCAGGGAGTCTCCGCTGGCGTCAACGGCTGAGAACCACGCGGCTGTTCCCGTCGCGTACCTGCCGGCCCTGCCGCCGGTCTCCTTGTGGCCGAAGCCCGGCGGGCTGTCCACGAAGCGCTTGTGCTGCTGCCAGCGGGAGAGGCCGACCGCGTCCGTGCGCTGGTCGACCTGGAGACCGCCGTGGAAAGCCGGACGGCGATGCGCATCGAGCCGGAACCCACCGCGCCGCCCTCAGTGGGCACCCGCTCCTCACCGAGACCAATGTGCTCGGCCATCGCAGCTCTTGAGCCGCTGGCACGTCCTGTGGCAGCCAACGCACGCGGGCACGCTGCTGCAGCGGATTCGCCAGAACACATCGCAGCCGGCCACACCCTGCTTCAGTGCCCCTGCCCGTACAGCCCCTCACCCCAATAGGGAGGACCCCGTGTCCGCAGTACCCAGCAAGCTCGCCGAGCAGTTCGATAACGTCCGCGAACTGGTGAACGTCGCTGAGACTTACGCCGAGGACGGTGCGCCCATGTCGGCGATGCAGAACCTGGTCGACGCCATCGCAACGATCCGGAGCATCATCGAGCCCGCCCCTGACCAGGACCAGCGCCCCATGCCGCTGGAATGGCTCGTGGAAACCGTGGAGGGTGCGCAGCACCGCCGGAAGCCCGAGGAGGTCGCTGCTGTGCCGTGGGTCGCCGAGGCGATCGGCCTGCATGCACCTGCCATCCGTGCCCTGGGAGAGGTGGCGGCCCTGGCGGAGCAGCAGTACCGGGCCGCGCTGGTCGAGTGGATCACTCGCGACTCGACGTGCCGGTGTGTCGTGAGCTGCGACGAGGACCCGACGACCGCATGCAGCTTGGCCGGCCAGCCGCACGTCCACCCGGAGATTCCGGGCCGGCCCGGCGTGTACGGGCCGTGCCCCGTCCACCTGGAGGCCGTCGGCGACCTGTAGCAGCTCGGCGTTCTGTCACAGCCGTCTGACCGAGATGTTGCCGCGGGTCGTTGTCCCAGCGTGAGCACCCCAACGAAACCACCGCGCTGGGCACCATCGAGACGTTCTACGATCACCAACGCGAGGACCTCACCGATAGCCCTCGCTACGCTCGGCTCGGCCGCGATACCGACCTCATCTGGCCCTGGCCCGGGCGGGGAGGGGCACTGGCGGCTCCTTTTCTGGGAGAGCGTGAACGATCGGGTCCCCGACGGCGCGTGGAAGTCACGATCGGCCCGCAGGTTGCCTTGCGTGGCAAGGCCATGACTGGGCTCGTGACCGAGTACCGCCGTTCCTGAAGGTCCAGTGGATCCCCGGCAGGCCCACGGCGAGACAGGTGAGCGCTGCCGGGGAGAGCCACACAGCCGCACATCGGTGGCAAGGTCGGCGCGGGCGGGCCAAGCAGTCGACACAGCTCGGACCGGGGGCCTGTTTTGGACCAGCGGCTCATCCGGTTTCTGTCCTGGCAGTTCGGCAGATACCGCATGCGGTAGGCCGCCGCCATCGGTACGAACTCGCGGATCCTCGCTGCTCACCGGCTTGGAGCGGTTCACTGCGACCACCGCGAAGGAAGCAGCCAGTGCTTCCCGGCCCACACCGTAGGAGCTCGCCCCCATGAACCGGCCCACGCCCGGCAGCCCCGTCAACATCAGCCAGCTCGTGAAGAAGCTCGACGAGGCACGCGACTCCACTGTGTACGACGCCGACAAGCACTACTACGACCGCCACCACCCCGAGCGCAGTGCCATCGACTCCGTCTTCGACGACCTGATCGAGTGGGTCCTCGCCCACCGCACTAAGGCCGAGCTGGCCAAGATCGCTAAGTCGGCCTCCGACGCGGATCTCCAGCCCGGCGACCTCATCGTGGTCGACGGCAGCCTCACCACCGTCCGGAAGGTTCACTTCCACGCACCGCACAGCCACGCCAATTCCGGGCTCCCCCAGCACCAGGCCGCCACGGAGATCGTCACCGGCACCGGCACCCAGTGGTTCTCCCTTGCTCCCCAGGTGTGACGACGGGCCTGTTCCTGGCTGCAGCACACCTTCTCAGTGCTGCAGCCAGGCTTCAGAGACTCAAAGGTCCGGGGTCCCCGCGGCGCCTCCGAAAGGAGCAAGGATGCAGCACAAGCCAAACACGCGGATCGTCGCCAACTACACATCCCGCACCGCGTTCGTCGGACGCACGTGCACGCGCAAGCGCGGTGCGAAGCGTGGCGCCCAGCCCAGCGTAAGAACAGTGGACTTCTACCGCCGCAAGGTGCACAGACTTTGCCGGTGGAACCGCGTTGAGTACGGATGGGCCCACGAGTATGACCAGAGCCGCCCCTACGGAGCCTACGGGCAGGGGATTCCCCGGCCGCGCTTGACCACAATTCGCCGCAGATCGACTGCGGCGACCAGGCGATGGAAGCTCATCTCGTACCACCGACCCCGGGTTGTGCTGCCCGGAGAACCTGCGAGGAGAGACCATGGCGTTCGGAGCTGTTATCGGCCTCAGGCCCGAGATCGAAGATGTGCTTGCGCAGTGGGAATGCGCTGAGGATGAGGGGAGCACCGGTGACTCCGAACGTGAGGCCGCAAGCGACATGGCTACCTTGTTGACGCGGATCCTCGAGACGCTGCCGCATCCGTAGACAATCGTGCTCAGCACCACAAGCTGATGGGTGAGGTGCTCCATTTTCCGGCGACGAGGGCGCAGCCGCGGCATGGACGAGGCTGCGCCCTCGCCGTGCCGGTGGCCCGGCCGGCGGCTGGTTAGGACGAAGACGCGGTCTGCGCGTCCTTCGGGACGGCAGGGGTCTTGACGGCGGTGTAGTAGACGGAGCGCCCTTGCTTGGTGCGCTCGATGCGTCCCTGTGCGACTCCCTGTTCCAGGGCGTTGCGCACAATGGCGGAGGGCGCTTCGCGGTCCGGCAGAGTCTGGGACAGTGCCTCTGCAACTTCGGCAGCGGACTTGGGTTCACCTTGGCCGTCGAGGTAGGCGGAGACTCGCCCGGCCCATGTCGGGCCGCTGGCCGAGGTCCGCTTGCCGCCGCCTGCCTTTGGTCCGCCCTTCTTTCCCCTACCTCCCCTGCCGGCCCTACCTGACGCGCCCGAGGAGGCGTCTCGATTGGAACGCGCCGCAGGAACCGCGGCCGCTGCCCGGTTCTTCACCTCTCCCGCCGACGCCGTGGGTGCGCCGGACAGCACCTCCTTCATCTGCGTCAGCACCGCTTCACTCTTCTCCAGTCCGCCGAGCTCACCCTGGAGGCGTGTGATCTCGGCGCGTACGCGCTCTTGCTCGCTCTGCACCGCCGCCAAGTCCGCATTGACCCGCTGGGCATAGTCATCCGTGACGCTCGCGGGATTGTTTCCGGTCATGTGGTCCTCGACTCTCAATGCTGTGAGGTTGGTATGGCGATGATGGTACTCACGCGCTTCCGGCCACTTGTCCGGCTTGCCCCGATGCGGGGTAACGATCGAACGGATCGACAGCATCCGTGAGGGGGCGAATTGGCCACCTGGCAGCCCCGATTCACCAGCTGACGGCTTGCCGTCCCCCGGACAGTCCAGGCTCCAGACCGCAACCCCTGTTCTGGGAGTTCGCTATACCGGTCGCCAACGGCCAGCTCACCGCGCCCTCGCCCACTACGGCGTGGGCCCGTAGACGAGGTGCAGCCTGGCTGCGAACTCCCGGATCTCCTCCGCAGTGAAGACTGTCACTTCGGTCTGATCAGCAGCGACCGAAAGCTGCATTTGGTTGTTCTCGGAGACGGCGAGCCGGATCGGAGGCTCGAACATCCACATCACGTCGATGCCTCGCCGTACTACGACGGCGACGACGTGCGGGCGCAACACTGTGCCGCCCTCCCCATCGGGGCCCATCAGCAGGTCCGCGAGGGCCTCTGTCGCGTCATCGCCGCGGACGCTTTCGGTGTGAACAGCCAGCTCCCCCTCCAGAGCCGTAATTGTCGTCGCCATGTGAGTGCAGTCCTCGTGGCGCAGCCACGGCGGCACCGTCCAAGTGAAAGTCATGGTGCGCATGCTGCCGGTCCCGCCGGACACCCTCGGCAAGCACCAGGAACTGCTAACCGAGGGTGTCCGGGTACCAGGCAGTTGAGCCCCTCGGCTATGAACGTCGTGCCGACGGAGAGCTCTGATCAGTTGCACTCACGAGCCAGCGAGAGCGGGGCCGCGCTGCGCAAGGAGTCTTTGAGGGCTACGAGGTCGGGGGTGTCCGATGCGCAGAGGAGTATTCGCCATCCCTCCGCTTTCGCACTCTCCATAGCGATGCTGAAGGGCACGACTCCACGAACGAGAAGGACAGCAATGGCAAGGAAGAAGCGCATCACCGGCGAGGCACGAGCGAAGCTCAGTAGTGACCTCAAGACGCAGTACGACGAAGGGGCGACCATCCGTGCGCTCACCGAGCAACACGGCCGTTCCTACGGCTTCGTCAACACGCTGCTGAAGGAAGCAGAAGTGACGATGCGCCCGCGCGGCGGAGCGCGGCGACCGCGACCCAACTGATGCGAAACATGGCAGTGAATGTTCGGGGCCTTGCACCGTTGAGCGGTGCAAGGCCCCGATACCTTCGGTCGAACGACTACTTTCCCTTGGCGGCTTCCTTGAGTTTCGAGCCCGCGGAGACCTTCACGCTGTAGCCGGCGGGGATGTTAATCGGATCGCCGGTCTGCGGGTTCCGAGCCGTTCGAGCCGCGCGGTGGGTGCGCTCGAAAGACAGGAAGCCGGGGATGGTGACCTTCTCGTCGCCCTTGGCGACAATCTCACCGACGGTCTCGGCGAGCGCGGCCAGCACGGCATCGGCGTCCTTTCGGCTCACCTCCGCGCGGTCGGCCAGGGCGGCCACCAGCTCCGTGCGATTCATGATGCACTCCAGTCTCTGTTCGTCCTAGCTGGCAAGTACGCCTCGGCCAGGCTTCACATCCTTCCACGCACCAGTGACAGCTAGGTCATCTCCCTGTGGATGGCACACCTCGGAGCCTGGATCGCAGGGACTATGGATGCGGGTGCGCCGCCCCGGCCCCGCCGAACGTGCTCCGGCAGTAGCAAGGCGTGGAGACGCCGGTGTAGGCCGGGAGTAGGCCACGATGAACAAGACGAACTCTGGCCTTGAACACCCTCGGCTGCGGATAGCGGTGACCGGAAGGGTTAGCGTGAGAAGCCCGCAGGCGACGTCAATAAGCGGGCGGGGCTACCGAAGACAAGTACGGCAGGCCCGCCGCACGCGAGCATTCGCGCTCACTGCCCGATCGCCGATCTTTTGTGACAAGGTCCGCACGTCTGCGGTCGTACAGCACTGAGCGGCCCCGCTTGCAGATCAAGATCATGGGTCTCGCCGCAGATGTCTGCTTCCCCACCCACACCCATCTGGCAACCCAGAACGAAGGGAATGTTCGTGACTTGCAAGTGTCAAGCCAGCACCTACGAAGCCCACCTCAAGAGGTGCACTGAGGGTTATCCAGCCCACACGTACCGGGGAACGGTGTGGAACTCCGAAGCGCAAGACAGGAAACAGAAGACCTGACGCGCTGGACGCCGCATACCAACAACTCGTCACCCCGTTTTAAGCTGCCGCCGAGGACGTGTGCCCACAGACGGTGCGTGACGTTCGGACCGTCCTCCCCGGCGTCCCTTTGCACCGCGATGTCGGTGGCGTCCCTCAGACTGATCCGTGCAGAGAGCAGACCTCATGAAGGAGATGTCCGATGCCGCAGTTGCCCTCTCAGGAACAGGCGCGCCTCATGCTCGCCTTTGCCGCCCGCCGGTTGGAGGAGGACTGGAACACAGCAGAAGCGGCCGGACACGGGGTGCACTTGACCCCCGAAGAGAGGGTGAATCACCTATCAGTCCCGTGGACGCGACTACAGGTCGACGGCAACGTGCGCCTGATCTACGACGTGCGCTATCTCCGGAGGTACTCCCCTGCGGCGACCATCGCCGACATTGACAGGAAGTGCCGCGTGCTTGAGGAAGGCGACTACCGGGCGGTCCAGATTCTGGTGCAGGAGTGGGCTGATCATCCGCACTTCCTCCCTCAGTGGCGGCTCGAGTCGGTCTCACCGGTGCCGCTGCTCGACCGAATCACGGCTTTGCGCGCCAGGAGCTGATCCACGTCACGCCGCCACGCCCTGAGCAGCCGTCAAGCCGCCAGACCCGAGGCCGTTCTGCGGCTGCTCACGCGCCGTCGGAGCAACGTTGAACTCTAGGATTACGGCATGTATACGGACGAGGGGCGCGGCGGCGCGCCTGATGAGGGTCAGGGGAGCCTGTTCGATCTAGCAGTGCCCGACGAACCGTGCATCGTGGAGAGCGGTCGGAGTTTTGAGGCGGAGGCGTTGTTCCTCGGGGCGCCGGACGATGCTTCGGTCGGCGGCTGGGAGAAGACAGGTGACCTGCGCTGGCAGTGGCTGCCGTCCCTTCGGTGGCCGCATGCACCCGGGGGCGGGGTGCACGTGACGATGTCCGCTGCCGGTGATCCAGCGGGCGCACTCTGGGACGCGGTTCTGACCGTCGAGGCCGCAGGTGTCCGCGTGGTTTCGGTGCCGTGGGTCTCCCGACTCGGCGAGGCTGGTCTGCCTGACCAGCGGGAGGAAGAGATCGAGTTCGCGTTGCGGGCGCAGCTGAGATCGCGGCCGGGGCAGTCGGCCCTTGAGGAGCTTGAGGAAGCGAAGCTGCGTTGGCTGGAGCGGGCGGGAATCGCCCGGGAGGACCCGGCGCGGGCAGCGCAGTTGCGGGCGTGGTGGGAGCGCCACCCGAATGGGGACGACGGATCCGGCCAGCTGCGGGAGGTAGCCGCCGCCTACGGTCGGTGCGTACCACGACCGTGAACTCTTCCGGAGAGCAGCTCGATCTGATGCAGTTTCGTTGAGGCCGTGAGGCGATCTGGTCCGCTCCGTCATGATGTGCAGATGACTACGCATAAGGCGGCGGGTAGTGACCCCCGCCTTCTCTCCTCTCATCCGCGTCCGCGTCCACGTGCGGGCGCGGACACCCATCAGGATCGTGTCGCGGCAGCCTCCGCCGAGGAGCTGAAACGGGAGGGTGATCTTCCCCGATCCGGTCACTCCCCTCGGGTAGGCCTTCGCGACCCGCATCTTGTCCTCGCCTATGCGGCCTTGGTGGGCGCCATCGGCATCGCCACCGTCTATGTCATCGTTGCGCTCCGCGCGGAGCCCCAAGACCTGGCCAGGGTCTTGCGGGCACTACCCCGCATCCCGGTCGACGAGGCATCTTCATCGCAGTGATCAGCGGCGATCATGGTGGGCCCGATCACAAACGACCTCATCGTCCTACGGCTTCGCCAGCCACGTCCGCCCCGAGGCCACCAGCGAACCCCTGCTGCAGGACACCGTTCTGACGGAGGCTATCCGGGCCGGCAGCTGTGGACTCTTCGTCGGCCTGCCCCGCGCCACCTGGACGCAGGGGCACTCCTGGCGTCGCGACCTCGTCCACCGCGCCTACTGTCTGGTGGACGACATCGCCGTCGGAGGAGTGCCCGGACCTCGGTGTGTAGCTGAGCAGGTGGCTTTGGACCTGGAGCTGGGCCGTGCCCGCAGATACGCGGAGCGACTGCTCAGCAGCGGTCTCGCCTTCGACGAACTGCCTGCCCATCCTCAGGACGGCTGGGGCCGTGTCGATCAAGTTTTCAGAGCCGCCGGTGACCCGGCCGGCGACGGATTGCCACGGCTGTGGCGCGTGGCGCCCACCCACTGGTTCACCCCTTTCGCGGGAAGCCGCCCCCGTCGTAACGGCAGGGTCGAATAGCTGGCACCTCAGCACTATCGATCATGAGGGACTGCATATTCCCTTCCTGTGGATCTTCTGGACGCCGAGGCGGAAGCGTTGCATCTTCCTCGCGGCATCTTCGGTGAATTCGCCGCGTCGGTCGGCTGTCAGACTCGGCCGATACCCTCCCCCTAAGTCCTCGTCATCACACCCGGCATAGGAAGGCGTATCTCTTAGGTGTGGCGACGGTTGTTCACGCTCCAGCGGTATTGGACTTCGCCCCCTACCCGATCACATGACAGGAACAGGCAGTGGCCAAGCAGGATAGAGCTCTGGTAACGCGGCAGCGTGTGTTGCGGGCCGCGGGTGAGGTCTTCGCCGAGCGCGGATATCACGGTAGCGCAGTGAGCGAGATCATGGTCCGGGCCCGTGTGACGAAGGGCGCTTTGTACTTCCACTTCGCAAGTAAGGAAGCGATGGCCATTGGAGTCCTTTCCCGGCTCCAGAACGCGGACACCCTCACGGCCCTGGCCGGTCCTGTACGTCTCCAAGCGCTTATCGCACTCGTAAACAGCTACGCCGCCCCGCCGCGTACGGATCCGATCCTCCGCGGTGCCCTGAGGCTTGCTGGCGAACCTGAATTTGAGGGCGGCATTTGGCACGAGCGGCTCCACCGGGCGATCGCAGGGATGCTGGCCGATGCCGCCCACGCCGGAGAGCTGCTCTCGCACGTCGACGCAGCCGAGACCGCAGAGCTGATCACCACGATGCTCGCAGGGCTTCCTCGCTATGCACCGTCGGGGCGAGCTACTAATTGCTGCGCGATGGAACGGATCGGAAGTCTGTGGCGTCATCTCTTGCCGTCCATCGCTATACCGGCCGTGATACCTGCCCTCGATCTTGGGCAGCTGCCACCAGAATCGACCGGCTCCGAAGAGCACGACGGGGGGACGCCCATTCTCCTCGTCTCCTCAGGCGGCACGCGGTCCGCCAACTACTGAACTTGAATGGGTGATGTCGGGGAACGGTGAGTGTGGTGGTGCCCCGAGCTGCTCCGCGGATGGCTACTGCGCCAAGATGAGCGCATGACCGAGAGCGAAGCCGATCTGCTGGCGTTGCTGCGCAAGCTCGACGATCCGGGGTGGTTGGAGCGTCCGCAGCACTACGACCGTGGCGAGGCCGCGATGCACTTCGGTGTTCTGGTAGCCCGACTCGAAGAGGACTTCGCGGCCCGCTGCACGGCCGAGCAGGACACCCAGGACTCCAGCGAGTACGGACGCGTTGCCGTGCCCGGGGACGCGACCGTATGCGGTACTCGGATCGTCGTCTGTGTGAGCAAGTTCGGCTCGCTGGCTCTGGTCTGCGCCGACAATCCGGGCGCCTTCTTTGGAACGGATGACGCTCAGACCGAGGGCGAACTGGACGCCGCGGACCTTGCCAAGGTCAACCGGGCGCTTGTCGAGCTTGGCTATGTCGTGGTTGCCGAGGAACTGCTGGAGAGCGACTACGACGGGCCGAGCCGACTGCCCTGGCACGTTCAGCGGCCCAGCTGGTGGCATCGCTTCTTCGGCATCTTTTGATGATCACGCCGACAGGGTCAGGCCGGTGCCGGCCAGGCATCCGTCGATCACCTCCGGCCTGTACTGCAGCATCTTGAGCTTGCGCTTCACAGCGCGGGTGACCTGGCCAAGGTCGGCGGCGGCCAGGTTGCCGATGTCGCGTTTGACCAGGGACCAGATGCCCTCCTGCGGGTTGAGGTCCGGGGCGTAAACCGGCAGCTGAAACACAGTGAGCCATGAGGCGTTCGACTCGAAGAACTCCCTCAGCGGCGCGACCAGGTGCATGCGCAGGTTGTCCCACACCAGCACGATCGGGCCGCCGAGCTGCGTGTGGGCGCGGATGACGAGGTCGCGGTAGTCCTTCCAGCCGAAGCCCTTCGGTTCGTTCTTGCGGCCCCGGTACTCACGGATCGCGTAGAACAAACGAGATCGCTCACCCGGCTTGTAGCAGGTCATTCCCGCCATGGAGACTCGACCCGATCCCCGCCCGCGCACGCGGACGACCGGAGTGCTGCCCCTGCGGCCCCAGGTCCTGGCACGCGGCGGCGTCATCGACTGGCCGGCCTCGTCTTCGAAGACCACCCAACCGCCGTTCGCCGCCGCGGTGCTCTTACCCGCGGCCACACCTCTCGTTTCCACAACTCCACCGCGTCGTCGTCACGCTCGATCGCACGCCGGGTCGGCTGCTGCCAGGACCAGCCATAGCGCCGCAGCAGTCGCCACGTGCCCTCCACGGTGTACGAGACGTGGAACAGCCTGCCGATCACCGTCTTCACGCGGGCCAGCGTCCACCGCTGGTCGGCCCACCCGTGTGCCAGCGGACCGCGCTCCAACTCCCGCTCCAACCTGGCCATCTGCGCGTCAGATAGTCGGGGTCGACCAGGTGACCCCTTGGAGGCCACGCCGGCGTAGCCGCCCTCGCGCCACTGGCGTCGCCAACGTTCCACGGACCGTTCCGAGACCCGCAGCATGGCAGCGATCTCTCGGGTCTTCCCGCCAGTCTCGAAGCACGTCACGGCCTGGCGCCGGACCCGCTCCCGCGCGTCTCTCTCGACGTCGGTCAAGCCGCCGCCCTGCGGATATCTCACCGAACGAGGACTACCGAGGTCACCTTCACGCTGTCCGGCGAACAGCCCGACATCACCCGATCAAGTTCAGTAGCGTCGTTGGAGGCATCGGTACAGCGCGCTGCACCACCGTGAATCTCGCGGGGCGCCCGGTTGGCTAGGCGTCCCGCTGCGGTGAAGTCTGCGACCGCCGCCGCAAACGCGGCCCGATGACGAGGCTCCGCCGAGCGAGGCCAAGCACATGGTTCTCGCTACCCTGGCAGGGCTCGCCTGGCTGGGTGGCGAAGGGCAGGATTTATGGCTCGATGAGAGAGACGATCGAAGTGAGCTCCCCTGGAAGTGCTAGCGTGTACCGCCGAGGGACCTCTCCATAGCAAGAGGTTCCCTCTTCTCCGCCGAAGCGGAGGTGTCGGCCGGTCGTCAACCTCGGCCCCGGCCTTCCCCTTTTCGAGCGGAGACGTCTTGTGACTTACCTGGACCTCGACGACGAAACACAGCGCGCCCAAGCCACCCACTTCGTCGACTGGCTTGTCGGTGCCGTACGTGACCGCGGTCTCGACCTGGGAGTCATCGACCGGCGCATCAGCAATCCAGGGGCCCTGTACGCCCTCACCATCGCTGGCCCCCACGCCGACGCCGCACCTGGCTACCTCCTGGATGTCGACCCGACACGAAACAGCCCAGACCTCAACCGGTTCATCCGCCGCGCCGCCCAGCACTTCTACCGCGTGCACTGGGACGTCGATCACGAACGAACCCCTGACTGCGCCACCCCCTCCTGTACCTAGGCTTGCTTTGGATCGCCGACGCCGATCAGCTGCGGCGCGAGCTGGGCGAGGTCCCTGCCGAGAGCATGCTCCGCGAAGCACAGCACAAATTGCCCGGCCTACGCGGCCGGCGGGCTGTCCTGCTGACGCTGCGGTCCTCCCGGCCGCTGCGTCGCCCGGTAGAAGCGGAATCGGTCGATAGGATGGCCCGGTCCGCCCTCCAGACCGGCGACAGGCCTGCGCCCGCGCCCGGCGAGAGGACCACGCAGTGAACCAGCACCATGTCTGTGCGGCCGTGTTCTCGGCCGGATCCTGGGGCACCGCCGTGGGCAAGATCATGGCCGACGCCGGCACCAGCGTGACCATGCACGCCCGGCGCGCTGAGATCGCCGACGCGATCAACACCACCCACCGCAACCCCGGGTACTTCCCGGACATCGAACTGCCCCAGGCCCTGACGGCCACCACGGACCCGGCCGCCGCGCTGGACGGCGCAAACTTCCTGGTGCTGTCGATCCCCGCGCAGTCCCTGCGGGTAGGCCTTGCCGCCTGGGCCCCGCACATCGGCCCGGGCACCGTCATCTTGTCGCTGATGAAGGGCATCGAGATCGGCTCCGGGCTGCGGGCGAGCCAGGTCATCACCGAGGTGACCGGCATCCCCGCCTGCCGGGTCGCCGTGCTCTCCGGCCCGAACCTGGCCCGCGAGATCATGGACGGCCAGCCCGCCGCCGCCACCATCGCCTGCCCCGACGAGGACGCAGCCCACCGCATCCAAAAGGCGTGCCACACCCCGTACTTCCGGCCCTACACGTCCACCGACGTGACCGGCTGCGAGCTCGGCGGCGCGGTGAAGAACGTTATCGCCCTCGCCGTCGGCATCGCCTCCGGCATGGGCATGGGCCACAACGCGCAGGCCATGCTCATCACGCGCGGCCTGGCGGAGACCACCCGCCTCGCGACCGCCATGGGCGCCCACCCCGCCACCCTGTCCGGACTCGCCGGCCTGGGCGACCTCGTCGCCACGTGCTCGTCCCCTCTCTCGCGCAACCGCACCTTCGGCACCCACCTCGGCCAGGGCCTGAGCGTCGAGCAAACGACAGCCGCCACCCGGCAGACCACCGAGGGCGTCAAGAGTGCGGAGGCCATCCTCGCGCTGGCCCACGCCTACGACGTCGAGATGCCGATCACCGAAGTGATCTCCGCCCTGCTGCACGAGAAGGTCACCCTCGACCAGGCCGCGGCCGCGCTGATGCAGCGGCCCCCCAAGCCCGAGCGCTAACCCCCTGCGGGCGCCCCGACCCCGACACGGGGCCCACCACACTTCACCTTCACCCTCCGGACACGAAGGTCCCTCGCCATGCCCCCATCCGTGCTGTCCTGGCCGTGCACGCGTTGGCAGCAGCAGGGACAGTGGGCCGCCCGCGCCGACACGAGCGGCCCACTCCGCCCCTCGGGTGAAGGGCTCCGGGACTGGACGACTGCGCACTGCCGAGAACCGGAGCCGCCCGTGACCAACATCCTGTTGGAAGACCCGAGTTCGAGGCGGACGATGTTCAGTCAAGCGCCGGGCGCGGACCTCGGGGAGAGGGAAGGATGTAGTCCTGCGTAGGCCCGCGTAGTCCAGGGTCCGATGGGTTTCACGCCTGACACCGGCCCCCGCCCCCGCCCCCGCCCCGCTCTCCTCCGAAGGAGCCGTGTTCATGGACCGCATGTCCCCTGCCTGGCAAGACTGTGCCGCCAGGATGGCTGACGCGATCGTGCGCCCTGAGTCCCGCTGGCACCGGCCTCTGGCCGCCACCCCCCGGCACCCGTTCGTGCCCCGGTGGTGGGCGCCGGGCGAGCAGGACGGCACGTGGGTCTACGAGCTGCGCAACGGTGCCGGCGACCACGGGAAGTGGATGGAAACCGCCTACGACGACAATCTCAGCGTGATTACCCGGGCCGGTCCGCACCACGCCGACCACGCAACGCCAGATGCTGTGGTCCCGGAGACGCGGCCGACATCCTCGTCCACCCTGCCCAGGCTCGTCGTCAAGCTCTACCAGCACGCCTTCATCACCGACGACTCCCGGGTCCTGGTGACCTGCGGCAGCGGGTACGGCACCGCTCTGGCGTGCCAGCGCCTCGGGGACCAGCAGGTCACGAGCATCGACGTGGACCCGTATCTGATCGAGGCGGCGCGAGACCGTCTGGCCGAGACCGGGCACCGGCCGCAGCTGGAGGTCTGCGACGTGACAGGCGAGCTGCCCGGCACCTTCGACCGCATCGTCTCCACCGTCTCGGTACCGGCCGTCCCCGCGTCCTGGCTCAAGGCGCTGCCCACCGGCGGCCGGATGGTGACCACCCTGTCCCAGACGGGCCTTGTCATCGTCGCGGACAAGACCGCCGACGGAGGCGCCCTCGGCAAGGTCGCACCCGAGCCGGCGGGGTTTATGAACACCCGCCACGGTGACGACTACGACCCGCCCGCCCGCGACGACACCGCCCTGTGGAATACCGCGCGGACCGCCGAGGGCGACAGCGTCACCACCGGCCGCTACCCGGTGATGCGGGTGAACAGCACCTGGGACGTGCGCTCCACCCTCGAACTCACCGTTCCCGGCATCAAGCACCGCATGGAGACAGCCGAGGACGGCACCCGCACCGCCTACATGCTGCACGAGGACGGCTCCTGGGCCCGCGCCGCCGCACCGGGAGCGCGGGACCTTCCCACCGTCCACCAAGGCGGCCCCCGCCGCCTGTGGGACGAACTGGACCGCATTCGCACCTGGCTCGTCATGGACGGGGATCTGCCCATCTCCGGAGCCGCGGTACGGATCGACCCGGATGGCACCTGCCGATTCGAGCGCAGCGGGTGGTCGGCCACCATCAACGCGAGATGATCGTGGCCTCCGGTGCCCGCTCGTATCGCTGATTGCTGCCACCAGGTGGTCGGTAGCACTCTGTAACCTCGCCGATCGGCGGGAAGCTGCGGCTCTTTGACCTGCACTGACGGCCCACCAGGTATGACCGGCGCCGGGCTCCCTCTCCGTTCCACCGCGGGCGACGTGCGATTCCATTACCGTGTTCCGACATGACGGTGCTGATCATCGGAGGCAGCGGGCTCCTCGGGACCGAGCTGGTGAACCAGGCGTTACGTGCAAGTTGCATCACGGCCGCGACGTTCAACTCCCGCCCGGGAAGCATCTCAGGTGCCTCGTGGCATCGCCTGGACCTGCGTGATCCCCGTCGTCTCGACGAGATCATCGACACTGTGCATCCCAGCATGGTGATCAACACCTCCAGCGGGGAAGCCGACTGGGCAGTCACCGCCGACGGTCCCGTCCGCCTCTCCCAGACGACGGCGCGACGGGGCATCCGCCTTGTCCACGTCTCCAGCAACGCCGTCTTCTCCGGAATGCGCCGCACCCGCTACAACGAGACGGCCCTTCCCGACCCGGTGACTCCCTACGGTGCCGCGAAGGCCGCCGCCGAGACTGCTGTGCGCCTGCTTCACCCTGCCGCGGCCGTTGCCCGCACCTCGCTGATCATCGGTACTGACCGTCGGTCCGCCCACGAACGAATGGTGCACGAACTGGCCGCCGGGACACGGGCTGGAGCCTTGTTCACGGATGACATCCGCTGCCCCGTGCACGTCACCGACCTGGCGGCCGCCCTCTGGGAACTCGCGGTGTCCGACGCGGCCGGCGTCTTCCACCTCGCCGGACCAGACGCTCTCAGCCGCTATGAGTTAGGCCTGCTCATCGCCCGGCGCGACGGGATCGACCCCTCCCTGCTGCCTGCCAGCCGCCGGGCTGACACGCGCCTCCTCGGAGCTCTGGACGTGCGCCTCGACAGCCACGAGACGCAGCGCCGGCTGAACACCAGACTCCGAGGCGCCCAAGAGTTCCTCGGCAAGGCCTGATGATGACGGAAGGCGAGAGATCGACAGCTTCGACGGACAAGCGACCTGGCCTCTACACGACAGCCGCCGCGCTCCGCCCCGCACCTGTCCTCGGTCAACGCGCAACTGCTGACGCTCGTACTCTGAGCCGATGACCTTTGATGTGCGTCCAATCGCTGCCCTTGACCTCGCCGCCGCGAACATGATCGGTGAAGAGAAACAGTGGGAGTTGGTCGCGGCGCCGAACGATGCCGTTCGCCTCGCAGGTGACGACCGCGACCCGGTCTTCGCGTATCTCTGCACCGAGGGCGCCACGGTGCTCGGCTGGGTGTACGGCGCCTACCGGCTGGCCTGGGCGAAGTACCTCGCCTACCAGCTCGCCGAGGCACGGGGCTGGGGACGGGGCATCCGCTTCGCCGTCAACCGCGGCCTGGCCATCGTGCTCACCGAGCCCGCCGAACCCACGGACTTCCCCACCTGATGCACACGGACCGACCCGCGAGTTCCAACTGAACAAGCTTCAGTTTCTCTGAACCCACGGGGCTCTACGGGCTTGGGGAACATCGGTACAGCGGTTGGCGCTGAGAACGATCTTGAGCAGTGAGCGGTGAACTTCTAGCACGGGTGGTCTGCTTCCTGGGGCCCTTCGGCCAAAGATCCACGTTCTGTACCGGCGGGTGGTTGGCTCCGCCGCATGCCGGTGGAATTTCTGACGGATGACCAGGCCGAGGCGTACGGGAAGTTCGTCGAGGAGCCGACGCGCCCGGAGCTGGAGCGCTTCTTCTTCCTGGACGACGTGGACCGCGATCTGATCGCGCTGCGGCGTACGCAGTACCACCAACTGGGCTTCGCGCTACAGATGTGCACGGTGCGCTACATCGGCAGGTTCCTCCCCGACGATCCGCTGAGTGTGCCGTGGCCGGTGCTGGAGCACCTGGCCGAGCAGCTCGGCATCGAGGACGCGTCGGTCGTGAAGCGGTACACCGAGCGTCCGAAGACCGCGTACGAGCACGCGTGGGAGATCCGGGACGCGTACGAGTACCACGAGTACGACGACCCGGAGTGGGGGCGGAAGTTCCGCACTTTCCTGCACGGGCGGGCGTGGACCGCGCATTCGGAGGGGCCGAAGGCCCTGTTCGACTATGCGGTGGGCTGGCTGCGTAAGCACCGGGTGCTGCTGCCCGGGGTGTCGGTGCTGGCGCGGCAGGTGTCCGAGGTCCGCGAGATCGCGGACAAGCGCCTGCACACCACGGTCGCCAGGGCGGCCTCGCGGGCGGACCGGTCGCTGCCCGCGGATCTGGTGGCGCTGCTGGAGACGCCGGAGGGCAGGAGGTACTCGTATCTGGAGACCTTCCGCCGGCCGCCGACGAAGACCACCGGTACGGCGATGAAGCGGGCGCTGGAGCGGGTGGACGAGATCGCCGTGTACCGGCTGGGGCGGGTGAAACTGGACAAGCTGCCGCCGAACCGGCTCGCCGCGCTGGCCCGCTACGGCCTGGGATCGAAGGCGACGAGCCTGGAGCGGGCGAGTGAGCCGAAGCGCACTGCGATGCTGACCGCGGTGATGCGGCACCTGGAGGCCAAGGCCACGGGTGCGGCAGGACTGGGAGCCGGAAGACCTGATCGAGGTCTGGACGTCCGCTCTGGTCCACGTCAACACGCTGCTGGTGCAGGAGGTCCTGGCCGATCCGAAATGGGCGGACAAGCTCACCGATGCGGACCGCCGGGCGCTCTCCCCTCTGTTCTGGACCCATGTGAATCCCTACGGGCGGTTCGAGCTGGACATGAACAGCCGCCTCGACCTGGACCTCACGGCTCCGGCAACAGTTCCCGGTCCCCGTGGTGCACGGTGGGAAGCAACGCCAGCCAAGGCATGACAGCGCCTCCGGCGGGCTTCAGTCGGGAACGAGCCCCGCGCGAGGTTCGTCCAGAACGGACGTCAGCCAATTCGCGAGAGCGGGCGATGAGCCAGCCGAGCGCAAAATGAATTTCACGGAACTCACCGCACGGGACGAGTGGCGCTCACCCACTCCCGCAGGAATGGGCCGAACAGCCACCTGAGCAGGGGTAGTTGGCCACCGCTAAAGGCTCCGGGGACACACAGGGCGATCCCTGCTTTCAGGTCCAGGCGCTCACCCTAGATGCACTATGCGGCATATTTCCCTTATGCCTGCCCATCTTCCACATGACGCCGCCTATTCAGGCAGCAGATTTCCGGATCTCGGCGATTGAGCAAAGTCCTGCGAGCCGCGATAGACAGGGAGCTCCCTTCTTGCCCTCAACCATGCTGATGGCGCCCGGGGCGAGTCCCCCGCCCGGGCCGTTCGGCCCCTACCTCCTGGAGAACCTGATGCGAGCCCGATCTCCCCGCGAACTCGCCAAGCTTCCGTACGCGCACCGCCTTACTCCGTTCACCGGGGAAATGGAAAGAGAGGGCACCTACGAGTGGCTCCACTTCGACGGCTGCGATTTCGAGGACGTGGATGGCGGCAGCTCTGGATTCACCGAGTCCGCGTTCTCCGCGACAACTTTCACGCGTGGCCGCTACCGGCGCTCCCAGTTCGATGACATCTGGCTGCATACCGTGCGCATGGTGGGGACCGACCTCGCAGAGACCACCTGGATGGACAGCGAATGTAACGAGGTGGTCCTCGCCGGCACGGAACTCTCCGGCTCCCACATGAACCGCGTCACTTTCTACAACTGCAAGTTCGACTCGGTGAACGCCCGCCTGGCCAAGCTGAGGAACGTCGCGTTCGTGGACTGCCTCCTGCGCGACGTCGACTTCGGCGGAGCCGTGCTCACCAACATCACCTTCCCCGGCTCGACCCTGGATCGAGCGCACTTCGACAACGCCAAGATGACGAAGGTCGACCTGCGAGAAGCTGCCGGGCTGAGCATCGCTTCCGGGCTCGAAGCCTTGAAGGGCGCAACGATCAGCACCTATCAGCTCCTGGACATGGCACCAGCACTGGCCCAGGTCCTCGGCCTCACCGTGAAAGACGAGTAGATGCCTGCACCGGGGGCTCGACGAGATCGCGGAGCAACACAACCTGGGCGGAACATCGCTCCCGCAAAGGCAACCACGGAGGCCGGCCCCCCGGTCATCACCGACGACATGCTGCACACCGTGCTCCGCCGCCGCCAAGGCGGCGAGACCGTCGAGACCATCCAGCCGGACCTGATCATCCCCACCGGCCGCCGCAAGGGGCAGAACCCCAGCCTCTACCGGGCCCTCGCCGAACACGAGAAGACCCAGGTGTACCCCGAGGCCGTCCAGGCCGCGCACGCCGACTTCGCCGCACTCCATCAGCGCGACCGCAGCCCCAAGTAGTTACTCAGCGCTACACACCACCTGGCGGTAGCTATACGAGAACAGGGCCGGGTCGGGTGGCCCTCGCGGCCGAACATCCGCAGCAGGTCGTTCCGGTGCGTCAGCCTCGTCGCGCATGAGCGGACCATTCCGCACGGCCAGCCAGCGCACCAGGGCGTCCGGTGACTCACCGCGGCGCACCGGGGATAGGCCCAGACGGCTAGGTGGTCTCAGTCGGCCAGTGGAACGACACCAGCAGCTCGACGTCCGCGCGGGGCATGCCGGTGCCTCGCATCGTCGCCCATGCCTGCTTCAGAGCCTCGTCCGCAGTTTGGTGCGGACTGAGGTATAGGACCGGCTGTTCACCGGCTATCTGAAGCAGCGCGGCCGGAGCGCCGATGTCGGTCAGGTCCACACGTACGCTGCTGATGCCCTGCTCAGCGAAGACAAAAGGGTCCACTCGGCCACTGTAGGGACAGGCTGTCCCGCCTCTGGAGTCGGCCCCGCGCGGTGTGCTGCTACGCGGTCAACCCGAGGGCGCCGGTCGGGTTCTCGCTCCACGACAGCTTCTTCTTGCGGTAGGCGTCGAACGCGGTGGAGCGCGGCGAGTGCCGGGAGTGCACGGCGACGACTTCGGCCGGATTCCCGGCGTCGAGCATGGCCTGGATGCAACCGCGGCGCATGGAGTGGCCGGTGATCCGGCGGATCGCGGCGCGGGCCGCGCGCCGCGTGGTGCGCCAGGCCTTCATGATGGCGTTGGACTCCTCGGCGGTAGCCGCCTGCTCGGCCGCCTCCTTTGCCTCCCGCGCGGCCAGTGCCTCGGCTGCCCGTTCCTCCGAGCTGGGGGTGGGGGTGAGCTTCGCGGCGCGGGCGGCGGCCTTCACGATGTCGTTGACGGTGTCGGCGGTGATGCCGCCGCGCCGCTTCTCGTCCTTGGTGTGGCGGCCGGCGGCCTTGGCGCCGATGTTGCCGTGCTTGTCGATGCGGCGCAGCAGCGGCCCCGGGCTGAGCTGTCCGTCGTCGGCCAGCACGTCCAGCCACTCGCGCAGCGCGAATAGCGGGCACAGCTCGCTCTCGTCGGGGGCCAGGATGCGGACCTCCTGGCCGCGCGCGGCCTGGTCGGCCTTGCTTCGGCGGATCTTGACGATCAGGGCCGGGCGCTGGGTCTTCTTACCGGTGGCGGGGTCGGTGACCTTGACGGTGGTGAACGTGACGTCGTGGAGATTGAGGCGGGCGGGCTCGGAGGCGCGGCCTGCCATCCACCAGTCCAGCAGCAGGACGGCCGCGTCGCGCTTGCCGCGCACGGTGGTGCGGTCCAGCTTGCGCGCCATCAGGCGCAGTTCGTTCAGGTCGACGCCGTCGGCCTGGAGCGGGCCGGGCTCGACCAGCGGGTCGTCGGCCTCTTCGCCGCGGCGCTGGGAGACGATGGCGAGGCAGCTCTTGATCTCGACCTTGTCCAGCGGGGTGCGCTGCATGGAGCGCAGCATCCGCAGGGTGCCGAAGTGAGCGTCCAGGGTGGTGGCGGGGTGACCACGGTCGGCGAGGTCGTCGAGGAAGCACAGCACTGCGTTGGGCTCGGCGGTGTCCCAGCCGTAGGTGTCGCACCAGTCCTGGTAGGCGCTCCAGCGCGAGTCGCGGGCGCTGCGCGAGTTGCGCGGCACCGCCTCGCGCAGGCGCCGGGCGGCGGAGGCGGTGATGCGGCCGCCGCCGGGCAGGTGCACGTCGGCTTCGGCGCGGGCACGGCGGATTACGGGGCGGGCGGGCGCGGTGGGGACGAGCTCGGTCGACGACATCGCGGTCAGTACTCCTCGCCGGTCGGGGCGGGCGGTGCCTGCCAGGTCGGGGTCTCCAGGGGCGAGCGTGTCGCGCGCACCCAGGCGGGAATCGCGGCGGTGCGGGCCACGGCCGCGGCCTCGTCGCTGAACACCACGACGCGCGGCGCGGGACCCGGCATGCTGCGGCGGTCGGAGAGGCGTACGTCGTTCACCGCGCCTCCCCCGTCGTCGCCGCGCCGGAAGTTCGAGACCCGGCCACCCGGTAGGCGGCGAGGAGGAGTTCGAGCGCGGCGAAGTCGTCGTCGGTGAGGGGCCCGCCGTCCTCACCGCGGCAGGTCAGCGTCGTGCGGGTGGCCGGGGCGAACAGGGTCTGCTGCCCCTGGCCCGGGCCGGCCGGGGTGCGCTGGGTGTCCTGGTTCATGGTTGTGCTCCTGCTCGCGGGCGGTTCGTACGGCGGGGATGGCGGCCAGGCGGGGGTCAGGCTGGGGTCAGGGTGGTCCGGCCAGGGCATGGGGCGGCAGGCCGGTGCGCAGCACCGCGGTGTTGGGCCCGAGCGTCAGGTTGCTGCCGACCGTGAGGACCGCGTCGCGGCCGTCCGGCCGGGCCCGGCGGAAGGCGTCGGTGAGCGGCACGCCGCAGTAGGCGGTGGCGAAGCCGTCGGGCAGCGCGGGGTCGGCGACCGCTCCAGTGTCGGTGAGGCACCAGGCGTGCTCGATGGCGGCGACCGGCCAGGTGCCGGGGACCAGGGCGTAGCCCTCCACGTAGGTCCAGCCCGCGCGGTCGGCCCAGGTGTGCGCCGCCTCGAAGCAACGGCCCGGCGTGTGCGTCCACTCCTGCTCGGCGGGCCAGGGAGCGGGCGGGTACCACCGGCCGTGCTCCAGGACTAGGTCGGCGAAGGTCGGGTGGCGCCAGGAAGGGTCGAGGGCGAGCCGGCGGTACAGCTGCAGGCTGTCGGTCAGTTCGCGCTGTGCCGGGCCGGGAACGCCCGGCGGCCGGGGCTCGCTGCGGGGCAGCGGCGGCTGCCCGGTGTCTTCCCGGTGCTGGACGGCTGAGCTGTGGGAGCGCAGGGCGGCCCCGGCCGGGTCGGCGGTGTCGGCCAGCGCGCGGGCGCAGCCGGTGCAGGGGATGCCGCACAGGGTGCGGGTGAAGTCGTCCGGGTGCACGGGCAGGGCGCCGCACAGCATCCGCCATCGGCCGGGGCGTTCTTCGCGGGCGGTGTGGTCGGTGCGGCCGCCGTGGACGCGGACGGGCCGCATGGTCGTCTCCGGCCGGTCCGCCGCGGTGGGGCGGGCAGCGGTGACCGGCGGCTCGGGTGCAGGTCGCTGCCGGGAGGGGCGTGTCATCGCGCGCTCCGCGCGGGGTGGTCGGGGTGCTCGCGCCAGCGTTCGGCGAACTGGGTGACGACGGTGTGGACTTCGCCGGTGACGGTGAGGTCGTGGTTATGGCAGTGCGCCAGCAGGTCCACCAGCTGGGCCAGGGCGTCGAGGTCGGCCAGCGCCTGGCGGGGCTGGGTGCGGACGACGTGCTGGGCGACGACGTGGTCGGCCCAGGGGCCGTGGCCGGTGGTGACGGTGGCCGGGAGGTGCTCTCCTGCGCGCACGCCGAAGGTCTCGGTGCCCGCCTCGGTCAGCTCCCAGGTGCGCGGGGTGCCGTCGGGGGCCTGCCCGGCGCCCTCGGCGGCGTGGCGGTCCTCGTGGATGCGGGTCCATAGGAACTCGCACCAGTCCATGGCCGTGGCGCTCATGCGGCGTCGCTCTGCCGGTCGAGGCCGGTCTCGGTGACGTAGTGGCGGCGGGAGGTGCGCAGCAGCTCGTCGACGAGGGCGGCGACGCTCAGGCCGCGCCGCGCGGCCTCGGCGGCCAGCAGTGCCCGGCCGGCGTCGTGCACGTGCGCGGGCAGCGTGCGCTGCGGCCGGATCTCCTCGCTCATCTTCTCCCCCGGTCCTCTCAGGGCCTCTCACAGAAGTCCATGCAGTCGCCGGTTGCCTGCTGGCGCGGGTTGTTGAAGGCCGCGCCCAGTCTGATTCCGGCTAAGGGGAGCGTATCCGGAATCAGGACCCGGCGCACGGTCGACACGAGACGGTCCAGATTTCCAACGAAAGGGGCAGCCCCGGAGGGGTGCCCGGAGGGTTCCAAGGGTGCGGGCGCCGATCTGAGCAGAGGTACACCCTTACCGATGCAAGGGGGCCGGGAATACACATCACGTCTCAGATACGCGTACAGGACTTCTGCACTGATCAGAGGCAGTTACGCTTCATCTCATCGCGACTCAAAGAACATCATGTTTGAGTTGAATTGCTTGTTCAAGATCCATGCTCTAGCCTGCGGAACGACCCAGAGATCTCCGGGCACCGAGAACACGCGCGGACCGACGAGAGCGGGGAAGAACCGGTGCGACGACGGCAGCGATGGCGTGGCTGCGGGGACGGACCGCTGATGGACCTGGTCAACCTGGCGGGGATCTTCGGACCCGCGCTGGTGGGCGCGGTCCTCCTCGCCCGGCACTTCGCCTGATGCCCTTGCACTGACCGATGTTGACCCCCACACCGGAATGAGGCGCTGTATGCCCACCCCCGCTGAGCTTCGAGCCAGAGCCGACGAACTGGAGGACCGAATCTCTCCGCTCATCGCCGGTCCCCGAACCGACGATGAGCGGTTGTTCGGGGAGAAGGCCGCCGCGCTACGCGAGGAGGCCGACCGCCTGGAGGCTGAGGAGGTCCCGGGCACCGTAGGGACGCTTGCTCAGCGCATCAGCGACGTCATCGCCAATGAGGTGCCTGCCGCCTACGCAGACCTGGCGATCAAGCGGGCTTGCCAGGTCCTGGCCGCATGGCCCGACGACGCCGCGCAGGCGCTCGATGGGGTCCGGGCATGGGCTGAGCTCTACCGCCCGCAACTCCCCCAGGCCGCAGCCCAGGCCCTGGACACTCTGCTTTCCGAGCACCCCCTGGTAGGACCAGATGAGCGCGAAGACCATTCGGCCCGGTAAGGCGGCGGCCGCAGACGAGTGGCTTGCGAGGAAACTTCTGGAAGCCGGGTTCGGAGGTGCAGACTGCGACTTCCTCGACTGCACCTACCCCCGGGCACCGCGTACCGAAGGCAAGTCGGGCTCGCCCACGAAGTTCTGCGTGCAGCACAACAACCCGCGCGACCGTCAACGGACCTACCGGCGGCGCAAGGCGCTGGAGAAGGAGCGGGCGGCCCGACCCACGCCGGTGCCGGTCCAGACGGCGGTCGCCCGAGCCGTACGGGAGGAGCAGGTCCTCGCCTCGCTGCTGCCCCGGGTCCTGACGGCTCTGGAGACTGTGCATCAGGGTCAGCAGGCCGGCGCGGACACCGCTGCGGTCGCGGCCCACATCCAGGACGTCACCACCACGGCCGAACAACAGGTGCAGGAGGCGGAGCAGGCCCGAGAAGAGGCCGTCGAGCAGGCGGAGCAGAGCGCGGCGACCGCCTCGGAGGCGCGCGCCGAGGAAGCAGCCGCAGTCCTTGAAGCGGCCTGCGCGCTGGGAGAAGCGGCCGCGGCGGACGCGCGTGCCTCCGAGGCGGTCGCCGCGCTCGCCACGCTGGACGCCGAGCACCAGGCGCTACGCGCGGCGCACGAGGAAGAGAAGACCTCCCGTCGGCAGCTGGCGGAGCAGCACGAGGCGCTGACCGGTGCGCAAGCGGAGCTCACGGCCGAGCACGAGGAATTGGTGGGCGCGCACGGGCGGCTCCAAGGCGAAGCGGACTCGCTGCGCGTGCGGGTGAGCGAACAGAGCGAGGCTCTGACGCAGCTGCAGCGGCGGCACGAGGAGAACCTGTCCGCCCTCGCCGCAGCCCAGACCGAGAACACCGGTCTCACCAGCAGACTGCAGGAACTGCAGGGCCACCAAGGCGAGCTGAAGTCGAAGAACAGTGCGCTGACCGCGCGGCTCGACCAGGTGCACACGGAGTACCGCCGGGAACTGGCCGCCCTGCGCGAAGAGCTCGCCGCGGCCCTGCGTCCGAGCACGGCGACGGACGGTCCGCAGGACCCCGGGGAGGACGGCACGTCCGCCACCGGCGTGCAGGCCGGTGAAACGGCGGACGGTGCCGGGCCGGAAGAGGCGGACGGCGGCCGGGGGCGCCCTCTGTCCATCGTCGACCTCGGTCGCCACGCCGGCTCCAGCTGGGCCCTGGTGCGCTACGACGACGAGACGGACAGCTGCTGGTACCTGCTGCGCGACGGAGAGCGGTCCGGCTCCGTCCAACCGGAGCACTCCGGCTACGGCACCTCCCGGGTGGGCTGGTCCGCCCGCACCGCCAACCTGATGCCCGTGAAGCCTTCAGGTGCCAAGCACTTCACCGGCCGGGACAAGGCCGCCGCCGCGCTGATCCGCGACTGCGTACGCCGCACCCCCTCCCCCGCCGTGCAGGCAGCGGTCGCGCGAACGTTCACGGCTCTGGACGACGACACCCGCACGACTCTGGTCGCTGCGGTGATCCCACTGGCCACCGCGAGTGCGCCGCGGTGGGCCAAGCTGCCCGCCGCAGTCCGGGACGCCGCCCTCAGCACCGCCCTGCGGTTCCCCGCCGAGGACGATCTGCAGCAGCTGGCCGGACTAGACGTGAAGGCTCTGGGGCGCAGCAAGGACGCCCAGCGCCTCATGGATGCACTGCAGTGCCTGCGAACTGACGAGAAGCAGGAGACAGAGAAGGCTGATGGCCCCGTCGACCTGGGTACGAGTGACGGCCGCGCGTGGCGGCTTGAGCCCGACCCGCACTACGCCGGGGGCTTTCGGCTTCTCGTTGATGGCGTTGACGTCGCCGCCGTATCCCCGGTCCGGCGGCGCAAGAGCGACACCGTCCGGTGGAGCGCCGAGCACCGACGACGCGCCCTCGGCCGCGGTCCGTCGTACCCCGATCGGGAGGCCGCCGTGCGCGCCGTGACCGACGCCGAAGCCGCCTGGGTGCCGCTTCCAGAGCTGGACGACGATGCCTTCCGGCGAATCCCGGCCTGGCAACGCCTCAACCTCTACGGTGCGGCCGGACGGATCGACCTCCGGCGCGGCCGGCTCGCCCAACTGCAGCCCGGCGCGTACCGCCGGGAGCTGCACCAAGCGATCGTCCAGGCCCGGCGCTCGGCCACCGGGCAGATCCGCGGACAACACCTGACGGTGCTCCTGGACGTGGCCCGCGAGGACCTCGGCTCCCCCAGCAGCGGACCGGCGCAGCAGCTGTACGACGCCATCCAAGACGTCCGGGAGAGTCTCGTCGCTCCGCCGGACGGCTCGTGACACCCAGGTGTGCGGGACGTCTGCCAAGGGTTCTCCACCGGGAGGGGTCTGCGGTGGAGGGCACTCACGCTGTCCGGCAGGCTCAGACTGCCGGGCTGCATACAGGCGGTCTGCCGCCCTGTGTCTCGCCGCCGTACGCCTCTTGGAGGGCGTATACCTTCTCCTACTCCTCATCGCCCTCGGCCAGGGGGCCATCCAGGGAGGACAGGCCACATGACCGAGCACACCGCGGAGACCGACTTCGGCGCCCTGCACATCCGGCGTCTCAAGCACTCAGACCCGCTTCTCGGCGCGGTCCGGGTCTACACGTGGCGCACCTTCTACGCGGTGAGCGGCAGAGGCATTGAGGGCTGCCTGGCAGTCGATCCGGCCTTCAACGACACCAAGATCGGTGACATCTTCCTCGGCAGCGAGCGTCTGTTCTCCATACACCCGACGGAGTTCTTCGTCTGTTTCGGCCGTGTCGGCGATCTGAGGGCCCGGCGCAACGGAACCGTCCCGAGGAAGGAGCCGGTGCTGTCCGTCGACGGGGCCGAGGTCCTGGCGCCGCAGAGGTCGCTGAAACGAGGATGTCGAACGGACTTCGACGTAACCCGGCGGGCGGGCGCGTACGCGAGCGCCCCGGTTCCGGCACTGGTCGCTGCGAAGACTCAGCAGGCCGTTCAGGCCGTACTCGCTCTTCATGAAGAGGACGCGCCGCTGGTCGACAAGATGGACAACCTCTATGCCCAGTCCCGAGCGGCAGATCGCCGAAAGTCTGCTGTCAGGGACCTGCAGCACGCCATGAGCATGGCCTCGGCCCTTGACGAGCGGATTCAGCGGTTGAGTCACTACCTGGATTCCGACTCGGTCGTCTCGGCCTGACGTCAAGATCCCAGAACGCCTGCGGGGAAAGCCAGATTACTGGTTGCCCCGCAGGCGCTTCCTTTTGGACGGTGTCGAACGCGGGTCTGTCCCCCGCAAGCTCCGCTTTTCGCGACCGGTCGTGCTGCCGACCCGCCGCCGCGTGAACAACAGCTCCGCTTCGCCACCCGCCCAAGAATGCAGCTAAGGCATGGCCCTCTCCTTCCGAGCCGGACGCCCGACCGGTCGCATCCCCAGCGATCCCACCCCCAGTGGCCCTACTCCGGCTTCGGCGTCCTCCGCCGAGCCCTCGCCTCGCCCAGCACATTCGGATCGCACTGCCCACCATGCAGCGCTTCGGCGGCACATCGGGCTGGGCCTCCGTGGACAGCCCCCTGCGCCACCTACTGGACCAGAACGACGACCGTGGCAAGCTGAGCGCCGAGCAGGTGCGTGAGCTGGCCCCCTCTTTACGTGAAGCACTGGCTGACCTTGCACGCAAGGATGAAGAAGGCTTCCGTGGAGCACTCCAGCTCCAACGGCCTCACTGGCCCTCTTGGACCTGCGCGCGGCGGAGCACCTCCCCGTGCACTTCAGCTGACGGACCCCGGCTCCGCGCTTACGCACTGCTGTCCGATGCCGTTACACCATCACCCTGCGCCGCCGCCGGCGCGCGGGCTGGGCCCGCCGCTGCGGTTTCGCGCGGAAGAGCCTTCGTGCCAGCGGCGGCGCACTCTTCGGCACAGCGGGCCACTCCTGGAACCGCGTAACTGGTCAACGAAGGGCAGCACATGCACAACACAGACACGCACGAGGCGCGGCACAGGGCACGCGACGCGCAGCGGGCGGTCAACACGATCTCGACGCTGTTGTGGCGGTCGTTGTGGCCCGACGATGCCAAGCTGCGCGGTAACGCTCAGAGTCGGGTGATGCTCGATGACCTTCCTGCTTCCGAGGCGCGCATTCCGGTTGTCACCGAAGTGGGTGACATCGGCGTCGGTGACCTCCTGGTCGTGGTGGACACGACGGGTGCATCTGGTCCCTCGTTTGACGTTCTGGGTGTGCTCACCGGCAGGGAGGTGATGGAGCTGGCTCCCACTCCGATGGTGGCCAAGGTCGTTGGCACGACAGCGAAGACGGTCTCGGTCGTCAAGATCCCCACGCCGCGTGATGGATGGGAGTGCAATCTCGACGGCTTCGCCGAGCGGTCGTACGACCCCACCGCCGTCACGCTCACTTTGAAGACCAAGACCCGGCGCATCGGTCGCCTTGGTACGGCGCTGGAGGTTCGGAGGTGGATTTCCGACCACAACCTGTTCGGTGAGTGGCAAAGGGCTTATGAGAGTGCGAAGACCGTACAGAAGGAGGTCGAGGCCGCCATTTCGGCGCGCGCGGCGGCCGAGGCTCTGCGACAGCAGGCGCTCAAGCGCGTCGCCGCCATCATCAACCGAGCCCTCGGCGTGCAGATGATCTCTGACGCCGGGGGCGGCTCCATGCACCTTCAGTTCAGCGACTACCACTACTTCTTCCGCGAGAAGGAGAACCTCCGTGTGCACCTTGCGGGTCTGCTCGCGGTCGGCAAGTTGACCGCTGAGGAGCACGAGCTCGTGACCGAGCAGCTGACGGTGGCGGGCATGCTGACGGAACCGTCGATGATTCCTGCCTGAGCACGGAAGCGGCACCACGACCACGGCCACGGCCGGTCACCCCAAGGGGTGACCGGCCGTGGCCGTGGTGTGTGGCCTGGTGGCTTAGAGGTCACGGCCGCCGGGTGAGAACCATGGTGTCCACGACCTTGTCGTGGAGGCACTGCTGGAAGGGCTTGTCCCAGCAGCACCACAGCGGGTTAAGAAGGCCGAGGACCGGGATCACCGCAGCGACGAAGAAGAAGGCCTCCCGCGCGGCCGCGCGCCAGAAGCCGACAGGCTGTGCCGACTGGCTGCGCACCACGCGCACGTTGCAGATCTTCTTCCCGAGGGTGGAGCCGAACCGCCAGATGGTGAACGGGAAGTAGAGGATGAACGAGGCCAGCAGCCAGGTAAGGAGGAGCGCCTGTGCGGTGGCGCCGCCACCGGAGTCGATCCAGAGCATGAGCGGAAGTGCAGTCAGGAAGTAGCCGACGTACCAGATTACGAGATCCAGCAGGCGTGCGCAGAGTCGTGCGCCGATGTTGGCGAGCGGCGGTCCGGCCGGCGGGTGCCCGGGAAGTTGCGGCGCGTACGGCGAGGGTCCGGTGCCGGCCAGACCGTACCGGCTGTCCGCCGCGGGAGCGTAGCCATAGGGGTTGTGGGGCTGCGTCGTCATGCTGAAGTTCCTGCACGTCGGTGATCGGGACGCGGGGAACGCTAGGTGGCCAAGCGGACACCACCCCGAACTAGTCCGCCCACACCGTCGGCAATACGGATACTCAGTCCCTTCAGTTTCGCTCCTACGGGCGTGCGTCGTCGAGCGTGGACGGCCGGGCTACAGAACAGATTCGCGAACGGGCGACAGGTGCCGGCCGCGGCAGTTGAGTGGCGCCTCCGATCACAGATCCTCGGCCTGGTCAACGCGCAGCCGGTACTCGAGGGACGCATCGTGCCCCGGGCGATCGCCCCGAACCGGCCTGCGCTGCCGCCCGTTCCCCGGGTCGTCCAGCACTCCCACACTCACGGCTCACCTGCTCCTCAGCCCGTCTCGTAAAGGCCCCCGACATGATCACCACAATTGCCGACCACGGGGCAGCCGTAGCAGCGGCCCGTGCCTTCAGTGAGCACACGGGTCCGCTGGCCACGCTGGCCGACGGCACCGTCCCGGAGTGCTTCGCCCGCCTTCGGCTCCGGCTCGCGGATCTGCGCTCCGACGCGATGGCCACCCTCGCGATGCTCGGTCAATCCGACGAACCCGACGACCCCATGGACGTGCTCAGCACGCAGGAGGTGTCCGCCATCACCGCTCAGGTCGCCGGCCTGAGAGCGTGGGTCGAGACTCAGGAGTGCCGGACGTCCGTGTGCGAGTGCCGCGCCGACCGGCTACTGCGGGCCCTGCTTGAAGACCAGACGGTGGACGTGCGATCCGGATACCGGCCGGCCGACCGCAGGCGGCAGCGGCGCCCGGTCGCGCTAATGGCCGGGTTCAGGTCGGTTCCAGCCTCGGGCAGCCGCCCTCCGTACGTCCTGGTCGACTTCCGCGGCAACATCGCCCATGCTGTCCGCCTTCACCGCGGATGGCGCGCACGTCTGATCGTCGACGGGGAGATCACGCCGGTGTACGTCTCCCCCGGTTACCCCGACGCCCCGGTCGGCCGCTATCGGGAGGACACGCAGGCGTGTGCCGTGGCAGTCGCCGCAGCATTGGAACACTGAGTTCCGAGCACCACGGAGCCCGTCTCCCTGCGCTTCCTGGGTGAGGGGCCCCGTGGCGGACGTAAGTCAGAGGCCGAGAACATCCAACTGCTGGCCGCCTCGTACGTCTCGACGTCGATGGCCTCGGTGCTGTGCAGTCCCGCAATGTCGGCCCGCAGACGACAGCGTGCCCACGTGCTGCGGCCTGCGACGAAGCCCGGCGCCGGCCTGCTCTCGCTTGCGTTCGTCGGCGTCGGGGCAGACGGGACGTCTCGACGGCCCGATACGAGGGCCTCCAACCACACCACCCGCATCCGCTACGGCGGCAAAGGCGGCGCCCGGTCCACAGTTCGTGGTACCTGTCCGCTTCAGACGCCAGGCTGCCGGCGTCATCAGATCCCGTCGCCCGCGCGGAGGGACCGAACTCTCGGAGGCGCAATGCACCTGTCCACCACTGAGATCACCCACCAGATGGTCCAGGCCGCCGAGCTTGAACAGCTCGTGAAGCAACTGGCCGGACGTAACTACGTGGCAGTCCCCACGCCTGACGGCCCCCTCCACATCGACGGCAACCTCCGGGACGCCGCCGCCGCCCGACGCTGGCTGGCCACCGGTGGGCCCGCCCCCCACCCACGCGTTCTGCTGAACGCGTTCGCGCACCAGGGGCTCATCGGCAGCGGCGAGTACCTCGTCCACCGCTGACCCGTGCCGGCCGGCGTCCGCACCACGAACACGTGAGCTGTCCTTGGCCGCGGCGGACGCCGGCCGAAGGCTGCACCACCCCGACCGAGGCCAGAATCAGCCCGAATTCGCGGTCACTGCGCTCCCAACCGGATACGCATGAGCATCAGCTCCGCACCCCCGAGAACGGAGCTTCGACATGGGCCTCACCCTGTACGCCGACCGCCCGGACGGCCCCCAGCCCACAGACCCCCTTCCGCAGTGGTCGTGGAGCGGCTTCAGCCTCTTCCGCCGCGCACTCGCCGAGCACATCCACCTCGACATGAACCAGATGCGGGGCTTCGGCGGCAGCACGGACTGGGACACCGTCAGCAGCCCTCTGCGTCACCTGCTGCAGCAACCGGACGACTCCGGCCACCTGGAGCGCTGGCAGGTGACCGAGCTTGCACCCGCCTTGCGCGCAGCCGTGACCGCCCTCGCCGAGAATGACCCCGAGGGCTTCCTGTGGACCGGTGCCAGCAGCAACGGCCGGTCCACTCAGGGCCTCATCGCGCTGCTGGAGCTGTGCGCGGCCGAGGACCTTCCGGTGCGGTTCCGGTGAGGCACTCCGTACGCCCTGACGATCACGGCCGGTACCGGTGTGTGGCCTGCCGGGGAACGTGGCTCAGCAACGACGCCGCCGACCGTTCTGCCTTCGCGTGCCCCGGCGAGAGGGTGGCGCACGCGCTGACCCGCGAGCATCGCGTGTTCCCCGCCTCCGGCGACCGCTCCTGCGGGTCCTGGGGCTGTGAGGAGCCCGACCCCCGCCACCGGCACGGTCCCGACCCGTTCTGTGATGTCACGAGCTGCTTCCTCTGCTGTCACGCGTGTGACTGCGCCGCGTGCACCGGCGTCCTGAGCGCGCCGTACATCGTCGCCCTCGACGACAGCCCCGACCACGAACTCGCCCAGACCCCACGACGAAGGAACGCCTCCATGACGACCGAACTGAATGAGTTGGCGAAGGGTCTGTCGACCGGCGCGCATGTTACCGCCACCGGCGTCGACACCCGAGGCCGCAATGTCACCCGCACCGGCCATCTGCTCGCCGACCCCGTAGTCGTCCACGCCCGCCGCAACGGCTTCCCCACCAGGGCCCTGCGCCTGTGCGCCGGTGCCCCGGGCACCGATCCGACCGACCGCAGCAGCTGGACCACCCTGTTCACCGACTCCGGCACCGTCGAGCACACCCCGGAGCCGGACCCGACAGCATGGTCCAATACCGAGCTGCGCTACGTGCCCGGCGTAAGGGCCTCCAACCCCACCACCCGCATCCGCTACGGCGGCAAAGGCGGCGCCCGGTCCACCGGCCCAACCCAGGACACCCCCGTCAACGTCTACTACACCGACGACGGCATCTACGCCCTGTGGGATCCCGAGACCGACACCACCCACGGGCTGGTCAGGCTGACTACGAAGATCTGGTGGGCACCCGCACCCCGCCCGCACACCGACAGCCCCGACGCTGCCGCGCCCGCATAGTGCCTCGGTTGTCGCAGGCGGCCATCGGCGGCTTGTCGGACGCGTGAAAGCGGGGGCCGGTCATCGACGGCGAGGGGCACAGCAGCCTGAACGCGATCTGAGGCGTCCGTTCCCGTCGGCTCGGGGCAGACGGGATGTCTCGCCGGCCCGATGCGAGGTCCGTGTTGGCGCGTGCTGTCCACACCCCGCGGTGCCGGCCCCGGCTGGTGAGCTCTCGGGGAGCCGGTCCAGGGCGGCCGAATGCCAAGGTTCGGACTCGCGAGCTGGCGACTTGCGCGAATGGGACACGGCCCGATTTGACCGCATCGCGCAGAAGCCGTTCCGCGGAGCGATCTACAACTCGGCCACTCGGGGCCTTGTCGACGCGGAGGGAGGCTTCCTGTGACCGCTGTGGGTTGATCAGCAGGAGACGCCCCGGGGGCCCGGGCCGGGGTGCTTGCGTCCGGCGGACGGACTGGCGGGTTCAGCGGAGTCGGGCTCGGCCGAAGATCAGCCGGTCGGAGGCGAGCATGGCATCCAGGTAGGCGTCGATCCGCACGGCGTCGGCGGTCTGCGGCAGCGGATCCAGTCCCAGAAGCGGGACCGCCTCTGCGTTGCGTGCAACCAGTTCGGTCCAGGGCCGGCGGGTAGGCAGCCGTAGCCGACGGGACACCCCGGGCACGTGCAGCAGCACCTGGTCGCCGAAGATCTGCAGGCAGCGCTCAAGCTCCGGAACGACCTCCCGGGCGCCGGCCAGGCCTCCCAGGCTGGCGGATAGCCGCTGCACCCCGGCCTCGGCCGTCTCGGCGGTGCCCGAGCCGGTAAGGGCGGGAGCGCGGGTGATGAGGATGTGCGCGGCCTCATGCCCGTCCGGGCGGGTATCGGCCCAGGTCCAGGCGGCAAGGGACACCAGCAGCCGCAGATCAGGGGTGGACGGTGTGAGAAGGACTGTCATGCTGTCATGCCTCCCGCGGGCTTGAAGCAGCACCAGACGATCTTTCCGGACGGAGTGCGGTCCTGAACTCCCCAGCCGTCGGCAAGCGCGGCGACGAGGATCAGGCCGCGGCCGGAGGTGTCGGTATCGGCGGCCTGCCGGGCCTTGGGGTGCTGGCGGTGGCTGTCGTGTACTTCCATGCGCACGGTTTCCTCCTGGGCGTCGAGCTTGACCAGGAAGCCGTGTCCGGGAACGGTGCCGTGGACCACGGCGTTGGTGGCGAGTTCGGAGACGCAGAGCCGAATGTCTTCGACACGGTCGGGCAGGCCCCAGTAGGTCAGGGCCTCGGAGGTGAAGGATCTTGCCTGGCTGATCGACTCGGGGCGAGCCTCAAAGAAGTGTTGGGTCGTCAGGGCCATCGTGGTCCTCGTGATTCGGCGTCCAAGACGCGGGTGGTGCCGGGGTGGCAGTGGCGGACGGGACCTGTGCGGGCGACGGAGTGATGGGTGCTCCGGGGCTTTCGGACCAGCAGCAGCCGTGAGCCGGCCGCCTCGATCCGCTGCCTGCGTTCGGCGGCTATTGCCTTCGGTCCCAGGTGCGACATGGCCGGGGCGATCACGCCGTAGACGTCCGGCAGCTTGAGCACGTCCAGCAGCCCGGTGAACGCCGCCGACGCGGCGCCCGCCGCCGTGTCCCGGTCGGTGAAGACGCCCGACAACTGCAGTTCGTGACTGCGGCAGTACTCGGCGAGCGAGCCGACCAGTGCCTCCTGCCGTGCCGAGGAGGCCCGCACCAGCCGCAGAAGGCCGTACACGACCGGGCCGTTGACCTGGCGCTGCTCGGTGAGGGGTTCCATGCTGGGGACCATCCAGAGGGCTCGACGTAGAAGTGACGCTCTGAGCGTGGCCGCTGCCCAACTTGTGGCCAACGACCCGTCGTTCTACTTCCGTTCCACTTCCGTCCCGCCGACTGCACGGACCGTGCTTCGATGACGAGTGGAAGGGAGTGACGACGCGTGGCGACGGTGCACCACTGGACCGGCCTGGAGGCCAAGGCCCTGCGGGGCGCTCTGCGCCTGAGCGTGCGGGCCTTCGCCCAGCAGCTCGGCCTGGCCGTCGCGACCGTGTCCAAGTGGGAGAGCAAGCTCGCCGATACCGCGCCGCGTCCCGACACCCAGGCCATCCTGGACACCGCCCTCAGTCGCGCGGACGCCGCCGTCCACCTGCGCTTCGAGACGATCCTGTCCGAGATGACCAACACCGGGCCGAGCGCCGACCGGCCTCGCGTCACCGCCTCCGGTCCCAGGGCCTGGGAGTACGAGAGCTGGGCCGACGACCTCGACCGCGTCGTGGTCGCCCTGTCCCGGCAGAATTTCACCTTCGCCGACAGCCTCCTGAACCGGTGGCTGGCCCGGTTCAGGTCGTCCGAGCTGGACGAGAAGGGCCTGTACCTCTTCGCCCGGTCCACCGCTCTACTCGGCGACCTCAAACGCGACCAGGGCGCCGTCCTCGGCCCGCTCTCCGCCAGCCGTTCCTACGCTGACGCGCGCGCCATCTTCACCCAACTCGACATCCCCCGCCGTGTCGCCCAGCTCGACCTCTCCCTCGCGGTCGTCACCGAGATGTCCGGCAACCTGGAGCTCGCCGCCCGCCACTACACAACCCTCGCCGTCGACGACCGGCTCTCGCGACGCGACCGCGCCCGCGCGAGGCTGTGGGTGGGCACCTCCCTGAGCAAGGACGGCCAGCAGGACTACGCGACCCGCGTCATGCAGGCCGCAACCCGCGACTTCGAAGACCTGACCGAACCGGACGACTGGTCGGTCGCCCACCAGAAACTCGCTCTGGCCCGCCGCGGCGCCGGCGACCTCACCCGGGCCCTGCACTTCATCGACATCGCCCGCAGCAGCGGCACCACCGAGTCACCGATGCAACGCGTGCGACTGGACACCGCCCATGGCCACATCCTGCTCTCGGATCCAGCGACCCGGGATGATGGACACCTCGTCCTCGGCCAGGCCGCGAGGCAGGCCGCGCAGTACGGACTTGTGCACCAACTGCGCAGCATCGAGGGCATCAAGGCCATGAGCGAGGGGCCGCTCGGCCCCCGGCAACGGTGACCAGGGAGAACACACGCGTGAGCAACGACCAGCAGGCCATCTCCGAGGACCAGTGGCGCCGGGCGAAGCTGATCTGGGACTACCACCAGATGCACCACGAGCTGCGGCCCGCCGACGCGGCGATCGGGCTGGGTAGCCACGACCTCGGCGTCGCCACGCACTCCGCCGAGCTGTACCGCGCCGGTCTCTGCCCCACCCTGGTGTTCACCGGCGGCAATAGCCCCACCACCGCCAAAGTCTTCCCCCGGGGTGAGGCCGTCCACTTCCGCGAGCACGCTATCGAGCTCGGCGTCCCCGCCGAGGCGATCCTGCTCGAGCCGAACGCGGCGAACACCGGGCAGAACATCACCCTCTCCCGCGAGGTCCTCGCCGCCGCCGGCATCCGTCCCGCGACGGTGCTGCTGGTCTCCAAGCCCTACATGGAACGGCGGTCGTTCGCGACCGCCCGCAAGCTGTGGCCCGACGTCGACATCCGGTGCGAGTCGGAGCCGCTGGAGTTCGACGACTACCTGAAGTCCATCGGCGACGAGAAGCTCGTGCTGGACATGCTCGTCGGCGACCTCCAGCGGGTCATCGAGTATCCGAAGCTCGGTTTCGCCATCTCCCAGGAGGTCCCGGAGGACGTGCATGACGCGTACGAGTCCCTCATCCGCGACGGTTTCACCAGCCGCCTCATCTCGTGAGCTGTCCGCGCTGGGCGGGGTGTGCGCGATCCATCAGCCGAACATCTTTCCCCGGTTGAACACGCTGGCCAAGCTGTTCGCGGCGGATACCTGGATCGTCCTGGAGGATGTCCAGTTCACCCGCCGCGACTACCAGCACCGGGCCCGTCTCGCCGACCTCGACGAACCGGCCCGCCAGCGGTGGCTGATCATCCCCACCCGCCTGCCAGCGGGCGCTCCACCCTCCTCCGGGACGCGCTGATCGACGATCCAGTTCTCGCACGCCGCAGGACCGAAGGCATGCTGCGCCAGCACTACGGGAACAGCCCCCACTGGCCGGCCCTCGCCCAGGCTATGGCTCCGATGCTGGGCGCCTTCGCCACGGAGCGGACCGCGGCCGTCGCCGAGACGTCCACCCGTCTCCTGCTTGACCTGCTCGGATGGCGCGGGCAGATCCTGACCAGCAGCGATCTGCCCGCCCGGCCGGGCCGCTCCCAGCGGCTCGCCGACCTGGCCGCCGCGGCCGGTGCCCGCACGTACCTGTGCGGGACGGGCGGCATGACCTACCTCGACCCCGAGCCGTTCGAGGCACAGGACATCGCCGTCCTCCCTTTCCGGCCGCCGGAGACCGGGATCTGGTCCACCGGCCGGCGGGCCAGCGCCCTGTGGGCGCTGGCAGCGCTCGGTCCGCAGGCCGTGGCCGCACGCTGCCGCGCACTTGCAGCAGCGCCCGAGGCCTTGCTGGAGACCTGACCCAGTCGCTCTCCTGATCCGAGGCGCTGAAGCGTCACCGGCCCCGTCTTTCGCCCGGACCAGGGCGACGGGGTGCCGGACCGCAGCGGCGGTCATCATCGGCCGTCCGCCAGGTCCCGGGATGTACCCGAGCGGGCAGAGGATTCCAGCCCGTCTTGGAACGCGTGCAACGCCTGACGTCACCAGCCCGCCATCACTCCTCATGAGCCTCATGAGCTGCCGGGGAGGTGGTCGAGCGCGGCTGAAGCCGACGCTCGGATTCGCGAGCTGGCGACAAGCACCTGCCCTGCCCGGTTGGGTGCGGTCATCACCGAGTACAGCCCCGGTGCCCACCAGGAGTCAGGAGCACGACCTTGCAAGCAATCGCCCTTACCAACAGCGATGTCAGCGCGATCGCCACGACCATGCACGACCTCGGGATGCTGATCCCGAACTCGGAGAGCGTGCCAGAGCAGCCGAAGCCGATCCCCGGCCGGGAGACGGACTGCGACCTGGCCGTGCTCGGCGTGCCCTTCGTGAACGTCGATGAGGCGATCAGCGCCTACCGGTCCGCGTTCTGGACCCGCCAGGCTTGGCACCCCCAGAACCCCACCGGAATCGGGTGGCACAAGCTGGAGTCGGCGGGTTGGATCATCGGCGTGCCCGAGGCCGCAGCCGCACTGTGCACCCTTGATCATGCGAACGCGGACGACACCCGAGTTGCCGGGCGTGTGCAGGAGCGCTTCGCCGAGTGGAAGGCCAAGCCTGAGATCTGGGACGCGTGGATCGCCCTCCTGCGACACGCGGCGGAAGCGGAGCGTCCCGTCGTCATGAGCTTCCCGGATTACGCGGGTCCGTGGGCCATCGCGGAACTGCTCGACGCCGACGACTACCGGGCCTGCGCCTGACGCCCACCCGGTGAGCGGGAACCGGCCACGCCCCGTACCGGATCTTGCCTACGCCTGCCGTCTCGTCCTCCCTCTGACCACCTGGCCCATAGCCTCGGTTGGATGGGAAGCCGGGACGGCAGGCAACGGGCCGTGACGGTCCGTCCCGGCCCTTCCTCCGTTCTTGGGTGCCCCGCCGGGGCACCCCTCGTTGTCACCAGGAGCACCCTGCATGGACATCAGCACGCTTACCTCTGCGGCCGTGGAGACCCTTCAGGAGCGCGAGAGTACGGGCCGGGTCGTCACCTCGATCACGGCCGAGCTGGTCACCGACGCATCGGGCTGGACCAGCTACGGCCCCACGGCTCTCGTCACCCATCACGACGGAAAGACCCAGAACCTCACCATCCGCGACACCGCGCTCTCCGCTGCACTGGAAGAGCACGCGAACGACGAGGCCGCACTCGGCTCCGTGCCGACCGTGGTGATCCCGGTCCCGCTGCCCAAGGTCGCGCCGAACAACCGGGTCCGCTGTGAGGAGCATCCCGGCGTGCACATCGAGACCGTCGCATGCCGATGGCCGCACAACATCACCGCCGACGGCGACGAGCCGCAGGTGGGCCACCCGTACCGCGTCACCGACTGATCGACCGAGCGCATCCAGCGACCGTGCACTCATCACCGCTGGCCCCATCTCCGCTCGGAGATGGGGCCAGCAACATCGTCTCGTACACGCCGCCCCGTGTTCCGGTGCAGCCATGTTGACGGGCCGCTCCTCGAAGCTGCTGTCCGGCGTCCGCCCTCGTGAGGTCGTGAGGAGCGTATGCAACGGGCCTGTTCGGCGAATCTGCACCGCGCCGGAGCTCCGCCACGAAGGTGCAGCGACGCAACCGTTCACCTGGACGACGGCCAGCTGCCCGTGCCCCGCCGACACCGTCCGGGCCAGAGCTCCGGCGCGGTGCAGATTCGCCGCCGCGCGACCCAGACGCGCACTCCAAGGTGCACTGCTCCCACATCCCCGGAGCATTCCATGAATCACTCGGAACTGACCGACCTGCTCACTGCCCAGAACCAGCCGCGTACGTTGCACAGGGACGAGCTCACCGGCCCGGACCGGACTCTGACCCTCGGCTATACGTGTGACAGGGCCACCTGGCACGTCTACCTTCTCGAAGGCCTGGTGCACGTCCTCGTATACAACGCCGTCACAAAGACGATGCACCATCACGAGGCCCGCTTGGCGTGGCCGGTAGTTGACCTCGTTCCCGACAAGCGGCTCTACCCGGAGAGCACCGACCCCGTGTTCGCCCAGCTCCTCCTCAGCAGCGGCCAGCAGCTGCGCTTTACCGCGTTCTCGGAGCGCCGACAGGACCTGTACGCGGGCGTCACCTTTCACGGAATCACGCACACCGAGCCCTTGAGGACGTCCGCATAGGACCGCTGTGCGTGCCGCCTTCGTTCACGCGGACGGCACGGACGGTTCCGCCTCTGTCAGCTCCGCGATGGGTGGACTGCGATGCGGCCCGACAACCTCAGTCCACGAAGGGGCAGTTGCGCCAGCCGGGATGGCGGTGTCCCGAAGGGATCCCCTGTGAGGTCCCCGGCTACGGGCGACTGCTCCCGCTGTGTATTGCGCTCAGACGTCCCATCTCGTACGCCTCGCGGACCGTGCGCATCACGTCGGCGGACTGGTTATACAGGTCCATCGAGCACAGGGTCGATGTGCGGGTGGCCGGCCTCGACGACTCCAGCGCCACCCACAATCACGGCGTGGACTGCCTTGATGCCCCCATTGCGCGGACGGACGGTCGGTGAGCCGCTGGCGCTCGAACGACGTGTCGGGGTCGAGTACCACGCGCCGTGAGCCCTACAGCTGCCCATCCGGCTGGTCGTAAGTGCTGGCTCGGGCTGCTGTCCAGCACGACTCACAGTGCCAGGGGGGTAAGTCGCCCCCCACCCGGCCCCCCAATTCGCCGGGGCGTGCCCAGACCCGACTCCTACCTGTTCAGTCCGTCCCGACGAGACCGCGCCGCTGTAGAGCGCGGGTGGAAATCACGAGGGGAACGGCATGGACACGGTCACCGGCAGGCAGACCCGCGGAGCACGATGGTCGCCGCCACAGCCTGCCGTCCTTCCCACGTGGCAGCAGCGGCAAGAGCGCTTCACTCGGTCGAACGTCTGCATGGACGAGTTGGCCATGGCCATCCGGCAGGGTGGCTGGTCCGTTCTTCCCGTCCCTGACGTTCCGAGGCTGAGGGCGCTGGATTGCGCCGACTGGTCGGCGAAGGTGCTGGCAGGCCAGGAGTCCTTGCGGTTGGAAGAGGCTCGTACGTACTCCTTCGGGTCGAACGCCACCGGCATGGCCGTGGCAGCAGCAGCGGGATCGCCTCCGAAGGAGAGGATCACCGCCTCTCGGCTGCCGAGCCCTTCTGGCTTCATCGTCTTCGCTGATCCGATCGGCCACCACTCCGAGCGGCTGAAGGCCTCTGACGGCCGCATGGTGGAGTTGCACACTCCGATCGTTGCGGCTTCCTGGTCCCTGTGGGGCCGCGAGCAGATGGAACACCTTGGCCCCGAGCACTCCATCGCATGGCTCGCACGGGAAGAGGCTGGAGAACCTGCCCGCCTCCCGGAGACGATGCGCGCGATATGGGTCACCTTCTACGCTGCGCGGCCAGGTGACATCCCGGACCTGCCCGACGACGCTCCCGTCGCAATGGCGGCCGGTATGCCTGTGACGGCTGCGCGTGCCCGGGCCCGCGACGCAGTGTTCTCCCGCCAGTACACCGACCTGTGGGGGCCACTCAGGTGGCACGACGAAGCGCTGCTTCCGCTCGGTGAGCAGTTCGAGGCGCAGCCCAAGCCGGGCGCGCATGACTGGGCCAGCGTGCTCTACACCGCGTGGCAGATGATGCAGCAGCACACCGGGGAGACGCAGCTCGTCGACATCAAGCGTCACAACGTTCTTCCGCCCGCAGCGCGGAAGAAGGCGAAGGCGAAGGCCCGTCAGTCAGGTCTGGGACCGGCCGTCGGCGACGGTGTCGTGCACGTCGTCGACCTCACTGCCGCTCGCCGACCGGCGAAGGCCGACGCTGCCCGGGACGGGGCGGCCTCCGACGGTCGGCGGAAGGTGGAATGGCAGTACCGCTGGAAGGTGCCGCCGTACCGGCGCATGACGTGCATGAATCCGCGCCTGCACCATGACATGCAGGACACGGATCTGAAGTATCACGAGCACCGCGAGGACCTGATCCCGTGGGCGACGAAAGGGCCGAAGGACAAGCCCCTTCGCACCGGAGGTGGTACGACCTACACCTTCGAGGTCGCCAACGCGCCTGGCCTTCAACCCTGAACAGGCACGGCGAAGTCCAGCTCGGCCGCTTCCTCACCACGGCAGTGGTCGAGCCGGCCACGCTGCGGGCGGCGGGCGTCGGACGGAGCAGTGCTTTCCCGACCTGTCGGCCCGCAGTACCCGGTACAGCGAGCCGACCGGAACGTACCGCCCCCACCGCTAAGCGTGTGCAAGGCGAGCCCGGACTCGGCCGCTGTCCGAGGCATCGCCGCCCACCTCCCGCGGGCCAGTTTCGCGGTGATTGGGACGCCGGTGAAGGAACCCTTCAAACTGGCTGCGCTGCTCCGGTCATCGGATGCGGCCTGGGCCGATTCCTTTTCGGGAGATTCTTCATGCTGTCGCTGGTGCCGTACGTGCCGCCGATCGCTCGTGACGCGACGCCGTGCGTGTGCGGTGTCTCGCGCTGGGCCTTCGAGGAGGTTCTATGCCCGTCCTGCCGGTGCGCAGCAGTGGAAAAGCATGGCGAGCGCCTCACCCGGTTGTTGGCGGACATCTCATACGACCACCGCGACATTCACCTGACGTGGTCGGATGCCGGGGCAGGTCCGGAGGCGTTCAACCCGCGGGTTCTGTTCACAGCTCCTGACGTCACGGCCCCTGAACGGGGGAAGATCCAATTGCGTTGGTTCCACTACTGGGCGGACGACATGCTTGTGGCTGCCTGCGCTGCCGGGGTCAGCGACGACGGGGTCCTGGAGCTCGCGGTCGCTCAGGCCCACTACGCCGTCGCCACGCTCTCCATCCATGAGGTGGGTGAATGGTTCACCTTCCGTGGTGAGCAGGTCTTCCCGCCCCACCGTCCTGATCATGACTTGCCCGGCGATGAAGAGAACGGGCCGGACGGCAACGGAGCAGTGGTGCTGTGGCTCGCATATGGCCACGAAGACGATGCTGTTCGTACCTCAGGAGCCGTTGCAGCACCCGCCGGCGGCCGTGACCCGTTCCTGACCGACATCGGAACCCTGCCAGGTCAGAAGCTGTACGCCGCCGGTACCGGCATCACAGTGGAAGGCCCAGGTGACGCCCCAGCTACTCGGTTCTCCTGGGAGGCGGCCGGCGCCGACTGCTCCGGAGCCGAGGATGACCGGTCCACCCTGCACGCCGTGCATCAGAGCATCGTGTCCTCCGAACTGAGTGTGGTCGCCCGGCATCTGCTCGTGCGCGGCCAGCCTGTGCTCGCGCCAGCGCCCGGCCCGGAAGGCTCGGGGCTGACCTGGCGGTTCCATCTCACATACGACGGATGACCAGGCTCTTCCGGAGGGTGAACGGACCACCTGCGCACCGATCTGCCGCCGCACCGACACCCCTGTCGACGCGACGGCCGAAAGGAATTCGCCCGGCCTCGGCGTCGAGAGCGCCTGAGATCAGACTGGGCCCGCGATCCACGCGCCTGTGCGATCCTCACCTCTCCGACCACTCCAGGAGTCGTTAGCCATGGCCCTTGAGGCAGACCGCACCCTCCTCTCTTGCGAACAGCCGCTCGACGACGAGGCCGAGCACGATCAACGAGTTCACGCGCACCTGGCCAAGTTGGCCAACGCTCGCGGCCTGTCGGTCGACGAGGTCACGGAGGCACTGAATGCGGTCCTGGCGTCCGGGCAACCGCTGATCACAGATCCTGAGCACGACGGTGAGGCTTCCCCAGGGCTTCCGACCAGCCGAAAGGGAGGCACGGTCACCCAGCGGCGGCCTGCGGGCCCGGTCTGGGGCGTGACGTCGGTGGACTACCAAGGGCCGCCAGTCGCTCAGCGCAGTCCTTGCGCTGGTACGGAGCGGTGCCCGTGGCGGCGGGACGCGGTCCCGGGTGCATTCCCTGCGGAGGCCTTCCGTCTTTCCGCTCCGACGTCCTACCCGGACAGTGACCGCCGATTCGGCTGCCACTCCTCGTCTGCTGAAGCGCCGCGGGTTTGTGCTGGGTGGCTGCTGCGCGGCGCTTCGGGGAACCAGCAGGTGCTGGAACTGCTGGAGGCCGGGCTCATTCAGGTGCCGACGCTGCCTGCCGGGGTCGAGTTGTACGACGACTACGTGGAGATGGCCGTGGTCAACGGTGTCGCACAGGACGACTCGACGCTCGCTCCAATTCGTCGGGGCCGATCGCAAGGGGTGCGCGCAGACCACGAGGCACCGCCAGCAGTGGACGAGACTGCCGAGAGCAGGCAGCACCGGCGCTCGGACGGTGCCGGGTGACCGCCGATGCCAACCAGCCGGGCACCGCGGCGTCTGACGTGCTTCAGGAGTGGATCGCACGCTACCGGCAGCTGCCGCTCGGGGACGACTCATGGGTCTACACCAGCTTCGCGGAGCTGGTCGCCCGCCACGGCCAGGCATACGAGCCCGCTGCCTGGCCCATGCCCGATGCCCAGCAACCAGGACGCTGCTTTCACGTCGCCCGCCGCTGGGCCGAGCAGGCCGGGTGGACGTACGTGGAAGGGTTCGTGCTGGTTCCGTCGGAGATCCCGTTCAGCGGCTTCGAGCACGCCTGGTGCCTCACGGACGAGGGCAAGGTGGCCGATCCGGCACTGCCGGACGGGTGGGCCACGGCCTACTTCGGAGTCCCGCTCTCTGACCGCTTCTGCCGGGAACAGCGGGCGCTGCGAGGGACGGACGCGGTCCTGACCTTCGATCCGGTCAAGTTTCTGGAAGGGGCGAACACGACCATCCTGCGCCAGGGACTGCCCTCGTACGCCGTAAGCCTCACCGAGCGCACCGTCTGACTATCGTCGTTCCTGCGACGCATGGCTTCTCCCGCTTCTAACTCCTTCTGTGCATCGCCGCTGAGCATCGACTGACTCGTACCGTTCGTCGGGAGATGCTTCAGTGAAGCGAGTCATTCACCCCCTCATTGCTGAACTCGCGCACAGTGCGCCGGCCGCACCGGGGGCCGGGGGCACGTCGAAGCTCCCCGGTATCCGGCAAGCCGCAAGCCGCGCATCGCGCTGGACAGGGGGCTGTCGCCTGTCGCGTCTGGGTGGCAGCATCGCTCACTGGACGAGACGGATCGGCTTGGGGGCACGGTGCAGGGCAGGAGCGGCTTACCGGGCGGGGACCGTCGGCGGATCCCGACGGCGGTAATGGGCACGATGAGCAGATTCTTCTTGTCGTCACATCCCGGCAGAAGGTCCAGGCCCGGGCGCGGGCACAACACAACCAGGGCAGAGCTGCGACACGCAGCACGGCGTAGCCGCGACTCGCCAACTCGGCACGCGGTGATGGCCAAGTGCCCGCGGTCTGCCTGCCGTTCACGTACACCTCTGGGGGATCGGTGACCGGATCGGCCATGACGGATTCGGCGCTCAAGCGCGCTCGGCTGGCTCAGAACCTGACCCAGGAGGAGGCTGCTGACCAGCTGAACGAGATCACGGGCGGCGCGACGGACGGGAGCCTGCTCAGCGCGTGGGAGTCGGGGCGCAAGCGCACGGGGGTGAGGAACCGCCGGGCGTTGAGCCAGCTCTACCGGGAACGCTCCGAGGTGCTCTTCGCCCACCAGGACGGGCGCGATACCGCCAGTGCTCTAGAGGCCACCGGAACCGACGTGGTCGTGCGGGTGCTCACCCGGTATGCCGATCTGGTCGAGGCCATGGTCGACGTTGTGGCCGATGCACGCGAGATTCTCGTGGTCATGGGATCCCGCAGTCGCGAGAAGGCGTACCTGGCGGCGATCGAGACGTCCGTCGCGCGGCAGCCCGATCTGGTGCACCACCGCGTGCTGTACGGGCCGCCGCGTCACCGCGGGTTGTCCGAGCACTTGGTGCGGCTGCTGGAGCTCCGCGACCCCGGCGATCGCCGCAACGGTGTCAAGACGCTCCACATCGGGCTCGTCGAGCCGCTGGAGGCGATGGAACGCTACTTCGTGGCGTCGGAGACTGCGGCCGTGGTTCCGCTGCCGAGCTTCCATGGGGCCGAGGGGTTCGACTGCGGGGTCCTGCTGGGACGCGAGGCCGCGGTGGGACTGGTGCAGCATGGGCGGGAGGCGTGCGCGTCCGCGCGGCCGGTGGAGACGGTGGAGGCTGTTCGCGCGCTGCCGGTCCGGCACGGCGCGACGCCAGGACAAGGAGAAGTGTGAAGAAGGACTTGGCGGCCCATGCTGCTACGCGGTCGGCGTCCGTGATCGAGCTGGCCCAGGACCTGATCCGCAGGCCTAGCCGCGGCGGCATCGACGACTACGCCCCGGTCCTGACCGTTCTGGAGGACTGGCTGAGCAGCCGGGCACTGCCGCACCGGCGCCTGCACGACGAGGCGGGTCAGCTGGTTGGGCTGCTGGTAGAGATCGCCGGCGGACGGCCGGGCCCCTGGTGGACTCTGGACGCCTGCGTGGACACCGCCTCCTTCGGCGACGAGGAAGCGTGGACGTTTCCGCCGACGGCCGGAGACATCTCCGATGGGTTCCTGCGGGGAAGGGGTGCCGCCGACTCGAAGCTCGCCGCCTCCGCGTTCTGCCACATCGCCGCCGACCTGCAGCCTCTCGCCACAACGCTGCGCGGCGGGCTGGCGGTCCTCCTGGACGTCGACGAACACACCGGCGGCTTTGGCGGAGCGCGCGCGTACCTCGCCGACCCGGAAGCCGCCATCCCGGCGGGCGTGATGATCGGCTACCCCGGCATAGACGACGTCGTGGTCGGAGGACGGGGCCTATGGCGCGCGACCCTTACGGTGTCCGCCGAGTCCGGGCACTCCGGATCCAGCCGGAGCGTCCTTGGCGCCGTCTCCCGTGCCGCACGTCTGGTCCAACTCCTGGACACATCCGACCTGCCCGGCCCCCCAGCAGCGGACGCGGCATTCGCACTGCCGCCGAAGGTCTCGGTCACCGCGATACACGGCGGCGAGGGCTTCTCCGTGGCAGCGGACCGGTGCGACCTGAACGTCGACGTACGCACGACCCCGGCCTTCGACGCCCACGACGCCGAGATCCTGGTCCGCAAAGCGGCCGCCGAGCTCGACGCCGAGCTCCCGGGCCCCGCAGCCACCCGGGTCACCCCGCTCGCCAGCTGGCCGCCCTTCCAACTGCAGCCGCACGAACAGCCCGCCGCCGCGCTGATGGAAGCCGCCGCATCCCTGGGCATGACGGTGCGGGCCAAGACCGCCGGCCCGTCCAACATCGGCAACCTGCTGGCAGGACAAGCGGGAGGAATCCCGTCGACCGCCGGGTTCGGCGTCCCGTATGAGGGCCTGCACGGCATCGACGAACGAGCCAGCCTCGCCGAGCTCCCGCAGGTGTACGCGGTCTACCACCACGCCGTCCTCGAGCTCCTGGACGCACGCTGACCTCGCTACCTCCCAGTCGCATACCAGTTCCGTTCCAGCCGGAGTCCTAAGAACTTCCCAACTTCGAATCTTTCCAGCCCAGTTGGGACGCGGTGTCATAGAGGAGTTCGAGAGGCCGTACGGGAGCTGCCAGACACCCCGGACGGCCGGCGGACACCCGAAGCGCGACGACTACCGGAGGTACTCCATGAACACCACCGCCACGACCACCGAGACCGAGACCTACACCGCGCCCGTGCTGAGCGAGCTCGGCACCGTCACCGGCGCCACCCTCGGCTCCGCGGGCAGCAACAACGCGGACGACACCCAGTACTGGCAGTAGTACGGCGCCCCCGGCGGGGCGTGAGCGGGAACGGGTGAGCGAGCGCCCGGAGCGTCGGCCGATGGCCGGCGAGCCGGGCGCTCGTTCGGTGAACAGCGACAGACCAGTGCACGGACGAGCAGATCGGGGTGGCCACCATGCGGTTCATTGCTGGAACATTCGACACGGGGCGAGGCAGTTGGGCCGGAAGTAACTGGCGTCCCCGACAAGCCCAGGACGTTTTCACCGACGGTCCGGCGCGGATCTGGACGACCGGGTTCGAGCCGGGCGAGGTGCGCCGCGGCGCGGGCCACCGCGGCCAGGCCGAGCTCCTGGCGATCGGATGCTGCCTGGCCACCCGCGAGGAGTTCTCCGCGGCACGCGCGGCCGCCGAGCGCGGGGCCTGGACAGCCGCGATGCGTCTTCCCGGCTCCTGCCTCACCGTGGTGTGCGACCGTACCGGGCTGCGAATCGCCGGTGATCGGGCCGGGACGGTGACCGTGTACTGGATCCCGGTCCCCGAGGGCGTGCTGTGGGCGACGGCGGCTGCCCCGCTGGCCGCGTTCGCCGAGGCCGAGCCCGACCCTGCCGTGCTGCTGAGCGCGTTCATGGTCCGGGGCGTCGACGTGCTGGCCACCGACAGCCACTTCCGCGCGGTGCGCCGCGTCCCGCCCGGCCACAGCCTCGTCCTGGCCCCCGGGCGGCAGCCGCGAACCGAAGCCGTACCGGCTCTCACTGCCGAGACGTCCTTCGAGGAAGGCACCACGGCCGTGCGCGAGACCATCACCGCCGCCGTCGGCCGTCGGGCCACCGGCTCGGGCCCGATCTCCTCGGACCTCTCCGGCGGCGTCGACAGCGGCACGGTCACCAGCCTGGCCGCCGCCCGCGGGCCGCTGCTGGCCGTGACCTACACCGACGCGCGCATGGGCGGGCAGGACGACATCCGATACGCCGAGCGCATAGCCCACGACCACCCGCAGATCACCCATGCGACGATCGACGGCACCCGCGCCGGCGTGCAGCACTTCGACGGCCTGCTGGACCCGGCACGCCTGCCGTTCACCGACACCCCGTCGTTCACGCTCGGCCTGCTGGCCATCAAGGCCGCACAACTCGCCCCGGCCACCGCTCGCGGATCCCGGGCACACCTGACGGGCCGCGGCGGCGACGATGTTCTGGACGCGGTCCCGACCACGGTCATCGACCAGTACCGGGCCGGGCACCGCGAGCAGGCGCTGCGCCGCACCGTGGCGTTCGCCCGCACACGCCGCGCTGCCCTGTGGCCGGTGCTCGGGCAGGCCGCCCGCACCCAGCGCACCCTCTACCCGCAAGCCCTGGCCGCCCTGGCGGACGCGATCACCGCCGGGCCCGGGCACATCGCCCCGCCCCACGCCGGGACGCCGGCCGGGCAGATGCTCACCTGGTGCGGGAGGGGCGCCGCCACCGCCTGGCTCACTTCCACGGGACGCACGGTGGTCGGCGATCTGGTCGCCGCCCGCGCCCACAACGCCCGTCCGGACATCGCTCCCGGTGCCCTTCACGAGCGGCTCGCCCTGGAGCTGATGGGCGACGGTCACGCCACCTTCGACCAGATCAGCCGCCAGCAGTGGGGCCTGCCCGTCCACGCCCCGCTCCTGGACAACCTCGTCGTGGACGCCTGCCACGCGATTCCCGGCTACGCCCGCACCCAGCCCGGCGACTTCAAGCCCCTGGCCCGCGCCGCCTTCACCGGTCACGTCCCCGACTACCTGCTGCACCGGCGCACCAAGACCGCGTTCACCAGCAGCCTGTTCGCCGGACTGCGCACCAACGCCCCGTCCCTGCGCCGCATCATCGCCCGCTCCCTCCTGGCCCAGGCCGGTCTGCTCGACACATCGAGGGCGCTCGCTTCGCTCAACAGCGCGGTACGAGGCGAACCCGCGCCCCTGGCCGGCCTGCACGCCCTGATCGTGACCGAGCTGTGGCTCTCCACGCTGCCCACCGCCCGCACCACGTGGTGGGAGACGACCGCCGCCAGCCGGCAGGAGGTCACCCGATGAGCGCGCGTCCCGGCGTCTACGCCGCGCCCAGCCCGGACGGCGTCGCTCTGATGGACATCCGTACCGGGCGTGGCCGGTGGCGCTTCCTCGATCCGGTCGGCGCCCGCCTGTGGCAGGCGATCACCGGCGGCGCCGACCCGGCCACGGCCGTTGAGGACCTCGCCGCCCACTGGCACAGCAAAGGCGCCGACCTCGCGCAGGTCCGTGCCGACCTCACCTCCCTCGCCGACGACCTGGAGCGCGCCGGCCTCCTCCACCACGAGCCTGCCGCCGCACAGGCCGACCGCTGCTCCGAGATCCGGTTCGCCACACCCGTCGCTGCCAGCGCCGGCCAACAACTGGCAGCGCACGTCGCGCTGTTCGCCACGCTCCTCCTGCTCCGGCTCCTGCCCATCCGCATCGGCGTCGCCGTCGCCCGCGCGGCGACCCTCCTGCCGGGACGCCCCGCCCGCCCCCAGGACGCGGAAGCCGCCTTCGCCGCCGTACGCCGGGCCGCCCGCCTCTGGCCCGGCCGCGCCGCCTGCCTGGAAGAGTCCCTGGCCGCGCACTTCGCGGCCGCGCTCACCGGCCGCCGCGTGCGCTGGGTGATCGGAGCCCGCTTCGTCCCCCAAGGGGCCCACGCCTGGATCGAAGCCGGCACCGCGATCATCGGGCAGGACGAAACCGACCGCGTCTGGCCCTACGCACCCGCTCTCCAGGTGGAACGCTCGAACTGAAATTCGCCACCCTTCGCCACCACAACCACCCGTATGGGTGAGGCGTTGCCCAGGATGTGACAGAGACAGCGCACCGCAGCGCCACCCGCGCGACCCTCACGACCCCCGCACCGGGGCGACGGCTCCGGCTGCCGTGGCCGCGCCGCCGCCCAGGCGGTGGTGAGCCCATCCCGCAATACACGGTCAGCGCCGAGCGCCACGACAACGCCCTCGCCGACGACTTCACCACCATCACCCGGCGCCTGCCCGCCCTGGCCGCGACCGCGCTCCGCCTGGCCTGGGACGCCGACCGCCGCGCCGTCCTGCTCACCGCCATGCTGCAGCTGGCCACCGGCGCCATCACCGCTATCGGCCTCTACGCCACCCGCGGCGCCCTGGCCCCGCTGCTCGCCACCGGGCCGACCGCCGACCGCATCCAGACGGCGCTGCCCTCCCTCGCGCTGATCGGCGGCGCCGCCGCCGGCCGCTCCCTGGTCGCCGCCACCACCCTGGCCGTCACCGCCCGCATCGGCCCCCGCGTCGATGCGATCGCCGAACTGCGCTATCTCAACGCCGCCACCCGCGTCCCGCTCGCCGCCTACGACGACCCGGCCTGGTGCGACCACAGCGAAGCCGCCAACCGGGCTTCCAAGGACGCCCACTTGATGATCGACGCGATTACCGCCCTGACCGCGGCCCTCCTCGGCCTCCTCGCCGCCGCCGGCATCCTCACCGCCCTCCACCCCGTACTTCTTCCGCTCCTGCTCCTCGCGGTGATCCCGCGCGGCGCAGCCGCTGTCCGCGGTGCCCGCGCCGCCCACCTCGCCGAGCGGCACACCCTCTCCGACCGCCGCCTGCGCCACAACCTCATCTACTGCACCGCCGGCCGCGCCACCGCCCTCGACGTACGGGCCAACACCATGCGCAGCTGGCTCCTCGGGCAGTTCACCACGGTCACCGACCGGCTCACCGAGCACGCCGCCCACATCGGCCGCACCACCGCCCGCTACCAGCTCCTCGGCGACACGATGGCCGGAGGCGCCGCCCTGGTCGTCTACGGCGCCCTGCTCGCACTGGTGCTCCGCGGGCACATCCCCGCCGCCGCGGCGGGCACCGCGTTCATCGCCGTCCAGACCTGCCGCCTGCTCCTGGGCCAACTGGTCACCGGCATCAACTCCACCTACAAGACTGGCCTCTACCTCGGCGACTGGTCCGCCTTCCTCACCGACGCCCAGCACCGCGCCCAGCTCCCCGCCGCCCCCGCCCCCGTCCCCGACCGGCCGTCCGTCATCGCCGCGCGCAACGTCACCTTCCGCTACCCCGGCAGCGGACAGCCCGTTCTGGAGGACATCAGCGTCACCGTGCGCCGCGGCGAGGTCCTGGCGATCGTGGGCGCGAACGGCGCGGGCAAGTCCACCCTCGCCAAACTCCTTGCTGGCCTCTACACCCCCACCACCGGCACCGTCACCTGGGACGACGTGGACCTGGCCACAGCCGACCCCGAACAGGTCTGGTCACGTCTCGCGCTGCTGCCCCAGGACATCGCCCGCTGGCAGGTATCCGCCCGCGACAACATCACCCTCGGCCAAGGCGACGGGGACGACGAGACCGTGATGGCCGCAGCCCGCGCGTCCGGAGCCGATGACGTCATCGCCGGCCTGTCCGACGGTCTCGACACCAACCTCGCCCCCTCCCAGTGGGGCGGACGCGACCTGTCCGGCGGCCAATGGCAGCGCCTCGCCGGCGCCCGAGCCTTCCACCGCAAGAACGCACCCGTCCTGATCTGCGACGAGCCGACCTCCGCGCTCGACCCCCGCGCGGAGGAAGCCGTCTACGACCGCATCCGCACTCTGAGCGAAGGCCGCAGCGTCATTCTGATCACCCACCGCCTCGGCTCCACCCGGGCCGCCGACCGCATCATCGTCCTGGACGGCGGACGCCTCCTGGAGGAAGGCACCCACGACTCGCTCCTCGCAGCCGACGGCGAGTACGCCACCCTGTGGCGCAAACAAGCGCAGACCTACGTCGGTCAGCCCCAAGGGTGAACCCGCGACGGACTCGCCCACGAGGGCCTGATCGAGGACGGTGACTACCGGATCGAGGGGTAGCGGGAGGCAGGATTCGCCGCTGCTCCAGCGCGGCGGGCAAGGACGGCTTCACTCCTCCGAGCACCCCGTCCCTAGGAGCGAAGGAACCTCATTCACATGACTCGGCAGACGCCCACCCACATCGAGCACACCACCCTGAACCCGAGGGCCCGCGGGGCTCACGACCTCGTTCGCCAGGTCGAGGAAGGGCAGCTGGACGTGGGTCCTCCCTACCAGCGGGGCAGTGTCTGGACGGAGGACCAGCGGGTGGCACTCGTCCGTTCCTGGATGATCGGCCTGCCGACTGGTGTGATCATCATCAGTGACCGCGACAACCCGAACTGGGCTGCCGCCATGGGGGACGTGTACACGGCCGGGACGGCGGTATGGGCTGCCGTCGACGGGAAGCAGCGCATCCTGACAGCGCAGCTGTGGTTCACCGGACAGTTCGCTGTTCCCGCCTCCTGGTTCGACCCTGCGGTGGTGGAGCAGACAGAGCTGACCGAAGATGGCCCGTACGTCCGCTATAGCGGGTTGTGCGAGCCCGAACGGCTGAAGTTCGACCGCCGCACCCAGTTCCAGGTCGCCGAGTTCCGGACGGCCGGGACGATCAATGACGAGGCCGCCATGTACCTGCTCGTCAACGGCGGCGGCACGCCCCACACCGACCAGGAGATGCAGCGCGCCCGGAAGATCGCCGAGACGAAGCCGTAGATTCCTCCCGACAGAACCGCGCATTGGGGCCATGCAGCCCGCAGCAGGGCCCTAGAGTTGCGGCCATGGAAGCGACCGGCCCGGCCGAGGCCCTGCTGCTCGTCACCGCCAGCACGGTGCCAGGAGCCGACGTCGGCAGCCTCGGCCAGCGCCTCGCCGACACCGTGGTCTACCTGCCCGGCCCCGCGGCCGCCCTCGTCGGGAAGAGTGACGTTGCGGACGACATCGCTTCTTGGGCCGCCGAGTTGGGAGAGCGCCAAGGCATGGCTGGCGCGGCCGCCGACCTGGTGATGTACTTCGCGCGCCTGTGGTATCGCCCCAGCCCAGACCTGCCGGCCGACTCTGTCGCAGCCGCGATCGCATGCCGGCAGGTGTGGGAAACTCATCTACGCGGTGTCGAACTGTCCGGCCTCACCGACGTGGTGTGCTTGCCCGCACCTGATGCGGACGCGTGGCTCCGAGGCGCATGGAGCTGCACCTCGCTCGCCATGACCGCGAACGCTCCCCCCGGTCTCATTCCCGAGCACGACGCGCAGGGCGGGCAGGCTACTCCGCCTGGCCCTTCACCCCAGTGTTGACGGACAGCACCGATGACTTCAGCATCGCAGGGTCGCCATTCCGAGGAGAGCACCGTGTTGCCCCAGATTCCGCTCGACGATCCCCGCGTACTAGCCCTGGCCAAGGCCCGTCAGCAGTTCGCCCACGACTGCACCCACCTTCCAACATGGGAGGAGCTGACCGACGAAGACCGGGTCGCCGCCCTGCCCGACGCCCGCAACTATTTGGAGTCGGCGATCAACGCGGGACTGATCCCCGGTGGGGCGACTGGAGCGGCGGCCGGACAATGATCAAGGCCGGAGGCCGCGCGGACGTAGTCGGCGCGGCTGTGACCTGGGCACTGACATCTTCCGTCTGGTCAGGCACTCGCCTCCCCGTGAGGTGAGGTGGCGGCTCGGCCCTCGGGTGTCTCTGCCCGCGAGCGCAGAGGTGCCGGTAAGCCACCACTTCTCGGATTCGCGATGAAGCGACACACGGCCCTGAGGCGCGGTTTCTTGCGGTCATGCCTCTCAACGACCTCGCTCGTCGCCTCCGCGATCAGCTCACCGCGCACCCCGCCCCGCAGAACCTCCAAACCTGGCTATCCGCCCAACTGCCCCGAACCGGCCACGCGGACCACCTCCTCGACATCGCCCGCGACGCCCTGGGCATCAGCGAGGAAGACGCGGGAGCCCTGCTTGATGCCGGCCTTCTGACGAAGCAGTTGACGGCGGCACTCGATCAGCTCTCCGACGGCGCCTCGACGATCAACTGGGAAGCGGCGTACGCCGCTGCGTACGGCCTTGAGGACGGGGACTTCAGCGTCGTAGCCGAGCACCAAGCACGCCGCCGTGTGTGGGGCATCACCCATGACCTGATCATTGACGGCACCAGGCGCAGCGGCAGCCGAGGGCTGCCATCCGGCGTGATGCAGTTCATCGTGGCTGGCTGGATGGACGACTGCCTGGCCAGCGGACGGGTGCCCACCTTCTGGCGAGACGAGCGCGGAGTCTGGCGGACCTCCAACGGAGCGGTGTACGCACCCCGGTTGGCCGAGGCCTCCGTCATCTACCCCGGCAGCATGCAAGGCACCGAAGACGCGCTCGCCGCGCTCGGCGTCTCAGAACTGACCTGGGTGGGCGTCCTCGGCGACCGCCGCCTGCACCACGCCATCGTCCCCGCTGACAAGCTGAGTGCCCTCGACCAGAGCGGACACATTCGTACCCACGGCACTCCACCGCCGAACACCGTCTACACCTACCTGCACACCTCCTGGCTACGCACCAGCGGCGACACCTGCCAGCGCTGCGGCGCCGTGGCGTTCCTCGCGCGGGCCACCGACTGGCCGGGGACCCCAGCCTTGTGCCCCGACTGCCACGAAGCGATGAGGACCACCCAGGCAGCCGCCGGGCACCAGTGCACGGACGGGTGCACGCAGCCTGTCGACCACACCGGCCTCTGCTTGCCCTGATCTAGTACGGCTCACCGGGGCGACGTCGACGCCCCGGTGAGCACCGCCTCAGCGGATGCGGCGTGCGCCCCCCGGATCTGTAGACAGGCAGCCACATCGGGATAGAACTCTCCCAGTTGCACCGCTACGGCGGTGCAACGCCTGCCGACCGGGTGGTTCGCAGGTCCTGTTCATCCAGGCTCCAGGACGCTTCCTTTCGGATGGGACTCAGGGAGGTCTCGGCGAGTACGACTGTCCGCTGTCGGGCCTACGGTCTCCGGCGTGACAGATGATGAGGCACTCAACGATCTCCTCATGCGGGCATGCCTCGTCTTCGGCGCCCGCGCGACGCACACCGGCGGCGACGCCGGTTCGTACACCACGGTGTACATCAACCGCCTTGCGGACGACCTCCTTGCCGTCTTGGACACATGCGAAGTAGACGAGCGCCGCTACCTCATGGAGGGCTACCGGAGCCTGAGCCTGGCGGCGGACATTCCCGCTGGCCGGTCATGCGGACAGCGCGAGATGCTCGTGGACGTCGCCCGCCAGGGGCTTGCGTACGTCATCACCGGGCGACACGAAGGACGGCCAGCAACCAGGAGCGAAGCACTCGCTCTCCTCGACAGCCGGTGGACGGCATCGCTGCTGGCCTGGGCCGAGTTCTTCCCACCTGCGCTGGACGACCTCTCCCCTCCATGCAGATGCGGCGCCGTGGGCCTCGGCTACACAAAGCGCGGCCTGTGCGGCCGGCCCCCTGCAGACCCTGAGCCCACCCGAACCGACCGAGCGTGAGACCCCAACTCCATGGAACCCCGGCCACGAATCGCAGGGCTCCGCGGGCGCCCCGCTCGTCACTCCGAACCCGGCTGAGCTGTCCGTTCGGTAGGCGATCAGGACTGCTCAGAACGGGAGCGGTTCGGGAGGAATTCGCCAGCAGTCGGCGCCACCACCCTCGTCGGAGATCCTCTGCTCTATCAGCGCTGCCAAGGCGCGCTGGCACTCCCCGTTGACGACGTCTGGAAGACAGGAGCAGTTCTTCGTGCCCATACCAGCCCGTTCCGCTACCAACGAGAGGCGGAAGTCAATGTCTCGCCAAGCCCGCACGGCCCTTCTGGCACCGCTCGCTGCCGCCCTCCTCATCAGCGCGCTCAGTGCGTGCGCCAGCTCCACCGACAGTTCCGTTTCCGGACTGCGCGATGACCTTCGCTTCGTCCCGAAGAAGACCGTCCGCGACACCCGCCCCAGGATGGTCGAGCAGTGCACCAACGGCACCAAGCGGGTGAAGCACACCTCAACGTCGCGGGGAAAGACGCGAACCTGGTACACGACCGAACCGACACGGTCATGCACAAAGGTGCAGAAGGGCACGGAGTCCTACGACCGGGTCACCCGGCAACCACGGTGGTGCGTCGAGCTCGACGACGTCGATGGCGATGCCACTAGGGATGACGTCTGGTTCGAGGTCGACTCCTCTACGCACAGCACGGCCGCCGACACCAAGGAGGGCCGCAAGCTCTCCTTCACCCCGCTGCGCACCGGGTGCTGAACCGTCGTTCATCGGGCAGGGCTCAGGATGCACGTCCTGGGCCCTGTCCGGCGTACACGGGTGCCCGCATCGAGGGCTCTGGACTAGCTCCCCGGCCCCAGGAGGCCTCAGAGCTGCAGTAATGGGCTGACGCTCGCTGCCCAAGGGAGGGCCGATCACCCACAACGTGCTCTCCTCACATCACGGCAGGGCGGAGGGCGAGCACACCTCAGCGGGGACGGAGTCGGGATCCGCATGAGTCCTCGAATGGCCAGTTGGTGTGGCGAGGAGCAGCCTCACCTGCTTGACGGATACCCCGGTCGCCATGGCGATATCGCTCAGGGATGTCCGCCGCAGAGCCAGGCTCTCCACCGCCTTCGCCAAGGCCGTCGCACGGGTCTCCTCAGCGTCACGCAGTTTCTCCAGTTCCGGCGTCACTGGGATGATCTTCACCTCGGCGGTCACGCCGACAAGCGCGAGACCACTTTCGACGCTCGCGCGGACCAGCCGCAGCGTCCGCCCGCTCCCGTACACGGCGTGCTCACGCTCGTGCGCCACCCACAGCCGGCCACGCCGACTGGCCTGGCACTCGATGACCCCGCTCACGCCGCACGCTCCAGGTCCTCGATGATCTGCTGAGCGACCGCGTCCGGGATAGGGGTGGGCAGGACGACCTGCCGGGTGCCGATCCTGTACAGCGTGTGGCTGCTGGTGCTGTCGACCTTCGTGACGGTCAGACCTTGTCGCCGAGCGGTGGCCTGGATGCGCAGCAGCGGACCGCCCTCCGTGCCCGCCCGGAGCCCGGCGGTCACCTCCTGGGCGTGTTTCCACTCCTTGAGGCTCACCACGGGCTCATGCACGGGGCCCGGCGACCACACCCACTTCGAGATCGGATTCCACTGGGAAAAGCCTGGCCGTCCGGTCCGGGACGCCTTCCTGTTGTAGACCTGGTAGCCGGTGAGCTTCGGGTTCGCGATCAGGCCCTCGACGAGGTTGTACGTCCACCTGCCCTCGATCGGGTATCGCTCCGGATCGGCCGACAGAGTCGCGATGATGTCGCCCGACTTCAGGTGCTCCTCTCGCCGCAGGCGGCACAGCTCCCGAGAGGCGTCGAAGCGTCGCGGGTCCGGGTGCGGGGCGAGCTTCTTCTTCGGCCGCGCCTCTCCGAACCGGCCCCGTGGCGGCGGCGGTGCGTTCTCGTCGACGACCGCGACGTAGGGGTAGGGCGGATAGCCGTGGTTCCATCCGCCAAGGGCGTGCTGGAACTGCCCGCCCATGGACATCTCCAGCATGACCGTCCGGTACACCTCCGCCTCGACTTGTCCGTAGCGGCGGGTGCGCAGCCGGCCGGATTCGGTCCCGCCCTGCGGTTCGTTGGCGTACACCACCTCCACCCCGGTCTTCTGGAGCTGGTGCTCGGTGTTGAGGCTGGTGAGCATGGCTCGCGCGACACGGTCGGCCCTCTCGGCCAGGACGTGGGTGATGCCCATCGGCTCGGCGTGGTTGAGGAGGTCTTGGAGGCCGCCGTCTCGACGGGTCGGGACGCGCAGCGCGTCGTACATCTCCTGCGGGGCGAGGCCCCGGGACTCGGGAGGGAGCATCCCGGACTCGACGTCCCAGTAGAAGCCGACGAACTCTTCCCCCTCTTCGAGGCATTGGCCGGTGAGGGCTACCTGCCGGGGTATAGAGCTGCTGGGGTTCTGGTTGTCCTTGGTGGAGACCCGGCCGACGAAGGCCGACCGGCGGGGGCGCGCGTCCACCTGTACGAAGTTGGACAGGTCGCTGAGGTCGATGGGCGGTCCGAATGGGAAAGTCATGGCCCTTCCTGGGTCCTGAGAAGGTGGAAGCGTCCTCACCCGTGGCGATTGACCGCGGCCGGGCTCCGAATGGCAGGCAGAAGGCCATAACCGCGAGCACGGCATGAGGCTCATCGCTGCCCCTCGAAGTGAGGAGGCCAGGAAGAAGTCGCGATACCTCAACCCTATGGGGCCCCACTGACATCCACCGTTTCCCAACCTCGCTGCTTCCAGTTCCAGTTGGCGCCAGAAGACCCCATGGTCAGGGGATTCGCGACGGTGCGGTTGATCCAGCCCTGTGCACGCAACATCGGCCTTCCCAACGCCCCCAGTCCGAGGAAGCCGATGCTCATCCGTCCCGAACGCCGCTCCGAGCCGACCCACAACGCTGCCGCAGGAAACGCCGTCCTCGTCGAGACACTGCGGCTTGCGGTGCCCCTCCATATCGCCGAGCTCCGTGACCACCCCACTGAGGCGCTCGTGGCCATCGCCAGCCGGTCGGCCAGCGTCGTCGGCTCCAGGGGTGACGTTCTCCAGTTCCACTCCCCGAAGCGAGGAGCGGCAGCCGAAGCGTTCAACGCACTCGCGAGAGGGCTGGCTGCTGCGGCGATCGTCACGCACGGCGGTGTCACGTTCGCCGGCTCGCACTGGTGCACCGTCCCAGCCTGCCCGGCTCCCAACGCCGACCATCCGCAGCCGTAGGTCGTCACCCCGACCTGACTCGTATCGACCCGAAACTCGCGCCTGCGGTCGTAGTACACGGCTACGACGCCAACCGGCAGCGTCCACCCGGGCCACCGAGAGGTCAGGAGGCCTCCCCTCATGCCCCACGCCGAGCGTCGATTCGACAACGGGCCTCACCGAGCGCTGCCTGCCCCACTTGGCCGGTTCTCCGGCCACCATGCGACCCGCCCCCGAATGGAGACCAGATGCCCCTCACCGGCCCGGAGCGCGTCGACGAGCTGCACTCCCGCATCGCGGCAGCCGCCCGTGCAATCGCCATCAGGCTCGGCCCCAACGCTCTTGCGATGGCATCGGCGCAGCAGCCGATCCGCCTATCAGGGGGTGAAGCCGACGTGTTGGCTACCGCCGTCGTTGACGTACTCGCACAGGAAATGCTGCTCGCTCACCAGGAATGGGAGCGCACCGGAGTGCCCCTGCGCTCATGTTTGATACCTGGCTGCCTCCGCCAGTTCGACATGATCGCCTACCTCTCCGGTGCACCTCCAGAACGCGAGGACTGGTCAAGTGCCGACTGGCTCCAGCACCGGCCACTGAGCGGTCATGCGTGCCCCGAGCATGCGTACGCTCTCTGGACGTCGGGCAGGCACATCCCGAACTGGCACCACCACAGCGACGACGACGCTCGTCTGCTCTGTACCTGCGGGTGGGAATCCGGCAAAGTGCAGTTCCGGGGCCACGGCGTCACGCTGTGGAAGGCGCACGCGCTCGAGATTCTGAACAAGGGCCCTGGCGACACGGTCAGCACGGTGCAGACCACAGTGACGTCGGAGCAGCTCGCTGAGCTCGCCGTCAGCGCCCAGCGGCGGGGCCCCGGGCTGGCCGCCGGCCGGACCAAGGAGCAGCTTGCTGCCGTAATGCCGGGCTTCATGCGCGACGCCGTAGACGCCCACGTGCCGGGTCTGGCCGCACTACGGGCCGTCGCCGACGCGGCCCGTGACCGGTACGAGCGAGGGCTGATTGCCTGGTTGGAGACCCTGGACTGAGATCTTCTGCCGCCCGTCACTGCCAGGCGGGCGGCGGTGTAAGCCCTGGGGCCGTCGGCCTGTCCGACGGCCAGGGGCTGTGCCCCTGCGCTATCGCCCTCCGCCTTCACCGGACTTCGCAGGACTCGCGGGCACTCACGGATCTGCTGCGTCCCATCCGAGAATCCGTGATCGTCAGCCGTGGACCCGCTCGGGGCCCACGGGGACGCCCGTAGGTTCCTTCGGAGAGGATGGCCTTGTGAGTTTCCCTGCACCGCCGTGCGCAGAGTGTGCCGAGCCGCTTCAGCACGACGCGGAGATCCGCCGCTTCGTCTGCGGCAACGTCCAGTGCTCAGCGCTGGGCATGGAAGTCCCTATTTGGTGCGCTTTGCAACAGTCCGGGCTCGCTGCTTCGGACCCGACCGGACTGCCCCGCCCAGTCCACAAGGGCCTGCCGGTGCCCTGGGTCGCTCCCCGGACCGCGGACTTCGTCTTCTGGTTCGCCCTCGATGGGGCACGCTGCGCCGCGGCGCACAGCCGGTGGCTCTGTCAGGTGTGTGGCGATGAGCTGCCCGAGGAGGCGTGGGTACTGGCCACCCCTGGGGGTCAAGTACTCCAAGCCGCGTTGCACGCCAAGTGCAAGGACTTGGCGCTGCAGTTCTGCCCACACTTGTCCAATGGCAACACCCGCGCCGTCCCCATGCTGGTCTCCCGGGACGAGCTCTCCGCAGATGGTCAGTCGCTGAGGGACGCCGCCCCCTCGGACCCGTTCTTCCTCCAGCAGTGGCAGGTCACGACGTAGGTGCAGATGGTCGGCGATCCACCACCCGCGTGAACCCCAGCTTTCAAGCTCCGTCAGGACGAAGATTCGCGGCGGCTGGGAGTCCGTCGTGGTCCGTCGGCATTCTGCGGACGTCCCACTTGCCCGTCACGCCGGAGTTCACCATGCCACACGACGTCGCCCCCACCTCCCCGAGCTCGAAAACCCCCGCACGCGAGTCGTGGGCCGCCTCGCTCGCACAAGCCGAGCAGCACGCCGCCAGCTACCTGACCGCCACCTTCCCGGGCCTTGTCGCCGTTCTCCGAGGCGGGCCGGCGGAGCAACGCGGCCTGTCGTTCAACGATGGCGGCTGCGGGAACGTGTTCGTAGCCAACTACGCCGAGCGGGCCACGCTTCACGGCACCGGGCTCCATTGGGATCTGTGGGGCGCGGCCGTCTCCAGCCTGCATGGCGGCGAGCATTTCGTCCTGGTCGATGCCGACGGCGAAGATGTCGAAGAACCCCGGGCTGCAGCGTCCGGCTCGTACACCGATATCTACGACGAGGACTTGCTGGTCGTCCGCGATGACGGCACGGCTGACCTGCGGTTCCTCGATCTGAGCATCGACGAGATGGCCCAGGTCCTCGCCGCGCTCCGAGACGGTCTCGGGCGCCTTCGTCTGCGCGGGTGCGCTCGTTGCCACCAGCCGCAGTGGCGGCACTCGGCGCGTCTCGACAGTGAACACGGGATCTGTGACTCTTTCACGCTGGCCTGCGCCGAGTGCCTGCCGCACGCCGATGCCGAGGAGTGCGCCCAGGCCCGCACCGGGCAACCCTGCACCCGCCAAGCCACACGCGCACGGGCCCCCCGCCCTCAGGGCGGAGAGGACGCTCTGGCGTCTCTTCTGGAGACGTTCAACGGCTGGGACCTGGTTGCTCTCGCGCACACCGCCGTGGAGCTGTTCGGCTCGTACGGCGACGTCAACGACGAGCTGAGCGAAACCCAGAAGGACGTGCTGGGGCGCGCCGCCGCGTTCTTCGATGGGGACAGCGAGACCGTATAGAAGCAACCTGCGTGCCGGGCCCGGACAGCTCCGGCAGTCCGGGGCCCGGCGTCCGTGCAACGGAGCAAGACCCTCTTGTCACCCTGCGACGGGCAACTGGCAACTGGCCGGACCCGCTCGTCTCGGCAGTGCCTTGCGCAGACCGGGAGTTCCGCTGCCGGACCACGCCGTGCAACGGATCAGCTCTGCGGCCTCTGCGGCTGGACTGTCCGTTACCGGATCCACTATGGCTCTCCGTCGGCCGGCGGATGCCTCTGCCACACGGAAGGTTGACCCGTGCTCCCACCGTCGTTGACTGCCGCCTTGAACCTCGGCGTCCCACCGCGATGAGCAGACCCGGAGATCGAGGGGCGCCCATCGCCGTTCCTGCAGAGCAGCTTCCGCAGGGCTGCTGCTGGTGGACCGACCCGGACGGGGCACTGTGCCTGCTTCCCGGGTGTCTCGCCCGGATCATGGACCCCGACGCTGCCTGCACCTGCAGGACCCTCGCCTCCCGGCTGGCCAGGGCCGAAGAACGTCTGGCGGAAGCCACAGAGCGGGAACGGTACGCGAGCACCTGGTGGGACGCGCTGCGGGCTGCGGTGGACGCGCATGCAGCGCGGGACGAGATCCTCAGCGATGCGCGACGCCGCGCCGGCCATTGACCTTCCTGTTTTACCGGAGCTGGCGAGAAGGCTTACAGCGGCGTTCGTTTCGTGGGGGTGCTGTCTTTCGAGCCGAGATTCGCGAGCGTTCGGCCCGACGCCGATCAGGGGCGCAGGCTCAGCCCGTCAACCCCACCCGCCAGCGCCGCAGGGACGATCCGTGCGGCGCTGGATACGCACTGCCGGACGGGTCCTGCACCGCGTCCAGAAAGGTCCGTGCCCATGTCGGTCATCGAGACAACGATCAGCAGCACCGCTGCCTACCACCAGACCGTGGCCACCATCCAGGAGGCCTCTCGTGCCTACGCGACCGGCGAGAGCCCGCTGGACGACGCCACCTTCGACCGGCTGCGGGACCAGCTGGCCGCATGGGAGGAGAACCACCCTGCGGACATGGCTACGAACTCCCCCTCCGGCAAGGTCGCCGACGGGGCGGTCCCTGCGGGCGAGGTCGCGCACACGGTGCCCATGCAGTCCCTGGACAAGGTGAACACGCCCGCCAAGCTGCTGGCATGGGAGGCGTCACTCCAGCGGCGTCTGGGCGGCCCGGTCACCGGCGGCTATGTCGTGGACGTGAAGCTGGACGGTTTCGCAGTCGCCGCGCGGTACCAGAGCGGTCGACTGGTCAAGCTCGTCGGACGCGGCGACGGCCGTCACGGTGAGGACTGGAGCCATGCCATCGGCACGATCACCGGTCTCCCCCAGCAGCTGGACCGGCCGCTGACCTTCGAGGTCAGGGGAGAGATCCTGTTCACCCACAAGCAGTTCGAGCGGGCCAAGGAGGTGCGCGCCGAGCACGGCGGGGACGCGTTCGCCAACGCCCGGAACGCCGCCGCTGGCACCATCCGGGCGAGGAACAGGGTCTATGCCCTGGAGATGACGTTCTTCGCCTTCCAGGCCGTCGAACTGCCGGGAGGCGAGGTGTTCGCCCACACCTCGCACGCCGACCTGATGAAGTGGATCGCGGATACGGGGATACAGACCACGGAAGCCACCCCGCCGAAGACCCACGTCGCCTCGACGATGGCCGAGGTGCAGAACCAGGTCGCGGCGATCGCTGCGATGCGTCCCAGCCTGCCGTTCGACATCGACGGCGTGGTCATCCGCGCGAACAGCCGAGCCGAACAGACCACCGCAGGTATCGGTTCGCGGCACCCCAACTACAGCGTTGCCTACAAGCTGCCCAGCCTGGAGCGGATGACCAAGCTCCTGGACGTGGTCTGGGCCGTGGGCAAGACCGGCATCCTCGCGCCCCGGGCCGTGCTGGCGGCGGTCGAGATCGACGGCAGCATGGTCACCTCCGCCACGCTGCACAACCCCTCCGATATCCATCGAATTGGCCTTATGAAGGGAGATGCGGTCTACGTCCGGAAGGCGAACGACATCATCCCGCAGGTGGTCGGGCCGGTGACGCACCTGCGCACAGGGACCGAGGAGACGATCATCTTCCCCGCGTCCTGCCCGGTGTGCGGCGGGAAGATCAACACCGAGAAGGGCCGCTGGACCTGCAATGAGACGGCGAACAACGGCGGCTCCTGCGGGCTACCCGCTGCCCTGCTGTACGCCGCAGGGCGCGAGCAGTTCGACATCGACGGCCTTGGTCCGTCGGTAATCGGCAATCTCGTCGAGGCTGGTCTGGTGCGCGATGTCGGCGACCTTTTCCATCTCACCCTCGACCGGCTGACCGAGGTCACCCGGGGCAGCGGTGAGGCGGCGAACCTGCTGGAGCAGATCACGGCGGCGAAGGTCCGCCCGCTGGAGAAGGTGCTGGCGGCGCTGGGCATCGCGGGTACCGGAAGGGAACTCTCCGAACGGCTCGCCGACCACTTCCGGTCGATGGACGCCTTCGTCACCGCCGACGCCCAGGCGCTCATGGAAGTGGACGGCATCGGGGTCAAGAAGGCCGAGCAGATCGCCCGGCAGCTCCCCCGGGTCGCTGCGGTGGTCAAGAAGCTCACCACCGCAGGCGTCAACCTGGCTGCCGACCCTCAGTCCACCCCCGCAAGCGGCCCGCTCACAGGCAAGACGGTCGTCGTCACCGGCACGATGACGGGACCGCTCGCTGCCTACGACCGGGTCGCGATGAACCAGCTGATCAAGGACGCAGGCGGCAAGCCCGGCCGTGACGTGACCTCCAAGACCCACCTGCTGGTCGTCGGTGAGCGAGCCGGAGGGAAGCTCACCAAGGCCGAGAAGCACAAGATCGAGGTGATGAGCGAGGAGGAGTTCGCCATCCTGATCGCCCAGTTCACCGGCTGACCCGACCTGTCAGGCACGCAGCGGAGCCCGACCTCACTGAGGTCGGGCTCCGCGCCTCCTTCCTTCCCCTCCCGAACCTCCGCTGCGGCGAGCAAGGCCTCACGTTGCCGACCCCACAGCCTTAGACGGACACGCACGTGCCCGTCGGCATGCGCATGCGCACAGGCGCAGCCTCGGGACTTCCGCGACCGCCGACTGGACCAGCACTCTGACCAAGAAAGACGATCATGAAGCGTACGTACCTGTACCCCCTGCCTGACGATGCGCTCTTCCTGTGGAGGGCCGGCCGCCAGACCGCCACCGACCTCTTCGGCGTCCCAGCAGACAGCCCCGACATGTGGACGAGGCTGGTCGCGCTGGACGAGCAGCTAGGGGAAGCCCGAGAGGCCGTCGCACGGCTGATCAAGGACGCCGACCGCGTCTGCCTGGGGCAGCGTTACGCCATTCCCGGGTCCCTCCATCCTCAGTCCGTCGACGTCGAAGAGGACATCCACGCCTCCACCCGAAAGGTCACCTGCCTACTCTGGGACGCCCCGCTCCTGGAGCCAAGGCTTCGGGTCCAGGTGGACGTCGCGCTCGCGATACGGAATACAGAGGTACCCGGCCGAGACCCCGCCGCACTCATCACCCGATTCCTACAGATCCACGAGGGCCAACGCCTCATTCCGTTCTGGATGTGACCATCGGTACGCCGGACGGGCCGCACAGCGCGTCGCGCTCGAAGGCCGCGCCCTGGAAAGTCCTCGCTGCAACAGCAACAACATGGGCGGCCCGCCCTTCCGAGGACGGGTCCATCGCCGGCATGCCTCCGGTACGGAGGTGCCCACCCGCGCGCTGTCCGGCCGGTCAGCCGATCGCTCCAGCCCGCAGACCCTAGCGAGGCATCACCATGGGGCAATCCTCGCTAATCATCGCTATTCATGGCATCACCTCGTAGGTTCTGCAGTTCCCCCTCGGGCGGCCAGCCCGGTGGCCTCGGCCGCACGAGCACGTCAGACCCGAACCATCCATGTCCACGAGGAATCACACGATGAGCTTCGCCGCACGCACCCCGTACACCGGGGGCACCCGGATCGCGGGATGCCTCCGGTTGCTCGTCCTCCCTCTCCGAACAGCGCACCGGCTGTTCCACCCGAATCGCCAGGACCGGATAACGGATCCGGCCATCACGGCCGCCCAGGTCACACGGACTGCTGTCGGCGGAGCAGCCACACTGTGGCTGCTCCGGTCCTATCCCCTCCAGGATTCGGCTTCAGACTTCGCGAAGGACCGAGTGCTTGAGCTGGTCCTTAGCGCCGGCCTTCTTCTCGTGGCGGGCCCCATAACTCTGGCTTGCTTCGTGCTGTCCGCACGGCCTCCCCTGCGCGCCGTCTACTTCCGGCGGCTCGCTGGGCCAACTGCAGGTCTCACAGCGCTGCTCGGATCGGCAGTTGGGCTGGGATTCCTGCTTCTCGGCGGCGCACTGCAGGTGACCCAGGCGCTCGGCGGCCTGCCGATCGTCGGCGTGCTCGCCTCCGCTGCGGGCCTGCTGTTCGGCGCGCCCTTCTGCGCCGCGGCCGTGGTGCTGAGCGTCCACTACAGCCTCCGAGTCGGCGACGTCTCCGAAGTCCTGCCGCCCCTGCTCTCACCCGTGCTGGTGTGGTCTCTGTTCGTCTTCCAGACCTTGGACGGCCCACATGTAGCTGCCCCTCCCGCGATCCAGGCACTGTTCGTAGCCGGGCCGCCGGTGTCCGTCACCTTGTTGTCCGCGTGGGAGCTTCAGCACCTTGGAAAGCGGCACCATTTGACGATCCGACGGGCTCTGGGGCGAAGCACACCGCCGTGATCCTGAGGATGAACGGCGTGGGGTGCCGGGGTATCACACGGCCAGGCGCCGCGCCGTACCGGCCGTCCCTCGGCGTGCAGCGGGCCGCGGCCACGCGGGCGGTCGACCTGCGCGCGGCGGCGCGACTGGCTCCAGGCGGCGGGCGCCGGCCACTGGCTCGCGGCGAGCGGCGGCATGGCCGCGGCCTGGCGCGCGGCCTCGGCCCCCGCGTCACCCTGCACATCCGGGCTGCCCGGCTGTTGCGAGAGCACGGTGCAAGGGGCGCCCGGCCACCTACGCGGCCCGAATCGATGAGGCCCGGCGGAGGGGATTCGCGTGCGCGCGGTGATCAGAGGGAGGAGGCTGCACAGTCAGGGCGTCAACATGCAGGCCGCGAGATTCTGCGCCTGCCCGTCACCACGCCCCAGGGACCTCACGATGGCCGCGATCCCCACGCCACCCACCCGACAGTGCACCCGTTACAACAAGGACGGTTCACGCTGTGCCCGGAGGACATCGATGGCTGACGGCTGGTGCCGGACCTGTGGCGGATTCGGCCGCCCCGAGGCCGCTCGTCCGAAGGAGGAGCCTCAGCTGGAAACCCGCTGGCAGGAGACCAGTGCGCGTCCACTGGAATCCGACGAGGCGTACGAGGTCTCCATCGCCAATGCGGCCCTCAACCACTTCGTTGCCGCGCACGGAGGGGACCGCCGGACGGCAGAGGTGCAGATACGCTCGCTGCTCGAAGATCTGCTCACCGCCCAGGCCCGACCGGCGCTGCGGCATCCCGAGACTGGCCGGTGGCGGCTTCGTACCCCCCGGGACAAGTTCTCGGTCACCCTCAGCAGTGACGCGTCCGTCGTCACAGGCTACAAAGCCCGTCACAGGGAGCGGACATACGCCCAGGTCAAAGCCGGCGTCCCCAGCCGGACTGCGTCACCTCGTCGCGAGAAGTGGTTTCTGGCCTTGCAGACCGAGTTGCCCTTCGGCATGGGTCTCATGACGGCGCGGCTCTTCGCGCGCCGGGAGCTCGGCCTTGAGATGACCCAGGACAACGCCGCCGAGGTGATCGAGCAGGTGAAGGACTACATGGCACGGGAGGGTATCTCTCTGCCCTCCCAGGAAGGCGATACCGGTGTCACCGACGCGGCGGGGCTGGTGTGGACCTTTCAGGTACTTCCTGGAGACCGTCCGTACCTCATGCGTATCACCTGGGAAACTGAGGAGTAGCAGCCAGGCCTCGCTCTCAACCGGGTTGCGGTGAGGAGCGGGGCCCGTCCCCGTCGTGTAGCTGTCCGGAATGGGCCGCGGGCTCAGCTGTCAGCGTTACGGCGTCGGTCCGGAGGTCCTCTGGCAGTTCCTCGTCGCACCAGTACTGCGTGCCGGTCATCCATCCGTCGCTTCAGGTGATGCACCAGATCGATCGGGCGTGGGCCGCCTCTTCGGGGAGCTCCGGCGTACGTGCACGCCGCTTCCGGAGGCTACCGCACTGTTCGCGTTGAGAAGGTCCCAAGGGACGACGCTGGGGCGGCCTCTTCAAGAGCCAAGAGGCCGCCCTGTCGGGTGTGGCAGGGGACTGCGCCATCACTGGCGGGGCTGGCCGTACTGTCCAGTCAGCTGAGGAGCAAGAGAAGGCCGGTGATCACTGCCCCTCCGCCGAGGAGCAGTGCCAGGGGCGAGTCGGTCACAACGCCGTACCCTGCTGCACCGAGGCCGAACAGCGTGATGATCACGGACAGGGTGATGGTGAGGGCCCCGGCGCCGGCCTTCAGGCGACGGATCTCGGTTGCCATCCCGTCGGTCTCGTCCCGGTAGAGCCGGTATGCCTCGCTGTCCCTGTCGTAGGAGCGGACCATCTCGGATCGGCGTTCGATCTCATGACGCAGTGCGGTGATCCGGCGTTGTCGCCATCCGGCCAACCGCAGGAGCACTAAGCCAACAAGGGCTGTCAGGGCGATTGCACCTTGCCCGGCGTCTTGTATCGATTCCAAGTGGTCCCCCAAGTGGACGGTTCAGCGCAGTGATTGCGCGTGCGTTCGTGCGCGTTGTAGGTGCCCGGTGAGTTCCCGAGCTGTGGTGGTTGCCTGTGAGAGAGCTCCCGTGGCGGTGTCGGCGCGCGGCCCTGCGTGGGTGTGCAGGGCCACGCCGAGAAGCTCGGTGACGGCGGGCAGGGCCGCAGCGATCCGCGCGAGCTCGTGTGCGCTGGTCGCTGCGAGGCGGGTGTGCTGCCATGCGGCCGTTCCGCTGTGTAGTTCGCGGAGAAGACGCTCGAGAGCGTCCGCCGACTGGCGGAGGTGGATGGTGGGGTTGTGGATCGTCATACCGGCATCCTGCCGATCCCAGCGCGTGCGTGGTGGTCAGTGGCTCGATCTGTTGATCGCCTCCTCGATGTCCTGGAATTGGTATGCGGTGGGTTTGTTCGGGCGGTGGGTGAGTCGCACAGTCGGGATCGTGAGCGCGGCCTTCTTCAGCTCGGCCTGCAGGGTGCGTCCCACCATGGCCAGCCGGTCAGTTCGGTCATCCCAGCGTCCCCAGAAGGGGGCGTCGGCGGCCCGAAGGTGGCCGTGCAGTTCGTCGACGGTCATCTGCTCCGGCCATCCCTCGCTTTCGAAGGCGTCCAGCAGGAGCTGGGCGATGCGGGGGACGGGCTTGCGGGTCGCATCGCCTGTGGTGACGGCGTCCAGCGAGGGACGTCCGGCGTTGAGGCGCTCCCTGGCCCGCAGGAGTGCCGTGCCGGCGTCGAGGTGGGGGCAGTAGCGGAGCATCGGCGCCCGGTGCCTGGGGGTCAGGCAGTAGAAGCGTCCCGCGTCTGCGATATCCCACTCCCCCGGGCTGGGCACCAGCAGGTGCGGCAGCCAGCCTGCGGAGATTGCACTCCTGTCGCCGACGACGATCGGCACGTCGTCCATGCGGCAGGGCAGCATCACGCGGATCCCGAAGGAGTCGGCGACGGCGTCACCCATGATGTCGCTGGTTGCGTCCTGGGTGCAGATCACCAGCGTGATCCGGGCCTTCCGACCGATCCTAAGGAGGGCGAGGGCGTGCTCCTTGGCCTTCTTCGACAGCTTGGAGTAGTCGTCGACGAAGGCGATCAGGGCGGGATCGTTGTCGGTGACAACCCAGTTGTCCTCGCCTGCGCCGAGGGCGGCGATGCGATTCTCGGCGTAGCGGACCAGATCGGCCAGCGCGGCCTCGATCTCCACCTCGGTGTAGGCGGTTCGGTCGGCCAGGCCCCGAAGTGGTCCAAGGCCGCGGCCGGTCGGATCGAGGTCCCAGACCACGGCGTCGGAGCAGGCGGTGGCGTACTCGGCGAGGGTGCGGGCCATCGCTGACTTGCCGCCGCCGGACTTGGCCACGATGAGGATGTGCTGGCCGGCGAGGACGACGTCCGTGGACTCGCCGTCGATGCTGACGCCGATGGAGACGGGCTTGAGGATCGAGCACGACAACGGGTTCCGGACCGGGAAGGCCGGCGGGTTGGCGAACGGGTCCTCGGTGAGGACCCGGACCATCACCTCCGCGCTGTCGTTGGGGTTGTATCCCCCCTGGGCCATGGTGCGGCCCTGCCCGACCCGCAGCGCGACATCGAGTTTCGGCAGCAGGCGGACAATGTCCGCCGGAGTACCGGAGTTAAGGACGGCAACGGCCTGCCAGCCGTAGGCGAGACGCACGGCGTTCGTGACCTGTGCGATATCGGCGTCGACCGAAAGGGCACGGAGAAGGCATTCTTCGACCTGTTCCGCATTTTCGGCCTGCCGGATCGGGAACGGCTTTCCCTCGCCCTCTGCAACCGGCTCCTGTTCGGGCTCGATTTCCCCGGGCAGTTCAGCGTAGGGAAACATCAGGTGCGGAAGCGCGGGGGCCAGTGTCGTGCGGACGCGCCCTTGCGCCCACAGGACGGTGGCGGTGGCCGCCGCCAGGGCGAGGTCCGTGATCACGACCGGGCCGGTGAGCAGCGCGAGCCCAAGGCCCTCCACCACGGTGAGACCTACGGCCGTGGCGTGGAAGCGGCGGGCGCGCCGTCGGCGTATCTGCCCACGTCCCACGGTGACGGCCACGGGTGTCGGCATGGCGGGCTCGAACTCCACCATCTCTGCCTTCGCTTGGAACTTGGCCCACTTCTCGATCGCGTTCGTGGTGGCCGGCGTGGGCCCGGGTCCGCGGCCTTGCAGCATCAGCTGCATCTGGCGCTTGTTGTGCGCTTCCAGGCGGCTGATCTGGGCTCGGGCGAGGCCGGTCCTCTTGCGTTGGGCCGTATGCCACAGGCGGTACTGGGTGTTGAGAAGGTCACGGGCGACGTGCGCTTCGGTGAGGTCCTCGGTGGCCCGCCAGCGCTTGAGCTCACCGGCCGTGTGCCGGGCACCCGTGGCGAGCACGCGGGCCTCGCGGGTGGCCAGGCGTCGAGCGAGGTGCAGCAGCATGCGCACGTACGGGGTGGTGTCCGGGGCCTCCCCGTCCGGGGTGGCGTCCGGGGCGGGGAGGTTGCCTTCGAGGAGTTCGGCGTCGACGATCTCGTTTTCGTCAGCGGGGCGGGTCATCGTGGGTTTCTGCCGTTCTCGGTGGTTCAGGTGGGGGGTGCGCCTGCGCCCTGTCTGACCCGTTTCAGCAGGTCAAAGCCTGTTCCTGGCCTTGGCTGGCACCTGGCTGGGTGCAGGTGCCAGCCAGGCCGATTCCAGGCCGCAGACAGGTCCTTGGACGGCTCAGGCCGAGTTGAGGAGGAGGTCTCCGACCGTGTTGCCGCTGGTGGTGATCAGTCCGATGGCACTGCCGATCAGACCGCCTCCGAGTCCGAGGAACACGCCGGTAAGTGCTCCTCGGACGAGGGAGCCGGTGACGTCGGCACGGCCTGACTTGATCAGCCCGGCGTAGAAGCAGGCGAGGACGAGGCCCGTGACGACACCGCCGAGTCCGACCTTCTCAGCGCCGGTGGCTGTCGGCTTCTGGCCGGAGACGTCGATCTCGGCCGCTCCCGCCAGGACGTACGAGCCGACCCCGTCGCCGAGGGCGGCTGCGGCTCCGCCCATGGCGCCGAGGATTCCGCCGCCGAGGAACAACAGCACGCCGATGGCCAAGCCGAGGAAGTAGTGGATCTTGGGGGTCGGGTCGCCGCCCTTCCACCGGCCGGACTGGTAGGCCAGCAGGGCGATGCCGATGATGACGGTGCCGGTCCCGCCGAGTGCCGCTCCGGTGGTGTTCATGCTGGTCAGACTCCGAACAGGTAGTGAAGAGCGGGTCGGCCGTAGCCGGTGGCGAGGACGATGAGGAGGAACCAGAGGGTGCTGGTGACGGCCAGGCGCAGCAGGTAGCCGAGTCCCGGTGTCTTCCATGCAAGCTGGACGAGTCCGGCCAGGAAGGTCTTCGCCAGGATCAGGCCGACGATCAGTCCGATTAGGGCGCGGCCGAAGAGAAACCAGGGGTCGTTCGCCAGAGCGGTGGTGACGCTGGCGACGATCAGGGCAGGGACGTTGAGCGGTAGCCGCATCCACTGGAAGCTCAGCGGAGCGTGGGTCTTCCAGCCCCATGCAGTAGCACGCTGCCGAACGGCGATCTCGGTGGCGGTGCGAGCTTCGGTGTAGACGCTGGCCAGCTCGTCGCGTGTCTCGTCGTATGCGCGCATCACGCCGTCGCCAACGGAGTGCCCGTCGGCACGCCGGCCGCCCTCCGGCGCGTTCTTGCTGCTCACGGGCACACCCCACCCGGGCGGCGGGGTGCTTGAGGAAGTGGGACACGGATGGGCATGGGGTGTATACCTCCAAGCGGTAGAGAGGGAGCGGGCTCCAGGTGCCTGTCGGCGCGGCTGGGCCCACTGGCGGCGGGTAGCGGCGTGCGGGGTACCTGAGGGCCGGGCGTGCGCCCCGAGGTGCCTGCGGGCATCGAACGCGGGGCGCTGTATGAGGGGACGGCCGAGGCGGCCCGCCTCCCGAATCGTACATACGTTCGGCCAGGTGGAGCAGATGGTTACTCCCCTTCGGCCGGTTCGGGGTCGGGGAGCCGGCCGGTCACCTGGAGCAGTTCCTTGGCCCGATTCCAGGAGCAGTTGACGGTGTTCGCTACGTAGTTCGGACTGAGGGTGGGCTGGTCGGGGTCGAGCGCCTCGACCGCCGCGATCAACTCCTCGCGGGTTCGTCGGCCCCCCGACTTGCCTTTGGCGGCGTCGGGTGTCGGCGCCGATCGGGCGGCCTGCTCGGCGTCTTCCGTCGGGGCCGACGCGGGCGCAGTCGGGGTGCTGGTCGGGTTGCCCGACGTGGCGTCGGGGGTGACCGGCACGTCGATGCGGACTGATCGGGTGCCGTCGCTTACGGCGTTGATCGGGTGGCGGACCGAGCTGGTCGGCCGACGCGGCTCCAGCTGATCGGGGTTACCGGCAGGCTGCGTCGGGGGTGACGGCTCCTCTGCCCGAGAGGAGTCGTTTCCGCTGGTGAGACCGCTGATCGGGGTGTGGTCGGGGTGCCCGACAGGTACGTCGTCGGGGGTGGCATTCGGGTCGGGGCGGGCGTGGTCGGGGTCGGGCGTCGGGGCCGACGCAGCGAAGTCGGGGTCCGGCGTCGGCCCGATCCTCGGGGCAGCGTCGGCGTCCGGCGTCGGCCCGATGATCGGGGTGAGGTCGGGGTCGGGCGTCGGGGCCGACGCAGCGAAGTCGGGGTGCGGCGTCGGCCCGATCCTCGGGTCGGGATCGAGTCGGCCCGATGACCGGGCCGGGGCGTCGGCCCCGATGATCGGGGCGGCCGGTCGGGGGGCCGGATCGGGGTGCCGCGTCGGGGGCAGGGGATCGTCGTCGGGGTGGACGCCCGTCGGGGTCCCCGATCGGGGCCGCGCGGTCGCGAGATGGAGAGGTACCGCAGCTTCTCCCTCGATGAGCGCCTCCGTGAGCGCGTGCAGTCCGACGTGATCCCCGAGGCTCATTCCGTCCGGCGGCTGGATCGCCCCGTACCGGACGGCAGTGATGAGGGTGGTGCGGGCACGCCACTCGGACCAGCGGGTGGCGGGGCCGCGGCCTCGACGCGGGTTGCGGCGGCTGGTCTGGCTTCCGGTGACACTGCCGTTCCGCCGGCGCTTGGCGTTGGCGATGTGACGGGCGACCTTGGCGAGACGGAAGTCGCGGTCCAGGGCGCCGAGGTCGGCGGTGTGCGGAGCGGCCAGCCCGAGGCGCACGAGGAGCCGCCGCAGGGTGATGAGCGAGTGAACCTTCTCGACGCCGGTCGCGCGCCGTTCCGGAGCGAGGCCCCGTTCCCAGAGGAAGCCCGCGATGACGGGTGCTGCCAGACGTGCCAGCACCGCTACGAAGACTTCGCCCGCGCTCAGGCCGTTGTGGTCGGCGACGGCCACTTCGATCGAGGCGAGGATCGCGGAGACGGTGACCGCGACCCACATGGCGATCCCGTCGGCTCCGGAGGGTTCGCCGGCCAGGATGTTCGCCCGGGCCCGGATGCCGGAGATGATGATGGTGCCTTCGACCATTCCGACGGCGATGAGTGCGCCGAGGTTGACCCAGTCGGTGGGAACTCCGGCGAGTTTCACGCTGTTCTGGGCGATCGGCCACATTCCGAGGAGCGCGGCGAAGGTGGCGATGCTGGCGAAGGCATAGGTGCCGATATCGGCTACTCGCCTCGCCCGGCGAACGCGAAGATCCCTTTCTCGCTTTTCGCGGTTTCCGCGTTGGTCCTCGCTTTCGTCGAGGGGGCCGGAGGTGCTGCTCTTGCCGCGGGTGAGGACTTTGAAGATGCCGATGACCGCACCGAGTCCGAGGATGACGACCGCCACGAGAACCACGGGGGACGTGGCGAGGCCGGTCAGGTTGATGCCGGACACCGGCGTGCTCCTTTACTGGTGTGCGTGGGCTGTGCTCATGGGGCCGGAGCGGTGTCCGCCGCCGGGCCGGGGATCCAGGGGTGGGTCACCCGGTTCGGGCAGGGGCCCCAGTGCTGGCGGTGGTTGTCGAGGTCGCCGTGGTCTTCGGTGCAGTGGGCGTTCGTGCACGGCACGGCGACCACTCCCCGCCCTCGGCAGTCGGGGCAGTGGGAGGCGAGGGCGGCTCGGTGCATCTCCATGCGCAGCCGGCCGACCGAGGCCCACGCTGCCGCCTCCGGGAAGTCACCGTTCGAGATGGAGTCGAGTGCGAGGGATTGCGCTCGGCGAGCGAGGTCGAGCAGGTGGTCAGGGGTGTGTTCGCCGCCATGGGTGGCCATTGGTGTTCATCTCCTCGGGGCGGGACCTCGATGGCCCCGCCCCTTGTCGGTCTCAGGTGCGCTTGTCTCGCCTGCTGGGCTCGTCGAGCTTGCGCAGGGCGCCAATGCGGCTGGCGGCCTTGGAGGCTTCGCTGCGAACGGCAGCGGTTCGGGTGGCGGTGATGTTGGCGGAGAACCGTCGGGGGCCCGGGTTGAAGTACCGGTCCCAATCCATCAGACGCGCCTCCATCCACGGATTCCGCGGCGGCCGGGGTCGGGCTTCCGGCGCCCGGTCTCCCGGCTGCGCTCGGACCCCTCGAAGCGGGCTCCCGCGTCGTCGGCTGCCCTTGCGTTACCCGGCGCCCGGCCGCGGAAGGTACTGCCGCCGGAGGATCCGTGTCGGCCGAGGTCGGAGAAGCTGAAGCTCAGCGGAGCCATCACGCGCCCCTTCCGGTGAGGCGGCCGGTCTGCCGCTCCGCCGCTTCGGCGGCCTGGCGCGCCTCGTCAGCGCGCCGCTTCTGCTCGTCGTACGTCATCGGCGGTCACCACCCTTCACGCGGAAGGCGCAGGTCTCGCCAAGGGTGCAGGCGGTGCAGACCTTGGCGGCCGCCGTCTTGTCGGCGGAGTTCGGAGAGCCGTTCCCGCCGAGCCGCTCGAACAAGTCGGCGCTGCTGGCGCAGGCCGCGCGGTCTGCGTCGGAACGCGGGACCGCGCGGGCGTTGCGAAGGGGCCGCCGGTTCAGAACCGCGACCTGGTTGGCAGCCATCAGACTCCCCTGAGGCCCAGGCCGAGACCGGCTCGGTCCATCCGGCGGTCGGTTTCGGCCCGGCGGATCTCGGCGGCGCGGCGGCGCTGGTCAGGGGTGAGGGGCCTGGGCTTCTCGTCGTCGGGGTGGGCGGGGTGTTCGAAGGCGGCGTACCGGTTGTTTTCGGTGGCCGTAGAGTGCTGCATGTTCCGTGCTCCTCGCTGACTGAGGTGTGCGGACGGTCCCCGGGGCCTGATCCCGGGGGAGGGCCCTTCGTCCAGCGCTGCAATCGCTGGGGGCGGAGGGCCCTTTGTGTGCCCTGAGCGGGCGCAGCTCCCGCGCATCCGTGGTGGCATGCGCGGGACTGAATCCGTTCAGTTCAGCGGCCCGCCGATGAGCGGGCCGTTCGTATGCGCTCTGTGCAGTTCTGAAGCAACGTGGCTCTGCGGCCCGGCAGTTGATCTCTGCCGTCATGGAACGTAGCGCAGAAACTAACGACGTCGCAACACGACATCGTCAGTTTCTAACGGTGTCGTAAGATTTGCAGGGTGGCGCGATACGCTGCGACGATGCGCGCCATGACAATGGAGCCGCCGACGATGCCCGCCTACGAGCGGAAGCTCGCCGTCGGCCGCCTACGCGGAGAGTGGGGAGACGTTCTGGCGCTGTCCTGCAACGACACCCTCACCGGCCCCAAGCCCCAACTGGTCTCCCGCCACAACAGACCCGCCGCGGTGATCGTTTCGACCGGCTGGTACGGACAGGCGCGCAACGCTCTGGGCGCCGCGCCGGAGGTCCAGCTCTTCAGCTCGGACAACGCTCGGACCGAGCTGACGCGCATCCTCACGGACGTGGCAGAGCACGCTCATCACATCGTGATCAAGGTGGACCGGTATGAGGTCGTCGCTCTCGTACCCGTCTCATGGCATCAGCTCGCCGTGCAAGCGCTCGCCAGTACGAGCCACGTCTCCGAAGCCTGAAACGCCGGCAGCCGTCTGCGTTCGAGCCGCCAGGCTGAGAGAACAGTCGCCGATGCCCGTGGCGCCCAGGCCGGGCAGTGGCGGTCGGCGGCCCATACGCTCGTGCCGCTCCTGCTGGCTGCCGGAGCCGACCCCGAGCCGGCCCGCCTGGTCGCCGCAGTGTGGCCGTCGGCCCGCCGCACGAGCTCGCGGCCCTGGAGGAGTCGGTCCGTGGTGGATCATGGTGATACGTCGCCATGAACTGTCCGATGCTGAATGGGAGTTCGTCCGGCCGCTGCTGCCCGAGTCGTTGCGGGGCGGAAGCGGCTGGACGACCGCAGGGCCCTCCGGTGGCCCTGGGTGGCGGCGAGCTCCACAAGGTCCTGGCCGCATGGAACGGTGCTTCAACCGCCTGGAGGAACGGTGCGGCATCGCCTGCCGCTACGACAAGACCGCCCGGTCCTACGAAGCGGCCGTCACCCTCGCGTCACTCCTGATGTGGGCGTGACATTTGACGACAGGCCATAGGGGCGCCCCCGTCTGCTCAGCGATGGCGACCGGGTGTAATGACGGAACTCAGTCCGAACTCCTGATGGGCATCGACGATGCCGAATGCGACCGTGGGGTCGTTCGGGAGTTCGCAGACGATCGGCTCGATGCCGTCGTAGTCGACGACCTTCCACCGGTCGCCGTCGTCGTCGACCAGGTCCCCGGTCAGGTCGTAGACATCGCCCGTGGCCGGATCGGTCCAGTGGGCCGGGACTTCGTCGGCGTACCGCCCTGGTGGGGTGGGTCCGATCCGCCGGTGTTCCTCCAGGTCCCACACCCGCACGTGCTGCCCGTAGATCGCGGCGAGTACGGTCGGACGGCCGTGCAGAGTGCCGCATGCCAGCGATGAGACGAAGGTGTCGCGGCCGTCGAAGAGCGGCGGTCCGACGGGCCGGCCGGTGAGAGGGTCCCACAACCGCACGTCCTCTCCGCCGGTGACCGCGACCGGGCGTCCGCCGACGGTGGTGAGCGCGACCGCCCGGACCTCGCCGCCGAGGTCCTCCAGCGGGCGGGGCATTGGCGGTGAGGTCTCCAGGTCCCACACGAGCACGGTGTCCCTGTCACTGGAGATGGCGACGGACCGTCCGTCGACCCGGCCCCAGGCGACGCTGCGCACGGCCTTGGTGTGACCGGTGAGCGGTCGCCCGATCGGTTGGCGCTGTCGAAGGTCCCACAGCCCCACGGTCGTGTCGTCTCCCGCGGTGAGAGCGATCGGGGTGCCGTGGAGGCTTCCGCAGGCTACGGCCCAGATCGTGGACGTGTGGCCGGTCAGGGGGTCGCCCACCTGTTCGCCGGCGAGCAGGTCCACGATCCTGACAGTCTTGTCGTATCCGCCCGTGACGGCCACCACCCGACCGTCCACGCGGGTGCAGGCCACGTCCCTGAGTCCGTGCCTGAAGTCCTTCTCTGGCGGGAAGTACGGCAGGGTTACGTGGCGGATCAGCTGACGGTCGTCCAGGTCCCACACCCGCAGGTCGCTGCCCACCACGACCGCGGCGGAACGCCCCTCCAGGAACGCGTGGGTGACGCTGGTGAAGGGCCAGGCATTCTCCACAGTGATAGGGGTGCCGGCCTCCTGATGGTCCGCCATGTCCCACACGCGGAGCGAAGAATGGTCGCCCGCGCACGTGAGCGCTACGGGTCGCCCGGCCGCCACTCCGCAGGCCACCCCAACGACCCCGGCATCGGACAGAGGTGGCACGATCTGCGGACCGAACCGCATCGGCAACAAACGCCCAGGGCGCTGGTGCTGCTGAGGGTGCGACATCGACGTCTCCTCTTTCTTTCCCGAGTTGTGGGAACCGGTGGCTCCTGACACCCCAGGAGGAGATCGCTTGCCCGGCCCGGCAGGTCCAACTGTGCCTGAACGCAGCGCGGTTGGGTACTCAAAGCCGGATCATCCGGCGGACTGTCCCCGGCGGCTCCCGGTCGCGGAGGTCTTCCGGAAGGGGCTCTCAGCATGATCACCACCTCAAGCCCGCGTTCCGTCCGAAAGAGCCAGGATCCCGGATGGGGGGTCACCGCCTCTTGAACGACTGCCGCCCGCGCCGGAAACCTCTTCCCGTGCGCGGCGGTGACTACGACGCGGTCGCTCCGCTTCTTCCGGGAGAAGGGCCCTCTCCTTCTCGACCGCGCCGATCTTGCGGCATTCGCCCGGCATCTCGCCGACGGCGACTCCCGACAGGCAGGGATGCTGCTGAAGCCTGACCCCGAGCGCTGGGACGAGGCAGGCTGACACCACCCTGGCGTCCGCCCGCCGCCTGCGCAGCGCGGGCCAGCCCCTGGGGACTGCATCCGGCCGGACCCCTCGGAGCTCGCGGCGACGGCGTGGGCGCCGACCCGTCCAGCAGGCCGCGCCCTCGCGCAACGGCTCGTTCGCCGCCCAACGGTAAAGGGCCGCCGGCAGGTAGGGGCTGGTGTCTATGTCGTCGTGTCCCGCTGCGCCCGCTTGTCACGGAGCCACATGCGGGGGCTGACCCTCGGCGGTCGTTCGCTCTCCCATCGGACCTCATCTGCGGCCCGTTCGGCCTGGGCGGCCGCGTCTTCGGTGGCCAGGCGGGCGTAGGCTAGGGCCTTGGCGACGGTACGCCCTCCTCTCGGAGCAGGACCCGAAGGCCCTCGTGGCTGATGTCGTCGACCACCCCCTCGGCGACCAGGAAGTCGGCCAGCTTGACCAGGCTCCAGGTCGAGAACGGCAGACCGTGCTCGGCGGGCATGGACTTGGCGCTTGATCTCGCGCCGTTCGGGCAGGGTGAACGTCCTGGGCCGACCGCCCTTGTACTTCGGGTAGAGGGACTCGAAGCCGTCGGCGTTGAAGTTGTGGACCACATCCCGGACCCGGTCCGCGCTGGTGAACGTCACCTCGGCAATCTTCGCCACGGGCATGCCCTGCGCGGACAGCAGCACCATCTGCGCCCGCCGCCAGGTCACCACCGATCCGCTGCCCCGGCGGATGATCCGCAGCAGGCGCTGCCCCTCGTCGTCATCGATCTCGCAGACGCGTACTCGCTCAGCCACCAGCACAGCTTCCCTGCCGCGCGCTGCCGGCCATGGTCATTGCGTCGGCGTGCCGATCCGCAGCCGGTTGCCGTCAGGGTCGCGCAGTTCAATCTCACGCGCCCACGGAGCATCCTTCGCCTGCACACCGAACTCGGAGGCGATGGCCTCGACATCACGAACGCGGAGGTAGACCAACGTGTCGGGACGGGCATCGCCCTTGTGCTCCGACAGGAACAACCGCACCCCGCCCCGGGCGACCTCGACGAACGCGGGAAGTCCCGCTTCGAAGCGGTGTTCCCACTGGTTGGCGAAGCCCAGCCGCTCGTACCAGGCGACCGCCGCCGCAGCGTCCTCGACGCGAAGAATGGGAATGACCTCTTCGTCCATGGAGTCATCGTCGCAGACCACCCAGGGCGAACGTTGCCTGATGCGGCACTAGCTGAACCGGGCGGTGCCCGGAGGGGTGAGCCGTACATCGGCCAACGCGGCGCCGAACTCGAGCAGTTCGCTCTGCCGCAGGCCGGGGTGTGCCCCGGCGAGCGCGGCCATGGTCTCATCGAGAGCGCTGGACGGGCTGGGCGGGGCGGTGTCTTCGGGCACGGGGGCCCTTTCTGCTTCGACGGGGACGACGGATGCGCCCCAGACCGCGACCGGTAGCCGGTGCGCGCCTGGTGACGCCGTCCCCGCGCACGCGGGGGCAGAAGGGCCAGGGATGCCCGGCCGGCACCAGGATGCCAGGTGACCGCCGCTCGCGAGGCCTCTTTCGCGAGCGTGCCGACCCCGGCCCCGGGCTCGGACGGGTCCGCCCGCATGCTCCAGCCCACGGCGTACGGCTGTCCTGCTGGCCCGGCCCAGCGAGCGTCAGAGGTTCAGGTACTGATGGCGCCTGCATTCCACCCGATGTCCGGGTCCGTACTGCCAATCAGGAGTGCAGTGAGGTGGGCGATGTCGGTGAACGCCACGCCCGGGTCGGCGATGAAGGCGGCCGGGTCGATGCTGCGGGTGACGAACAGCGGGATGACCCTCCAGTCCTGTGAGGTGTCTACCCCACAGGACTGCGCTGCTGCTGCCGCGTGACTGGAGACCACCTGGGCCTTCGCGAGGAGCTTCTTGCGGTAGCGGACGAACCTGCCGAGATGCTGGGCGACGCTGTGACTGCTGATCGTCCGGTGCGGGTCTTTCGCCTCGATCACCCACAGCCGCCCCCGGGGCGGGTCGGCGACAAGCAGGTCGATCTCGCCCGGCAGACCGGTTAGGCCAAGGCGTGCCGCGGGCCCGACGTCGAGTCGGGGCCGATGCGGCAGACCGGCCCGTGCCGCTGCTTCGACCAGGTCGGTCTCGAGTTGGTTGTTCTGCTGCTGGCGGTACCGGTCCAGCAGGTCAGCCGCCTTCGGCGGTGTGTCCGGCCGGGGCAGCCGGCCGTCACCGAGGGAGGCGCCGTAGAGGTGCTGGGAAGTACGGATGAGCCAGGGCGCGATAAGGATGCCATCGCCGTGCGCGATCAGAGGATGTGTCGTGGGCCGGATCCGGCGTTCGACCTCGGCGTAGGCGTGCGCGTGCGTTCCAGCGGCATTGCCGCAGTGGAGGACGAGGTGGTCGACCGCTGCCAGAATGTGGCCCTCCGGCAGCTGGGACCAGACGGCGGCCTCGCGGGCGAGGTCCTGTCTGTTGACCGTGGCTATGCCGTCGGCCTCGACGGGCCAGTCTGCGGCGGTGGCAAGGACGGCGGCCAAGGCGTCCAGCCCGCAGCCCCACTGTCTGATCAGCTCCTGGTCCGCACGGGCGAGGGTGCTGCCGGCCGGCGGGGTGAGGCTGGTGAACGCGAGAGGGGTGCGCATGCCTCGTCGGGAAGCGAACAGCTCCGGGGCGGTAAGGGGTTGCGGGGCGGAGTTGCGGGCCCGATCTAGCCAGATCTGCTCCTGTGCCTGTCGAAGGGCACGGACGTCGAGGCCGAGGTGCCCTGCCGCGGTTTCCTCGGCGGAGGCTGTCGCCTCGGGGTGGTCGTCGAGGGTGAAGACACCGGTCGCATCGACAGTGAGCGTCGCGGAATGCAGTCTCCGGCTGGCCGGAACGGCCACCAGCGTGGCGCGCAGGACAACCTCGGCAAGCGCGACAAGGTCAGCGACGGCGATGAGGTCGGCAGCCAGTTCACCTGTGGGCACGGTGGCGACAGCCTGTTGGAGGAGAACCATGAGGGCGGGGGTGGTGGCGGCTCCACCGGCATCCCGGCGTCGGGCCTCCTCCTCCCAGATGTCCGTTTCGGCTCGGGCAAGGCCGGGGGCGGCCTCCTGCCGCGCGAGGTGCCGGGCTGAGAGAGCAGCGTTGAGGTGCCGGGCCAGGATGGGAACCAGATCCGGCCGATGGGCGCGTAGTTGTCCGACGAGTGCTTCCTCCAGGGCGTACAACACCTTCTCGGCAGGGCCTCCTTGGCGCAGTACTTCGGGCCCGGCGTAGGTGCCTGCTGGTACGCCCGCCGCCAGCACCGCTTCTGCGGCCACCCGCAGGGCTCGAACCCGGACATGGGGGGTGGTGCTCGGCAGGTAGTGGGGTGGAGCGGGGGCCGGCGCGAACGGGTCGTTGCTGTACCAGGTGATCACTGGTGTGGCTGTGTCCCAGGCGGCGCTGAACTCGTCCGCGGTCAGTCCGTTGCCAGCACTGTGGGAGGCGCGTACCTGGCTGACGGTGTGGTGGAGGATCCGGCCGAGGATGTGGTGGCCGTCCTCGGCGAACCGGGCCAGGAGCTCCGGATCGAGATCGAGGTCGATACGTGCGGCCTGCTCGTCCAGGCCGATCCGCACGGCCAGCAAGTCCGCTGGGACTTCCACCGGGCGACTCGCGGGCGGTTCGGGAGGGGCGACGGTCTCGGTCAAGTGCAAGGTGACCGGCCGACGCCCGGGCAGGGTGAAGTGGCGTGCGAGGTCGAGGTGGCCGGCAAGGGTGCCACGGACCCCGTCGGCGAAGCCGGCGAACGCGGCCTCGCCAAGCAGCGCCTCCGGGTCGGGATTGATGGTGGCGAGGATAACGAGCGGCGGGTGACTGCTGATGCAGGCCCGCACCCGCCCGTCTGGGAGGTTCTGTGCAAGCTCGGCCCATCGCCCCTCACCCTGCTGCGCGACCGTGAGGCGGCAGCTGTCCCAGTCGATCGCGGGCGGCAGTCCGGCCGCATCCAGAAGCGCGTCCGTCGACGCCCACAGAGCAGCGCGCTGCCACGACACGTCCCCGCCGTACGGCTCCACCAGGACCACGCCCTCCTGTGGCGGGCCAGGAGGCAGAAGGGTCGTTTGGGCGTGCCAGGCGCTCCAGGCGTCCAGCACGTCGTAGTACGCGACGGCGTCCGCCCCGGGGTGCTGGGTGAGCTCCAGGACCCACCACGCCACCATGGCCAGGTCGCCGCCGGCCGCGGCGAAGATCTCGGTGAGCTCCTCCACGTGGACGTAGACCGTGTCGGTGACCACCTCCCGGCCAAGGAAACGTGGCCCCGCGTACACGACAAGCCGACCCGCTCCGGATGAGGTCGTCAGGAGTTCGGTGCGCGCCTTCTCCACAAGGGCCGCCAGATCGTCGGCGAGGCTGGCGACGACCGCGATCTCCAGCCGGTGCGACGGTGAGCTGATCCGGCACACCTCGCTCGTCTGAGCGGGTGCCTCCCGAAGACCGAGGAGACGTGCGACGCGGGTGACGGCGCGAAGGCGGAGGTTCGACTGGGCGTCGTCCGCTATGGGGTGTGCCTGGAGCAGATCGCCCGCCGCCGCAGCCGTGGCCTCCAGGGCCGTCGCCGCTGGAACAGGTTCTGTGCGGCCGTCGACCCTCACAAGCAGGGTCGGGCCGAGCAGGGGCAGACCGGGTGCGTAGGTGAGAGGCAGTTCGGTGGTGTCGCGGGTCAGGTAGGCGCACGCGGCTGCGGTCCGGCCCGGGTCGGCGAAGTCGGCGCCGGTCAGATGGTCGGCCCCGATCTTCCCCGCGGCGGTCAACTCGGCGGCCGTGACCTCGCATGTGATCTGCTCTGGCGCGGGTTCCGCGTCAGTCACCGGAGACCACTCCGACGCCAGATGCCTGACGGTGTGATCGGTGTGGCGCAGTGCGAGCTCCAGGACGTCCCGGATGCCGAACCCGCACGCGTCCACCATGTGCTCATCCACTGCATCGGCGGTGTCCCGGAGCGCCCGCAGAACCATCAGTGGATGGTCGAGTTCACCAGGATGAACGAGATAGGACCTCTCACCGATCGTGAACCGCACAGCAGCCGCAGGATCGTTGGGCACCCGGCCGGTGGTGATGCCGCGCCCGGGGTCCGCTCGCAAAGCGGCATGCAGAACTTCGGCGAGGTCACCGGCAAGCGCCTGTTGCCCTTCCCCAGCAGGGCAAGTCAACGCACGAGTCCAAGCGAACAGCAGATGATCATGCAACCGGGCGCATCCCGGCGAATCCAGCGCGGCACGCAGCAGCGTCAGCACCGAGTCACGGGAGTACCGCCCCAGCGTCTGGTCCAGGAGCCGAGCATCCTCGTGCGGCATGGATCACCCTTCTGTACGTGAGACCTCGGGCGTAGCCTGCCAGCCCTACTGCCGACTGCGGGCGGCTCCCGCCGACTTCTGCCATGGCCCCAGCCCTTCCTCATCGCGGTTCGACGACCGCCGGGGCGGTCTCCCAGGTAGCGCCCTGGGCACGAGCGGCAGCCCGCTCTTCCACCTCCGCCCATAGGTCCTCACCAGATTGGAGAGGAGAGAAGCGGGCATGCAGTTGCTCGATCTCGGCAGACGTCAGCAGCACTCGCTCGGGCCGTGCCTCTGCAAGTGCCGTCGCCCGTCGTTCTTGTCCGCATTCGGGAGTCTGGTGCGCCCGCAGTCGCTCGCGGCACACTCGGCGGATCTCAGCCGACGCGTCCCAGGCGGGCCCGTACAAGGCCTGCCACTTTGCGGCCATCACCCCGCGCCGTTCAGCTTCCGTCGTCTCCCGCGCGGGAACCTGCCGATAGGGCCTTACCGAATCGTCCGGCAGGCAGAGCTCACCAGTGTTCGCACGACGTCGGATCTCAGACGTCACATAGGCGGCCACATGACGGGGACGAAAGGGGACCCTCCAGCGAGCAAGCTCCCTCGTGCAGTCCTCCGCAGACCAGCCGGCTGAGTACAACGGGCGCAGAGAGTGGGCGAGCTGACGGTCGCACGAGCCCTGAGTCCACCACGTGTGCAGCTTGACGAACCGCGTCTCCCGAATGGAGTACGCGGCCTGTTGCGGAGTGAACGCTGTGGACGCCTTGGCCCGATGGCGCTTCGTCGGCCGTCGGCTACTGGTCTGCAGCGTGCGTGTACGCGCAGTGTCTTGAGAGCCCCCACTAGAAGCAGGGGTAGTACGTGGCTGAGGCACCGTCCCAGAAGGGGTGCACGAGTCAGAGTTATCCACAGGCTTCAGCTGGCGCTTCTGCCGGTCATCCTGAACTTCAGCGACGGCCCGGACGCGGCCTGCCTCGGTGACTCCGCACTGCCGCGCCCAGTAGCCTTCCCCGTCGATCCGGTGCCCCATCGCGTCATCCCACGCGCGAGGAGCGACCGGGGCGTAGATCGTCGCCGACCGTCGAAATCCCATGCCAGGACCGAAAGCGTCTCCGTGCCGGCTCCGGAGAGAGTTGCGAAGGGAACTGCCCCTCTCGACCCAGGCCAGGAGGCCGAGTTCACGCAGGATCGCGATGTGAGCGGCGACGCACCGCTCCGACAGTCCCAGGCGCTTCTGCATGGCGGTCTGGCAGTACGCCACGGTGCCGTCCTTGCTGCGGTGCATCCGGGCCGCGATGTCCTCGGCTACCCGGATGGTCGTCGCGTTGGCCCCCTTACGGACACCAGCAGCGACCATCCAACGGACCGCTCTCAGCCAGTCCCGACCCGTGCGCATACGCCGCGAGGCCGTCCCGCTCACCCACTGGTCGGACTCCGACGTGATCAGGGTGAAGGACGGCCGAGCGGTACTTCTGGGTGCAGTCGGCTCAGCTACTTGGCGGCGCGCCGCTGAGGAGGGCTGGCCGCGCGTGCGGGTATACGGCATCATGACTCCGTGCTCGTGATGCCAAAAGCGAGCGCAAAGGGGCCCGCTCTTGGCGGGTCCGGCGCGAACCGGTTGAAACCGCACGAATGTGCGGGGGACCAACGGGCCCGTAGCGGGGCCCGAGTAACGAAGCGGCTGCCAGCTCGACGCCACATCGAGCGAACGGCCAGGACTGGCTAAGTACGAGAGCCCGCGCCACACGGGCCACGCCTCACCAGTCCGCAGGAGAACTAGGTCACCAAGACCTCCGAGAGGTGAGCAACGCACGTAGCAGGGGGAACACTGATCGTCGAGGCCCTGAGCCCCACCTCCGTCGGCTGGTAGCCACGGGGAGCACACGCAGCAGACACACGTAGGCCCACCGGACGCCGGCGAGAGACTCGCCGCCCGGTGGGCCTATCTGTTGTTGCGTCATCCCGCGCAGATGCGGGTACATTGGTGCTCAAGAGACCGATCCTTCATGTAGGTCTCCCAGAACGCCCCGCAAGGGCTCGCTGCAAAGGTTTCGCCGCCTTTGACTTGCAGCTGAGCTAGCGGGGCTTTTCTGGTTTTTCCTCGTGGTCCTGTTCAGTTGACGACGCCTCATGGTCAGAGTGACCAGCACTCAGCAGTCGCTGCTGACAACCCTATCCCTGCGGCGAGCCCTTGCGCTCACATCTACGCCGGTGAGTCCTCCGAGGCTCCGCCTGCCTCTGCCAGCAGTCCTGAGCTTCGTCCTGGCGTACGACCTCTAAGGATGAGCTACGTCCTGTCGGCGAAGGTTCAGGTCTCAACGACCAGCACCACGGGCAGTCGGGTCCATCCGGTCACGCTCCAGGTCCTTCCCTCATCCCCAGCCTCGCTTCGCGACACTCGCGTCGGCTGTCCGACCGGACTCAGGGCCTCATCCGACAGTCGGACTCCAGGGGCCAGACCCTCGTGGATCCAGCTGGCTCCACCGTTGAAACCCAACGACGATGGTCCACGCCCCAGGTTTCGGAGAAAGCTGCAGCTATCCGCACCACACCCGCTTGTGCCTCCCAAGTCCCGTAGGCCCCCTCATCAGCTGTGCTTCATGGGCTGCCACAGCGGCATCCCAGAGCATCCGGGCTTCAGTGGCGGCACGGGCAGCTTTCAGCTCGGCTCAGTACGACTGAGTCTGCAGGTGGCAGAAAGCAGGGGCTCAAACGGGCCTGGGGGGCGGGGGGGCCCTGTTGGGACCCTGCCTGAGCCCGTCTGACCCTTCGTAAAACAGCAGGTCAGAGCTCTTTCTCTTCTGATCAAGGGTCTGAAGGGGCTGAACTTCCAGGTTACTAAGCGTCTTGCGTGCGGGGGTATGCGGGCGCGCGTACCGTCTCAAGGATCTAGATGCGGGCGCGCGTGAGAAGCGGAAGCGGTTTTCTTCACGCATGCGGCCGCACGCGCGCGCGTGAAGACTCCAGCGCTTGATAACTAGGAAGTTCAGCCCCTTCAGACCCTGACTGAGATGAGGAAGGTGCTGTGACCTGCGAAAACACAGAGCCGCCGGGGTGAGGGTTCAGACCCTCAGGGGCGGAGTTGGTCCCTGATGAGGGACCCAGAGGCCCTCTATTGGCCGAGACCGGAGGTCTGCCAGCGTCTGGACGCCGGGTCGACAACCCTTCAGTCAATGCGTGAGAGCGACAGGCGAAGGCCGCAGAGCTGCTGCATGCGCTCCCCGGCAGACCCTCATGCTGGAAGTTCAGCCCCTATGGACCCTCGCAGAACAGACATTAAGGCCACAAATGCAGTGATATCGACGCAAGGAACATGTTCGTCCGTCCCTGTGATGGGCGTCGGCGCACCGCAGCAGCGTGCCCCTCGCAGGGTCTGAAGGGGCGGAACCTGAGGCATCGTCTCGAACATTCCCCTGCACGTCCCAAAGCTGGACCCCCGCTGCGCTAGGCTCGCACCAACAGACCTGAAACTTCAGCCCCTATAGACCCTCCCCGTTCCATAGATGCGCCTCTGACCTGCGGGTTTCCCGGACGTCCAGTGGTGTGGCTAGACCCTCAACAAGGATCAGCAAGCATGACCCGCCCTCCAGAAGCTTCCGCCGCGTCACCGGGTCCGTCCTTGGTGGATACGGCGATCTGGTGCGCGCAGAGAGGCTGGCCGGTGCTTCCGCTGACCCCTGGGCGCAAGGTCCCCGCTGCGAACTGCCCCCGTTGTCCGCGGGAGCAGCACACACCCACGGGGTGCCCGTGCATCCCGGCCGGCCGCTGGTGCCATGGCTTCCACGCTGCGACTACTGACCTCGACCGCATTCGTCAGTGGTGGGGTATTCAGCCTCGGCTAGGGGTGGGGGTGTCGTGCGGTCCGGCACACGTGGTAGTCCTCGACGTGGATGCACACACGAGTAAGCAGCCTCCACGAGATCGTCTTCTGCCGGGAGTCCCCATCCATCCGTCGATCGACTTGGCCGGTCTTGAGAACGGGTTCCACACACTGGCGTTGCTGGCGGCCTACCTTCGACAGAAGAACCCCTGCCACGACGAGAGCACGCTGCGTGTGGAAACAGCGTCCGGAGGCTTGCATATCTGGTACACGCTGCCTCATGGCATGCAGCTGAGGTCCTCGTCCGGCGCAACCGGTGCCGGAGTGACAGCTGCCCTGGCCTGGCAGGTCGATGTGCGGGCGGAGAAGGGATACGTCGTAGCACCGTTCATGCGGACCGTGAAGGGCAGTTACACACCTCTGGGAGCAACCCGAAACCCTGCGCCCCTTCCCCAGTGGCTGGCCAAGGAGCTGATCCGGACCGGTCACGGCATAACGTCATCACCGACGGGCTCGGGCAGAGTGAGCCGACCTCTGAGTCGACGGACCCACGAGCCTGTTGACGGGCTGAGCAGGCTACTTGACGACGTCCGAGCTTGCTCGATGGCGGACGAGGGCACCGGGTTTACGGCCAAACTGAACAAGGCTGCCTTCACCGGCGGAGGCCTCGTAGCAGCAGGACGACTGTCCAGAGCAGACGCCGTCGAGCGTCTGACGCAGGCCGCGGAATCGGCGCGGCCCAACCAGCGGAACAAGATTGCCCGCATCATCAGCGACGGACTCACGGCGGGTGCCAGGCGCCCGCTTCACCTCGAAGGACGCTCATGAGCACCCCCAGCTTCGACCCAGAAGCCGTCGCTCAGCAGATGCTCGATTTCAACGCCCCAGCTGCCGAGACCGTCGAACCCAGCTTGCCCGCGCAGAAAGCGAGTCTCTACGTCGACGAGTCCTCCAGCCCTCCTTCTGGCTGCCGTCCAGAGAGGAGGCTCCCGCACGATCTCACCGACCGCGCAAACGCAGAGTTGTTCGCCTCCATGTATGGAGGAAAGTTCCGCTACGTAGACGGGAACGGCTGGTACTCCTGGGACGCCGGGCGATGGAAACTGAGGGGCGGCGAGAACGCTGCGATCTGGGCTGCTGGAGACATGGCTGCTCAGATGCCAACCAAGGACCCATCCGGGATTTTCTCGCCGCAAGAGGTGGTCCGCCATCGCCGCTACTCGTCGTCGACGAGCGGGATGAAGGCGATGCTGCATCAGGCGAAGGCCTCTCCCGCCCTCTCGCTGGACGCCGGCCAACTTGACGGCGATCCGTACACGCTGTGCACCCCAGACGGCGTGGTCGACCTACGAACTGGCCGACTTCGGGCGGCAGACCCCTCACGAGACTTCAACTCCCGCTGCACACGCGTCGCTCCCTCTGTGCGCATGGACACGCCGCGGTTCTACCGATTCCTGGTCGACACCTTTGGTGATGACGCAGACGGCAAGGAGATGATCGATTACCTCCATGTCCTACTGGGGTACTCCATCACCGGTGATGTCGGCGCCCAAGTTCTGCCCTTCTGCCACGGGGACGGGGCGAATGGGAAGTCTGTGCTACTGGACCTGGTCGTGCAGATCCTTGGTGACTACGCACACGCAGCTCCTCCGGGCTTCCTTATGGACCGGGGTGGCTACAACGAGCACTCGACGGAGCTGACCGAACTGTACGGACGGCGTCTCGTGGTGTGCAGCGAACTGAAGGCCACGGACCGGTTCAACGAGGTGCGGATGAAGCAGCTCACCGGTGGCGAGCCCGTGACCGCGCGTCGCATGAGGCAGGACTACTTCACCTTCCCGCCGACCCACCATCTCTGGCTCCTGGGCAACCACTACCCGGAGGTTGCGACCGGCGGCCACGCCTTCTGGCGGCGGCTTCGCCTGATTCCCTTCGAGCACAAGATCCCGGACGACAAGAAGATCGATAACCTGGCCCGCATCCTGGTCGAGGAGGAAGGGCCCGGCATCCTTGCGTGGCTCATTGAGGGGTCACGCCGTTTCCTCGCGACCCGTGCTCCTGGTGCTGATCGAGACAACCTCGATGGCCCGAAGAGAGTTCGAACGGCCAAGGCGGCCTACGAGGCAACTGAAGACCACATTGGCCGGTTCCTCAGCGACGCAACCGAGAAGAAGCCGGACGAGAAGGTGCTCCAGTCCAGGCTCCACCGGATCTACAAGTCCTGGTGCGTAGGCGAGGAGGTGAAGCCGGCTTCGAGCCGCGCTTTCGCAGACCGAGTACGCAAGGAGCTCGGTCTGAAGTCTGCAGAAGAGATGATTAAGTCGAACGGTGTTCGGTTCTACCCGGGCCTGTTGTTGCGGGATGGGCATGAGTAGTCCGAAGAACCCACGAAACGTGCAAAACGGGCGATGGGTGGCCTCTACGCAACGCCGCTGCATCCAACTAAACTGGCGAGGGACGGTAGACGCGGGCACGCGAGGCTTCACCCACCGACCCGAGGAAACCGATAGCAAGAAAGGGACGCGGACAGCATGAGCTCGCTACTCACTGACACGGACGTCACCGGAGAAGCCAATATCGTTTGGCTGGAAGACATCACGACTTTGGAGTACGTGCGACAGGCTGTCCACGGCAGCCCCTACCGAGTCGGGAAGCCCCCTTTCGACGGGTTGGGTCGCCTGGTGGGCTACGCAGAGCTCAAATCAGCCGTGGCGCGGGACCCTGAGACAAGCCTGTTCCGCCGCCGCGTTTTCTACCTCGTCCCCCACGACCGTGACTCCGCGCCCAACGGTGACTACCGGACAGGTTCGCCAGGCGAGGCCGTGGATCCGCTGACTGTGGCCGCTCGTCGTACAGGGATGAAGACGGAACGGTCTCAGCGGCGAGCGATAACTCCCACAGGAGTTTGAGGTCCGCTCTCGGTGCGTTTCGTCAGCAGCCCGGGCTCTACCGGCTGGCGACGGATTCGGTTGAGCTGAAGCGTTCTAGCCCCTGAGCCCTGGAACGTGTTGCCGCAGGTCAGGCTGCGCCCAAGGCCCTCCGCAGGGGCGGTAGGGGCTGAACTTCAAGGTCTACCGAAGAACGCGATTGGGTTGCCAGGAGCTCGCAGTAGTCGAGACCCGAACCTTCAGCCCCTTCAGCCCCTGGCAAGGGCCGAAGGGGCTTGGTCTTTCAGAGGCCATCGTTGCAACCCGATGCGAGCGCCGGCAGGTCCACCGCTCCAAGTCCGTCAGAGGATGGTCCCGGCCGGCGCGCCCACGTCGCCCTCCCGCCGGGATTGGAAAGGGCACAGAGAAGGCCGTCCAGAAGTTTCGCCGCCATATCGGTCTTGGACGCCCGTCCCCACGCACGCCCAAATCGGGCGTTCCGGTAGGGCCAGCAGCTTCAGCCTGCGCGTCGGCGTGAGCCAGCCAGGCGGCACGGGCCCCCTCCGAGGTCCGGCGGCACCTCGTGCTCGGTGGGCGTCCCCACTGAGCCGTCCGAGCTGTCTAGCGCTCGGCAGTCGGACACCGGCCCTGTCCGGTGTTGCGGGGACGATCCGCTTCATGCCATCACGATCAGCAGGTCCCGTCGGGGCCGTCAAACGTCTCCTCATCGCCCTTGTCTCCGTCGGCGTGGTGCTGGGCGCGTGGCGATGGGTAGGCCAAGGGGTTGATGTCACTGACCCAAGGTGGCTCAGCAACGTCACTGACACGGTCGCCGAGTTCGGCAGCTGGGCTTGCGACCTGGTCAGCCGACTCGGTGACCAGATCACGTGATGGCCCGCAGACGACGGTCCTCGAAGGGAACACCAGTGATACGTGTCGCACGGTGGCTACTTACCGCCATGCTGGCCATCGGCCTTGCTTCAGGCCTGCTCAGGTACGTCCGCGACGACGGAGCCGGCGGCATCCGTGATCTAGCGACAGCGTTCGTCGGAGGCATCGCGGACGTCACCTACCGGTGGGTGCCGCCCACCGTAGAGTTCCTCGCCGGGCTCCTCTCGGCCCTGTTCGGAGAGGCGGCCTGACATGGTCATGGGACCCACTCACGCACTATCAGGGGTGGCGGTCTGGATGGCCGGCGCAGCAGGCGTTCAACTTCTCGGAGGAACGGTGCCTTCGGCTGAGCTCGCCGTCGGCGCTGCGGTGACGGCAGGCGCTGCTCTGCTCCCGGACATTGATCACCCGTCGTCAACCGTTGCCCGCACCTTCGGCCCTGTTTCCGGAGCGGTGTCGAGAGCGGTCGACCGGGTCTCAACCACGGTGTACAACGCGACACGTATGCCACGTGAGGCCCCACGGACTGGCGGACACCGGACCCTGACGCACACCGCGGTGTTCGCTGTCGCGGCTGGCGCACTGGTAGGCACCGCGTGCGGGCTGCTCGGTCGACCAGCAGCAGCCACGGTCCTCTTCCTAACGCTGGGCCTCGCAATCCGGGGGCTGATGGGACGCTGGGCCAGGCGGCAGGGATGGGTCGTGACGACCCTGATGACCGGCGGCGCCGCTGCCGCAGCGATGTGGTGGCTACCAACCGGGCGCGGCTATCCGGTTCTCGGCGTGGCGGTCACGGTCGGGGCGCTCACCCACTGCCTCGGCGACATGATCACCAAACAGGGGTGCCCGCTGGCCTGGCCGATCGTGTACCGGGGCAAGCGCTGGTGGGAGTTCGCCCCGCCAGCAGCACTGCGAATACGAGCCGGAGGTGGCTTCGAGAAGGCCGTCCTCGTCCCCGCTCTCACAGCCCTCACCGCAGTCGGCACCGCCTTCGCGATACCCGAAGTGCAGGCGGTCATCCTGTCCGGCTGAACACGCTGCGGCCTCCAACGACCGGGACTGCACGACCAGCAGAATCTCGCCACCACTTGCAGACGCTCGTACGGCAGGGGCAGAGCCGGTTTCGCCCGGGCACAGCGGTAGTGGTCAAATATCCGCGACAGCCTGACATCCGCTCCGTCGACGGCACTGCCGGCGGACCACCGAGCTCGAGGAGAGGTACATGAACCGCTTCCCCACCCGCGCCGTGGCGGCCGCGGCCGCCGTGCTGCTCGCTGCCGGTTGCTCCGCCTCCGGCGACGATGACAAGAACGCGCCCGCGCAGGAGAACAGCGCGAAGCCGTCACAGTCGGCCGGACAGGGCCTGGCAGTACGGCCGGGGAAGGACCTGCTCGCCCACCAGGGCGTGGCTGTGGCCGCGTTGGACCGTGCGACCCTGCAGATCCGCAAGCAGGTCACCGTCCCAGAGCCGGTCGCCCAGGGCCAGCTCGCCGGGACTGGCAGTCGAAGCCGCGCCTTCGACGGTTCCTTCCGCTACGCCCTGGTCGGCGAGAGCGGCATGGGCGCGCAGGCACGCGATGGCGCCCTGACCGTCGCTGATCTCAACGCCACCGGCGGGAAGGCTGTCCTGGCGATGTCTCGCGAGCAGCTGACCGCGGCAGGGGTGACCGGCACCATCTCCGGAGCACAGTTCACTGGCTCGTCCGCGGAGCCGGAGCTGTGGTTCCAGACCACGGAGGCCGACCACCCGTCCGGCGAAACCTGGTCCAGCTCGACGGCAAACCAGTACAAGATCGCGTCGCTGTGGTCGGTCAACATCAAGCACTGGCAGGCCGGTCACCGCACCGCGCAGAAGCACCCGGTGCCCGCCGACATCCAGGCGTACTGGAAGAGCCAGGACTGCCAGACGGCGTTCTCCCGCAGCCCGGGGCAGGAGACCTTCACCCCCTGGAGCTGCTGGACCGTCGACGCGGCCGGAACCCCTGTGGCCAGCGGCCCGGAGAACGAGCGCACGGTCAGCGGCACCGTTGACACCGGCTGGACGAACCCGGCATCAGGAACCGGTACGGAGAAGGCGACCTTCAGCTACGTGAAGGGCAGCGACGGCAAGCCGGCCCTTCCGTTGAGCGTCAGCGGCGCCGGCGGGAATGGCACCTCGACCCTGGACGGCATGTCCGGACTGATCGACACCGGCTCCGCAGCTCCCAGCGAGCGGAGGATGTGGCGGTTCACCACCGAGGGTTCACAGCTGAAGCTGACGGAGCTCCCCGCGGCCCTGCCGGCCACGGCGGCCGCTGATGGTGAGACCGAGCTGTGGGCATTCCCCGACGGCCAGGCCGCAGCCAAGGCCGAGGACGGCAACACCGCCACAGGCTGGATCCTCACCTCCAACGGGAAGTGGCAGAAGACCGGCGCCTGGCCGGCCGACCTCCAGGACGCTGAAGTACTCACCACCGCCTGAACCGAACCGCGACAGGGCCCGGAGATGACCTCTCCGGGCCCTGTCCGCTTCTCTCCGTACCGTCCCCAGCGGCTTAGACCCTGCTGCAGAAGGACGGCCCAGGCATGAGCACACCATCAACCGCTCGAACCTTCCCGCGCGCCCGGCGGCTCCTCCTCGCCGCCGCAGCCCTCGCGATGGCGCTCATCACGCTGCAGATCGCTACGACCAGCCCCGCAGCAGGGCTCGCTGTGTGCGCCGTCGGTGCTCTGTGCGGATTCGGCTTGTGGCTCCGCGCGAACCGCAGCGTCGCCACGACCGTGTTGTCGACCTGCCTCACGATGATGTGGATCCCCGCTGCCATCCACCGCGTCGGCGAAGCTGCGGGCGTACCCGAGGCGATAGCTTCCTGGGAGGTCGTGCCCATGTGGGCTCTCGCTCTCGCCGCTCCAGCGGGAGCGAGGCTTTCCGCCCGCCACCGTGGCTCACGTGCCGTGACCGTGGTGCTGTGCCACCTCGCCCTGTGCGCCACGGCGTTGACCGCCGCTGTGTTCCCCGCCGCTTCCCTGTCAACGGCGGTCGCCCTGATGTCCCTTGCCCTGGTCCTGCGCTCCGGGTTTCCGGCGGCTTGGAGGATGCGGCTGCGCCGAGCCCGGTCATCCACTGGTCGCATCCCCGTACGGCGCCGCGACGATGCAGGCCGGCTGTGGCTCTCGACCTCACCGCGCGACACCGAGGTACTCGTCGGCGCTCACGGAACGATCGCGGCGGTGCACCGGCTTCCCCCCGGCAGGGTTGCCCTGAGCCGTATCGCCGATCAGACCCGGGGGAAGGTGCAGGCGTACACGCTGAATGGGGCTCCCGACCAACTCGTTGATGTACTGGCAGGCTTCGCCGCCGCGGACCGTGCGCTCGCCCGCAAGATGAACCTGGCCGCGACGGACGTCCACACCCTGGTCACCGCACCGAACGCCGGTCTCACCTCAGGCACCGTCTCCATCGACGTAGCAGGAATCTGGGATACGGAGGCACATCGGTACGTCGATCACCGCGTGACGCTACTTGCGGCTACGGAGGCGCATGGGCATCTCCATCACCTCGTGGTCAGGCGCGGGCGCCTCACCACGAGGCGGCGAGGGGCCGTCGGCCAGGCAGGCGGCGACAGGCGGCAGCGGCTCATCGCCTCTGCTGTTTCGATCATGCAATGACCGCGCACATCAGAGCATGAGACGCGGACGTACAACCAGGCCGCACTGCCGAATCGGCGCAGGAGCGGACGCAGGTCGATGAGGCGAGCAGAGCACCCCGGCCCCCGAGTTCGCTCTGCGGCCAGGGCCCCCAGCGCGCCGAGTAGGGGGTTGTCCCAGGTCCAACGGTAGATTCGATCGCATGAGCGACGATGCTCCCAAGCGCATTCCCCTGGATACCCCCGCGTCGTCGGCGGCGCTCATCCTGGGCTGCTCCCCGCATCAGGTCGGTCCGTGCGTACGCGCCTGCGGGGGCTTGACCGCCCGCTACGGCGGCCCGGCCAGCCCGATCTGCCCCGCGTGCCAGCATGAGCGGCCCGCTCCCGCGTTGGGGCGTCGAAAGGGATGAGGGGCATGGACTGCAGGATCGAGTGACCGTCCCTAGGCGTTGGTCACTGCCAGTTGGGAGAAGAAGTGGCACGCGTCGCGCTGATCCAGACCAAGGCGAAGGCCCCCCGGGGCGCCCGGGAGGCCTTCGTTTTCCTCGACGCTCAATCTGCCGAGAACGGGGCGTTGAGGCCCTGTACTGCTGTGGACGTTCGTCCGGTCTGCGTTGCGATCCTCGCCCTGGGCGCGTATTCCCTGGACACAGGGTCAAGGGGTTCCGCCGGGTATCCCAGGGTCCCGGCGACGGCAACAACGTAGCAGTGCCCTAGGGCCGACGCGTAGCTCTTCCCTCGATCGGGGCGTCATGCCTGGGTTCACGCTCCGTCTACGCCGGGGTGCCCCTATATTCGCGCCCGCAGCCGCTCAGTCCTGGCGGGGAGAGCGCGGTCGGGGAGGAGCCGGTGTCGCTGGGGGGTTGGGGCGAGCCGGCGGAGAGGGAACCGCACCAGGTGCGGCGGGGGGTACCGGCCTTGGCGATGGGCGCGGTGAGGGGCGCCGTGTCGCTGGAACTGTGGGGGCTGGGCCTGCGATGGGCACGGGCCCGCGGGCCGGACGGAAGACTGTTGTCTGCGGAGACGGTGAGCGGGTCGGCGGAACAGCCGATCCGCTGCCGGTTGCACCGCTCGCGGGCTTCACGGACGTGCCCGGCCGAGTTGCAGCCGGACGTTTCACGCTGCCGCCTCCCGCCCCAGTGGTCGTGCTGCTGCCCTGCTTCCCCTTCGCGGGGGGCGGAGTGGCAGCGGGACCGCTGGGGCTGCTTCCGGTCCCCTTGGAAGTCGGAGCCGGCGGCTTCGCTCCCCCGGGCTTGCTTGGCTGTACGGTCGTCTGCCCACCGTTCGGCTTGCCCGCACCCGCCCCGGCGGAACCTCCAGCCGGCGAGGAGCTTGGCGCTGTTGGCCGGGACGGAGCCTGCGGGCGTCGGGTTCCTCGGGGACTGGGAATCCGGTTTCCGGTGATCTGGCTCATCCCGCGGCGTGCTGCGGACCTGGCCTGCGTCTTGACGAAGTTGCCCGAGCGGGAGGTGACGTCGTTGTACGCCGCCTGCGCCTCGAAAGCCTGATCGGTGCTGCGCCGCGCACCCTTCATGATCTTGAGGGCGAAGTACCAAAGGCCCGCTCCGACCATGACGATCATCAGCACCTGCACACCCAGGGAAGCGCTGCTGCTCAGGATCATCGTGTAGATGGCCAGCAGGAGGGTGAGCGCCGTCCAGGCGATGCCTTTGAGGACGAAAGCGATCGTGAAGGCGTTGCCCCACTCCCGTGCGACGAACGTAGCCGGTGGGAAAGCCGCGATGGCTCCGACGATCGGCAGCACGATGATGAGGACCAGGATGAAGCCCTCCCAGAACAATTTGAAGAGAGCGACGATGTCGATCGACGGTGCGAGGATCACGTTGGAAATGCCGGAGGCGATGGCGACCTGCATCCGCGACGAAGGGTTCGCTCCCCGCCAGTCGTTGAACCGGCTCTTGCGCTCGTCCTTGGCCATCTGCTTGGCGACCTTCTCGAAGTAGTCGCCCTTCTTCGCCAGGGAGTCGTTGTCGTCGGCACGCGTGTACGTCTGTGCCATCACCTGGGCCGTGCGCATGTCGGTGCACCGGTACCCCTGCGAGCAGTCATCGGTACTCCACCCGCCACCCGGGTCGCCCTTCCACCCGCTGTCGATGACGCTGTCGGCATTGTGCCCGAACTGCCCCGCCGCCCACGGGGTGAACATCATGGCCTTGTACATCGTGCAGGAGCTGATGCGTTTGGCCCGGTTGGGGACTCCCTCGGCCAGCCAGCACGGGTCAGCCGTCTTCGTCGCCGCGTTCTCCGGGAGCATGACCTCGGTCATCGCGGAGGAGAACCCGTTGATCGCCTGGTCGGCCTCCGAGGTGAGGGTGGTGTACCAAGATCCCTGCAGCAGCAGCGCGCTGACGAACAGGGCGGCGGCCATGCCACCGAGTCCCTGCCACACCTTGGCCCTGCTTTTCGTTCTGCTCTGCACGACCACCCACGCGCCGCACAGTGTGATCATGACGGTCCCGAGGGGGGCCCAGACCGTTGAGTACAGCTTCGCCACCAGGCTGTTCGCGGAGTCGTTCTTGCCCTGGTACAGGTCCTGGAACGGGGCCGTGTTCATCGCGAGGTCCTGGATCGCCAGACTGAAGTTGGCCAGCGACTTGCTGAACTCGAACGTGGTCTGAGCCATCCAGTTCCCGGCGACGTCCATGATCGAGCAGGAGTCGTCGCCGTTGGCGTTCTTCTTGTACGTCGACCACAGCAGCCCGCGCCCGTTGGTCAGCTCGTACAGCGTGTAGTTCCGGGCGACGGTCTTCTTGTTCATGTCCGCGGTCGGTGCCGGACCGTACTGGGGCTTCGCTGTCGGAAGCAGCACGGTGGAGGCGGAGGCGTAGAACTCCGGGCCCCAGTTGCCCTTGCCCGGCACACCGATGCAGTCCAGCCCGAACGGGGCGGCCTGCGCTGTGGACATGGGCGTGCCGAGGACCAGGGCCGCGACCGTCAGAACGGTGAAGACCCCCGCCCGGGCCGCTGCGGATGCCCGGCGGACCTGACGGATGAACAGGCCGTTGCGGCGGGGTGGTGGGAGCGTGCCCGCCGGGACGGCGAGCGGCGTCATGCCCGCGCGGACGGATCCGCTGCGGGGCCTAGGCGGAATCAGGCGAACAGCCAGTGGGATGCTCATCAGGCAGCCACCTCCAGGTCACCCATGTCGGTCTGGAACGACCAGAGCGCCACGTCGGCCGGCGGGTCGACTGCCTGCCGGGAAGGCCGGGTCTTGGGGTTGGTGTCGGTAGCCCGCAGCAGCTCCATGAACACCAGGTCGATCTCGGTCGTGCCCACCCGGTTGTCGGCATCGCGGTACATGCACACACCGGTTTCCAGGTGCGGTTCCATCAGCGAGGCGGTGACCCGCGGGTCGTCCGGGTCCCGCTTGAGCATCGGCGCGACGCGGCGTGCCTCCTCCACCGACTTCTGCAGGAACATGAACGCCGAGTGGATCTGGTTCGTCCCGCCTTCGCGGGCTTCCGCATCCTCGATCCGGATGAGGTCGGCGACCTGCTGCGTGATCAGGTAGACGACCATCGCGTACGACCGGCCCTGCTTCAGGGCTCGCTGCAGCAGGGACCGGCCGGCCGGTGTCGCCGTCACCACGTAGCTCTCGTCGACGAACAGCGCCTTGGGCCGGATCGCCATCAGACCGGTCACCGGGTGCTGCTCCAGCTTTACGTCGAGCATCTGGCTGGCCATCCGCATGACCATCTGCAGGATCGTCGACGCGAGCCGGTCCGGCGCCTGCCAGTTGTCCGGGTTGTCGTCCTGCGGCAGCTCCAGTCCTCGCAGAGTGATCACCGTCCGGCGGCGGCGGGTCGCCTCGAACGGGCGTGGCTCCTTCGCGAACGCCAGACGTGCGTAGGGCATCTTCCGCAGCGACTTCAGCACCGTGACTGCGAGCTCCAGCTCCGCGAGCTTGTCAGCCCGGCTCGTGGCGTCATCCCTCGCGGCTGCGAGCTGGTCCTCGATGTCCTGCACGACCTCCCACGCTGTAGGCCGCGGTGCGCTGGCCGCGGCCAGCGCCGCGCCCGCCCCCTGCGCCATCAGGGCCTGCAACCGCTGGTCGTAGCGGTCCACCACCGTTTCCATCGCGACGGTGACCGGCACCTGGACGCGCTGCCACATCTGCTGCCCGATGAACCCGGCGAACATCGTCTCCGCCACCAGCCGGCCGGCGTGAACGTCAGGGGTGATCGCCCAGGGGTCCAGAACACCGTCGTGGCTCTTGAGCAGGTCGATGACCCGGGTCTCGGCCCAGAACTCTGCGTTGACGGGCTGGAACTTCGAGTAGGCCGTGCCGATGGTGCCTTCAGCGGCCTCCCGCTCGAACTCGGGGTCGTTCACCTGCGCCCCGAAAGCCAGGTAGTAGCACATTTGGGCGAAGTCGACCTTCGGGTCGATCGCCACGCATTCGGTGCCCGCTTCGGACTCCTGCCAGAACTTGAGCAGCCCCAGGCTGGACTTCCCCCCGCCGGACGCTCCTGCGCAGGCCACCCCTGCCCCCATGTTCCGTGCCGGGCCTACGTGCAGCGCGTAGTGAACGGGGAAACGGCCGGACCAGCCGATGAACGGTCCCTTCCAGCCCAGTACATGCCCGCTGCGATCCCGGCTCGTGCGGTCCCCGATGTTGACCCCGGCCGTGGGCAGACCGACCCCGAACGTCTCCAGGGACTGGATCCGCTGGTACGGGGCGATGGGCACCTTCGGCTCGTCGCCGGGCAGCGCCTCTTGTATCAGCCGCCACTGCAGCCGCTTGGCACGCAGCACCTCCACGCCCGCCTGTCGCTCCAGGTGCTTCTTCAGCTCGCTGGTCCGCCGGTTCAGCTCTTCCACCGTCGGCGCGGACACCGCGAACCTCATCCGGCCCTCGAACCCCGGGCGGGGGTCGTCCACGGCAGCGTCGACCGCTTCCTTGGACACGGCGACCTGGCCGGTCAGCTGCTGGTCCGGTGTCCTCCCTCCGGCGACCATGTCCTCATACTCGTCCTTGAGGTTGTTGTGGATCTTGACGATCTCCTTGCTGAACTGCTGCGCCGGCAGCAGCGTGCCGCGCCAGGAGACATCCACCGGGAAGTCCAGCTCCCCCACCCGCCGGGCCCACGCCTGGTACTGCTGAAAGCGCATGCTCTCCGGCCACGACGCGACGACCAGCGTCGTCGCGTACGACACCAGCTGCTGCCCGGTCTCCTCGTCGACCTGCTCGATCTCGATGTGCGTCGGCCGCGAGTTGTCCCCCCGGAAATCCACGACCAGGTCGAACTGGGAGCGCCCCCAAGCCCTGGAGCGGATCACCGGCTCCTTCGGCACCGGAAGGTGCCCGTAGAGCGGCTTGCGGATGTGGTACACGAGGTCCGCGCGTGACAGCGGCTCCCCGAGCCTGCCGAACGCCTGGTGAACGGAAGCGGCCACCGCCTGCCACCGCTCGATCGTGGCGGGCGCCAGGTCCTCCTCGGACACCCCGGTGACCAACTCCCCCGCCCGAGCAGTCAGCCCGGCCTTCTCCCCACTTCGCGGACGCGGCACCTCTGCAGAGGTCTCCCCCAGGCTCACCGTCGGCCCGTGGGTCAGAGAGCCCAGCTTCACGAACAGGACCACCTCGCGCTCCGAAGCGCCCAGCCGCTGCTGGTACTCCGCGATCCGCTCCACATACGCCCGGTAGTTCCGCGTCGGCAGCCACGCCGCGTCCACGATCCGCGCGGTCTCCGCCGGAGCGTCGACCGGCTTCTCCACGATCTTCAGATGCCACTCCACCGGCCGGTCCGACCGGCCGAGCGCCGCGAACACCCGCCCCGGCTCCGTCGCCATCGCAGTGAGCTCGTCCGCCGACGCCAGCTCCTCAGGATGCGTCGTCAGCCGAACTCCGGTCCACACCGAGTCCCCGTGGACAAAGATCCTGTTATCCGCGTACCGGTACGGAAGCCGATGAGCATCTTCACGTATCTGCCCTCCGCCGGCTGTACCGGTCTTCCCGTCCTTCTTCGGCTTATCGGTGTGCCCGTCCTTCGTCGATGGCACGAGGAACCATGTCAGGGCCAGCACGGCCACGATCGCCACGATGCCGATGATCAGCGCCCCCATCAGGAGCCCCCCTTTCGTGTACTGCGGATGGAAGATCCCCCGGGCGAGGACCAGAGAATGACCTGCCAGTGCAGGCGTTGCGGTTCCTCGGACCGCCCTAGCCCCTGAACCCGGCGCGGCTGTCGGAACGCGTAGTCGAGGCGGACCAGCAGCTCCGTGCCGGGGCGCAGCTTGCTGCTGGGAATAGGACGCGTCCACATCCAGCCCACGAGCACCGGAGGGCCGGCGAACAGCACGGCAGCCACCCACCACGCGTCGCGCAGCGGCGGAATCACCAGGCTGACCAGACCGAGCAGCGCCCCCCAGCCCAGGCCGACGAGCAGAGTCACGCCGCAGGCCTGCATGTTGATGCCGGGCATCCACTGCGGGAGCGGCCCGCCCAGCCTGAACATGCGCTTCGGACGGTCCCGCATCCGCGTGTAGTCGTGGGCGACGATCCCGTCGCCGTCATGCCAGTTCATGGAGCTCCCTGAGAGGGAGCTGCCCCTACGGCCCTGCGCCGCCCGGGGGCAGCTACTTGAGCGTGGTCGTCGCGAGCGTCTGGATGATGGTGAGGATCACGGCACCGCTGACGATGATGGCGACACCGAGACCGAGAACCCCAAGGTTCTGTATGGCCTCACGCAGGCTCTGTCCGCCCTTCATCGAGATGATGACCTTGATTCCGAGGACCACGATCATCACTCCCGCCAGGGAGAGCCCGATCACCTTCACTTCAGTGCCGATGTTGTTCAGCACACCGTCCACCGTCGGAGCGGCGAGCGTGTGCAAGGACGCCGGGCTGAAAGCCGCGACGGCCGAAAGGGCAGGAGACATGAGCGTTCACCTTGCTTGAGGTGCGGTATTCCGACGCTCACGTTCTAGCCAGCAAAGCGGACACCCTCTGTGCGGCCCCGGACAGCGCGGTCCCCACGTGACGTTTTGCTCGCCCCATCACCGGGGCCGCAGAAGACCAACACACGGTGTGAGCCGCAGGCTTCGGGCCGGTTCGCGGCTCCGTACTGCCAGGGACTGTGGGTTGGTCTGTGGCCGGTTCGGGGTGCACGATGGCGCAGTCCGGGATGAGGACCATCGTCTTCCCGGGCTCGGCAGGGTGAGGAAGGACAAGGGGTATGGGACGAGCTTCTCGACGACGTGCAGAACGCCGCAACAAGCCGGTTCGGCCTGAGGCTGGAGGCGCTCTGGAAGAGCGGTACCTCATCCGCCCGGCCACTCCGGATGACGACGCCAGCACGGTACGAGCGCTGCTGGAGACGGTCAACTTCACGGACGCGGCGATGCCCGACCAGATCATCGAGCGGATGCGCACCGGACTGCGACTGCCTGCCCAGTTCGGCACCGCGACCCTGCTCCTCGCCCACGAATCCCCTGCGGGACCGGCCGTCGGTCTCGCCCACGCGATCCCGCCCTTCGACTGGCTGATGGCGAGGGAGGCGACACTGGGCCGGAAGCTGTGCCTCACCCTGGCAACGACCCTCGTCGAGCTGGAGGCGGTGTCCGTGGCCGACAGCGCCCGCGGCCACAAACTGGGCCACCGGCTCGTCGACACCCTGGTCCGCTCCTACGCCGACCAGGGGTACGAAGTGATGCTCGGAGGCATTCACGCCCACCAGACCCATCTCGCGCCGTACTACGAGGACGACGGCTTCCACGTACTGCCCCCCGGAGCACCGCTCGACCTGCAACTACCCATCGGCCGGATCCGGTTTCCGGCGAGCACGTCGATGCGCCACCTGGTGCGCCCGCTCACCCCGCGGGTGTCCTACAGGGACGGCATCCTCAAGGGCCTGCTCACCGGCCGGTGACCCTCTCGGCCCCGCAGGTCCTTGCCCGCTGCCCCGTCGTGGGGCCGCCGCTGCAACCGCGACAGAGCCCAGCGGCTCTGCGGACCATGGCTGCCAGCGCACGGCGACCACAAGGCGGCGGTGCGCGCGGGAACCTCCTCCGCTCTGGCGCCTCCTGCTCTTCCCGTTCGACGGTCTGGTCGGCGCACCCGCACAGCCTGAGGTACAACGGTTCCTCACGCAGCGGTGCCTGGGGGGAAGACCATGGGACGCAAGACAGCCACCATCGCCCGCTACCGAGCGGGCCGGGCCAACAGAGTCCTGCGCCTGGCCTTGTGGGAAGCCTGGGACTCGAAGTGCTACTGGTGCACCAGACCGCTGGAGTTCAGCGTCTCCCAGATCGACCACATCATCCCGAAAAACGTGACCGACGCGGACCTGAAACGACTCAAGGCGGCGTACGGCCTGCCGGACGACTTCGACGTCCAGGACCCTCAGAACCTTGCCCCGATCTGCCCACCGTGCAACGGAGTGGAGGGCAAAAGCGACTCCACACGCCAAGCGGGCGTCACGATGAACTGCCTGGCCGCCGCCGAGAAGCGTCGCCCTGCCGTGCTCGCCCGAGTCCAGACCTTCGGCCGGTCGGGCAAGGTGGCCACACACCTGCTGGAGGCCGCCACCGCAGATCTCAGCCAACCGGACACCCGGCGTGAGTTCCTGGACACTGCCCCGGCGGTCGTTCAGGTCCTGGCGATGACAGAGCAAGGCATCGGCGACTACCGCTCGTTCCGTGAGATAGACGTATGCGTCGACGACGAAGACGGCCTGTGGCAGCGCATCGATGTGGCTCTGGATGACCGAGGACGACTCACGATCTCCCTCCTGGAGAACCTGTGCGCCACCGAACTGGAAGACGTCCTCCAAGATCCGATAGCGCAGCTCATCGGGGAGATGCACAGCCGGGTCACAGCCGGGCTCGAGGCCATGGAGACAGGAGCCCCGATCACCGCCGGACCGCCCACCAGCGACTTCATCACCCTCAACATCGACTCTCTCGACTTCCGACGGTACGCCGGGCAGGTCGAGTTCACCTTCCAGGGCGCCTTCGAAGCAGGCTTCGCAGCGTCCGTGGTCCGCAGCAGCTCAGACGGGGGCGGGACGGACGACCTGCAAGGCGACGCCATGGTCAGCGGAACATACTCCTTCGTGGCCGACTGGGACCTCGCCGACGAGCCCGCGCGGGTGCAGCCCGGCGACTGCACCATCGAGGACTGGGACCAGGACCTCAACGTCGCGTAACGCGACGGCAGCCGGATGGCGGGCCGCGCACCGTTCAGCTGCCACAGCTCCGCCCGGCCCCGGGGCCACCGACACCACCGCCCCGCCCGGGCGCCATCAGCCGAGGGGCACCACAGGGTCAAGACGTGTTGGCCTTCCCGCCCTCCTGGTCGACCACACCCGCCCTGATGTCCTTCACGAACCAGCCCTGATCCGTCAGAACGACCTGCACCCGGTACCGCTCCGTGACTAGGCTGCTTCCCGCCTTCCACCGCACGCTCACCCTCGCCCAGGTGACGTCATCAACACCCCACTCGTGTCCGTCCGTCGCCCCTACCCCCTTCGGCAGCAGCACCTGGACGTCGGACACCTGCGGGGACCCCAGCGCACCCCGGAGCCCCGCCCTCGCCGCAGTGCTCGCTCCCGGCGCGACGTACCGCGACAGCGTCGTTGCGTTCGAGGCCCCCCACGAGGTGAAGAAGTCCGCGAACAGCTTCCCCTGAAGCTCCGCCGACAGGACGGAGTCCGCCTCCAGCGGGTCCTTCACCGCCGGCGGGGTCGCCGGATCCGGTTGCGGCAACGTCCCCACGTCGCCGACGACCCGCATGCCATTGCCCGACTTCAGGTCATCCACCCACACCGGAATAGACAAGGTTCGTAGCCCCCCAGTGGTCAGCTGCACCTGGACCCCGATGTAGAAGCCGTGCTCCGGATACTCGGCGATCGGCTCCATGACACCCGACCACACCGAGTACGCCACAACCTGTGTCCCCTTGCCGTCCCACCCGCACGTGGGGTCCACCCCGGCAGAGGACAGCCGGGCAATGGCCTGGCGCCGCTGCTCGGCCTGCTCCGGATTCTGGTTCGCGCACAGCCGGGCGTACCGGTCCGCGAAGGCGATCGCCCGCTCCACCGGGAAGGGCGTCAGCCGGTACTGGGATACCTCCTCATCGGTGATGCCGGTCTCCACCGGGGCCGGATGACCTGCGGTGTACGCCATCACGCCGACCGTCCCCAGCGCGAGGAACGACACGGACACCAGGGCAGTCATCCGGGCGGCAACGTGAGTGCCCCTGCCGCCGCTCAACCGCCCTCCGGGGCGAGGCACGTCAAACCGATCACCGGCCGCGGCCGTAGGTGTCTCCGAGGGAACGGACTTGGCCTTCCCCCTAGCCTCCTTCTTCTGCCGCTTCCTCTCCTTGGCCGTCGCCGCCCCCGTCTGCGGCTGCGCAACCGGATCGATGACGAACTGCTGAGACTGCCCCGGCGCGGCACCCCGCGCGAAGAGTTCCTCCGCCGCCCGCACAGCGTTGTACCCGTCCGCCGGGCCGGGCGCCCGCCAACCACCCTGTCCTGCGCCCGGCTGCTCACCCCACGGCGCAGCGCCCGCCTGACCCGACGGATCGGCGTGCCCCGCAGCCGCCGCCGACGCTCCGGGCGGTGGCGGCAGCCACGCATTGGGATCTGACGGCTCCTGCTGAGGCGGCGTCGTCTCTCCGTGCGGGAGGTGCGGATAGCTCACGTGATCTCCAAAGCGGGAAGCGGACCGGTCCGGCGCCGGGGTGAACCCCCCGCACCTGCTGTAGCTGCGAGAGGCAGTGTCGGATGCCGACCGGACACCCACGCATACGGCCACCTGACTCAGTCGAACTGCGACATGACCGAATCCCAGCCATCGTCACCATCGCCATCCCCATGCCCCGGCCCGTCGGGGGCCGGCTCCGGAGGAAGACGAGGCAAGCCCCGAGGAGCGGGTGGAATCTCCGAGACAGGCACGCGCGCGGGAGGTGCCGGCACCGGGGTTTGTCCGGTCGCGAACCCCTGAAGGGCTCCTGCCGCCGGATGCTCTGGCAGAGGGTGACCCGGTGCAGCTGCGGGCCGGGCTGGCGGCTGCTTCAGTAGCGTCACCGGCTCCAGCCCGGGGAGCCCCCACGTCCCGTCCGGCCTCCAGACGACTACCGGCTCCCGCACCGAAGGAACCGCCGAGGCATCGACGAGAACGGTATGGACTGCCTCCCACCACCGGTTAGGACCCTCGTCCACCGAGTGAACCGTCGACAGGGCCGGATGCTTCGTGAGCCAGACCAAGTGATGGTCGGGCAGGTCCTGGAACACGGACGCGGGCACCCGCGCCTCCCGGCGGGGATCCCGTTGGATCAGCCCGCCGCGCTTCGTACGCCGACGGCCATGCCGGTCGAGCTGATGCTGCCTACGCCCGTACACCTTCGTGACCTGACTGGTCAGCCCCGACAGCACCTCCGCATCCTCAGCTCCGTTGACCCGCAGGCACAGGAAGTTCCCGCACGTCTCCAGTACCCGCTTCGCCCACACACCGGTGCCGTCCACGGCCACCAGGTCCGCCCACGACTGCGTCGACAGGATCGGCCGGACCATCGCGTCACGGGCCTTGTTGCACAGCCCGAGCACCGCATCGCCGGTCGCTGACCCGAACTCCTCGACCTGCACATACAACGGCCACTGCGGTGCCGCACCCGAGGCGATGTCACGCCGCAGCATGTCCGTGGTGTTCTGCATGTCCAGCAGCACCAGCGTCCCCAACGTCCGGGCGAGCGAGCCGTACGTGGAGACGTTCAGCGAGAAGACGACGATGTCGCCCTCGTGCGCCGCCCGGCGCAGATCGATCGTCTGCTCCCCCGGCCCCGGGCGCAGCCACTGACCAGCCGCCGGCCCGTTGCTGTACGTCGAGATCAGACGCTGCGTATCCGCGACCGCCGACCGCGTCAGCTCATCACGCCGCCAGTTCGCCACCATCGTGGCCACCCGCTCACGCACCTCATGCACCGCCCGGCGCGCTGCCACCTGCTGCGCCGGAGGGACACGTGCAGCCACCGCATGGATGTCGATCCCGTCCGCGACCTTCTGCAGAAACTCGATGTCGAGGAGGTCGACGAGGCACTCGAACCCGCCCTTGCCCACGTTGTACCCCGACCAGTCGGCGACCTGGTACGCCAGCTGCGTGTACTCGTAAGCGCTGCGGAAGTAGACCGCCGCGTCCCCATCGCGACCCACCGAGTTCAGGAGCATGTCCGACTTCGACGTGGCGTTACCGCGGACCAGCGGGTCGTAGAACGCCGGTGAGGACGGAGCACCCGGGGCGACCGGCGCGTACGGCGAGCCGTTCGGGTCGGCCAGGTCAAAGTGGAGAAAGCGCCGCCCGTGGACCTGCGCAACCTCCGCGTAGTGCGCGGCCACATCCCGGCCGCCCTTGAAGTCAACCACCACCCAGCCGGATCCCAGTCCGACGAGCTGCGCGCCGACCGAGTTGGTCACGGCTGTCTTACCCGAGCCGGGCACACCCTGGACGAAGGTCGGCCGCAGGAACCCGTCATGCTCGGCGACGACCGGCAGCCCGGCCCGACCGGTACCGAAACCGACCGTTCCCGGTATCTCCACCCGCCGACCGAGGAAGTCCCGGCGCACCGTGGTGGCGTCCGTGTACGCGCCGGCCCGCATCCGCGCTGCGGTCTTCCCCGCAGCACGCCGCTCAGCCCTGGTGAGTTCCACGACGGCAGGAACGTCGTCAAGTTCGAACTGCGGCTCAACCCCTGCCTGGAAGTCGACCACCGCGATCCACACGGCCGCCGAGGCCAGCCCCACCGGGACCGACAGCGGCACCATCCAACCCAGCGCGGCCGTCACGGACATGTCGTGCGGCAGGTCCCAACCGACCGCAGCAGCGATGACCTGCCACAGGCCGACCACCCCCGCGACATGCCAGTCCACCGCACCGGAAACGGTCCCCTCCATCACCCACGCCACAACGAACAGAACGCCGGCGCAGGCGGCAGCCGCCGCGGTCAGGACTCGCCATGCCTGATTTCCCACCCGCACCGCGAGTCGTCCCGCGACCGCGATCGGGATGGCTGGCGCGCACACCGCAAGCAGTGCCATCCCCCAAACCGCACCCAGCCACCCGGCTACGGACTCGTCCTCATCCCGCTTCATCTCCGTCATGTGATCCACGAAATCCCCGCTCTCCTTGCTCTCTTGAAACGCACAGCACGTCCGCTCTCCAGCTACGCCTGCTGCTGCCACCAGGTCAGGAATCCGACGCCGGCCGCCTCCATTGCCCACCGCTCGCGCAGCTGCTTCCACCGCGAGAAATCCACCCGCCAGGTGTCCGGTACCTGCCTCAGGTCGAGCTGATAGGCCACGCCCGGGTCCTTCGGCTGAAAATGCCGGACAAGGAACGGACTGTCGGGCCGGTACTGAGGCGGCCCCGGAGGAAGCAGGCCCACTTGCTGCGCGACCCCGTCCGACCAGGCACCCGTGCGCGGGTGCGCATGCCCGTGCAGGAGAGCCATCACCGGCTCCGTGGCGAAGTAGACGACCTGAGGAAAGACCGCTCGTGAGTCGCGGTACGACCGCAGTACCTGACGGATCTCCGCCGGGCTCTTGGCCGTGATCTCCACCTCGACAGCCACCAGGCCCAACGGCGCGGCAACCACAAGATCCGGGTAATGGACCCGCCCGCCCGCTCCGACAGGGGCACACAGGAATCGCTCCCGTCCCCGGCCGTCGAACGTGGAACCGGGCTGCCGCGTCAGCGCCGCAGCGACCTGCTCGGCGCGCCCTGACGTTGTTGCCTCAGCACGTCGAACCTCGCGCTCCGAGAGCACCCGGGCACCGCCGAGCTCGAAGGTGAACGCCGCGTCCGTCATCGCCAAGCGGTGAAGCAGCCGCTCCCCGGGCCACTCCGGCGGACGGAGTTCCGTACTGCTCGCACGGGCGCCCCGCGCCGTCGTCCACACGCACGCGCCCGCCCAACGGATATCCGACGACATGCGCAGATAGCCCGCCTCTCGGAGCCAGCGGACCCTCTGACGAGCCGTCTCCTCCACCCCGTGCCAGTACCGGCGCGCGGCCTGCCGCAGCGTCATGACACCGAATCGCGTGGCCCCGGCCAACATCAACTCGTCGGTAGTAGTGCGCTCCCAGCCATCTGAGCGCGCTGTGCCATCCCCGCGCGTTTCGCCAGCAGCTGATGCCTTTCGTAGCGCGGCCGCACGCCGGCGAGGGGTCGCCAACGGCACCCCCTCCGGGAGCAGAGTGACCTCTCTCGACACTGGCCTCGGCATCCGGTCTCCACCTTCCTGACGTTGCGAACACGCCGAGAGATACCAACCAGACCGGCCACCGCCAGCTGGTGGAGGAAACCTGTTCGGGAAATCGCCGTACTCGCAGCTCAGGCACCGTGGAGGCCCACCAGCTAGTTGGGATCTTCGCGGGAAGTAAAGGGAGGAAGGGGTGTGAGAAGAAGGGAGAGCGCGGCCCTCCGGGCCTGGCGGGGCTGGCGTAGGACGCCGTGCGCCCTGTCGGGCTCGGCTGGGGTTCGGGTGGTGCGCTGCGCGCTGGGTGCCGGGCCGCTCCGCGGCGGGGCCGGTGAGCGGGCGCGGTTGGGCGCTCCGCAGCGAGGGGTGGTGAGTGGTGCTGATAGTGGTCTGGTGTCGGGCCCGGTGGTTCACGGTCTCGCCCAGGGGCTCGGCCGGCTCACCTACCGGTGCCCTTACGTGCCGGGGCGGGGCGCGGTTGGGCTCGAAGGTGCTCCAGGGCGCACGAGGACCCCCGAGGCGGGGGTGCGGACGGGCGGGGCCGCCGCGGTGCGGCCGTGCACCCGTGGCGCTCCCAGGGGCCGCAGAGTGTGCACCTGGCGGCCGCCGTACGGTGCCCCCGCCTCGGAGCGGCCCGTACGGCGTAGCGGAGCAGCTACGGGCCCGTGACGTCCCGAGGGGCCCAGGAGCGGGGACCAGGAGCACGGCGAGGAGCGAGGGGTGCGCACCGGCGGGGGCCAGAGGTGCCCCGCCGGGCGCTGAAGTTGGCCTGTGCTGGCGGCCGCTACGCCAGCCCAGGGCGAGGGGGATCTGCATGAGGCGGTGGTGAGCCCGGCCTGATGGCCGGGCTCACCACCGCCGGTCCGGAGCGCCTGTGGCGCTCCGGACCGGGGGTGGTGGGGGGCGGTGGGGGGTGGGAGTGCTGCGCCCGCCTTGGGGCGTGCTGGTGAGAGGGGCCGGGCCCGGGATGGGCGGTGGCGGAGGGTGCATGGGAGGGGGCGGGAGCGGGCTGCTGCGGGGCGGACTGGCTGCGGAGCGGGAGCGCTGGTGCCGTCTGGTGGCGGGCTGTCCGGCGGTGCTGTTCCCGGCTGTCCGAACCCGGTAAAGTGCGGGTGGTCACGCTGTCCGGATGACGCTCTGACCTGCGGCGATCCGAGCGAATTCGACCTTTCGTGCGGGCGCGTGAGGGCAGGTTGAGATTCCTCGGAATGGCCTTCCCGGAGAGGCCTGTCATTACTGTGAAGACAGATCCGGCATGCTGTTGGTCATGCCACGAGGAACGCCAGAACCCCTGAGGGACCGCGCTACCGCGCCCGTTGTCGAGCGTGTGATGAGACGTCACCACCGAGCAGGAGACCGCGACCTGGAGCTGTTCCCGGCTCCGGAGGACATCTTCGGCGTTCTGGCCTACCTCCGGGAGCGGGAAGAGGTTCTGGAACGTCCGGTGCACCGTCTGGAAGCGTTGAGGAGACGCACTGGGGACGAGGAACAGCAGCTCGCGGACGCCAGAGCAGCCCTGCGGGAGAACAACCTCGACCGCCTTCGGCTGACCCGTCGTCTACGTGAGCTTGTCGACGTCCAGGAGGTCGCGGTGCTGGAGGCGTGCTTCCGGTCCGGGCTCAAAGGCCGGGAGCTGGGCGTGATTCTCGGCATCGAGTCCCGCGGGGGCGCGGCCCTGCGCCTGCAGCGGCTGCGGTTGGCGATCCAGACGAAGTGGGAACTCCGTACGCCTCGACTGGCGAAGGCGAAGGCGGCCCTGGAAGCGGAGCAGACCCGGCGGGTCGCCTCGGGGCATGCCAGGGTGCGCCAGGCCGCGCTCAACTTGCTGGCTGTGCGCTCGTCGTTCCTCGCAGTGGAGGACCTGGATGAGTGGTGGGATGACCTCGCTTGGTACCTGGACGGCAATGATGAGACGCCTTCGGAGCAGGCGAGTACGGCCGTGCACCTGCGACAAGTCGTCAGGGACATCCGGACCCAGGCGCTCTTGGAAGGAGTGCCGCCGGCCCTCGACGAGGTTGCGTTGCGGTTCCTCGTCGAGGCCGAGGAGGCTGTTCGGCGGGTTTGAGCTGTTGAGCAGCCTGCCAGCGTGAGGTGGGAGAGGGCGTTTGTCTCCCATGGGAGACGGTTGTCCGAGTCGCGGGAAGGGCTGGGGTGCGAGACGAATACCCGTATCCAGTGCGGCTCCGGATACGGCATCGGAGTCGCTGCTACGGGGGAAACCGCCTGGATATGCACTTGCGGCCGTATGCCAGCTGTCAATGGCTAGTTGCTGCAAGGGCCGGAACGTCGCCTGCGGGAGAGGGTTGTTTTGGTTCGGCTCGGTAGCGCCTGCCTACGGGCTGGCTGTTTCTCGGGCCGGTTGCTGGGCCGCGGTAGTCGGCGGTGGCAAAGGGCATAGTCGTGTCGGCAGTTGCTGAGCGTGTAGCCAGGCGGCTGGATATGCAGTTTCAACCTCGTTGGTAGCGCCGGGCGCGGCGTGGGCACCCCTGGGTATCCAACGAGGCAGTACTGCTTCGCGGTACGGAAGCGCCAGCGGTTGCAGCTGGGGAACTGTCACCGACGCTGGCAATCCGCCGTACTCGTAGGCAAGGGCTTCGTGCTGGATGTTGGCAATCGCGTCGACTGTGGGCGGCTACCGAAACTCCGGCGTTGGCGGGCATCCGGTTGTCAACCGTCAACCGGAGGCGACGCCTTCCTGTTGACCACCCCTTCGGCGATCATGTCGAGAGCGGATATCCAGATGTTTGTGCGACTCCAAGGTGCTTTTGGTCAGATGTTCCAGTTTCAGGCTGGTTCGGTGCCAACCGTAAGCGGATCGGTTCGCGCGGCAACCCGTGGCGTGCCGCGACTGACAGCTACCTTGGGGGCGGGCCATCCAGGCAGGTTTCAGCGCCGCTTGTGGACTAAAACTCACCAGTGACGCTGTACCGGTTCCAAGTGCTGGGATGCTGTCCGGCAAGATGGAGCCCGTCAGGAGAGGCGCGAGTGCGCTTGGGCCTCCCCCTGAAACGCACAGCGCCCGCCGGGGAGGCCTTTCCCCAACGGGCGCAAGGTGCTCGACCCTCAACCGTCTGCAAGGAGAAAGAGTCGTGAAGACCAACGATAGCCACCTCATGAGGGGTGGCAACGCATGACCAGCGAGACTTTGAAAGTGGCCGCCGCGGACGCGACGACCGCGATCCCTACCCAGCACGAGGGCCACGACGAGGAAGACACCACTGAGGCCGGCGGTGGCTACGTGCCGCCCGAGCAGGAGCCGGACGTCGTCGCCGTCGCAGGCTTCAAGGGGGGCGTGGGTAAGAGCCGCACTGCCAAGGAGCTGGCCTGGCTCTTCAACGGCGTCCTCACTGACTTCGAGTGGGACTGGGGTGGGGTCACCCGCGGGTGGGGTTACTTCGAGGAAGACAGGATCAAGTCTCCTCTCATTAGGGCATTTCAGACCGGTGAGACGCCCAAGCCGCTGTCGGGCCGAGGCCGGAAGCCGGACCTCATCCCCGGCCACACGGACTTTGAGCGAAACCAGCCGAGGGCTGGGACCGTGGCGGAGTCCTTGCTGCAGTGGTCGCGTGACCTGAAGCGACGTCTGGTAGTCGACACTCACCCGGGTGGGAGTGAATCTACCTACGGAGCGATGGCGGCTGCTCGTGTGACCGTCGTACCGGCCGTGCTGGGGAACGAGGAGCTCCGCGCTTTGGAGGGGTTGCTGAAGAACCTCCCGGATTACCCTCTCCTGCTCATCCCGTACAAGGTCGGCCGGAGTCCTGCGGCTTGGCTGCTCGATGAGCTCGAGCGCCTTGCGGAGGAGAACAAGGCTGTGATTGGTCCTTCAGTGGGGGACTACTACTGGATCCCGCAGCGCCGACTCCGAGTGCCTATCTGTGCGAGCCCGCCGTCCAAGCGGACCACGCCGTTCGTTGAGGAGATGAAGGCTGTCGCGGAGGCGGTGGAGAAGTATGGCCGATGAGTCGTCCACGCAGCCGCAGGGCGGCATGGCTGCGCTGCGAGCTCGCAAGGCCGCCGGCAAGAAGACAGCCGCTGGGCCCAAGGAAACCAAGGCAGCTGAGGCGACAGGTGAGACGGCACGCCGGACACCGCCCAAGCCCATGTTCCCGAAGGCCGCTGCCGCAGAAGGTGCTGGCGGCACCAGAACTGCTGACGCTCCTCAGGAGGGGCGAGACGGCCATTCGGTCGCTGCGGTGCCAGAGGAGCAGCAGCCTGTCCGCGTCCAGGCTGCAGGTCCTGTTGCAACGAAGGATGAGGACAGCGATGCCGGGCGTCATGAGACCGTGGTGCCCGGAGAGGTAAGTACGCCCACGCAAGAACCGGAGGCGGCAGCGCAGACCGGTGAAGCGCAAGAGTACGTCCGAGCCGCCGCCGACGGTGTGCCAAGAGCGTCTGGTGCACCAGAAGGAGACGAGGCAGCTCCCTCGGCCGCATCTGATGCCGAAGGTTCCTCCGATCAGGTCGGCGACTCCCTGGGTTCCGCCGACATCCCTTTGCAGGGGAGGACACCGGAAAGGGATCAGGCGCCTGGCAGTCCCGACGGTCGCCGGGTGGCCGACGCCCAGGAGGCTGGCGCTTCTGTCCGGCCTGGGGCGGAAGTACCTCCGCATGCTGCGGCTTCGGCAGCGGTCGGCGATCAGGAGGTCGGCGAGGCAGCAGCCGATGGCGTTCGAAACGGCGTCGGGGGCCCTGGCGCTACGCTCGAGCGGCGCTCGGGACAAGCCGCTGCGGCCGTCACGAGTCAGTGGGATCACCACGTGCCCCCGCCGGTCAACGAAGGCTTCCCCCGGGCCGAGGAGGTCTTGAACCAGCGGTTCATCAACCGGGAAGCTCTGAACGCGTCCGTACCGGCAGAGTTGCAGATCCCACACCGACTGCAGCTGCTCAAGGTCGTGTCCCGGATAAATCACATTCCGCCGGCTGACCTGGTCGCGGTGGCTGTGGACTGGTTCCTTCGAGGTGGCAAGGCGTCCGCCGACGACATGCTGCCCCCATGGAACGGATACACGGGTCACGGCACACCTGAAGAGATCCGCCCGGCCGAAGTGGTCCTCAATGAGCGGTTCATCTCGCGCGAACCGCTCAAGTCACAAGTGCCAGCAGACCTGCAACTGAACCACCGACTGGCCATGTACCGCGTTCTGAACCGGTTGGACAAGATGCCCGTCGCGGACATCGTCACGGTCGCGCTCGACCGATGGCTGAGGGTCATGGGGTTCTGACCAGCCCTTTCGTGAAAACGAATGCCCGCCACCCTCCCCGGGTGGCGGGCATTCGTCGCTAGGTAGTACTAGGCTTACATACGCCAGAACGCCTAGACTTATAGCCGTTTCCATAGCCGTACGCCTAGCAATCCCTACGTGGAAGGAGAGCGATGCCGCGCAAAGCATCCCTTGCTCGCAAGGCTCAGGAGCTGGCCGACGCCCTGAGAGCCCAGGAGGGGCGCGATGGTGATGCAGCCATCGATTTCAGCCCGCACCCCGAAACGGAAGCGCTCCTCATGCGCCGTGGGGTGGACCGTGAACAGCTCAACTATGCCGTTCCTGAGGAACTCGAACTGAAGCGCCGGCTCAACGCGTACAACGTGGAACGTGGCGGGCCGGGTGTAGGCAACCTTGTCGCGGCTGTCCTGGATGCCTTTCTCCGGGCGGAGGGTTACGCACCAGACCCGAGCCATGGGAAATGAGGGAGGGGTGACCGCCCCTCGGTGTCGAGTGAAGGGCCGGTCCCGGCTCGGACGCCTCCCTGGTCTGGCAGCCCGATCCGGATTCGCGAGAACGGGATTGTGGCCGCTTCGCTGACTACCTTCTGAGTCGTCAGCAACCGAACGATCCAGGAGCAGCGATGACCGCCACGCACACCGAGGCGACCAGGAAGATCACCCCGGCGTGCAGCCAGCGTGCCGTTGCGTTCGCTTTGGCGCAGCTGTTCACGGACTACCCGGATCTGCCGACGCCGCACTGGACGGTCCCGATCCCGCAGTCGGGGGATGATCGGGTGCTGTACGGGTACCTCCAGCGGGAGTACGAGACGGTGGAGGCGTTCCAGGCGTACGTGAAGGCGCTGGGGGGCGTGGTCACCAGCTGTGAACCGGCGGAGATGTATGGCCGCCTCGTGCGTACGCACACCGTGGTGGCGCAGTGGGAGGGAATCCAGGTGGATGTCACCGTCACTCTGCCCGCCAGCATCGATGTGCAGGTGGCGCCGTGACCGTCACCGTAGACGCCGACCACCGGCTTCGGTTGGAGCTCGGCCAGCTGACGCTCGGGCCGAGTGACGTGCACGCCCTGCTCTGTTACGCCTACGGCGGTCACGCCGACTTCCTGCCCGCTGACCTGACCCAGGAGGAGATCGAGGGCACGAGCAGGGCTGTGGTGCTCATGTACGGCCTGAACGGTGCGCTTGCGTGGGAGTCCGGAGTGGAGCGTCAGAAGGCTAAGGAACTGTCAGCGTGGGCTTGGCGTTTGATCGAACGTCGCTTGCCGGCGCTGGTCTTCGGCACCTGACTTCTCGAACCTGCCGCGCTCTGTGTCACTTCCAAGCGCGGCTCCCCCGGCCTGCCATCCCCCTCGGCTGGCCGGCCCCGCCCCGCGCGGGTCCCCACCGTGCGGGGCGGCAGGCTTAACGGGGGGCGCCAAGGGCTCTGCCCGGACCGTGGCTTGAGCTACGGTCGGCCCGACGTGCCCCTGACGCTTTCAAACCGGGCAGCCGAGCCCTGTCCGGCGGCCGCACCCGAGGCGGGCTCCGGCGCGTGTTGAGTTTGCGTCCGTCCCTGGGGGTGACTCTCGGGGGCTCCGGGGGGCAATATTCGCGAGATCTGAGCCGCGGTTCGCCAGCGAAGTATCTTCGGCTCTGTTGGGCAGCCCGGCGCTAAGCCGATCGGTAGCCCGGCAGGTTCGGCCTCTCTTACAGGAAGGGGCCGAATGCTGAACGCGGCGGTGCGAAACGCCTGCGTGTGCCCTCCCCCCCTGGGGCGCCGCACGGTTCGTGCCGCCGCTTCGGCATGCTCCGGTCGAGGATCCGGTTCTGCTCGAGGGGCTTGTTGGGGCAGTTGCAGTCTGGCCCTGCCGGGCGCGCTCTGTGGACCTCGGCGTACCGCGGGAGCGCCTGAGGGAGAACGGAAGGCCCGGGTCGCGCGGGGTAAGCGGACCTGCGTTAGCGCTGGTCAGGCGGGTGTACTCCCGCGCGTGGTGGCCCACGATGGGCCTAGATGTCGATTCCGTGTTTCGCGCGGCTGCCGCCAGTGTGGGTGCTCGTACCTACCTTTCGTCTCGTTCCGCTGCACCGGCGGCACAGGATGAGAGGGGTTCACCGCATGACCACCCAGACGGTTACTCAGCCCGCGCGTATTGAGGCTGGCCAGCTCGCCACGCAGATCGTCTTCGGGTTGTGGCCGGACGATGCTGACCTGAAGCCGACGTGGGCCCGTCGGCACCCCGATGACCGGCCGTTGAAGAAAGACCGACTGGTCCCGGTCACTGAGACGTCCCAGCTCCAGGTCGATGACCTGGTGCTGATCTACGACGAGCCCGGCGGGGTTGCATTTGACCTCTTGGGCATGCAGACCGCTCGGGAGGCTGTTTCAGCGGTTGCGGGCTACAGGACGAGTGACAAGGTGGCCGTGGCTCGGGTGACCGGCAAGACAGCTCGGACTGTCACGGTCGTGGACTGCTTCGCTCCGACAGGCTTCTGGAAGTCGTGCGTCATCACGCGGTTCGGAACCCCACGCCTTGGCGCCGCCCCGCGCACGCTCCGGCTGAACACTGGGGGACGGCAGATCGGGTACCTGGGATCGGTCAGCGAGTTGCGTGAACGGATCGTGCGCGACGCCCGGTACGACGCGTGGCACGCGGCGTACAAGCGAGCCCAGGAGGATGAAGCCGCGTCGGAGGCTGCTCGTCGGAAGGCCCAGGAGGAGCGTCAGGAGCGGGAACGGCCGCAGCGGGAGGCGGCCCGTGTGCTGAACGAGATCGCCGGTGAGGAGCTGGTGGGCTGGTGGGAACCGTCTGGGGGGCCGAAGGCCAACGAGTGGCTCTCGGCACCGGGGCGGCTGAGGACGTACCTGGCGGGGCTGAACGCGGTTGGGACGATCGGGGATGACGCGCTCGATGAGGTGCTGGCACAGGTCGAGGTGCTCGGCTTCTGATCCGTACGTACGCCGTGGTGCGCGGGCACAAGGTCCCGCGCACCACGGCGTACGTACGGTTCGGCTCGCGCCCTGAAAGTCTTCCACGTCGAGCGCTCTGGAGCCGTATGGGGTGGCGGAGGCGCTGTCCGCCTGGGCCCGTGGGCGGCTGGCGGACTGGCCTGCTGGCCCTGTGGAACTCGCGGGGATGCGGCGGACTGCCGGAGAAGGCCAAGACTTCGGGCCATGGAAGCCCACCCACACCACCAGGAGCGGTCACATGGCATCAGCTGACGATGACGAGATGATCTACAACGGGTCCATGGACTTCGATGTGCCTGTGCCTCTGAAGGCCATCCGTGAGGAGCACAAGGCCCTGCAGGCCCGGGCGGATCTCGTCACTCTCGCCTACACAGGGACCGGTGCGGACCGGTCCCTGGTCGGAGTCGCCACGGCGGACCGGGCAGCCTCTTGGACCTGGTCGCACGCATGGAGCGAGATTCACCGCACCCTGGAAGCGGTAGCCCGGCGGAACGCACGCACGCTGCAGGTGAACGCGACCTTCCACTCCGACCAGCGAGGCCGGGGAACCTTGGTCGTCGATGACGGCAACCGACTGCACGACTGCAAAGAAGGTGAGGACCCCGGGCAGCACCGCGCAAGGAGGTGCGACTGCTTGGCCTGGGAGGCACCGGAGGTCCAGATCACCGAGCATGAGCAGGTGTCCATGCCGCGCCAACTCCAAGCCGGCCCATTCACTGATCATGTCGTCGACTGCGCGGAGCACGGTGAAGTGGTCTGTGCAACGAGTGAACGCAACGCCACCTTCTACCGTGAGGCGCACGTCGTGGCCGAGCATGTACCTGCCCCGCTGCCGCTTGAGTCCCGCCCTGCGGCGGAGGCGCTGCCTGTGGCAGTCCGTGAGCTGGTCGAGCTTGCCGCTGCGGAGTTGCGGCAGGGGCGCAGCTACCCGGCGGCTGGGGGGCTCCGACACCGCGACACGGCCCGCGAGTACGTTCGCAGGGCCGAGTCGGCTCTCTGCGCGGGTGACCTGGAGAGCGCTGTGTCGGGCCTTCTCCGGTTCTGTGTCGAGCTGCGGGCGGGCGCCTGTCCGTAGCTGAGGCCCGCACGGCGTCCGGCGGTTCTCTGCCGAGGCGGGGAGTCTGCCGGCCTGTCCGTACGCCGTCTACGAGCGCGTACGAGCGCCGCGATGCAAGGCGGCTTCTCGCCGGCGCTGGTGGGTGGCCTTCCTGCGGTCGTAGCTTCTGCCGACACCCAACCCGCGCAGAAGAGGGACAAGCCGATGGAATCCGTGTACGCAGAGCCGTTCGAGCCGTACGACGACGAGGAGGAGCCTTGCCAGGACTGCCTTGCGCCCGTAGGCATGCCGTGTATCCCATCGTGCTCGAACGGGATGAGCCCCTACGAGCGGCCCTACTGACCACGCGGTCTCGGGATTGCGAGTCGTGCGGGGCCCACCGGGATTGCGGCCCACCCGGGCGACGTGCGAAGGGCGTCCGGGTGAGCTCCACCTGACACGCTGCACTGGGCAGGGGCAGAAGGCATCTCGACATGCCGGGGCGAGACGGAACCCCGTATGGCGAGCGCGTCTACCTACTGGTTGCCTTTGCCACGCGGGGTACAGCGCGATGGCCGCGTGGCTTCGGACGAGCCCATAGGCAGGGTGCCTGGACGGCGCTTCTGACCGGTCCGGGTGAGCCGGATGACCGGGTACTCACCCGGCCGATTCCGGACAGCTGAGGTCGAGGACTCGCTCGCACAGCCGGCCTGTGACGTGCGTGTCCGTCACCGAGACGTCCGCTAGCCACTCGGCGGCCGTCAACTGCTCCACCAGCTCGCCGAGCTGGGCGGGACCCACAGCACACAGCGAGGCCAGCAGGTCGGCTACACCCAGACCACGCCGGGCCTCCGGACCTCCGGAGCACTGCCCACCCGGACAACGTCGGGCCGGCTCACGGCCTCACCTGATCCCGGCGCGTCCTGTCACCCCTCCTCGTCGACGCCGGGCAGGACGCGCATACGGCGCTCCATCACGCCTGTGGAAGCGGGGCCAACAGCGCGCACTGGCTCGTACGGCTTCCACAGTGGAGCTTCCCGGTGCTGGTCCCGGTCCCAGCGGGGTGCGCCGACCAGCGCCACCACCCTGTTGAGAGGCACCCGGACCGGGCGGTGCTGGCCGCCGGGCTTCAACGCCAGCTCACCCTCGCTGACGTCGTCGAGGGTTCCGTACAGACTCGCCCAGACGCCTTCGCCACCGTCGGGCCCGCACCACGTGTCGACGCGCAGCACATGCCAGCCCAGCCAGGACTTCAGCTCTTTGAGGAACGCGGTCTCCTCGCTCCCGCCCGGGATCCAGCAGCCGTAGCCGTCGCGCAGCGCGGACGCGGTCCGGTAGGCCCGCTCGTCGGCGTCTCCGCGCTCGAGCCGGTGGCCCGCCGCAGCCCGGGCGCGGCGCTGCTCCTCGACGGCTGTCAGGACCTCGGCCGAGCCACTGTCGGCGTCCGCGGGCAATAGGGGGAAGGCGGTGCGCAGCAGTTTCAAGGCGGCGCTCTGGTCGGTGCGGCGGCGGCTGGTGAGGGGCCCGCCGGCCACGAACCGGGGCGGGTGGTGCCTGCCCTGGGCGGCCTGCTCCTTTTCTAGCTTGGCGACGATGTGCCCGGGCGCGGCGATGACCGCCGAATAGGAGGGCCCGGTGGCGTCTCCGATGTCGCTGAAGTAGTCGCGGCGCCGGAACCCGAAGGGGACCAGGCCGAGCACCGGGGAAGCGGCGAGATAGGCGATGGGGGCGTCCCGGCCGTTCGTGAGCGGCCAGTCGTGGACGAGCAGCAGCCGCGCCGCCATGTGCGCCGACTCAGCCTCGAACTCGGCCTCCAGTCGCGCGCAGGCCTCGGCGATCGCGCGCGGCCACCATGTCGCAAGTTCGACCACTTCCCTGATGATCGAGCGTGTTCTCAGTCATCTAGAGGGGCGCGTGTTGAGCATGTGGCAAGTAGTGCGGGTACCGGATGCCGAGCGGTGGGGATCGCTGCCAAGCGAGGGTGTCCTGGGGGTACAGGACCTGCCGGGGGCGGTGGCCCGGATCGGGTTGAAGCCGGGTGATCCGGTTTTCGTGCAGCCGGACGGCATGGTCGAAACCAGATTGCTGGATTTCGTACGGTCCAAAGAGTTCCGGAACCTGGAAATCGAATCCAAGCGGAATTACGCGACGGACATCCGAATACTTCTGGAGTTTCTGTGGTCGCGTGGGGTGTCGTGGCCAGAGGCGACTGAGCAGGATCTTGCAGACTTTCGGGACTGGCGGTGCAGCGCTCCGGGGAATCCGCAGCGGATCGGTGGCACCAAGTGGAACCGTGAGGCGGCCGCGTTCACGAAGCTGTTCAAGTGGGGGAAGGTCTACCCGCTGCCGGTGGACGTGTCACGGCGGGAGGACCGGGCTGCGGACGCGGTGAGTTCGCGGGTGTCGTGGCTGACGCCGCGGACCTGGGGTCTGTGGTCGGACGTGGGCCTGCGGGGTCACACCAGAGCGGGGATGGCGGCACCGGGCTGGGAGTCGCGCACGGAGATCCGCAACACCAGCTTCGTGCAGTTGCTGCTGAGTTCGGGGCTGCGCCGGCAGGAGGGCGGTTCGCTGCTGACCTTCGAACTGCCGACCCAGCACTTGCGGCACGGCCGCTACCTCCACGGCAGGATTGCGGGCGCCGTGACGAGGTCGAAGACCTCCCGCACGTTCTATGCGTCGGCGGACGCGGTCGGCCAGGTCGAGGCTTACGTCCAGTCCGAGCGGGCCTGGGCCGTCCAGCAAGCCCAGGAGAAGGGCTCCTACGACCGGTTGTCGATGATGAAGCTGGTCACGAAGGTGACGCGCGGGCTGAAGACGAGGGTCGAGTGGGTAGACGTCGACGGCGTCGTCGGCGGGCAGGAGTTGAGCCTGCTGGGGTGGAGGGAACGGCAGTGGCTGTTCCTGGAGGGGCCGGAGGGGCCGGAGCCAGCATGGTTGTGGCTGACCGAGCAGGGCATGCCGATGCTCCCGGACCGGTGGAACGGCGTGTTCAGGGCCGCCAATCTGCGTTGCGAGGAAGTCCTTCTGACGCCTGGGGAGCGTGAGATCAAGCGGGAGTTCAGGCTCGCGGAGGTCCGTGGGAAGACTCCGTACGCAACCCCGCACTCGGCCCGGCATTCCATGGCCCTCTTCATGCTCATCCTGCTGAACGAGCTTTTCGAGAAGCGTTACGGGCTGACGAAGAAGGACCGGCGGGACTTTGCCCAGCTGTTCGGGGACCCGTGGTGGCTGGTGAAGACGATCTTGGGACACGTGGACGTGGAGACGACGAAGCGGCACTACCTGGCGCCCGTCTCCCACCTGCACTTGGAGTCGATCCTCGCTGCCGCGGAGGCCACTGACGAGGGCGAGGAGGTCGAGGACGTGGACGGGGTCTTCACTCGGCTGGCTCGCGAGACGGCTGGCATCCAGGATATCGACGCCCTGCTTGAGTCCGCGTCGTGAGCGGGCGGGGACACAAGGCCAGCCTCCCGCCGGGTGACCACCGCACCAAGGTGCCGATCGTTCAGGACGGCCTCGTGGTGACGGTGGTGAACAAGGCCGGCCACACCAAGACGTTCCACTTTGCCGAGCTGGACGCCCCGGAGCCGATGCAGCGGTCCCTGGCAGCCGGGTTCGCGGCCCAGGCCCGCCGTTGGGACAGCCACCTCACGGCCTACAACCACTGGCTCAGGCTGTTGTGGTTCGCTCGGTTCCTGGGAGAACAGGATCACCCTCCGCAGGACTTGGACGAGCTGACCGCCGCCATGCTCAAACGCTGGCGCACGCGATATGTCGCCTCGAACTCCGGCAAGCAGATTCTCGGTTCGGTACGCAGTGTGCTGGTGCACGATCCGCGGCTGGGCAGTGGGCCGGTGGCAGAAGAGCTTGCCCGGCGGATTCCCCGGCCGAAGCCGAGCAAGCAGTCCTTCAAAGATTCCGAACGGGAGGAGGTGCGGCTGGCTGCCCGGCGGCATTTCCGCTCAGCACTGCTTCGGATCCGTGAGAACACGGTGGTCCTGGAACGCTGGCGGGCCCGGGAGATCGCCGAGGGCACCAACGAGTGGAAGCTGGGTCAGGTCCTCGACTATCTCGCCCGCACCGGTGACGTCCCCCGCACCCTGCTGCCGAGCGGTCAGACCACGGTGACGAACCGCAGGATCCTCGGCGGCAGAAGCGTGGACAGGACGTGGGGGCGGCTGTTCCTGACCCGCGGGGAGCTGGCCGCGCTGGCCGTGCTGTTGACCGACCGGTTCGGATGGAACCTCTCGGCCTACGACCGCATGCCTACGCCGACGGCAACGCCGTCGGCTGGGGAATCGGCCACGGTGACCTACCAGATTCAGGTGGAGAAACGGCGGGCCGGGCCCGGCCGTTGGTACTCCACCGAGAACGTCACGGACTCCGGCGCTGATTCTGCGGGCCGGCTGGTCACCCACGCCCTGGAGGCCACCGCACATGGTCGTGCTCTGGCCGTCAGTCTGGCCCCGGGCACGGATCTGCTCATGACTGCCCGCAGCGGTCTGACCGGGCGTGATTCCCAGAAAATGGACCGGCCGCGCCCGGTCGGCCCTCTCGCCTTCGGCGTCTCGGACAGTGACGTCAAGGGGTGGGTGGACCATCACAAGTTGGTCGGATCGCCGTTCCAGCGGGCCCGGCGCACAACAGTGATCCGCGAAGGGCGCCCGTTGCAGCACACCCGGGGCACCCACGAGAGCGTCTACGTCCTGCCCGACAAGAACGTCCAGCAGGCCGCGCAAGAAGTGATCGAAGACGGGGTCCAGGAGGCCCTCGCCCTGGCACGGAAGACCGCCTTCGCCGGCCGCCTCGCCGATGCAGCGGATCCGGGGCACCAGGAGACGGCAACAGCCGACTGCGAGGACGAGACCACCAGCCCCTGGCCCTCCCCCGACGGAGGATGCGGAGCCCACTTCCTACTCTGTCTCGCCTGCCCCAATGCACACGTCCACCCCGGCCACCACGCCCGCCTCGCCTACCTCCACCAGCAGTTGCAGGGGCTGCGGTCCGCTCTGCCCGACCACTGGTGGCACAGGCACTGGAACGATCACTGGCTACGGCTGGAGGATCTGCAGCGCAAAGTCGGGCTGGCCGGCTGGAACGGGGCTCTGACCCGCGTCACCGGCAATGACCGTGTTCTGGTCGATCTTCTTTTGAAAGGTGAAGTTGCCCCGTGACCGCGGTCCCCGCCGTTGAGGGCGATCCGTATGTGCTGCCGATGCCGTCTCCGGACAGCCCCATCGTGCTGCCGAAATGGACACACCCGGACAATTCGCATCCTGTTTCGCGCTACCGAGAGATGATTTGGCCTCTGGCCCCGCTCATCGACAACCCCGGCACCCGCCTGCTCAGCATTCTCTGGACGAAGTGCCCCGAGCTGTTCCGAGGCCAGTTGAAACTGCCGGCCTGGACCATGATCAACGGCCAGCTTCGTCCCACTCGTCTCAGAAGCCGCGGCATGGCCGCCCGGGCCCGATGCTCCGCCGAGGACATGGCGAACACGTCTCGCGAGTGGATCCGACTTGCACGTTGGCTGGAGGAACAGGGCATCACGGACCTGGCCGCCTGCACCGAGGACGAGTGGCGGAAGTATCCCGCTGAGCGCTGGAAAGGCGGCGTCAGTCGCGGCCGCGCGGAGAAGGTTCTGACCTATCTGACCGATCTATGGGCTTTCGACCGGCTCTCGGCCCATCCTTCGGGGGTCGCCCGGCCTCCATGGGACAGCGAGGGCATCGACGACTTCCTGCCCGCCGTCAGCCAGCAGGGCAGCGGCGAGAACACGACCGAGCCGCTTGACCCTCTGGTCATCGGGCCCTTGCTGGTCTGGGCCATGCGCATGGTCGAGGATTTCGCCGACGACATCCTGGCGGCCTGGGCGGAGAGCCAGCGTCTTCACGCCTCGGTCGGCGCACGCCCGACGCCTCAGGCGGGCAGAGACGCGCTCACGGCCTACCTGGTGCCCCTTATCGAGGCGGGCGTCCCTCTGCCCAGCACCGAGAACCAGGGCAGGACCGCAGTGGCCCGCAAGTTCATCGCCGCCACCACCGGCGCTGGCCTCGGCCAGGTTGACCGATTCTCAGAAACGTACGGGCTCACTGATCTGACAGTTCAGCGGCCTGGCCCTTGCCCGCTCAACGTGCCGGTCACCGGACACATCGACGGACGCCCATGGCGCGAGCATCTGGACTTCAACGAGGCGGCTGTCCTGATGCGGCATCTCGGCACTGCCGCCATGATCATCTGCCTCTTCTTGACAGGCATGCGTCCTCAGGAGGCGCAAGTTCTGCGTTCAGGGTGTTGCCCTGACCCCGAACCGGCCGCCGATGGTGCCCCCGGGCGCCACTTGATCCACAGCCATCACTTCAAGAACGTCACCGATGAGGACGGCATTCATGTCTCCTACGGAGAAGAGCGTGAAGTCCCCTGGGTCGCCATCACGCCCGTCGTTCGCGCCATCCGTGTCCTGGAGCGCATGGTTCCTGAAGGAGAGCATCTCTTCAGCAGTGCCCACCATGACTTCCACCGGCAGCACTACTACCCCGGTGTGTTGAAGGGATCCTCCCTGAACACAAGGATCGAAGGCTTCATAGCCTGGGTGAACCAAGAGGCGACGTCCCAGAACCTCTTGCATCAGACCATCCCGGAAGACCCCTACGGCTCGGTCGGACTCTCCCGTTTCCGCCGCACTCTGGCTTGGCATATCGCGCGCCGCCCCGGCGGGTTGATTGCCCTCGCCATTCAGTACGGTCACATGCGCACCGTTCTGGACGCCCGCACATCCAGTGGATACGGCTCCCGCAGCCGCCGCGGCATCCACAGCGAGCTCGACGTTGAGACTGCTCTCGCCGCCGCCGACACCGCCGCCAGTCTCCGCGACCGAGTTGCCGCTGGCGAGAAGGTCTCCGGCCCGGCCGCCCGACGCGCAATCACCGGTGCCGCCAGCACACCCCGCTTTGAGGGCCGCATCGTCCCCAGGACGTTCGCGAAGAAGGCCACCCAGTTCCTCGCCCGGGACGGCATCGTGCTCTATGACAACCCGGACGCATTCCTGATCTGCGCTTTCAAGCGCGACAACGCACTCTGCGACCCCGATCCGGGCGCAACAGCTCCAAGGCAGTACGCGTGCCAGACAGGTTGCGGCAACACAGTCCGCACCGACACCCACGCGCTCCGCATGCGGCAGCGGGCCGACGAGATCGAAGAGCTGGCCAGCCATTGGCCCGAGCCGGTCCGCAAGCAGATAGGGATCAACGCCGACAACCTCCGCACGATGGCCGACGCCCACGACGCCACCGCCCAGACCGCTGAGGCCCTGATATGAACCAGCAGCACCAGGACGAACGCACCTGCATCCGCGAGGCCATGGACCGGCTCCTGGCCGGGGAGGCCGGCGCCTCCGACGGCAGCCTCACCGCCGCAGCCCTCGCCGCCGAAGCCGGGGTTCACCGCATGGCCCTCTACAAGCGGCACGTCGATCTGAAGAACGAGTTCTTCGAACGGGTCCGCACCGAAACCACGCAGATACCCGAGCCGGAGAGACGACTGCGGGAGAAGGTCACCCAGCTGAAGAAAACCATCGCCAACCAGAACGACGAACTCGACCACCTTCGCGGGCTGGTGACCCGGCTGACGCTCGCCCAGGCTGTCCTCACCCAGGGCACCGGCCCGGCTGCCCGACCCGCCCCGGTCCCGGATGCGACCGCAGACAACGTGATCCCCTTCCGGCCCTTCACCTGACCGCACCAGCCCGTTCGCCCGGCCCGGCTCCGCCGGGCCGGGCGAACCCAGACCAACGCGTTCACGCCTCGGGCTGGACCTCGGATGCCTGCAGCCCCTTCTGACCCTGGGTTGCGACGAAGGAGACCTTCTGGCCCTCCTTCAGGGACTTGAAGCCGTTCCCCTGGATCTCCTGGTGGTGCACGAACAGATCGGGGCCGGATTCCGGCGTGATGAAGCCGTATCCCTTTTCATCGTTGAACCACTTCACAGTGCCGTTCTGGCGCTGGGCCATGACGTCCTCCAGCTCGGGATCGGTTGGTCATCATCTTCGGCGAATGCCAAAAAGATCATGACACCCGAAAGACTTACGCCGCCGGGCAATCCTCTAAACCACCCCGAAGGTGACGGGCCAGCATCCCGCTCCCCGGCTCGACTCGGGCCCAGAGCAACAGGCCATCAGCCCGCCCGCGAACAGCCCACAGAGCTGAACACAAGAACTTGACAGGGAAGTGATCCGCCCAGGCCGAGGGGCTGGCGTACCCCTCGCCCCGGGTCTGTGGCGGAGGGAGGCGGGTGACGTCCACAACGCGAGCCCCGGCCAATTCCTTGGACACCGCGTCATGGACCAGCCCGGCCGTGCGGGCGGCGCCGATCCCGCGCGAGCGGGCCGCCAGCCACACCCCGGACACCAGCGGCCACACATCGACTTCCGGCTGCGACTCGTATCGCTGCGGTCGCCGGGCGGACCTCCCGGCGACCGCGGCCGTCACCTCGGCCAAGACGCGCCGCTCCGGGCTGCCGGCCGTGCGGCGCACCGCATCACGGGCACCGTTGTAGGCGTCGACCTCCGGACAGTCGGCGGCGTACCCGGCCAGGAACTCGACGAAGCCGGCCTCCAGTTCCTGGCGGGCCTGCGCCAGCGCCCGGGCGTCCTTGGACAGCTTGCGGTCCCTGCGGGCCCGCTTGAGCCAGGCTTCGAACTGCTCCTCCTGCCCGGGCTGGGGCTGGGCCGCGTAGCGGGCGTAGCCGAGCCAGGTGCGCACCGTGCGGTCCGCGCGGGCGCGCTGGAGAGCCACCGCCTGCTCGGAGGTGAACGCGGCGGCCAGCCACAAGGCCTCCGGTGCGTCCGGAAGACAGACAGCGCACTTCTTGCAGATCTCCCTGAACACCTCCAACAGCGGGTAGGTGGCCGCGTCCGCCGCGGGCCGGGCGTAGCGGCAGCCGCCGTAGGAGTAGCGCCGCAGGTCGGAGTGGGGGACGTGATACTTCCCGCCGCCACCGCCGGTCAGGGCGACTCGGATAGCGGCGAGCGCGGGCAACTCCACGCCCAGGACCTCAAGGCCATTGGCGGAGATGGCAGGAAGGGGCTGTGCCACGTCTCAGCCCTCCTGTCCGGCAGTGGAGGGGGAGGGAGCCGTGCCCGAAGCGTCAGCATCCGGGTCACCGCCGACGGCGGCGATGTGGTGTCGGGCCAAGTCGTCAGCGAACTGGGCGGAGAACTCGACCAGCTCCGGCAGCGTGTAGCTCGACGTGAGGGCCCGCAGCATCGTGGAGACCTGGATCTGCGCGAGGTCGGACGCGAACCGGTGCTCACGGGCCCGGTCGAAGGCGACCAGCGCACGTCCCGCGTCCCCCACGGCAACGCTGCCACAGGCCCTGGCCCACTCCCGCAGCGTCGCGGGCAACGACGACTCCGGCAACCCTGCCAGAATCGTCATGGTGGGCAGGTCCCATACATCCCGCTGGAAGACCTCCTCAGCGGTGGTGAACCCGTCGGTGAAGTCGACCGCTCCCACCAAGCCCCGCCAGTTCTCCTGGATCTGCTGCTCAAGCTGGTCCAGGGAAGTCCGCCACTCCCCGTGTGTCTGAAGGCCCCGGCCCTGGTTGAAGGACGCGATGCATCCGGCGCCCAGGTAGAGCCATGCCGCCGCGAGGTCCTCGCTCTCCGCCGCCTCGCAGTACGCCGCGAACTCGGCGCGCTCGCCGGCGGACTCGTCCTGGGCGACCAGGTCGGCGACGAACAGGGCGGTGAACTGGCTGAGCACGGCCCGGGCACGCTCGGCCCAGGGGGCGAGTTCCGACAAGGGCACCGGCGCGGCGGGCGTCTCCAGCAGGGAGCCATCGGCAGCGAGGAGGATCTCCACGGCCTGCTCCCGGCCGGCCTTGTCCAAGCCCGCGGGAAGCAAGCCCTTGCGCGCCGCCTCGGCGACCCGCCGCAACGCCTCCTGGTAGCCGCACCCGCAGGCCCGGTTCAACGCCCGGGCGATCTGCTGCTGGTGGCTGAGATTGGTCTTCTTTTTCGGTGCCATGACGAACTCCTGCACATCCCCCGCGATGCTGTCCCACCACAGCAGCCGCCAGGGAGCGTACGAGGCGTCAAGGACAAACCGGTACGACCAGTCACATTCGCATCCGAGCGGCCGCTCGATTCACCCTCGACCAGAGGTGGGCCCGGCCGCGGCGCGCACCAGCGAAGTACGCCGCCACGACGATACAGGCAACGATCGCACCGCGTGCGGTATCGGCCTACGCCCCACGGCGCCCGGCAGCGGCGGACCTCCGCGGCCGCCTTGCGCTTCGCCCCGACCTCGGGCGGAAGCAGGAGAACCGGCGCGACGTCCGGGTTGGTCGGCCCCTCGTCACGGACACCATCGGGCCGGCGAGCGGAGACCTCCCGCAGCGAGTAACCCGCCCCCATCGAGTCCGCACCGCGTGATCACGCTGGGCTGACCGAGGGCGAGAGGACAGGGACACCTCGGGCGAGGATTGGTGGCCAGCCAGATGCCTACAGGGTGGCTGAGCACAGGCCGCGTGAGAGCGTGGTCGCTCCGTCGGGTGGGTATTCCTGAACGCTGCGCGAGGGCCAGGCCGGTGGCGATACTTGGAGGTCGAACGCAGAGGGGTCGGGGAGTGGTGGTGGGCGTAGAGATCGGGCATCCGGCGCTGGCCGGGGGGTCCTGGCCGGTGATCGGCGTGCGCGTACGGCGCGAGAGCCAGAGACTGCGGGCGGGGGCGTGGCGGCCAGCGCCGCACATGGTGCAGGAGGATGTGCTGCTGCCGTGTACCTGGGCGGAGCTGGAGGGGATCGCGCGGATCGCCGTTGGCCAGTCCCGGGCCAGGGTGTACGTGCGCGAACTCGTCGACGGCGGCCCGCTCCTGGTGCTGTGCCTACGAGGAGCGCCCGGGGCCGTACTGGTCGAGGGGCCACTGTCCTCACTGGCCGAGCCTCTGACGGCCCGTGCCCGCGCCGCCGTTCTCGGCGTCGCTGCGGTGCACCGTGCCGACGGTCGTGTTGAGGAAGCGCAGGTGTGGCGGGCGTTGGCCCGCCAGATCCTGAAAGCCCGCCGCTCCGCCCGCCGCGGCCGGAGCGTACGCACGGCCTCGGCCGGACTGCCCTCCCTTGGACGCCGCGGCTGAGCCACCCGCTACCCGGCCCTGTCTGGGTGCCGTTCTCGTACTGGACACTGCGGGCCAGTCGGGGCCGTCGCGTAAGACCGTCTTCTCCGCCGCCGGGCACAGGGGCCGAGGTTTCGTTCCCCTCATTGTCCGGGAGTTCGTGGTGGAGGTGCTTGCTCTCCTGGCTGGAGCTGGAAGCTGGCTCTGCCTCCTACCGGCGGTGCTGGATCGGTGTGATCCGAGTGGCCAGGAGGGCCGCGTCAGGGTCTCGTTGCGGAGGCGCCCTCGCTAGGAACGCGGCGAACTCACGGCCTGTTGCGCCGGGTCTGGGCACCTGTGTGCGGCGATGGTGAGGCGAGTCCGAGCCGGCAAGGCCGGAGTGATTCGCGATACGAGGCGAACGGCAGCCGTTGACTTTAGCTTCTGCCGTGCCAGCCACTGGACAAGGAGCACCAGGAGCTTCCCGTGCCTCTCGATATGACAGGTCCCTCGCGTAACGACGCGCGGGTACACCACCGCCGCTACCTGACGAGGGAGGGCTCGATCAAGGCCATCGCGGTCCAGGACTTTGACTACGGTGACTACTCGCCGGACCGGTTCGTGGACTTTGGGGCTTTCGCCACGGCTGATGAGGCCGAATGCACTCCGCTGGACCCGGGTGATGCGACTCGGCACGCGGCCGAGTCTCCCGAGGACGACCTCGCGCAGCTCCAGGCCGGGCGTCTCGTGCGGGCGATCAGCGCACATGGGGGATTTCCGGCAGGCCGGATATGAGCACTCCTCGTGACCTTCGCCGTGAGCGGCCCCTCCGTCCTGGCCCGTCGGCTGTCGCCCTGGGCGAGTTGGCGGAGCACCTGACCGCGACGATGCTTCCACAGGGTTGGTCCCTCTGGTCCTACGTCGATCGGATCATCGTGGTGTGCCCGAGGAAGGGCACGCACGTGGTCAGCGTGGAGGCACGTGACGACCGGCAGGACGAGTGGGTGATCACGTCGGCGAGCCGAGAGGCGCTGTGGGAGGCGGAGCACGTCCCCCACGGGACGATGACGATCCTCGTTGCGGTCGATACGGGCGCGGCGAAGTCCACATTCAGCCGGGTGGAGGCGGCTCTCCGGTTCCTTTCGTACCAGCAGAGTCTGCCTGCGGATGACGGGCCAGGTCATCGGGGCCCCTCTGCGTGAGATCGGCTGCTGTGTGGGCCGGAGGCGCTGATCGGCTGCCTCCGGCCCACACCTGCGTCGGGGCCGGTGGGCCTGGTGCGGCTGTCCGGAGCCGCCCTGTGGGCGTCGAGGGGCTGCGCTGCTGCGGTGCCGATGCATCGACGTCGCGCGCTCCTGCGGTTTCGCGGCGGTGGAGCTGCCACTGGGCCCGGTGCATATCTTCTGGCCATCAAGACGACGTACCGGCAGGAGAGAACCATGAGCGGCACGACCACCCTTACTCAGCGCCTCCGAGAGATTGCTGAGCACGTCGCTGACCACGCGCGCCGCGCGAAGGGCCAGCAGGAGAGCGACCTGTGGGCGGCTGCCAGCCTGTGGACCATCGCCGCTGAGGACGTCCGAGGGACCGTCACCCCGGATCTGGTCGCCCTGGCCATGCGGGCGGATGCCCGCGCAGCCGAAGGCGGATACGAAGGTCCGTGGTTCGCTCAGGAGTTGGTCAAGCGGGCGCAGCCGACCCCGCGAGTGGCGGGTCCACGGGTAGCGATCACGCACCTGGGACGCGTCGAGGTGCCTGACGACTTCGAGTGCTGAGCAGACGTGGTGCACGACGGGCTGGGGACTGACCTCGTCGGGCCCCGGTCCTGCCGCCACCGCGGCTACGAACTCGCCCTGCCCGCCTCGTGCCTGTCAGGCTGGGGCAGGAGTGCGGACCCAACCGCCGCCCGCATCAGCACCCCACGAAGTCGAGCAAGCCTCTGCCCGGCGCACCTTGAGGAGCACATCGATGTCCTACAGCGCAGGAGACCGCGTCGAGTCCTGCACGGGCGACCCCGACCTGCCGGACGGGTCACTTGGCACCGTAGTCGTCGTGTACGACGACTACGGAGATGGCATCGACGTCGACGTCGACGTCGACGTCGACGTCGACGTCGGTGACGGTAGGCCGCCGCGCAACGTCCTCGCTTGCGGTCTCGAACCCGCCCCTGACGTAGACCGCTCATAGCCGCTGCTGGCGCCGAGGACGCGTGAACACCCGGCGCCCGCGATGGCGGGATCGCGGTCCTGCGATGCGGCCCATGCGGTGCAGCACGGCACGTCACCGGTCAGCGCGGGGCGATCCGCGCCGCCGTGTTCTGTCCGCCGTCGGGGACGCTACATACGGTCGTGAGCATTCGGGACGATATGCGTGGATCGTGGTATCTGCCGGTTCCTACCGCCGGAGTGAGCAGCTGGCCGCGGGCGGTGCCCTTCTGCTTGGAGCGGTGTCTTCGCGCTCCGACGGCTCTTCCAGCTTGGCGGCGACGTGTTCCGGGTCCGCTTTCTGGCGTGGGTCGAGGAGGAGCTCGCGGTGCCGCGGGGTGCGGAAAACCGTCGTGTCCCGCCTGGCGGCTGTTCGCGTTGAACCTCCACCGTTGTGCATCGCACCGTGTCTAGGGCGCCGTCGTCAGCGGGTGGCTGCACGACGGCTCGGACACCAGCTCGGGCGGCCCCGGCGGGGAGCGCCGGGAGCCGACGGTCCAAGGCTGGCTGTGCTGGCGTAGGCGGCAGAGGGCCTCCACGGCGCACGGATGCAGACCTGCAGGGCGATTCCGGCTGAGTAGCCCATGGCTCACGATTCGCACGAGATCGTCGTTGGGTTTGGGGGTGTCTACGGTCACGGCGTCTAGCAGCCGGCTGCCCCTGGAGGAAACAGTGCCCAGCGTCATCGAGACCGTTCGTCATCACATCGCGTCCTACCCGTGCGGCTACGCCAACCGAACTCAGGCTCTTCATCAGGTGTTGGTCGTCGGTGGGTCCGGCCACGAGTGGCGGAGCGGCACGGTCGTGAGCCGCTTCGCCGACGGCACGACCTGCGCTCGTGTCCACGAACGGTTCCGGTACAGCGCTGAGGAGATCGAGGACCTGCGCGACTGCGGTATCGACGTGGCGGAGAAGTTCATCACCGGCCGCTGCCCGGATGAGGGGCTTCGGGACCAAGCTCCTGCACTGGCCCGGAAGGTGGGGCCTCTGGGCCAAGAGCCCTACCAACCGGGGCCGGATCTGCTGTTTCTCAACGCTCCGGAGAACGCGGACTCCGATTGGGCTGAGGCTTGTTGGGAGATCGCCGCCGTTGTCGGGCCGCTGTGGATCGCTGGGGAGCAGAGCGACCACCAGGAGGGGTGGACGCCTGAGCAGCGTCGGTACGTGAGCGGCCAACGGGCGCGTGCTCTGGAGAAGTTTGAGATTGTCTTCGGCCGACGGATCCTTCACGGCACCGTCTAGTCCGCCAGGACGACACACCCGGAACAGCCACTCGTCCCAGGCTCCTGGCGAGCGAAACTCTCCAACCTCTTGTTGCGCGCGGACCGCTGTCCGCCTCGCGCCCTCAGACTGGTTCCCATGTCACCCACCGCCCCTGGCGCACTCCCGCGCCGGGGGCGCCCGCATCGGCACCGCATGCGCCGGGCGCTCTCCTGTCGCCCGACAACCCTCACGACCGGAGCCGGCCCAAGGCGGATTCGCCATCGTGCGACGGGACCCTGCGTCCGCTGCTTTCCTTCGCCACATGACGAGAACGTCTAGATCTGCCACCCACCGTGGCGAACGGTCGCCGACCGGATTCGCACGCTCGCCGATACCTGGTCCTCACTCCTAGCAGGGCCAACTGCGGCAGCGCCTTCCGGCGCGGCCCTTGTGCGCTGCGCGTGCACCCTCCTGCCCTCGGCCAGGTAATGCGTCCGCGCCGCAGGGAGTTCACCCTCATCACTTTCACGGAGGACCTCATGGACAAGCTGATCAACGGACTGATCTGGAGCGGTCAGGGCCACGGGCGCGACGTCAAGATCGCTGAAATCTCAGGCGGGACAATTACCTTCGAGATCTCGGAAAAGCTCAACGATGGCCCGGATTACTACACGGACAGCTGGGGCTTCAAGGGCACGCTGAACTCCCTCCCGGAAGCAGAATTCCGCAAGCGGTACCGCTACATCCGGTGGCTCAACATGGACCACGAGGCCGAGATGGCACAGGCGGACGTAAACGCGGCCACCGCGCTGCTGACGGCGCGCATGACGGGCCCGGACTCCACCGAACTCGTACAGCTCTTTACCAAGACGGTGCTGGCACAGGCGGCGCTACGCATCGAAGCAATGGACTGGGACACGGGATGCTGCGGCACCGACAACTCCGTTGCCGCCGAAGAGATCGAACCGGACTTCAGCGCCAGCGAGATCGCACTCCTGCGCGGGTAACACACCCGGCCAGCCGGACAACCGGCTGGCCTCACGCCAAGCAACCCAAGGGCCGCACCACCGCTTCCAGCCCAACGTTCATCCTTGCCGGCCGCGCCATAAGGCCACCGCTTTCGGTCCGTCTCACGGCGTGAATTCGCGAACTCTTCGCGCTGTGACCGCGCGCACCGATCGGTGTGTGGAATCCGGGCGCGGTTCACCAGTCGGCGCGGGGCTGGCACGGGCCTGTTTCGTGCCGACTCGGACCCTCCGGTGACCCACGTCCGGAGGGCGGCGGACAGACTCAGTTCGTCAGGGCGACGTCTTGTAACAGGCGGTCGACGCCCTGCTCCGAGCGGAGCGGGTCGAAGGTGGCGGGACAGGTCGCGGACCTGTTGGATACAACGGGAGGTGCCGATCTGTTGGGCCAGGCCGAGGGTCTGTCGAGCCAAGTGCGCGGCCTGGGCGATATCTCCCTGCGCGAGCAGGCTCTCTGCCTCGCAGGCCGGGAACACTGCCTTGGTCTTGTCCCGTGCCGTGGGCAGCAGCCTGAGTCTTTGGCTGATCTGGTCGTGGGCGCGGCCCGGTTGTCCCAAGTCGATCAGGCACCTGCCCGTATTCACGGCCAAGTCGGCGGACGGTGCCGTCTCGGTGGTCGAGTCCAGGAGTTTTCGGCTTGGGCGAGGCCACGGCAGCAAGCTCGGGCTTTGCGCAGCCGGGCGCTAGCGGCGATGTCCGGCGTCCAGCTCTCTCAACCACCGGAGGCTTGAGGGCACCCGCTGCGCACTAATCCGTTGAATTCGCGGAAAAGTGATGCAGACCGTCTCAATCTCTAACTTCTGACGTGCCAGCCACCCGGGCTGACTGCACGGAGGAGAGACCGCGATGACCCAGAGCGCCCCGCAGAACGCCACCATCGACACGCTAGCTGCTGAGCTGCGCGGTGCTCTCAGCGGCGGCTGGACGGTCACCGCCCGCTTCGACCACATCCTGGCCACCACCCCGCTGTGTGATCGCATTGAAATCACACCGCTGGCCTACAGCTACACGGACGTGCGGTGGGCCGTCGTCCCCGCCCGGCGAGCCATCGCCGCCGAGGTCGTTCCGGAAGCGCCCGGCACGGACCTGACAGCCGATGTGGCAGCCCTCCTGCGGGCCCTCTCGTACCGCCACTCCCGGCCGCCGGTCTTCTAACCCGCGCCCGCCCCGCACGCCCCGGGTCTCCGCTCGCAACACGGCCTGACGGCCTGGGCCCCACCGTGCCGCGTTCGTAGCCCTCCCGGCCCAGCAGCGCGTAGAAAGGAACACACTCGATATGACTCCCCAGACCTGCACCCCGAAGCAGACCGTCCCCGGCACCCTGGGGCAGAGTTTCACGGTCCGGCCGGGCCACATCGACTCGGTTGCGGTCGCGTTGTTCAGCAGCGGGCAGTGTCATGCGCTGGCGCGTGCCCTCGCGGATGCCACTGGATGGCCCATGGCCGTCGTCGCTCGGCAGGCCTGCGTCTTTGCGACAGAGGGATGCTACGAGGAGGACGAGATCGCTCCCGATCTGTGCGTATGCCAGCCCATCCACGTCGTCGCCGTGAACCCGAGCGGCCAGTACATCGACATCACCGGCGTCTACGTTCCCGATCCACTTGAGGATTACCGGATCGTTCCCATGAGCGACCGCATGTGGCGGCACTTCACGACGGCGGCTTACTGGCGTGCGCCCGCGCTGGAGGTGGCCCGGACCTTCGTCGCTCCGGTTCTGGCCTCTCTGGCGTAGCGGGAAGGGGCTCAGGAGGGCGGGGCGTCTGTTGCTGGTGCGGGACCGCCGAGCCGGTAGACGGTACGGCGGTCCGGGCGGAGCGGGAGATCCGGCCGGACGCGGGTGCGGGGACGGAAGACAGAGCCCCGGGTAAAGGTCACGTTCTCGATCGCACCGTCCTTGTAGACCGGGCCGACGAGGTTGCCGTTCTCATCCCGGATGCCAATGCGTGTCCGTTCGGTCCACTTCGCGCGCCGCCACGTCCCGTACTGCAGCCGTGCCCCGGGGGTCTGCTGAGCGTCGGTCGCTTCAGGGATCTCGGCGGGCGGCGGGGTGAAGTCCAGGATGCTCATGCGGTGGAGTGCTCCGGCGCGGGCGTCCGGGTGCTTCGCCAGACGCTTGAGGGCCTTCGTGGACCCGGGCTTGCCCCGCTCCTGCTCAGGTGGTGCTGGTGGCTTGCGCCACTTGCTGAAGGCCAGCTGCGCGGCGTAGGAGTACAGCAGCTGCCCGGCTCCGTGGTCTCCGTACGCGGCGGGCTGCAGGTACCACTGGCGGCCGCGCTGCGGGTGCACTGACGTCATCAGGACGAGGCCGAGCGTGGTGTCGAGGGTGTGGTCCGCGTGCGCGGCGAGGACGCAGCCCAGAACGGCGTGGCCGGCTCCGGAAGCTTGTCCTCCCTCGCTCAGCAGCGTGTCGAGTTCCTCGTCGTCGGCGTGGACGGTCGAGAGCGGCACTGGTTCGTGCAGCACCATGGACCACGGCCCGGGAAGCCTCAGTGCACGGCGGTTACCAGCGCTGAGGGGCGCCGTCGTGGCCACGTCCAGGGCGAGGCTTTCGGGGATGAAGTGCGTGTGGTCCACGGCAAGGTAGGCCGCAGTGGTCGTCACCGCGGCCAGCGCATGGGTGGACCTGCTCTGCGGGCTGAGACGCCGGTCGGGGGCGAAGGCCCCGGGCGCGACCAAGCCCCAGCGCAGTGCGCTGACATCGGTCGGGTGTAGGCCGGTCAGGTCGGAGGTCAGTCGGTGTGGTGCGACGCGTGCGTACGCGCCGTCCCAGGTCCAGTCGTCCGTGCGGGTGCGCAGCATCAGAGATGCCACGTCGAGGTCAGGTTCTGCCGTCCGGGGGATGTGCATCAGCTCGTGCTGCTGCGGTGACAGGTCCTCCCAGTGCAGTCCGTGCTCCTGGGCGAGGACGCCGGTTGTGCCGCTGTCGTTCATGACGCGGGTACGGAACTGCTTTACCGCGGCGATGAAGTCGAACGCCGGCCCGTCGGTGGCGTCCTGGCTGTCGGGGCCGAACCAGAACCGCTGCCACATGGGCCCGCCGACGGCCATGCCGTTGTCGGGTGCCTTGTTCGCTGGGCGTCCAAGACGAGGAGCGGGCAGCGCCGAGGCAACGAGGCTTTCCACGGTGCTTTGCTGCGGGGCGGAATGCAGGTGGCTTCGCATGGCGTCGGCCGCCCAGGGGGCGAACGCGTCCAGCAAGTGCGGGTTCATGTCGCGGGCGAAGCCCAGGATCAGCTCGCCTCGGTCCTGGTCGTCCGCGTACAGGGCGCGGTCCTCCGCGATCATCACGCTGTCCTGCGGCCAGCCGGTGAGCGGCTGCACGGAGATGGGCCGGCCCTGAGGCCGCGCCCCCTTTTCGTTGAGTGCCGCGGAGACCGCGGTTCTGCACGGCCCCTCGGCGAACGCCTCCTGAAGGGCGGCGTCGCTGTGGGCGGAGACCGCGATGGTCAGCCGGCCGTTCTCCACCTCGGCCGTGAGATGGATGTTGGGGTCGTCGACCAAGGGGTGGTCGCCGACGTCGATGGTGTGCCAACCACCGAAGGGAGCTACCCGCGCGGCTCCGTCGCTGCCGACGGCCTCGTTCCCGTAGTCGAGGTAGGCGGTCTTTACCAATGCCTCAGCCGCCTCTTCGGGCGTCTGGCAGTCCGGGCAGACCAGCCCTTGCTTCCGTCCCTGACGCCAGTCGGCGTTCCACCCGCCCTCGGCTTCATCGCGGATGGTGGCGCAGCGCAGGCACCGGTCGGAGCTGGTCTTGAGGGCCATAGCGTCATCCTGCCCGACGCGTCTCCATGCCCTGGACGGGTTTGACTTTTCAGCAGAGTGGTCTCTTGCCCGTGGGGTTGACGCGGGCGTGCCGTGAACTTCTGGCGCCTGGCTGTCCTCTTGCCAGCCGGCCGGGAACGTGTGGAACCCGTCCGGGTCACAGTGAGGAGCGCATGTCCGAGGGCATCGCGGGGCAGTGGGTCGTCGGCGGAGCCCCACTGTGCGCGTCTGGGGCCCGGAGGCGGTGGTCGATTCGCCAGTACCCGCTGCGTACGGCATGACGGGCCTACGGTTCCGGGCGTTCACATTCCCGAACGAAGGACCTCGCACATGGACTTCGACCTCAGCCCTGGCACCACGATCAGCAGGAAAGACCTCCATGACCTCGTCGGCGGTCGAGCAACGGGCCGTGTGAGTCCCAGCGTTACGACTCCGAACGTCTGCCTCTTTACGAGCCCCGGCACCCATGACAGCCAGTGGGACGGATGGACGGGAGACGCCTACCACTTCCAGGGGGAGGGCACGGGAGCCCGGGAGCAGGTGATGATGCGTGGCAACCGGACCGTCGCCGAGCACGCTGCCGACGGGCGTGCGCTGAGGCTCTTCTCCACGGCGCCAGGGCCAGCAGTCCGCTATCTGGGGGCCTACCGGCTGGCCCAGGACATCCCGTACGTGCAGGTGGCGCTCCCGGTCGTCGGAGCTCCGGACCAGCCGCACCGTACTGGCATCGTCTTCCGCCTTCTTCCGCAGGACGGCACCCCAGCACCCACCGGTGTCCTTGCCGTGGAACCGCTGCGGCCCGAGACGGTGGTGCGGGAACGTGACCTCGACCTGCCGTTCCGTCCAGGACCCGGTGACGAGCGGGGCCGCGCGCGTACGGTCATCGAGGACTCGGCCGAACAGCTGCTCAGGGGCTACTCCACCCACCTGCGATCGTTGGGTCACGACGTCCGGCGATACACCGTCGTCCCGGCGCATGAGCTCGTCCCTCTGCCGATCGACTTGGTTGACCACAGCACGAACGACATCGTCGTCTGCCTGGGAAGCGTCACCCGGCCGTACGTGCGCGCTGCGCTCGGGGCGCTGGTTGATCTGCCACGGTTCTTCAACCCGCGACCGCGCCGCGTGATGCTCATGCCGTCCCGCCCCCGGCCGGACCTGGCTGATCTGTGCGGCCGGAACGACATCGCCGTCATCTGGCAGGAGCGCGATGGACGGTTCGAGCGAGCGGAACCAGCAGACCTCACCCAGACGTAGATGCGCAAACGCCCTGGAACTCTCTCCTCCCGGGCACACGCCATCCAGCTCGGCAGCGGGGCCCTGGGGTGGAGCACAGTGCTCTGCCCCAGGGCCTCACGTCGTGGGCGGGATCTGCCGAGGTGCCCATCGGTCCGACCGACGGTCGCCGAGGTCACCGGATGGGCTGCCCAGGCCCCGGCGTACCGCAGCCGCGCGGGCCACCGCCCCGTATCACCCTCATCACACGAGTACCCCGCCCCAACCTCGGGACGGGGGCGAAGGGCGCCTCAGTACGGCTCCGAGCCTGCCCCGACTTCTGTCCGGACGAACAGGAGGCCTCTCACAGACCCTCACAGACCTCGTGGCCGTTTCCCACCGGGAAGCCTCTCCTGTGACGACGAGGGGAGCCCGGCAAATTCGCTGGACCTGCAGAAACGTGCACGCACTCGCCTACCTTCCGTGGCGAAGTACCGACCGCCGCCCCCGACCGATAGGAGCGCTGCCTCCGCATGAGTCTCACCGTCTATGTTCCCGACCTCCCGTGCGGCCGCTTTCCCGCTCAGTGCCCTGGGGACAGCACCCGCGACCACGCCGCCCACGACTGGACTCCCTCTCACGCCACGCACGACGGGCTGCACTGCTACGGATTCAGCACGACCACCCAGGGCCGGCGCGTCGGGTGGGCCGGCAGCACTGAGACGCCCGGCGACGCGATGGACCTCTGCCAGAACAACCCCGCCACCACTCCCGCCACCGACAGCTGACCGCGAGCTGCTCCGCCCGGCACGTCCGTACCGGCCACACCACGCAGTCCAACGACACAGCTTCGCCCACTGGAGGAAACCGTGAGCACCCCCAAGGAAACCGGGCAGTCCGGAAGTATCCCGCTTCTCGTGGGCGACCAGGTCGAGGCGTATGCCTTCGTGGTCCGCAGGGAAGCCTGCAATCAGCTCATCTCGATGCTCCGCACCAGCGGTGAAGCCCGTGCCGCGGAGCTGGTCGCGGAAGACAGAGACGTCACAGAGCTGACCCGCGTTTTCACCGTGGCGCCGCCCATCGAGCCAGCTGAGCATGCTGCCCGGTGCAGGCCCAGCGAGTGTCGGTGTGGTTGCGAGCGAGCTGAGGACTGCCCCGAATGTCGTCAGTGCGCGTGCTGGAGTGAGCGGTGCTGCACCCGAGCTGTCACCCGGCTGGCCCGTGGGGTGGCGCTTCGGGACCTGCTGGGCAGAGTCGAGCCGGTGCTGCTGGCCGACCTCCGGGAAGCGGTAGCAGAGGTGGAGGAGGCCGCTCTGCGCCAGCTGGTCGCCCGGCGCACTCGCCTGTTCGCGGCGACCGGGGGCCGGGCTGTCTCCTACGCCGTGATCGAGGCACGCGACTCCCGGCTCGGGATGGGGCATGCGGACTACCGCACGGAGAACGTGGAGCTGCACGGGGCGCACGGCACGGTTGACTACGTCGACATCGAGGACCAGACGCTGTCCACGGCCCTGGGCACGCTCGCGGAACTCCTGCGGCCTGAGGAGGGAGCGGATCTCACCGTCGACCTCGTCGACTGACAGTGACCGTGTGGAGCACCTCTGCCTGCCGCGGCCGGTGCGGAGCGGACCGGCCAGGGGCGCCGGCGCGTGACCAGCCGGCTGACACCGTGAGGGTGTTTCGCGACGGCAAGACACCCCGCGGAGGGAGGCATAGCGTGCGCCGCGATCAACAACCCCTGCTCGCCCGATCGTTCGGAGAAGCCCATGCCCGATACAGTCCGCCGTCCCGCCGGAGCGCCCGCTGACTGGCCCGACTTCCCCCCGGTAGCGCCCTTGGTCGTCGAGCGCGCGTTGGCGCCGCAGGAGTGGCCGGACCTCGACCTGACGTGGCGGCTGGTCACCCCACATGTCCTCGATCCGGCCCTTGGGCACGTCATCAGTGCGCTCCTCGTCCAGCCCGGCGCTCCCGGCCCGGTGGCGGTGGCCTACCGGCACCGGTTCAGCCGCTCCCACCCCCACGGTTGGGAGTGTGGCGTCTACGTCTTCGACGTCCCCGTGGTGTCAGAGGGGTACGAGCGCACGCGAATGTCGTTCTCGTGCATCGGCCACGGCATCGCCCGCACACCCGAAGAGGCACGGACACAGGCGTCCCGTCACGTCACCGACAAGCACCCTGACGCTGGTGTGCCGTACGCGGCCCGATTCGTCTTCGGGAGCCGCCTGTACCGGTGACGTGAGGTCGATCTTGCTGGTGCGCGTGGCCCGAAGACCGGTCCTGACCAAGCGGTGCGCATCTTCATCGCGGGCCACAGCCGATCGTGCACGGGCCATTCACCAGCCGGTGGGCCCGGCGATCGCAGTGGACATGAGGCGGAGCTGTCCGCTGTCGTAGAACCGCTCACCCTTCCCCGTGGTGGGTGATGACCTGGTGTTTCACCCCCAGCACAGCCCTTGGACCATCCGCAGATGGGCGTCCCGGGCTGCTGCCGGGACGGCGGATTCGCGTCTGCTCGGCTTCGGACCCTGCGGCTCGTAACTTCCTCCTCACCAAGCCACACCGGCACTCACCCCAACGGTCAGGAGCGGACACCATGAAGCGCAGCCTTCGTCGTCAGATCGAGCGCAAGATCTACCAGACCTGGACGTCGAAGGACCGCATGGACCGTGGGACGGTCGGCGTCGCGCTTCTCTTCCCCAAGGACGCTTTCGCTGACGCGCCGACCTGGACCCCCGGCCCCGGCTTCGGAGCGCTCAACAACGAGAGCGTCAGCAACTCCGCCTTCATCCGCGACAACGGCGATGGCACGGAGACAATCGTCGTTGGGGGCATAGGCCCCGCGCAGCGCCCGGGCCGGGACGGCGGCGTCTGGACGGAGGAAGAGGTCTGGACGGTGACCGCTCCGGTCGAGGCATTCGACGGCTGCGGAGTCGGCAACAGCGTTCAGGGCATCACCTCGATGATGGACGAGCCTGACGCGGTCATCCACCGTGAGCCGTACGCGGGCCACCCGCTGGAAGCCCTTGAGACCTACTGGGAGAACTTCGAGAAGGCGTGGGGATTCCAGCCTGAGGGTGAACTGCGCTTCGAGGGCGGATGGCCCTTCGGCGAGGGCCGCGAGTGGGCCTACCTCGTCTGCCACCCGGGCTCTTACCACGATGAGGGCAACGAGGTTGTGCTGCTCGACCGAGTCGCGCGGCTCGCCGACCTCTTCGGTGCCGAGGTTCGCGTCTACCCGTACAACCTTCAGAAGCGGCGGATCAACGGTCCGCTCGGGGACACCCTTCGCCGGACCTACATCCGCAACGTCAAGAACGCCCCCGCGCTTCGGAAGTGACCCTAGGTGCCGGGCCCCGGTTCACGGGGCCCGGCAGTCCGCATGGTCAGCCCTCACGGTGACGGTCACCTTCGGCCCCGGCACGGTCTGCACCGCCGCCACCCGCTCCATCTCCGGCTCGTTGCCGGTGGCGTCGATCCCGACACCGAGCAGGCCCCCCCAGCCGGCTGTCCCTGCAGGCGGCGCGGCGCTCGATCCCGCTCGCGGACAGCCTGATCTCAGCAACGAAAGAGGCAGAACACCATGGACACGGATGCCCTGCTCGCCAAGGTCGACCGGGAGAGCGCCCGGCTCAACCACGCGCGAACACACCTGACGCTGGCCTGTCTGGGCCTGCTCGCCGCACGGGTCCGCGCGGATCACCCCACCGCACGCCACGTTGAAGTGAGCTTCTGGGTCGACGCGCATGAGGGTACGTCTCGGACGGCCCCCGGACGGGTGTGGCTGCCCGACGCTGGACCTGCCGGTGCATGGCGGGCCTGGCTAGACCACGACGCTCGCGCAGAACTGGAGTCTTGGTGTGTGCACATCACCCCGGACGCGCGGGACCTCTGGCCGACGCTCTGGGTCGATGACCCCGCTACAGGACTGACGGTCGTCGACCTGGACGCGGTGACAGCGGCTGTGGGACAGGCTGATCCGAACAGGGGGTGAGGACCCATCAGCGATACCATCCGCCCAACTCGCCGACCTCTCAAGCAAGTAAGGAAACCTCACCGTGTCCCAGGCACCAGCCGCTCAGAGCGGCTCTCACAGCCTCACCATCACAACGTCCCGGCAACCAGACGCCATCCGGGTCGGCCCGTTCGATGACGAGTGGGCCGCCCGCGGGTTCGCTCACGCCCTGGAGCGTGTCCACCGTGCCCAAGGGGGTGATCTCACCATCGAGATCGTTCCCTACCAGTGCGACCAGCCTCACCTCCCTCTCCCGGCAAGCAACGCCGAGGAGCTGGCCCAGCAGATCCGCCAAGAAGGGAGAACGGTCTACCCCGACCTCTTCACCCGGCTGGTTGCCCACCTCGGTTACGAGGAAGCCGCGCGCGCATGGCTCGCCGCCAGGACCCCCGCCGCAGGGGCAAGGGAGCTGTCCGTCACCGAAGGCCAGCCGGCAGAGGCGGACGGCGGCACCCGGACGGAGCCGATCAGGGACGCTGACAGCGTTCCCACGCACATCACAGCGCTGACCTACACCGCGCCCGGCCCCGTGCTCTCGCAGAACGGCGCCGCCGAGGTCCTCGCCCACTACTGGCCCGCCATCGAGAAGCACCTGCGCGAACAGATCTCCGCTGAGATCCTCGCCAGCGGCGGGCACATCGTCGACGGAGACACCGCTTGGGACTCGGGCCGTGACCGGGAGCACGCCGCGCGGATCGCAGCCGGCCCCTGATGGACGCGTAGACGGCCCCGGCGGCAGCACCACGAGGACTCCGGCAAGAATGACCGCCGACGACGGATCACCCGACTCGGGGCGCTCGCGGCAAGGAGGAATCCGCCGACGGCATGTCCGCGTAGCCGAGCGTCCGAACCGGCGCGGTCAAGGTCGTCTACCTGGCACATGACGGCAACAGAACCACTGCCGCGCACACTCTGAACACGTCGCGCCGAACCCTAGGTGACCTGCTCCCATTCTGTCGCTCGCCGCCCGCAGCAAGTAGCGAAACGGCCGCTTCCGCAGCCACGCCCGGTGCCCTTCGACATCAGCGTCGACACCCAGCGGTTCGGCAGGTCCCCCCCATGCATCGAACGCCGAGTGCGCCACCGCCACGGGCCACGAGGCCCGGCGGATTCCGAACTCCGGCGGAAGACGATGGGTGTGGCTCCCCAGGCGGCTCCAGCGGACGCGGACGGGACCCTCGGTTACGGCAGCCCACCACGTACCTCTGGCTCCAGGTTGGTGCCTTGCTGTGCGGGTGCCCGCGCGGGCGGGATTTCAACACGTTGGCGTATGGCATGTACGTGGAGCTGTCCGGCGCCGGCGGGGAACCAACCGGCTGGTGCGGGTCCCCGGTAGAGACCCGCACCAGCCGGTTGGTTCCCCGCTCAGACCTGACCCCCCAGGGTCAGCGGCTTCACGGTTGCACCGAAGATCTTCGAGGCGACGTCGGTCACGGTAGCGACGTCCTCCTGGCGGGGGCACTGGCCCACGATCACCGACGCTGCGAACATCACGCCCGCCGTCTGGGCGACCTTCGAGGCCAGCAGCAGCTCGCGCATCTGAGGAACCCACACGCCCGCCCCGCCCTCCTTGCGGTCCTCGGCGTCCTTCGTGCGCAGGTTCTCCGCGACCTTAATGAACTTCTGCGGAACGCCGAGCGCCTTGGCCGCGTCCAGGTCGGTGGTGACCTCCACAGGGACGGCGAAGCGGCTCACCAGGGCGTCATCGAGCTGCCGCACGCCGATGCCCTCGGGGTTGTACCCGCACAGCGCGTAGAAGCCCTGCGCGGCCTGCACTACGGGCGCGTCCGGCTTGTCGTCGAGGCTGAGCGTCCCGCGCCCGTCGAGAACCGAGTACAGCACGGCCAGAACCTCGGACGGGATACGGGTGATCTCGTCGACGAACAGGGGACGCCCCTCCTTCATCGCCCGGGTCAGCGGGCCGTCGGACCACTTGAACGTGCCGTCGTTCTGCGGAAGGTAGGAGCCCACGAAGTGGGAGACGGTCATGTCGCCGTGCCCGTTGACCGTGATCAGGTCCCGGCCGAAGGCGGCCTCAGCCAGGGCGGTCTTACCGGTACCGGGCAGACCGTACAGACGGGCGGGGATCTTGGCTGTGCGCAGGTGCTTGAGCGTTGCCACGTCGTGGTGGCCACCCAGGTCACGAGGCCGGTAGACCTGGCCGTTGGGCCGGTAGTACTCCCGCTCACCCGTGATCATGGCATCGCGCTTGTCAGCGGCCTGAGCACGGGGGGCGACTCGGGCGGTCTGTGCCCCCTGGGAAAGTTGCTTCTTCACGAACATCTGCCCGATCTTGCGCGGCTCATCAGCACGGACGTGGGCCCCGGACGGGTTGCCAGCCTCCACCTCGAAGTACTCGATCGTCTTCCGGGAGTCCTTCGAGTCCTCTTCCGACAGGCCGGAGTCGTCGATCACGATGGGCTGGATCAAGACGTGTGTGTAGCTCTTCTTGTTGGTCTTCTCGTTCCACTTCGACTGGAGCGCACTCCAAGGGGCCTTCGTCAGGTCAGTGACGTTCGTGGTGCCGGTCTCCCCGATGCTGTTGGCGCGCCGGTAGACCGGCCGCCTGGCCCCCTGGCTCGCCGTGTGGCAGTAGCCCGTCGAGGTGGCAACGGCAACGTACGTCTTCTGCTCCGTGCTGGACGGGTCCTGGACCTTGAAGCCGATGAGGAACATGGGGAACTCCGGGTGTCTCGTTCGGGAGGGGTTCTTGCGATGCCCTGAACTTATGAGAACTCCGGCAATCACCCAACTTCGGGCTGTCCGACGCAAGTTGGGGCCATTCGGGTGTGCAGTGAGACCCCGTCAACGGCCGGTCGTCCGAGAGGATTCAGGCAGCTCTGACCAGCTCACCGCGCTGTGAAGCACGCCGTGCCTTTCAGGCACGCTCCACCCTTCCGTGCCGGGGCTGACGGCAGCCGGCCGGAGTGCTTCTTCGAGAGTGCGGCGGCGCTGTCCGCGCCGCTTCCCAGGTGCCACAAGGCCGCTTCCGCCTTCACGTTCCTGGATTCGCGGCGAGTCGTTCGGAGGCCGTCGGCGGTGGCCCAATCAGGGCGTAACGAACCGCCGACCGAAAGGCCCCCGCGATGACCGCCCGCACCAAAGCGCCCGCGACGACTCCCTGGGACGACGTGACGCACCCGGCATGGCTCGCCCTGTCGGCTCGTACCGGGGACTGGCTCTCAGCCGTCTCGGAACGTGACGACGTGATCGCGGTCGTTCACCCTGGCGCTCCGGAGAGCACCTACGCGGAGTTCTACCCGGCGCTGGCCGAAGGGCGCTTCGCCCCGGACCAGCTCCTGGAGGGGCAGCCGAACCCGGCGCTGATCGACCCGAACGCATGGGCCGACCGCTGCGCGCACCCGGCGTTCGCCGGTGCCATCTGCCACGAGGCCGCGCACGCCAAGCACACCAAGTTCGCTCCCACCCGGCAGCACAACGCGTCGGCCGTGCGCTGGGCCACGATTCTGGAAGAGCCCCGCATCGAGCACCGGCTGATTCAGGACCGGCCGGGCGACCGGGCGTGGCTGCGGGCTTCCACCCGCCACGTTCTTCTGACCGGTGTCAGCGGTGGGCACGATGACAAGTCGGTGCCGGGCGCTGTGCACCAGGCGGTGCTGATCCTGGGCCGTGTGGCCGGGGGGGTGCTGGACGACGATGAGGTGCAGCCGGTCACCAATCAGGTGACGGAAGTCCTCGGTGACGCTGTGATGGGCGAGCTGAACGGCATCTTCCATGAGCTGTTCGAGCTGGACGACGACGACCAGGACGGGCTTCTCGCCTTGGGAGCACGAGTTGCGCGTCTCGCACAGGACGACGCGGACGACGACCAGCAGAACGGCGAACAGGGCGGCAGCGGTCAGGCCCAGGGCGGGGCGGCCCAGGGCGGGCAGGGCCCCGGCTCCCCGTCGGGAAGCAACGGCCAGGGAGGCTCGGGCGATGCCGAGGACGGGCAGGACGACACCGACCCGATCACCGTCATGATGCCGTGCGGCGCGGTCACCTGGGGCGACCCCTCCCAGGTCCAAAACGGCCGTGGCGGCAGCGCCGACGGAGACGACGATGGCGACCAGCAGGGCACCCCGTCGGTGGCCGAGCGAGTTGTCGACCAGATCGTTCGCGCTGCTGTGGCATCGGCGCACGCGAAGATCGCCGTTATCCTCCCGGCGCAGCGCGACTACAGCGGCCGCCAGGCTGCGCAGAAGGCTGCTCAGCGCGTGTTCACCGGTGGCGGCGTCGGGTTCCAGCAGATCAAGGTTCAGCAGGTCAAGCCCGACCAGCGCCAGCAGCGGCAGGCCCGCGCGCTGCTCAACGCCCTGTCGAAGGCGCAGTACCGGGATGTGAACCGCACGACACGCGCTGTCAGCGCCCCGCCCGGCCGGATGGTGATGCGGGAGGTCGTGCGCCGCGAGGCACAGATCAGGGCTCACACGGAGGTATCAGCCCTGCCGTGGCAGCGCACCTCCCGCCGCCAGGAAGAGAATCCGCCTCTCACGGTAGGAATCAGCCTGGACGTTTCGGGCTCGATGGGCCCCTGGATCGAGCCGGTCGCGTCAACCGGCTGGGCCCTCGCCCATGCCGTGGCGTCCCCGCGACTGGCGGGCACCGTCGCCTCCGTCGCCTGGAACGGGATGAATCCTTCGGCTGTGGCCACGGCGCTGATCAAGCCGGGCAAGCGGCCCCTCTCCGTTCCCGTGCCGAACATGGGTGGCGGCTCCGACGGCTGCGGCCAGTCCCTCTACGCGCTCGACGGCGCGTTGAACCTGACGGGCAAGTCCGGAGCGCGTGTCGCGGTGGTCATCACTGATGGGGACCTGCCCAACCAGCCGGATGTGCAGCGGGCAGCCGACCATCTCACGCGCGCGGGTGTGCTGCTGCTGTGGCTGAGCGTCAAGGACCGTGGCTGGGCCCCCAAGGGCGCTCACGTCGAGTACCTCAGCGACCCCACGAACTTCGGGCCCATCGTGGGCCGTGCGCTCGCCCGCGCACTGACCAACGCCTGACCGATCACCCGACCGAGGGGGCCGCGCGCGGCCCCCTCGGTCCTAAGCAGTTCGCGCCCGCCGCGTCAGCCGGCGCGGACCGCGGCTGTCCGCCAAGAACGCCCTGCGCCGCGGCCGGTGGACGCAATGCCCACACAGAGCACAGGAGTAACCCACCGTGACCTCACCCAGTGACCCGGACCTTCTTCCCACCCCTGCCTCGCACCCACGGCGCCGCAGCTGACTCCTGCGTGGGCCGGGCACGCACATCCTGAACGCCGGGCACCTCAGCTTCATCGTGTACGGCGTTGGCGCGCTGGCGCTCACAGGCTGGGCGCGTGAAGTCGGCGTGTGGATCGGGCTCCCCCGCAGTACCTATGTCGTTCGTGGTCCTCGGAGCGGCCGTCAAGCGCCGCGACGAGGCCACTGGATGACGGCAGTGGAGGGACAGCTGCAGCTCGCACTGGCCTGTCCAGACCGAGTCAGGCGGACCGCTGCGGCTCGCACGTCGCCAAGCTCGGCTTTCGCGACCGCATGACCATCTACCGCAGGCTTCGTAGCTTTCGGCCACGAACCGCATCCCAGCGAGTTCGTGCACCTCCCCGCCACACGACCAGGTGGAGCTATGCCGAATCCTCATACACGGGCGCTGCGCACCCACGACATCAACGAAGTCTTCGTCCAGGAGCTGAAGGCCCGTGAGGACGACCTTCGTGCGAACCACCTGTGGATCGCTCCAGTTCTCGACCAGCTCTCCGGCGGCCGGGCGGTCACCCCTCCCCGCCATGTTCCGCCTCAGCTCACCGTGACAGACCAGGCCGATCTGATCGACGAGGCTTCTCACGTTGGCATCTACCGGATGTGGGCCCGGCGAGGGCGGGTGACGTTCGACGTGAACGACTCCCTGGCCGCCGAGCTGTACCGGTCCACGTACACGGAACTGCCGGGCAACATCTTCGATCACCTGCCGTACATCAACCCGTTGGTCGTCCTCCCGGACCCGTGGCCGGTCCGCTATCAGGAGTCGGACGGGCTGGTGCGGGGCTTCTTCGTCCACGGGTACAACCAGCTGCCCGAGCGGCAGACCTACACCGACGAAGACATTGAGGGCCTCGGCCTGCTCTTCGTCATCGACCTGCTCGACGACAGTACTGGAGAAGTACGTCACCAGATGTACATACGCCTCCAAGTTCCCACCGGGCTAAATCAGTTCACCCTGAAGCAGGCTGTCGGCTTCGCCTCAGCGCGAGCGGAAGCCCGCTGGGCACGCGCCCCGAAGGCGCAGTCGGTCCTGGCGCTGTTCGAGGCCCTGCTTGCTCCTGCCCTCAGCATCCTTGTGTACCTGTGCTGCGACAACCGGGACGTCGTGGAAGCCCCGGTCGTTTCCCCGACCCGCAAGAAGCGCCGTCCCCAGCTCCGGAAGGACCGGGATCCGTTCTTCGTCGAAGTCGGATGGCGCCTCGGCCCGCGTCTCCACGCGGCCCGCCGGGCGGCCGGACGCGTTCTCGACGGGGGAGGTGCACCCACCGGTGTCCAGCGCGCCCCGCACCAACGGGCGGGCCACTTCCACCGCTACTGGACCGGGCCGAGGAGGACCAAGGAGATCACCCGGTTCGTACTCCCGCACTGGGTGAACTACCACCTCCTGCCAGAGGACTCCGACCCGATCACCATGGTCGTCCCCGTCGACCCCCAGCGGCATGACCCCTTGCGCCGGAGGGGCCTGCGCGGCCGCCGTCCGAAGGCCGAGCACGCCGCCGTGTGACCCAGGAACGTTGGCCGATCGGTACCGCCCGGACGGATTCGCCGGAACGCCGGTGTCACGCCTCTGGTGCCGCACCGTGCTCCTCGTAGCCACCAGACCCCGTCACGAGGAGTGGACGCCATGACCACCAGCACCCCGATCGCACCGGTTGTCAGCATCAGCGCGATGACCGACCAGCAGACCCTGTGGGAGACCCAGCGGGCCGTGACCGAGCGGCTCACTCAGCTTCTGCTGGCGGAACTGGAAGAGCTTCTGCGCCCGTGCATCAAGCAGATCCGTGCCACCGGAGTGTGGTCGGACTTCCTCATCGTGCGAGCGGGACGGCACGAGGTGACCCGGCAGCAACCGTGGCCCATCAGGTTCAGCGCCGACGACCTGCACACCAACTGGGAGCCGACGGGAAAGCTGACGATCCCTGTCGAGCTCCGCGACGAGGTGCACCCCATCCTCGAGCAGCTCACACAGCTCCACGGAGGACTGACCGCCGGGCACGACCTGCCCTACCGGCTTCCGGTCCATCTCTACTGACCCGCCGCCTCAGCAACACCAGGAACGCCCCCCAGGCCGTACACCTCTCATACCGCCCACAAAGCAGCAGGAGCCACACACCTATGGAACGCGACTTCAGCCACCTCGACCGGCCAGGCCAGCCCCGCACCACCGCCGTACTGGGGCCGCTGAAGGAGCTGTTCCCGAACGCCGATCTACTCAAGGTGAGGGCCGCACCAGCCCAGGGGCACCGCGACTGGAGCCGCGCCGAAGTCCTCGACGGATTCCGCTGGCCCGAGATCCAGGGAGAGCCCTACGTGTCCGCACCCGGCCAGTTCCCGGTGGATGACATGCACACGGCCCTCACCGTGGGCGAGTTCCTCGCCGGGCACCGCCACTGTGGAGCAGCGACCCTGCTTCGTGCCAACGACACCGCGTACACGTTCCTCATCTGCCTGTGGCGGCCCCGCTGGGAACTGCGGTGAGCGACAGGGACCTACGTCAGCCGGGCATCACGGCCCAGCTGTTGGCCACTTCCCCTGGGGTGGGTGGCGCGCGTCCTGTGAGCGGAGTCCTCCGCCGGCGCCGCAGCTGTCCAGAGCGTGCGGGACACTCCCCAGCCAAGCGCGCCGAGCGCCGTTCGCTCCTGCGGCTCGCCGCAGCGCCTTCGGGTACGCCGTCGCCCGCCGCCTCGACCTGCTCCATCCAGGAGAAGCATGACCGTCAACTTCGTCGTCTCTGGCCCCTTCCCCGGCGGTAGCCCCAGCAGGGGAGGCCTGCACGTGGGGCAGGCCTCCCCGGGCCGGCGATTCCTGTTCCGAGCCCATAGCTCCTTGGGCATCACCACCTTCCCCGACTGGGAGCACTTTCTCCGCTCCACCAACGTCTCCATCCGAACGACGAGCGGGCGTGAGGTCACCGTCGACGAGCTGGTGCAGAGCATGACGGCAACCACCGACGAGGGCGGGCCGCTGCACAAACGCTTCCGCAGCGCGGATGAGCGGCGCTACGTCACCTCCGGCGGTGACTGCTTCTGCCGCTACGACTTCTTCTGAACCGCCGCAGGGCGCCTAGCTGTCCTGCGGCTTCGGCCCGCTCAGCAACGCCGGGCTACGCGAGTTCCGAGCAGCCAGGGCGGAGGATTCGCCACGCCGCTCCGATTCCGGGCCTCCCCACCTAAGTTCTGCCGCACCGATCGACCACCTGAGACACCCAAGGGGAGCTCACATGGACACCACCCAGCGGCGCCAGCAGATCCGGGCCCGCCTCTCCAGCCTCACCCTGGCGCAGGCGAAGGAGGCTCTGGAAGCGGTGCTGGACGTGGCTGAGTCTGCCGAGGAGAAGCCGGATGCTGCCGACTTTCACGGCCGTGAGATCGACGAGGTGTGGGCGGAGCACGAGACCAAGAAGGACGTGGCGGAGGACGTCCTCAACGCCATGGAGTCCGGGTTCGGCCAGGCCACGGAGCGCTGAAACCTTCACCCGCCGGTGGCCGAGGCGTACCGAGACGCTTCCGGCCACCGGCCGCCCAGATCGGCAGAACACCGACCGTTCCCGGGCCTGCCCAGAACCACCACGTCAGAGCAGGAGAGACCCCGGCGTGAACCACGTCCGCTACTCCCCCGACAGCGCCATAATCCCCACGACCCCCGGCGGACTGCTGGAGTGGGCCGCCGCGCACATCGAGCGCGTCGGCCTCTACCAGAGCCGCTACAGCCTCTTCAGCGGCCCGGGCCGCCCAGTGAACAAGCGGTGCTCCGTCGGTGGTGCAGTGGATGTCGCCGCAGGCCGGGGACGTATGGCCGGGGACCGCACCTATGACATGAGCGCCATTGCGTCGGTCCTCGAAGAGGCCTACCAAGTCCTCGCGGACGCGCTCAACGGAACCCCGCTCCTCACCCCCGCCGGTGCGGACCCCCAACAGCACCGCCGTCTGGCGGTCCACCTGTGGAGCCTGAAGCCCGGGCGTACCGCCGCGGAGGCAGCCGCCGCGCTGCGCGAGGCCGCCGAGCTGGCCGACAGTGCACACCGGCTCTTCTGAAACCGCACGGACCGTCCCTCCGGGACGCACGCCGCTGCTCCTCACCTCATGCCGACGTCCCGAACCGCACAGGAGAGAGCCTGAGCATGAACGCCAACACCCGCGATCACGGCTCCGATTCGGAGGAGTACGCCACCATGCGCTGTCCAAGCTGTGGCCTGCGTCGCCCCACGGAAGATGGCGTCCTCATCGATCATCCGCCTACGCGCAGGGCCGCCAAGAATTGTCCTGGAAGCGGAGCCGGCCGGCACACCGAGCAGGGTTCTTCACACGCCATATCCCCTCCCCTCGGCGAAGGCGCCACCTCTGTTCTCCCGCCAGGAGCCAGCTCCCTGCTTGGGCCCGGAGAAGCCCCGGACGACCTGGCGCGAAGGGCGGGTGGCCCTGTCGTCGTGGTCATCCCCTGCAGTTCCAAGAAGCGGCGGCTGCCCGCCGGCAGTAAGGGACTTCCCGCTGCCAAGCTCTACTGCGGGCCGTACTTCGAGAAGTGCCTTGCCGCCGCCCGTGCCATCCCCGGGTCGACCATTCTCGTGGTCAGTGCCAGGTACGGGCTGATCACACCCGAAACGTTGATCCGCCCGTACGACGACCGCTTGAACCCGCGCAAGGTCGACCATGCCAAGCATCGGACGCAGGTGGCGGCCATGGGGCCGGTCGTGCTCCACGCACAAGACGTGATCGCGCTGGCCGGGCGGCACTATGCCGATGCGGCAGCGGCCATCTGGCCTCACGCGCGCCGTCCACTCGCTGGCGCGGCCATCGGGATTCAACTCCAGCGGCTGACCCGCATCGCCGAGTCCGACAACCCGTATGCCTCAGCTCTGGACTACGCCGCCCGAGCCCTCCGGCGGTGACGACGAAAGAGGCCACAGGCCGAGGTGGAGGGCCCCGGCGCCCCCCGGCCTGGCCCGTGTCCGTGCTGCCGCGACTGTCACCCGGCATCGCCCCGCTGTCCGCAGACCAAGGCACGCCTCCACGGGACAGAGCTCCCTCAAGAGGGCCTCTCCGGTCCCGATTCGCCGCCACGCCGCGTGTGGCTGCTCGCCGCGGTTCCCTTCGGCTCCAGCACCGAGCGCCAGCGCCCTGCCGATCCGGCCCCGGAAGCCCCCGCCGATCCCTTTGAAGAGGACCGACATGCCTACCGCCCAGGCAGCCATCCCCGCCATCCCCGCCTCACCGGCTCCGGCGTCCGACCTGGACGATGACGCGCTGGCAGAAGCCACGACCGCTCTTGACCGCTGGTACCGGGCGCACCTGCTGGACTCGGGAGAGGGCCCGCACGTCGCTCGGGGAGAGCCCAGCCGCATGGCCCTGATCCAGGTGGCAGCCCGGATGCGAGAGCTCAAGCGAGTCCGCAGCGAGCGAGACGCGGCCAGAGCCCGGGCCGACTTCCACAAGCGCGAGGCGCTCCGAACGACTCGAGACGAGGCCCGCGCCTGGATCAGCGGGCCCGTGCCGACGGCGACGGGTGGCGTTGTCTACCTGGTGTCCGTTGACGGTGGCGGCCTCCTTGGAACGGTCCAGCGTCCTTTCCGAGGGGGGCGGACGTGGACGTACACCCGCACTGACGGTTCGTCGGGACAGGAGTACTCCACCCGCAAGGCCGCAGCAGGCGCGCTCGTCTGGCGGGCTGACCTGGACTGCGAAGCAGCGGAACGACGCAGCCGGCAGAAGCTGGCCCGAACGGTCGTTCCGGACGGGTGGGAGCGTGCCGACTGGGACGACCTCACCGCCTTCGACCTCATCCGCACGCCGGTCTACGGCAGAGCCGAGGACGGAGGACTGTACCCCCGGGCGTGGCAGGAGCCCTGTGAAGTACGGGGGGTGACGCGCCTGGACAGCGGAGGACTGGTCATTTCCCTTGCCCAGGCCGACAGGGGCACGGACCCGTTGTTCGTCAGCTCGCAGGAGATGAAGGAGGTCGGCGTTCTCTGGCCGGCCGGCCGGACCAGGCCCGAGCCTCAGCCGTGGCGTGAAACGCTCCGCATTCACATAGCGGATATAGCAGATGATATTGAGACCATTCGCCGCCCGTTCGGCACGACATCTGACCTTCAGGAACTCGCCGATCTCCTCGCCAGGCTGGAACGAGCGCACTCCGAATCCCTTTTCGCGGATCTTCGCCGAGTTGTGTCAGCCACTGGTTATCTCCGGGTGCAGGTCGGCGACAGCAACCAGCCCCACGAGGTCCGCGAGATCAAGAGCTGGGCCGTCGCCGCGCACCTCAAGGCCAAGCACGCACTTGAAGTGTTCGCCACCGACCCGGACTTCGCCTGGGCGCTGCGGCAGACACACGAACACCGCCCGGGTACCGCCGGGGACCACATGGATGAAAGGCGATCAACATGCGCTCGAAGCTCGGCTTCCTCCTCGCGCTCGTCCTCCTGAGCTTTGCATTCCCCACTGCGACGATGCTGGCCTTCCAGAGCCTGTGCACGGCTGTCAGTGCCGTGATGATCGCGGGCGCTTGGGTGCAGGCGAACCTCTCGCTCGTGTGCTTCGCCGGGTCCCTTGGTGCGCTCCTGTACTTCTTCCCCGACGCCTTCCGGCGTACGGCCCGGTGGCTGGGCCGCGCGCTGGTCGACTCCGTGCGCAGTGTGATGCCGCAGGAACAGCCCAAGTCCCCCACCAGCTAGCCCGCCCGTGCCCCGGGCGGCGACCAGACACAGCGGCCGCGGCCCGGGCCCGGGCCGCACCGCCCGAGCCAGGAAGCCCCATGCGTACCGATGCGCCCCACCGAGATAAACTCAGAGCCACGGCTCTTGCGGCTGCCGCCCGAGGATGGCGGGTGTTCCCCCTCCGCCCCGGCACGACTGCCCCTGCTGTTCAGGACTGGCAGAGCCGGGCAACCTCGGATCCCGGCCGGGTCAATGCCGCCTGGGACCACGGCTCGTACAACGTAGGCGTCGCCGTGTGTCCGTCCGGTCTGGTCGTTCTCGACCTGTTCCCCTCTCTACCGGGAGAGCGCCCACCGACGCGCTTCCGCTCGCCTGGGATCACCGATGGCGCGGACGTCCTGGCTGAACTGGCCGACACCGCCGGCGCCCCATTCCCTTCTGAGACGCTCACCGTCCTCACCCCCGGGGGAGGACGCCAGCTCTACTTCACACACCCGCAGAGCCGTTGTCCGCGTACCAGCACGGGGGTCGACAGCCCGCTCGGCTGGCATGTCGGTATCCGGTCAGCAGGGGCGTTCGTCGCCCTAGCGCCCAGCGTCACCGGGCAAGGCGTCTTTCAACTGGTCCACGACGGGCCCGTCGCCGACTGGCCCGACTTCATAGCCCGGCGGATACCGGCCCGAGCTCTGTCGGAGGGGTGCCCAGGAAGCCTCGCCGAACGTCAGATACGTCAAGCCCCGCTCCCGTTCGGCTGAGGGCCACAGCCACCCGAGCCAAGGTGCCCCTGTCCACGCGGCCACGGCCAACGCGCAGGCACCAGGCGCGGGCCGGCGTCTCCGCACGCGGATTCGCGCGCCTGCCGCACCCGGCCCACCTCCGACATACGTTCCCCGGGCATCGCCAAGACCGCCTGGGTCCGGCGGGCCCCTCCGCCCCAACCAACGAGAGAAGACGACGTATGTGCACGATCCCCCTCGACGACGAGGTTCTCCTGGCGCGGCTTCGCGAGCGTCTCACCGACGTCCGCTTCTACAGCCTCGACAACGAGTACACCGGCGCGCCCGCACATTCCGATACTGCATGGCAGGCGTTGCACAACGCCCCGGGCGCACGCCTCGTCGTGGTGAACGCCCTCCTGGGCATATACAAGATCGTCCTCGACGACCACCGCTGGTATCTGCTGCGTCCTTCGGTTGAGTTCGAGCCCCTGCCTGCGGCAGATCCTTCCGAGGCTCCCCTGGCTGCCTGACGCCGTACGGACTGGCCCGCCCGCGACTGGAGCGGGCGGGCCCTGCGAGGAGTAGCTCATGAGCTTCACCGCCCTTGTGGCCATGGCGCTCATCGCCGCGGCGGGGGTCGCGGCGATAGCCTTCGCCATCAAGCCGACCAGGTGCCGGGCCTCCGAGACCGCCTGAACCCGGAGGGCTCGTTCCGTCAGGTCACCGGCCCCGACCTTGCCCCGAACCGGCGGGTGTCCGCTCCCTTCTCTACGGTGCGCCCCATGACCACCCCTACGCCGGACGAAGACACCAGGGCCCCCCGGATCAGCGTCCCGCGCGCCCACACTCTTCTCGTCGCCGTGATCGCCTGCGGCGGGTTGGCCATCGCCCTCATCGGCTTCATCGGGTCCTACTCGGCAGTCCAGGACCTCGCCGTGGACAAAGGGTTCGGCGCCTTCGCTCATCTCTTCCCCCTCGGGATCGACTCGGGCATCGTGGTGCTCCTCTCCTTGGACCTCCTGCTCAGCCACATGCGGATCCCGTTCCCGCTGCTGCGGCAGACGGCGTGGCTGCTGACGGCCGCGACCATCGCGTTCAACGGAGCGGCCTCCTGGCCGGACCCGCTGGGTATCGCGATGCACGCCGTGATCCCGGTGCTGTTCGTCGTGACAGTCGAAGCTGCCCGGCATGCGGTGGGCCGGGTCGCGGACATCACCGCCGACAAGCACATGGAAGGCGTGCGGCTGAGCCGCTGGCTGCTCTCTCCCGTGCCCACTTTCCGGCTCTGGCGGAGGATGAAGCTATGGGAGCTCCGGTCCTACGACCACGTCATCACACTGGAGCGTGACCGCCTGGTCTACGAGACGAAGCTGGCAACGCAGTACGGTCCCGCCTGGCGACGTACGGCGCCAGCCGCGGTTCTTCTGCCCTTGCGCCTGGCGAAGTTCGGCGTGCCCGTACAGCCCGAACCGCCGACGGCCCTTCCCCCTGCAACTCCTGACCCCGCCCCGGACCCGGCGCCGGCCACACCTGCTCCTCCAAAGCCTCCAAGGGCCGAGTCGAGCGCCCCCGCGGACGGACGCACCGCAGTGAAAGCCGCGTACGAATCCCTCTCCCCCGCCGACGCCGCGCTGTCCGCCCGGAAGGTGGCCCAGCAGATGGCCCCCGTCCTCGGCCTCACGGAGAACACCGTGCGGATCTACGTCACTGCGCTCCGGAAGGAGCGCGCAACCACAGAGCGCCTCCAGCAGCACCCGCACGAGCCCGGAACCTCCGGGCCGGCCAACGACGCCTCCGCACACCCCCTGACCGAAGAGAGCCACCGTGCAGCCCGTCTCCCCCAATCCGCCCAGCCCCCACGCTGACGCCGACCCGCGATACCGCCACATCCTCCCTGCCCCCGCGTCCCAAGGAGCACCCGATCCGGGCCTGCTGCTGTCTACCTCCTGCGGCCGCCTCGCTGTCGTTCCCGACGAACCTCTACGTCTGGCCACCGGCACGAGCCTCCCCGCTGGCCTCTGCACAGCGTGCCTTGCTGCACTGCGCGGCGAGGAACTGCCCATCGACATCCGACCGATCAGCGACTGCTCCTGCGGAAGGACCACCGAGCGGGACGGCCGTTGCACCACCTGCCGGCAGAACGATCACGCCGCGTGGTGGCACACGCGCCAAGCAACCGAGTGAGTGACGCCCACCCGCCAGCTCGCAGACGACGGAGCGGCATCTCGTCTGCGACACGCTCGACCAGATGCGCTTCTCCGCCCACGGCGTGCCCCCGGCCCTGTCCGGATCTCTTCCTACGGTCACCAGCAACAACGCCCGTGACTTTTGGAGGAGATATCCGTGGAACGCCGCCGCGCCATCGTGATCGCCGCGACACTGGTCGGCCTGGCCGTCCTCATCGGCCTGGCCGTGTCGCTCAGCCGCAGCAGCCCCGACCAGAAGAAGGACCAGGCCGCCACGGCCAGCACGCCGGACACCGCGATCGAAAGCACCACGGCCAGCCCCCCGCTCGACTCCGTTCCCACGGTCATCGAGCCTGAGGAACTCGCCGACGCTCACGCCGTGATGCGGAAGTACCTGACTGCTCTCGGGTCCTACACCTACCGGACCGACACCGCTCAGTGGACGGCCCGGACCCGCGCACTTACCGACGGGTCCCCGGCCATCACCGACCAGACCACCCTGCCGACCGGTCGTGCGTGGGCGCAGTGCGTCCAGACGAACTGCTCCTCCACCGCGACCGCAGACCTGAGGCGGGACACCGTGCTCAGCAACGCGCCCGTCGACGGCGCCGGCCGGTCGGTGACCACCCTGGCCTCCACCACTGTCCGTCTCCACCAGGACAAGCAGACCAGCCAGAGCACCAACTTCCAGATCACAGCCACCTTCACCAGCGGCGAGTGGAAGATCTCCGGCCTGCAGCTCGCCGGCGTCGGTGACGCCGGTACCACGGAGAGCAGCTGATGCCCGCGCCCATCGCGGCGCTCGCCGCGCGCAAACTCGCGGCAGCCGCCGCCCGCCGGGCCGCAGCACGCGCAGTCAGAAGGCAAGGCGGAGGTGGGCACTGGAAGAAGGTGCTGCTGGCCGGGATCGCAGCCCTCTGCGCCGTCGCGGTCGCTTTCATCACCGCCTTTGGCGCGATCGTCGGGATTTTGGGCGCGAAATCCGCCGAGGCTGCCTGCCTGGACGACGCCTCAGCACAACAGGACGCGACCGGAGTGCCCGGCGGCGGCGCGTACAGTCCGATCATGCCCGGCGAGGGAATCTACCTTCCCTCCGACACGGCGCGGGCGGAGATACCCCCGCGGATGCTCCTCGCGGCGATCCGCGCGGCCGCCCGCTACCCGGGACTCGACTGGACCCTGATAGCCGGCCAGATGTATCAGGAGACCCGCTACGGACAGCACCCTTCCGCCGCACCCGGAGGCGACAACGGCTTCGGCTACAAGGGCATCCTGCAGTTCGGCGATCCGGCGTGGCAGGGCTACGGAGACGACGGCAACGGGGACAAGAAGAAGGACCGCTACAGCGTCGAGGACGCGGCCTTCGCCGCCGCGAACTACCTCCACGCGCTCAAGGCCGAGAGCGATTCCTGGAACGCTCTGCGCCGGTACTCCGGTTCCACGGTGTCCAACACCACGTACATGAGAGTCGTGACTACGCAGTCGGCCCGCTACCGGGGTGTCTTTTCCTCCGACACCGCCATGATCAAGAGCTGGCAGCAGCACCTTGCCGACACCATCAAGAAGAATCCTTCCTTCCCTGTGCTGGGCAAGGCGGCCGGAATCCCTGAACCGGTCAACGATTTCAACGCCAAGGTCACCAACGCCGCACAGATCAAGTCCGCGGCAGCCAAGCCCTGGTCGACACCACCGCACGGGCAGGTGTCCGCCGGATCCAACGCACCCGTAACGCAGACCTCGACCCCGCCTCCCGCTGGCACGGCCGCCGGCCCCACCGCAGCCGGCTGGCAGTGGCCCATGAAGAAGGGCACCTACACCTTCACCGCGCAGTTCGGACAGAGCGGCGGGAGGTGGTCGGCAGGTCACACCGGCATTGACCTCGCCGGGCCGACCGGAACCCGGATCTACGCCCCTGCCGCGGGCAAGGTCATCTCCGCAGCGAACGGCGGCGCGTACGGCAACCTCACCAAGATCGAACACGCGGGCGGCATCGTCACGTTCTACGCCCACCAGTCCAGCATCAGCGTCACGGCCGGACAGCAGGTCAAACGCGGCACGCACATCGGCGACGTCGGCGCCACGGGCAACGTCACCGGCCCGCACCTGCACTGGGAAGTCCGAAAGCCCGGCGTCCGGGATCCGCACCGGCCGGGACAGAACAACGGCCCCGGCCCGATCGACCCGAAGGACTGGATGAGCGGCAAGACGACAGCCGACCCCACCTACGGCAACGAGCAGTACGCCCAGGCGCAGCAGCAAGCCCAGGTGTGCGCGACCGACACCGGCGGCGCGATCGTCATACCCGACGGCGCTGGTGCCACAGGCCCTCTCCCCGCGGCCGACTCCGAGGTCGTCCGCGCGGCCCTCGCCTGGGCACAGACCGGACTCGGAAAGCCCTACCTGTACGGCGCTCGTCGGCTCCAGGGCGACCATCCCGCCGACTTCGACTGCAGCTCGTTCACCCAGTGGGCCTACTACCAAGCCTCCGGCGGCAAGCTCAACATCGGAGGCGACACCACCGCCCAGCTCCCGAAGCTGTCCAAGCACAAGGTTCCCGCCGACCAGGTGCAGGCAGGCGATCTCGTCTTCTACGGGTCCAAGTCCAATCCCGTCCACGTCGCCATGGTCTGGGACCCGTCCACGAAGAAGGTCATCCACGCTGCGAACAGCAAGGCTCCGGTGAAGTTCGGAACGTGGTCCGGGCAGAAGGACCCGCTGATCGGCTTCTACCGTGTTGAGGTCCCCTCGGCCACCACGGCGGTCGGCCCCAACGGCGGTACGAGCGAGGCTCACTGACGGGCGAGCCCCCACGGCGAGGGCCGATCCCTGCCGCAGGGATGCAGCAGCCTCAGCCTGCCCGCCGGCGGAGCCACATCGTGCCTCACCTCGGCCTGCCTTTCGCGGCCCGGCACTCGCAGCGCGATCCCCCGTGCACAGTGCGCTCCCAGCCGCCGGCCGTCGACCATCCGGGAGTCCGAACATGCAGAGTGCCGCCCAGACCTCCACCGCGAAGCGGGCCGCGGCTTACCTGGCCGCCGAGAGTTCGGTCGCTGCGGCTTCGACCGTCGTCGGCACCGCTGAGGATCCGGGCACCGCACCGGCAAGCGTCGCGCAGAACACACACCGTGCCATCCGCGCGATCGACAGCGAGGACGTGCGCATGAGCGTCGACGCTACCCGGATGCGGATCGCGTCCCTGGATGGCCACCTGGTGTACACGCTGCCCACCATCCCGGACGGAGCTCACCAGGAAGCGCAGGACGGCCTTGTCCAGCGTGCGCGGGAGCTGGCCGGTGAGGTGGCCGAGCGCGCGGCGCGCGCGCCGCAGTGGAGTAAGCAGCACCGGAGCATGTGGACGGGGGCCCCGCAGACCTTCGAGAGCTTCGACCCGCGCGGCTACGACCCGGGGGTGATGCTGGCCTGGACCGTGAACGAAACCTGCTTCACCGGTCAGGTGTGGGCGAACCGCGTGCGGTCCGGGGCATGGAACGGCGGCCGTGGCCAGACCTCCGCAGTGGTGGTGGCCACGGTCAACGGCCGGCGCGCGCGGAGGGATGAGGCCATATGCCTGCCGCTCGTTCACGGAGGGAAGCACACGTACGCCTTCGTGGCTACCGCGCGAGAGAACGCGGCTGTCGAGGTGCTCTCGCCGCAGTCCGCGTCCGAGGGCCTGTTCGACATGGTCGCCACGACCGGTGACCCGGTCACGGAGTGGGAGGCCGAAGGCGGCTACGCCCCCGGGGGCGAGATGGCCCCGGAAACAGAGCCTGCGGAGGCCGTGTCGCTGCTTCCGACGGCGGAGCTGAGGCTTTCGTCCGAGCGTGCCGACACCGAAGCGGAGGCCCCTGCGGGCGCCCACTGCCCTCGCTGCAACCGGAACGCACTCGTCGGCATCGAATGCGCGTACTGCGGACACATCATCATCACCGCCTGGGCAATGGAACCACGCCATCCTCCGGCCTGGACCGAGGGCTGCTGTCCGCGGTGTCTGTCTGAGAATCCCCGCGAGATGTTCGAAATGGGCGGCCGCCGCATCATGTGCGCGGCTTGCGCAGGCGAATACGGCGGCAGATCCTGGCGTGAGCGTGCCCGCCGCGTTGTGGCATGGGTCGACAACCCGAGCGAGTCCCATGCCACGCAATACGCAGATGGGCCCGGCACTGATGGAGCCGTCGGCCCTGGGGCCGGCTGAGCACTGGTGGCGTGCACGTAAGCCGACACCAGTGCTGCTTCATGGCACCCTTCCGGCTGTCCATCAAGGGCGGTGGAAGACGCCGGACGCCGCGTGCGTCCGGCCTCCGGAAGTCGCCACCGCTCATCGCAGTGCCCGGAGTGGTGGTCCTATGCCACCGAGCGAGGCCGTGGGGCCTCGGCGGACACCGGCCCCGGCCAAGTGGAGAGGACACGAACGTGGACCTGCTGGAGCACCTGCATGACCCGAGGCTTCAGAAAGTTCTGCCCGTCGAAGATTCGAAGTGGACTGGCCGGGCCGTGTACGGGCCGCATCGGCTCCCGGGCCGTGTGGAGATGGAGCTCGCCACGCCCTTCGGCGTCAGTGTCGCCTTGGTGTCGCAGAACCGTGCGCCCTATCAGGGGCTGCGGCTCGAAGTGACGGAACTCCTTTCCGCGCCCGGGGCCCCGGCCGCACGCCGCGCGGAGTACCTGCGGAACTACCGCGAGATGCACGCGCTCCACGACCGGATTGACTCCTCACCGACAGCGGCAAAGGCATGGCACCGGCGGGTAAAGCGGTTCGAGCACTACGACTTCGCCCGGTGGTACGCAGGGCAGGCTCTCCTGGGGCAGGTGCAGCAGGGCGACGAGCTCGTCTACTCGAACGGCCCCCGCGTGGTGGTCCTCGACCCCGAGGCCAAGATCTGCCGGTTCACCGGCCGCCGCACGCACATCCGGGTGCAGGCCCTGCCCGAATACGAAGCGACGCTTCGCGGGTGGGGGTGGAAAGACGCCACGCACGACGTGTTCGTCGACAGCGGAGCGCGTTTTCCCCTGCCGACGCTGGGCCTGATCTGAACCCGATTCGCCGCCGGTCGCTCCGCCGCCCGGCAGGCGGCAGAGTGCGCACCCCACACCGCGCACGCTCGGAGCTTCCCGTGACCAACGCCGCCAGCTTCTCCACCGTCCCCTACCGATTCAGCAACGGGGACACGATCTACACGAGCGGCGGCGAGCGCTGGATACGAGGGGATCGGCAGCCCGACCGGTGGAACGCCCCAGGCCAGGGGCCCACCACACACACCGACGAAGACATCCGGTCGACCCTTTCCAGCAGCAACGACTGGCACCACTGCCCCACCGCCCCAAGCGTCCACCAGCCCCTTCCTGGAACCGCCTGCGCCGACAGGTCCACCCTGGCCTCACTGGAGCTGCGCCCGGCGGCTGGGGCGACGCTTCACATCACCAGGCTGAACACGCTGCAGTCCTTCCTGGGAAACGAGTCCGGGGTCTTCCGTGACTCGCGCCCGTCACTCACAAGCCGCGAGGTGCGCGCTGCGCTGCTCGGCACCCTGGCGCGGTATCGCACAGCACAGATCAGCTACCAGCGCGCTGCTGGCCGCATCTATGCGCGCTACGCGGTGGGGAACAGCAGCATCCAGACCCACATCTACGTGCTGACCGCACCCTGACGCGCCCAACGCCCGTGAGAAGACGTAGCCGCCGGGCCCCAGGCGGGGCCCGGTCCAGCAGCGGCCGCGACCTGCCGACCGCCACCACGAGGGAGACACCGATGACCGTTGCCGCACTCACCGTCGGAGCCCTCTTGGGCTACGTCCTTGGACGCGTACGCCCCTGGTACAGGCTGGGAGCGTGGGTCGATGTCCAGTGCACACCCCAGGCCGTGAACCGGTGGGTCGACAACCGGCTGGGCACCTACACGCTGTTCGTTCTTCTCACCCTCACCCGGCCCGCAGCTGCCCGTACCGCCTTGCTGCGTACCCTCCAGGCCAAGCGCCAGCGGCTCACCGGGCGGCCCTGAAGTACCTACACGCCGCTCGGCGAAATCGGGTCCGCTTCTCTCTCCCCGCCGGCTGGACGGTAGGCGCATCAGGCTATGCGGCCACGGGCTCCGCTACTACAGCCTTCGCTCGACGCCGGCGACGGCTCGTCCGCTGTGCGATCACGAGGGTGTCCGGATCGGCGGCCAGAGTAGGCACCGCCGCAAAGGAATCCGGCGGCCTTCGCTCAACGGACAGGACTCGTCATGCCGCAGCCCGTACAGCTTGTTCAGTTCGACCTCCAGGAGCAGGACAGCCTGCTGACCGCCGGCCAGCCCAAGGCGATCGACGCGGCCATGCGCGCGGTCACCGCCCGCATCAAGAAGCACCTGAAGGCCGTCGCGGAACTGGCGTCCGACAAGAGCGTGGGCGCCAGCCCCGAGCAGCTGGCCGAAGCCCGGACGGGCATCGAGGCCAGCCTCGCTGTCCTCATGGTCTGCCCGGCCGGAGAGGTCGCAGACCTGCGAAGGAGCCTGGAGAAGGCCCGTGAACTGGTAGACGCGGCGCTCCAGATTCCTGGGATCGCTGACGGCTCGGCCTCTCCCTCAGCCGATTCGCCGGACGAGGGCTTCGGCACGGGAACTGCCGCAGAGTACGGGCTCTCAGCTTCCCAGTAGGAGGATCACCACTGTGCAAGCCCCTCTGATCGACGCGACTCCAGTCGTCTACCTCGGCAACGACAACCAGCTCGTGTGGCGACCGTGCCGAACATGGCGGCTCGATGAGCATCGCCTCCTCGCTGTGGTGACCGAGACCACCGAACCCACGATGAGTATCGAGACCGCCGCCGCCGCGATCCGGATGACTCTCGAAGGGCTGTGGAAGCCCCTTCAGGTGATCATCGTGGAGCACTGGCCGAACGGCACCGGGGCGGGCGGGGAGCACTACGCCGAGCAGAGCTGGCACAGCAACGGCCGGATCCAGTGGAAGCACGTCGAGAAGAGCGAACTTCGAGACAAACTCGCCAAGTTCGATGCCACGCAGCCGTCAGCAAACCCGACTACGCCCTCCGCCCGCACGCCCGAGTGCCCCGCACCGTGAAGGGCAAGAACCTCACCACGCAGGCTCTGCCCGCTGAGGCCGCGCTGCGAGAGCTCCTGGCCCTGTCACGGCAGAGGAACACCACGCCTGCCCAGATCACTCAGGCCGTCGAAGTGGCCCTGCTGAAGATCGACGACGACCGGCGGCGGTGCCGCCCCCACGGGGGCGGCCGCCGGCCCTTGCTCGCCAGGGTGACGAGCTTCGCCTTTCCTCGCGTCTTCGCCCCGCAGCCCTCTGCGGCCGCACACGCACCTGCCCCCAAGCAGATGACCGAGGAGGACCTGCTGCGCCATGTAGCGGCGGAGGGCCGGGCGCACAACCACATCTGCTTCACCGTCGAGATCACGGACGGTCCGAAGGCGATGGCTGGCCGCGAAGTCGAAGTGCAGGTGCAGGATGCCGAAGCCGAGAAGCTGGCCGGCCAGATTCTGAGGCTCATCGCGTGGCGCCGAGATTCCGCTTCACGGGCGCAGCGGTAGGCCCGGCACAGGGGCCCACGTAGGCAGCGGCCTTGGCCGCCGAGGCGCCTCGAAGGAAGTTTTCGCGGCCGCGTGACCCGCTGTCCGCCACAGTGCACTGTCGCGGGGCACGGACCATTAGGAGTTCGTGCCCCGCCGCAGGAAACCGGGCAGGACCGAACACCGGAAAGGGCATCCGCCGTGGCTTACATTCTGGGTATCCGAGGCTGCCAGCACCTCGGCTACCACAACCCTCGAATGCGACTTCACCCTCAGACCCGCTGGAACCAGCGCGTCGTCGACGGGCACCTTGCCCATGAACTGACCATGCGCGCCATGCTGGCCGCCGGGGTGCAGGGCATCATCGACGGAGGCGACCTCACCCACCGGGCTCGGCCGGTGCCCCGCGACGTCGAACATGCCAACCGCGTTGACGACCTGCGGGCCCGGGCTGGCATCTGGGGCCTGGGCAACAGCGGCAACCACTGCGCCGGCGCGGGAACGGACATCTCCGCCATGGGCACGATGCACCGCCCCGATCTCGGGATGCACGCCGTGTACCCCGACCCGCGACGCGGGACAGGAGACGGCACCGGCCCCTATCCGGGCCTGTACGAGATCCACCAGCCGACCGACGGCCTCGCCGTCCACGCAGTGTCCCACTACGGCCTGGACCGCTCCCTGGCCGACGCCGGCATTCGCATCGACCCCGTCCCGCTGCCCGGCCACGTGAATCTCTTTGTCTGCCACGGCACCTTCGAAGCCGACGGCCGTCTCTACCACTGCATCAACCCCGAGGGACAAGAACGCCCCATCCCCCTGGAGTGGGCCCACCGCGGATGGGACGCGCTCCTGCTCTCCCACTACCACTCCCTCGGAGCCGTGCCCGGTCACGACCACGACGGTCCCGGACAGGTCTGGTACACCGGCTCCTCCCTCACTCGTGGCTTCTCCGACGACCTCGGACCGCGAGGCTGGCTCCACGTCACCGTCGAGGACACCGGCCGCGTTCATGTGGAAGCCCGCACCATCTGGCAGCGGCCCCAGCACGACCTCCCCGTCATCAACGCCGCCGAGCTGACCACTGGGGACGTCGACCAGCTCATCACCGACCGCATTGCCTTGCTGGAACTGGAGGAAGCCGAGAGTGCGAGCCTTACCGGGGATGCCGGTGCGATCGTCCGCCAGCGCATCACTGGCACCACCCCCGGCCAACGGGCTGCCCTGCGAGCGCTCCAGCCGCGATGGAGCCGCCTCGCCTCTGCCGCCGCGTCGTGGCAGATCGACTATCCCCATCCGACCCCCAGGCAGGGCCCGACGGGCGACACATCGGGAAGGCAGCGCCTGATCACCGGGCGGATCGCGGACTACGGCACGGAGTTCGAGGCCCGGGGTGGCGAGCTGACCCGGCGCGTCGGCGTCCCCGACGTCATCGCCGAGCCGGTCCGCAACAAGGCCCTGGAGTGGGCCAAGGAGATAACCCCTACGTCTGCCTCGTCGATCGAGGTGGCGATCAACGACTGAGCGGCAGCCCAGGGCCAGGTGTCCGCATTCCCGCAGATGCTGACGGCAGACGGGGCTGAACTGCGGCCCCACCTGCAAGGAGTGCAACTTGACGCTCAACACACGCCGCCCGGCACGCGGTCGGGCGCTGCGCCGCCCGACCGTCCTCGCCACAGCCGTACTGGTCGGCGCGACCGCGCTGTACGCCACCCCCAACGCGGTCGCTGCCGACCGTTGGGGCCCAGGCTTTTCCGTGCCCGATGACCAGAACACGCCGGGGGCGTCCCACTTGGGCGCGTACGGTGCGCCGGGCGCCCCGGTCAGCGGCATCTCCGGCCGGGCCTACTGCGCTGACCCCACCCTCGCCGGCCCGTCGGAAGGCGGGCAGTACGGCAAGGCCACCGAGGTGAGCACCTGGACCTCGAAGGTCACCGGCCAGAAGGTCTCCAAGGAGAACACCGCCCGCGCCGCGTACGTGCTGTCCAAGTACGGCGACACGGCCAACGACACACTTGCTGGCGCAGTCGATGCGGCCGTGTACAGCTTCCTCGAGCAGGGCACCACATACGCCCTACCGAACGGCAAGCGTGCGCTGGAACGGGTCTCGTACCCCAACGTCCCCAAGGAGGTGAAGACCAAGGCCCAAGTGCTGATCACCGAGGCGGGCAAGCTGGCCGGGCCCTACAAGGTCAACCTCCACACCCCCGCCGCCCTCAAGCCAGGAGAGAAGGCCACCATCACCCTGGACGTGACCGCCGCGTCCGGGCAGAAGGTTCCCGGCGTCCAGATCAGCCTCAACGGGGCGGGTGCCGTTGCCGGCGCGGGCACCGTCACAACGAACGACGAAGGGGTCGCCACCGCCTCCATCACCCCCGCCAAGGCCGGGACCGTCGAGCTGAAGGCCGTGGCCAAGGACCTGCCCGCCTCGACGCTGACCGCCCACCTCCCCGCCAATGACAAGGCCCAGCGGATGCTCCTCGCCGGTGGCACCACCACCGCCGAAGCCCAGCTCAAGATCACCGTCGACGCGCTGAAGGGAAGCATCAAGCTCCTCAAGACCGCCAGCGACACCAAGAAGCCGCTGTCCGGCGTCCAGTTCGAGGCCAAGGACGAGGCAGGCAAGACGGTGGCCAAGGGCACCACCAACACCCAGGGCCTCTGGCAGATCGATGATCTCCCGCCGGGCAACTACACCATCCACGAGGTCCAGGCCGTGGAGGGCTACCAGCTGGCCGTGGACCAGAACATCACCGTCGTGGACGGCAAGACCTCCGACGTCAGCGTCATCGACGTCAAGATCCCCCAGCCGGAGAAGCCGAAGCCGCGGCCCGTGGACATCACCGAGCTCCCGAAGACCGGCGCGTAAGTGCCACCTGTAGTTCTCACGCGCTGAAGACGCGGGCCGGGGCGCAAACGTCCCGGCCCGCGCCCGCATCGAAGAATCCCAGGAGTACGCATGTCCGACGCGCCGCCCAACCCTGACCACCCCTCGACAGTGAAGCCGACGTCGCGAAGGCCCCGAATCCGACGGGCGCTGGCCATCAGCATCGCCTCCGTCGCTGCCATGGGGATCGCCACCACGGCTGTCCTGGCGACCCGCGGGAACGACGAGCCCTCCGCGCACGCACACCAGTCCGCCGACGCTCGGCACCAGCCCTCTCCAAGCGCGCCGGCACCCTCAGCCCCGGACCCGCTCACGTCCTCCGCCGCCGTCAGCGGCCTCGACACGCCGCTCGGCGGCGACCCGAAGGTGCCGGACCGCACCGGCAAGGCGCAGTCCGACGCCTCCGCAGCCCTCGACACCTGGTCCTCCTCCAACCCGAAAGGCAGCGGCCCGCACACCGTCGGCGGGCACACCACCACGGGAGGCGGGGGGCCCGTCACCGAAGTTCTGCGGATCCCGGCACTGGGCAGCGGCTGGGCGCAACCTGTGTACGAGGGCGTGAGCGACCGGCAGCTGCGCGCCGGCGTCGGGCACTTCCCGGGAACAGAGCGCCCCGGGCAGATCGGCAACTACGCCCTCGCAGGCCACCGATCCGGCGTCGCGAGCCCTGCCTTCAGGAACATCGACCGCATCAAGCCCGGCGCTTCCATCTCCGTCACGACAGCGAACCGCATCACCTACAGATACAAGGTGGCCTCAATTCAGACGGTCGCTCCGACCAACGTGAACGTCATCGCGCAGGTACCGGGCAAGCCCACCGCCACCCCCGTCAAGCCGGTGCTGACGTTGGTGACCTGCTGGCCGCCCAACGGCTCATCCAAGCGCGTTGTTGTAACAGCAGATCTCGTCGGCGCGAGCGGAGGGACCGAGGGCCGCTGAACACAATCCACGTTCGGCGAAGCGCCACGCGGTTGGCACCCCGTGTTTTCGCCAGCAGATGCCTTTCGGTTTGTCGGGCATGAGGCTACTCCCCGTCAAACGAAAACACACGGGAGGCATCCATGACTGACCAGGACACGAGTAAGGACGAGGGCTGCGGCAGCCAGTCGCCGAAGAAGTCATACCCGCACCGTCTGTGCCTGCCGCTTCACAGTCTTCAAGGTGTGCTCGGTATCGCCACGTGCATCGCTGTTCTCTGGCGTGTGAATCTGTCGATGGGGCTGCTGCTGGGACTTGCTGTTTCGGCTGCCGGGGGTGTGGTGCTCGCGTGCTGGATCACCCCGAAGTTCGAGAAGGCAGAGTCAGTTCGGTCTGTCACGGCTCCGCCCAAGCCCCTCCGCAGGTGGGCATCGGTCGCCTGCGTCACGGACATCGCCCTGGTGCTCGTCTACGGGCTTCTCCTTGGCCGGTGGCTCTTCCTGGACAACGTCGCTGCGACCGGGGTGGGGGCTTTCGTCTCCTTGCTTGCGGTGGCGCTTTTCCTCGGCCTCATCGCCGTGAACGTGATCGCACATATTCGAGCTTCGGTGAAGACCGCCTGAGCCCTTATGAGGACGTATGCACCCGACAATGCAGTGGGGTGCATACGTTCCTGCCAGGCTTTGCCCCGAGCCCGTGCGGCCGTAAGGCGCGATCAGCGGAATCCGCCCAGCTACCTGACATCTGAAGGCGTGACGAGCTGAGCGCCCGGGACGAATTCGCGGAAACTCGCATTCCTTTCCACCGAGTGGTGATCTTTGGGCATCACGTCGATATACACGCTCAAAGGACTCGGCATGCCCCTGAATCTGACGATCACCAGTAACTTCTTCGAGCCGCACCGGACCTACACCGACGCCACCCCCTACAAGGCGCCCGAACAAGTACGCATCTTCGAGGTCGAGTTCGTCACCCGGCACCCGGACCGAGGGCACCTGCGCGCGGTGGGCTGGATGAGCACTGCGGCCCCCGGAGCGAAGCGGCACATGCAGAAGATCGACGAGAACGAGTACCAGCGTGGTGAATGGCAACTGCACACCTCAACGACGACGCTCCTCGGCCAACTCGACGAAGACGGCCCGACACCGGTCCTTCTGGTGTGCACCTACGGCTGGTCCTGCTCGTGTGACGCCCCCGCCGTGATCGTTTACGCCGACGGTCCAACCTCGGGGACCACCCTCGTCGCCGCCGGTGACGCCGCCTGGGCGCACGCCGGGGGCCTGGAGCTTGCCCTCGCGAACGGCGAGCACGTGGACGGCAGCGAACACCACCACTGCGACGCCCCGCAGCTGAACCTGATGTCGGCGCTGCGCACCCTCCACTTCGCCGCACCCCAGATCCAGACACCTCCCGGGTACGACTCCAGCACCATCCTGCGCGTCCACGCCCGCCCCACGGACGGAGCAGCCGCATGATCACCCCCACCCGGATACGCGTCCGCAACATCCGCTCCGTCCGGGACAGCGAGATCACCATCCCTGACACCGGCATCACGGCCCTGCACGGGCCGGTCGGCTCTGGAAAGTCGACCTTCCTGTCCGCGATGGTGTGGGCCCTGTACGGCGAGGTCCCCGGAGGGCTGAAGCAGGCCGACATGCGCCGCTCCGGAGCTGACGGCGAACCGTGCGAAGCCGAAGTCGACTTCCTCTTCAACGGGCAGCACTACACAGCCCTGCGAGGCCTGCGGCAGCGGAGTCTCCGCGGCGGTGTGCGCGAAGAGGCGTACGCCCGCTGGTGGACCAACGGGGCCACGGGCCCCGGACGGGACGAACCGCAGATCACCCCGACCAAGCTCACCATGAAGATCACCGAGCTGACCGGCCTGACCGGCCGGGCGTACTGCGGAGCGTTCTTCATCGCCCAAGGCGAACTGACCGGCCTGGCCGAAGGCACTCCGGCCCAGGTCCAGAGTCTGTTCGAAGAACAGACTGGACTCGGCGTCCTGACGAAGAAGGTGGACGAGAAGAACGCCGAAGCCCGGCGCGCCGAGGAGCTGGCGGGCGCCATGCCTGGTTCTCCCGAAGAAGCCGAGGAGGCCCGAAACGCAGTCGACGACGCCCAGAAGCAGGCGGTCGAGGACTACGGGACACATGAGGAGCTCGCCGAGGTTGCGCACCGTGCTGCCGACCGAGTGCGCAGTGCCGAGGAACAGGCCGAAGCCGTCCACCAACGGCACCGGCTGGCGGAAGAGGGGCGGATCACCCGAGCCCGCGCTGATGAGCGGGTCCAGCAGTGCCAGCAGCGGGTGACGTCCCTGGCCCAGGAGCTGCACCTGGCGGACCCTGCTACTCCCATGCCGGAGGTCCCCACTCGGCAGCTGGACGTCTTGCGTGACGCTGTCCACTCGGCCGAGCGAGCGACTGGACAGGCCGACGACGCCGAGAAGAGCGCCACCGCAATCGACGTCAGGATGCGACAGACTCGAACCGAGGCTGGCCGGCTCGCTGACCCTGAACTCGACCGTCGTATCGAATCGGCGCACCAGCAGCACACGAAGTACGAGCAGCGGCGCGGTGCGCTCAAAGGCGAGTACACCCGCCTCGACCAAGCGCTACAGGCGCTGACCGCAGCCGAGTCCGCCCGCTGCCCCACCTGCGTTCAGCCGCTGGGGGACGTGCCGTCTTTGGTCGCTGAACTGCGTCGTCAGCGGGAGCGCTGCATCAGGGACGGCAAGGACGCGAAGGCGAAGGCGGAGGCAGCGGCTCAGCTCCACAACGCGCTGCTCTCTCGGCGCCAGGAGTTCACGCGGCTGTCCGCGCGTCTGGACGCGGTGCGCGCGGAGGCGGCTGCCGCTCAACAGCATGCGGAGATGGCGCGAGGTGCGGCGGCCGAGGCCGTGAGCGCGGTGGTGACTCACCTTCCGGATCTGGACACGACGGCGCCTCATGCGCAGGTTCTCCAGAGTGGACGGGACACCATCGAGCGGCTCAGCACGGAGGTCGCACGGGCCCGTCAAGCCCAAGGTCTGCGTAGTCAGCTGGCCTCCGCAGAGGCGGAGTTGGAAGCAGCTCGCGCCGACCTGGCGGCGCTTGCAGACACGCACCCCGACGCCACGGCAGCAGAGCTGGCCGAGGTGACGGGTGAGCTGCAGACCGCCCGCATCGAGCACCACAAGGCGTCTGCGGAGGCATCAGAGGCGAACACCCGCTTCCGGGTCGCCGACGAACGGGTGACCATGCTGACCCAGGCGCACCAGGTCGCTGAGTCCAGGATGCGGGCGAAAGCTGACAAGCTTCACCAGGCCCACATCCTCCACGAGGCTGCTGCGGTCCTTGCGCAGTTTCGTCGGGACCTTCTGGCGGAGTACACGGCAGTCGTGTCCCAGGCAGCCACTGACGTGCTGACCCAGATCACCGACCGGCATGTCCGCTTCGAGATCGATGACGCGTTCATTCCACGTGTCCACACCGCCGAAGGCATCGTGCGCCCCGCCCGTGTTCTCTCCGGCGGCGAGAAGGCCACCGCCGCGCTCGCCTTCCGCCTGGGCATCACCGAGCAGGTCACCGGAGGCAACGCCACCGGCATGATCATCGCCGATGAGATCACGGCCGCGCACGACGCCGACACCCGCCGAGCGGTCCTCACCTGCCTCTCCGAGCTCGGCTGGCCCGCCCTTGTCGTGTCCCACGGTGAGGAGATCACCGAGACCGCTCAACACGTCATCAGCCTTCGTCAGCCAGACGAAACGACCGGGACGATCGTCTCAGCTGCGGCTTGACGACCCTGGCGTTGGCAGGGAGGGGCGCGCCCCTCCCTGCCAACGCCGCCCCTCCGTGTATGCCTTCGCGCATTCGCGCCCGCTGGGGCAGATGAACAGAGTTGCGGCTCTATGAGCCCACCAGCATCTGCCCGTTGAACAAAGGAGGCCTCGTGCCTATCGAGCGCGTCATTCGTCTCGCCGACGCCGATTGGTCTGTCACTGAAAGTGATGGCACGGAGACCGGGGCTGCCTGCCTTCTCGACGCTGGAGACCGGACGTACTCGATCCTGCGCAACGGCGTGGTACCCATCCGGCTGACCACACGGGACATCCTGACCTTGCTCGACTGCCTTGAGCGGGCCGAGTGACCCAGCCACCCCGGTACCCCTTCGCGCCAGGAAGCGGGCCCGGAGAGGACCTCCGTGTCGTCGGCGCAATCAGCGAAGGAGCCCAGCCAATGAGCACGCAGATCCTGCCCGTGACCGAGACGAACGGACACGTCTTCGTGAACGACGAAGCCGAGGTCTACTGGGTTGACGGCTGCCCGCCGATCGCCGGCCCCATCGACCTCGGCTGCCGGTCCTGCGCCAAGCAGCCGGCCAGACGCGTTGTCGAAGGCGCCGTCCATGTCCTTGACCCCTGCCCCTACCCCGATGGCATCCGGACCGAGATCACCGTCAGTGTGCCCTCCGGCAAGCTGATCGTTGCTGACGACCTACGGCCCGCCTACGACTTCGACGGGGCAGCCGTCAGGTACAACACCGACCTGGGCAAGGCTCATATGGTCCACGGCATGGCCTCCATGGGCTGCGCATTCGGCCCCGCCCGGTCTGGCGGGCTTGGGCTGTACCGCACGGACCCGGACAGGTACCTCATCGCAAGCCCGGCATCCGCGGATGGCAACGAAACGGCGATGCCTGGAGCCGTCCTTCTTGCCCCCATCGATACGGTCGTCTGGTCCTACGCCATCGCCGACTACGAGCACTGGATCAGCCGAGGGGGAACCCCTGACGGACTTGATTCCTACGCCGTCGTCGACGTGCCCCCAGGCCGTTACATCTTCACTCACCTGTCCCTGACCCGCAGTTTCGATCATGAGGCCGCTGGTGACGTGATCTACGCACGCATCCAGCGCGCTATTTGACCAGTACCCGGATCCCGACGACGACTATCCAGGAACGCAGCCCCGCGCCGAGCCCGGCCCGGGGCTGCCGCGCGTTCAGATCGCTCGAGCGGCTGTCCGCCGGCCGGCCTTACCTGCCGCGGCCCCTTGGCCCGGAGCGCACCCGTTCTCGCCACGAGGCGACGTATCCGGAGCTCGCAGGCCCTAATCAGAGCTCCCCCGACGCCGCACGGCCGTCGGAGTCGACCAACCCGTCCACCGAAGGAGCTTCGGATGCCACCCGCACGGTCCGAGAAGAGCACCTCTTCAACGGAGGTCACCCGGCCGGTGCCTCATCCCTCTATGTTCAGCCAGCGCCCCTCAGCGATCCAGGGCGCTCGGCGCTCTCTCTCCTCTGGCCTCAGGAACCGGCGCTGCGGCCGCACCATCACCGTCGTCTACGACTCGGCACACCTGCGCGTGCGGGTACACGAAGGCGACGTTCAGTGGTTCGTGCGCGACATTGCACTGGCCCTCGGCTTCCAGCACCCACTGCCCGCCGGGGACGCGACCCCGCAGGTCCTCGTGAACACAACCCAGTTGTGGGCCTTGATGGCGCACGCGACCTTCTGCCCACCGCAGGCCTTCACCGCGTGGGCGACGGGTCTGGCTCGAACTCTGCCTCTTCAAACGACCGCAGCATCCGCCCACGCCCAGGCCTGACCGCTGGCGCAGGCGACCAACACCACCGAACGAGAGAAATCATGTTCAGCGAACCCGCTCCATGCCCAACCTGCGACGCCGCCCCCGGCCAACCGCACGATGAAGCCTGCGACATCGCACGCTGCGCCGAGACCGGGCTTCAGGACTGCTCCCACCAGGGAGACATCTGCGATCGTCAGACCCTATGGCACGGGCACTGGCCCGGTGAGATGGAGTGCTGGGAGTACGGATTCCTGCTCCCCCAGGACACGGGAGGCAGCCTCCCGCCTCAGCCAGACCTCATGCAGCTCTACACCGCATGCGTGTGGAACCGGGACCGACAGCGTTGGGTCCTTGGCCCGTCGATCGCGCAGGCCGAACCAGCGGACCTGTGACCTCATCACGCCGCCCAAGGAATCACCCACTCGGGGCCTACCATCCCGCCCTGCCGTGCGCGGTTCCAGGCCGCGCTCCCCCCACCACTCTCTCGCGTATCTGTCCAACACGAACATCTGTCCAACACGAACTGAACCAGGAGAACACCATGAACAACCCCGCCCTTCCCAAGGACCTCCTCCGCGTCACCACGGACGCCTATCTGAAGGCACTGCGCCAGGGCGACCTGCACAACGCTCTCGGCATCATGACGCGCCTGGCCACCCGGTACGGGCTCCCTGCGGTTCGCGACCTTGCCACTGAACTCACGGGAGATCTCCACACACACTGCCCGCCACGCTTCCGAGACGCACTGGGCCGCGTAGACATATGCGCCCTCGCGCCCGCGCGCCACGATGACCCACTCACCACCATCGACGTCGCCACCAAGACCAATCGACTGAGCGGTCGCGGGCACGTCACCGCCGGCGACCTCGAACACACCGAGGAGCAGATCCGCATCACAGAGACGGTCCGCCGGACGGTTCAGGATGCGCTGAACGCTGCCACTGGTCAGGGCCGCCCGACCGTCACCAACGTGCTGGCGCCCCTGGACAGTGCCCGCGAGCTATCAGCTGCCGTGGCCCTGTTGACCAACGGGCTTCTCGTCGTTCTGCGGTAGAGCCCTCGCTGCCGCTCGTCTGCAGGTGTTCGAGTCCGTCGAGCGGTATCAGCCACCCCGGCGCCTTCGAGGACAGGCGCGGAATGGCGGCACCCCGCCCTCGTCGGGCGGGGTGGAGCGAAAGTACCGCCGCCTCGTCGTGCCCTTCTACCGACGCAACTCCCGGTCACAACACCGTCAGCTGCCCCAGCACCCGCGCTGTCAGGCCAGGTCGCCCCCGCGGCCCTTACCCGCCTCTTGTACGGAGATCCGAAGCCATGACCTTCTACGGGATCCCTCCCGCCTCGATACGCCGAGCGCTCTCCCCCGAAAGCGGAACCGAGCATGCACGCGCAATAGTGGGAGACGCTATTGCGTGGTGGCAAGAGAACCGCGGAGGGACCAGCGATCTACCCATCGCCGTCGGCACACTCGCCACCCTCGCGCTAGCGGCTCCGCCCACACCAGCCGGCCGCGACTTCGGGCCCCTGCTCATCCCTCTGAACGACGCCGGGATCACCGATGCCCTGCGGGCAATCTGGAACACGTGCTGGGCCCAGAACCCTGTCCTCACCGACACTGCAAGGCCCCTGCACGAATGGCTGGCTCAGCCGAGCGAGACGGACACCCGCGGACTGGCCGACTACGCCCGCGTCCTCATCCGGGCCGGACTGCTCGAATACGCCAGCGACGTCACCCGGTGCGAAGAGGAAGATGTCCTCGGCCTCATCGTGCAACGCATGCGCAGCTACTCACAGCGGCAACCCGTCGGCCAGTTCTTCACCCCCTCCACCGTGGCCAACCACATGGCCGGCAACCTGCTCAGCGAACCTCTCCCCCACGGAGCCCGCCTCGTCGAGCCCTGCGCAGGCACCGGAACGATGATCCGCGCCGCTGCTGCGACCCTGCGCTCCCAAGGCACAGACCCAGCAGACTTCCACTGGTGGATGAACGACATAGACCCACTACTGGCCGGGTGCCTCTCAGCGAACGCGGCACTCTGGAGACTCGGCCCCAGGGTCACAGTGTCCTGCGGTGACAGCCTCCGAAGCGTGCAGGACCTTGCCGATTCCGCCCGGCAGCGGGCCGCCGCCGCGATCGCGGAGCAGCAGCGGACACCGACCCTGTACCCCACGCCGAACTGGCCCTCCTCCTACTGGCAGCCCGGATGAACGCTCCCGCGTTCTCGCCACAATCCGGCAGAGCACCATCCGCAGGCGCCTAATCGGGTGCTCACCTTCCCCCAGCAGAACGGCATCCCATGGACCACCGAGACTTCGTGACGCGTCTCTCCGAAGCCGTCGCGCAACACGCGGGCACTGCATCCGGTCCAGACCAGCCGGCCGACCGCGACAACTCCAACAGCCCCGAACGGACTGGCACGGAGGCACCTGACTTCCCCACCAGACGAAGTGATGGCGCAGCCTTCGGCGAGGCGGTCGCCGACGCCTGGTACAGCTGCGGCAGCGACCGGCTCGACATACCCCTCGGCGTCGTCGCCGCACTGTCACTGCACCCTGCCAAGTCCCCCAGAGCCACCCACGCACGTGGTCTGGCGAACCTCATAGCCGTGCAACCTGCCCACGTCCTGGTCAAGAACTATGCCCGGATCTACGCGGCAGTCTGGCTGGCTCGGCCGGACCTCATGGACGTAGCCGCCGCGATTCTCCGCTGGACGGAGGAAGACCTCAGCGAACAGGAAATGCGAGGCGTCTCCGCCGCTACCCAGGCAGCCCTGCGCTCCGGCGTGCTCCAGCACACGGGTGACAGCAACCCGGGCCACCGATCGGGCATTGACCTCCTTTCATGGACCATCACGCACCTGCGTCACCACAGTTCACGCAAAGGGCTCGGCGAGTACCACACCCCTCCCGACATGACGGACGTCATGGCCCTGCTACTCCTCGACGACACCGACGAGACCCCAGAGCCCGGGCACGTGTTCAATGAGCCGACGGCCGGGACCGGCGGCATGTTTCGGTCCATAGCGCAGGCTCTGCGTGGGCGCGGGCTCGATCCGCACGCCTACGGCTGGGTCATGCAAGAGCTGAACCCGACGGCAGCCGCCTGCGCCGCGGTGAATGCCGTCGTCTGGGACTTGGGGCACGGAGCCGTGGTGGCCGTCGGCGACATCCTGTCGGAGGGGAACCTCGGCCAGGAGGCCCTGGCCCATCAGCAGGAGATGCACGACTTCAGGAACACGATGCAGGACTTCGCCGCCTTCGCGCTGGCGATCGATACGACCCGGCGCCTGGTGGACGCCCTCTTCGCTGACCGAGAGGGGCTGGAAGGCGAAGAATGACGACCCGCGCGAGTCCCGCACACCTTGGTTCTCGCGCGTCCGCCCCAGTGGCCACCCCATCCCCTAACCTCCGTGCTGAACCCGTCTCTGACCCCGCGAACGATCGAGGAGCTTCATGCGCACCGCCGGCACCGACTCAGGGAAGGCGTACAACGTGCCCGACCCGCACGCTCGCAGCCACGCCCCGGGGCCCGCGGTGACGGAACCAAGCGCAGCCGCTCGGGTTGACGCGCGAGCAGCCGCCCACCACGTGCGGGCGCTGACCACTCAGCAGGCAGGACCGTCTATCGCTGCGATCGCGCGGACCGCGGGCATACCCGTCTCGACGCTAAAGTGCGTCCTGCTCGACGTGGCAGCCGGCAAGGACCGCACCATCAAGGCAGAGGCTGCGAGCCGTCTCCTCGCCATCGGCACAACAACCACGGTGCCTTCTCCTCCGAACCTTCGAAGCGAGACTGAGGCCTCGGAAGTAGTTGTTCACGTGCGACACCTTCAGTCCTCCTACGACCGAGCCAGCATCGCCCTTATCGCCAGGGTGGCTGAAGTTCCAGCCACCACTCTGAAGGCCGTCATCAGCCACCACGCGAACGACCCGCAGAGGACGGTCCGGAGCGTTTTCGCTCGTAAGGTCCTCGCTGTCACAGCTTTGCCGGCACCGGCGAAGCTGAAAGGCAGTCAGCTGGCTCACGTCACGGACGTCGGACTTGTGCGCCGCCTTCAAGGGCTGCGCGCGCTCGGCTGGACGATGCAGGCGATCGCCGAGGTAGGTGGTGTCTGCGCCCGCACGCTGCACGAGTTCCTCCTGACCAGCGCCCGCACGCCGGCCGTGCGCGATGCCATCCTCACTGCCTGGAAGCAACTGGGCGGCCGCCCTGGACCATCGCAAATTACCCGCGCACGCGCCACGAAGAGGCAATGGGCGACGGCATTCGCCTGGGACGAAGCGACCATCGATCTGCCGGAGGCGAAGCCCCACGGAATCCGGGCACCGAACCATGGCAACGCCTGGACTGCTCAGCTGCTCCAGGAGGAGATGGACTTCCTGCGCGAGGCCGGCCTGAACTGGACGCAGAGCTTGCGCCGTCTCGGTCTCAGCAGCCAGCAAGCTCACGAACTCCTCGAAGAAGCTCGGACGGCAAACGACGAGACCTGTCCTGTCCGCGACCTAACCTTTGACGCACCCCCGACACACGCTCTGGTCGCCTGAACAGGAACGGCCGATTCGCTCCGGCAGGCGACCCCACTACGAAAGCCGCGTTTCACCGCAGGCCAGGAACCCGTTCCGCAGCCCGTCATCCGACGGACTGCGCAACTCTCATCAACCAGTGAAAAGGACATCATGAACACCAACACCAGCACCGCCCCCGAAACCCCGATCACCACCCCGGACTTTGGCGTTGAGCAGTGCGACCCGTCCGTGCCGGCGCCTGCCGTCGTCGTGGCCAACACGGCCGACATGAAGTCCCCCGGCCACGGGTACACCCTGCCCCTCGTCGGCCGGGAACGCCCGCACAGTTTCGAAGCCGTCCTCCCCGAACAGTCCCTGCGCGTCTTCGCCGACCGGCCAGCCGACATCCTCGCCCAGCTCATCCCCGGCTACGCCGAACTCGAGGCCAGCCTTGCACAGGCGATAGCGGCCGGAGACCAGCAGTCGATCGACCAGGCCGAACTCGCGGCGTTCGACGCCCGCACGGCCCACGCCACGAAGACCCGTCGAGTGCTGCAGCAGCAGATCAACACTGATGCCCAGGAAGCAGACACCTGGGGTGCCCTGACCGAGGAGGAGCAGGAGCTTCTGGATGCTGCTGCCGCCGGGCAGGTGCCCACTGGGGTGCTGTTCCAGGCACCCGCCGAGGACGACCTGGGTAACCTGACGCAGCAGGAGCTTGGCGAGTGGTCCGCCACGGTCCCCCTCGTCATCAACCGCGGCGAGTACGTCGACGGGGACGTCGACGAGCCGGCCTCCGGGTTGGAGACCAAGATGCCCGACGGCCGCATGGTCGTCGTGGTGGTCGAGCACCCGGAGAACCTGGTACTTCTCGACCCGCTGGACCCCTTCTCGTACCTGTCCTCTCTCGAGCGCGCCGACGTGATCACTCTGGTGGAGCGCGAGTACGTGCCCATGGACGAGCTCTTCACGTCCGTCATGGAGCTCGGAGCGGACGCCGAGGCCTGACCAGAGACGCTCCGTGCGTACTTGTGCGGCGTACTGGCGTCTGGTGGCGCCTGCGCACAGGCCCACGGGGAAAGGGGCTCGCTGGCTGTGAGTGAGGTGGTCGCGTTCGTCACTATGCATCTGATGCCGCCCACGGCTGCCTTCGCCCTGTGGAACGAGTATCGGAAGCGGCGCACGGTCATGATGGCCGTCACGATGGCGGGGTCGGTGACTTCAGGGCTCGGTCTTCTCCTCGACAGGCCTTCCTTGGGCCTCGCCGGCCTGTTGCTTCTGTCCCCGCCGGTCCTCGCCATGTGGCGCGACTTCCGCGCTGAGGGCGGGTGACCCTGCTGTGGTTGCTGCTCTGGCAGAGCTGTCCGCTTCCGATTGCACGATGCCCCTTCAGGACGACACTCACTGGAGGGGCACGACGTGGTTTGCCGCGAGAACAAGGGCCGCTCGGCGGTCATCGGCTATCAGAAGCACCTGCTCAAGCAGCTCGGCTACACGGACTACGACGACTTCGAGCTGCAGTCGGGTATTCACGAATTCGGGCACCAATACGAGGGCTTTCCCGCTCCTTCGAAGAAGGAGCAGCTGGCCTTCCTGAACGGGCTCAAGCAGCAGATCGAGGGCGACCCGCGGATCTCCTCGGCCGACAAGCACCGGGAGAGCGACCGGCAGCCCGGCATGGTTACCCGCATCGACCAGGAGATATCCCGGTTGAGGACGGGCAAGGACGAGTACGGCCGGCCACTGCAAGGCAAGCACAAGATGCGCGGTCAGGACCTGGCGGCGATGCAGCGCCTGGGCGTACTGCTGCAGCGTAACCAGGAGGCGAAGGATGGCTATTTCGACGTCTACGCCCGCACGATGGGCGTTTCCGCTGCCGAAGCGAGGGGCCGCTGGAAGGCATTGGTCCGCCGGCAGAAGACACAGCGGGAGAACACCCGTATCTCCCTGACGGACCAGTGGCGCGACAAGCTCGCCGTCTCCGGTTTCACAGCCAGGCACCAGGCCGACATCGGTCAGAGCAACGTCTCCCGAGATGCGCTGCGGATCATGGAGGAGGAACGGCGAGCCAAGTTGGACTCGCTGCCCACCCGCGCTGCACTCACCTCGGCGCAGCGAGTGCGCCTGGCGGAGCCCGGCAAGGGCAACGTGCAGTGCACCGGCGAGGGCGGCTGTGGTCAGTTCGGTCACGAGCGTTCCGCCTGCCCCAACCAGACCCTCGTCAAGCAGAGGAACGACTCCCGGACCCGGTGGCAAGAGATCGACGCCAAGATCAGGGAGGAGAAGGACCGGGCGGACGAGCACGCCCGCAACGACTGGGCCTTCATATCGGGCTACTCCCACAAGGAGATGGCTCAGATGAGGGAGGAGCGGGACCGCCATCTGAAGCACGACCAGCAGGTCACGCGCCATCTCGCGGACAGCACGCGGCAGGAGACCGTTCGTTGCGGCACCTGCCAGCAGTTCGGGCACGTGGCCGATGAGTGCCCCAATACGGCGCGGGTCGACGAACTGAACGAGCTTCGGGACAAGACCGATCAGTACTACGCCCAGATGGAGGCGCGAGCCGACTGGATCAACGCTGCCGTGGGCGAGGTGCCGGAAGACGACCCGGAGCTTCAGCGGTGGCGCGGAGAGTACGGACGATACGAGTTCTCGGCGCAGCAGGCCGCTGGGCAGTACAAGGACAAGAAGGCAGAGATCGCATCCGCCGCGATCCGCTGCATCGGTGGGTGCGGTCAGTTCGGCCACGCCCGCGACGAATGCCCGAACGCTGCTCTCCTCGACGAGCTCGCCAGCCATGTGCAGGAGCTCGAGAAGATCCAAGAGAAGGTCCGTCAGCGGGCAGTGCTACGCAAGCAGAACCCTGACACTGCGTCGCTTACCGCAGCTGACCACGCCCTGTACGACGACTGGCACTCCAAGAGCCTCGACATCGACAAGAAGCTCCTGGACGCCGGAATCGACCCCACCCGTGTATCGACCTCCATCGCCGCTCTGCCGCACTCCCGCACAGCCAAGGTGCCAGTGTCCGCCCGCATTCAGGAGGTCGGGTACAACCGGGACACGGGCTACCTGGAGGTCACCACCCGCCCTTACACACGCAAGAGCGACGGGCAGGTCATGCCGGCCAAGACCTACGCCTACCGGATGTCGCCGAGCCAGCACCAGCAGATGATGGCGGCCTCCTCCCTCACCAGCTACGTCAGCCAAACGGTCTGGGCGAAGAACGGCGGCAACACCGCCTACCAGTTCGAGAACGTCGCGGAGGCGGCCGAGGCTTCAGTCCAGCGCCAGTGTGCGACCTGCGGACAGTGGGCGTCCATGACCGCAGCGCACACCTGCCCGGTCTCCGGCTCCCGCGCAGGCCAGGATGACGCCGCCCGCCGGGCCCGGATCAAGGCGGAACGTCAAGCCGCACGCGCCGCGGGCCGCCCCGCCCAGACGCCCCCTGCCGTTGCGACGATTCCGCCCAGCGCCCGACTGCGCTTCGGCAGCGAGGGAACACTGCTCTACGCCGACCCTCGCCGCATCGACTCAGAACTCTCCGCAGGGAAGGTCGCGGCCGCGCAGGTACGAGCAACCTTCCTCGACGCGAGTGTTACCGGGCAGGCAGTTGCCTGGAACGACGCGGACGGGCAGCCCCAGCTGTCCACGGACCGGGACGACGGCGCGACCCTGGCGTGCAACTGCCGCACCTTCAAGAAGGACAGGACCTGCGGGCACATCCGGCTTGTCGGCAAGGGGATGGCTCAGCGGTACGCCGCAGACCACCCCGCGGTGGGCTCCCCGCTGCGTAGCGCTCCGCTGCCCGCGCCCAAGCCCGCAGCCGAAGAGGTCGCCCGGGACGCCCCTGAGGAGGGCTACGCCCGTAAGTCATACGCGCAGATACGGGAGCTCCGTGAGGCATGGCGCGGCAGTGAGCGTTCCCGGGCCAGGCAGCTGTCCCAAGCGCAGAGCAGCCGATGGCTCTACGCAGCCGGATCCGTCGACGGGCAGAGTGGCAAGCCCGTCAAGACGCCGCAGGTCTGGGCCGAGAGCGGAGTCAGTGTTGACCCCGGGGACGCTGCCGGGCGCGACGCAATACACCTCGACCGCGACAAGGATGTACAGGCAGGACTTCGCGCCGGACTTCGCCAGCAGACCGGTAAGCACTGGTCCGTGACGCGCAAGCCCGACGGATGGCTGCATATCAGCACTGCTCTGCAGCGGCGCACCGGTGAGAAGGAGATCACTACCGCCGAGCGGCGTGAACTGGCAGCCGCGCTGAAACTGCCCATCGACGCTGTCTCCTCACACGGCGTGGCGGTTCCTCCGGGACAAGGGTGGAGAGCTGAGATGCTCGACCGCGCGTCAGGGCGACCCCCGCGGATCCTGGGCGAGAGGTACGTGGCCCGCGCGGACCAGCGTCCGGAGATTCTCCACAAGGTGTGATCTATCTGGCCTCGGGTCGTCCGCCTGCACCGGGGTGGACGACCCGACGGATGTCCGGTTTGCACGCGACGATGCCTGCGTCCCGCGCTGACAACGAAGGAGGTCGCCCACTGTGCCGACGACCGAACTACGCGACCTGCTCCTAGGCCAAGCGCTCGCGGCCCTGCGTCGCACCAGCACCGAGCGCGAGCGCCCCGACCCGCACTTCGAGCTCCTGGCATACACGGCCATGGCGACCACCCTGGCTGGCATCAGCACACGACTGCTGGAAGCTCTGTCCAGGCACCGACCGGATCTGGCGCGGCAACTAGCGCAGGAGATCCTCGAACTCCGCGATGAGCCCTCGGAGATGGCCGACTACATCCTGGCCCGGGCGCGCACCGAACTTCCGGGTTGCTCAGCCTTTGCGCCACCCGCACCCGCGACGGGCTGACAGATTCGCGAGAACTCCCCCAAAACGACGGCACCCACCACCATTCGTTGTACCCCCGGCCGGTGAGTGACCGGGTGCGCCGCCTCTTGTGCGCACCCGGCCACTCACCGCCTCTCACAAGCACAAGGAGAAGCTGTATGGCAGGCGAGACCGTCATCACGGTCGTCGGCAATCTCGTCGACGACCCCGAGCTGCGCTTCACCCCGTCCGGTGCGGCGGTCGCGAAGTTCCG
>NZ_JBIRRY010000009.1:0-449284 GCF_044333935.1 Streptomyces sp. NPDC020884 | reverse complement strand
CGGGGCCCTCCGGGCGCTTCCCTTCGTTCTTGCGTTTCCGACTCTATCAGACTCTTTCGCGTCCGATTCCCGGCCGAAGCGGGTCAAGCAGTTTTTGCTTTCCAGGTTCTTCGCTTTCGCGTTTTCCCTTTCCGGCGAGTCCGACTTTACCAGACTCATTTACGTTCCGTTTCCGGTCCGTAAGTGAATTCCGGCGGCCTGTCGAATGGCCTTGCCTTTCGGCGGATCCGACTTTATCAGAAAGTCACGGGTCAAAACGAACGACCCAGTGAACTTGAGAAAGGAGAATCATGTGGCCCGGCGGAGCTAACAAGAACTCCTGCACGAGCGGAGTAGACACTACGCGCTCAACTCGAACCTGTCTAGTCCGAGGCAACCGTTTGAATCTACCTCCCCACATCTGCCGTGTCAACGGTTTTTGTGGGCGAGGAGGACACTAGCAGCTCAGCGGGGGTGGAAGCACATCGGCGGTCAGGCTGCGGTGGGAAGTTCGGCGCTGCGTTCGACCGCCGAGAGGTCACCCGTGTCGCCGGCACGCGCCGCGCGGCCGCCCAAGACGTAGACGTACGCGAGAAAGGCCAGCTCAGCGACGATGCCGATGGTGATCCGGGCCCAGGTCGGGAGGCCGGACGGGGTCACGAAGCCTTCGATGAGGCCGGAGACGAACAGGACCAGGGCCAGGCCGATGGCCATGCCCAGTGCGGCCCGGCCCTGCTGGGCGAGAGCGGTCCGGCGTGACAGGGGGCCGGGGTCGACCACGGTCCAACCGAGGCGTAGTCCCGTACCGGCGGCGACGAACACCGCGGTCAGTTCGAGCAGACCGTGGGGAAGCACCAGGCCGAGGAAGACGTCGAGCCGGCCCGCGGAGGACATCAGGCCTATGCCGACGCCGAGGTTGAGCATGTTGAGGAAGAGGATCCAGATCACCGGTATGCAGAGGAACGCCCCCAGGACCAGGCACATGGCCGCGGCCTGAGCGTTGTTCGTCCACACCTGTGCCGCGAACGACGCCGCCGGATGGCTGGAGTAGTAGGTCTCGTACTCCCCGCCCGGCCGGGTCATCGCCCGCAGGTCTTCCGGGGCGGCGATCGCGGCCTGGACTTCGGGGTGAGTGCCGATCCACCAGCCCAGCAGGGCCGCCAGCGCCGTCGAGAGCACCGCCGTGGGAACCCACCAATGGCGCGAGCGGTAGACGGCGGCGGGAAACCCCACGGTGAGGAATCGCGCCGCGTCCCGCCAGGAGGCCTTGCGCGCGCCGGTCACCGTCGACCGGGCGCGGGCCACGAGCTGGGTGAGGCGGCCGGTGAGCAGAGGGTCGGGGCTGCTCGACTGGATCAGCGAGAGGTGGGTCGCCGTGCGCTGGTAGAGGACGACGAGTTCGTCCGCTTCCGCGCCTGTGAGGCGGCGCCCGCGGCGCAGGAGATGTTCGAGGCGGTCCCACTCCGTGCGGTGGGCGGTGACGAAGACGTCGAGGTCCATGGGCGGCTGTTGCTCCAGGCAAGGGGGCGTACGGGTCCGTACTACTGCGGCGCGCTGCCGGTCAGCTTGGCAGACTGGGCCCGTCCGGGGCAGAGAAGGTCGGCGAAGGGTGGGGCCCGATGAGTGAGCTGGTGACCGGGGACGCGGTCGTTCTGGGGTTGAGGCCCGCGCGGCTGCCGAGCCGGGCTCTGGCCTCGGCCATCGATCTGGCGGTGACGTTCGCCGTTTTCATCCTGGTCTCGGTCCTGCTGGGCATCGCTTCCGTTTCCCTGGACGAGGCCGCCGTCGCGGCGATCGGGGTCGCCTCGTTCCTGTTGATCCTGATCGGCGGTCCGGTCGCGGTGGAGACGCTGAGCCATGGCCGCTCCCTGGGGAAACTCGCCTGTGGGCTGCGGGTGGTCCGGGACGACGGTGGGCCGATCCGGTTCCGGCACGCGCTCGTGCGGGGGGCCATGGGTCTCGTCGAGATCCTCATGACGTTCGGCGCCGTGGCCTCCATCGCGTCCCTGGTGTCGGCGCGGGGGCGCCGGCTCGGTGATGTGTTCGCCGGGACGCTGGTGATCCGGGAACGGGTCGCGGCGACGGGCCGGTCCGTCGCCGTGCCGCCTCCTCCGCCCTGGCTGGTCGGCAGGTTCGCACAGCTCGATCTGTCGGCGGTGCCGGACGAACTCTGGCTCGCGATGCGTCAGTACCTGACGCGGATGCAGCAGCTGGATCCCGGCGTGGGTCGTTCGATCGCGGAGCGGCTGGCCGGTGAACTGGTCGCACGGACAGGAGCGGCCGTGCCGCAGGGCGTCCCTGCGGCCGCGTTCCTGGCCGCGGTGGTTCATGAGCGGCAGGCACGGGATGCGCGGCGGGTGTTCGCCGGGCCTCGGGCCGAGGGGCACGTAGCGTCCGGGGCCTGGGCGGCCGGACCTGGCGGGACTGCTGGGACTGCCGGGGCGGGAGTTACGGGAGGGGCTGCCGGACCGGGTGGGGCGGGAGTGGCAGGAGTAGCGGGAGTGGCCACCGCGCCCGTTGTGCCGGTCGTTGCCTCCGGGCCGGGTGTAGCTGGCGGGCCGGGTGCGGCGGGTGCGGCTGCCGGGCACGGTTGGAGTCTTGGAGCTCCGACGCCTGCTGGATCCGAGGGGTACGCCGAGGCCGGTGGGGTCGGCGGAGGCGCCGGGGCGGGGGGCGGTATCGGCGGGGCTCACGAGCAGCGGCGCGGCGATGCTCCCTCGGCCGGGTTCGCTCCGCCCGGCTAGAGGGCGTCCGGCCCCGACGCGGGTGATGCGTCCTCGTCGGCCGCGGTGGTGGAGGCGCGGGGGGACGGAGGTGTTTCCAGGTGTTCGAGTTCGATGCCCGGCGCCGCGAGGACCACGTCACCGGCGATGTGGACGGTGTGCTGTTCGCCGGTGTCCAGGGCGCTGACCTGGTATTCGTCCACGATCAGGGGGCCGTTGTCAGTGGCGTGCGCTTCACTGTTCACCAGAGCCCAGGACTGGTCGGAGGTCCGGGGCGCCAGGACCGGGTCCGTGAAGGTGACCACGCGGACGCGGGTCGTGGGGGAATCGGGGGTGAGGCGCAGGAGACGGGTCAGGGCGACGAGGAACGCGGGGGATGTGCCGGCGAAGGTGTGGGCACGGACGTTGCCTTCGGTGGCGTGGCTGCCGGTCGGGTCGGTCCGGACCCAAGTGACCCCTTCCAGCGCAGCTCCTCGCACCTGCCAGCTCGCGGCGTGGAGTTCGAGGCGGATGGGCCGGCCCAGCTCGTCCAGGGCGAGGTCGACGGAGCCGAGGTGGTCTCCGGACGGGGACGTGGTCTGGGAGACGTAGCGCCAGCCGGAGGGGCCGGGGGCGCAGTGGAAGTGTTCTTCGCCGAGGGGGGTGTGATCGTGAAGGTCGTGGAGCGAATACCTGCCGCGGGGCATGGGGTCCTTCGGGTTCCTCGGGCTGTGCGCGGGCGGTAACGGGAGCAGGCCCCCGACACGGGGGTGCGGGGGCCTGCACTCGGATCTGCTGCTGAGGGTCCTGATCCACACGGGGCGTCCGGGAAGCCGGCTTCCCGGACGCCGGGTGTGGATCAGTGGCCGCAGGTGGATCAGTGGCCGACAGGCGGATCAGTAGCGGTAGTGGTCGGGCTTGTACGGGCCCGCCACCTCTACACCGATGTACGCCGCCTGCTCGGGGCGCAGCGTCGTGAGCTTGACGCCCAGGGCGTCGAGGTGGAGACGGGCGACCTTCTCGTCCAGGTGCTTGGGCAGCACGTACACGTCGGTCGGGTACTCCTCGGGCTTCGTGAACAGCTCGATCTGCGCGAGGGTCTGGTCAGCGAAGCTGTTGGACATCACGAAGGACGGGTGTCCGGTCGCGTTGCCCAGGTTGAGGAGGCGGCCCTCGGACAGGACGATGAGGACCTTGCCGTCGGGGAACTTCCAGGTGTGGACCTGGGGCTTGACCTCGTCCTTGACGATGCCGTCGATCTTCGCGAGGCCGGCCATGTCGATCTCGTTGTCGAAGTGGCCGATGTTACCGACGATCGCCTGGTGCTTCATCCGGGCCATGTCCGTGGCCATGATGATGTCCTTGTTGCCCGTCGTGGTGACGAAGATGTCCGCCTGCTCCACGACGTCGTCCAGCGTGGCCACCTGGTAGCCGTCCATCGCTGCCTGGAGCGCGCAGATCGGGTCGATCTCCGTGATGATCACCCGGGCGCCCTGGCCGCGCAGGGACTCCGCGCAGCCCTTGCCCACGTCGCCGTAGCCGAGGACGACGGCGGTCTTGCCGCCGATCAGGACGTCGGTGGCGCGGTTGATGCCGTCGATGAGGGAGTGGCGGCAGCCGTACTTGTTGTCGAACTTCGACTTGGTCACCGCGTCGTTCACGTTGATCGCGGGGAACAGGAGGGAACCTTCGCGGTGCATCTCGTACAGGCGGTGCACGCCCGTCGTCGTCTCCTCGGTGACACCGCGGATCTCGGACGCGAGCTGGGTCCACTTCTGCGGGGCCTCGCCGAGGGTGCGGTTCAGCAGGGTGAGGATGTAGGCGTACTCCTCGCTGTCCGCGGTCGACGGGTCCGGGGCGGCGCCGGCCTTCTCGAACTCGACGCCCTTGTGGACGAGGAGGGTGGCGTCGCCACCGTCGTCAAGGATCATGTTCGGGCCGCCGGTGGGGGTGTTCGGCCAGGTCAGCGCCTGCTCCGTGCACCACCAGTACTCCTCCAGCGTCTCGCCCTTCCAGGCGAAGACCGGGACGCCCGCGGGCGCTTCCGGAGTGCCGTTCGGGCCGACGGCTATGGCCGCGGCGGCGTGGTCCTGGGTGGAGAAGATGTTGCAGGAGGCCCAGCGGACCTCGGCGCCCAGGGCGACGAGGGTCTCGATGAGCACGGCCGTCTGCACGGTCATGTGCAGCGAGCCGGTGATCCGGGCGCCGGCCAGCGGCTGAGCGGCGGCGTACTCCTTGCGGATCGACATCAGGCCGGGCATCTCGTGCTCGGCGAGCGTGAGCTCCTTGCGCCCGAAAGCGGCGAGGGAGAGGTCGGCGACCTTGAAGTCCTGGTGGTGGGTGGCCGTCGTCATAACGGGCTGCTCCTCGTGATGGGTCGAGGGTGGTCTGTCTGGGCTGACTCCGCGGGGCGGCGGGCTGACACGTGCCCGGCCGTTCGCAGTGCAGTCCGTCGGAGGCCTTCTGTCCCTCGCCCGGCTCGCTCTCGCGCGCCGGTCGACCGCCATCAGCAGCGACGTCTGTCATCTGTAGACGAATCTACACCGAACGGCCCAGTGAGCCCCAGCCCGCTCCTGGCGAGGGGCGTGTGTGAGGGGTCACCGGGCCGGTCGAGGGTGGTGGGTGGTGGGGCTGCTCAGTGGCCGGCGTCGCTCGGGGCGTCGGGCGGGCCGTCGAGCGTCTTGCCCGGGTTCGTTCCGGCCGCGGCGGCGTCCGCGTTGAAGATGTCCGGCTCCAGGTAGATGACCCGGGCGATCGGGACCGCTTCACGGATGCGGTTCTCGGCGGCGTTGATGGCGTTGGCGACCTCGGTCGCGGTCTCGTCGTGCCGCACCGCGATCTTGGCGGCGACCAGCAGCTCCTCGGGGCCGAGGTGGAGGGTGCGCATGTGGATGATGCCGGTGACGGTGTCACCGTCCACCACGGACGCCTTGATCTTCTCGACGTCCTCGATGCCGGCGGACTCGCCGAGCAGGAGGGACTTCGTCTCGACGGCCAGAACGATCGCGATGACGATCAGCAGGATGCCGATGCAGAGGGTGCCGATGCCGTCCCAGACGCCGTTGCCGGTGCCGAGGGCCAGGCCGACGCCCGCGAGCGCCAGGACCAGGCCGACGAGCGCGCCGAGGTCCTCCAGCAGCACGACCGGCAGCTCGGGCGCCTTGGACCGGCGGACGAACTCGGTCCAGGAGCGGTCGCCGCGGGTCTGGTTGGACTCGACGATCGCCGTACGGAAGGAGAAGATCTCGGCGATGATCGCGAAGATCAGCACCCCGACCGGCCAGTACCAGGCCTCGATCTCGTGCGGGTGCTTGATCTTCTCGTAGCCCTCGTACACCGCGAACATGCCACCGACCGAGAAGAGGACGATGGAGACGAGGAACGCGTAGATGTAGCGCTCGCGCCCGTAGCCGAAGGGGTGCTGGGGAGTGGCTTCGCGCTTCGCCTTCTTGCCGCCGAGCAGCAGGAGTCCCTGGTTGCCCGAGTCGGCGAGCGAGTGGACGCTCTCCGCGAGCATCGACGAGGAACCACTGAAGAGGAACGCTACGAATTTGGCCACGGCGATCGAGAGGTTGGCGACGAGTGCCGCCACGATCGCCTTGGTTCCGCCTGACGCGCTCATGAGTGCGTGGTATCCCTTCGTCGGTGCGCGGCACGTGCCGCCGCGGTAAGGCGGCACATTGTTGCAGCCGTCGGGACGGTTCGTGGGTCAGGCCGCCACGGTGGCCCGGAAGAGTGTTCCCGCTCCCGCTGCCTCGGCCGTCTCGCCGGCCGGAACGTAGACGGACTCCCCCGGGCCGAGGGCGAGTTCGCCGACCTGGACCGCGCCCGCCGTGCAGAGCAGGATCTGGGGGGTCGGGGCGGTCACTTCGGTGGGGGCCGCCCCGGCCGCGAGGGTGTAGCGGGACAGGGCGAACTCGCCGGCGGGGGTCTCGTAGAGCTCCTCGCCCGACGGGGCCGCCTCCGGGCGCAGCACGCCGGGTTCGGTGGCCTCGAAGCGGACGATCCGCAGGAGTTCGGGGACGTCGATGTGCTTGGGGGTCAGGCCGCAGCGCAGGACGTTGTCCGAGTTGGCCATGATCTCGACGCCGAGGCCGTCGAGGTAGGCGTGCGGGACGCCTGCGCCGAGGAACAGGGCTTCGCCGGGCTGGAGTTGTACGTAGTTCAGCAGCATCGCGGCCAACACCCCGGGGTCGCCGGGGAAGTGGTGGGCGATCCGGGCGTACGGGGCGTGGGCGCCGCCGAGACGGGTCGCGGCGGCCGCCGCCTCCGTCACGGTCTCGGCCATCTCCGTCGTCTCGGCACCGAGGATCGCCGTGAGCACCTCGCGGAGGGCGGCCTCCTCGGGGTGGGCGCGGAGGAGGTCCACGTACGGCTTGAGGGAGTCGACTCCCAGCGCCTCCATGGCGTCCGCCGCCTCGTTGGGCCGGCGGAAGCCGCACAGTCCGTCGAAGGGAGTGAGAGCGCAGATCAGTTCGGGCTTGTGGTTCGCGTCCTTGTAGGTGCGGTGCGGGGCGTCGATCGGGACGCCCCGGGCCTCTTCGTCGGCGTAACCCTCGCGGGCCTGGTCCAGGTTCGGGTGGACCTGGAGGGAGAGGGGGGCGCCGGCGGCGAGGAGCTTCAGGAGGAAGGGGAGGCGGGGGCCGAACCGGGCGACCGCGGGTGCGCCGAGCTCCCCCTCCGGGTCGGCGTCGATGGCCTCGGTGAGGGCCAGCTCCGTCTCACCGGCCGCGGTGATACGGGTGATGCGCGAGGGAGCTCCGGGGTGGGCGCCCATCCACATCTCGGCCTGCGGTTCGCCGGTGGGCGCGATGCCGAGCAGGGCGGGAATGGCCGTGGTGGATCCCCAGGCGTAGGGGCGCACGGTGTTGGACAGCCGGTCCATGAAGTCGTCCTCGGGTGGGGCGGGGTGGGTGGGGTGGGTGTGTCACCAGGGGTATCAGGGTTACGTGAGGTCCTGGCGTCGTGGGGGTGGCTGGGGGGTGAGGGGATGGGGGTGGGACGGTGAGGTGGTGGGGCGGTGAGGTGGAGCGGTGCGGCGGTGGAGCGGTGTGGCTGTGGACGTGTGGGGATTCTCTGTGGGTGGGCTTCTTGCGGTGTTCGTGCGCTTCTGCGTGTTCTTCTGTCAGGGCTGCGGGGCCGAGGCCAGCGACAGGTAGACCGCCGCGAAGTCGGTGATCGCGAGCAGTTCGGCCACGGCTTCCAACTCGCTGCCCTCGTCCGGTTCCAGTTCGCTGACAGGCGTGTCGTGGCCGAGCGCCAGTTCCCGGGCCGCCGGGTAGGCGCTGAGGCCTCCGGTCGGGCGGTTCCGGAGCAGGACGACCCGGGCTCTCAGCGTCTCGCCCTCGTCGACCCGGTCGCGGAAGAAGTCATCGGGGTCCGCGCCCGCCGCGAAGTCCCCGGCGAGGAGCGTGCCGTGCGAGGGCAGCGCCTCGGGCAGTGCCGCGGCCAGGGCGGGGCGGCCGGCGAGCTCGGACAGTACGGCGGCGAAGCGGCGTCCCACCGGGCCTGCGGCCTCGCCCTCCGTCCACAGCAGCGGCAGGCTGTCGGCGAGCTCGGCGGCGAGCGTCTTGGCCGGGTTGCTGTACGTGGCGATGGTCGGGCCGCAGCGTTCCGCGGTGCGGTCCAGGCGGTCCGCCACCTTCTGCAGGTCCTCGGGCGGCGCGGTCACCAGGCCGACCCGGTCCAGGAGCGCCAGCAGCGGCGTGAGCAGGGCCCACAGTGTGCCGGGGCCGGCGGCGGAGGTCTCCGCGTCGTACTCACCGTGCGGGGCGGCCGCCATCGGGACGACCAGACCGTGCACCCCGTCGACCGCCTCGCGCAGCGGGGAGCTGACGGGGGCGACGGCGACGACGGTGCAGCCGCGGCGGTAGGCCTGCTCGGCGAGCAGGGCGAGGCCCGGTTCGGACCCGTCGGCTGTCGCGATGAGGAGGAGGTCCACGGATCCGGCCCAGCCGGGCAGGGTCCAGCGGAGGGCGCCTGGGGCGGGGGCGACGCCCGTGGGGTGGATGCGTGCGACGGGGGCGGCCGCGCCCGCCAGTGCGCCGATCAGGTCGGCGACGCCGGACGCGGCGGTGCCGGGGCCCGCGACGAGGACGGCGCGGGGGCGGCCCTCGGGGGCCAGGGCGCCGATGCCCGCCTCGGCGGCGTGCCGGGCGGCGGTACGGACCCGGGCTCCGGCCTCGGCGGCGCCGCGCAGCAGATCGCGGCGGTCGGCTCGGGCCAGGGCTTCCGGGGCGTCGAGCAAGGACTCGTCGAGCATGGCGGTGGGCCTCCGATCACCGGGTGGGGTGCGGGCTGCGAAAGCGGGGGTGGGGGTGGGGTGGGTTCGGTGGTGTGGCCGCTGGGCCGGGCCGGGTGCCGAACGGTCCGGCCGGCCCGGCTGCGGTCGGGCGGACCGGCTGTCGTGCGGTGCCGTGCCCGTGCCCGTACCCCTACACACGCGTCGCTCGCGGTCAGACGGGGCGGCGGGCCTCGTCGACGAGCAGGACCGGGATGCCGTCCCGGACCGGGTAGGCCAAGCCGCAGTCGTCGCCGGTGCAGACCAGCTCGGGGCTGTCGGCCGCCGAACGGTCGTCGAGCGGGGAGTGGCAGGCCGGGCAGGCCAGGATCTCCAGGAGGCCGGCTTCGAGCGCCATGGGGTGAGTCCCTTCGAGCATGCGAGTTCCGATCCGCGTGGATCAGGCGTCGTCAGCCTACCGCCGGGGTGGAGGGGGCGCGGCCTGGCCCGGGGGTGGGAAACGGGGGATGGAGGGGGGAGGGGTGGATCGGTGGATCCGTGGGACTCGCGGAGTGGGGGTGGGTGGGTGCCTGGGCGGAGGTCGTGGGGGGGCGGGGCGCCTGCGGCGGAGGACGCGGGGGTGGGGCGCCTGCGGCGGGCTTCTCCCCGCCCCGCCCCTTCCCGTAACCGGGGCTCCGCCCCGGACCCCGCTCCTCAAACGCCGGAGGGGCTGAAATGGGCGGGCTTCAGGCCGCCGGAGGTTCGGGGCTGGAATGGGCGGGCCTCAGAGCCACCGAGGTTCGAGACTGGAGAGGGCGGGCCTCAAGCGACCGCAGGAGGTTCGGAACTGGAATGGGCCGGCCTCAAGGCCACCGAAGGTTCGGGACTGGAAAGAGCGGGCCTCACAGCCACCGCAGGTTCCGGACTGGACAGGGCGGGCCTCAGAGCCACCGCAGGTTCCAGACTGGAAAGAGCGGGGGTGTCAGGCTGCCGAAGGTCCGGGAAAGCGGTGCCGGCGGCGCCTGAGGCCTCGCCTGTCACACCGTGCGGATCAGGCCCAGGACCTCGTCGCGTACCGCCGTCATCGTCTCCTCGTCCCTCGCCTCCACGTTCAGGCGCAGCAGGGGCTCCGTGTTCGAGGCGCGGAGGTTGAACCACCAGTCGGCGGCCGTGACCGTGAGGCCGTCCAGGTCGTCGAAGGTGATGCCTTCGCGGGTGCCGTAGACCGCCCTGACCTGGGTGAGGCTCGCGGACTGGTCGGTGACGGTGGAGTTGATCTCGCCGGAGCCGGTGTACCGGTCGTACTCCGCGACCAGCTCGGAGAGCGGCTTCTGCTGGCCGCCGAGTGCGGCGAGTACGTGGAGGGCCGCGAGCATGCCCGTATCGGCGTTCCAGAAGTCGCGGAAGTAGTAGTGCGCCGAGTGTTCGCCGCCGAAGATCGCGCCGTGCTCCGCCATCTCCGTCTTGATGAAGGAGTGGCCGACCCGGGTGCGGACCGGGGTGCCGCCGTTCTCGCGGACCACCTCCGGGACGGACCAGGAGGTGATCAGGTTGTGGATGACGATGCCCTCGCCGCCGTTGCGGGCCAGCTCGCGGGCGGCTACCAGGGCCGTGATCGCGGACGGGGAGACGCCCGCGCCCCGCTCGTCGACGACGAAGCAGCGGTCCGCGTCGCCGTCGAAGGCGAGGCCGAGATCGGCGCCCTCGGCGAGGACGCGGGCCTGCAGGTCGACGATGTTCTTGGGGTCGAGGGGGTTGGCCTCGTGGTTGGGGAAGGTGCCGTCCAGCTCGAAGTACATGGGGACGAGGTCGAGCGGGAGGTCCTCGAAGACCGTGGGGACCGTGTGGCCTCCCATGCCGTTGCCCGCGTCGACCACGACCTTGAGGGGCCTGATCGCCCCGAGGTCGACCAGGCCGAGGAGGTGGGCCGCGTAGTCGGTGAGGGTGTCGCGGTCGGCGATCGTGCCGGGGGTGGCGGCCGCCGGCGGCTGCGGAGCGCCCTCCGACCACTGCTCGACCAGCGTGCGGATCTCGGCCAGGCCGGTGTCCTGACCGACCGGGGCAGCCCCCGCCCGGCACATCTTGATGCCGTTGTACTGCGCCGGGTTGTGCGAGGCCGTGAACATCGCCCCGGGGAGGTCCAGTGCCCCCGACGCGTAGTACAGCTGGTCCGTCGAGCAGAGGCCGATCAGCGTGACGTCCGCGCCCCGGGCCGCCGCGCCCCGGGCGAAGGCTCCGGACAGGCTCGGTGACGTGGGGCGCATGTCGTGGCCGACCACGATCGCGTCGGCGGCCGTGACCTGGACGAACGCGGCTCCGAAGAGTTCGGCCAGCGACTCGTCCCACTGGTCGGGCACCACTCCGCGCACGTCGTACGCCTTCACGAGCTGCGACAGATCAGCAACCACGGCCGGTCCTCCTGGGGTCTTTGCGGACCGCCCAAACTACCCGGCCGGTCAGTGCCTCAGGATTCGGCCTCGGGAAGCGGCCGCAGGAAGCTGCCTCAGGAGTCGGGTGAGCGCAGTACCCGTAGATGACCCCGGCGGGCCACTTCCACCGGGTCGGCGGCATAGGGTCCCCGGCCCCCGCCTCCCGGGCCCCGGTCCTGCGGGCGTGCCGCCTCGCGGACCGCGTTGGCCAGTGCCTCGAGGTCGTCACCGCTGGGGTGCGCGGGTGCGGAGCCGTCGGTGAGCCGCACCACTTCCCAGCCTCGTGGCGCGGTAAGCCGCTCACTGTGTTCGGCGCAGAGGTCGTAACAGTGGGGCTCGGCGTAGGTGGCGAGCGGGCCGAGGACCGCAGTCGAATCGGCATAGACGTACGTCAGTGTCGCGACGGCAGGGCGGCCGCACGCGGTGCGCGAACAGCGACGTACAGGGCTCACGATGTTGGACGGTACCGCACTCTTGAGCGGGCTGCGACGACACTCCCTCGGCTCACCCCACCGTGTCGCCCTGTGACCTGCGGCACGGCGGCGTTCCGGGCTGCTGCTCTGACCTGCGCCTGGGCGGGAGGCGGTTGTCGCACCGTGGTCGCGCCGGTCGCGGGCGGGGGTGGATCGCGGCGGCGGGTGGGCCGGCGATGATCGGATTACGGGCCTGAAAGGGGCTCAACCTTGGCCTAAATGTTCAACTGCGGACATCCGGAAGCGGGTGCGTGCGCTGTGTCCCTTGTCTGGCCGGTCAGTCGGTCCGTTGGTTGGTTGGTTGCGCGATGCGCCCGTCGCGCCCGTCGCGCCCGTCGGTCCCGTCGGTCCCGTCGGTTCCGTCTTCTTCCCGTTCCCACCCGGCCGGCCGCGTCGTCTCCCCGATCGGCCCGGTCCCCGGAGCGTTACGCTGCGTCGGTGATGGACAGCTCCGTACCTCCCCACCCGTTCGAACCGCGGCCCCGGCGCCGTGACCGCCATGGCCGCGGTATGCGCGGGCCGGTCGCACCGCCGCAGGTGCCGTTGTCGGCCAGCCGGGGGGAGAGCTTCCGTGATCTGGTCCAGGACTCGGTGGAGCGGCTGGAACGGCGCTGGCCCCAGCTGGCCGAGGTCGACTTCGTCGTCCTCGATGTGCCGGGCACCCCGGAGGAGATCGTTCCGCTCGGCAGCGCCGTGTCCGCGGAGAAGGGGCGGCCCGCGCAGATCGTCGTCTACCGGCGGCCCGTCGAGATCCGCACCAAGAGCCGCGACGAGCGCGCCCTGCTCGTGCACGAGGTCGTCGTCGAGCAGGTCGCCGAGCTTCTGGGGCTGGCCCCCGAGTCGGTCGACCCCCGGTACGGGCAGGACTAGGGCCCTCCGGGGGCGGACCGCGGGGCGCGTTCTCAGTCGTCCAGGACCGAGAGGTCCTGGCGGGCCGACGGGACCTCCACCGTGCCCCCGTCGTCGGGCAGGGTCTGCACGGTGAACATCTGGACGCCGCCCGACGTGAACGCCAGGGAGCGCGACGCGTGGACCGGGCCGCCCGAGGTCGTCTCGACGGTCAGCGCGTAGGCGCCCTTGAGCCCGGCCGGGGCCTTCGGGGTGACGGCGAGGGTCGTGCCGGCCTTGACCGTGTACGTCTCCACGGACGGTTCGCCGCCGCCGCTGCCCGCCGACGCGGTGACCTTCACCTTGGCCGTGGCGCCCGGCGCGGTCAGCGACAGCGTCGAGCCCTTGGCCCGGTTGTCCGGGACGCTCGCCCGTGCGCCGACCGGTCCGGTGGCCGGGATGTAGGCGACCTCCTGCTGGTCGCCCTTGCCGCGGACCACGCGCAGCGCCGCCACGATCGGCGTCGCCCGGTTCTTCTGCACGGGGGTCAGGCGCAGGGAGCCCGGCTCGTCGCGGGTGACGTTCTTGAGGTCGACGGCCGCCGTCATCGAGGACTTGATGTGCAGCGTGGCGTTTCCGGCCGGGGAGAACGTCGCGTTCTTCCCCATCAGCTGGACCTTCACGTCCGCGTCGTCCTCGCCGGGCGCGAACGCCACCAGCTGTACGGAGGTGGCGTCGGCCGGGATGCCGGGCAGCACGAGCGTGCCGGAGGGGTCGTCGGACGCGGTGATCCAGTCGCTGCCCGCGCTGTCGTCGGCGCTCATAACAACCGCCCCGATCCGTCCCGAGCGGGTGGTGACGTGGGCGGTCAGCTGGTCGACGGCCTCGGAGGTGAGCGTGGACAGCAGAAGGGCGACGCTGGAGCGGGCCGGCACGGTGATGCCGTCGCCGACGTCGGACTTGAGCGCGCCCTCGGGGCCGTACAGCTCGATGTCGGCGACGGCGGCGGAGTCCTCGGGGTTGGTGAGGTGGAGGTAGTCCTGGTGGGACTTCGCGGTGCTCGCGCCCGGGAACCAGAAGTCCGTGTCGGGGGTGGTGCAGGTGACCCCGAGAAGCCCCCTGGCGCCGCCCGTGGTGACCTTGGTGGTCTGCTGGGCGGTCCAGCCGGGGGCCAGCCGGCCGGTGGCCGTGCCGATCAGGGCCGGGGCGTCGGCGCCGTCCGCCTCGGCGGCGACCGGCTTGCCGGGCTCCTTCACGGCCAGGACCGGCTTGTCGGCCTTCGCCTTCGCCTTCTTCGCGGCTTCCTCGGCCTTCTTGACCTTCTTCGGGTCGGTCTCGTCCTCGTCGTCCACGACCGGCAGGGCCGGCTTCAGCTCGGCGGCGGCCTTGTCGTCGCCGCCCTTCCCGGCCGGGGTGAACGAGGTGTACTGCGTCTCCGCGAGGTCGGAGTTGCTGGGCGCCGGGCAGACCAGGCCGGAGCGCTCGACGGGCAGGCGCGCCGCGGCCTTCGCCCCGGTGTCCGCCGGGGCGCCGGGCGCGGTGACCGTGGCGATTCCGGTGATGGCGGCCAGGACGGCGGCGCCCGCGATCAGGGACAGGTGGGTGGACTTCACTCGGACTCGCCTCGCGATGCGTTACCGGTCGGCCACGGGGCCTGGCCCGGGGCCGGGGGGTCGGCGTGGTCGCCGCTCTCGTTGGGGTGCTGATCGGGCGCGGGCTGCTGGGCGGGGTCGGTGTACGCGGCGGGGTCGGTGTACTGGTGCTGCTGGTACTGGCCGCCGACGTACTGGCCGTACTCGTCGTACGCGCCCTGGTCGTTGTAGGCGGCCTGCCCGCCGTACGTGCCCTGGTCGTTGTACTGCTGCGTGTAGGGGTCCTGCGCGCCGTATGCGCCGCTCTGGTCGCCGTATCCCTGGTAGTCGGCGCCCTGTTGTTGTTGCTGCTGTTGCTGTTGCTGTGTGTAGGGGTCCGCCTGGTACGTCGCGTAGTAGTCGGCGTCCGGCTGCTGCTGCCCGTCCCACTGCGCGTACGCGCCGTACTGCGGCTGCGGGACGGCCGCGTAACCGCCGGTGGCCTCCTGCGGGTCGTGCGCCGGAGGGGTCGCGGCGTACGGGTCGGCGGACTGTTGCGCCGGGATGTACTCCCCGGGGTCCACGGCCCGCGACGGGTCGTGGCCGTGGTCGTCGGGGTGGCCGGGCTCCCGGGCCGGGCCGGCGTCCGGCCCGCCGTCCGTGCCGTGGCCGTCGTCCGTGCCGTGGCCGTCGTCCGCCCCCTCTGCCGCGGCCGCCGACTCGGCCTGGGCCGCGGCGCGCAGCCTGCGGGCGCGGCGGCCCTCGCCGTCGACCGGCTCCGTGGCGACGGCGGGCGCCTCCTCGGGCAGGTCGTCGTCGATCTCCCGGCGGCGGCCCGGCAGCGCCATGACCACCAGGACCATCAGGAGCCCGGCCTGCGCCCAGATCCACGCGGTGTGCGTGATCGGGGCGTCGTGGGTGAGGTCGAGGCGGCCGCCGTCGGCGGGGAGCTCGAAGCCCTGGGCCCAGCCGTCGACGGTCTTACGGGTCAGCGGCTTGCCGTTCAGGGTCGCAGTCCAGCCCGGATCGGCGGCGTCGGCGATCCGCAGCACGCGGCCCGCCTCGCCGGACGGGATCTCGGAGTGGGCCTCGACGGCCGCCGAGCCGACCGGAAGGTGCTCGCCCTCGCCGGACGCGGGGGTGATCATGACGCGGGCGACCTGGCGGTCCACCCGCCACAGGGCGCTGCCGTCGAGCTGGCTGAGGCGGCTGAGGCCGGGGGTCGCGTCGAGGACGCGGCTCATCTGGCGCGGCGCTCCGTCCCGGACGAGGACGTAACGGATCGCGAAGCCGCTGAGCTGTCCGCCCTGGTCGGCGCCGGAGCCGGCCACGAGGTTGGCGACGACCTTGTCGAGGTGGCTGTTGCTGCCGCCCGCCTCGGTCAGTTCGCCGTCGCCCAGGCGGGCGCCCGAGCCGCGGACCAGGCTGTACGCCACGGAGGCGGGCGAGGTGCCGCCCAGGACGAGCGTGCGGGGCTGGTCACGGGTGCTGCTCTCCTCCGCCACGAAGGCGGGCACCTGGACGGGGTCGCGTCGCTCCAGCGGGCCGTCCGCCCCGCCGATCATCCAGCTGAACGCGGCCAGCGCCGGGGCCAGTCCGGCGGCCAGCGCGATCAGCACGGCGACCGGCTGGCGCCAGCCGAAGCTCTGCTCGGCGACCCGGATGCGGGCCCCGTCCGCGCCCACCAGGGCGGCGGCGATCAGGGCGGTGCCGTAGACGAGGGTGGCCGGTCCGGCCCAGGTGGATCCGTTGGCGATGGCGGCGAAGAGGAAGCCGACGAGCGCGACCGCCCAGGCGGTGCGGACGGCGAACTGCCGCTCCCCGCGCAGCAGGGCGGCCAGCGCGGCCAGCACGATGCCGAGGAGCAGGATGCCGCCCGCCGCGCCGGGGCCGCCGGGGCTGATGCCGAGCAGGTCGAGGCCCGAGGCCTCTCCCGTACCGATGTCCAGGCCCGCTTCCGCCAGCAGGGCGGACGGGCTCGTCAGCAGGGTCAGCGACCAGGGGGCGAGGACCAGCACCGGGGTGCCTACGGCGGCGACGAAGCGGATTCCGTACGCCGTGATGTCGCCGCGTCGCAGCACGAGCACGCCGAGGCCGAGGGCCACGGCCAGCGGCCAGACGATCGGGGTGAACGCCATCGTGACGGTCAGCAGCAGCGTGTACGCCCAGGTGGCGCGCCAGCTGCCGCGCTCCCCCGCCGCGCTGTCCACGCGCAGCCCGTGGGCGGCGACGCCCGCGCGGGCGATCAGCGGGAGCAGGACGAGGAGGACGGCGGTGCCGAGGCGGCCGGTGGCCAGGGCGCCGGTCGCGGCGGGCAGGAAGGCGTACGCGACGCTCGCCCAGGCCCGCAGCAGCCGGGAGGGCAGCAGCGGGCGGGAGGCGAAGTAGGCGGTGAGCCCGGCCAGCGGGATCGAGCAGACCAGCAGCACGCTGATGGCGAGCCCGGTCGAGCCGAGGAACAGGGCCGACAGGGCGGCGAGCAGGGCGAGGTAGGGCGGGGCGGTCTGGGTGCCGCCGGTGCCGACGGTGTGCCAGGCGTCCGCGTACCGCTCCCAGAGCGCGCCGGCCTCGGCGGGGGCGGGCAGCAGCGCGCCGCCCGCCAGTGCGCCGCCGCTGAGCAGGTTGCGGCAGGCGACGAGGGAGACGACGAGCAGCAGGGCGAAGAGCACGGGGCCCGGCTTGCGGCCGATGCGCTTGAGGCGGGCGAACTGGTCGACTTCGAGGAAGTCGGCGTCGTCGCCGCCGGGTCCGGATTCGACGGCTCCGTGCCGTGAACCGCCCGCGTCGGCGTCCGTACGGCCGCCGAAGTTGCCCACGACCTGGTCGACGGTGGCCCGGAGGGTCGCGCCGGGCGGCGGGAACAGTGCGCGCAGCTCGGCGGCGTCGACGACGCCCTTTCCGCGGTTGCGGCGGGCGGCGAGGATGCGGCCGGGGCGCAGGAGGGTGCCGAGCAGGCCGGTGACCTCGTCGAGGGCCTGGCCCGGCACCTTGCCGACCAGGTAGGCGAGGGTACGGAGCAGGGTGCCGACGACGAGCCGGAGCAGGACCCAGGGCAGGGCCTTGCCGCGGGCGTTGACGAGCATCGTGTAGGCCGCGCCCGCCTTGTCGACACGGTGCGGGCTGGCGACCGAGCGGCCGGCGCAGTCGATGGGGCGGCGCTCGCGGGCGGAGGCCTCGGCGTGCCGCAGGACGGCGTCCGGGGCGATCAGGACCCGGTGCCCGGCGAGGTGGGCGCGCCAGCACAGGTCGACGTCGTCGCGCATCAGGGGGAGCCTGCGGTCGAAGCCGCCGAGCTCCTCGTAGACGTCGCGGCGGATGAGCATGCCGGCGGAGGAGACGGACAGGACGGTGCGGACCTGGTCGTGCTGGCCCTGGTCCTGCTCACGGCGGTCCAGACCCGTCCAGCGGCGTCCGCTGTTGGCGATGGAGACGCCGACTTCCAGCAACTGCTTGCGGTCGTACCAGCCGCGCAGTTTGGGTCCGACGATCGTGGCGTGCCGGTCGGTGTCCACGACGCGCAGCATCTCGGCGAGCGCGTCCGGCTCGGGGGCGCAGTCGTCGTGCAGCAGCCAGAGCCACTGGACCGGTTCGCCGTGCGGCAGCTCGGGAAGGTCGTAGTTCTCGTCGACCCAGGTCCGGCCCTCCGGGTCCCAGCCGCTGGGGCGCTTGAGGTACGGCAGGTCGTCCGGGGTCAGGACACCGGCCGTGCGGGCCGCCTCGTCGACGGCCGTGCCGAAGCTCGTACGGCGTGCGAGGTGCAGGACGCGTTCGCCGCCGAGCGCCTCGGTGACCAGCCGGGCCGAGTCGTCGGCGCTGCCGGTGTCGGCCGCGACGACGTTCTGTACGGGGCGTTCCTGCCCGAGCAGCCCGGCCAGCACGTCGGGCAGCCAGCGGGCGCCGTCGTGGGAGACGAGCACGGCGGTGACGACGTGCCGGGGGAACTCTGGGGCGGCGGCGGCCGCGTTCGGCGCCGCCGAGTGGCTGTGCACGGACATCGAGGTACGGGCCCTCCGGCCGGGTCCGGGGGCGTCCCCGGGGGCTGCATCGGTGTACACGCGCGCCCCGGCGGGGCGTTGGCGCGTCTCGGACGGGGCCCCACACTAACGGTACGGACAGGTGGCGGGGGTCCGAGCGGGTCAAGCGACCGGGTGTGGACCTGCCGACGGCCCGGTTGCCGCCCTCTTGGGGAGGGGCGGCAACCGGGCCGTCGGGGCGGTGGGGCGGGAGGGTGCAGGTGGGGGGCCGGGCGCGGGTGCGGGCCGGTCAGCCGGTCGGTCAGCGGGTCGGGAGTGGATTCGCGGTGGATCGCGGTGGATCGCGGTGGGCTCGCAGGTCTAGCGGGTCGGGATGCGCTCGGGACCCGGCCGGGGATGCGCCCGGAGCCTGGCCCGGAAGAGCGCGGGGCTCGGCCGGGAGCGCCAGGGACCGGGGGGCGGTAACTCCACCGGCTTGGTGGGGGTGGGGGTGGCGATGGGGGTGGGGGGATGGTCGGGGGTGCGTCGGCCGTACGGCTGCGGCCTGGTCAGGGATGCGCCCGCCGTACCGCTGCGGCCTGGTCAGGGATGCGCCGAGGTTCGGTCGGGGATGGTTCGGGATGCGGCCGGGGGGCTGCCCCGGCTGGCGCGGGGCTCGGTCGGGAAGCGGCGCGCGGGGCCTGGCCGCGGTGGGACCGGGAGGCACCCGAGGCACCCGAGGCACCCGGGCCTGGTCAGGAATCGGAACGGGGCCGGGATGCCCCCGGCCTGGTGGGGGATGGTTCGGGATGCGCCCGGTCCGGACCGGGATGCGGTGACCGGCGGCCGGTGGCACCGGTGGGGCCGGTGGTGGGGCCGTCGGGCGGGGCGGACGTCAGATGGCGGCCTTCTTGAGGCGTCGCCGCTCCCGCTCGGAGAGCCCGCCCCAGATGCCGAAGCGTTCGTCGTTGGAAAGGGCGTACTCAAGGCATTCCGAACGCACCTCACAGGCGAGGCAGACCTTCTTGGCCTCGCGGGTGGATCCGCCCTTTTCGGGAAAGAAGGACTCGGGATCGGTCTGGGCGCACAGTGCGCGCTCCTGCCAGCCGAGTTCCTCGTCCGCGTCCTCGACCAGCAGTTGCTGGAACAGCTCGGTCATGTGCGCCCCTCGTCTGTCTCTTACGTCCCGTGATGCAGCCGTTTGCGGCTGAACGACACGAGTGAAATTACAAGTGTGTAGCTCCAGGCCAGTCAAGCGAGGATCTGCTATTGGCCCAGGGATTCACTCTGCGGAACCAAGCGTATGCAGAAAGTGTTCAAATCAGCAAAAACCTGACATATGCCACAGGCCCCACAGCTCGCCCCCTCTCCCGGGATAGACGAGTGAAGATCCCCTCATGTTGCGATTCGATCACCGAAGCGATCAAGATCACAGTCAGGTCACGGAGCGTCAGCCGCGTTTGAGGGAGCGGATGATGCGCCACATGTCCCTGCTCATGGGTGCATAAACCTTTCTCCGAATCCGGCGACCGGAAGGAGTGAAACATTGCCCCCATATCGGGCATTGGGTTGACAGCGGACGGCCGAGCCGGTCTCCTTGCTTTCATGCCAGCGACCGCAGCCCTGCACGTCACCCACGTCCGTGGGTTCCGTAGCGCTGTCCAGGCCCGCTGTTGCTGTTCCAGCTGTCACAGCTGTTGATGCCCTAGCGCTCCAGCTCTGATCCAGCCTCTCCGGTCTCCGGTCCGGTCGAGCGTCCTTCTTCATCTTCTTCTCGCTCCTCCCCCGCACTTCCCGCAGCTCCTCCCGAGCTGCTGACGCTTATCGCGACTCCCCCGCACGTGCACCCCCCATGCCGAGGAACCACCGCAGCCATGAACAGCGACAGCGACCTTCAGATCGCCGGCGACATCCTTGAGGTCCAGCACCTCCTGCAGCCCGCCCGCGAGCACCCCTCCACCGTCTCCGAGTTCGTCGGCCTCGCGCGCTCCATCGCGGCCGACCGCACGCAGTGGGCCGGACTCGTCCAGTACGACTCCTCCTCCCGCTGGTACCACCGGCTCCACACCGGCCCGGGTTATGAGGTGTGGCTGCTCAGCTGGGTGCCCGGACAGGGCAGCGGGCGGCACGACCACGGCCTCTCCGCGGGCGTGCTGACGGTGCTGGAAGGCGAGTTGACCGAGCACACCGAGAACGGGACGCGGGCGCTCGGCGCGGGCGGGCAGCGGGCCTTCGCCCCGGGCTACGTCCACGAAGTGGTCAACGACTCGCTCGAACCGGCCGTCAGTCTGCACATCTACTACCCGGGCCTGACCGAGATGCCGATGCACGCCACGCAAAACGCCCCGACGACGGTGGACGTCGTACCCGCCTGACAAACTGCTGTGCATGCGCATTGTTGTTCTGGCCGGTGGTATCGGCGGTGCCCGCTTTCTGCGCGGCCTCAAGCAGGCCGCGCCCGACGCGGACATCACGGTGATCGGCAACACGGGTGATGACATCCATCTGTTCGGGCTGAAGGTCTGTCCCGACCTCGACACCGTGATGTACACCCTCGGCGGTGGCATCAACGAGGAGCAGGGCTGGGGGCGGACCGACGAGACCTTCCAGGTCAAGGAGGAGCTCGCGGCGTACGGAGTTGGCCCCGGGTGGTTCGGGCTCGGCGACCGCGACTTCGCGACCCATATCGTCCGTACGCAGATGCTGGGCGCGGGGTATCCGCTGAGCGCGGTCACCGAGGCGCTCTGCGCCCGTTGGCAGCCGGGCGTGCGGCTGCTCCCCATGTCCGACGACCGGGTCGAGACGCATGTCGCCGTCGAGATGGACGGCGAGAGCAAGGCCATCCACTTCCAGGAGTACTGGGTGAAGCTGCGTGCCTCCGTCGAGGCGCAGGCGGTCGTGCCGGTCGGGGCCGAACAGGCCAAGCCGGCCCCCGGGGTGCTGGACGCCATCGGATCCGCCGACGTCATCGTCTTCCCGCCGTCGAACCCGGTGGTCTCCATCGGCACGATCCTCGCCGTCCCCGGGATCCGCGAGGCCATCGCCGAGGCCGGGATGCCGGTCGTCGGCCTCTCCCCCATCGTCGGCGACGCGCCCGTGCGGGGCATGGCGGACAAGGTGCTCGCGGCGGTGGGCGTCGAGTCGACGGCGGCCGCCGTGGCCCAGCACTACGGTTCGGGGCTGCTGGACGGGTGGCTGGTGGACACGGTGGACGCCGGCACGGTCGGCGAGGTCGAGGCGGCGGGGATCCGCTGCCGGGCGGTGCCGCTGATGATGACGGACGTGGACACGACCGCCGAGATGGCCCGGCAGGCGCTGGACCTGGCCGAGGAGGTCCGGGCGTGAGCGGTTCCGGTGCTTCCGCTGGGGTGCCTTCCGTGCCTTCCACGCCTTCCTTTCGTGTCTGGGCCGTGGGCGGGATTCCCGAAGTGCGGGCCGGTGACGATCTCGCCAAGCTGATCGCCGGGGCCGAGCCGGGGCTGGTCGACGGGGACGTTCTGCTCGTCACCTCGAAGATCGTCTCCAAGGCGGAGGGCCGGATCGTCGAGGCCGCGGACCGGGAGGCGGCGATCGACTCCGAGACCGTGCGGGTCGTGGCACGACGGGGGGCGCTGCGGATCGTGGAGAACCGGCAGGGCCTGGTCATGGCCGCCGCCGGGGTCGACGCCTCCAACACCCCGGCCGGGACCGTTCTGCTGCTGCCCGAGGACCCCGACGCCTCCGCCCGGTCCATCCGGGACGGGCTGCGGGACACCCTCGGTGTCGAGGTCGGCGTCGTCGTCACGGACACCTTCGGGCGGCCCTGGCGCAACGGACTGACCGACGTCGCGATCGGGGCGGCCGGAGTGCGGGTGCTGGACGATCTGCGCGGCGGGACGGACGCGTACGGCAATCCGCTCAGCGCCACGGTCGTGGCCACGGCGGACGAGCTGGCCTCGGCCGGTGACCTGGTCAAGGGCAAGGCGGAGGGGCTGCCGGTCGCCGTGGTGCGGGGGCTGCCGCATGTCGTGTCCCCGGCTCCCCCCGGAGAGGACGAACCCGGTGCGCGTGCGCTCGTACGGAGTGCGGCCGACGACATGTTCCGGCTCGGTACGTCGGAGGCGGTCCGTGAAGCGGTGACGCTGCGGCGTACGGTGCGCGAGTTCACCGACGAGCCGGTGGATCCGGGCGCGGTGCGGCGGGCGGTGGCCGCCGCCGTCACGGCTCCGGCCCCCCATCACACGACGCCGTGGCGGTTCGTGCTGCTGGAGTCGGCCGGGGCGCGGACCCGGTTGCTCGACGCGATGCGGGACGCGTGGGTCGAGGACCTGCGGCGCGACGGCAAGAGCGAAGCGTCGATCGCCCAGCGGGTCCGGCGCGGTGATGTGCTGCGCAACGCGCCGTATCTGGTGGTGCCGTGCCTGGTGATGGACGGCTCCCACACGTACGGGGATGAGCGCCGCGACACCGCGGAGCGCGAGATGTTCGTGGTCGCGGCGGGGGCGGGTGTGCAGAACTTCCTGGTGGCGCTGGCCGGTGAGCGGCTGGGGTCGGCGTGGGTGTCCTCGACGATGTTCTGCCGGCCGGTGGTGCGGGAGGTGCTCTCGCTGCCGGAGTCCTGGGATCCGTTGGGGGCGGTGGCTGTGGGGCATGCGGTGGGGGTGCCTCGGGAGCGGGCTGTTCGGGATGCGGAGGCGTTTCTCACCGTGCGGTGAGGTGGGGGGGCTGAGGGGTGGGGGCTGGGGGGGGCTGGGGGGGGTGCCGCTGCGCGGGGCCTTTTCCCCTACCCGCCCCTTCCCGAAACCGGGGCTCCGCCCCGGACCCCTTGTCCTCAAACGCCGGACGGGCTGGATTTAGGACCCCTTGTCCTCATGAGGAAGGTTCAAGGGGCTACAGGTTCGTGATGTTGCCCGGTGTCATCCTCGGGGCTCGGCGTTTCGGGGTGTGGCCCGACAGCAGGATCAGGCGGGTTGCGCGGTGGCGTTGGCCCTCGTAAGGGGTCAGCAGGGCCAGCATCTCCTCGTTGTCCGCGTCCCGGTTGTCCGCGAGGGCGTGGCCCACGATGCCCGGCAGGTGCAGGTCGCCCACCGTGACCGCGTCCGCCGCGCCGTTCGAGCGCTGAAGGGTCTCGGCCGAGGTCCAGGGGCCGACGCCGGGGATCAGTTCCAGGCGGGACCGGGCCTCGGGGAGGTTCATCGTCGCCGCCTCCTCCAGCCTGCGGGCCACGCGTACCGCGCGCAGGATCGTCGACGACCGCTTGGCGTCGACGTTCGCCCGGTGCCATTCCCAGGACGGGATCATCGACCAGCCGCGCGCGTCCGGCATCACGTGCAGGCCCAGGTCCGCCGTGGGCCCCGGGGCCGGGGTGCCGAAGCGGCGGACCAGATGGCGCCAGGCGCGGTACGCCTCGTCCGTGGTGACCTTCTGCTCCAGGATCGACGGGATCAGCGACTCGACGACGAGGCCCGTGCGCAGCAGCCGCAGGCCTGGGCGGCGGTGCCGGGTCAGGGCCAGCAGGCGGTGGCGCGGAACGAACGCGTCCGGGTCGTCGTCCGCACCCAGGAGCGCCGGGAGCCCGGCCAGCAGCCAGTCCGCGCCGGGGCCCCAGGCCGCCGCCGCGATCCGGTCGCCGCGCGCCGCGACCCGCAGGGTGCCGGGGCCCTCGGGCGTGCGGGTGGCCCGCCAGAACGTACCGTCCGCGGTCATCCTGAACGTCGGGTCCGCCGGGCCCCGGCGCAGGGGGCCGAGCACCAGCCGGAGGTCCAGCGGACCCGGTGGGGTCCACTCCCGGGTCAGCGGCGGGCCGTCGTGCGAGGGCGTAGCCGCCTTGCCGGGCGGCGCGGCGGCCTGGTGCGGCAGCGCCGCTCGCGCGGTGCGGGGAGCGAATCGTCCTGCCACGGGTGGGCCTCGGGTGTTCGTGGGCGGGGCGGAGGCCTGGCGGGGGCCTCCGGCGTACCGACGGGTGCGGACCGGTGCTGACCCGTGCGGATCAGGACCAGTGCTGATCCGTGCGGATCGGGCGCTGATCAGGACCGGTGCTGGTCCGTGCGGATCGGTGCTGATCCGTGCCGATTGGTGCTGATCCGCGCTGATGGGCACGGGGCACGGAGTCGGTACGGACTCCTGCGGTCCCTCTTGAGGGTACGGGGTACCGGTGCGGCGCTACTGGTCCCGCGGTCCCTCTTGAGAACGGGTACCGGTGCGGTGCTACTGGTCCGAGGAGAAGCGGACCGAGGCGTCCGGCAGGACCGCGCCGCACCAGATCCTGACGCCGTCGCGCAGTTCGTTGTCCGCGCCCACCTGGGCCCCGTCGCCGATCACCGCGCCCGCCAGCACCGTACGGTCGCCGATGCTGGCCCCGGCCCCGACCAGCGAGTCCGTGATGACCGCGCCGGCCGCGACGACCGCGCCGGCCAGGATCGTCGAACCGTCTATGCGCGCGCCCGCGCCGATCACCGCGTCGGCGCCGACCACCGTGCCGCCGGTGAGCTTGGCGTCGGCGGCCACCGTCGCCGTCTCCAGGACCAGGCGGTCGCCGCAGCGGCCGGGGACCGCCGGGGACGGGGCGCGGCCGAGGACGAGGTCGGCGGAGCCGCGTACGAAGGCCTGCGGGGTGCCGAGGTCCAACCAGTACGTGGAGTCGACCATGCCCTGGAGGTGGGCGCCGGAGGCGAGCAGTCCGGGGAAGGTCTCGCGCTCGACGGAGACCGGGCGGCCCGCCGGGATGGAGTCGATCACCGAGCGCCGGAAGATGTACGCCCCGGCGTTGATCTGGTCGGTGACGATCTCTTCCGGCGTCTGCGGCTTCTCCAGGAACGCCGTGACCCGGCCCGTCGCGTCGGTCGGCACGAGGCCGAAGGCGCGCGGGTCCTCGACCCGGGTCAGATGGAGGGAGACATCCGCCCCGGAGACGGTGTGCGAGGTGACCAGGGCCCGGATGTCGAGCCCGGTCAGGATGTCGCCGTTGAAGATCAGGACCGGCTCGTCCGGTCCCGAGGACAGCTTCGGCGCGACGTTGCGGATGGCTCCGCCGGTGCCGAGCGGCTCCTGCTCGGTGACGTACTCGATGTGCAGACCGAGCGAGGAGCCGTCGCCGAAGTACGGCTCGAAGACCTCGGCCAGGTAGGACGTGGCGAGCACGATGTGCTCCACCCCGGCCGCCCTGGCCCGCGCCAGCTGGTGGGTGAGGAAGGGGACCCCCGCCGCCGGAACCATCGGCTTCGGGGTGTGCACCGTGAGCGGGCGCAGCCGGGTGCCTTTGCCACCGACCAGGAGAATCGCTTCTTTTGCCTCTGTCACAGCACCGTCTCTGCTTTCCTGCTGGGGCCTGGCCCGGTTGTGGCTGGCCAGTCTAAGCAGACCGGTCGGATACGCCCCGGTCAGCGGCCCTGCAGTTTGGCGGAGCTGGTCCGGGCCGTGCCGAGCTTCTTGTAGAGACGCGCTCCAGGACATTCGGTTGCGAACCCATCCCGATGGCCCGAGATGACGTTCATTTTGACCTTCTTGCCCTTCTTGTACTTGTTGCTTCCGCCGGAGACGAGCGTGACCTTGCCCTTGGGGTTGGCCCCGAACAGTCCGAGCTTCCAGGCCGTGAGTTTGGAGACGGCGGTCACCGCGGCGGCGGGCGGGTTGGTGGAGGAGTAGGTGCCGAGCACGGCGACCCCCATGGTGTTGGTGTTGAACCCCAGCGTGTGGGCGCCCAGCACGGCCTTCGCCACGCCGCCGGCCCGGCCCTCGTAGATGTTTCCGCACTTGTCGACGGCGAAGTTGTAGCCGAAGTCACGCCAGCCGCTGCTCTGGACGTGGTAGCGGTAGATGCTGCGGAGCACCGAAGGCGCCTGCTTGCAGGTGTAGTTGTTCCCGGTCGCACTGTGGTGCACGAAGGCCGCCTTGACGGACTTGGTGTAACCGAAGTTGCGCTCGCGGAGCTTCTCGTCCGCGCCCCAGCCCTTGCGGGTGATGATCTTCGGCCGGGGACCGATGTACGGCTTCGCCCCGGCCGCGACGATCGCCGCCTCCTCCTCCGTCTCCGCCTTGGTCAGCGCGGGGATGACGGCCGCGCCGAGCGGCGCGAGGTCCGCGTTGACGGCCGAGGTGGCGGCGGATTCGGCGGTGAGCGCCTCCGGTACGGCAGCCGTCGTCGTCGGCGGCGCCGGGTTGCCGGCGAACGTCGCGGGGGTCGCGGACCGGCCGACCGGGGCGGCGCGGGCGGGTTCGGGGGCCGTCTCCGCCGCGGGCTCGGGCGCGGGGCCCTCGCCGGGGTCGACGAGTTCGAGGCGCAGCCCCCCGGGGAGCGGTACGGGCGCGGCCCGGTGCTGCGGATCTGCCGCCTCCGGGCGTACGCGCACCTCCACGCCGTCCGAGTCGCCGACCCAGAGCGGGGCCGTCGCCCCGCGCACCGCGCCGGACGCCCGCTCGGCGCTGCCGAGATCGGCGGCGTGCTCGGCGTTGTGGGTCTCGACGTCCTGCCAGTCCGACCAGCTCGTGCCGCCGGTCGCCCGGGTGCGGACCTGGACCGTGCCGTGGAGTTCGGCCTCCGCGTCGTCCCAGACCACGCCCACCAGGGAGAACGGGCGGGCGGCCCGCTGGGACAGCCCCTGGCCTGCCGCCGCGCCCGCGACCCGGTCGGACGGCGCGGCGAGGGGTTCCAGGGCCAGGGACTGCGTCGAGCCCGCCGGCTCGGCGGCGCGGGTCTGCCCCGTGCGCGACCGGGCGGCGCCGGGGGCTGTCGCCGCGTCGGGAGCGGCTTCGTCGGGAGCGGTGCCGGGGGCGGTTGCTTCGTCGGGGGCGGCTTCGTCGGGTGTCGCTTCGGCCCGCACCGACGGCGGGCCGGCCCCCGGCGACTCGGGGGACAGGGAAGGCGGCCGGGCCGAGGCGGAGTGCGGGGCCGGGGCGGACAGGGCGGGGGCGGCGAGCGGCAGGGTGAGGGCCGCCGCGCAGGTGACGCCGACTGAGGTGACCAATAGTGCACGCATACGCACGATCCTTTCCATACCGGCATGACTCCGGCTACCCGGACTTCGGCCCCGAGATGACGTACCGTCTGCCGAACCGGTGTACGTGACACCCGTTCAGCCCGCCCCGCACAGCGTCCCCGCGTACGCTTGCGCGGATGAACTCCAGCGACCGCACCCCCGCCGACCTGCTGCGATCCGCCCTGGCCGCGGACCCCGCCCGCCCCCTGGTCACCTTCTACGACGACGCCACCGGAGAACGCGTCGAACTGTCGGTGGCCACCTTCGCCAATTGGGTGGCCAAGACCGCCAATCTGTTGCAGGGGGACCTCGCCGCGGAGCCCGGCGACCGGCTCGCCCTGCTGCTTCCCGCGCACTGGCAGTCCGCGGTCTGGCTGCTCGCCTGTTCCTCCGTCGGGGTCGTCGCCGATGTGCAGGGCGACCCGGCCGCCGCCGATCTCGTGGTGAGCGGCCCGGACACTCTGGAGCGTGCGCGGGCCTGCCGCGGCGAGCGGGTCGCCCTGGCGCTGCGTCCGCTCGGCGGCCGGTTCCCGCAGACGCCCGACGGGTTCTCGGACTACGCGGTGGAGGTGCCGAGCCAGGGCGACCGCTTCGCGCCCTTCGCGCCGGTGGACGCCGACGCGCCCGCGCTGGCCGTCGGCGGGACCGGGCTGACGGGTGCGCAGCTCGTCTCCCGGGCCCGCGAGGACGCCGACGCCCTCGGCCTCGTACCGGGGTCCCGGCTGCTCACCGGGCGTACGTACGACACCTGGGAAGGGCTGAGCGCCGGGCTCTTCGCGCCACTGGCGGCCGGCGCGTCCGTGGTGCTGTGCCGGCACCTCGGGCAGCTCGACGCGGACGGCCTCGCCCGGCGGACCGAGAGCGAGAGGGTCACCAACACCGCGGTATGACAAGCGCCCTGAGGTGCACTCGTCCGGCCCACAGCGGGCCGAGTCCTCGGTACTCAGCACCGGAGCGGGTAGATGATCGGGCGGTACAGACCACTCTCCTGGCCGTGCACAACCAAGCGCGAGTTTCAGCCGTCTACTCCTGCGACCGGCGGCCCCTCGCGCCGCCGAACGTGAAGGATGGACGCAGACGTGACCGACAGTGCTGGCCCGCCGTCCGACCCGGACCACCCGGCCGGGGACAAGCCGCAGGGCAGGTCGCAGGAAGAGTCCGGCCCCGAAGGCCCCGCCCTCGATGGCCCCGGCCCCGAGGGTCCCGATTCCGAGGGTCCCGATCCGAAGGGTCCCGAGACGGAGAGCCCCGAGACGGAGAGCCCCGATTCCGAGGGTCCTGATCCCAAGGGCCCCGATTCCGAGAACGAGAGCCCGGCAGCCGGGGAGGCAGGGGAGGCCCAGGAGTCTCCGGAGGACGCCGAGTCCGCCGCGCCCGGGAAGGGCGAAGGCGGCAGCGGCGTGCAGACCTGGGCCGACCGGCCCAAGGGCGGCACCGTCGCAGCGCGCAAGCGCCATTGGCTGCGCTGGACCGCGCTCGCCGCCTCGTTCCTCGTGCTGGTCGCCGCAGGGGCGGGCTGGTGGCTCTACAAGAAGCTCGACGGGAACATCACCACCGACACGAGCGCCGCCGCCGAGCTCAAGGCGTACGAGAAGGAACGGCCGACGCCGGTCGTCATGGACGCCCAGAACATCCTGCTCATCGGGTCCGACAGCCGGGCCGGGGACAACCGCAAGTACGGCCGGGACGACGGCGGCAGTCAGCGCTCGGACACCACGATCCTGCTGCACCTCGCGGCGGACCGGAAGAGCGCGACGGCCGTGTCCCTCCCCCGCGACCTGATGGTCGAGATCCCCAGCTGCCGCACCGCCGACGACAAGAAGACGCGGGAGCAGTTCACCCAGTTCAACGCGGCGTTCGAGCTCGGCGGCACCGCCTGCACGATCCGCACCGTGGAGCGGATGACCGGCATCCGCGTCGATCACCACATGGTCGTCGACTTCAACGGCTTCAAGGACATGGTCGACGCCGTCGACGGGGTCGAGATCTGCCTCAAGGAGCCGATCGACGACAAGGACGCACACCTGGAGCTCCCGGCCGGACGGCAGACGCTCAACGGCGAGGAGGCCCTCGGCTACGTACGGGCGCGCAAGACCCTCGGCAACGGCAGCGACACCGAACGCATGGAGCGCCAGCAGCAGTTCCTGGGCGCCCTGGTCAACAAGATGCAGAGCAACGGCGTCCTGCTCAACCCGACCCGGCTCTACCCGGTGCTGGACGCGGCGACCAAGTCGCTGACCACGGACCCGGGGCTGGACTCGCTGCGCGACCTGTACGACCTGGTGCGCGGGATGCGCAACGTGCCGACCGAGCAGGTGCAGTTCCTGACCGTGCCCCGGCAGCCGTACCGTCAGGACCCGAACCGGGACGAGCTGGTCGAACCGGACGCGGGTGATCTGTTCAGGCAACTCCGCGAGGACCGGCCCGTCGCCGTGGTCCCGGCCGACGAACTCGAGGAAGCGCGGCAGGACCGGGAAAGGGAGCAGGACGGGAAACCGGACGGCACCGGATCCGAAAGTCCGACGCCCACACCCACCTATTCGGGTTCGAGTGCGGCGGACGACCTGTGCAAGCAGTAAAGCAATTGCCAAGACACAGAACACAATCGACGCGTAATGGGAAGAATGCCCAGTTGTAAGGGGCGTGCAATGTGTCACGCGCGTCGCTCGACGCGGAATCGGCCGGATAGTGTGACGCGATCCGGTGCTTCCGGCCGTCAGGTCGTGCACTGCTGGAGCGAAGGAACGAGCGCCTTGTCGGGGGAGGGCGCCTCGCGTGGCACCGACGGAGGATTCAGGCAACCGTGGACGCGCACAGTCGTGGACGGGCGGACGATATCGACCCCGCCGACCAGTGGGTACTCAACCCGCAGACCGGTAATTACGAACTGCGACTGGACCACTCCGCTGGGGAGTCGGCCGGTGCGGCGCGTACGGCCACGGCCGAGGGGGCGGGCCGCCGCGGCGGCACCCGGACCGGCTCGTCCCGTGAGGGTTCCGGGCGCCGGGGGGCGCGGGAGGGCGGTGCCGAGGAGCCACGCCGCGAGGTGCCCGGCCAGCGCAGCCGCCGGAGCTCCCAGGGCGGCGGGCGCGGCGCGGAACCGCCCGCTTCCGGCCGCCGGAAGCGCAAGCCCAAGAAGTCACGCAAGAAGAAGGCGCTGCTGTGGACGGGCGGCGTGATGGCGTTCGTCGTGGTGGGCGCCTCGCTCGGCGTCTACGTCCTCTACCAGAAGCTCAACGGCAACATCGACACCATCGACGTGGGCGACGCCGGCAACAAGAACGTCCTCAGCGACGGCCCGATGAACATCCTGATCATCGGCACCGACAAGCGCACCGGCAAGGGCAACGAGGGGTACGGCGACAAGGGCAGCGCGGGCCACGCCGACACCACCATCCTGTTCCACGTCTCCGAGGACCGGACCAACGCGACGGCGATGAGCATCCCGCGCGACCTGATGACCGAGATCCCCGAGTGCGAGACGAAGAAGTCGGACGGCACCTCCACCGTCATCCCCGGCACCCCGAACGAACGCTTCAACACCAGCCTCGGCCAGAACGACCGTAATCCCGGCTGCACCATGAAGACGGTCGAGAACATCACCGGCGTCAAGCCCGACCACTTCATGATGGTCGACTTCAACGCGGTCAAGGAGCTGACCACCGCGGTCGGCGGTGTCGAGGTCTGCATGGCCAAGCCGGTCGACGACCCGAAGTCCCATCTGAAGCTCCCCCAGGGCACATCGGAGGTGCAGGGCGAACAGGCCCTGGCCCTCCTGCGCACCCGGCACAGCTTCGGCAACGAGAGCGACCTCGACCGGATCAAGGTGCAGCAGCAGTTCCTCGCCTCGATGATCCGCGAGATGAAGTCGAGCGACACCCTGACCAACCCGAAGAAGCTGTACACGCTGGCCGACGCGGCGACCAACGCGCTGACCGTCGACACGGGCATCGGCGACGCGAAGAAGCTGATGACGCTGGCCCAGGAGATCGGCAAGGTCGACACGAAGAACATCAGCTTCCTCACGATGCCGGTCATCGACAACCCGGCCGAGCCGAAGCCCATCACCGTGGTCGTGGACCCGGTGAAGGGTGAGCAGCTCTTCGCGATGATGCGCTCCGACACCTCGCTGACCGAGGTGAAGCAGAAGGAGAAGGCCGCCAAGGGCAAGCAGGCGGCCCTGCTCAAGGGCCCGAAGGCCGAGGCCGCCGACGTACGCGTGGACGTCCTCAACGGCGGTGAGATCCCCGGCGCGGCGGGTTCGACCGTCACCTGGCTCCAGAACGAGCAGGGGGTGCTGAAGTCCACCAACAAGGCCAACGCACCCGAGAAGATCAAGAAGACGACGCTGGAGTACGCGCCGAACCAGGCCGATCAGGCTCGGGCGCTCGCCGCGATGATGGGGCTGCCCGCGACGGCCATGAAGCAGGGCACCGCCGACGCCGAAGGACTCGAGGCGATGGTGCTCACGCTGGGCGGGGACTTCAAGGGCGCGGGCCAGCTCATCACCGGACCGGCGAAGGTGCCGACGGACATCGAGAAGGCAAGCGCCGACAAGGCGGTATGCGCCAAGTGACACCGGGTCACCGCGCCACAGCGGAAATGTGAACAGCATGGGGGGTCCGGTGGGACGGAGCAGCACGCCTGGGGAGGGGACGCGATCACGCGTCCGCCGCGCCGATCGGCCGGGGCGGGACGGGAGCCCGTACGAGGGGGGCGGTGACGGGCCGGGGGGCGGTGACGGGGACAACGCCGGTGGCCGTTCCGGGGCCCGTGCCGCGCGCTCGAAGGAGTCCGGCGGCGAGGGCGGCCGGCGGGCGGCGAAGGGCCGACACGGCAGCGAGGGCGGTCCCCGCGGGCGCAGCAGCCGCCGGGCGCCCAAGAGCGGCAAGCGGCGCGTACTGCGCTGGAGTGCCTCCGTGCTCGCCCTGCTCATACTCGCCGTCGGCGGCGCCGGCTATCTCTACTACGAGTACCTCAACAGCAACATCAAGAAAGAGGATCTGACCCTCGGCGACAAGCAGATGGCCGATCACAAGGCCAACGCCGCCGGGCAGACCCCGCTCAACATCCTGCTCATCGGTTCCGACGCCCGGGACTCCAAGGCGAACCAGAAGCTGGGCGGCGCGAAGGAGACCTTCGGCGCACCGCCGCTGGCCGATGTGCAGATGCTGCTCCACATCTCGGCGGACCGCAGCAACCTCTCCGTGATCAGCATGCCGCGCGACACCATGCTGAAGATGCCCAAGTGCACGGCCCCGGACGGCGAGGTCTTCCCGGCCAGCACCGCGGACGTACAGACCAACGAGAGCCTGGGCCGCGGTGGTCCCGGGTGCACGGTGGCCACCTGGTACGAGCTGACCGGCATCAGGATCGACCACTTCATGATGATCGACTTCGCCGGTGTGGTCTCGATGGCCGACGCGATCGGCGGCGTGCCCGTCTGTGTCGACGCCAACATCAACTCCCGCGGCCGGGACGGCAAGGGCTCCGGCCTGAAGCTGGAGAAGGGCACCACCTACGTCCAGGGCGAGCAGGCCCTCCAGTGGCTGCGCACCCGCTACGGCTTCGAGGACAACACCGACCTCGGGCGGGCCAAGGCCCAGCACCAGTACATGAACTCGATGGTGCGTCAGCTGCGCAAGGGCACCAAGCTCAGCGATCCGGCGAAGCTGATGAACCTCGCGGAGGCGGCCACCAAGGCGCTGACGGTCGACAAGGGCCTCGACACGGTCAAGAAGCTCTACGACCTGGCCGAGGAGTTCAAGAAGGTCCCCACGAAGCGCATCACGATGTCGACGATGCCCAACGTGTACGGCACCGGTGCGAACAACGGCCGGGTCTACCCGAAGGCGGGCGACGCCGAGCAGCTGTTCCGGATGGTCCGCGACGATGTGCCGCTGGACGGCAAGGCCTCCAAGCGGAAGAAGCAGCAGGTCACCAAGGACCCGTCGGCGCCGGTCGGCGAGATCGCGGTCACCGTGCGGAACGGAACCGCCACCGACGCGCTCGGGCCGGCCTCGGGGCGCGCCGGTGACGTGGCGGACGAGCTGAAGAACGCGGGCTTCGCGAAGACCGCCGTCGACCCGGACAACGTGACCGGGACGGCCCGGACGGCGGTCCTGTATCCGAGCGCGGACCTGGAGGGCGACGCACAGGCGGTCGCCAAGGCGCTCGGGGTTCCGCTGTCGCAGGTGAAGAAGTCCACCGATGTGTCGGGGGTCTCGCTCGCCGTGGGCGCCGACTGGCGCGAGGACGGGACCTACCCCGTGTCCAAGGGCACGGAGAAGACCCCGGAGTCGGCGGGCGCCCTCAACGGCGAGGAGGACGCCTGCATGAAGGTCAACCCGAACTACACCTGGTGATCTGAGACCGCGCGCACGACGAAGGGCCCCACCGCCGAGCGGTGGGGCCCTTCGCGTACGTACGTCCGGCACGCTTCGGGTCCGTACGTCCAACGCGCTTGAGGTCCGTACGTCCGACGCGCTGGGCGTCGGTAGGTCCCGCGCGCTTCGGGTCAGACGGTCTCGGTGCTGCCGGTCATCGCCGGGCGGCGGCTCGCGATGACCCGCTTCGCCAGGGACCGGGGGCTGGTGAGGAAGCCGAAGCCCCAGCACATGTGCATGGTCGCCAGGGCCACCGGGATCTGTGCGCGGGCCTTCAGCGAGAGGCCCCTGCCCGCGGGCAGCGAACCGGCGACGATCGCGGCCACGTAACCGCCCGGGACGACCAGCGCCCAGGGGGTGACGGCCGCGCCCAGGACCAGGCCCGCCGCGATGGCGCAGACGGCGATCGGCGGGGCCAGGTAGCGGAGGTTGATCGAGCCGGAGTGGTAGCGGGCGACGACGTGACGCCAGCGGCCGTAGTCCTTGTACTGCTTGGCGAGCGCCTTCACGGTGGGGCGCGGGCGGTACTGGACCTTCAGCTCGGGCGAGAACCAGATCAGCCCGCCGGCCTCGCGGATGCGGAAGTTCAGCTCCCAGTCCTGGGCGCGGATGAACTCGACGTTGTAGCCCCCCGCCCGCTCCAGCGCCTCGCGGCGGAAGACGCCCAGGTAGACGGTCTCGGCCGGGCCGGCCTGGCCGCCGGTGTGGAAGGCCGCGTTGCCGACGCCGATCTTCGAGGTCATCGCGGCGGCGACGGCGTCCTCCCAGGCGTTCTCGCCCTCGGCGTGCATGATGCCGCCGACGTTCTGCGCACCGGTCTCCTCCAGGAGGCGCACCGCGGTCGCGATGTAGTTCGGCGAGAGCATGCCGTGGCCGTCGACCCGTACGACGACGGGGTGGCGGGAGGCCTTGATCGCCGCGTTGAGGGCGGCGGGGGTGCGGCCGGTGGGGTTGGGCACGGTGTGGACCCGGGGGTCCTCGGCGACCAGTTCGGCGGCGATCTCGTCCGTCCGGTCGGCGGAGGGGCCGAGCGCGATCACGACCTCCATCTCACCGGCGTACTCCTGCTCCAGGATGTGCCGGACCGAGTTCCTGAGATGGCGTTCCTCGTTGAGCACCGGCATGATCACGGAGACGGCGGGGTACTGCGCGGCAGACATGTGGTCCTCGGGTGGTCCTCGGGGGCGCCGGGGGTTCGCACCCCAGGAGGCGGCGTTATTCGGCCGCCACGTTACCGCGAATGGGGGACACCGGTGCGCGCCGCCGGGTCGTGGGCCGGGGCGGAGATCGTATGGGCCTACCGTGCGATTGGTCCCCTTGCACCGCAGAGGTGTCTCCCTTGCACCCCGGAGGTGTCTCCCCCCGTGCCCACGCCGCAACGCCCGCAACGCCCGCCCCGTCCCCGCCCCACTCCCCCGCGACGCTCTCCGCCCCGGGGCACCCGGCCGGTCCGCCCCCGCAAGCAGGACGAGCGGCCGCGCTGGGGCATGCGGGTGGCCACCGGCCTGTCCGTGCTGGTTCTGGGGGCCGGCGGGATCGGTCACGCCGTGGTGAGCAGTCTGGAGGGCGGGATCGGCCGGGTCGATCCGTTCAAGGACATGAAGAACCGCCCCCAGGGTGGCCACGGCACGAATCTGCTGCTCGTCGGCACCGACGGCCGGGACACGATCACCAAGGCCGAGAAGAAGAAGTACAAGCTCGGCGGCGCACCCTGCCACTGCACCGACACGATCATGCTGGTCCATCTGTCGGCCGACCGGCAGCGGGCGAGCGTGGTCAGCCTCCCCCGGGACAGCTACGCCGAAATGCCCGCCCACACCGACCGCACCACGGGCAAGCACCACGAGAGCCACCCGGTGAAGCTGAACGCCGCGTACGCGGAGGGCGGGCCGACGCTGACCGTGCGGACGGTCGAGAACATGACCGGCGTCAAGGTCGACCACTATCTGGAGGTCGACTTCACCAGCTTCATGAAGACGGTGGACGCGGTGGGCGGGGTGAAGATCTGCACGGCGCGGCCGATGAAGGACTCGTACACCGGTCTGAACCTGCCCGCCGGCACCCATGAGCTGGACGGCGGCCAGGCGCTCCAGTACGTGCGCTCGCGCCATGTGGACGTGGCCGCCGACCTGGGCCGGATGGAGCGCCAGCAGAAGTTCATGGCGGCGCTGATCAAGCAGGCGACGAGCAGCGGGGTGCTGCTGAACCCGGTGAAGTTCCAGCAGGTCTCCGCCTCGGCGCTCGGCTCGGTCCGGGCCGACAAGGGCTTCGGTACGGAGCAGATGCTGGCGCTCGGCAAGGCGATGAAGGGGTTCGGCCCGGCCTCGTCGGAGTTCGCCTCCGTGCCCGTCGGCAACCCCAGCTTCGCGGTCAAGGGCATCGGCTCGACGGTGCAGTGGGACGCGAAAAAGTCGAAGAAGCTGTTCCAGGCACTGCGCGAGGACAAGCCGCTGGCGCCGGCGAAGCCGAAGCCCGCGGCCGGTCCGAAGCAGCCGCCGGCCACGCTCGTGGACGTGGCGCCGAAGGAGGTCCGGGTGCAGGTCTACAACGGGACCCCGAAGGACGGCCTCGGCCGGACCGTGGACGCGGCGCTGCGCGCCACCGGGTTCACCACGGCCGAGGCCCCGCTCAACGGAGAGGTACGCAACCTCAAGCGGACGCTCGTGGAGTACGACCCGCGCTGGGACCGGTCGGCGAAGTCCCTGGCCACCGCCCTGCCCGGGAGCGAGCTGAAGGCGGTGAAGGGGCAGGGCGCGCTGATGAAGGTGACGGTCGGCTCGGACTTCGCGAAGGTGCAGCGGGTGAAGGCGGAGAGCCGGCAGACGGGCGAGTTCTCCACGGTGACGGGCGACGAGGTGGTGTGCCCGTGACCCGGTGACCGTACGGACGTGCCGTGCCCCGGCGACCGTACGGGACTACGGGGCCGGCTTACGGGTGCTCAGTCGTCACCGGGGCCGGCTTACGGGTGCTCAGTCGTCGATGCCGTCGGCGGCGCGCTTCTCGCGCAGCTCCTTGATCGCGCGGCGGCGGGCGAGCCGGTGGGTGCGCCGGATCTGCGCCTCCTGGTAGCGCCGGTTGTCGCGCTCGGTCTCGGGGACCACCGGCGGTACGCGGCGCGGCTTGCCGTCCCCGTCCACGGCGGCGAAGACCAGATAGGCGCTGCCGACCTGCTGGGCGGGGGTCGACTCGTTCCAGCGCTCGGCCATCACCCGGACGCCGACCTCCATCGACGAGCGGCCGGTCCAGTTCACCTGGGCGCGTACGTGAACGAGGTCACCGACCCTGACCGGCTCCAGGAAGACCATCTCGTCCATCGAGGCGGTCACGGCGGGCCCGCCGGAGTGCCGGCCGGCCACCGCACCCGCGGCGTCGTCGACCAGTTTCATGATCACGCCACCGTGCACCGTGCCGAGGAGGTTCGTGTCGCTGCCGGTCATGATGTGGCTGAGGGTGGTCCGGGACGCCGCGGTCGGCTTGCCCGGAATCTCGCCCTCCGAGCGGGTGGCCTGATCTGTCATACAGTCCACCTTATGCGGGGTCATGGATCCCGCAGAATGCATCAGGTTCGCAACAGCCCTGGTGCGATTTCCCTTACACCCTGTAATAGCCGTGGGCCGGGACGGCACACTGGTCGGATGAACGATTGGCCCGATCGACGGACCGGCGACCGCAGCGAGCGCTACGGGCGGGGCAGTGCCAGCCCTCAGCCCGAGAGCGCGCGGGCGATGCCGCACATCCAGCGCCGCCCGGCCCCGCCGCAGAGGCCGCAGGTGCCGCCGCAGAGCCAGGGGTACGACGACCAGTTCCAGGACGGCGGCTACGGCAACCGCCCCGACCCCGGGTACGACAGCGGCTACAACACGGGCCAGGTCTACGGCTCGGGCGGCGGCGGCTCCGACGGCCGGGGCGGCGGTGGCCGGGGCGGCGGCGGTGACGGGGGTTACGTCCAGGGCCGCCCGGCCCCGGACTGGCGCCGCCGGATCAAGATCGGCGCACTGACCCTGGTGGTCGTGGTGCTCGCGGTCTCGATCTCCACGTACTTCTGGGCGGACTCGAAGCTGAAGCGCGAGGTCGACCTCGCGAAGGTCATCGAGCGCCCGAAGTCCGGCGACGGCACGAACTACCTGATCGTCGGGTCCGACAGCCGTGAGGGCATGTCGGCCGAGGAGAAGAAGCGGCTGCGCACCGGTTCCGCCGAGGGCAAGCGGACCGACTCGATGATGATCCTGCACGACGGCTCCAACGGCCCGACGCTGATCTCGCTGCCGCGCGACTCCAACGTCGAGATCCCCTCCTTCAAGGGGTCCGAGTCCGGGAAGATGTTCCAGGGCACCGGCCGGCAGGTGAAGCTGAACGCCGCCTATGCCGAGGACGGCCCCGAGCTGCTGGTGCGGACCGTGGAGTTCAACACCGGTCTGCACATCGACCACTACGTCGAGATCGGCTTCGGCGGGTTCGCGAAGATCGTGGACGCGATCGGCGGGGTCGAGCTGGACATCCCCAAGGCCTTCAAGGACAAGAAGTCGGGGGCCGACTTCCAGGCCGGCAAGCAGACGCTGAACGGCGAGCAGTCCCTGGCCTTCGTCCGGACCCGCTACGCGTTCGCGGGCAGCGACCTGGACCGTACGAAGAACCAGCAGAAGTTCCTCGCGGCGCTGGCGAGCCAGACGGCGACCCCGTCCACGATCATCAACCCGTTCAAGCTGTACCCGACGATGGGCGCGGGCCTGGACACGCTGATCGTCGACAAGGACATGTCGCTCTGGGCGCTGGGCAACATGTTCTTCGCGATGAAGGGCGTCACGGGCGGCGAGGGCACGTCGATGAACATCCCGATCTCGGGCAGCACCGGCTCCAACCTGGTCTGGGACAAGGCCAAGGTGAAGCAGCTGGTGCAGCAGCTGAACAACGACGAGAAGGTCACGGTCACCGGCGACTGAGGCTTGGGCGCGGCTGGTTGAGGCGATCCGGGCCCGGGGGCCCGCCGGGCGGTACGTCGCCCGGCGGGCCCCCGCCGCTCTTCGCCTAGGCGCCGTAGGTGACGACGCCGTGCTCGTCCATGGTCGGGTGGATCTTGGAGGGGCCGTAGTCGTCCACGTCGGACGGGCGCGGCCGCTCCGGCCCGTCCGGCCCGATGCGCATCACCCGCTCGACCCGGACGACCTCGAACCGGCGCCCCCGCACGATGAGTTCGTTGGCCCGCCGGCGTGCGGTGAACTTCGCCGCGGCCCGCGCATGGACGGCCGCCTCCTTCTCGTCCACCTTCATCCACGCGGGCAGCTCCGGCATGTCCGGGAGATCCGGCAGCTGGGGCACGGGCCGGGTGAGGTGGTGGACGAGGGCGCGCCGGGCGCCCTGCGGGGTCGAGTACTGCCCGGTCACCATCGACCAGGACAACTCCTTCCGCTCCACCACCCGGAACGTCGTCGGGAGGAGCACGACCCCCGGGTGGGTGGTCAACGCCCGCCGGGAGTCCGCCCGTACGTCCTCGGGGAAGCGGTCCGCGGTGTAGGAGAGCTGTAGCAGCCCGACCCGGTCGATCCCCTCGGTCAGCCCGACGGCGGCCGCGTGGTCGACCACGAAGCCCTTGGTACGGGAGGGCTCGACCGCGTCCAGGTCCCAGCCGTCGTCGTCCGGGTCGGTGGCCCGGGGCGGCTCCAGGCGCCCGCCGCCGATCCGGGTGAACTCGTCGGCCCGCACGACGCGGTAGCGGACCCCGTCCGCCGTCACCTCGTTGACCGTCTCGGTCTCCAGCCGGGCCACGGCCGCCAGCAGCGACCGCCGCACGGCCCGGTCCTCGGTGGCGTCCTTGGCCTTGAACCAGAGGTGCGAGTTCAGCTCGTCCCGGGCCATCTGGGCGAATCCGGTGTCCAGTTCGCCCAGCAGCCGCCAACGCGGCCGGTCCCCGCGCCGCTGCTCGGCGAGCCCGAACAGCGGTCCCCGGACGACGATGTTGGGGTACTTGCGGACCGAGGCGAACGCGTCCACCTCGGTGACCTCGGAGACCGGATCGTCGCGGCGGGTGACGTTGATCGTGAGGTGATGGGGCGACTTCTCCGGGTGACCGTCCATGCACCCAGTGTGCCGAAGGGGGCCCTCGGTGTCAGGGTTTCCGCCACAAAGGGCCTCTGCCTCGCCGATCGCGCCACCGACGCCGACGAGCGCGCTCCGCCGCCCATCAGCCATGGCGCGCAGCGCGGGGACGGCGGGCCGGGACGAGGGGCGGATCCCCGGAAATCCACCCGAAATCGCTGTTCGCACCGGGTCGTGGGGCGTCACGACCCGGTGCGTCCGCACCGGGTCGTGGCCGACCGCGACCCGGTGGACCGCGACATCAAGTACCTAAAGAACCAAGGAAAATTACCCCACCCCACCCCGCCTGATCCCGGCGGTCAGCTGCGGGGAAGGCCAGTCACCCACAGGGGTGAAATTCACCAACTGAGCTGGATTTCGGACGGGTTGGCAGGCATATGCTCACGCTGACCAGCACCCCAGACATGAGACGGCCCCCGCCGGGACGGCAATCCCGAGCGAGGACCTAGCCACCAAGGAAGAAAAGGACCTTCCCGATGGATACCCCGTACGATATCGCCCTCAACCGCGCCCTGGCGGCAGTTCCCGGGCCTCTCCCACCCTCCGGCGTGATCCACGTCGCGATCCCGCACACCAGCCGCTTCGCGATCGTCGGCAACCACCTCGCCCAGCACGCCGAGTTGTCGCTCACCGCGATCGGGATCGGCGTACACATCCAGTCGCTGCCCGCCGGGTCCAAGGTCGGCATCAAGGCCCTCACGGCCCGCTTCACCGAGGGCGAGACGACGATCGCCTCGGCCCTGCGCGAGCTGGAGACCCACGGCTACCTGCGCCGGACGCGCGTGCGGCTGGGGAGCGGCCGGATGGTCACCCGCACGGTGTTCTGCAACCAGCCGGGGGCGGTGCTGCGGGGCGGGACGGTGGCGGTGGTGGCCGCGCCGGTGGCGGTGGTGATGCCGGTGGTGCCGGTGATGCCGGTGGTGGCCGTGCCGATGCCGGTGGCGGTGGCGGCCGCGCCGGTGCCGATGCCGGTGGTGGCCGCGCCGGTTCCGGTGGCGGCCGCGCCGGTTCCGGTGGCGGCCGCGCCGGTCCCGGCGGTGACGCCTGTGGTGCCCGCGCCCTCACCCGTACCCGAACCCACCCCCGTACCGGAAGAGGCACACCCCCCGGTCCGCCTGCCTTCACGCATCGCGCCCAAGCCGCCGCGCCCGCCGCTCCCCCAGCCCCGCGAGCTCACCCCGGAACTGCACCGGACCGCCTCCGCACTCCTCGCCGACCTGCGGCGTCACGCGCCGGAGCTGGTGCTCTGCGAGGAGGAGATCGGGGAGCTGATCCCCGGCGTCGCCGCCTGGCTGGAGCGCGACTTGCACCCCGACGCGATCCGCCACGCTCTGACGACCGAACTCCCGCAGCCGCCCAAGTACCCGGCGAAGATCGTCAAGCACCGCCTCACCGTGCTCCTGCCACCGCCGCTACCCGGCGCTCAGGACCTCGCACCACCCCGCCGAATGTCCGCCACCCCCTTCCAGACCTGCGAGGGCTGCGAGCGGGCCTTCCGTTCCCCCCACCCCGGCCACTGCCGTGACTGCCGGGCCCAGTACGGGGAGGCGGCCTAGCCCGTGTTCGAGATGCGCAGCCCCAGTCCGCCCGGCCCGCCGGCTGCATATTCTTGTGGCCATGACTGCCCAGCCGCCGGAGCCCTCTCCGCGCCCTGCTCGATCAGGAGAGCTCCGCGCCTCTCACGACGACCGGGAAGCAGTGGTGGAGCAACTGCGCGATGCGGCAGCCGAGGGGCGCATCGATTTCGATGAGCTGGATTCGCGCCTGGAGCAGGCGCTGAGGTCCAAGACGCACGCCGACTTGGCCGTCCTGACCGCCGACCTGCCCAGGCCGAAAGCCCTGGAGAGCCAGCCGCCGCTGGTGCTCAAGGGCGGCGTGTACGGCGCGACTCGAGGCCCCGGGCGCTGGGAGGTTCCCGGGCACGTGATCGCTCACGGAGGCGTGGGGGGCGTCAAGGTCGACTTCACCCGGGTTGAGTGCCGCCTCACGGAGGTCGCAGTGGAGGCGTACGGGGAGACATCTGGTGTCACGATCGTCATCCCCGACGGCTGGGCTGCGGACACCAGCGGCATGGATCCCGGCGTCGGAGGCCTGAAGGACAAGACCACTCCCGACCGGCTCCCAGGAACTCCGCTGATCCGGCTCACCGGGTCCGGCGGCGCGGGAGGAGTAGCCATCCGCCATCCCAACAGCCGAGAACTGCGCAAGCTGCACACCAACCCGACGCGGGGTTAGGAAGCGTGCCGAGGTGTTGATCAAGATCTGAAACGATCTTGGAATGGCGCGTGGTGATCTGCCGGACGAACAGTGGGTGCGGCTGGAGCGGACACAAAGTCGAATGCCGGATCAGGCTCCTCAAACAGGCCGGAGGAGTCGCGACGCGCTACGAAATGCTGGCCGTCCGCTACGAAGCTGCCGTCCAACTCACGTGCATACGCCAGGCGTTGTCACCACATTTCAAACTCGGCCTAGTCCGAGGACGGAGTAGGTGTAGCAGGCTCACGCTCAAGGCAGTCGTACCGCCGCTCGGCGAGCCTGGTGGCCACTTCCCGCATCACGGTCGGGTTGTTGCGGCTACCGCCCCATCCACTTGCCGGGCGGACGCCGGTCAGGCAGCACAGTCGTACTGCTTGGTCAGGTTTTCCACGGCCTCAAGGATCACCGTGCGCGAATCCTTCATCAGGGATGCGTAGTCCCAGTCCCGCCCGACGAGAGTGACCGGTGAGATCTTCAGCGTGACAGTGATGTACCGCGCGTCGGGCCTCTTCATCTCCTTCGCGCAGCCGTCCGGCAGTTGGACCTCGCTCTGCCGCCGGCCCACCCAGCCCGTAAGTCCGCCCTTGACGGGCGTGGCGCCCTTCGGGCGGTCATTCAGCGTATCGGTGGACCTCGTGTCCAGGGTGTACTGGAGCCGCATGCTGCTCTTGTCGTCGGCGTTCTTCCGATTGACGAAGCAGATGGTGGAGAAGATCGGATCCGCCGACTTGTTCGCGGATCCCGAGCTGTTCGGGATGAACTCCTCGACCTGGACGGCTCCTCCCTTGCCATCCTGGAGCAACCCCGCGGTCTGCTCCGTAAGCATTCCGAGACACAGATTCCGCTCCCGCAGCTTCTTGAGCTCCGTCGGCCAGAGGTGAACCGTCGCGACGACCGCTGCCGCGACGACGAGCACGGCGGGCAGGACCAGGTGCTTCTTGTTCATGGCTACGTCTCTCCCGACGGTCAGGCCGCGCAGTCGTACCGCTTGGCGAGCCTGGCGGCCACTTCCCGCATCACGGTCGCGTTGTTGCGCAGCGCGGTGTCCGCGTCGACGGGCCGCGTCCTCTCCAGCCTGGCCAGCTTCTCCTCGTCCTGCGAGGGCACGTCGAGCCACACCCTGATGTACGGGGCGGTCGAGCCCATGCGGGCGGGGCAACCGGCAGGCAACGTGACCTCGGCCAAGTCCGGGCGCGCCCAGCCGGTGAACCCGGGACCGAGAGGGGCGGAGCCCTTCTTGTTGTACGGATCGCTCCGGGTATCCGCAATGACCAGTTTGTAAACCTTGCGAGGGTTGTCGTTGTCGTCGTACGGGTTGGCGCGCAGCACGCGGCATCCTCTGAACACCGCATAGTCAGTGGTCCTGCCCTTGCTCTCCCACTCGTCTGTGCTGATCTCCCCACCCTGGCCGTCGTCGATCAGCCCCGCCGTCTCCCGACTGAGCGCACCGTGACACAGGCTCTGCGGCAGCGGCGGCTTCTCCCCGCCGTCGGGCCAGACACTCGCCGTCACCACCGCCACCCCGGCGACACCGAGCGTGATGGCCAACGGCAGCCACTTCCTGTCCATCGCGGCGGCCTTCAGCGCGCCTCGTTCCTCTTCGAACGACATGATCCACACCCCGTGTACTGACTAAGCGTCGCTTCGAGCGCGGCCACGATACCTGTGTGATCAAACGATTCTCCAGCAGGGACCTCCGTCTCCCGAGGAGGCGGAGGAACCTACGGCGAGGAGAGCGGCCGTGCCGGGTGCGCTTCCAGGATGCCGGTCACGGCACGGCCCCCTTCGGTTCGAGTCCCGTGAAGTCCTCGTGGAGGGCGTCGAGATGGCGGCCGGTCGGTTCGCCGGACGAGTCCAGCTCCGCAAGCCGCCAGCCGGGCAGCTGCTCCTCGACCTCCGCGGGGAGCGACCCGTCCGCCGGGTCCGCCAGGGCGTACAGCACCCCGAAGGCGGTCTCCCGGGCGACCTCGCGGGCCAGCGCGCCGAGGTCCTCGGGGGTCAGCCCGGCCGCGAGAGCCCGTTCGACGGCGTCGGCCGCCGCCCCGTCGGCGCGGTAGGCGTCCACCCACTGCCGGGAGGCCGTGCCCCAGGCGTCGACGTCCTGCCACACCGTCCGCAGGAGCCGGTAGCGGGCGAGCTGCGGCAGTCCTTCCTCGGCCTCGGACTCGGCCCAGTCCCGGGCCTCGTCCTCCGCCCCCAGAGCGCTGAAGAGGGCGGTCAGCCTGTCGAGTTCGGTCATGGAGAGGGAGGCTACCGGCCGTGGGCGGAGCGTGGTCCGGGGCGGGGGGCGGTGCGGGACCGATGAGTTTTCGCGGGGCGCGCGGTCAGTACGTACGGAAGAGTGAGAAGCGACGCCGAGCACCGACCGGGGTCTGCCACGACACAGCCAGGAGACCTGATGCGCACCCTGATCAGCACCGCCTTCGTTTCGCTCGACGGCGTCATGGAGGCCCCGGGCGGCGAGCCCGGCTACCGGAACTCGGGGTGGACGTTCAAGGACGTGGAGTTCCTGCCGGAGGCGTACGAGCTCAAGGGCCGGGAGCAGGAGGAGTCGGCGGCCCTGCTGCTGGGCCGGCTCAGCTACGAGGCGTTCAGCCCGGTGTGGCCGGGCATGGAGGAGTTCACCGGGTACAAGGCGATGCCGAAGTACGTCGTCTCCACCAAGCTGACCGACGGCGATCTGGTGTCCGACTGGGGCGAGACCACGATCCTGCGGTCGCTCGACGAGGTCGCCGCCCTGAAGGAGACCGAGGGCGGCCCGATCATCGTCCACGGCAGCACCGAGCTGAACCGGAACCTCGCGGACGCCGACCTGATCGACCGGTACCACCTGCTCGTCTTCCCGCTCCTGCTCGGCGCGGGCAAGCGGCTGTTCAGCACGACGGACAAGGACACCCAGAAGTTGAAGCTGGTCGAGTACGAAGCGTTCGCGAACGGCATCCAGAAGAACGTCTTCGACGTCGTCCGCTGACGCGCCCCGCCCCTGCCTCTGCCCCCGCCCCCCGCCCCCGCCCGACCGGTCAGTCGGTGTGGACCCCTTGCACGACGGTCCTCGCCACCCTCCCGGGCAGAACGCCCGTGGTGTCGATCTCCCGGGCCTCCCGGCGGAGCCAGGGCAGCGCACGCTCGTAGGCGGACAGATGGTCCAGCCGCCACTGCCGGGCGCCGGCGCTTTCCGGTGCGGTGTCGGTCTCGATGCGTCCGACGAGGGTGTCCCGGTCGGTGTGCAGGAGGACGTGGTGCACGGGGATACCGGCCCGCGTGAGGCCGTCGTGGATCTCCTGCCAGTACGCCTCGACCAGGACCGTCTGCGTGACCACCAGCGTTCCGCCCACGTGGTCGAGGACCTGCCGCGCGGTCTCCACCACCAGGCCCCGCCAGGGCGGGAAGTCCTGGAAGTCCTTCTCCGGGGCTCCCAGCACGTGACAGAGCATCTCTCCGACCTTCTCGGTGTCGAACAGCCGGGAGTCCGGGAGGAGTGAGGTCACCTCCTTCGCGGTGGTGGTCTTGCCCGCGCCGAAGGTGCCGTTCAGCCAGATGATCATCGGTTCACCCTAGGGGCACGCGCAGGGCCCCCGGCAGAACGCGGCGGGCGTCACGAACGATCTCGGCGTAGCTCATGGTCGCCGGTCGGGTGGGTGCGGTCATGGAGTCCGGCCGTGGTGCTCTGCGCCCCCTGTTCTTCATCCATGCCATGGCGAGATTCAGCGGAACGGCGGCGGCGCCGAGAAGGTGATCGACGGGAGACTGCGCGTGGGCCAGACCTACGACGACCAGAGTCCCGTCCGGTGCCAGGTGCCGGCGAAGACGGGTGAGCGTTTCGGCGAACGGCAGGTGGTGGAGGGTGGCGACGCAGGTGATGACGTCGTAGGGACCGGGCGGCGTCTCCGTCAGCGCGTCTCCTGCCGTGAACGTCACGGGGACTGCCGGGCCCGTGAGCTCGCGGGCTCGGGCGACGATGGCGCGGTCGGCGTCCAGACCCAGCACTGTTCCGGCACGCGCGGCCAGGAGCCGGGCCACGTCTCCGCTGCCCGACCCGATGTCCAGAGCCCGGTCGAAACGCCGGGGGACCTGCCGCATGATCCACCGGTGGTAGTGGGCGTTATGGTCCCACGGGTGGACGCTGTGGAATCGGTCGATCGCCTCGATGACGCGGGTCGTCATGGTCGCCACGGCACGAAGTCCATCATCTCGGGAACGTGACTGCCAGACGTCACCAGGACAGGGAGCTCGCATGGCATTCATCCACCGCACCACCATGACGCCCAGCAAGCTGGAACTCATCACCGGCTGGCTGCCGCAGCAGAGTTGGTACGTGAGCGCCGGAGCAACGCCGGACCTGGTCAAGGCCGGCGGGTTCCGTCTGGACGATCCGGAAGGGGCGGTCGGGATCGAGTTCATGGTCGTGGTGGACACCGCCGCAGCGCGGGAGCCGGTGGCGTATCTGGTGCCGCTGGGCTACCGGGGCACGGCGCTGGAGGACGCCCCCGGCGAGGCGCTGATCGGCACCTCCGAGCACGGGGTGCTCGGCACCCGGTGGGTCTACGACGGCGCCCACGACCCGGTGGTGCTGGCGCAGTTGAGCGCCCTTCTGCGCGGCGAGGCGACCCCGCAGCACCAGAGCCTGAGCGACACCCTCGACCCGACCGTCACCGTGCACGGGGTCGGCGTCGGCCAGGGGGTCGATGTCCGGCTCCAACGCGTCCTGCGGGCGACGGAAGCCGGTGAGGGGGCGTCGGCGCGTCTCGTCTCCGGGTGGACCTGGCCGGACGGCACGGCCGCACGGGGAGTGTTCGCGGCCGTCCCGCCGCAGTAGGAGGGCGTACGGAACGGCCCCCGGCAGATCACCGGGGGCCGTTCTGTGCGCTGCGCGCGAGGGGCCGTTACGGCAGGTTGCGCGCCGGTGCCGACTGGACGACGCACCGTGAGGCCGATCCGGGGCACTGCGCTGTCACTCTCCCACCGTGAAGCAGTGCCTCTCCCTCCCCCGTATCAAGCACGCTTGCACGCGCCGCAGGCCGGCGTCCGCAACGGCTGCCATCGTGGTCGAGAGCGAGCCCACCTCGTCGAACCCGTCTTGCACCTGCGCCTGCTGGGGATCCGCTCCCGGCGCGCTGATCTCCACACGGTCTCCTGCCTCGCCCCTGTCGATCCGAACCCATACCGTCCTGCAGAGCTCGGAGCGCCGTACACGGACTACTGTGCCGCCGATCGTGCGCTCGGCCAGGGTGCTCGGCGGTACAGCCGCTGTCGCGCAACGGGACTCCTCCGGGTGCTTGCCCGTGCAGGAATCCGCCTGACAACCGGGCATCGGTCCGGCGAAGCTCGGGCTGGCATCCGCCGCGCCCGCCAACTCGTCGAGGCCGCCGAAATCCACGGTGGTCAGGAGCAGCACTCCGGCGGCCAGCAGACCGAGGGCACCGATCATGACGCTGACGGAACGTGCGCGCCGGTGGCGTCGGAGGACGACGGTGCCATCCGCCTCGGCCGCCGGCGCCGCCCCGGCCTGTGCCCGTGTCTCTGTCGGTGACGCATGTGCTGTCCCTGCCGACGAATGCTGTCCACCGACGCTGGGAGGCTGCCCCGACGTGCCCGTGTTCCCTGCCCGCCGACTCCAACTCGCCTCCGCCAACTCCCAGAGCACGAGCGTCTGCTCAGGACTCACGCCCGCCAGCGCGCACAGCTGCTCGACCGCTTCCCTGGGCGGCAGCGCCTTGCCGTTGAGGTAGCGCTCCCAGGACGACTTGCTGTACGTCGTCTTCGCAGCGAGACGGATCAGACTCAGCCCCGTGCCATCCCTCAGGGCACTGAGCGCAGCTGCCAGCCGGGAGCACCTCTGGAGCGCGGTCACCGACGCAGCACCTTCCACGTGTCCGGTCCCACCATCCCATCCACGACGATCCGCTTCCGGTCCTGCATCCGCTTCACGGCGCGCACCGTGTTGCTCCCGAAGGCACCGTCGACACCACCAGGTGAAATGCCGTGGTGATGCAGCAGGCACTGTGCCTCCACCACAGACCATCGGGTCGAGTCGTGCTGAATCATCTCCGTGCGGGTGCGTGTGTAGCCCGCGTAGAGCAGGCCGTCCTTCGCATCGCGCTTCACGGCGCACGGGTAGTTCTTGCCCGCCACGAAGACGAACTCGCCCAGTTCCGGGTGCGACGCTCCGGTGTAGGGCTTGGCCCCGGCCGTGACCGGGGGTTCCGTGACATCGTCTTCCCAAGGGGCTATGACCATCAGGACCGCCAGCGTCATCAGCGAGGTGACGACGCTCGTCAGAACCATGGCGACCCAGGGAACGGGCTGCCTCCCGTGTGCGCTCCCGGCCGGACCGGGCGCCGAGTCCCCTAACGCTTCCGGTGCCTTGGCAGTCGATCCCGTGACGGCCGTTCCCGTCTCCCCGATGCCTGATTCCGCCGCCAGGTCACGCAGTGCCAACAGCCGGGCCGGCTCCACGCCGCAGACCACCGCGAGCGCCCGGACGGCATGGGCCGGCGCGAGCGCACGCCCGTTGAGGTAGCGGTCCCACGACGCTCTGCTGACTCCTGTCCTGCCCGCCAGCCCGGTCATGCTGAGGCCGCTACGGTCCTTGTGTCTGCGCAGTTGCACAACGAACTCCACCGCCCCCGCTTCGAGCGCCTCGGGCAGTCCTTTCCATCGCGCCATGTGTCCCCCCGGTCCACTGAATGGTGCAAACAGCATCCCACCGGATCGCCTGTCAGCGGCATGGCCCGTACGCGTATCCCGCACGTGCCGCACTTTCAGCGACGTCTCTGCAGGTCAGCACGGAGAGCGTCCCGAGAGTGCCTCACCTGCCCGGCACTTGTGGCCCCCGGGAGCCCGCCGCCGACACGATGTGGAGTGTCGATGAGCGGCACGGCAGAAGCCACCGCACCGGCCGTACGGACACCCATCTCGCATAGCGGAGTCCGTGCGCACTCCAAGGGAAGGCACCTCATGAACTCTCGTACGACACGAGCGAAACTGGCCGCCGGAGTCGTGGCCGCACTCGCCACGGGAATACTCGCCGTGGGTACGCCGCCGGCCGCGGCGACCCCCTCCGACGGGTACGTCAGTGGAGCCGACGGCTTCGGCGGCGACTGGGGCAACGAGGGGAAGCTGTCCACGACCTCGTACGACGACTCCAACGCCACGTGCCTCTGGCAGAAGATCCTCTGGGCGGAAGGCAAGCTCGCCTACGAAGGTATCGACGGCCTGTTCGGAATGGGCACGGACAAGGCCACAAAGTCCCTGCAGGGAGACTGGGAGCTTTCCCAGGACGGGGAGGTCGGCAACGACACTTTCGGCCGAGCGGACAACCAGTTGGAGCTTGACAGCTGGCACGTCGACACCGGATACAAGCTCAAGTACAACGGTAAGGTCCACGACTTCGTCCTGTACCGAAACCCGGCCGGCAACTACCGCTTCTACGCGAACGGCACGTACCGGCTCGCCGGCTACCACTACAACACCTGCAGCTGACGGATCACCAGCGGCGGGGCGGGCGCTGACGCCCGGCGCGGACAACCTCACCGAAGGACAGGCGGAGGTCGCCTGACAGAACCCATGCGAACGGCCCCCGGCAAAGCGCCGGGGGCCGTTTGTGCTGGTGCAGGTGAGAGGCGGTTTCCTGTCCGGCGTCAGCACAGGATTTCTCCAGCACGACGCCCGTGACCGGCCGAAACGGGCCCGACCGGAACGGAAGCCGATCACAGCCCGTGACCCCTCGAAAATGGCCGCTGAGCTGGGAAAACTCCGTTACGGCAGGTTGCGCGCCATGACGATGCGCTGGACCTGGTTGGTGCCCTCGTAGATCTGGGTGATCTTGGCGTCGCGCATCATGCGCTCCACCGGGTAGTCCCGCGTGTAGCCGTAGCCGCCGAGCAGCTGGACGGCGTCCGTGGTGACCTCCATGGCAACGTCGGAGGCGAAGCACTTGGCGGCGGCGCCGAAGAACGTGAGGTCGCCGTCGACGCGCTGGGACTTGGCGGCGGCCGAGTAGGTGAGCTGGCGGGCCGCCTCCAGCTTCATCGCCATGTCCGCGAGCATGAACTGGATGCCCTGGAAGTCCGCGATCGGCTTGCCGAACTGCTTGCGCTCCTGGACGTACCCCTTGGCGTAGTCCAGCGCGCCCTGGGCGATGCCGAGGGCCTGGGCCGCGATGGTGATGCGGGTGTGGTCCAGGGTCTTCATCGCGGTGGCGAAGCCGGTGCCCTCCTCGCCGATCATCCGGTCGGCGGGGATACGGACGTTGTCGAGGTAGACCTCGCGGGTCGGGGAGCCCTTGATGCCGAGCTTCCGCTCCGGGGCGCCGAAGGAGACACCCTCGTCGGACTTCTCGACGACGAACGCGGAGATGCCCTTGGAGCGCTTGGTCGGGTCGGTGACGGCCATGACCGTGTAGAACTCGGAGACGCCCGCGTTGGTGATCCAGCGCTTCACCCCGTTGAGGACCCAGAAGTCGCCGTCGCGCACGGCCTTCGTCTTCATTCCCGCCGCGTCCGAGCCGGCGTCCGGCTCGGAGAGGGCGTACGAGAACATCGCGTCGCCCTTGGCGAGCGGGCCCAGGTACTTGGCCTTCAGCTCCTCGGAGCCGGAGAGGATCACCGGGAGCGAGCCGAGCTTGTTGACGGCCGGGATCAGGGAGGAGGAGGCGCAGACGCGGGCCACCTCCTCGATCACGATGACCGTGGCGAGCGCGTCGGCGCCGGCGCCGCCGTACTCCTCCGGGACGTGGACGGCGTGCAGGTCCGAGGCGACCAGGGCGTCCAGTGCCTCCTGCGGGAAGCGGCCCTCCTCGTCGACCGCGGCGGCGAAGGGGGCGATCTTCGTCTCGGCGAGCGCGCGGATGGTCTCGCGGAGCATGTCGTGCTCCTCGGCCGGACGGTACAGGTCGAAATCGGTCGAACCCGCCAAGACGCTCACTCCCCAGATGCTAACTACCGTTAAGTAACTCAATTTTAGTGCGCCCACCGCCCGACGGCATACGTGTCGCGTACGTGAGCTTGCCGACAGGGGTGGGACATAGCGGATGCACCCGGCATATGGCGCGGTGAATTCCGGCCTCCCGGTCCCCGACTATGCTCGGTCCGCACGTCCGTCCGTATCTCCCAGGAGCACTCCATGGCCCTCAGGATCACTGTGATCGGCACCGGCTATCTCGGCGCCACCCATGCCGCGGCCATGGCCGAGCTGGGCTTCGAGGTCCTGGGGCTCGATGTCGTGCCGGAGAAGATCGAGCTGCTCTCCACCGGGCGTGTGCCGATGTACGAGCCGGGGCTGGAGGAGATCCTCCAGAAGCACGTCGCGGGTATCGAGGGCTCCACCGGGCGGCTGCGCTTCACCACCTCCTGGGAGGAGGTCGGGGAGTTCGGCGACGTCCACTTCGTCTGTGTGAACACTCCGCAGAAGCACGGCGAGTACGCCTGCGACATGAGTTACGTCGACAGCGCCTTCGAGTCGCTGGCCCCGCACCTGACCCGGCCCGTCCTGGTCGTGGGCAAGTCGACCGTCCCGGTGGGCTCCGCCGCCCGCCTCGCGGACCGGCTCGCCGAGCTGGCTCCGGCGGGAGCCGGCGCCGAGCTGGCCTGGAACCCGGAGTTCCTCCGCGAGGGCTTCGCCGTGAACGACACCCTGCATCCCGACCGGATCGTGGTGGGCGTGCGCAGCGAGGTGGCCGAGAAGCTGCTGCGCGAGGTGTACGCCGTGCCGGTCGCGGAGGGCTCGCCGTTCGTGGTGACCGACTTCCCGACCGCCGAGCTGGTGAAGACCTCCGCGAACTCCTTCCTCGCCACCAAGATCTCCTTCATCAACGCGATGGCCGAGGTCTGCGAGGCCGCCGACGGGGACGTCGTGAAGCTCGCGGAGGCCATCGGGCACGACGAGCGCATCGGGAAGAAGTTCCTGCGGGCCGGGATCGGGTTCGGCGGCGGCTGCCTGCCCAAGGACATCCGCGCCTTCATGGCGCGCGCCGGCGAGCTGGGCGCGGACCAGGCGCTGACCTTCCTCCGCGAGGTCGACTCCATCAACATGCGCCGTCGCGGCCACATGGTGGAGCTGGCCCGGGAGGCGGTGGGCGGTGACTCGTTCCTCGGCAGGCGGGTGGCGGTGCTGGGCGCCGCGTTCAAGCCCGACTCCGACGACGTACGCGACTCCCCCGCGCTCAACGTCGCCGGGCAGATCCACCTCCAGGGCGGCCAGGTGACCGTGTTCGACCCGAAGGGGATGGACAACGCCCGGCGGCTCTTCCCGACCCTCGGCTACGCGGACTCCGCGCTGGAGGCGGTGCGCGGCGCGGACGTCGTGCTGCACCTGACGGAGTGGCGCGAGTTCCGCGAGCTGGACCCGGCGGAGCTGGGCGAGGTGGCCGCCCGCCGGATCATCCTGGACGGCCGGAACGCCCTGGACAGCTCGGTCTGGCGCGAGGCCGGCTGGACCTACCGGGCGATGGGCCGCCCGAAGGCCTGACGGGCCGAAGCCGCGAAAGCCCGGTGGCCTGGTGACCGGGAAGCCTGATGGCCCGGCGGCCCGCAAGCCCGGTGGCTCGAAAACCCGCCACCCCCGGCCCCTCCTCGCGGAGGGGCCGGGGCGGCCGGTCAGCCGAGTGGGCCGTCCAGCTCCGTGATCGTCGCGTGGGACGGGCCGCGACCGCTCTGCTCGTCGCGCGCGACGGCTTCCGCGTCGCGCAGCACCCGTACGGAGTTCTGCCAGGTCAGCTTGGCGAGGTCGCCCTCCGACCAGTTGCGCCGCAGAAGCTCGGCGATCAGGTTCGGGTAGCCGGAGACGTCTTCCAGGCCGCGCGGGGTGAACGCGGTGCCGTCGTAGTCGCCGCCGATGCCGATGTGGTCGACGCCCGCGACCTCGCGCATGTGGTCGAGGTGGTCCGCGATGGTCGCCGCGGTGGCCTCGGGGCGCGGGTGGGCCGCCTCGAAGTCCTCGTGGATGCGCATCGCGACCGGGGTGGTGTCGAGGTGGTGCAGGCCGTGCTCGCGCATGTTGCGGTCGGCGGCCAGGGTCCAGGCGACGGCCTCGGGCAGCACGAACTTCGGGACGAACGTCGCCATCGCCACGCCGCCGTTGGCCGGGAGGGCCGCGAGCACGTCGTCGGGGATGTTGCGCGGGTGGTCGCAGACGGCGCGGGCCGAGGAGTGCGAGAAGATCACCGGCGCGGTGCTGGTGGCGAGCGCGTCGCGCATGACGCCGTCGGCGACGTGGCTGAGGTCGACCAGCATGCCGATGCGGTTCATCTCGCGGACGACCTCGTGGCCGAAGGCGGAGAGACCGCCGAGGCGCGGCAGGTCCGTCGCGCTGTCGGCCCAGTCGATGTTGTCGTTGTGGGTGAGCGTCATGTAGCGGACGCCCAGGTCGTGCAGGGCGCGCAGGGTGCCCAGCGAGTTGTTGATGGAGTGGCCGCCCTCGGCGCCCATCAGGGAGGCGATGCGGCCCTCGGCGCGGCCCTTCTCCAGGTCGTCGGCGGTGAGCGCCCGGCGCAGATGCGTCGGGTAGCGGGCGATGAGCTCGCCGACGACGTCGATCTGTTCCAGGGTGGCGCTGACGGCCGCGTCGCCGGTCAGGTCGGTGCGGACGTACACCGACCAGAACTGGCCGCCGACCCCGCCGGCCCGCAGCCGGTTCAGGTCGGTGTGGAGCAGGCCGCGCTGGTCGGCGGCGATGTCCCGGGCGTCGAGGTCGTAGCCGACCTGTTCACGCAGGGCCCAGGGGAGGTCGTTGTGGCCGTCCACGACGGGGTGGACGGCGAGGAGCTCGCGGGCCCGCTGCAGGTAGGCGTCGTTCATGTGCCGCCCCCTACTTTCCGAAGCCGAAGGAGTCCGCGCCCTGGACCTTGGCGCGCAGGCGTTTGCCCTTCTCGGTGGCCTGGTCGTTCAGCTCCTGCTGGAACTCCCGCATCCGGTCCTGCAGCGCGCTGTCGTGCGCGGCTAGGATCCGGGCGGCGAGCAGGCCCGCGTTGCGCGCGCCGCCGACCGAGACGGTGGCGACGGGGACGCCGGCGGGCATCTGGACGATGGAGAGCAGGCTGTCCATGCCGTCCAGGTACTTCAGGGGCACCGGGACGCCGATGACCGGCAGCGGGGTGACGGAGGCCAGCATGCCGGGCAGATGGGCCGCGCCGCCCGCGCCCGCGATGACCGCCTTCAGGCCGCGGCCCGCGGCGTGCTCGCCGTACGCGATCATCTCGTGCGGCATGCGGTGGGCGGAGACGACGTCGACCTCGTAGGGGATCTCGAACTCGTCGAGCGCCTTGGCGGCGGCCTCCATGACGGGCCAGTCGGAGTCCGAGCCCATGACGATGCCTACGAGAGGGGCGGCGGGGGACCCGGTGCCGGGAGAAGTCATTCGGTGATCGTTCCTCGCAGGTAGTCGGCCGCGTGCCGGGCGCGCTCCCGCACGTCCGCCAGATCGTCGCCGTAGGTGTTGACGTGTCCGACCTTGCGGCCGGGTTTCACGTCCTTGCCGTACATGTGGATCTTGAGCTGCGGGTCGCGGGCCATGCAGTGCAGGTACGCCTGGTACATGTCCGGGAAGTCGCCGCCCAGGACGTTGCACATGACCGTCCAGGGGGCGCGCGGGCGCGGGTCGCCGAGGGGGAGGTCGAGGACCGCCCGCACGTGGTTGGCGAACTGGGAGGTGATCGCGCCGTCCTGGGTCCAGTGGCCCGAGTTGTGGGGGCGCATCGCCAGCTCGTTGACCAGGATGCCGGGCTTCCCGTCGGGTCCGCGCGTCTCGAACAGCTCGACCGCGAGGTGGCCGACGACGCCGAGCTCGGCGGCGATGCGGAGCGCGAGCTGCTGGGCCTCGCCGGCCAGCTGCTCGTCCAACTCCGGGGCCGGGGCGATCACCGTGTCGCAGACGCCGTCGACCTGGAGGGACTCGACGACCGGGTAGGCGACGGCCTGGCCGTGCGGGGAGCGGACGATGTTGGCCGCCAGCTCCCGCACGAAGTCGACCTTCTCCTCCGCGAGGACCGGGACCCCGGCGCGGAACGGGTCGGCGGCGTCCGCCGCGGAGCGGACCACCCACACGCCCTTGCCGTCGTAGCCGCCGCGCACGGTCTTGAGGATGACGGGGAAGCCGCCGACCTCCTCGGCGAACGCGGCGGCGTCGGCCGGGTCGCTCACGATGCGGTGGCGGGGGCAGGGGGCGCCGATCTCCAGGAGCTTGGCCCTCATCACCCCCTTGTCCTGGGCGTGCACCAGGGCATCGGGGCCGGGGCGCACGGGGATGCCGTCCGCCTCCAGGGCCCGCAGATGCTCGGTCGGCACATGCTCGTGATCGAAGGTGATCACGTCGCAGCCGCGCGCGAAGGCGCGCAGCGTGTCCAGGTCGCGATAGTCGCCGATGACGACCTCGCTCACCACCTGGGCCGCCGAGTCCTGGGGAGTGTCACTGAGGAGCTTGAATTTCAGGCCGAGGGGGATGCCCGCCTCGTGGGTCATACGGGCGAGCTGACCGCCGCCGACCATGCCGACTACCGGGAACGTCACGCCTCCAGGGTATCCGCCGCGCCGGTGGTTTCCGGACGGGCGTACGGCGTCGTCCGGCCACCGCCCTCATGGACTCACGGGCGTCACACGGGTGGGCTGGTTAGCATGGCGGGGTTGACGTGGTTGCGTCGACGTCATCCAGACGCCTTCCAACGGACGGGGCCAGCGATCACCATGAGCGAACGGGGCGCACTGCGGACCCGGCTTGAGCTGCTGGCCCGGGAGGTCGCCAAGTTCGGCGCGGTCGGCGCTTTCGGCCTGCTGGTCAATATCGCGGTCTTCAACCTGCTGCGGCACACGACGGACCTCCAGGTGGTCCGGGCGAGCGTGCTGGCGACGTTCGTCGCGATCCTCTTCAACTACGTGGGCTTCCGCTACTGGACCTACCGGGACCGCGACAAGACCGGCCGGACCCGCGAGCTGGTCCTCTTCCTGCTGTTCAGCGCGGTGGGCGCGGTGATCGAGACGGGCGTGCTGTACCTGGCCACGTACGGCTTCGGCTGGAACACCCCGGTCCAGAGCAATGTCTTCAAGATCGTCGGCATCGGGATCGCCACCCTGTTCCGCTTCTGGTCCTACCGGACCTGGGTCTTCAAGACCCTGCCTGCCAAGGAGGCCGTGCTGAGCGCGGAACGGTTTCTGGAGCAGCGCCGGCCGGCGGAGGAGCGAGTAGCGCCCGACCCCGTACGGAACTGACCCGCCGGCCCCGTCGTTGTTCAGCGCACCGGGCGCTCGGGGTCCGTGCGATCGACCGGGACCCGGCTGAGGAAGAGCGCGAAGACCGCCGGGTGCTGCTGGAGCAGCTCCAGCCGCCCGCCGTCCGCCTCCGCGAGGTCGCGCGCGACGGCCAGGCCGATGCCGGTCGAGTTGCGGCCGCTGATGGTCCGCTCGAAGATCCGCGCCCCCAGTTCGGCGGGGACGCCGGGGCCCTCGTCGGTGACCTCGATGACCGCCTGGTTGCCGGTGACCCGGGTGCGCAGGGCGACGGTGCCGCCGCCGTGCATGAGGGAGTTCTCGATCAGCGCCGCCAGGACCTGGGCGACCGCGCCCGGGGTGCCGACGGCCTTCAGCCCGTGCTTCCCGGAGCAGACCAGCGCGCGGCCCGCGCTGCGGTAGGCGGGGCGCCACTCCTCGATCTGCTGCTTGACGATCTCGTCGAGGTCGAAGACGACGGCGGAGCCGGTGCGCGGGTCGCGGGAGTTCGTCAGGAGCCGCTCGACGACGTCGGTGAGGCGCTCGACCTGGGTGAGGGCGATGTTCGCCTCCTCCTTGACCGTCTCGGGGTCGTCGGTGACGGAGATCTCCTCGATGCGCATGGAGAGCGCGGTCAGCGGCGTCCGCAGCTGGTGCGAGGCGTCCGCGGCCAGCCGGCGTTCGGCGGTGAGCATCCGGGCGATCCGCTCGGCCGAGGAGTCCAGCACGTCGGCGACCCGGTCGAGCTCGGGCACCCCGTACCGCTTGTGGCGCGGGCGGGGGTCTCCGGAGCCGAGGCGTTCGGCGGTCTCGGCGAGGTCGGTGAGCGGGGAGGCCAGCCGGTTGGCCTGGCGTACGGCGAGCAGCACGGCCGACACGATCGCCAGCAGCGCCACCGCCCCGATGATCAGGAGGGTGCGCCCGACCTCGCGGGTGACGGCCGAGCGGGATTCCTCGACGGTGACCTTCTCGCCCTGCTCCCCGGTCTCGGTGGCGCGCAGGACGCTGCCGGTGGGGCGTTCGCCCACGGAGATGGGGTCGCGCCCGGGGATCTCGATGAGCGCGTACCGCTTGGGGTCGATCTGCTCGGCCAGCACCCCGGGGTTGATCCGCTCCGAGCCCAGCAGCCGGCTCTCGACCACGCTGATCAGCCGGAGCGCCTCGGACTCGACGCTCTCCTGGGCGCTGGCGCTGATGGTGCGCGTCTCCACGATCACCAGCGAGACGCCGAAGACGGCGATGACGACGAGCACCACGGCGAGCGTGGAGTTGATCAGCCGGCGGCGCATACCCGCCTCATCGGATCGTCGGGACGCACGTCGGTACGCACGTCAGGGCAGTCTTCGCAACGCATGGGAGCTTCGTACGTCAGCTCTTCTCGAACCGGAAGCCGACGCCCCGGACGGTGGCGATGTAGCGCGGATTGGCGGCGTCGTCGCCGAGCTTCTTGCGCAGCCAGGAGATGTGCATGTCGAGGGTCTTGGTGGAGGACCACCAGGTGGTGTCCCAGACCTCGCGCATCAGCTGGTCGCGGGTGACGACCCGGCCGGCGTCCCGGACCAGGACCCGCAGCAGGTCGAACTCCTTGGCGGTGAGCTGGAGTTCCTCCTCGCCCATCCAGGCCCGGTGCGACTCGACGTCGATCCTGACCCCGTGGGTGGCGGGCTGCGGGACGGGCTCGGAGGCCCCGCGGCGCAGCAGGGCGCGGACCCGGGCGAGCAGCTCGGCGAGCCGGAACGGCTTGGTGACGTAGTCGTCGGCGCCCGCGTCCAGGCCGACGACCGTGTCGACCTCGTCGGCGCGCGCCGTCAGCACCAGGATCGGGATGGTGTGGCCGCCGGCCCGGAGCCGTCGGGCGACTTCGAGACCGTCCATCCCGGGCAGCCCCAGGTCGAGGACGACCAGGTCGATGCCGCCCTGGAGTCCGGCGTCGAGCGCGGTCGGACCGTCCTGGCGGACCTCGACCTCGTAACCCTCCCGACGCAGGGCGCGGGCCAGTGGCTCCGAGATGGATGCGTCGTCCTCGGCGAGCAGTACACGGGTCATGGACTGATGGTAGTCCGGACGGGGGGCCGGGAGTGAGGCCCACGGCGCTACCTGCGGGTCAGCGACACAAAGAGGATGGGCACCTTTGAATATGGGAGTCTGGTTCCATCCGGACCTGTGATCCATGTCTCAAGTCCTTTCATATCCCGCTGTGTCGTGTCGTATGGTGTCCGAACGCCTGTTGCACTACTCAAGGACCTTTGGGCAGCCATGAGCGCCAAGGGTCTCTTTTGTGTGCGGGGCCGGTACCCGCCGGCCTGTTAACCGAGTGAATGACCTGTGAGCCGGGCCCGGAGCGCGAGAACGCGTGACGGGCGTGGATCCCGACGCGGTTCCTCCCCGCTCCGCCGCCGCATCTCCGCCAGGAGTCCGGCCGTACGGAGCGCGTCCCCCAGGCGTGGGGACGGGGTACGCCGCGCCGGTGCCGGCTGCCCCCCACCGGGCGCGTAACGCTCACGAGGCGACGCGTCCCGACCAGCAAGGATCGACCATGGCGTCCAGCCTGACGAAGGATTCGCCCCATCCCGGGGAAAAGACCTTCTTCGGCCATCCCCGCGGTATGGCCACCCTGTTCATGACGGAGATGTGGGAACGCTTCTCCTGGTACGGGATGCGCGCCATCCTCACCCTGTACTTGGTGGCCGCCGTGCTCGACGGCCCCCTGGAGGGCCGGGAGGCGCTCGCCGCCTCCATCTACGGCGTCTACAACGCCGTCGTCTACATGGCCGCGATGCCCGGCGGCTGGGTCGCCGACCGTCTCTGGGGCGCCCGCAAGGCCGTCCTGGTCGGCGGCATCGTCATCGCGCTCGGCCACTTCACCCTGGCCCTGCCGAGCGACATCGCGTTCTTCGTCGGCCTCACCCTGATCGCGGCCGGTACGGGCCTGCTGAAGCCGAACATCTCGGCGATGGTGGGCGCGCTCTACGAGGGGCAGTCCAGCGCCCGCCGTGACGCCGGTTTCACCCTCTTCTACATGGCGATCAACATCGGTGGCCTCGCCGCCCCGCTGCTGGTCGGCTACCTCGGCGAGAACGTCAACTGGCACCTCGGCTTCGGTGTCGCCGGTGTCGGCATGACCTTCGCGGTCATCCAGTACGCCCTCGGCTCCAAGCACCTCGGCGAGATCGGCAAGCTGCCCGCGAAGCCCGCCTCTCCCGAGGAGCGGCGGCAGATGCTGCGCAAGGTGGGCCTGTGGTCCGGCGTCGCGGTCGTCGCGCTGCTGATCGACCTGGCGCTGGGCACGTACGACATAGAGCACATCGTCAACGTCCTGGCCGTCCTCGGCGTCGTCGTGCCGATCGTCTACTTCATCTCGATCTTCCGGGACCCGGCGCTGACCAAGGAGGACCGGCCGAAGATCAAGGCGTACGTGTGGTTCTTCATCACGGCCGTGCTCTTCTGGATGATCTACGACCAGTCCGGCTCGCTGCTGACGATCTTCGCCGACAATAAGACGGACCGCCTCATCGGCGGCTGGGAGTTCCCGGCCTCCTGGCTGCAGTCGGTCAACCCGGCCATGGTCATCATCCTGGCCCCGATCTTCGCCGGGCTCTGGGTCAAGCTGGCCACCCGCAACCGTGAGCCCAGCACCCCGATGAAGTTCGCCCTGGCGATGCTCCTCATCGGCGGCTCCTTCGGCATCATGGGCCTGGCGGGCGCGGCCGCGGCGAACAGCGACACCGGCAAGGTCACCGTCTTCTGGCTGCTCGCCGTCTACCTGGCGCAGACCATGGGCGAGATGTGCCTCTCCCCGGTCGGCCTGTCGCTGTCGACGAAGCTGGCGCCGAAGATGTTCATCGGCCAGATCATGGGCCTGTGGTTCCTGGCCACGTCGACGGGCAACGCCCTGAACGGCTGGACCACGAAGCTCAACGCCCCGCTGGGCGACGCCGCGTACTACACGTTGCAGGCGGTCGTGGCGGTCGCGGCGGGCATCGCCTTCATGGTGGCGGGACGCAAGATCCGCGCTCTCATGGGCAACGTCAAGTAGCGAGGCCCCCGGCGACGTCACACCGTCGCCCCGGTCACGCCCGAACACGGCAACGGGTCCGCACGAGCTTCTCGTGCGGACCCGCTGCCGTTCGGTTCGGGCGGTCGCGACGACTACTTGGTCTCGACCTTGACGCTCCGCAGGAAGCTGCTGAACCCGCACTTCACCGAGGACTTCTGGCTGGGCTTCTTCCAGCTGCCCATCACCGTCCACGGAATGGTGTGCTCGGCTCCGCGCCCCCGGACCACATCGCAGACGAGCACGGCACGGTGCTTCTTGACGCTCTTGCCCTTGGCGGACTTCTTGCAGGCGGAGGTCGACACCGGGCGCCCCAGCGAGAGGCTGGGCGTCGCCTTGCAGCTGTACTTCGCACCGGCCGCCGCAGCCGGCGCGGCGGTGGCCAGCGTCAGTCCGGACGTCATCAGCAGGCCGGCGAGCACGCCCGTCGCAGCCTTCTTCCCCCAGGTCACGTTCATGGTGTTCCTTTTCTCAACCCGTGCGGCAGCAGCAGGTGGTCAAGCCTGCCGGACAGTTCCGCACCCAGACGATGCCCTTCGCTGCTGCGAAGAGACGCACGGGAAACCTAGCCTTGTCGATCTTGTGCGAGCAAGGCGCGGCGGGTGATTTGAGCAAGTTCAGAGCATGACGGGGGCTCCGCCAGGAGAGACGCTCTCCGGGCGGAGCCCCCGCACGTGGTCCCGGCTCAGCGCATGCCGCGCAGCTTTCGCCACGGGGTGAACGTGAACACCGCGCCGCCCAGCAGGATCGCCGTGCCGGCGACCAGGCCGAGCGCCCTGAGCGCGCCGTCGCCCTCGGCCCCGGTGGCGGCCAGGCCGCCGCCGGAGTCCGTGCCGCCGCCGGACGCCGCCGCTCCGCCGGAGCCGGTCGCGCCGCCGCTCCCGCTGCCGCCGGACGCGCCGCCCGGCTGGGCGGAGGTGTCCAGCTCCAGGGAGACGGCCACATCGTCGGGCGGGGTGCAGGTGGTCGTCGTACCGGCGGCCATCACCGTCAGGACACCGGGGCTGAGCGTGGACTTACCGCTCGCGCCGGGCTTGTAGGTGCCGGTGAGATCGGGGATCTCGATCGGCGCACCGGTCTTGATGACCTCCTTGTTCAGCGGTCCCTCGACCTTGACCGTGCCCTGGTCCGCCCCGCCGAGCTTGACGTCCATGGATGGTTTGACCTGGTTGGCCGGAATGTCGATCGGGCTGTCCATCACGGACTCGCTGAACTTCACCGTCAGGTCGTACGCGCCACCGTTCTTCTTGGCGCTGATCCGGACGGGCGAGGTGGCGTTCTTGTCCCCGATCGGGGTCTTGCACGCGTAGGCGACGGACACCTCCTCGCCGGGGAAGTCGGTCTCGCCTCCCCCGCCGCCGGTGCTTCCACCGGACGTGGTTCCTCCGGTGTCCGCGCCGCCGTCCGCGCCGCCCGAGCTCGTGCCGCCGGAATCTGCGCCTCCGGACGTGGTTCCCCCGGTGTCCGCACCGCCCGCCGTGGTGCCGCCGGTGTCCGTGCCCCCGCTGTCCGTGCCCCCGGAGGTCGTGCCGCCCGTGGTGGAGCCGCCGCCCTCGGTGACCTTGACCGTGACGCCCGGCTGGACCTGTTCCTTCGGCGTGCACTTGGTGTCCGTGGAGATCGGCTTGGACACGTTGATGTTGTACGCGCCCGGCGTCAGCGTGATCTCGCCGGCGGCCTCCAGCTTCAGCGTGCCCTTCATGTCGGGCAGCACCATGGGGCTGTTCTTGGGAATGGGCGGGTTCTGCCGCGGGCCCTCCAGCTTCAGTTCGCCGCTCGCCGCACCGCCCAGGGTGACGGTTCCGGTCGGCTTGACCGTGTCCGCTCCCAGGTCCAGCACGTCCGGGTTCTTGGACGCGGCCTCGACCGTCTTCCAGACGACCTCGATCTCGTCGCCCACCTTCGCCTCGGCCGGGGCGGTCAGCTCCACCTTCGTGGTGCCCTGCACAGCGGGCAGTCCCGAGATCGGCGGCGGAATGCACTCCGTCGCGTAACTGACCTCGGCGGCCTGGGCCGGGCTCGCGGCCATCAGGATGCCCGCGCCGCCGAGCATCAGCGCGACTCCGGCCGCGCTCATCCTCCGTTGCGTGCTCACGCTTGTCCCTTCGTCGTGGGTGGGGGTCGGTTCTCTGACGGTGCGGAATCCTGGGTGAACCACGGCAGCACGGCCGTGGTCGCGTTCGTGGTCGCGTTCGTGGTCGTGGTCACGTTCGTGCTCGTGCCCGTGGTCACGTTCGCGTTCGTGCTCGTGCCCGTGCCCGTGCTCGCGTGGGGCCCGGCGCTCGTGCCCGGAGGCCGGGTCGGCGGCCGTGTCCGTGTCCGCGTCCGCTTCCGCGTACCGTGCGAACCGGCGGGGCGGGGCCGGACCTTGTCCACGACCGCCATACCGATGCGGAAGACGGCCGCCGGGACGACGAGGCACAGCAGGACCCAGAAGAGCGGGACGCCCCACGGGCGGCTCACCCCCCACGGCTGCTCGGCCAGCACCTTGTCCCCGTACCGCAGGGAGACCTGGTAGTCGCCGTGCGCGCCCGCCGACAGTTCGACCGGCAGTTTGATCTGCGCCTTGCCGCCGGGGGCGACCGTGCCGCGCCACTGGCGTTCCTCCCACTGCGGGGCGTAGACGCCGTGCGCGGTGCCGATCTCGAAGACGGGGTCCTCGACGGGGGCGGACCCGAGATTGCCCACGGTGAAGACGAGCCGGCGGGCGGGCGGGGCCCCGAACCAGGTGAGCAGCGAGCTGTCGCCCTCCAGGCGTGTGGTGGCCAGCACCGCGAGCTTCCCGTCGCCGGTCTGCCGCGGCAGGTCCGCCGTGGGGTGGCCCGCGACCGTGAACACCGCGTCGGCCAGGGCCTGTTCGCCGGTCACCGTGGCGACGTGCACCACGCAGGGGCACGGCTTCGGCGGTTCGGTGACCGGCAGTTTCTTGCTGAAGGCGCCCTTCTTGTCGGTCGTGACCGCGCGGCCGTCGGCGTTGGCGCAGGAGTTGGTGCCGCCGATCACGCCCCGCTCCGGCGTGGACTGACCGCAGACCAGCAGCATCAGCAGCGCCTGGGCGCGCCAGCCGCTGCCGCTGACGGTGATCTCCCCGCCCTGGCCGGCCTCCTTCTTGGACAGGCTGACGGTGGGGTCGCCGTCGGCCGCCCGCGCGCCCGGCGCGGTCAGGACGACCAGGGCGGGCAGGAGGGCCAGGAGAGCGGCCAGGAACAGGAGGACGGGCGACGCGGTGCGCCGGAGGGCTTCGGTGCCGGACTGCCGCTTCACGATTCCGCTCCCGCCTTCACCAGGGGTCCCGTATGCACGGGGGGTCCCGCCTTCACCGGGGATCCCGTCTTCACCAAGGGCCTCGTCTCTGTGGTCGGCCGCCGATCGCCGGAGGTCTCCGGTGCCTCCGGCTCGTCCGGTGGCCCGCGCCGGCCGCGTCGCCGCCGGTACGCGCCGGAGCCGAGCACGGCCAGGACACCGAGGACCAGCAGCCCGCCGCCGACGGCCGGGAGTACCGGGACGTACGTCGCCGAGACCTGCGCCTCGTCCCGAGCGCCCCCCGACGCGCTGACCCGCAGCCGTACGGTGACCGCGTCCAGGGCCGGGGCGCCGGGCCAGGGCTCGGCCAGTTCCACCCGTCGGCCGGGGGCCAGTTCCAGCGGCAGGGGCCGTTCCGGGCGGTCCAGCAGCGTGCCGAACACCCCGTCGACGCGCACCGCCAGCCGGGGCTCCAGCAGCGCGTTACCCCGGTTGACCAGGGCGTACCGAAGGGTTCCGCCGGATATCTCGACGTCCTCGACGGTGAGCGCCGCCAGCGTCGGGCCGCCGATCCGCACCCGGACCGGTACGCGGACCTCCTCGTCCCCGCCGGTGGCCACGACCTCCCCGGACGCGTCGCCGGGCACCGCGTCGGAGGGCACCGTGAGGGCGAACGGCACCTCGGCACGGGTCCGGGCCGGGACGGTGACCGTGTCCGCGGCGAACCCGGTCCAGGCCCCGGTCCGGCCGTCGCCCCGCAGGCGTACGGTCAGCGGGGCGCGGCCGGAGTTGGTCACCGCGAGCCGGTCCTGGAGGGCCGTCCCGGGGGTGCCCTCCAGATAGACGTAAGGCCGGGCGTCCCGGTCGGTGCTCCCGCCGGCGGGCCGGGCCGTCCAGTCCGCCGGGCCGTCGGCGGCGGCGGCCGGGAGCGGGGTGAGCGCCGCGCACAGCAGCGCGGCGAGCACCGCCGTCAGGACGAGCAGCGCCCGGCGGAGGCGCGGGGTGGGTGGCGACATGGGCGGCTCCTCTGCCGGGGAGGGATCAGCCTGCGGAGCGCTGCCCCCGCCGGGTCAGCCAGAGCACTCCGGCCGCTCCGGTCAGCAGCACGGTGCCGCCGAGGGTGCCGAGCGCCGCCGCCGAGTCCAGCGGGCCGGTGCGGGGCAGTTCGCCGCCGCCCGAAGCGCCGCCGGTCGAGCCGCCTCCGCCGGATCCGCCCGTGGAACCGCCCGTGGAGCCGCCGCCGGTGGAGCCGCCGCCCGACGAACCGCCCGCCCCCTGGACGTCGAGTTCGAGGGAGGGGCCGGGGCTGTTCTTGGGCGTACAGGTGGTGGTCGTACCGAGGGCCTTGATGGTGAGCACCCCGGCGGTGAAGGTGACCTTGCCGCTCTTCTTCGGGGTGTACGTCCCCGACAGGTCACTGATCTTGATGGGGGTGTTGGCCGGAATCGCCTCGGCGTTCGCCGGGCCGGAGACCTGGACCTTCCCCTTCTCCGCGCCGCCCAGCTCGATCACGGCGCTCGGGTTCATGGCCCCCTTGCCCAGTTCGACCGGGCTGGAGGAGACGCCCTTCTGGAAGGACATGGTGAGCCGGTAGCCGTCGCCGCTCCTGACGCCCTTGATATCGATGGGCGAGACCGCCCCTTTGGGCCCGATGGGCGTCACGCACTGGTAGTTGACGTCCACGACCTCGGCGTGCGCGGCGGGGGCGCCCGCCACCACGATCGATCCTGCCAGCGCAGCCGCCAGCGCGAGAGTGGTCCGCTTCTGGTTCGACACCTCGTGTTCCCCTCATGCCGGACGCCGCCGCGCTACGCCCGTACGGGCGCACATTCCTGACGGCACATCAGATTGGGCGCTCAAGGTACGCCCGGGGCCTGATGGAGGGAAGACAAAGTGCGCGGCCGATCCGGCGCGCTCGTCCGGGGCTGCCGCCGGCCCGGCTGTCGGCCCGGCTTTCGGGGATCGGCGGGTCCAGCGAAGCGGGCGGCCCGGGTCCCTCTGGCCGATCTGAAGGACGGCGCCGCGCTGTCGCCGATCCGGAGGACGGCGCCGCGCTGTCGCCCGCGGCGGCCGACGCTCTGCGCATGATGGACCGGGCGAAGGCGGCCCGCACAGCCGCTCGTTGAGGATCGCCGGGAATCCCGGCGGAACGGACCCCTAGGCGGGCGCGGCCAGCTCCGCCCAGACCGTCTTGCCCGGGGCGTCCGGTGTGCGCAGGACGCCCCAGTCGAGGCAGAGGCGCTGCACGATGAACATGCCGTGTCCCCCGGGCCGGCCGGCGCGGTGCGGCGTACGGGGTGCGGGCTGCCCGGCGCCCCGGTCGACGACCTCGACCCGCAGCACCTTGGCGGTGCGGCCGATCCGGAGCTCCTCGGGGCCCTCTGCGTGGAGACAGGCGTTGGTCACCAGCTCGGAGACCACCAGCAGAACGTCCTCGGCGGCGGCCCGGCGGTCGGCGCTGGACGCCGGGAGCCAGCCCCAGTCGTGCAGCGCCTGCCGGGCGAAGTCGCGGGCGGCCGGAACGATGCCGCCGGCCTGACCGAGGGAGAGCGTGCGCCACTGCCGCTCGGCCGGGACGGCCGGGGCTGCGCCCGCTTCGTCCGGCTCGCGACCGAGGTCGCCCGGCGGATGCTGCCGGGTGGTGCTCATCAGCGCTTCACCTCACCGATTCGCCATGTCGCCATGTCGCCGTCGTACAGATAGTGATCAGTTACCGAGTGTGCCGGAGCCCTTGCGGGGCGCCGCCGGGGTGTCTCCTGCCCTGCCGTATCGCAACAACACCCACTTGGGGCACACGATCGCGTGACACAGCCGACATCGGGGAGGTCCACGGTCGCACGCCCCTGCCGGGTCAGGTGGCCAGAGCCTCTTCGAGCGTGGCGTGGACGGTGAAGACCGCCTCCGCGCCGGTGATCTCGAAGACCCTCGCCACGACGGGCAGCATTCCGGCCAGATGAACCCCTCCGCCGACCGCCTCCGCCTTGAGGCGGGCGCCGAGCAGCACGTTCAGCCCGGTGGAGTCACAGAAATCCAGGCGGGAGCAGTCGACCACCAGGCGTGACCGCCCCTGCTCGACCGCACTCTCCAGCGGCTCGCGCAGCAGATCCGCGGTGTGGTGATCGAGCTCACCCACCGGCGTCACGACTTCGCTGCGCCCCTCGGTCCGGGCCTCGACCTGTAGCCGACCCCGGTTGGCACTGCCGACCGTCCCGCGGTCCATCGCTGTCCCTCTTCGCCGTTCGTCACTGTGCGCGTCACTGCCTGTGCGGCTGTATGCATACCTGCCGCCGACATGCGTAAAACAGTACGCGTTCCGTTCGCCACGCGGTAGTCGGAGACCTCAACAAACCGGACATATGGCATCAATTGGCGCTTGTCACTGCTGGCCGGGACCGGGTATGGGTAGAGGGACACCAGAAACACGACCGGCTTTGGAGGCGCCGCTTCACCGCAGGAACACGTATGGGCATCGGCAGCCATATGCCGAGAACGATGGAGGAGAACCATGTCACCCCGGCTCGACGAAGCGCGTACCCACAACGCGTCGTCGGCATGTCCTCAGGGACCGACCAATTCCGACTCCCCCGCCGCGAGCGCCGTTCCCGGCCCGCGCGCCAGCACCACCGGCACCACCGGCACCACCTCAGACTTCTCCGGCGCTTCCGGCGAGGGGCTCGAAGGACTTCCCGAGATCCCGCCCTATGCCGAAGTCGGCGCTCTGGACGCCAGGGCGCTGTCCAAGACGCTCTTCGAGCGGCTGGAGTCCCTCGAAGAGGGCACCCACGAGTACAGCTACGTACGCAACACCCTCGTCGAGCTCAACCTCGCGCTCGTCAAGTTCGCCGCCTCCCGGTTCCGCTCCCGCAGCGAGCCGATGGAGGACATCGTCCAGGTCGGCACGATCGGCCTGATCAAGGCGATCGACCGGTTCGAGCTGAGCCGCGGTGTGGAGTTCCCCACGTTCGCGATGCCGACCATCGTCGGCGAGATCAAGCGCTTCTTCCGTGACACCAGCTGGTCCGTGCGCGTGCCGCGCCGGCTCCAGGAGCTGCGGCTCGACCTGGCGAAGGCGGGCGACGAGCTCTCCCAGCAGCTGGACCGCGCGCCCACCGTGGCGGAGCTGTCCGAGCGCCTCGGCATCACCCCGGAAGAGGTCGTCGAGGGCATGTCCGCGAGCAACGCGTACACCGCGAGCTCGCTGGACGCCAAGCCCGAGGAGGACGACAACGAGGGCGCCCTCGCGGACCGCATCGGGTACGAGGACCACGGCCTCGAAGGCATCGAGTACGTCGAGTCCCTGAAGCCGCTGATCGCCGCGCTGCCCTCCCGGGACCGGATGATCCTCTCGCTCCGCTTCGTCAGCAACATGACGCAGTCGGAGATCGGCGAGGAGCTGAACATCTCGCAGATGCACGTGTCCCGGCTGCTCTCCCGGACGCTGAACAAGCTCCGCAAGGGTCTGACCCTGGAGGAATGACCCCCGACCGGCCCGCTGCCCCGCCACGGGGCCCCACGGGCCGTCGAGCACCGCGGAAGGACCCGCCCCGGATACCGGGAGCGGGTCCTTCCGCGTGTGCGGGCGGTGTCACACCACCCGCTGACCGCTCCGCCAGACCGCGCTGACCAACGGCACGCCGGGCCGGTAGGCGAGGTGGACGTGGCTCGGGGCGTCGAGGAGCACCAGGTCGGCGCGGGCCCCGGGGGTGATCCGGCCGATGTCGGTACGGCGCAGGGCGGCGGCCCCGCCGGCGGTGGCGGACCAGATCGCCTCGTCCGGGGTCATCCCCATGTCGCGCACGGCCAGCGCGATACAGAAGGGCACCGACGAGGTGAACGACGAGCCGGGGTTGCAGTCCGTGGAGAGCGCGACGGTGGCCCCCGCGTCGAGGAGGCGGCGGGCGTCGGGCCAGGTGGCGCGGGTGGAGAACTCCGCGCCCGGGAGCAGCGTCGCCACCGTGTCACCCTGGCCGAGCGCGTCGACGTCCGCGTCGGTGAGGTGGGTGCAGTGGTCGGCCGACGCGGCGTCGAGCTCGACGGCGAGCTGGACGCCGGGGCCGTACGTGAGCTGGTTGGCGTGGATACGGGGGTGCAGCCCCTTGGCGCGGCCCGCCGTGAGGATGGCGCGGGCCTGGTCGCCGTCGAAGGCGCCCTGCTCGCAGAACACGTCGATCCAGCGGGCGTGCGGGGCGCAGGCCTCCAGCATCGGGCCGGTGACCAGGTCGACGTAGCCGGCGGGGTCGTCCGCGTAGTCGGGGGACACGATGTGCGCGCCGAGGTAGGTGACCTCGTCGGTGTGGCGGGCCGCGACCCGCAGGGCACGGGCCTCGTCCTCGACGGTGAGGCCGTAGCCGGACTTGGTCTCGAAGGTGGTGGTGCCCTGGCGCAGGGCCTCGGCGAGGTAGCGGGCGACGTTGGCGGAGAGCTCCTCGTCGGAGGCGGCCCGGGTGGCGGCGACGGTGGTGCGGATGCCGCCGGCGCGGTAGGGCTGCCCGGACATCCGGGCGTTGAACTCCTGGGTGCGGTCGCCCGCGAAGACCAGGTGGGAGTGGGAGTCGACGAAGCCCGGGACCACCGCGCGGCCGGCCGCGTCGAGGACGTTGTCAGTGGCGGGTGCTTTGCTGGATTCACCGGTCCAGACGATGCGGTCGCCCTCGATGACGACGGCCGCGTCCTGGATCAGGCCCAGGGGGGTCCCGTTGCCGAGGGAGGGGTCATTGGTGACCAGGCTGGCGATGTGGGTGACGGCGGTGGTCGTCATCGTGAGGCTGTTCTCCTTGCGTTCCGGGAGAGCCCGGAGCGTCGGGCGCGGGAGTGCGGGTCGCTCCGGACGTCCGGGGTGGCGGACGGGGCGTGGGGCGGTCAGCCGTGCAGAGCGGCGATGGCGGTCGCGAGCGCCCGGGGCACGTCCTCGATCTGCGTGTGACGGCCGTCCCGGACGATGTGCCGCCCCGCCACGACCGTGTGCCGCACATCAGCGGCGGAGGCGGCGAATACGGCGCTCTCCGCTGCCAGTCGGGGCACCGGCCCTGCCGTTCTGACGGAGTCCAGCGCGACGGTGGTCAGGTCGGCGGGGGCGCCCGGTTCCAGCACGCCCGCGTCGGGGCGGCCGAGTGCGGCGTGCCCGTCGGCGGAGGCGGCCCGGAGCAGGGCGGCGGCCGTCCAGTGGCCCCGGATGTGGGTGCGCAGCCGCTCGTTGAGCTCCATCGCGCGCGCCTCTTCGAAGAGGTCGATCACGGCGTGGCTGTCGCTGCCCAGCGAGAGCGGCGAGCCCGCCTTCTGGAGGGCGGCGGCGGGGCCGATGCCGTCGGCCAGGTCGCGTTCGGTGGTGGGGCACATGCAGGTGCCGGTGGCCGAGGAGCCGAGCAGCTCGATGTCCGCCCCGGTCAGATGTGTGTTGTGGATGCCGGTGGTGCGCGGGCCGAGGACCCCGTGGTCGGCCAGCAGCCGGGTGGGGGTGCGGCCGTGGGCGGCCTGGCAGGCGTCGTTCTCCGCCGTCTGCTCGGAGAGGTGGACGTGGAGCGGGGCGCTTCGCTCCTCGGCCCACCGCACGACGGTGGCCAGCTGTCCGGCCGGGACCGCCCGGACGGAGTGGACCGCCGCGCCGATCAGGGTGTGGTCGTCGCCCTTGAGGAGGGAGGCGCGCTCCGCCCAGGCCTCGGCGGTGGTGTCGGAGAAGCGCAGCTGGTGCCGGTTGGGCTTCTCGCCGAATCCGGCGGCGAGATAGGCGGTGTCCAGCAGGGTGATCCGGATCCCGGCCTCGGCGGCGGCCGCGATCAGCGCCTCGCCCATGGCGTTCGGGTTGGCGTAGGGGGTGCCGCCGGGGGCGTGGTGCAGATAGTGGAACTCGCCGACGGAGGTGATGCCGGCCAGGGCCATTTCGGCGTAGGTGGCGCGGGCCAGGTCGAAGTAGCTGTCCGGGGTGAGCCGGGAGGCTGTCCGGTACATCAGCTCGCGCCAGGTCCAGAAGGTGCCCGAGCCGACCTGGACGGTGGCGCGCAGGGCCCGGTGGAAGGCGTGGGAGTGGGTGTTGGCGAGGCCGGGGAGGGTCAGTCCGCGCAGCACGGTGGCGCCGGGCGGCGGTGTGTCGACCCCGGTCCTGATCCCGGCGATGCGGCCGCCCGCGACGTCCAGGGTGACGCCCGGCTCGACGTGTGTGCCGAGCCAGGCGTGGTCCATCCAGTACGTCGCGGTGACGGGCGCGCCCGTCGTCCGGTGTGTCAGCTGCACGCGAGACCTTCCAGTACGTCGGCGAGTGCCCCGACCCCGGCCGTGCAGTCGTCCTCGGCGGCGTGCTCGGCGGGTGAGTGCGAGATGCCGGTGGGATTCCGTACGAAGAGCATGGCGGTGGGCACCGAAGCGGACAAAATACCCGCATCGTGGCCCGCGCCGGTGCCGAGGACGGGGACGGGCCGTCCCGTGTCGCCGGTCCGCTCCAGGATCGTGCCGAGCTCGTCGCGCAGGGCGTGCTCGAACTCGACGACGGGCGTGAACGATTCGCGGACCACGTCGAGGTCGATCCCGGCCCGCTCGGCGTACTCGCGGGCGGCGCGTTCGACGCCGGTGACGACGGCGTCGAGGGTGGCCTGGTCGGCGGCGCGGGAGTCGAGCCAGCCGCGCACGAGGGAGGGGATGGCGTTGACGCCGTTGGGCTCGACCGCGATCTTGCCGAAGGTGGCGAGCGCGCCGGTCAGTTCGGCCTCGCGGCGGGCGGCGAGCACGGTCTCGGCGTACGTGAGCATCGGGTCGCGGCGGTCGGCGAGGCGGGTGGTGCCCGCGTGGTTGGCCTCGCCCCGGAAGTCGAACCGCCAGCGGCCGTGCGGCCAGATGGCGGAGGCGATGCCGACGGGGTCGCCGGTCAGGTCGAGGGCGCGGCCCTGCTCGACGTGGAGTTCGACGAACGCGCCGATGCGGGCGAGCCGTTCCGGGTCGGGGCCGATGGTCCCGGGGTCGTATCCGGCTCCCTCCATGGCGGCGGGCAGGGTGATCCCGTCGCCGTCGCGCAGCCGGTGGGCGTCGGCGACGGCGAGCTGTCCGGCGGCGAGCCGGGACCCGACGCAGGCCAGGCCGAAGCGGGCGCCCTCCTCGTCACCGAAGTTGGTGACGGCCAGCGGCCGGGTGAACTCCACTCCCCTGCGATGGAGTTCGTCGAGCGCGGCGAAGGAGGACACCACGCCGAGCGGACCGTCGAAGGCCCCACCGTCCGGGACGGAGTCCAGGTGCGAGCCGGTGACGACGGCGTCCCCGGCCAGGGGGTCGCCGAGCCAGGCCCACTGGTTGCCGTTGCGGTCGGTCTCGTGGGTGAGGCCCCGCGCCTCGGCCTGCGCGCGGAACCAGGCCCGGCAGTCGAGGTCGGCCGCCGACCAGGCGTAGCGCCGGTAGCCGCCGCTGTCGGGGTGCCGTCCGACGGGCGCCAGCTCCCGCCACATCGAGAGGAAGGAGTCACCGGAGCGCCACTGCTCCCGGGCGCCGGGAGAGGGGGCGGGCTCGCCCCCGGACCTGCCGGACGACATCAGTTGCCCTCCGTCATCGGGACGCGTACGCCCTGGTCGGCGGCGACGTTCTCGGCGATGTCGTAGCCGGCGTCCACGTGGCGGATGACGCCCATGCCGGGGTCGTTGGTGAGGACGCGGCGGATCTTCTCGCCCGCGAGCTTCGTGCCGTCGGCGACGGAGACCTGGCCCGCGTGGATGGAGCGGCCCATGCCGACGCCGCCGCCGTGGTGGAGGGAGACCCAGGAGGCGCCGGAGGCGACGTTGACCATGGCGTTGAGCAGCGGCCAGTCGGCGATGGCGTCGGAGCCGTCGAGCATGGCCTCGGTCTCGCGGTACGGGGAGGCGACCGAGCCGCAGTCCAGGTGGTCGCGGCCGATGGCCAGCGGGGCGGCGAGTTCGCCGCTCGCGACCATGTCGTTGAAGCGCTCGCCGGCCTTGTCGCGCTCGCCGTAGCCGAGCCAGCAGATGCGGGCGGGCAGGCCCTGGAAGTGGACCCGCTCGCCGGCCATCTTGATCCAGCGGTGCAGCGACTCGTTCTCCGGGAAGAGCTCCAGCATCGCCTTGTCGGTCTTGTGGATGTCGGACGCCTCGCCGGACAGCGCGGCCCAGCGGAAGGGGCCCTTGCCCTCGCAGAAGAGGGGGCGGATGTAGGCGGGGACGAAGCCGGGGAAGTCGAAGGCCCGGTCGTATCCGGCGAGCTGGGCCTCGCCGCGGATGGAGTTGCCGTAGTCGAAGACCTCGGCGCCGGCGTCCATGAAGCCGACCATGGCCTCGACGTGGCGGGCCATCGACTCGCGGGCGCGCTGGGTGAAGTCGGCGGGCTTCTCGGCGGCGAGGTCCGCCATGTCGTCGAAGTCGACGCCGAGCGGCAGGTAGGCCAGCGGGTCGTGGGCGCTGGTCTGGTCGGTGACGATGTCGATCGGCGCGCTCTCGGCGAGCATCCGGGGCAGCAGCTCGGCCGCGTTGCCGAGGAGGCCGATGGAGAGCGGGCGGCGGGCGTCGCGGGCCTCGACGGCGAGCTGGAGGGCGTGCTCCAGGTTGTCGGCCTTCACGTCCAGGAAGCGGTGCTCGATGCGGCGCTCGATGGCGCGCGGGTCGCAGTCGATGCAGATCGCGACGCCGTCGTTCATGGTGACGGCGAGCGGCTGCGCGCCGCCCATGCCGCCGAGCCCGGCGGTCAGGGTGATCGTCCCGGCCAGCGTCCCGCCGAACTTCTTGGCGGCGACGGCGGCGAAGGTCTCGTAGGTGCCCTGGAGGATGCCCTGGGTGCCGATGTAGATCCAGGACCCGGCGGTCATCTGGCCGTACATGGTGAGTCCGAGCGCCTCCAGGCGGCGGAACTCCTCCCAGTTGGCCCAGTCGCCGACCAGGTTGGAGTTGGCGATGAGCACGCGCGGCGCCCACTCGTGGGTCTGCATGACGCCGACCGGACGCCCGGACTGGACGAGCATCGTCTCGTCCTGCTTGAGCGTCTCCAGCGTGCGGACCATCGCGTCGAACGAGCGCCAGTCGCGGGCCGCCTTGCCCGTGCCGCCGTAGACGACGAGCTTGTCGGGGTGCTCGGCGACCTCGGGGTCGAGGTTGTTCTGCAGCATCCGCAGGGCGGCTTCCTGCTGCCATCCCAGGGCGGTCAGTGCGCTGCCGCGCGGTGCGCGTACGGGGCGGGGTCCTGACATGGCGGTGCCTCCTCGCGACGGTGAAAATCTATTCACATCCTGCTGCTCTGAATAGTCGTAGTCAACAGGGGCGGCCCGCACCGCGGCCCGGGGCGTCGATTTCCCGCCGAAACCGGCCGGTCCCGGCGACGCGCGGGAAGGCTCCGGGAGGCCGCCGCCGAGGGGGGCCGGGCCGCGACTCCTCGTCGAGGCGGTGATGAAGGCCCGCGCGAAGTCCGGGGCCGCGCACCCCGGCGGAACCTCACCCGCCCCTCCGGCCACCGCATTCAAGCCGCTCCTTTACACCCTGGAACGCATGTACCAAAGGAAAATGCCAGAACCTCCACCAGCCATGAGCACGTTGCGTAGCCTCTGCGTTACAGCCGTACGCCACGTCGGGAGGGGAGATCCGCGTGCCCGGAATCGACGAGTGCCTGCTCGAAGTCATGAGGCTGCCCGGCGCCCGGGGCGCCTCGGTGGTCGACTGGACGAGCGGTCTCGCCCTCGGCACCATCGGGGAATCCCCCAGCGGCGACCACGAGGCCACCGCCGCCGAGACGGCGGAGGTGGCCCGGATGACCGCCGAACAGCCGGCCTTCACCCGCCTCGCCGCACCCGGCGGGAACGAGCCGTCCGAGGGGCCGCCGAGCACCCCCGTCGAGGACGTCATCGTCACCACCCACGACGGTTACCACATGCTCCGTTTCGTGGAGACGGCATTCGACAGCAGCGTCTTCCTGCATCTGTGGCTGAACCGCTCCGAGGGCAATCTCGCGCTCGCCCGGATGCGGCTCGGCGAGCTGGCGGAGCGGCTGGTGCTGGCATGAGCGCGATAGCCGCAGACCCCGGCGCACCGAGAACGGACCGGCTCCCGGTCCTCTCCCCGATGCTCCAACGCCTCGCCGCCGAACGGGCCACCGGCGCCCTGCTGCGCGACCGCGGCACGCTCTACCTCGCCGACGGCCAGGTGGTGCACGCCGAGAGCCCCGCCACCCCCGGCATCGACGTCCTGCTCACCACCGGCGGGACCCTGCCGCACGAGGGCTGGTGGGACGCCGTGGCGCAGGCCGGGGCGGGCCGCCGGGTCGGCCGCTATCTCGTGGACAGCGGTCATGTTCCGGGCGGCGCACTGGAGTTGTGCCATCTGGGCGCGCTGTACGACGCCGCGTTCTTCGCACTCGCCCCGACCGGGACGCCCGCCCGGTTCCGGTACGGGGTGTCGCACTGGATCGGCCCCGTGCGGCCGGTCCCGGTGGCCGCGGTGGAGCGCGAGACGCTGCGCAGACGGGACTTCCTGGACCGGATCTGGCCGGACCCCGCCTGCGACGGCGCCCCGCTCCTGCGGACGGCGGCGCACCGGACCGACGCCCCGGTCCCGGCCCGGCAGCGCCGGCTCCTGGAGCTGGCCGACGGGGTCCGCACCGCCTCGGACATCGCGCAGGCGCTGGGCCGTTCGGCCTTCCACATCCTGGTCGACCTGCGGCGGCTCGCGGCGGCCGGCCTGGTGGAGGCGGTCCGGGCGCAGCCCCTGCCGGTCTCCTCCGCGGCCGCCCGGATCACGCTCCCCGAGGTGACGGCCGACCCCGATATCGCCCTGCTGCGCCGGCTCCGAGACGCATTGGAGGCCCTGTGATACGCGCGCTCAGACAGCGTGCCGGGAGGAGACAGCTGATGGTGCCCGAGGCCGAAGCGCGTGATGTCCTCGACGAGCTCCAGCGGTTACGGGCCCGGGTCCCGCTGCTCTCCGGGGCGCTGGCCGCCTCCACCGACGGACTGGTCCTGGCCCACGACACCCCGGGCGTCGAGGCGGAGGGCGTCGCCGCTCTCACCGCCGCCGCACTCGGCGTCTCCGTCCGGATGACCGACGCCACCGGCCGGGGCGGCTTCCGCGAACTGCTGGTCCGCGGCGACAGCGGCTACATCGCCACCTACGCCGCCGGATCGTCCGCCGTCCTGACGCTGCTGGCCGAGGACCGCATCAACGTCGGCCGGCTCCATCTGGAGGGCCGCCGCGCCGGCGCCCGCATCGGCGAACTCGTCGACGCCGCGCTGAAACGCACCGAGCGCCCCGCCGCCGCGGCCCGCGCCGCACCCCCGCGCCCCGCCACCGCGCCGAACCGCGCCCTGCCGCAACGCCCCACGTAACGCGCCCCGCGCCCCGGCCCGATCCCCCCACCCGCACCGCCACAGCCACCGGGACTCACGCCATCACGCAGAAGCCCGCGCAACAGCCCGCACAGAAGCCCGCACAGCATCGGACCCGGTCACCGCGACCGGCCAGGGAAAGGAAACGAGCCTCCATGGCGAACACCGAAGCGTCACTGAAGGAAGCGATGAGCTCGATCGAGGGCACCACGGGTGTCGCCCTCGTCGACTACACGAGCGGGATGGCCCTGGGCACGCTCGGCGGCGGCAAGGACTTCAATCTCGAGGTCGCCGCCGCGGGCAACACCGACGTGGTCCGCGCCAAGCTCCGCACCATGGAGCAGCTGGGCATCAAGGACGGGATCGAGGACATCCTGATCACGCTCGGCACCCAGTACCACCTGATCCGGCTGCTCACCTCACGCGGCGGCAACGGCCTGTTCCTCTACCTCGTGCTGGACGCGAGCCGGGCGAACCTGGCGATGGCCCGCCACCAGCTGAAGAAGATCGAGGCGGAGCTGGAGGTCTGAGCACCTCCCCGTCCCTCACCGGCGGCGACGTCGCGCCCCGCCCGGCGCGGCGTCCCCCGCCTCCGGACCCGTCGTCCGGTGCGCCTTCACGTGCTTGCCGATGGGGCTCCCGGACCCGGCCCAGTCCGTGCGCACCCAGTACAGGACGTCCTCACGGCGCTCCCGCTGTCCGATCCGTACGGCCTTGACCCAGAGACCGGCGCCCGCGCCCGCGAGCAGCAGCCCGCCGGCCCCGGGCAGCGCGAACGAGGACGCCACCGCCACGACGAACGCGCCCAGCAGCCACCACCGACGCCCGCGCCGCCACCCCCGTACGGTCACGGCCCGGTCCTGGAGGAAGTCGCCGCGCCCGGCGCGGGAGGCGCTGCGGGCCAGCTCCGCGTACCGCTTCCCCCTCGCCAGGGCCACGACGGCGACGGCGACGATGAAGAGCGCCGCCCCGGCCAGCAGTCCGATCCGCCGCCCGGTCAGCCCCGGAACGAACGCCCCCGCCGCCGCGGCCACCAGCCCCGCCCACCACAGCGGCGCCGCCCCGGCCCGTACCGTCACGGCCACTCTCGCCAGCGACTGTCCTCCGCGCCCCACGTCCCCACCCCTCTCCGCGGATCTCTCCGCGGATCTCTCCGCGATCTCTCCGCGCATCTCTCCGAGAACCGGTGGTCCCGAGATCCCGCGCACCGCCGATGCAGCGGTGCTTCTGGGCGCGGAGATTAGCGGCCGCAGATGAGCGATGCGTGAGAATCCGCGCAGGAGCGGGACGCGCGGCCTCTCACTCCCTCATCCCCCTCGCTCCGTTCACTCGCCTCACTCCACGAACAGAGCGCGCGCCGCCGCCCGTACGTCGAACTCCTCCAAGCGCGCCTGGGCGTCGGGGAGTTCGTCGCACATCGCTTCCAGCAACACCCGGCCGAGTAGCATCGGCGCGCAGACGGTGTCGAAGGAGAGCCCGGAGCCGATGGCCGCCGGGAGCAGCAGATCGCTGTGCTTGGCGACGGGTGCGAAGGCGGAGTCGGCGACCGTGACCACGGTCAGCCCCTGGTCCTGGGCGTACGCGAGCGCGTCCACGGTCTCCTTGGGGTGGCGCGGCAGTGCGAAGCACATCAGGGCGGTGGCCCCGGCCCGGCGGGCGGAGTCGATCCGGTCGGGCAGCATGCTGCCGCCCTCGTCGAGCACCCGGACGTCGGGGTGCACCTTGGCGGCGAAGTAGCCGAAGCCGCGCGCCTGGGAGGAGGCGGCCCGCAGCCCCAGCACCGGCAGCGGCCGGGAGCCGGCGAGCAGCCGCCCGGCCCGCTCGACGGGCGCGGGGTCCGCGAGCACGTCGGAGAGGTGCTGGAGGTTCTCGATCTCGGCGCGGACGGCCTGCTGGTACTCGTTGTACGTCTCCCCCGCGTCGTCCTGCTCCGCGTCGGCGGGCGCGACCTCGCGCAGGTGCCTGCGCAGCGCCGGATAGCCGTCGAAGCCGAGGGCGACGGCGAAGCGGGTGACGGAAGGCTGGCTGACCCCGGCCAGCTCGGCCAGCTCGACGCTGGAGAGGAACGGTGCGTCGGCGGCCCGGCGGACCATGCAGTGCGCGATGCGCCGCTGGGTGGGCGTGAGCCGGTGGCCCTCGAAGAGCCGCTGCAACCGTGCGGCGGGGCTGCTCCCACTCATGCTGTCCCCTTGCTGGATCCGTCGCGCCACGACCGGCGCCGACGGTTCTATTCAGCCAGGAAGGTCGCTGTATGTCCATATGCAGGGGTGGGGCAGGAGGTGGCCGGGAGGGGGGTTAACCCCACGGAACCCGGGGGCTAGCCCCACTGTCCGCGGCCTCCCGGCTCCGTACCGTGGTCGGCATGGAAGCCCGTGACCACGAGCTCAAGAAGGAGCTCGCCGCCACCCTCCAGGCCCGCGGCGAGCTGGGCGCGGAGTACGAGTCCGCGCTCATCGAGTCGTTCCTGGAGAAGGTCGAGCAGCGGCTCGACACCACGCTCGACCGCCGGGTCCGCCGGCAGCTCGCCGAGCAGCAGATGAGCGTCGCCCGGGGTGCGCGTCCGGCGGAGCCGGGAAGCTTCGGGGAGCGGCACGGTCTGGGGATCGTGTCGCTGATCCTGGCGGTCCCGCTGTCCGCGATCGGCGTCGTGAACGCCGGGATCGAGGGGTTGGTCGTGGCCTGGCTCGGGATCGTCGGCGTCAACGCGTTCCAGGCGGCGCGGGGCGGCGGGCTGTTCCGCCGCCGGGAGGAGCACGCGCCGTCGGACTGGAAGGGCTGAGGCCCAGAACAAGACCGCGCGGCCGGACCCACGGGGGAGTCCGGCCGCGCCGCTGTCTGCGGAAGTATGTCGCGGGGACCGCCGCACCCCCGGTTGCCCGGGGGGCGGGACGACGACGGTCCCCGCGAGGGACGCGGTCCGGGTCAGGGCCGGATACCCGCGTCCGGGCGACGGTGGAGGTCCGGGAGCCGCTCCGTAGTCCGGTGTCGCCGTTCTGGGCGCCGGCGGGTTTCCCTGCCGACACCCACCAATGTGCCGGAGCCGTGTTAAGCGGGTGCTGCGCGGACGTGACGCGCTCGTACCGTTTTCGCGAAGGCCGGATTCCCGGGCCGTCGGGTCCCGGCCGGAGCTCGGCCTCCGGACTGTCAGGTCCCGGCCGGAGCCCCGCCTCCGAACCGTCAGGCCTTCGCCGTGCCCGCGTCCTTGGCCAGGAACGCCAGCAGGTCCTGCCGGCTCACGACGCCCTTGGGCTTGCCCTCGACGAGCACGATCGCCGCGTCGGCCCCGTCCGCGCCGCTGAGCACGGCCATCAGGTCCTCGACCGGTTCGCCCGAGCCGACCTGCGGCAGCGGGGCCGACATCTGCTTCTCCAGCGGGTCGGTCAGCGAGGCGCGCTGGGTGAACAGCGCGTCCAGCAGCTGCCGCTCCACGACGGACCCGATGACCTCGGCGGCCATCACGTCCGGGTGGCCCGCGCCCGGCTTCACGATCGGCATCTGGGAGACGCCGTACTCGCGGAGCACCTCGATCGCGTCGCCGACCGTCTCCTCCGGGTGCATGTGGACGAGGGAGGGCATCGGGCCCTCCTTGAAGTCCAGGACCGCACCGACGTTGGCGGAGGTGCCGGTGTTCTCCAGGAAGCCGTAGTCGGCCATCCACTCGTCGTTGAAGATCTTGCTCAGGTAGCCGCGCCCGCTGTCGGGGAGCAGCACCACGACGACGTCCTCGGGGCCGAGCCGCTTGGCGACCTCCAGGGCCCCGACGACCGCCATGCCGCAGGAGCCGCCGACGAGCAGCCCCTCCTCCTTGGCGAGCCGGCGCGTCATCTGGAAGGAGTCCTTGTCGGACACCGCGACGATCTCGTCGGTGACGGTGCGGTCGTAGGCGCTCGGCCAGAAGTCCTCGCCGACGCCCTCGACCAGATACGGCCGCCCGGAGCCGCCGGAGTAGACCGAGCCCTCCGGGTCCGCGCCGATGACCTGGACCGCGCCCTCGCTGATCTCCTTGAGGTAGCGCCCGGTGCCGCTGATCGTGCCGCCGGTGCCGACGCCCGCGACGAAGTGCGTGATCCTGCCCTCGGTCTGTTCCCACAGCTCGGGACCGGTGGTCTCGTAGTGCGAGCGGGGGTTGTTCGGGTTGGAGTACTGGTCGGGCTTCCAGGCGCCCGGCGTCTCGGTGACCAGCCGGTCGGAGACGTTGTAGTACGAGTCCGGGTGCTCGGGGTCGACGGCGGTGGGGCAGACGACGACCTCAGCGCCGTACGCGCGCAGCACGTTGATCTTGTCCGTGGACACCTTGTCCGGGCAGACGAAGATGCACTTGTAGCCCTTCTGCTGGGCGACGATGGCGAGGCCGACACCCGTGTTGCCGCTGGTGGGCTCGACGATCGTGCCGCCGGGCTTCAGCTCCCCGCTCTGCTCGGCCGCCTCGATCATGCGCAGCGCGATGCGGTCCTTCACGGACCCGCCGGGGTTGAAGTACTCGACCTTCGCGAGGACGGTCGCCTGGATACCTGCCGTGACGTTGCGCAGCCTCACCAGCGGGGTGTTGCCGACAAGACTGATCATCGAATCGTGGAATTGCACCGTGTACTCCGGGATCTCCGAGATGGTCCGGCCCAGAGTATGCGTACGGGACGGACTCTGCGTACGGGAAGGAGTACTCGGTGCCCCGCGCGGGGCAGGTAGGTAGATGTACGGCGGTACGGCGAGGAGGAGGTGGACCGGACTGTGTCGAGAGCAAGGGTGGCACGGCGGATCGCGGCGGGCGCGGCCTACGGCGGTGGCAGCATCGGACTGATCGGTGCGGCGGCCGTGGGCGTGTTCCTGGCGGAGGTCCAGCTCGCGAAGAGGCAGGTGGGCGGAGGTACGGCACCGGTTCCGCCGAGCGCGGACGGGCGGTACGGAGTGGCGTTCGCCGGGCCGTCAGATCCGTTGCGGCTCGGGCTGCTCGGGGACTCGACGGCCGCGGGTCAGGGCGTGCGGCGGGCCGGGCAGACCCCGGGGGCGCTGCTCGCCTCGGGGCTCGCGGCGGTGGCCGAGCGGCCGGTGGACCTGCGGAACGTGGCCCTGCCGGGGGCGCGGTCGGACGATCTGGAGCGGCAGGTGTCCCTGCTGCTCGCGGATCCGGCCCGCACCCCGGACGTCTGCGTGATCATGATCGGGGCGAACGACGTCACCCATCGGATGCCCGCCACCCAGTCGGTGCGCTGTCTGACGACGGCGGTGCGCAGACTGCGGACGGCGGGGGCGGAGGTGGTCGTGGGGACCTGCCCGGACCTGGGCACGCTGGAGCCGGTCTACCAGCCGCTGCGCTGGCTGGCCCGGCGGGTGAGCCGGCAGCTGGCGGCCGCGCAGACGATCGGGACGGTGGAACAGGGCGGGCGCACGGTGTCGCTGGGCGACCTGCTGGGCCCCGAGTTCGCGGCGAACCCGCGCGAGCTGTTCGGCCCGGACAACTACCACCCCTCCGCCGAGGGCTACGCCACGGCGGCCATGGCGGTCCTGCCGACGCTGTGCGCGGTGCTGGGCCTGTGGCCGGAGACCGACCGGCTGGACGGCGCCCGTCGCGAGGACATCCTCCCGGTGGCGAAGGCGGCGTCCCAGGCGGCCCGGGAGGCCGGTACGGAGGTCACGGGGGCGCGCGCTCCCTGGGCTCTGCTCAAGCACCGCAGGCGGCGGCGGCTGCCCGCCTCCACCGAACCCACCCCGCACACGCACCCGGACGCCGCGCACGGGCACGCGTGAGTCGACCTCGGGGTGCGACCAGCGGGCGGCCGGCTCCCTGCCGGCCGCCCGGCCGCTCGCCACGTGCTGGTGCGCCGGGGCGGCCGCCCGGTCCGCGTCCCGGGCGGCGATGGCCTCGTACAGCTCCTCGTGCTCGGCGCACTGCTGGTCGGCGTCCCGCTGGGCGGTGAGCCGGAACAGCCGTGCGTACGGGCTTCCAGCGACTCGCGTACGTCGAAGAGGTCCCGTACGTCGGTGGGGGTGAAGGGGGCCACCAGCGCGCCCCGGTGCGGCACCAGGACCACCAGGCCCTCGGCGGCGAGCAGCCGCGGCCCGGCGGTCCTGAGCAAGCGCTTAGAAAAGAGTCCCGCATCACACGGCCTGCCGGGTGACCCCGGCGATACGTCCGGGTAACTTCCAGAGGAGTTCCGCCGTCCACACAGCCTTCCAGCCCCTTGGAGCCGCGTGATGCCCGAAGCCGTGATCGTCTCTGCCGCCCGTTCGCCGATCGGCCGCGCCTTCAAGGGGTCCCTGAAGGACCTGCGCGCGGACGACCTGACCGCAACGATCATCGCGACGGCGCTGGCCAAGGTCCCCGAGCTGGACCCGAAGGACATCGACGACCTGATGCTGGGCTGCGGCCTGCCCGGCGGCGAGCAGGGCAACAACCTGGGCCGCATCATCGCCGTGCAGTTGGGGATGGACCACCTTCCCGGCTGTACGGTCACCCGCTACTGCTCGTCCTCGCTCCAGACCAGCCGGATGGCGCTGCACGCGATCAAGGCGGGCGAGGGCGACGTCTTCATCTCGGCGGGCGTCGAGATGGTGTCCCGCTTCGCCAAGGGCAACTCCGACAGCTGGCCGGACACGCACAACCCGCTGTTCGCCGAGGCCGAGGCGCGCACCGCCGCCCGCGCCGAGGAGTCCGGCGCGAGCTGGCACGACCCGCGCGAGGACGGCATCGTCCCGGACGCGTACATCTCGATGGGGCAGACGGCGGAGAACCTGGCCCGGACCAAGGGCGTCACCCGCCAGGACATGGACGAGTTCGGCGTACGGTCGCAGAACCTCGCCGAGGAAGCCCTGAAGAACGGCTTCTGGGAGCGGGAGATCACCCCGGTCACCACCCCCGACGGCACCGTGGTCGCCAAGGACGACGGCCCGCGCGCGGGCGTCACCCTGGAGGGCGTGCAGGGCCTGAAGCCGGTCTTCCGCCCCGACGGCCTGGTCACCGCGGCCAACTGCTGCCCGCTCAACGACGGCGCGGCCGCCCTGGTGATCATGTCCGACACCAAGGCGCGCGAGCTGGGCCTGACCCCGCTGGCCCGGATCGTCTCCACCGGCGTCTCCGGCCTCTCCCCCGAGATCATGGGCTACGGACCGGTCGAGGCCAGCAAGCAGGCGCTGAAGCGGGCCGGTCTGACCGTCGACGACATCGACCTCGCAGAGATCAACGAGGCGTTCGCCGCCCAGGTCATCCCGTCCTACCGGGACCTCGGCCTGCCGCTGGACAAGGTCAACGTCAACGGCGGCGCGATCGCGGTCGGCCACCCCTTCGGCATGACCGGCGCCCGCATCACCGGCACGCTGATCAACAGCCTCCAGTTCCACGACAAGCAGTGGGGCCTGGAGACGATGTGCGTGGGCGGCGGCCAGGGCATGGCGATGGTCATCGAGCGGCTGAGCTGATCTGAGCTGAGCTGAGCCGAGCCGAGCCGAGCCGCAGCGGAGGCCCGCTCCCCTCCCGCGCGGCGGGGGTTTCGAACCCCACCGAGCTCCGACCGTGACCGAATCTCCCCCAGGATGTGATCTGCGTCCCGGGGGAGAGTCGTTTCCGCAGGTCACCTGCCATATGGGGCTAAACATCGGACCGAAAGACCTGTCCATTTCGTGACGTAATGCACTGACAGCACGTACCGGTACAGGCCAAGCTGATGTAGGAAGTCGGGGGTATCGATAGAAACCGGGAGTATGTCAGTGAGCGCCATGTCATTTGCCCTGTTGCTGACCACCGCCGCTGCCACGGCCGTCGGCGCCGCCGCACTGCACGCCGCTCACGGGCTGCGCAAGCAGGTCACGGCTCTGCGCACGGAGCTGGCCGCCGGCCACGCCCTGAGCGCATCGGTGCCACCACAGAGCCGCAGTACGGCCACCCCCGCCGAGGAGATACGCGCGGCCGTCGCCGAAGCGCTCGCCGAGGAGCGGGAGCGCGAGCTCGCCGAGGCGCGCGCCTTCTGGGCCGCCCAGGAGGCCCGCGACGCCGCCGACGCCCCGTCCCTGCTGGGCGGCCTGTCCGGTCTCGGCGACGACGCCCCCTACTACCTGCCCCGGCAGGCCGACTTCGCCGGTCTGGAGTCGATGGACCTCGAAGCGGCCGAGGCGATGGAGGAGCTCGCGGAGCTGAGCGAGCGGACCCTGGCGGAGCACGAGGTCGGCGAGCTGACCGACCTCCCGGAGCTCGCGGAGTTCCCCGACGACTCCCCCGAGCTGGCCGCCGCCCGCCGCCGCCACCCCTCGCACCCGGACTTCGTCCCCGTGCAGACACCCGTGGTCACCGACCACGAGCGCACCGTGAGCCGCCTCGAAGAGCTGGCCGACACCGCGACCGAACTGACCGACGTACGGCCCGGCCCGCTGGGCACCCTCGATGTGTACGTCTTCGCCGACGGCACCACGCTCTGCATGACCCCCGGCCACCGCGAGACCGCCGAGCGGCTCGCCGACGCGCTGCGGGCGGGCCGGCAGCCGGTGCTGCTGGGCGGCTCGGGCGTCTCGGGCGCCTACGCGCTGACCTTCTCCTGCGGCGAGGACAACGTGTACATCCTCGCCGACCGCGTCATCGCCTCGTTCTGACCGCCGGGCGCGGGCCGCTCACACGCATCACGCGAAAGCCCGCGCCGCCGCTTCCCCGACGTATCGCACGGCCTCGTCCAGCTCCTGGGACGGGGCCGTTTCCAGTGCCACGGCCAGATCCCGCCCGGCGACGGCGAGTTGGTCGCCCACGGCGAACATCCCGGCGTCCGGCAGCTCCCGGGGCTCGGCGTCCGGATGCTCCAGACGCTGGGCCCGCACCGCGAGTTCGCGGGCGGCGGCCAGCGCCTCGGCTGCCGCACCGCGTTGCAGGCGGCTCTGCGGGGCCGAGCGCAGGCGGTCGGCGAAACGGTCCACGGCCAGGATCAGGGGCGTCGTATCGAGCACCCGGCCGACCCTACGCGCCCCCTCCCGCATGGTTGCCAACGGCCGTCCGCTCGGGCACGGTGTCGGGAAGGAACAGCAACGCGCACTGCGTCGGAGGCGCCGATGTCCCCTGTCTTCTCCGAAGAAACCCACCGCAACCTGCTCTCCCGGATCCCCCAATGCACCGGTCGTGGGATCTCCGACTGGCTCCGCACCGTCGACGAAGGCCCCTCCCTCGTGCGCTTCGAGGAGAAGGTCAGCTGGCTGCGCGGCGAGCACGACCTCGCCTACGGCCACGCCAAGGCGATCATCCACGAGCACGACCTCAGGCGGGCCGCACGCAAGCTGCTGTGACCCCGGCCCGCCCGGTGCGCCCGCACCGGAACGCGGAAACGGCCCGCAGGCGTGATGCCTGCGGGCCGTTCCGGTGTCACGGGTGTGACGGGTGCTGCTCGGCCGGTCAGTCGTCGCCGCTGAGGATCGCGACCAGGCGCAGCATCTCGATGTAGATCCACACCAGGGTCACGGTGAGGCCGAAGGCGGCGAGCCAGGCCTCCTCGCGCGGAGCGCCGTACGCGATGCCGTCCTCGACCTGCTTGAAGTTCAGGGCGAGGATGCACGCGCCGATGACGATGGCCACGATGCCGAAGACGACGCCGAGGGCGCCGCTGCGGAAGCCGAGGCCGTCCCCGCCGCCGAACACGGCGAACAGGAGGTTGACCATCATCAGCAGCATGAAGCCGATGGCGGCCGCCATCACGAAGCCGTAGAAACGGCGCGTGACCCGGATCAGTCCGGTGCGGTAGGCGATCAGCACACCGGCGAAGACCGCCATGGTGCCGATCACCGCCTGCATCGCGGCGCCCGGGGCGACGTACATGCTGACGATGTTGCTGACGATGCCGAGGAAGACACCCTCGAACGCCGCGTACGTCAGGATCAGCGGCGGCGAGGGCCGGCGCTTGAACGAGTTGACCAGCGACAGGACGAAGCCGATGATCGCGGCGCCGATGGCCACGCCATAGGCGCTGCCCAGGTTCGCCCGGTCGACCGGCATGACCCACCACGCGATGGCGGCGGCCACGATCACGGTGCCGAGCGTCATCGCCGTACGCGTCACCACGTCGTCGATGGTCATCGCGTCGGGACGGGTGGGCGCCTGCGGGGCGCCGTGGGTGTCCGTCTGCGCGTAGGGGTTGGTGGCGTACGGGTTGGCGGCGGTGCCCTGTGCGTACGGGTTGGCTCCCGTCGCGGGGGCCCCGGCCTGCGGCGCCGCGTTGAAGCCCGCGTGGCCGTTGTCGCGGCTGAACCCCCGTCGCGAGAAGACCGGGTTGCTGCTCCTCATCTCACTCCTCCATGGCCACACTGCGTGGCCTTGCCACAAGAGTAATGGGTAGGCAAAAGAATCACCCTAGTGCCAGGGGAGGATCTTTGGCGCGGTCTGCCACGAGGTCCCTCGGGAGGCGTCCGGGGCCAGGTGCCCGGGGCCGGGGGGCGGCGTCGTCGCGCCGGTCGCGCTCAGGGCCGTCCGGGTCACGCACGGTGCGGTGCGTGGTGCCCGGAGCCGGACTCGAACCGGCACGCCCCCGAGGGGCAGCGAGGTTTAAGCTCGCCGTGTCTACGTTCCACCATCCGGGCGTGCCGCGCGGCTCCGCGTTTGGCTACCGACCCTATCCGGGGACGTCCCTCGATCAGCGGAACAGTGGCGCGATGTTGTCTTATTTTATTGACCGCTTGAGGGTCCGTCAGCACATCGGGCCGGTCTGACCGCACGCCCGCGGCCGATCTCGGGCGGTCGACGCGCCGAACGGGAATGACGGAAAGTCGCCGCACTCGTACGGCCCAATGCGCCAGGTCCGCGCCAGGCTTCGCCAGGGTGTCCGCCACCCTCGGGTCCCGCGTCGTCGCGGGACGGCGCGCCCGCCGCCGCGCGGGCTGCCGCGGCGGCCCGCCCGACCGCACCCTGCCGCGCTCACGCAGAGTGACGGAGAGGTGGCGGCCACGACTCCGGTCAGGGTCGGTGTCATACCCGAGGAGGACGGATCCAGGCCCCCGATGCGACTCAAGAGGGCCACGGGAACGGGCATCGGGAGTGACGACCGGGCGCGATCGGGACGTAACGATGGAGTAAGTCCCCGGGGCATGGCGTCAGCGCCCGCCCCAGCACGGGCCAGGCGTCCGTGTTCTCGCGTATCCCGCGTATCCCGCGTATCCGCATCATCCGAATCAGGAGCGTCCCTGTGACCACCACCCCCACCGTTCACCGCGCCACCGCGGTGGCTGCCCGCGCCACGGAGCTGTCGAAGGTCTACGGCGAGGGCGAGACGCAGGTCATCGCCCTGGACCGGGTGACCGTGGACTTCCCGCAGGGCGAGTTCACGGCGATCATGGGCCCGTCGGGCTCCGGCAAGTCGACGCTGATGCACTGCGTCGCCGGCCTCGACAGCTTCAGCAGCGGTTCGGTGCGCATCGGCGACACCGAGCTGTCCACGCTGAAGGACAAGCAGCTCACGCAGTTGCGCCGGGACAAGATCGGCTTCATCTTCCAGGCGTTCAACCTGCTGCCGACGCTCACCGCGCTGGAGAACATCACCCTGCCGATGGACATCGCGGGCCGCAAGCCCGACGCCGCGTGGCTCCAGAAGGTGATCGACATGGTGGGGCTCTCGGAGCGGCTGAAGCACCGCCCGACCGAGCTCTCCGGCGGCCAGCAGCAGCGCGTCGCCGTGGCCCGCGCCCTGGCCTCGCAGCCCGAGATCATCTTCGGTGACGAGCCGACCGGGAACCTGGACTCGCGCTCCGGCGCCGAGGTCCTCGGCTTCCTGCGCAACTCGGTGCGCGAGCTGGGCCAGACCGTGGTGATGGTGACCCACGACCCGGTGGCCGCCTCCTACGCGGACCGGGTCATCTTCCTCGCGGACGGCGCGGTCGTCGACCAGATGATGCACCCGACCGCCGACGGCGTCCTCGACCGGATGAAGGCGTTCGACGCGAAGGGCCGCACGAGCTGACGCGAGCGGCCCGCCGGACCCCGGCCCGCCGCCCCCGCGTCCCCGACCCCCTTCCGGAACCCATCCCAGGACACACAGACATGTTCCGTACCGCCCTGCGCAATGTGCTCGCGCACAAGGCCAGGCTGCTGATGACCGTGCTCGCCGTCATGCTCGGCGTAGCGTTCGTCTCCGGCACCCTGGTCTTCACCGACACCCTCGGCAACGCCTTCCGCAACCAGTCCGCCAAGAGCTACGACGACGTCGCCGTCGCCGTGGAGACGTACGCCGGCGGGCGCGACGAGAAGACCGCCGGCATCGACAAGGCGACCCTGGAGAAGATCCGGGGCCTGGACGGCGTCGCCTCCGCCACCGGCCGGGTCAACGGCTTCGCCGGGGTCGCCGACCCCGACGGCAAGCTGATCGGCAACGGCTGGTCCAACACCGGCGCCAACTTCGCCCCCGGCAAGGACGGCAAGGACGCGAGTTACGTCTTCACCGACGGCTCGGGCCCGGCGGAGAAGGGCTCGGTCGCGCTCGACAAGGACACCGCGAGCAAGGGCAAGTACCGCGTCGGCGACCCGGTGCGGGTCGCCACCAACGGCCCGGTGAAGGAGTACACCCTCTCCGGGATCTTCACCACCGAGGACGGCGCGGTCAACGCGGGCGGCAGCCTCGTGCTGTTCGACACCCCGACCGCCCAGAAGCTCTACCTGAAGCCCGGCGTCTTCAAGGACGCCACCGTCACCGCCGCCGGCGCGGTCTCCGACCAGAAGCTGCTGGACGAGATCACTCCGCTGCTGCCCGAGGACGCGACCGCGCAGACCGGCAAGGCGCTGGCGGACCAGCAGGCGAAGGACATCGAGAGCGGGCTGTCCGGCCTCAACGGCATGCTGCTGGCCTTCGCGGGCATCGCCCTGTTCGTCGGCATCTTCCTCATCGCCAACACCTTCACCATGCTGGTCGCCCAGCGGACCCGTGAGCTGGCCCTGATGCGGGCCATCGGAGCCTCCCGCCGCCAGGTCAAGCGCTCGGTGCTGATGGAGGCCGCCGTCGTCGGCACGCTCGCCTCCGTCATCGGCTTCGCCCTCGGCCTCGGCCTCGCCACCGGACTGCGCTCCGCGATGGGGCTCCTGGGCGGCAAGATCCCCGCCGGCCCCCTGATCGTCTCGCCGACCGCCGTCGGCTCGGCCCTCGCGGTCGGCATCCTGATCACCCTGCTGGCCGCCTGGCTGCCCGCCCGGCGGGCCGCGAAGATCGCCCCGGTGGCCGCGATGAGCAGCGTGCACTCCGCTGCCTCCACCAAGTCCCTGGTCGTACGGAACTCCATCGGCGCGGTGATCGCGCTGCTCGGCGCCGCGGGCATCGTCGGCGGCGCGGCGGCCGGCGGCACGTCCGGCAGGCAGCTGGTCGCGGGCGGCGCGTTCTTCGCCCTGATCGGCGTGATCATCCTGATCCCGCTGCTCTCCCGCCCGGTCATCGCCCTGGTCCGGCCGCTGCTGAAGAAGGTGTTCGGCGTCTCCGGGAAGCTGGCCTCGCAGAACGCGGTCCGCAATCCGCGGCGTACCGGAGCCACCGCCTCCGCGCTGGCCATCGGACTGACCCTGGTCACCGGCATCTCGGTGCTCGGCGTCACCCTCGGCCAGGCCATCGACAAGATGACCACGGACAACATCAAGGCCGACTACATGGTCTCGATGGCCAGCGGCGACTCCCTCGACCCGTCCGCGCTCAAGGCGCTGGCGAAGGCCGACGGCGTCTCCGCGCTCTCCCCGCAGCAGGCGGCCTGGTTCGAGGCCGACGGTGAGCACTTCTCGGCCTCCGCCGTCACCCCCGGCGACGTGGAGCAGGTCTTCTCGCTGACGACCGAATCCGGTTCGCTGGCCTCGCTGAAGGAGGGCCAGGTCGCGGTCGGCTCCAAGACCGCGAAGTCGAACGGCTGGAAGACCGGCGACACCGTCCCGGTGAAGTTCGACGACGAGAAGAAGGGCGAGCTGACCATCGGGGCGGTCTACAAGGAGAACGACTTCCTGTCGACCTTCGTGATCCCCAAGGAGCTGGCGGACGCGCACAGCACCACCTCGCGCCCCGAGATCCGCGAGATCTGGATCAAGGCGGACGGCGGCGCGAGCAAGGCCAACGAGCAGTCCATCGTGAACGCGCTCGGCGACAACCCGGCGATGAGCGTCATGGACCGGCAGGACATCCGTGACATGTTCGGCGGCTTCATCAACACCGCGCTGAACATCATGTACGGGCTGCTCGCCATGGCCCTGCTGATCGCGGTCCTCGGGGTCGTCAACACCCTCGCGATGTCGGTGTTCGAGCGGCAGCAGGAGATCGGGATGCTCCGCGCGATCGGTCTCGACCGGGGCCGCGTCAAGCGGATGATCCGTCTGGAGGCCGTCGTCATCTCGGTCTTCGGCGCGGTGATCGGGGTCGGCCTCGGCGTCTTCCTCGGCTGGGCGATCGGTCAGACCCTGTCCGCCGACATCCCCGGCTACGCCCTGGTCATCCCGTGGGACCGGCTCGGCGTCTTCCTTCTGCTCGCCGCCCTGGTGGGCGTCCTCGCCTCGCTGTGGCCCGCCCGCAGCGCCGCGAAGCTCAACATGCTGACGGCGATCAAGACCGAGTAACCGGAGCCCCGGGGACGGGGACGAAGGGGACGACGAGGGGCCGGTGCACCGCTGGGAAGCGGCGTACCGGCCCCTCGCCCGTTGCCGTGGGCGTACGGGTCAGTCGCGCGCCGGCGCCGTCCAGGTGCGGGCGCGCAGCGGCATCCGGGAGCCGCCGCCGTCCAGCGGGCGCACCGCGAGGATCTGGTTGACGCCGATCTTGTTGTGCTCGAAGGAGAGCGCGGACGCGGCCATGTACAGCCGCCATACCCGGGCCCGGCCCGGGGAGGTGGCGCGGACCGCCCGCTCCCAGTGCCGCTCCAGGTTGGCCACCCACTGGCGCAGGGTCAGTGCGTAGTGCTCGCGCAGCGCCTCGACGTCCCGGGCCTCGAAGCCGGCCTCCTCCAGGGTGGCCAGGGTCCGGCCGACGGGGGCCAGCTCCCCGTCGGGGAAGACATAGGCGTCGATGAACGCGTCGATGCGGTAGGCGTCCTCGTCCTTCTCGGGGCGGCGGGCGATCTGGTGGTTCAGGAGGCGGCCGCCGGGCTTCAGGAGGGCGTAGAGGTCATCGGCGTACTCCCGGTAGCGGACCGAGCCGACGTGCTCGGCCATGCCGATCGAGGAGATCGCGTCGTACGGGCCGTCACGGACGTCCCGGTAGTCCTGGACCCGGATCTCGATCCGGTCGGTCAGGCCCTCCTCGGCAATGCGTTTGCGGGCGTGGGCGGCCTGTTCCCGGGAGAGGGTGATGCCGGTGACCCGCGCCCCGTAGGCACGGGCGGCGTGGATGGCCATCGAGCCCCAGCCGCAGCCGACGTCCAGGAGCCGGTCGCCCTCCTTCAGGCCGAGCTTGCGGCAGACCAGGTCGAGCTTGTCGCGCTGGGCGTCCTCGAGGGTTCCGCCGTCCTGCCAGTAGGCGCAGGAGTAGACCATGGAGGGGCCGAGGACCAGGGCGTAGAAGTCGTTGCCGACGTCGTAGTGGTGGCTGATGGCCTCCTTGTCGCGGCGTCTGGTGTGCAGCGGCCCGGCACGGCGGCGCACCTCCTCCACGGGCGGGGCGGGCGGCGGCCAGGGGCCCGCGAGGGCGAGGAGGCCGCGGGCGAAGGCGCGGACCTGGGGGTCGCGGACCGGGTGGACGCTGTCCTTGGCGTCGGCTCCGCGGTCCCAGAGCAGTCCGGCGATCCGGTCGAGCACCTCGTACAGATCGCCGTCGACATCGATCTCCCCGGCCACCCAGGCGCGGGCCAGGCCCAGTTCGCCCGGCCTCCACAGGAGCCGGCGCAGGGCGCGGCGGTGGCGGATCACGAGGACCGGGGCGCCGGGCGGCCCCGATTCGCTGCCGTCCCAGGCCCGGATCCGGACCGGCAGGGGTTCCGAGAGCAACTCCTCGGCAAGAGCGGTCAGCCGCGACGCGGCGTCTGCCATGGCGCACACCTCCGTGGTGTTCCCCGACAAGCACAATGCGTACAGACATGCTCGTAGCCTCGTCACGACACCCCGGTGCCGCGGCGAGGTACACCTGCGTCAACTGTCCTCGCACCCTCCGTCATCCCGCTACCGGGCAACGAAACGGCAAAGTGCATGCAGGCACCATCCACATCGGCGGGACGGGGCCACCGGCCCCCTCGCGGCCCCGGCCCCCGACCGCGCCCGGATACGCCGAAGGGGCCGTCCGCACCACGGATGGCGGACGGCCCCTTCGGGCGTCGTACGGTGCGCTCCTCACGGAGCGTCCGACCGGGGGGTCAGGAGGCCTTGGCCTTCTCGCCCTCGGACTTGGCGGCGGCCGGAGCCGGGGCCGGCTTGGCGGCCTCGTAGAACTCCTCGCGCGGCGTCTCCATGGCGCCGAGCGAGACGACCTCGCGCTTGAGGAACACGGCGAGCGTCCAGTCGGCGATGACCCGGATCTTGCGGTTCCAGGTCGGCATGGCCATGCCGTGGTAGCCGCGGTGCATGTACCAGGCGAGACGGCCCTTGAGCTTGATCTTCACCTTGCCCATGACGATCATCGCGACGCCCTTGTGCAGGCCCAGACCGGCGACCGCACCCTTGTTGGCGTGGCTGTACTCCTTCTGCGGGAAGCCCCGCAGGCCGGAGATCACGTTGTCGCCGAGGACCTTCGCCTGACGCAGCGCGTGCTGGGCGTTGGGCGGGCACCAGGCGTTCGGGTTGCCGGCGCGGCGGCCGACCATGTCCGGCACCTGGGCGTTGTCGCCCGCGGCCCAGATGTAGTCGGTGCCCTGCACCTGGAGCTTCTCCGAGGTGTCCACGTGCCCACGGGGGCCGAGCGGCAGGCCGAAGCGGGCCAGCGCCGGGTTCGGCTTCACACCGGCGGTCCACACGATGGTGTTGGAGTCGACCTCCAGGCCGTTCTTCAGCACCACGTGGCCGTCGACGCAGGAGTCCATCGAGGTGGAGAGGTAGATCTCCACGCCGCGGCTCTCCAGGTGCTCCTTGCCGTAGGCGCCCAGCTTCGGGCCGACCTCGGGAAGGATCTTGTCGGCGGCGTCGACGAGGACGAAGCGCATGTCCTCGCGCTTCACGCTGGTGTAGTACTTCGCCGCGTCGCGGGCCATGTCCTCGACCTCGCCGATGGTCTCCGCGCCGGCGAAGCCGCCGCCCACGAAGACGAACGTCAGCGCCTTGCGGCGGACGTCCTCGTCGGTCGTGGAGTCAGCCTTGTCCAGCTGCTCCAGGACGTGGTTGCGCAGGCCGATGGCCTCCTCGATGCCCTTCATGCCGATGCCCTGCTCGGCGAGGCCGGGGATCGGGAAGGTACGGGAGACCGCGCCCATCGCGATGACCAGATAGTCGAAGGGCAGCTCGTAGGCCTCGCCGACGAGCGGCGAGATCGTGGCGACCTTGCGGTCCTGGTCGATGGTCGTGACACGACCGGTGAGAACCTCAGCCTTGGGCAGCACGCGTCGCAGGGGAACGACGACGTGCCGAGGCGAGATGCTGCCTGCAGCAGCTTCGGGGAGGAAGGGCTGGTACGTCATGTACGAGCGCGGGTCGACGACCGTGACGGTCGCCTCTCCGTACCGCATCTTCTTCAGAATGCGACGAGCTGCGTACAGGCCTACGTACCCACCGCCTACAACGAGGATCCTGGGACGCTCCGTGGTGCTCATGCCATCGAGTATCCACCCCTCCCCAGGGGGGTGCTCGTGAGCCCCTTCACAAGGATTGGCCTACCCTCTGCTACACTTCGCCGCCCACGTGACCCACTTCATGGGCGCCCCGGGGAACCACGCCACCCCCGGAAACGTTGTTCACCGCTTGTGAGCTGGCCCTTGACCCTCCGGGCGGGGTGAACCACCACTCCCCTTCATACGGACGCAACACCCCGGGAACGCGCCCGGGACGCCTCCGCGCGGCCCCGAAGACCCCCCGCACGGGCTCGATGGGCCCGAACTGCGGCCAACAGGGCCCCATTCCTTGTGAAGAAGTTCACGAACTTTCTCGCGGCGCGTCCCCGAAGGGCTCCCGAGGGCCCTCCGGAGGGGCCGGATCGGGGCTCAACGGTGCAGGTCGTGATGCGATTGAGCGGGCAGCAGGCGGGGGACGGCACGGACGCAGAGCACCATCCCGACCACCTCCACGAGGGTCTGGGCGACCACCACGACGGCCGCGACGGCGTACGCGTCCGGCAGGGCCAGGGCGAGGGGCAGGACGACCAGGGAGTTGCGCGTCGCCCCGCTGAAGACCACGGCCCGCCCCCCGGGCACATCCAGCCGGAAGAGCCGGGCGACCGCCTTCCCCGCGAACGCCATCACCACCAGGAACGCCGCGTAGAAGGGGACGACCGCGGCGACGTCGGCGAGGCTCCCTCCCAGCTCCGGCACCTGGGAGGCGACGACGACCAGCAGGGTCGCGGCCATCAGCGGCACCATCGCCGTGCTCGCCGCGCCGGACACCCGCCGCCCGCTCTCCCGCCGCCCCGCCCAGAACTGGAGCGCCCAGGCCAGCGCCAGCGGAACGGCGATCAGGAAGACGAACGCCTCCAGGAACGGCCCCGCCTCCACGAGGTCGGCGAGCCCGGAGCCGAGGAACACGTACAGGAGAGCCGGCAGCAGCAGCATCTGCGCGACCAGCAGCAGCGGGGTCGCCGCGAGCAGCCGGCGGGCCGAGCCCCCGGCCAGACCGCTGAAGACGATCACGTAGTCGACGCACGGGCAGAGCAGCACGAGCAGCACACCGAGGCGCACCGCCCGGTCGGCGGGCAGGAAGGCGAACAGGGCGGCGACCACGAGCGGCACCACGAGGAAGTTCACCACCAGCACGGCGGACAGGAACCGGCCGTCGCGCAGCGAGCGCAGCAGCTCGGCCGCCGGGACCTGGAGGAAGGTCACGAACAGCAGCGCGCCCAGAACCGGGTTGATGAGGTGCTCGAGACCCGGCCCCGCGGCGGGGGCGGCGAGCCCGAGGAGGGCGCCGAGGGCCATCGCGGCGAGGTAGATCACCACCTGGTGGTGTTCCATCCGCTCGACGGGCCCGCGCGGGGCATCCGTCGGTTCCCGCGTCACCGGCCGCTCACCCGCCGCGCTCCCTCCCCGGCACCGGCCGGCCGCTCGCCTACGCGGCGCTCCAGGCGATGCCGTCCAGGATGTCGTGCTCGCTGACGACGACCTCGTGGGCGCCCGTCCGTTCCATCACGGCGAGCAGGACGAGCGCTCCGGCCCCGATCACGTCGACCCGGCCGGGGTGCATCACGGGGATCGCGGCGCGCTCCTCGTGGGTCGAGCGCAGCAGGTGCTCGGTGATCGCACGGACCTGGCCGCGGGAGATCCGGGAGTGGTGGATGGCCTCGGAGTCGTACTCCGTCAGCTCCAGCGCGATCCCGGCGACCGTGGTGACGGTGCCCGCCAGGCCCACCAGCGTGCCGGCCCCGGTGAGCGGCACGGTCTTCTCCGCCAGGTCGAGGGCCGCGTCGATGTCCGCGCGGATCGCGGCGACCCGCTCGTGGCTGGGCGGGTCCATGACGGCCCCGTCCACCACGAGGTGACGCTCCGTCATCCGTACGCAGCCGACGTCCACGGACCGGGCCGCGTCGACCCGGTCCGAGCCGAGGACGAACTCGGTGGAGCCGCCGCCGATGTCGACGACCAGATACGGCTCCGCCAGGTGGTCGCTGCCCGCCAGCTCCTTGGTGGCCCCGTCGAAGGAGAGCTGCGCCTCCTGGTCGCCGGTGATCACCTCGGGCTCGACGCCGAAGATGTCCCGGACCCCGGCCACGAACACGTCGCTGTTCTCGGCGTCGCGGGACGCGGAGGTGGCGACGAAGCGGATCCGTTCGGCGCCCAGCTCCGCGATCGTCGCCGCGTACGCGCGGCAGGCCGCGAACGTCCGCTCCAGCGCCTCGGGGGCGAGCCGGCCGGTCTTGTCGACGCCCTGGCCGAGGCGGACGATCGTCATCCGCCGGTCCAGCTCGGTGAAGGAGCCGGTGGCCGGGTCCACGTCGGCGACGAGGAGCCGGATGGAGTTCGTACCGCAGTCGACGGCGGCGACCCTGGTCACGCGTCCTGCCCTTCGGGGGCCGCGGAGCACGGTGTGACGCAGGCGCCCTTGGCCCACCACTCGGGCAGCATCGCGATGGCCTCGTCGCCCAGCGGGTTCACCCCGGGTCCGGCGGCCAGCGAGTGGCCGACCAGGACGTGCAGGCACTTCACCCGGTCCGGCATGCCGCCCGCGCTCGGGAAGCCCTCCAGGACCTCGATGGCGTCGCGGCGGGTGAGGTAGTCCTCGTGCGCGGCCCGGTAGGCGTCGGCCAGCTCCGGGTCGGTCTCCAGACGGGCCGTCATCTCCCTCATGACCCCGTTGGCCTCCAGCGTGCCGATCGCCGAGGCCGCCCGGGGGCAGGTCAGGTAGTACGTCGTCGGGAACGGCGTGCCGTCCTCCAGACGCGGCTGGGTCTCCACCACGTCCGGATTGCCGCACGGGCAGCGGTGCGCGATGGCGCGCAGACCGCGCGGCGGGCGGCCGAGCTGCTGCTCGAACGCGGCGATGTCCGCGTCGGTGGGCCGGGTGGACTCGGTCTGCGGAGGGGGCGTTTCCATGCCTGCCTTGGTTCTGCTCGGAAGCTCGTCGAAAGGAAGTGGACGGGGGCGTACGGAGGTCGGTCGGTCAGTCGCGGTCGGCGCTGTCCACGCCGTCCCAGAGGTTCGAGTGCCAGGGGCGGTCGCTCGCACCCGGCTCGCCGCGCCGGTCCTGAGCCGCGTCGGGGTCGGCCACGGTGTAGCCGGTCTCCCCGGGGAGGACGTAATGGAGGTGCTGGCGGGCCAGACGCATGATGTACGCGTCGTCCTGGAGCCGCGCCTTCTCGTCCCGCAGCTCCTCGGTGCGCTGCTCCGCCTGCTGCGAGAGCCGCTCCTGCTCGGCGATCTCGTCGCGCTGGGAGACGTACTGCCGCATCGGGTAGGCGAGCGCCACCACCAGGGAGCAGACCACCAGCGCCAGGAACGCGGCCCGGCCGGTGAGCCGGGAGCGACGGGCCTGGCGGCGGTTCTGGGATCGGTACACGCGGGCCGCGGTCTGCTCGCCGAGCAGTCGCAGCCTGGTCGCGGTGGAGAACCGGTCGCGGTCCTTCCCGGCCATGTCTCCCGCCTCCCCGTTACGCACGTCCGTCCCCGCACACGGTACGGGACCGAGTGCGGGGACGGACGGAGGCTATGCCTTCGGCCCGGGACGGGCCATCGGGATCAGCCCTTGAAGCGCGGGAAGGCGGAGCGGCCCGCGTACACCGCGGCGTCGTCGAGGATCTCCTCGATGCGCAGCAGCTGGTTGTACTTGGCGACACGGTCCGAGCGGGCCGGGGCGCCGGTCTTGATCTGGCCGCAGTTCACGGCGACGGCGAGGTCGGCGATGGTGACGTCCTCGGTCTCGCCGGAACGGTGCGACATCATGCACTTGAAGCCGTTGCGCTGGGCCAGCTCGACGGCGTCCAGGGTCTCGGTCAGCGAACCGATCTGGTTGACCTTGACGAGCAGGGCGTTGGCGGAGCCCTCCTCGATGCCGCGGGCCAGCCGCTCCGGGTTGGTGACGAAGAGGTCGTCGCCGACGATCTGGACCTTGGCGCCGATGCGGTCGGTGATGACCTTCCAGCCGGCCCAGTCGTCCTCGTACAGCGGGTCCTCGATGGAGACCAGCGGGTACGCGGAGACGAGCTCCTCGTAGTACTCGGTCATCTCGGCGGCCGAGCGGGACTTGCCCTCGAACTCGTAGACGCCGTCCTTGTAGAACTCGGACGCGGCGACGTCGAGCGCGAGCGCGACGTCACGGCCCGGGACGTAACCGGCTTCCTTGATGGCCTCGACGATGAGGTCCAGGGCGGCGCGGTTGGACTCCAGGTTCGGGGCGAAGCCGCCCTCGTCGCCGAGTCCGGTGGACAGGCCCTTGGTCTTGAGGACCTTCTTCAGCGTGTGGTAGATCTCCGCGCCCCAGCGCAGGGCCTCGGAGAAGGACTCCGCGCCGATCGGCGCGATCATGAACTCCTGGATGTCCACGTTGGAGTCGGCGTGCGAGCCGCCGTTCAGGATGTTCATCATCGGAACGGGCAGCAGGTGCGCGTTCGGGCCGCCGAGGTAGCGGAAGAGCGGCAGGTCGGACGCCTCGGATGCGGCGTGCGCGACGGCGAGCGAGACGCCGAGGATGGCGTTCGCGCCGAGCGAGGCCTTGTTCTCGGTGGCGTCCAGGTCGAACATCGCCTGGTCGATGAGGCGCTGCTCGGTGGCGTCGTACCCGACGAGCTCCGGGCCGATCTGCTCGATGACGGCGAGGACGGCCTTCTCGACGCCCTTGCCCTGGTAGCGGTTGGGGTCGCCGTCGCGAAGCTCAACAGCCTCGAACGCACCGGTGGAGGCGCCGGACGGAACAGCAGCACGACCCGTGCTGCCGTCGTCGAGGCCAACCTCGACCTCGACCGTGGGGTTGCCCCGGGAGTCGAGGATTTCCCTGGCTACGACGACGTCGATGGACGGCACGAGGCATCTCCTTCTGGGATATGACGCTGGTTGTGCAGGGTCACTGTGGCCTTGCGACACGAGCCTATCGGGCGTGGCCGCGTCGGCCAGCCGACCGCCCGCCTCCTGGGACGAAAAAGGACCCAAGGGCTTGCATCACCGGACAAATCTCTAGAAATCTACTGGACAGTAATAAGCGCTGCCGACAAGAGGTGAACGCATGCGGGCCTCCCGGACACCCGCCGTTCACGAAGAACCCGGCCCGGCGCGCTGGGGGGAAGAGCGCGCCGGGCCGGGAAGCCGTGCGAGGAAGAGTGCCGCCGGACGCCCTTCCTCCGGGGAGGAGAGACGGCGATTACTTCAGGTGGAGCTGCTGGCCCGGGAAGATCAGGTCCGCGTCCTCGACGATGTCGTCGTTGAGCTTGAAGACCTTGCTCCAGCCGCCCTTGACGTCTTCCGCCTGGGCGATGCTGCTCAGGGTGTCGCCGGCCTTGACCTTGTACTCGCCGTCGCCCTTCTTGACCTTGTCGCCGGTCGGGGTGGTGACGGTCTTCTTGCTCTCGGCCTTCTTCTCGGCCTGCGGAGCGGTGCGCTGCTCGGAGCGGGTGGCGGGCTGCTCGGCCTGACGCTCGGGCTGCGCCTGCTCGGACTTGCTCTCGGACTGGCCGGAGCCGGTGTTCACGCCCGGGTCCACACCGTCGTTGGTGAGGCCGCCGGCGCCGGCGCAGGCCCAGGCGCCCGGACCCTGGAGGTCCAGGAGCTTCTCGGCGGCGGCGATCTGCTGGTCCTTGGAGGCCAGGTCGGCGCGGGAGGCGTACTGCGTACCGCCGGCGGCGGCCCAGCTGGACTGCGAGAACTGCAGTCCGCCGTAGTAGCCGTTGCCGGTGTTGATGGACCAGTTGCCACCGGACTCGCACTGGGCGACGGCGTCCCAGGTCTCGACGGAGGCGGCGGAGGCGCTGGTCGCGCCCATCAGCGGGACGGCGACGGCCGCACCGGTGACACCCGCGAGGGTGGCGAGACGGACGGTCTTCGAGGGGCGGCGGTGCTTGCCCTTGCTGTTCAGCAGCATGGAACGAATCTCCTCACCGACGCCTACGAGGTGAGCTGTCGGGTTCGGGCTGATGAGTTGCCCGGTCGCGCAGTGCTGCGCGACTTCACCCCAAGCCGTTCCCGTACGTCCCCGTCGGTTCGACGAGGCGTCCGGACCCGGCGGCTTACCTGGGTCCCCCGCTCCTGCCTACGGCGCTTACGCGTCTGTTCCCTTCGACCGACGGCAGGATTCGGCGTGACGGTCGACGGGGCCCGCGGTGCGAGCGGCTCCGACCGTAAACACAGGCAACCCCGACATTCAAAGATGGACATAGGGGGCAATCACCCCGAACTCGCAGCAGTCGGCGGACCGTTTCCGCAGGTCGGGGGCGATACGCCCGGACCGGCCGGACGAAACGCGCCAGTTGAAGCAAAGAGACCCATGTCTCACTTACGCAAAAGTGGACATAGGCCTCTGAACTGCCCGGATTTTCGGGGTGTTTTCCCGAATTGGATCAGTTGGCGGCAGGCTCCTCGACGCCCTCCGGCGCACCCTGGTCCGTGACCTGGTCCAGGCCCAGATCCAGGTTCTGGCCGGGCAGGATCAGGTCCGGGTCGGAGCCCAGGAGATCCTTGTTCGTCTCGTACAGGCCGGTCCAACCGCCGGGAAGCTCCTGCGCGTCGGCGATCGCCCAGAGGTTGTCCCCGGGCCGGACCGTGTACCCGCCGGCAGTCGTGGCGTCGCCGTCCCGGGCGTCGCCCTCGCCGCGCGAGGCGTGCCGGCCGGACTCGCGGGAGCCGTCACCCTGGCCCGCGTCGGCCTCCTCGGGCGCGGGGGCGCCCCGGTGCTTGCCGCCCTGGCCGTCCTCGCCCTTCGAGGCGTCGGGGGCGCCGGAGGGGTCCTTGGCGTCAGGGGCGTCGGAGGCCGGCGGGGCGGTGGGCGTCACCGAGGAATCGGGAGCCTCGCCCTCCTTCTCCGTACCGCCGCTTTCACCCTTACCCGACTTGTCGCCCTTCTCGTCCTTGTCAGCTTCGTCGGACTTGCCGGATTCATCCGCTTCACCGGTTGCGTCCGTTTCGTCGGTCGCATCCGCCGCGTCGGTCGGGTCGGCCGTCGGGTCGGCGGACGGCGAGGTGCCCGGGTCGACGCCGGGCAGACTGCCGTCCACGGCGAGTCCGGAGATCACCGCACAGCTGGGCCACGCCTTCGGCCCCTGGTCGTCCAGGACCTTCTCGGCGACGGAGATCTGCTGCGAGCGGCTGGCGAGGTCGGCGCGGGGCGCGTACGCCGTGCCGCCGTACGCCGACCAGGACTCCTGCGAGAACTGGAGCCCGCCGTAGTAGCCGTTGCCGAGGTCGGCGCTCCACATGCCGCCGCTCTCGCACTCCGCGACCCGGTCCCAGGTGGAGGCCTCGGCCGCGTGCACGCCGGTGGCGCCGAGGAGCGGGATGGCGATGGCCGATCCCGTCACACCGGCGGCGACGACGATGGCGGGTGCCTGGCGAGGTCGGCGGTGTCTGCCGTTCGCGGAGCCCATGGGTATGCCTTCCGTGCGACTGACAAGCGAGTGACTCGAGCGCCGTGCAGCAGGAATCCGTGCCTGCACCGGCGCACAAGTGACGCGTGGGCAACGAGCGACCGACGCGTCGAACCGTGAACCTAGCGGGACTCGAACGTGTGTCACAAGTCGATGCAGCGCAGATCACGTGAAAGTCACAGAGTTGACAGGGTGTCACTTTTTTCGGAACGACTGCCCGGCTCGAACTCGACCGGAAGAGTGCGCAGTCCCCGCATGATGAGCCCGCCACGCCAGCGCAAATCGGCAGCTTCTCCCGCAAGTCGCAGGTCAGGAAGGCGCCTCAACAGCGTGGCCAGCGCGGTCTGTCCCTCCAGCCGGGCCAGCGGCGCCCCCAGGCAGTAGTGGACGCCGTGCCCGTATCCGAGGTGCTGATTGTCACGCCGGGCGAGGTCCAGGGTGTCCGGCCCGGCGAACCGCTCCGGGTCCCGGTCGGCCGCCGCCAGCACCACGAGGACGGGATCCCCCGCGGCGATCTCCTCGCCGCCCAGGGTCAGCGCCTCGGTGGCGTACCGCCAGGTCGCCATCTCGACCGGGCCGTCGAACCGGAGCAGTTCCTCGAGCCCGGTGGCCAGCAGCGCACTCTCCCCCGCCTCCAGGGAGGCCTCCAGCCGGGCGCGCTGCTCGGGGTGGCGCAGCAGGGCGTACGTGCCGTTGCCGATCAGGTTCACGGTCGTCTCGAAGCCGGCGAACAGCAGGATGAACGCCATCGCGGCCGCCTCGTTCTCCGTGAGGTGCTCGCCGTGGTCGCTGGCCCGGATCAGCCCGGAGATCAGGTCGTCGCCCGGATCCTCCCTCTTGCGGTGGATGAGTTCGGCGAGATAGCCGCGCATCTTCTTCACCGACCGGGCGACCCCGCCGCGCGGCCCGCCGCCGTGCCGGATCATCATCCCCGCCCAGTCCCGGAAGTCGTCCTGGTCCTCGCGGGGAACGCCGAGCAGGTCGCAGATGGCGTAGATGGGGAGCGGGAAGGCGAAGTCATGGATCAGATCGGCCTTGCCCTCCTCGATGAACCCGTCGATGAGCCGGTCCGTCAGCTCCTGCACGCGGGGCGCGAACTCCGCGACCCGGCGCGGGGTGAACGCCTTGGACACCAGCCGGCGCAGCCGGGTGTGGTCCGGCGGGTCGATATTGAGCAGATGCGTCATCAGCTCCGCCTTGCGCTCCCCCGGGATCCCCGTCTTCCCCTTGGCGTGCGGCGACTCCGCGTGGTGGGCCGGGTTCTTGGAGAGCCGGGCGTCGGCGAGCGCCTGCCTGGCGTCCCCGTACCGGGTCACGAGCCAGGCCTCGACCCCGCTGGGCAACACGGTGCGGTGCACGGGGCGGTGCTCGCGGAGCCAGGCGTACGCGGGGTAGGGGTCGGTGGCGAACTCCCAGGTGAAGAGTTCGGGGGCGGCCGGGGCGGCGGGGGTGTGGGGGCAGGCGGGAGTGTCGTTCACTCCTCGACGTTATCGGGCGGGGTGCCGGTGGCCGCGCGCAGCGGGCAGGGCCCGCACCGCGGCGGGGTGCCCGGCTTCGGCCGCCCGGGTCAGCCAGCTCTGCGACCGGGCGGCCAGCACCATGCCCAGCTGGTACTGCGCCCGTACGATGCCGGCCTCGGCGGCCGCCTCCAGGTACGGGATAGACTCCGCCACATCGTTGCGCGCGGCGAGCAGCTCGCCGATGGTCGCCGCCGATTCGGCGTGGCCCGCGTCCGCCGCCTTGCGGTACCAGTGCAGGGCGGTCTCGATGTCGCCCATCACGGCGTTGATGTAGCCGAGGACCACCGGGACCTCCGGGTCGCTGTCGGCCAGCGGCACCAGCGCCTCGTGCGCGCGCCATCTCACCGTCCAGCGCTCGGCCTTGTCGGGTGCCACGACGAACGCGAAACGCCACAGGACGGTCGGCACGGGCGGGCTGTCCGGCCGTGCCTCCGCATCCGCGACGAGCGAGCCGAAGACGGCCCAGGCGGCCGGCCGCTCCCCCGGCACCGGGGTCAGCAGCCCGCTCACCCCGTGCCGGACCTCGGCGGCCCAGGCGAGTGCGTCCTCGAAGGACTCCGCCCCGGCCGCCGCGGACGCTTCCGGATACAGGTCCTGCGCTTTGCGCAGCGCCTGCCCGGAGACCCGGGACACCCCGCACCGGGCGAGGTCGATCGCCGCCCGCACCAGCAGGTGGCCGCGCGGGTGGGCGTTCGGCCGGCGCGCCCGCCGCCACTCCTCCATGAGTTCGGGACCGACCGCGAGGTACTCGGGCACGGTGTGCTCACCGCGCCACACGGCGGCGGCCCGCAGACGGGGCTCCCCGCCCGGAGCGGCCAGGCCCGCCAGCTCGCCCTCGCTCCACACCCGCTGCAACTCGACCGGCTCGGCCCCGCTCAGCACCCCCGCGCGGGCCGACGTGCCGAAGCGGCGGGCGTCGTAGGCCTCGTCGTCCATCGTGGCGAGCACGGGCACGCGCAGCCGTACGAGCTCCGCGAGAACCGTCGGCGTCAGCCCGTGCTCGCCCAGGTGGCCCGCCAGGTCGTCCAGCCACAGGACGCAGCTCTCCTCGCCCCGCCCGCGCAACACCGCCGGAAGCCCCCGCAGATCCGTCCCCGGCTGCGGGGCGAGGATCCGGGCCGTCTTCGGAAGATGCCGCATCAGCGCGGACCACACCGTCCGGCTCTTGCCGGAGAGCGGGGCGCCGGTCACCACCACCAGCCCGCCCGACCGGGCCGCCTCACCGACCTGGTCGTCCAACTCCGCGTCGCAGTCCCGCTCCGCATAGGGCGGCAGCGGTGACTCGCCGGGCAGGCAGCGGGTTCGCCGCACCCCGAGAGCGATCGGGTCGGCGGTGTCCAGCCGCGGCCACTCCGGGACCGGCGGCAGGGAGGAGTGCGCGGGCGCGTAGTAGTGGTGCACGCCGCCGGTGACGGATCCGGTCTGGACGACCGGGGCGTGGAAGGCGCCGCCGGAGACGGAGTTGTCGGTCTCCGGGTGGTCCGGTACCTGCCGCTCGGTGTCCATGCCCGTCCCCCACCCCTCGTGAAGCCCCTGGTGCCACCGTACTAACCCGCCCCGCCCTCCGCCGTCACGATCGCGTCGCGGTAGGCGCGGGCCGCCGCGCGCAGGGCTGCCTCCGGGTCCGCGCCGTCGGCCTCGGCGCGTACGGCCAGGGCGAGGAGCTCGTAGCCGATGGTGTCGCCGGCCGGCAGCGGAACGGTCAGTCCTGCCGTACGGACCCGGCTGCCGAGCTTCGCGGCGAGGGCCAGGCCGGGCTGGCCGAGGGGGACGCCCTCGGTGACCGAGGTGCGCTGCTTCTCGATCGCCTTGGTGCGCAGCCAGTGCGCGTGGACGTCCTCCGGGGTCTCGGCACTCTCGTCGCCGAAGACGTGCGGGTGGCGGTGGATCAGCTTCTCGACGAGGCCGCCCGCGACGTCGTCGATGGCGAACGGCTCCGCCCCGTCCCCCGGGCGGCCTTCCTCGGCGATGCGCGCGTGGAAGACGACCTGGAGCAGGACGTCGCCGAGCTCCTCGCGCAGTTCGTCCCGGTCGCCGTCCTCGATCGCCTCGACCAGCTCGTACGCCTCCTCGATGGCGTACTTGGCGAGGCCCCGGTGCGTCTGCTGCGAGCTCCAGGGGCACGCGCGGCGGATCCGGTCCATGACCTGGACCAGGTCCAGCAGGCGGGCGCCCGGCAGGTCGTACGAGCCGGGGAGCAGTTCCAGGTCCGGCATCCGCACGCGTCCCGAGCCGCCGAGGCGGGCCAGGCCGTCGGTGAGGGCCCCGTTCCCCTCGCCGCCGGTCAGGACGACGACGGTCCGGCCGCCCGCGCAGTCGGCGACCAGTTCGTCGGCGGAGGGCGCGGCGTGCTCGACACGTACGCCCGCCTCGCGCAGGTAGGGCAGTTGCGGCTGCTCGGGGTCCGCGCACAGGACGCGGTCGGCGGCGTGCAGCGTCTGCCAGGCGGGCCAGGACAGCAGGCCGGGCGCGACCCGATGGCTGGCGGTGAGCAGGATGACGCGGCCGGGGTCGGCGGAGCTGTCGGGGGCTGCGGGGGCTTCGGCGTTCACCCTGCGAACCTACCCCCGGCTCCGGCGGCTCGGGCCCGGGGCCGGCTCAGGCGCCCGTCGGCTCCTTCGGCGGGAACTCGGTGACCTGGGTGATCCAGGGCGCGCTGTAGTTGCCGAGCTGCATCTTCTGGTCGTCCCAGGCGCCGAAGCGCGGGTTGACGTCGATGTCGAGGGCCTTCGACGCCTTCGTGAGCGCCTGGCCGACGGTCTGCTGACCGGCGGGGGTGCCGAGGTCCGCGCCGATGGCACGGGCGAGCTTGGGGAGCTGGACCTCCTGGCGCATGTCGGTGTCGATCTGGTCCGGGGCGACCCAGCGCTGCTGGAGCATCATCGCCACGAACTGCTCCTCGCCGCCCTGCTGCGCGCGGTTGGCCTTCCGCATCTCCTGGATCTCCTTGCGGGTGACCGTGACCCCGGCGTCCGCGGCGGCCCGGTCCAGGATCCGGCCGAAGATCATCCCGTGCAGCTTGGCGCGGTTGAGCTGGCCCGACTTGTTCACCAGCTGGGCGGCCTGCGGGGAGCTCTCCTGGGCGCTGCGGACATCCGCGGCGCGGGCCTGGACCGCGGACACCTCGATCCGCTCACCGCCCACGACGGCCGCGGCGCCGGGATGGGCCTGGTTGCCGCAGGCCGAGAGGAGTGGTGCGGCGACGAGCGTTGCGGCGAGGACGGCGAGCGCGGTACGACGGCGGTGCAAAGGAGCCTCCCGTGGAGAGTTTGTGCATCGGTGCACAAAGCCTTGCGGTGATCGATGTTAGGCAGTGGATGTGGCCCGTGCCACTGATTCGACCAACGATTCGGGAGGAGTTGGGGATGTGGTCCGGTATGGGCTGCTGTCAGCCCCCGCGAACGTCCCGCTGGTGGCTGAGGAGGCGGCGCAGGTCCGCCGGCAGCGGGTGGTGCGGCCCGTAGGTGCGCTCGGCGTCGTACAGCAGGGCCTGGAGCTGTGCCCGGCCCGCGGTGTGGTCGCCGACGGCCAGGAGCAGTTGTCCGATGCGGTGCCGGATGTCGAGGGCGCGGCCGGGGTCGGAGGTGATCGCCCCGTAGGCGTTCTCGTAGTACGGGAGGACCGCGCGGTACTCGCCCAGCGCGGCGCCGGCCTCGCCGAGCTGTTCGAGGCACTGGGCCGCGTCGTAGCGGAACTGGAGGGCCTGGGCGTCGGCCGGGCCCGCCCCCGCGGCGCGGTCCTCGGCGAGGCGGCGCAGCTCGGGCAGGGCGCGGCGGTACTGCCCGTCGTCCATCAGCGTCGCGGCGTACTGCTTGCGCAGGATGCGGACGACCGGGGAGTGCTCGCCGTGCTCGGCGGCGGCGGCCGGCAGGGTGGCGCCGAGGACGTCCACGGCCTGGGTGATCCGGCCCTCGCCGAGCAGCTTCTTCACCTCGTCCACGGCCCGCGCGACATCCGGCCGGGCGGGCGGCGGGGTGGTCGTGGGGGGAGGGGTGCCCGGCGGCAGGTGGGCGGGGCGTGCGGGGGACGCCGGGACGGCCGGGGGCGGGGTGAAGGACCGCTGGGCGGCGACCGTGGGCGGCGGCGCGGCGAAGGTGGCGGGTGCGGGCACGGAGGCCGGGGTCGCGGCCCGGTCCGGCCAGGGGGCGTGCGGCCGCAGGAACGGGCGCGTCGGGTCGAGCGGCGCGGCCGGGGTCCCGTGCTTCGGCAGCAGCGGGGCGAGGTCCTCGTACACCTCCTGCGCGGAGGCGGGCCGGTCCTGCGGGTCCTTGGCGAGGAGCCGCAGCACGAGGGCCTCCAGCGCGACGGGCACCTCGGGCCGGGCCTGCCGGACCGGGACCGGGGCCTCGTAGAGGTGGCGGTGCAGGACGCCGAGCGCGGTGGATCCGGCGAACGGCACGTCTCCGCTGAGGAGTTCGTGCAGGAGGACCCCGAGGGCGTACAGGTCGGTGTACGGGCCGACCGCGCCGCCCATCGCCTGCTCGGGGGCCATGTAGGCCGGGGAGCCGATGGGTGAACCGGTGTGCGTGAGGCGGGTGGTGTCCGTGTCGAGGACGGAGGCGACGCCGAGGTCGAGCACGGTGACGGTCCCGTCGGGGCGGACCATCACGTTCCGGGGCTTGAGGTCGCGGTGGACGATCGGCACCGCGTGCACCGCGCAGAGGACCGCGCAGAGCTGGGCGGCGACCGCGACGGCCCAGGGCCAGGGGTAGGGGCCCTGCCGTCCGGTCAGATGGTCGGCGAGGTCGGCGCCCTCGACGTACTGCATGACGAGGTAGAGGTCGTCGTCGTCGCTGCCGGCGTCGTGGACGGTGACCAGGCCGGGGTGGTCGACCTGCGCGGTGACCCGGCACTCGCGGACGAACCGGCGGCGCAGCTCGTCGGCCGCGTCGCTGCCGGTGGGCCCGGCGACCCGGTCGGGGCGCAGCAGCTTCACGGCGACGCGGCGGTCCAGGCGCCGGTCGTACGCCGTCCACACCTGGCCCATGCCGCCCTGGCCGAGGATGCTCGCCAGTTCGTACCGGTCGGCGATGGTCCGCCCGGTCACCGGCCCTCGCCCTCCTTGCGGAGGTAGTCGCTCAGCTCGTCCAGCTCGGCGCGGACCTGGTCCAGGCGCTGGGGCGCGGGCTTGGGCGTGGGCGGCGGGGTCGGGACGGTGTACGGGTTGGGCTGCGGGTGCTGCTGCTGGGCGGGGCGCTGCTGGACGGGGCGCTGTTGGACGGGGTGCTGGTACGGGCTCTGTGCGGTGTGCGGGGCCGCCCCGGCGTACGGGGGCGGCGGGCCGAGGGTGCTGTAGTGGCGTATCTCCGCGTACAGGTAATAGGTGATCACCCCGGCCAGCACGCCGACGAGCCAGAGCATCATGATCGCCGCCTGCGCGTCCGTCATCTCGTCGGGATCGTCCGGTGTGGCATTGATGAAGGCGAACAGCCCGATGTTGAGGACGATCACGACCGCCAGCAGGGCCCAGTCGCGCGGCTTGCGGGTGACGAACGCGAGCCGCAGCATCGCCGCCCAGCCCAACAGACCGCAGCTCAGCACGGTCACCACCACGAGGATCACGCGCACGGTGGTGAGCGTCGCCGGGGACGGCCGGGGTTTCGTCGGCTGCTGCGGCGTCGGGCCGTAGCCGTGCATGTGCTGCTCCTGGGACGCGTATGTCGGACGTGTGGGGTGAGCGTATACACCTCCGCCGACCGACCGTCCCCGGTTGGGCCCAACGTTGTGCCCAACCGTTGTGCTTCGGCCCGCCGGTGGCGCGACCGTGCCGTCCTTCAGCCCGCCGTGCGTCCCCCCGGCCGGCGGCCCGCCGCCCGGACGCCGCCGCCGAAGTCCACCTCGGCCGACGGCAGTACGCGCACCCGGCGGCCGGGGAAGCGGAGGTGGCGGTAGATCTCGTTGTGGTGTGCGACGGATTCCTCCGGCGCGGCGTACGGGCCGGGGCCGGGCCGGACCGATGTGGTGTGCCCGTCCGCCACGAGCACCACGTCGTACCCCCGGCTCAGCGCCTGCCGGGCCGTGGACTCGACGCAGATCTCGGTGGCGAACCCGGTGACGACGACCTCGGTCACGCCCCGGGCCCGCAGGACCGCGTCCAGTTCCGTGTCCAGGAAGCTGTCCGGGGCGGCCTTGGGGACGACCGTCTCACCGGGTGCGGGGGCCAGTTCGGGCACGATCCGCCAGCCCTCGGTCCCGGGCTCCAGCTCCTCGTCCCCCTGCTGCACGAGCACCACCGGCGCACCCGCCGCCCTGGCCCGCTCCTGGAGACCGGCGATGGCCGCTACGGTGCCGGACGCCCGGTGCGCCATCGCCACCAGGGCGTTCTGCATGTCGACGACGAGGAGCGCGGGGACGGGGGCTGGGGGTGCCGCACTCGGATCTCCGGGCATCACAGCCGGTGCCGTACCCAGACGTTGGGCTCGACGTAGACCGCGTATCCGTGCGCGAGCGCGCAGTGCACCGGGACGAGCGCCCCCGGCACCTCCACCGGACCGTCCGTGTCGAACGGCAGCCCGGTCCACTCCCGCCACTGCGCGAGCGAACCGCTCACGGTCATCGACACGGTGGCGACCGAGTCCACCGTCCCGCCGGCCCGGACGTGGACCCGCAGCCAGGGGTCCTCGGGCAGCCCGTCCTCGGGGCGGGTCAGGCGGGCGTACTCCTCCATCGGCAGACCGGCCCGCAGATGCTTGCCGCTGGGCCGCACCGGGGCGACGACCTCCCGGAAGCCGAGCCGTTGCGCGTTGTCCCGCATCGCGGCGAGCATCCGGCCCGAAAGGCCCTTGCCCTGATGGCCGGTGGCCACCGTGATCTCGATCGCGCCGACCGTGTCGGGCGTCCGCCCGCGCCGCAGGTCCGCGAGCGCCCACAGCAGCATCCGGTCCCAGCCGCCGACCGGCAGTTCCCCGCGCCCGGGGGCGTCCAGCACGAAGGGCACGCTGTAGGCGCGGGCGACCACGGATCCCCCGGAGTCGGTGGCGACCAGTACGTACTGGGGGAACTCGACGGCGATCCGTGCGAAGTTCGCCCAGCCGACGATGTCCTCCAGCACGAACTCCGGCCAGGTGTCCGGCATCCCGTCCAGGGCGTCGGCGAGCTCCGGGCGCTCGGCGAGGGTGGTGACGATCAGCTCCATGCGCCCGACCCTAAGCAGCTCGCGCCTCTCCGACCAGCGAATATCGACTCCGTACCGGCGCGTGCACCGGTGGGACGACGCCCCGCGCCACCGCCGCCCGGCTAGCGTCTCGCCGCATGACGACGACACCGCCGCGCTCGCGTTCCTCCTCCTCCGGCCCCGTCCTGATCCGTCCCTGCCGGGCGGCGGACCTCGAACTCCTGGAGCGGCACATGCCCTCGCCCGGACGGACCCGGCGGCACGCCGCCCGGTTCGACCGGCAGGAGCAGCGGCTCAGCACCTTTCTGACCGCCTGGATCGACGACGTACCCGTCGGATCGGCGCAGATCCTGTGGCAGGGCTGCGCCGCCCCCGAGGTCCAGGCCCGCTTCCCCGGCTGCCCCGAGCTGAACGGGCTCGGGATCTGGCCGGCGGACCTGCGCTCCCGGGGCATCGGCACAGCGCTGATCCGTGCGGCGGAGCAGCGGGTCCGTGAGGCGGGCCATGACCTGATCGGCCTGGGCGTGGACGACGCCAACCACCGGGCGGCCGCGCTCTATCTGAGGATCGGCTACCGGGAGACCGGCTGCCGCTATCGGGACCGGTACGCGTTCCTCGACGCCGACGGTGTCCGGCAGGAGGTCGCGGATCCGGCCCGCTTCCTGGTCAGAGGCCTCGGCGGGGCCTCTTCCGGACCGGAGTGAGCCGGGCGGAACCGTGAGGTGTGCATGCCGCGTCCCCACCCGTGACTTCGTCCCCGTGCACCACCCGTCGAGGAGCAGAACCATGACCCAGCCCGGTACGACACCGCCCCGCCCCCGGAGAGCCGCCGGGTGCCTGCAGAGCCTGGTGGTGCTCGCGGTGATCCTCGGGCTGGGCTACGGAGCGTCCAAGATCTTCGGCGACGAGTCCTCGAAGTCCTCGTCGTCCGCCTCGTCCTCGCCCTCGTCCGCCTCGGACGGCAAGGGCGGTTCGTGGAAGATCGGTGACTGCGGAGGGCCGGACCCGGAGAACAAGCCCGACGGATACCGCGCCTTCGACTGCGACGAGTCGGGAGCGACCTTCGAGGCGCTGGAGATCAAGAGCGCGAGCATCCTGCCCAACGCGATCCAGTGCCCGGCCGGGACGGACCTGATCATCCAGGTCTCGCGGGTCTTCGGCTCCGGCGACGGCAAGAAGGGCGGCGGCATCCCCACCAACACCGTCTGCGGCCGCAACCTGACCGGGGAGCACCCCGGCGACGCGGGCGCCGGAGGCGGCCAACTCGTCGAGGGCGACTGCGTGTCGGCGACGGCCCAGGAGGTCGCCTGCGCCTCGGCCGGGGCGGACGGCTTCAAGGTCCTCGGGCTCGTCAAGGAGAAGACGGACTGCCCGGCGGCGACCACGGAGCCCATGCAGCTGATGATGGCGATCGGCCGCCCGTACAACGTCATCTGCGGCGGCAAGGTCTAGCCGGTCCGGTGCGGAAGGCGCCTCCGGCTGGGCCGTGCCCCCACCCCCGCCGGGGCGACGCGGGTCCGGGTCAGCCGCCGCACTGGGCGAGCATCGCCCGCTTGTCGGCCGTCGTGACCGGGAGTTCGTACTTGAGCGAGACCTGGGCGAACCGCACCGCGTAGGAGCAGCGGACCGGCTTGTACGGCGGCAGCCAGGAGGCGGGGCCCGAGTCCCGCTTGGCGTTGTTGGCCGGTCCGTCCACCGGGACGAGGTTGAGCGGGTCGTTGGCGATCTGCTCGCGCTTCGCCTCGTTCCAGCGGGCGGCGCCCATCTGCCAGTCGTAGGACAGCGGCATCACATGGTCGATCTGCACCCGGGTCGCCTGCTGCTTGCGCCACTCGATGCTCTCGCCGGTGTAGGGGTCCTTGAGAGTCATCGACATGACCACGCAGTCGGATCCGGCCTTGTGCTCGATGTCCTTGCCGTCCCGGGCGAGCAGGTCGTTGCGGGTGTCGCAGCCGTTGCGGGCGAGCGGGATGCCGTCGATCCCGTCCTTCCAGGCGTAGCCGAACTTCTTCCGCTCGTAACCGGTCTTTGGCCCGCGCCCCTTCGTGGCCACCTGCTCGATGACCTTCCGGGCGGCGGCCCGGTCCGCATCGGTGGTGAGAGGGGCCAGCCCCGGCTTCGTCCCGTCGGGGTTCTCGAGCGGACTCACGCCGAAGCCCTCGGCGGACCGCGCGCCGCCGTTCGCCCCGCCGCTCGTGCCGCCGCCGTCGGCGGAGAGGTCGTCGGGGTCGCAGCCCGCCAGGGCGAGCACGACGAGAACGCCGAGGGCGGGCAGGGCCGCTCGGTGCGTACGGGGAGATATCACGTGAAGCCGTCCTGACGGGGAGAGGACCGAACGCCGAGAATCCTATGGTCGTCTTCCCCGCCGGGGGCGCTTCCATGACTGCGCTTCAGCGAACGACGTCCACGGCCGCTTCAGGACCCTGCACGCCCCCGAGCGTGGTGTCGGCCACGCCCGGCCACGCCCCCGGGCACGCCCCCGGGCGGGTCATACCTTCCCGATGCCGAGGGTGTTCTCCGCGGGCAGCATCCCCGAGCCGATGACCTCCAGCCAGGGTTCCCCCAGCAGTTCCACCAGCCGCTCGCGCCCCGGCTCCCCCAGCGCCCGCCACGGTGCGGCGGCCTCCTCGTCGGTGCGCAGCTCCACCTGCGCGCGCAGTGCGCGCCCCGCGTCCGTGGCCGTGCCGTCCGCCGCCTGCAACAGCCCGCGCTCCCGGAGCCGCCCCCGGGCCGCGCCCCACTCCTCGGCGCTCCATCCCCGGCTCGCGAACACCTCGGGGGCCGCCGCGCCGACCGCCGCGAAGGAGACCAGCGACTCGACCGGGTCGAGGCCGGCCGCGGTCAGGGCGGCGATGTGCCCGTCGCCCCGGTGTTCGCGCAGGACGGTCGCCGCGTGCCAGAGCGCCAGGTGCGGGGCGTCCGGCCAGGGCAGGGCGGAGTTGGCGGGCCCGAGGCCGCCGGGGATCCCTGACGCCGCCGACGCCGCTGACGCCGCCGCCTCCGCTGACGCCGCCGCCGACACCGCCGTCACTGCCGACGCCGCCTCCGCGGCGCGGCGCGCCAGCGCGGCGGCCTCGGCGAACTCCGGTCCCTCCACCCGGTCCCCGAACAGCGCCCGGTAGGACCGGTCGACCGCCCGCAGCCGGGCCGCGAGCACGGCCTCGGGGGCGGCGGTCGCCCAGACGCCCGGAACGTGACGCTCCACCATCGCCGGAGCGAAGCTGTGGAACGTCCGCACCGCCTCCTCCGTGCCGACCGCGCCCAGCGGAGCCGCCCGCCAGGCGAAGTAGCCCGCCCAGCGCTCAGCGGTGTCGTACCCCAGCGCGACGGCCTCCTCGACGGCCTCGGGGGCGTAGTACAGCACGGCGTGCAGGGGCTCCAGGAGGTGCCACATCTGCCGCACACGGGCCGGTTCTCCGGTCATGATCTCCACCTTCCCGGACGGGAATCGCTAATCTTGCCAGTGACTAGATCGGATCCCCAGCATGCACACCTCCACCAGAACTTGTCAATGACTAGATGCCGGGTAGGGTGCTGCCATGAACAGCGAGCGCGAGCGCACCTACCACCACGGCGACCTGCGGCGCGCCATCCTGACCGCCGCCCTCGACGCCATCGCCGCCGACGGCCCCGGGTCCCTGAGCCTGCGCGACCTGGCCCGCCGGGCCGGCGTCTCGCACGCCGCGCCCGCGCACCACTTCAAGGACCGCACGGGCCTGCTGACCGCCGTGGCCGCCGAGGGCTACGCCCTGTTCGCCGACGCGCTGGCCGGCGCGCCGGACCTCCGGGAGCGGGGCGTGGCGTACGTACGGTTCGCGGCGACGCATCCCGCGCACTTCCAGGTGATGTTCCAGCCGGACCTGCACCGCACCGACGACCCGGACCTCCTGGCCGCCCGGTCGCGGGCGACCGAGGCGCTGCGCGCGGGCGTGGCGGACCTCCCGCCGGACGGCCGGGGCGAGGACGACCGCCTCGCGGGGGTGGCCGCCTGGTCACTGGCCCACGGCTTCGCGACACTGCTGCTCAGCGGCAATCTGTCGGAGGCGCTGGAGGGCCGGGACCCGGAGGAGACGTTCCGGGCCCTGACCGGCCTGATCTTCGCGCCGGAAAAGCGGCGCGACGGCTGAGGCGGCCGTCCCCTAGGCTGCCCCTCATGGGCGTTTCCTGAGCGACGAACGAGGTCCCGCACCGGGACCGGAAGCAGCCCGGCGTCGGAGGCCGGGCCCCTCAGCCGTGGCTTCTCGGGCTGACGCAAGACGAAGCCCCGCCCTCCTACGGAGTCCGGACCGTGGCAGGGTCAGGCGCAGGTGCGGTGGGATGCGTGAGCGGAGCGGGATGGCGCGTGAGCCACTCCTGGAACTCACGGTGCCGGAACTGGTAGACGCCGCCGGTGATGCGGATCAGCCCCGCCGTGTGACACCAGCCCAGGAAGCGGCTCAGCTTGAACGGGGCTCTGCGGAAGTGAACCAGCAACCAGCACAGGTACATCACCGTGTCCCCGCTGAGCGCGCAATAGAGCAAGCCGAACAGGACAAGGGGAGGCAAGGCAGTCCCCAGTCCCAGACCCGCGCGGAGGCCCAGGCCCAAAAGCACGCCAGCGGGACACAGCAGGGCGAGAGCAACCAGGGCGCCGCCACGAAGCCAGCCCGACGGGCCGATGACGGCAGCGTCCAGGGCGTGCCCGGCGACGAGACCGGCGTACAGAGTGAGCGTGGGCAGGATGGCCAGCGCCATGGTCCAGTCACCCATCCCACCGAGCTGCTCCGGGGCCAAAGTCCGCCACAGGACCAGGGCGGGCAGAACCGACGACACCAGGACGCCCCAGCGGTTGCGTCCCGTCAGGACTGCTTTAGCCGCTACCGCCCATAGCGGGCTGCGCCACGGCGGCAGCCCCATAGTGGCGTGAGGCAGCAGACGTATCCCCCGGGGGCGCAGGAGCAATAGAGCCATCACCGCAATGCCTACAACAAGCAACGAGACTCCCCAGTCAAGGCTTCCTCGGAGCCCATGCGGGAGATAGACCCTCAGCGTGACCAGCGTCAGGAGGCCGACCGTCACGGCGTACAGCACTCGGGCCCACAAAGCTCCTGGGGAACGCGCCAACTCCGGCAGCACGAGCGTGTTCGCCCCTCCGCCCCGCGCCTCCAACCGCAGCGCCAGCTGGTGCAACCAGGCGTGCGCTCTTTCCGGGGAGTACCGAGCGTCCTCATCCACGGCGCGCACGGACGCGGGGATGAAACGGGCGAACATCCTGTCCGTGACTTCCTGCTCCGTCCGGGCCCCCAGCAACTCCCCTGGATCGTTGCCCCGTTCGTAAGCCGTCGCCATGGCTACCAGCCGCCACGGCGTGGAAAGCGATCGAGACAGGACCCCTTGCGGATGGGCACGCAGCTCGTCCAGGACCGGACGCCAATCCCCCTCCCGGTGAACGGCGTCCTGGCGCATCGCGAGGAAGCGAACCGCCTCGTGGGCCTCCACCGGATCGATCTCGACCCGAGCGGAGTCCAGCATGGGCCTGCCAGACGCCTCAAGAACGTCATACAGGTCGGTCCGGCAGGTCAGGACGACCGGTGCCGGCTCCAGCCCGCACTGGTAGTCGGTCAGTACATCCAGCACCTGCTGCGCTCGTGACTCCGGGAGCGGCGTTCCCGGCTCGTCCAGCTCGTCGAGCCCGTCGAGGACAGGGAGCACCAAGCCCAAGTCCATCAACTGGGCGGCATGCGCGGAGGTACAACCGTAGTCCCGAACGAGATGCCTAACGCCCCAGTCGCGAAAGAACTCCTGCCGCCCCCAGTCACCGAGCGGCAGCAGCACGGGCACCGGTTCCTCCTCCGACCGGCTCCTGTTGAACTCCGCGACGAACGCTCGCGCCAGCACCGACTTCCCAGCCCCCGGCTGTCCCGTGATCACCAGGCGGCGAGGGCGGACGGCCCGGTAGTCCGCGCCCAGCCCGTCCAGCGTTCCGTTTGGAACCAGGGGCCTCGTCGCGCTCCTCGCGTGCGGAGAAGGTCGGAAGGTGAACGAGACGCGCACGGGAACCCGGTCGCCGCCGATGACGCGCCGCGACAACAGTTCGGCGCTAGTCACTGCCTGCGCCAGCCTCCCTGTCAGGGCCGCTCTGCCCTCCGCCGGAACAGCTTCCGTGCCTGGCCAAAGAGCGACGGTCTGCGCCAAGACACCCAGCGCCACGGTGACCACGGCCACCCGGTCCGTCAGGTTCTTGGCACCCTCACCGAAGGCCAGTACGTACGTCAGGCAGAACACCAGCATCACGCACGTACCCGTGATCAGAATGGTTCGGGCTCGCCGCCCTGCCAGCCGGTTCCTCTTCATCCATACCACTCTGCCACCCCTCACTGACACCCATGGGGAGAGTGCGCGGGCGTCACTCGGGCGTGAACTCGTACTGCACCTCATACAGATGCCCCGCCTTGACCATCACCGTGGCCTCGATGGGCCGGTCGTCGTCGCTGAACACCACCCGCAGGGTGCGCAGGACCGGCAGATCCCCGGGGAGCCGGAGCAATCGGTACTGCTCCTGGGTCGCGACGCGGGCCGAGACCCGGTCCACGCTGAGCCGGGGCGGGTAGCCGAGCGAGGCCAGGAGGGTGGGCGTGCCGCCCGGGATGCGACGGCGTTCGGTGATGGCGGTGCCTTCGGCGATGTCCAACGGGTAGTACGACGCGACGAGTTCTGCGGGCTCGTCGTCGATCGACAGCAGTTGGTGGCGGAGGATCGCCGTGCCGCCCGGCTGGAGCGCCAGCGCGTCCGCGACATCCGCCGGAGGTTCGGCCTCCGTGACGTCCAGGAGGGTGCTGCGGGCGCGAGCGCCGGAGTTCGCCGCCTCGGTCAGCCAGCGGTAGGGCTCTCCTGACGGGGAGGGCGCCATGTACGCGGCCGGCCGTATCGTGCGCTGCCGGTGTTCGCGTACGGTCACCGACGCGCCTGCCCGGCCGACCACGAGGTGCTCGCCCTTGAGGAGCTGCAAAGCCTTCTGAACGGTGGCGTTCGCAGCGCCGAACCGCTCCTTCAGCTGCGCGGTGGAGGGCAGGCTGTCGCCCGGCGCGAGGTCCCCGGACATGATGTCGTCCCGCAGATCAGCGGCGATTCGCTCGTGCAGGGGGCGGCCGTCGGCCTCTTCCGTCTCCGGTCCGTGCACCGTCATCCGATCCTGATCTCGTACCGCAGGTTCTGGCCTCGGGGAGGCATGACCATCACATCGACCTGGACAGGCCGGCCATCGGCGTCCAGGGTGAGCCGCGTCAGTTCGAGGACCGGCTCGTCCGCCTTCAGGTCCAGGTCAGCCCGCTCGCTCTCGGACGGCATGCGAGCAGCCACGTCCTCTTGCGCCCGGACACCGCTGTGGCCGAGTTCGGCGAGCAGCCGGACGGCTCCTCCCCGGATCTTCGCCGTGGCCGCAAGCCCGGTGCCCCGCGCGATCTCCACGGGGTAGTAGGTGTCGGTCAACTCGCACGGCTCGCCGTCGAGGTGCATGATCCGCCGCCGCGCGACGACAAGTCCGCCCCGCCCCACCGCGAGCAGGTCGGCCACGCGCTCCGGGGCGGTGATTTCCCCGGCACTCACGATCTTCTGCGTGCCCCGCCGCCCCGCCGCCGCTGCCTCGGCGCTCCAGACGTCACCTCCGCCGTCCGCCGGCGTCAGGTAACGAGTGGACGCGCTGATCACTTCACCCTCGCCCATGGCCTCCTCCTTCGCCGACGGCGGACCTTGCCGGTGCACACGGTAGGCGACTCCGTCGAACACCCCAAAGGATACCTTGCCGCCTTTCGCGAATAGCAGTACGGTCATCCCGTTACGGCCCACGAGCAAGGCGGTGAACCACCGTGTCTCTTTCGCAGTTACGGCGCTTCCCCCGACGGCGCACATCCGTCGGTGCCTCACGCACTTTCGTCGTCCACGTCCTCACGGAGTGGCAGCTCACGGATCTGATCGACGACATAGAGCTCTGCGTCTCGGAGCTGGCGACCAACGCCCTGCTCCACGGCGTCCCACCGGGGCGGGAATTCGCCGTTCGGCTCGATCTCGCGGATGACCTTGTGCGGCTGGAAGTCCGGGACACCGGCGACGGGCGGCCGGAGGTTCAGCACCCGGACGAGAGCAGTTGCTCAGGGCGCGGCCTTTTCCTCGTCGGTGAACTCGCCGCAGACTTCGGCATCGACCACCACATCGTGGGCAAGACGGTGTGGGCCGCGTTCAAGCGAACCCCAGCGCCGTAGCGTCGCACTGCCCGACGTATCGGACCCCGCCGGCAAGCCCGGCGGGGTCCGTGGGTTGGGCGCCCCCGAGGCCTAGGACCCCAGGATCGTCGTGAGGAACTCCCCCGTCCACGCCAGCAGTTCGCGGCCGATGACCGGCTTGCCGCCGATCTTCCCGGCCGTCGGGCGCGGGACCAGGATCTGGTGGGCGGTCGGCTTGATGACCGTCTTGGGGTGCAGGCGCTTCAGGCGCAGTTCCTGGGACTCGCGCAGCTCCACCGGGGCGAAGCGGATGTTGGAGCCCTGGAGGACGATCTCGCCGACCCCGCAGGCGCGGGCCAGCATGCGCAGGCCGGCCACCAGGAGGAGGTTCTCGACCGGTTCGGGCAGGGGGCCGTAGCGGTCGGTCAGTTCCTCGCGGACCGCGCGGATGTCGTCCTCCGAGGAGGCCGCGGCGATCGAGCGGTAGGCCTGGAGGCGCAGCCGCTCGCCGGGGGCGTAGTCGTGCGGGACGTGCGCGTCGACCGGAAGCTCGATCTTGACCTCCAGCGGCGGCTCCTCCTGCTCGCCGCCCTCCATCTGGGCCCGGTAGTCGGCGACCGCCTCGCCGACCATGCGGACGTACAGGTCGAAGCCGACGCCCGCGATGTGGCCGGACTGCTCGCCGCCCAGGAGGTTGCCCGCGCCGCGGATCTCCAGGTCCTTCATCGCCACGTACATGCCCGCGCCCATCTCGGTGTGCTGCGCGATGGTGGCGAGGCGCTCGTGGGCGGTCTCGGTGAGCGGCTTCTCGGGCGGGTAGAGGAAGTAGGCGTAGCCCCGGTCCCGGCCACGGCCCACGCGGCCGCGCAGCTGGTGCAGCTGGGAGAGGCCGAAGTTGTCGCCGCGCTCCACGATCAGGGTGTTGGCGTTGGAGATGTCGATGCCGGACTCGACGATCGTCGTGGAGACCAGGACGTCGAACTTGTTCTCCCAGAAGTCCACCACCACCTGTTCCAGGGCCTGTTCGGACATCTGGCCGTGGGCCGTGGCGATCCTGGCCTCCGGGATGATCTCGCGGAGGCGGGCGGCCGCCCGGTCGATGGACTCGACCCGGTTGTGGATGTAGAAGACCTGGCCCTCGCGCAGGAGTTCACGGCGGACCGCCGCGCCGATCTGCTTCTCCTCGTACGGGCCGACGAAGGTGAGGACCGGGTGGCGCTCCTCCGGCGGGGTGGTGATCGTGGACATCTCGCGGATGCCGGTGACCGCCATCTCGAGCGTACGGGGGATGGGGGTCGCGGACATCGTCAGCACGTCGACGTTGGCGCGGAGCTTCTTCAGCTGCTCCTTGTGCTCGACGCCGAACCGCTGCTCCTCGTCCACGATGACCAGGCCGAGGTCCTTGAACTTCGTCTCGGAGGAGAAGAGCCGGTGGGTGCCGATGACCAGGTCGACGGCCCCGTCCCGCAGGCCTTCGAGGGTGGCCTTGGACTCCGTGTCCGACTGGAAGCGGCTCAACGCCCGTACGTTGACCGGGAATTGGGAGTAGCGCTCGGTGAAGGTGCCGTAGTGCTGCTGGACCAGCAGGGTCGTGGGGACCAGGACCGCGACCTGCTTGCCGTCCTGCACCGCCTTGAAGGCCGCCCGCACCGCGATCTCCGTCTTGCCGTAGCCGACGTCGCCGCAGATCAGCCGGTCCATCGGGACCGTCTTCTCCATGTCCTCCTTGACCTCGGCGATCGTGGACAGCTGGTCGGGCGTCTCCGCGTACGGGAAGGCGTCCTCCAGCTCGCGCTGCCAGGGGGTGTCCGCGCCGAAGGCGTGGCCGGGGGCGGCCATCCGGGCGGAGTAGAGCTTGATCAGGTCGGCGGCGATCTCCTTGACCGCCTTCTTCGCCCGCTGCTTCGTCTTCGTCCAGTCCGCGCCGCCGAGCCGGTGCAGCGTCGGGGCCTCACCGCCGACGTACTTGGTGACCTGCTCCAGCTGGTCGGTCGGGATGTAGAGGCGGTCGCCGGGCTGGCCGCGCTTGGCCGGGGCGTATTCGACGAGCAGATACTCGCGGGTCGCGCCCTGGACCGTGCGCTGCACCATCTCCACGTACCGGCCGACGCCGTGCTGCTCGTGGACGATGTAGTCGCCGACCTCCAGCGTCAGCGGGTCGATCGTCTTCCGGCGGCGGGCCGGCATCCGGCCCAGGTCCTTGGTGGCGGTGCGCTGGCCGGTCAGGTCCGTCTCGGTGAGCACGGCCAGCTTCAGCACCGGGTCGACGAAGCCCTGGTCGATGGCCCCGCAGGAGACGTGGACCAGGGACGGCGTGATCCCGGTCAGGTCCGGGTCCAGGCGGGCCGCGATGCCCTCGCCGCTCAGCACCTCGACCGTACGGGAGGCGAGGCCCTGGCCCTCCGTCACGTACACCGTGCGCCAGCCGTCGGCCAGCCAGCCCTTGGTGTCGGCGAGCGCGCGGGCGGTGTCGCCCCGGTACGCCTCGGGGGCGTGCATGGAGAGCTGGAGGGTGTCGTCGTCGTGGTCGGCGGCGTCGGCCGCGAACGGCGAGATCGACCACCACATCATGTCCAGCTCGCGGGCCCGGTCGCGGACGTCCGCGATGCCCCGCAGCGAGGCCGCCCCCACGTCGATCGGGGCCTCGCCGCCGCCCGCGCTCGCCGCCCACGAGGCCTGGAGGAACTCCTGGCTCGTGGCGACCAGGTCGGCCGCCCGGGTGCGGACCCGCTCCGGGTCGCAGACCAGCGTCATCGCGTCCTTCGGCAGGACGTCGAGCAGCAGCTCCATCTCGTCGACCAGGACCGGGGCCAGCGACTCCATGCCCTCGACCGCGATGCCCTCGGCGATCTTGCCGAGCAGCTCGCCCAGCTCCGGATGGGCCTCGGCGAGGGCCGCCGCCCGCTCGCGGACCTGGTCGGTCAGCAGCAGCTCACGGCAGGGCGGGGCCCACAGTCCGTGCGCCGCGACCTCCAGGGACCGCTGGTCGGCGATCTTGAAGTAGCGGATCTCCTCGACCTCGTCGCCCCAGAACTCCACCCGGAGGGGGTGCTCCTCGGTCGGCGGGAAGACGTCCAGGATCCCGCCGCGCACGGCGAACTCGCCGCGCTTCTCGACCAGTTCGACCCGGGAGTACGCGGCGGCCGCCAGCGCGTCCACCACCTCGCCCAGGTCGGCGCTCTGCCCGCCGGCCAGCGCCACCGGCTCCAGCTCGCCGAGCCCCTTGACCTGCGGCTGGAGCACGGAGCGGATCGGCGCGACGACCACCGAGACCGGGCCGGTCTCCGGGTCGTCCGCGCGCGGGTGGGCGAGCCGCCGCAGCACGGCGAGCCGCCGGCCCACGGTGTCCGACCGGGGGGAGAGCCGCTCGTGCGGCAGGGTCTCCCAGGACGGGAACTCCGCGACCGTGTCCGGCGGCAGCAGGGTGCGCAGGGCGGCGGCCAGGTCCTCGGCCTCCCGGCCCGTCGCGGTGACGGCCAGCACGGTCCGGCCGGTCTGCCGGGCCAGCGCGGCCACGGCGAACGGGCGCGCGCCGGGCGGGCCCACCAGGTCGACATGCGCCCGGTGCCCGTCTCCGGCGGCCTTCACCGCCTCGGCGAGCGCCGGGTCCGTAACGACGACATCCAGCAGACCGTGCAGACTCATGAAGTTTCCGTCCGGGGATCAGTTCAGCGGTGGTTCTGGGGGTACTGGCAGCCGGCTGCGGCCAGGGGCAACGCGAAGGGCCCGACACGTGGGACGGGCCGGGGGTTCCAGGGTACGGCTCGGGGGTGACAGCCGCGTCCGCAACGGGCGAGCCGGCGGCCGTCGGACCGGCCCCGCCGCTCCTCGTGCCCGCCGCGCCGCCGGTTCTCACCGGCGCTGTCGCCCGGCCCGTGCCCGATCCGCTGCCCGTTCTCACCGGGGCCGCCGCCCGGGTCGGGCCCGATCCGCCGCCCGTCGCGCCGACACCGCCGCTCGTCGACGGTCGCGCACCGTTCATCTCGGCATCGCACGCAGTTGTGTCGGGGATCCTCACAGGAGTGATCCCAGCGTCTAGTCTTTGCCCGACTCTTGCACGAACACACGAACAAGCGCGTCGGGCAGCGTCACACAGGCAGTACCGAGCACGGTCAACGGCACGGGTGGAGCGAGCAGTGGCCGGGACGGGCGGCGCGGGGCGATCCCCCTCGGCGCACGGCCCCACGGCATCAGGCATCGGGGGCGTACGTGGGCGAGAACGAGATGTCTGTCTTCGGGGTCCCGGAGGCCGAGGAAGAGATCTACCGGCACTTCCTGCGCAACCCCGGCACGGGCGCCCACGACCTCCATCTCCTGCTGCACTCCCAGCCCCGGGAGGCCGGCGCCCGGATCGTCCGGCTCCAGGAGCTCGGGCTGCTGCACGCCGAGGACTCGGAGCGCCGGATCTTCCCGGTGGATCCCGAGGTGGCCCTCACCCGACTGGTGGACATCCGGCTGCACACGCTCCATCAGGAGCTGCAGCGCGTCACCCGGTCGCGGCACGTCATTGATGGTCTACGCGCGGAGCAGGAGGCCCGTACACCCCCTCCGCAGGGCATCGAGCAGTTAGAGGGACTCACCCAGATCCGGAACCGGATCGACGACCTCGCGTTCTTCGCCCGGGACGAGATCCTCTCCGTGGAGCCGTACACCCGGCTGTCGGCGGAGAACATCGCCCGCTCCCGCCCGCTGGACCTGCGCTGCCTGCAGCGCGGGGTGCGGATCCGCAACGTCGTCTCCAGCGTGGCGCTCCAGGACCCGCCGACCGCCGCCTATCTGCGCGAGCTGGCCGAGCACGGGGCGGCGATCCGGGTGACGACGGACACCACGGAGCGGCTCCTCGTCTACGACCGCCGGGCGGCGCTCGTCCCGCTGGACCCGCGCGACACCTCGCGCGGTGCGCTGCTCGCGCACCGCAGCGGCCTGGTCTCCAACATCATCTCCCTGTTCGAACGGATCTGGGACCAGGCCCACGACCTCTCCCGGGCGGGCGGCGCGGGGAGCGGCGAGGACGCGGCCGCCCCCCGTCCCTCCGGCATCGAGCGGCGGGTGCTCGTGTCGATGTGCACGGTGGGCAAGGACGAGGCGGGCGCGCGGGAGCTGGGGGTGTCGGTGCGGACCTACCGGCGGCATGTCGCCGACCTGATGCAGACGCTCGGCGCGGCCAGCCGGGCGCAGGCCGCGCTGCTGGCCCGCGAACGCGGCTGGATCTGAGGCCGCGGCTGGATCTGGGGCCGCGGGCTTCCAGGGCCCGGAGGGGCCGGTCCCGGGCCCCTCAGGCCCGGTCCGGAAGCTCCTCGGTCCAGCCGCGCAGGGCGGTGTCCGCCAGGACGCAGGACACCGCCCGCCGCACCGCCGTCGCGTCCGTCGCCCCGGCCAGCTCGACCCGCAGGACCACCCGGTCCTGGCCCACCTCGGGGTAGCAGGCCCAGTGCCCCGGGAGCAGGCCCAGCAGCCGTACGACGGTGGTCCACCCGGTCGGGGCCGCCCGGTCGCGGCGTACGACGACGACATCGGCCACCCCGGTCCGGCCGGCCGTCACGACGCCGCCTCCCGGTCCCCGGCGGGCCCTGGGTCCAGCACCTGGCGGGCCGCTGCCGCCAGGGCCGTGATGCCGACGGGCAGGGCGGCCCTGACGTCCGGGGCGAAGCCGGGGGCGTGGTTGGGCGGTACGGGTCCGCCTCCGGCGCGGGCGGACCGCCAGGGTCCGGCCCCGGTGGTCCCGAGCATCCAGTACGCGCCCGGCGCCCCGCCCGACGCGAAGTGCGGGAAGTCCTCGGTGGCCGCCGACCCGCCGAAGTCCAGCACCCGGCCGGGGCCGAGCAGCGCCTCGTGGGCCCGGCGCACCCGGGCGGTCAGCGCCGGGTCGGGGCGCAGCACGGGCGAGCGGGCGGTGACGGTGAAATCGGGTGCGCGCGGGGCGCCGGACGCGGTGGCCTCGGCCCGGACGACCCGTTCGGCGGCGCTCGCCAGCCGGTCGAGCGCCGGTTCGGTGAACGCCCTGATGGTGAGGGAGAGTTCGGCGCGGTCCGGGGTGATGTTGCCGCGCTCGCCCGCCCGCACCGAGCCCACGGTGAGCACGGCCTGTTCGGCGGGCGCGGTCGCCTCGGCCACCACGGTCCTCAGCCGCAGCACGGTGGCGGCGGCCATCAGGACCGGGTCGATGTTGAGGTGCGGGGTGGCCGCGTGACCGCCCCGGCCGTGCAGGACCGCCTCGACGGCGACGCTCCCCGCCATCAGGGGCGGCCCGCCGGCCGGCGGGTGGGCGAGGGTCCCGGCGGGGAGCGGGGCGGCGTGCTGGGCCAGGACCGCGTCGGGGACGCCGAAGCGCTCGTACAGCCGGCCGTCCGCCAGCATGGACCGGGCCCCGCTCAAGGTCTCCTCCTCCGGCTGGCCGACGACGAGGACCGTGCCGCGCCAGGTGTCCCGGGAGGCCGCCAGGAGCGCCACCGCCCCGGCGACCGCCGCGATGTGCAGATCGTGGCCGCAGGCGTGCATGACGCCGGGCACGGTGCTGGCGTACGGGAGCCCGGTGGCCTCGGTGACGGGCAGCGCGTCCAGTTCGGTGCGCAGCAGCACGGTGGGGCCGGGGCCGTTGCGCAGCACCCCGACGAGTCCGTGGCCGCCCCCCACGGAACGGGTGACCGTACAGCCGTGCTCCGCCAGCCGGGCGGCGAGCCGGCCGGCGGTGCGGTGCTCGTGGGCGGAGAGTTCGGGGTGGGCGTGCAGGTCGAGGTAGAGCTCGACGGCGGCGCGCAGCAGCGGTCGCGGCAGGGACACCCCGCCCGGCGGCCGGCCCCCCGGCGCCCCGCCCTCCGGAGCTCTCCCGGCCTCTCGCGCCGCCCCCCGCGCCGCCTCCGCTCCCGTCGCGTGCCCGTCGTCGTCCGCGTCCTTCGCCGTTCCCGCCGCTGTGACCACCGCGCACCTCATCTCTGCTCAACGAGCCTGCTCCGTACGGCTGTCACGTGCCGTGCCGTCGCCCTGTCAGCGGGTGCCAGCGATGTGACAGCGAAAACGCGGCCGATCTGACAGCGGCCACCCCTGCAATGGGTCCAGCACCCGGGCACCGGATCGGAACAGCCGGCCGGCCCCCCACAAAACCAGGGAGATCACCATGGCCCCCAAGACTGAACTCGCCACCCTCGCCGACGAGATCCTGGAGCTCGAGTCGGAGACCTTCGAGATCTCGGACTACTCGGACGCTTCGGAGGTCGTGCTCGCCGGTTCCACGTCGTGTTCCTCGACGTCGACCTGCTCCAGCACCACCAGCACCACCTCCTGCAGCGCCTGACGGCGCTTCACGGCCGCACGTACGGCAGCCCCCTCCCGCACGCCGGAAGGGGCTGCCGCACGTGCCGTGTCGCTCGAACGGATCGCGCGGCAGCCGCGGATCGTCCAGCACGTCACCGGTGCGGCCCGGGTGCCGGCGATGTGACACCGACAACGCGGCCGATCCGACGGCGGCCACCCCTCCGACGGGTCCAGCACCGGGGAACCGGCCCGGAACAACCGGCCCGGCTCCCATGACACCAGGGAGATCACCATGGCCCCCAAGACCGAACTCGCCACCCTCGCCGACGAGATCCTGGAGCTCGAGTCGGAGACTTTCGAGATCTCGGACTACTCCGACGTCTCGGAGGTCGTGCTCGCCGGTTCCACGTCGTGCTCCTCGACGTCGACCTGCTCCGCCACCACCAGCACCACCTCCTGCAGCGCCTGACGGCGCTTCACGGCCGCACGTACGCCGGCCCCCTCCGTCGGTCGGAGGGGGCTGACACATGTGCGACGCGGGTCCGGTCACGGGAACGGGTGCGGGACGGCCTTGATCTCGGCCGCCGGCAGATCGTCGCCCCGTCGCCCCGCCGCCCGCAGCGCGGTCCGCAGCCGGGGCATGGCCAGCGCCCGCTGCCTGCTCCAGCCGAAGTCCAGCGGCAGCAGGCCCGGGACGATGGTGGAGACGGTGTGCAGGCCCATCCGGTGCTGCTCGGGGGTCGTCTGGTCGACGGCGATGACGTCGTGGCCGGCGCCCGCCAACCGGTCCCGCAGCAGCCGCAGATCGTCCAGCAGGTCGCCGGTGCGCGGCCGCAGCGGCTGCCAGTCGGCGAACGTCTCCTCCAGGGAGAGGACGGCGACCGGGGACAGGTACTCGGCCGCGTGCCGGGCCATGGACGGCAGGCCGTAGAGCTGGGCGTGGTCCTTGAGGTGCAGGACCTTGCCGAAGTCCTGTTCCATCGCCTCCAGTTCGGTGCGGCGCTCGGTCACCTGGTAGGGCAGGTGCGGGATGTAGGTGAGGACCTCCGACAGGGCCGCCTCGACCGTGTCCGCCGGGTCGAAGCCGGCCGCCGCGCTGAAGGACAGCGTGCCGTGGCCGCCGTCCCGGCGCACCGCGAGGGCGGTGACGACGGGGACCGCCAGATCCATCCGCGTATCGAAGGCGTGCACGTCGTAGCCGTGCAGCGCCGCCCGGTCGAGCATCGAGCGCACGGCGGGCGTCCCGCAGGTGGTGAGGTCGACCGCGGTGAGGCGGGCGCGGCCGTACCAGGCGAGGAGGAAGGCGTCCCGCTCGACGAGTTCGAGGAGCCCGAAGAGGATCGCCTCCTCCAGACTGCCGCCGGTGGCGCAGCCGTTGGAGCACTCGAAGACGAAGTTGTCGGCGTCGACGCCCGCGCTGTAGTGGGCGAGCCGGGCCGGGACCAGGATCGGGGCGTCGTCGCGCAGCGAGTGGCCCCAGACCCAGGGGATCGCCCGGTCCGGGTCGAACGGGCTGACCAGGGGGTCGGCGGCGTACGTCTCGGGGGCGTAGAAACCGCAGTCGGCGGGGTTCAGGGCCTGGCCCGCCAGGTTGCGGTAGCTGTCCAGGACCGGGGAGGTGCCGCGTCGGCGGTGGGTGCCCGCGTACCGCTCCAGGCCTTCCAGGTGGGCGAGGGTGCGGCTGGTGGCGTACCGGTTGGCCTGGCCGCTCCAGGTGACGTCGTTCAGCCCGGCGTACCCGCGCACGAAGTGGGTCCCGGCGACCGGTGCGGTGGTGGTGGACGTGGGGTTGATCCAGACGTCGGAGCCGAGCGCCCCGCAGACCGGGTTGGCGAGGGCGGCGGTCGGCAGCGGGTAGGAGTCCAGCGAGCGGAGCCGGTAGCCGTCGGGGTCCGGTTTGGGGGTGGGGGCCAGCTCCATGCGGGCTGCCTCCGCCGTGTCCGGGACCTCGTGCACACAGGCGGGGCACAGCGGTTCGGGCAGCAGCGGGAAGGTGGCCGTGGCGAGGGTGCCCAGGTCGACCCGGGTGACCTGGGGCAGCGCCCGGTCGGCCGGGGTGGCGTCGGGGTGGCTGCGGTGGCCGGTCAGGACCGCGCTGTACGCGGCCCAGACGGCGTCCACCGCGTAGTCGGTGAGCACCGGCCAGTACACCGCCCCGTGCGGCTCGTGCCCCAGCTCCAGGGCCTCCCGCTCGGACCTGCTGCGCAGCCGCTGCCAGCGCATCGCGAGGCACTGGCCGCAGGCGCCGGCGTCGGGACCGCCGCCCCAGGGGCCGATGAGGACGGCCCGGGAGGTGAGGTGGACGTTGCCGGCGGGCCGGGTGTCGGCGTACGGGTCGCGGTGGCCGAAGCCGAGGGTGTCGGCGGCCCCGAGCGGGACGGTGTACGGGGCGGGCAGGCCGCCGGGGGCTGCGGCGTGGCGGGCGGCCAGGGCCGACTGGAGCCCGGCGCGCGCCAGGTCGAACGGGGTGGACGCGGTGGCCGTCGTCATGACTTGTCGCTCCAGCGGAAGGTCCGCAGCGCCACCGCGCCGAGGACGAGGGCGAATCCGGCGAGCACGGCGCAGGCGACGCCGATGTCCTGGAGGGAGCCGCCGCCGGTCAGCGCGCCGGAGACCCCGTCGTTGAGGTAGCGCAGGGGCAGGACGCGGGAGAGGCTCTGCATCCAGCCGGGCATGGCGTCCAGCGGGAAGAACGACCCGGACAGGAACGCCATGGGGATCATCAGGCAGTTGGCGACGGCGGCGACCGCCTCGGGGGTCTTCGCGTAGCTGCCGACGATGACGCCGAGCGCCAGGAACGCGGTGATGCCGAGGACCAGCACGGGCAGGGCGAGCGGCCAGCGGCCGTCCAGCTCCAGCCCGAAGGAGGGGAGCAGGGCCACGGCGACGAAGAGGACCGCCTGGACGGCTCCGACGCCGAGCGCCAGGACGTAGCGGGAGGCGAGGACGGCCGAGACGGGCGTGGGCGTCATCCGGATCAGCCGGAGGATGTCGTCGCGCCGCCACTGCATGAGGACGAATCCGACGCCGAAGACGGCGGCGTTGCCGACGCCCCAGGACAGCACGCCGGGCGCGATGTAGTTGATGTAGGGCTTGCCGCTCTCCTCGACCGTCTGGCCGTGGAAGATCAGCCCGAAGACCACCAGGAAGATCAGCGGGAAGGCGAAGGTGAAGAAGAGGGTGGTGCGGTCGCGGGTGTAGGCCCGGTATCCGGCCTGGCTCAGCGCGGTGTAGGCGCTCATCGGGGTGTCTCCGTATCGCTGGTTCGCTGCACGTGGGGGCCGGGTCGGCGGGGTCAGGGCTGCGGGGTTCCGGGGCCGGTCAGGTCCAGGTACACGTCCTCCAGGCTCACCGTCCTGGTCTGTACGCCCTGAAGCCCCGCGATCGCGTCGACGGCGGCCAGGACCCGGCCCGCCGCGAGGGTCTCCAGCACGATCGAGCCGCCCTCCTCGGTGACCCGGTCCACGTCCGGGATGGCGCGGGCCCGGTCGAGCGTGAGGCGATCGGCCGGGACCAGCAGCCGGGTGGTCGGGCTGGACGCGGCGATCAGCCGGCCGGGGCTGTCCAGGGCGGCGACCTTGCCCGCGACCATGATGGCGACCCGGTCGCAGAGCGCCTCGGCCTCGTCCAGGTGGTGCGTGGTGTAGACGATGGTGCGGCCCTTGCCCTTGAGATCGCGCAGGACCTGCCACAGCGATCGGCGGGCCTGCGGGTCGAGGGCGGCGGTCGGCTCGTCCAGGAAGATCAGTTCGGGGTCGTGGACCAGGGCGGAGGCGATGGCGAGCCGCTGCCGCTGGCCGCCGGAGAGGTCGTCGACCCGGGTGTCGCCCTGTTCGGTGAGGCCGACGGAGGCGAGCGCGCGCTCGGCGGCGGCCGCGTCGCACCGGTAGAGGGCGGCCATGGTGGCCAGGTGTTCGCGGGCGGTCAGCCGGACGAAGAACGCGGACGCCTGCGTCTGCACGCCGAGCCGGGGCAGCAGGGCGGTGTTGCGCGGCCAGGGGCTCTCCCCCAGGACCGCCACCGTCCCGGAGTCGGCCCGCCGCTGGCCCTCCATGATCTCGACGAGCGTCGTCTTGCCGGCCCCGTTGGGCCCGAGCAGCCCGAAGAACTCCCCGCGTTCGACGGTGAGCGAGACCCCGTCGACGGCCCGGGTGGCGCCGTAGGCCTTGTGGATGTCGGTCAGGGCGACGGCGGGCCCCGCGGAGGGTCCCGCCGGGGGGTCCTGCGGGGTGTGGGGGGCGGTGGACGTCATGGAACTCTCCTTGGGGTGGAACATCAGGCCGTCAGCAGATGATGGGCGCCCGCGACGACCGCCGCGAGGCCGGCGGCGAGAACGAGCACCGTGACCAACACATAGGCGGGGTAGGCGATACGGGCCCGGCGCGGGTAGGCGGCCGCTTCCGGGGAGCGGCGCAGGGCGAGCCGCAGGTAGGCGCCGGCGGCGGCGGCGAGACCGGTGGCCCCGGCGAGCTGGCCGGCGATCTTGTAGCCGTCGAGCGGCGGCAGCGGCACGAGCATCGCGAACGCCTGGACGCTGCCGAGGAGCAGCAGGGCCGCGAGCGCCTCGTGCGTGGCGTCGTCCAGCGGCGCGAACAGCCACAGCGCGCAGAACGGGAGCAGGAAGACCAGGTTCATCACCGCGCCCGCGATCGCGGTGGCGATCCGGGGCCAACGGCCGCCGAGGTAGAGGTAGTTGTCGACCGTGCAGTACATGATGACGGCGGGCAGCCGCCACCGCAGCCCGATCTCGGCGACCCGCCCGCCGTGGTGCCGGGCCACCACCCCGTGCGCCAGCTCGTGGAGGGCGGTGCTCAGCCAGAGCAGGATGGCCGTGCCGGTCAGCAGGACGGGGTTGGTGAACAGTTCCCGTACGGCGATGAGCAGTTCGCCGGACCGGGCGACGACCACCGCCTCCATCGCGAGGATCAGCACCAGCAGCGGCAGCATCGCCCAGGGCGCGAGCAGGAAGCCGAGGGCCCGGTGCAGGCGGGCGGTGGTGGCGTCGGCGTCGGCCACCAGGGGGAGGGTGCCGCGCAGGAGCGTGCGGCGCTCCGGCACGGGCGCGGGGGCCTGCCCGGCCGGCTGCGCGGGGGTTCCGGCCAGCAGCCCCCGGGTCCCGAGCAGCTTCAGGATCTGCTGCCAGTGGGCGTCCGCCAGCCGTCGCCCGTACTCCCCCGCGTACTCCTCGCCGATCTCCGCGAGGCTCCGCTCGCCGTCCATCCGGGCGATGAGGAAGTGCTCCTTGGCCCCGACCTTGAAGGAGCTGCCGGTCTCGGCGTCCTTGATCAGGTGGACGGTCGCGGCTCCGTCCAGCAGCGGGTCGCTGAGCAGGACGCGGGGCCGCAGCTCGGGGCGGTAGGAGGCGAGCGCCCCCGAGGCGCTCATACGGACTCCTCCGCCGGCTCCTTCGCGGCCCCCTCCGCCGCTCCCTGCGGGGCCCCCTCCGCGGACTCCTTGAGGACCCGGCCCAGGACGTGGCTGAGATAGGCCTCGTCGCGGATGGTGACGTGCAGCCGGTTGTTGGTCATGTGCATGTACGGGGACAGCAGCAGCGGCAACGCCACGGCGGGGTCGGTGACCCGCTCGTCCCGCTCGCCGTCCCAGGACCGGAAGACCAGGTCCCCGTCCTCGGTCAGCTTCCGCGCCCGGTCGCGGAGTTCGGCGCAGTGCTCGGCCCAGCCGGCCAGGGACCCGGGCAGCGAGCGCGCGCTCCCGGGCGGGGCCGTGGCGGACCGGACACGGGCGAAGCGGTTGCGCAGCCCGTCCGCCGTCCGGGCGTAGTTGCGGTCGTACTCGTCGGTGCCGATGAAGCCGGTGCCGGGGAAGGCGCGGTGCCAGAACTCGTAGTAGTCGTCGAGGTATGCGGTCAGTTCCGCCCGTTCGGGCAGGAAGGTCGAGGACATCACCATCATGAACTGCGCCGAGGTCCCGAGCAGGACCGTGCGCAGATGGAGGTTCTTGGTGGCGAGGGCGTCGATGACCAGGTCGCTGGAGTGACGGAAGTGCCACTCGGCCAGCTCGATCCCGGCCGGGCCGCCGTACTTCCCGAACTCCGGTTCGTAGGCCTCCCGGTGGCGGGAGTTGTTGGGGCGCAGGTTCATCCGCCCCCGCTCGTCCATGTAGTGGCCGCGCTCGCTGCCGGGGAACTCGATCTCGAAGAGCGTGTTGTAGAAGTCGTTGAGGAACCCGGAGTCGACCTCGTACAGCGCGGGCCGCTCCGTCAGGAAGGCGTCGACGGCGCGTTCGGTGCGGCGGGCCACCTCGGGTTCGGCGGCGGGCGAGGAGGGCTTCAGACGCAGCCGTACGTGGGGGCCCTCCAGCCAGTAGTTGATGAAGAAGTACCCGGCGAGCAGCCCGTCCGCCTCCAGCTCCGCGACCAGCGGGCGGACGCAGTGCAGGAGGAAGGGGCGGGGGTTGGCGGCGTAGAAGACATGGGTGGCCTGCCAGGCGCCCGTGGTGGTCGCGGCCGGTGCGGTGGGGGGTGTCATGAGGTGGTCCTCCTGCGGACGGGTACGGCCGTCTCCACGGCCAGTTCGGCGACATGGCGACCGGGGCCGCAGACGGTGGGCAGCGCGTCCTCGTCCGGCAGCATCTCCCGGAACACCACGCGGGCCTCGGGGGACTTGACGAGCGCCTCGAAGGCGGACAGGGACAGCGCGCTGTCGAAGTCGAGGTACTGCGGTTTGGCCCCGGTCGCGCCCCGGGCCCCGGTGTCCGACACGGTCGCGAAGACCCGGTCGGGCAGTCCGTGGGTGCGCCGGAAGGCGTGCCAGTCCAGGAACCAGCCGTCCTCCGGGGCGCCGGGGCGGTGCAGCGGCAGGACGGTGGCCGGGGCGCTCCAGCTGCGCCGGCTCAGGACGAGCGAGCCGTGCCGCACCCGGGGCCGCCCGCTGACCCCGCCGCGCGGCTCGCCCTCGGGGACGCCCGCCCACACGTTGAGCGGGGCCATCGAAGTCGGGGAGAGGAGGAGCAGGGTGCGGGGCAGCTCGGGCAGGGCGAGCGGGACGAGGTAGCCGAGGTAGACGGGGATCACCTCACGGTCCAGCCGGACCGAGCGCAGGACGAGCCGGTCGGCCTCGATGTCGTGCTCGAGATACAGGTCGTCCAGCGCGATCCTGAACTCCGGGTCCAGGGTTCCGCGTTCGCCGGGGCAGACGATCTCGTACGGGATCAGCCGGGCGTGCAGGTTGAGGTTGCTGGTGACCGGGCCGCCGGTGACCTCGGCCAGGACCGCGCCCTCGGGCACCAGGGCGTCCGCCTCGGTGAGGAGCTGGTCGTCGAGGCCGTCGAAGAGCTGGGTGAACCGGCTGAAGGAGAACGACACCCCGCCGTAGGACCGGTTGAGGACGACGAGCGGGTCGCCGGGCCGGTCGGCGATCTGGACGTGATGGCTCATCGGCGCGAACCGGGGTGCCACCCCGTCGAGTTCACCGGCCACCGCGTCCAGGAACGCGTCGTCGAGCCGGATCTCGGCCGCTCCCGGCTCCGCCGCCTCCCACAGCCCGGCCATCCGGGCGGTGAAGGTGCGCCGGGCGGTGTCGAGGGCGCGCAGCCGCTCCAGGCCCAGCCAGTTGACCTCGGGGACGTAGGTTCCGTCGGCGTCGTAGGGGGTGCGGCTGGCGGTGAACGTCATGTACTGGTCGAAGAAGTCCTCGTGGAAGTCGTGGACCAGTTTCAGCAGGTCATCGCACCGCCCGCCGCGTCCGTAGCGCGCCAGGAAGAAGCCCTGGAAGGTGATCCGCTGCGGCAGGGTGAGATCGAAGGCGGGCAGCACCCGCTCCACCGCCGCCAGCGGGCCGGAGGCCAGCTCCCCCCAGGCGTCGGGGTCCAGCACGACCCCCGGGCCGTCGCCCGCGCCCACCGCCGCGTCCTCGTACAGCAGCGTCTGCGGGACCTTCGCACGCGCCGCCCCGAGCTCCTCCTCCTGGACCGTGCGCAGGGCGGCCCGGACGGATTCCAGCAGGGCGCGCCGCTCGTCCGGGGCCGCGTCGGCGAAGCGCGCGGCCTGGGCGGCGGGCTCCTCCAGCCGGTCCGCGAGCCCGTCGGCCCAGGGGCGCTCCAGGCCGCGCAGCGCGCCCTGGAAGGCGCGGAGCGGGTCGATGTCGTGTACCTCGGTGCGCAGGCACGGCACCTGGACCATGCCGACGTCCAGCAGCGCCCCGAGGTACTGCTCACACTCCTCGCGCGCCGCTCCCCGGTCCTGCTCCAGCCAGGCCGCCAGCTCTCCGTAGCGGAGGGTGCCGCGTTCCTCGAACAGGCCGAGGAGCCGTTCCAGGGTGCCGCTGCGGCGCAGGAAGAACAGCCGGTCCTTGACCGCGTCGAAGGTGACGGCGGTGTCGTCGTCGCCCGCGGTGACCCAGCGCCGGACGTAGCGGACCCGGTCGTCGTCGCGCCCCCAGCCGGAGGCGAGGGCGAGGGGCAGATCGGCCCGGCGGGCCGGGTCGGCGATCACCGCGTCGGCGAGCCGGCCCAGCGCCACGACGTTGAGGCGGACCTGGGTCCGCCACTCCTCCGCGACCCGCACCCGCAGCCCGTCGGACCCGCCGAACGCGCCGGGGGCGACGCCGGTGAAGGTGGAGAAGGGGCTGGTCTTGCAGGCGGTCCGGTAGACGTAGGAGAGCAGCGAGCGTTCGATCTTGCGCTGCTTGCGGTCCGGCCGCGCCCCAGCATCGGACGCCTTTCGCCGGTAGCCGTCGAGCTGGGCGTCCAGGGTCGGCGAGGCGAGCAGCAAGCCCTTGCGCAGGCGCTCGTGACCGGCGAGCCGGGCGAGTTCCGCGCGGCTGCGGCCGGTCTCGTCCGCCAGCAGGCCGGCCCCCGCGCTCCGCCGCTCGTCCAGGGCGCGCCGGCCGGTCAGCCAGTCGGCGAGGGCTCGGGCGGCGGCCGGGTCGAGTGCCTGCACCCGGGCGAGGGCGTTCTCGGCGGCGGCAGGGTCCGGCAACCGGTTGTTGAAGACGTCCCGGCGCAGCTTCAGCAGGGCGCGGCGCAGCGGTTCGTCGTCGCTGCCGCCGATCAGCCCGTGCAGTTGGTCCCCGGCCTTCCCGGCCAGCAGCGCCAGCTGTTCGGTGGTGTCGAGGACGTCGTCGGCCCAGCGGCGGCTGTCGGGGCAGCGCAGGGCCCGGACGTCGTCGACCGGAAGTCCGGCCATGCGCAGCAGGAACGCGGGCCGGGCGGCGGGCGGGTTCGTGGTGTCGGTCATCGTCTTCCCCCGCTCAGGCGATCTCGTAGCGGAAGTCGGCGGGGGCGGGGCGTTCGTTGCCGATCATCATGATCAGCAGGGGCGCCTCGCCCGTCCCTTCGAGACCCAGCTCCTCGATGTAGGAGATGTTGTCGAAGCCGAGAGCGACCCCGCAGCCGAGGTCCACGGCCGCGGCGGCGGTGTAGAGGGACTGGGCGATGGCCCCGATGGTCGCGTTGACCAGCCGGTATCCCCGGTCTCCGACCGCGTCCAGGACGGCGGTGGTGCGGACGGTCGGCACCAGGACGGCTCCGGCCTGTTCCAGGTTGTAGTTGGCGAGGAAGTAGTTCTTCTGGAGGAACTCCCCCGGCCTGCCCTCCTTGACCCGGCGCAGGCTCCGCGCCTCGGGGTCGTAGGCGTACGAACCGGGCTCGACCCCCTCCACATGGCCGACGAACGCGTACAGCTTCGCCAGCCGGATGTCACCGGTGTCCCCGCCGAGCCGCGATCCGGCCGAGGCGGCGGCCAGACAGGCGGCCAACTGGTCGGCGGTGACCGGCTTCTGGGCGTCGAACCGGCCGAAGCTGGAGCGGCGGGCGCGCAGCGCGCTGCGCACGTCGGCGTCCAGGGGCCGGGCGGGCGGCAGCTCGACCTCCGGGAGCGCCGGGTCGGCGGGGTGCGCGGCGGCCGGGGCCAGCGCGTCGGGGGCGGGCCGGGCGGCGGCGTCGGCCGAGGTGGCCGCCTGCATGCGGAGCAGCGCGTCGAAGGACAGGACGGTGCGGGAGCGCTCGACGTCCACGTGGCGCACCGGAAGGGGCGCGGCGGAGACTTCCCCGCCCGACCGCGAACCCACCTGCGCTCCGGCCCACTTGAGCGGCACGACCGCGAAGATGCCCTCCTCGCGCGGGTCGACCCCGAGGAGGTCCGCGAGGCGTTCCTCGTCGAACCAGAGGGCCGGCTCGATGGCGAGCCCCCGGGCCGCCGCCCACATCCGCCAGGTCTGGACGCAGGCCCCCAGGTCCATGGAGACGGCGTGGAAGGAGAAGCTGTTGTACTTGAAGGAGTTCTGCCAGTACTTGATGCCGAGCACCAGGTACTGATCGGTCTCCGCCCCCGGCGCGCCCGCTCCCAGGGCGTCGCGCACCCGGCCCGAGACATCGCCGGTGAGCAGCCGCTGCATGGTGTGGTGCCGGGTGGAGTAGTAGTGCACCCCCGGCGGCACCGGGCCGCTCGGCCCGGACACCCAGTGGATGCTCACCGGGTACAGCCCGCCGCCGGATGCGGAGCCGCGCGACCAGTTGGCCAGCGGGTAGAAGGGCAGCGCGCTCAGGTCCGTGTTGGCCTGGACACCGAGGCGGCGGCCGGTCAGCCCGTACGAGTCGCGGAGCATGCCCGAGAGCGACAGGAGGTCGAACTCCCGCTGCTCCGCCGCGCTTTCGGGGAACAGGCCCCGGTCGAGCGTCGCCCCGGCCGGGTAGGGGGCGTCCGGCAGCGGGAAGCCGTCCGCGCCCGGGTAGAACTTGGCCTTGCGGGGGCCGTCCTGCCAGTTCGGTACGTAGTCCGCGGGGTCCATCGGGACCCGGCCGCGTCGCATGATCGCGGCGGCGTATTCATGGGCGTATCCCATGGCGAGCTCCTTGGTCACGGCAGAGGGGGGAGCGGAGGAAGAGGGAGAGGACGCGGTCATGGGAACGGGTGCGGGGCCGGGTTGAGATCGGCGTCGGTGAGGTCCGCCGTCCGCAGGCCCGCCTCGCGCAGGGCGGTGCGCAGCCTGGGCATGCCCAGGGCGCGCTGGCGGGTCCAGCCGAAGTCGATCGGCAGCAGTCCCGGCACGATCACGCTCACCGTGGTCAGTCCCAGGTCGCGCTGTTCCGGCATGGTCTGGTCGACGACGACCACGTCGAACCCGGCGGCGGCGACGGTGTCCACGCACCGCCGCAGGTCCTCGCGCAGATCGTCGGAGACCGGGAGCACCGACCGGCGGCCGGACCCGTCCCCGCCCCCGTACAGCTCGTCGAAGGAGCGGGCCGGCGGTCGGACGCTGCCGGGCGCGCCGAGCAGGAAGTCCGCGTGGTCGCCCATCTCCGGGATCCCGTACGCGAGCGGGTGGTCGTGCAGCGCCTCGACCTTCGCGAAGTCGTCCGCCATGGCCCGCAGCCGTTCCTCGTCGCGCTCCGTGCGGCCCTGGAGGTTGACGGCGTCGGTGGCGATCTCGCAGAGCGCCCCGGCGAGCGCCGCCTCCGGGTCGAGCCCGGCCCCCGCGCCGAAGCACATCCGGCCGGGCCCGCCGTCGGGCCGGACGGCGACGCCGGTGACGACGGGGATCGGGAAGGTGATCCGGGTGTCGAAGAACCGCGCCTCGTAGCCGTACATCTCCAGCCGGTCCACCATCTGCCGGGTGGCGGGGCGGCGGCTGGTGCGCGGGTCGATCTCGGGCAGCGCGGCCCGCCCGTACCAGGAGAGCAGGAACGCGTCCCGCTCGACGACCTCCATCAGCCCGAAGAACACGGCCTCCTCCAACGCGCCGCCGGAGGCGCAGCCGTTGGAGCTCTCCTGCACGAACCGGTTCTCCAGGCCCGGCGCGTGGTAGTACGTGAGCACCTCGGGGACCAGGACGGTGCGGGAGTCGCGCAGCGACCAGCCGCGCACCCAGGGGATCTCCCGGCCCGAGGTGAAGGGCAGGACGCGGGGGTTGGCCCGGTGGAAGTCCTCGGAGTAGAGGCCGCAGACGCGCGGGTCCAGGGCCGCCCGGCCGTCGGCGACCAGGGCGTCCAGACTGGCGTGCACCTGGGCGCGTTTGGCGCGGGACCGCATGCCCGCGTACCGCTCGAGCCCTTCCAGCACCCCGATGCGCACACTCTCCGCGAAGGTGTCGGCGTGCCCGCCCCAGAACGTCTCGCGCAGATACGGTCCCGAGCGCATCGAGAAGCAGCCGATGGTGGCGGAGGTGGACGTGGAGGAGACGTCCTGGACGACGGAGGGGCCGAGCGACCCGCAGACGGGGTTGGCGTACGGCTCGATGGGCAGCTCGTACGCCCCGATGTCCCGGACCCGGAAGCCGCCGGGCCGCAGCTTCGGCGCGGGCCGCAGGGTGAGGGCCGCCGCCGTGTCGCTGTCGGGCTCGGGGCGCCCGCAGGCCGGGCACTCCGGGTCGGGGACGAGCGGGTAGTGGCGTACGGCCAGGGTCTGGAGGTCGACGAGATGGACGGCGGGGAAGGCCCCGGTGTCCGGTCCGCCGCCGTCCCGCCGGGCGGCGATCACCGCGGAGAGGGCGTCGGCCGCGAACGGGGTGATGTGGGGGGACGGGCCCGCCGCCCGGGTCCCGGAGCCGAGCTCCAGCGCCTCGCGCAGGGCGACCGAGCGCACCCCCTGCCACCGGCGTTCCAGACAGCGGGCGCACGGGCGCTGCCCGGCCCCGTCCGGGGCCGGAAAGGGGCCGACGACGGCGTGCCGCCCGTAGTAGCGCACGGGGACGGATCCGGCCCGGCCGCCCGGACCGTCGCCCGCGAACGCGTCGCGGACGCCGAGGGGCTGGACGTCCACCGGTGCGGTGACCGCCGCCCCGCCGTGCCGGGCGAGGCTCTCCGCCAGCAGCTCCGCGAGCAGCCGGGTGGACTCCTCCAGCACCGGCACGTCCGACAGGGTCTCAGCGGGCATCGGGGCCGCCCTCGCCGTCCACCGTGAGCAGCACCCGGGCCGTGGCGATGGAGCCGGAGCGCAGGTCCGCCGGGGTCGTCGGCACGTACAGGGCGTCGCGGCCGGAGGCCCTCAGGGCCTCCAGCACCGCGTCGAACGTGGTCTGGTCCGCGTCCGCCGCGACCGACGCGCCGTCCACCGCGACGGCCCCGGGGGCCAGGTCGGCCACCAGCGGGTCGCCGAGGTCGACCGCCGCCTGGGGGTCCTCGGCGGCGAGCTGCACCGCGCCGAGGAGGTCGCGCAGGGCGGCAGCGGCCGCCGTACGCCGCGACAGCCCCGCCCCGACCGCCCAACGGGCCCCGGCGGACGGGCCGTCCGCCGCGCGGGCCAGCACCACATGGGCCGAGCTGCGGTCCGCCTCGCCCAGGTCGAGGAGGTCCACCGCGATGTCCAGGTTGGCGGCGGACTTCAGCAGGAACACCAGCTCCGGGTCGTCGCCGACCGCCAGCGGGCTCACCCGGGTGGTGCCCCGTACGGCGCGGAGCAGGGCGTCGTGGGCGAGCGCGGACAGCAGCCCCCGGCCCGCCGCCTCCGCCGCACTGCCGCCCGCCCCGGAGCCCGCGCTGGTCGCCAGGTGCGCCCGGTCGTGGTTGTGCGGCCCGAAGGGGCGCAGGGCCCCGGCGGGCACGCGGACCGGGTCCTTGCCGATCAGGGAGGTCGCGACCGCCCAGGTGACGGGCACCGCCCCGGTGCCGCCGCCGGTCGTCAGGGCGTCGGGCCCCAGCGTCCGCAGCGCCTGCGCGCCGCCGTCCCGGTCACCGCCCTCGACGCCCGCGGGCGGAACCACGTGCTCCACGTAGGCCTCGGCCGCCGCGTACAGCGCCCGGGTCCGCGCCCCGGCCAGGTGGTGCACGTCGAACGCGGCGATCCTTCGGCGCACCCCGCCCCCGAGCGCGACCTCGACGCGGCTGAGCTTCAACGGGGTCTGGGTCAGCTCCTCGTCGTCGTAGCTGCGGAAGATCCCGGTGTACGGGCGGACCAGCGCGGTGCTGATCCGGTTGAGCTCCTCGACGAGGGCCTCCGCGTCGCGGGCGGTCTCCACGGTCGCGGTGACGGGCAGCGCGAGGGTGTCGGGGAGCGGGGCGGGTTCGTCGGCCGGGAGCGCGGCGCAGCGGGCGCACCGGGGGTGGGGCTGGACCGGTTCGGCCATCACGTCCAGCGATTCCAGGTCCTGGACGAGGGCGTGCCCGGCCGTCTCGGCGGGCAGCGCGCCGGTGGTCAGGCGGAAGATCTCGTAGCCGACGAGGTTGCCGACCATCGCGGCGACCGGCCCGGACAGGGCGGCTGCGCCGTGCGGGACGGCCCCCGCCGCCTCGCTCCACAGCTCGGCCGCCGTGCCGGGGTCGACGTTGCCGCCCAGTCGCAGCAGGGCGCAGGACCAGCAGCCGGTGGAGTCGGCGGTGGCGAGCGGGCCGACGACCAGGCGGCGGCCGAACAGCCAGGCGGGGATGAGGGTCACGCCTTCGGGCACCCCGGCGACCAGCAGCCGGTGGGTCCGGGGGCCGGCCCCCGCGCCGGTGACCACGACGACGTCGTAGCCCGCCAGATCGGCCCAGCCCGCGTCCGTCCCGGCGGTGAGCTCATCGACGCGCGCGCCGTTGGCGGCGGCCTCGGCCCTGACGTCGTCCGGGGCCGCGACCGTCCCGACGCGGGCGCATCCGTTGCGCACCAGGCTCAGCGCGCACCAGCGGGCCGTCGCGTCGTCGCCGAGGACGGCGACGCGGGTGGCGCGGTAGCGGGCGAAGCGGGCGGGGGCGTCGTCGGCGTAGTGGTCGACGTAGGCGAGCTGCGCGGCGAACCGCTCGGCGGTCGTCCCGTCGAGGGTGTCCCCGGCGGTCTCGGCCTCGGGGGTGTCGCGGGCGAAGCCGCGTGCGTACAGCGTCTTGACCAGTTCGCCGGCCATCGCCCGTTGCGCGGGCCCGAATCCGGCGCACAGTTCGGCCAGCAGGTGCTGTCCGGTGAGATGCGGGACGACGAGGGAGGCGAAGCGGTAGGCGGTGCGGCCGGTGAGGTGGAAGCCGCCGTCGGCGTTGTGGAAGAGCACCCCGCCGGGGGTCTCGGTGAACAGCACGTCGCGCCGGATGCGCGGCCGGGTGCCGGCGAGCGCGTCGAACGCGGGGGGCGAGGGGGACGTGGCGGGTGCGGTGGGTGCGGCGCTCTCGGCCATGGGGATCACACCTTCTCTGTGCGGCGGTCGCGGATCCGGGCGGTTCTTCGTACGTGGGCGCGGAGCAGATCGTGGATGCGGTACGGGCCCGGCGGGCCGTCCTCCAGCAGTCCGGCGTCGGCGAGCCGCTCCCGGACGGCTTCGGGAACGGGCCGGTCGTCGACGTCCCCGCCGCCGGTGTCCGCCAGCAGCTCCGGCGGCCCCTGGGCGAGGCGCGCGAAGGCCTGCGACAGCCGGGGGTCGAGCCGGTCCAGCGCCCGGTCGAAGAGGCCGGTGACCGAGTGGTCCGGGGAGTCGGTCAGGGTGAGCCGGGCGAGCGGGTCCTCGCCCAGCCAGTCGACGGCGTCGGCGAGCCGTAGCCCCGGCCGGGTCAGCAGCCGGGCGGTGAGGATGCGCAGGGCGGCGGGGAAGTGGCCGCAGACGGCGGCGAGCCGATGCGCGGCGCCGGATTCGGCCTCCACCCGCTCGGCCCCCAGGGCGGCCAGCAGCAGCGCGTACGACTCGGCCTCGGTGAAGGCGGACAGGCGCTGCACCCAGCCGCCGTGGGTGGCGATGAGGCCGCCGAGACCCATGCGGCTGGTGACGACGACGGCGAGGTCCGGCCCGGCCCCTCCGGCGGGTGCGAGGAAGGGGCGCACCTGGCCGGCGTCGACCACGTCGTCCAGGATCAGCAGAGCGCGGCCGTCGCCCGACGTGCCGAGGGCGGCGGTCACTTCGGCGGCGACCTCCTCGACGGTGCGGGGTTCGCCGTCCGGGCGGGTCATCAGGACGATCAACTGCCCGGCGGGGAAGGCGTCCCGGACGAGCCGGGCGACGTGCTGGGCGAGCGCCGACTTGCCGATGCCGGGGGCTCCGGAGACCAGGACGGTGAGCGGCCGGTCGTCCTCGGGGCCGTGGGACGGGGGTGCGGTGAGCCGGGCGGCCAGCGCGGCGGCCTCGGCGGCGCGCCCGGTGAAGTGCGGCACGGCGGGGACGGGCCCGGTGGCGGGGGCGGCGGGCGGGGCAGCGGCGGTGACCGGGGCGGCCGGGAGGGGGACGGCCTCGCCCTGGATGACACGGGGGGCCGCCGGGCCGCCGGAGCCCAGGTCCTCGCCGCGCAGGATGGACAGTTCGAGACGGCGCAGGGAGGGCGAGGGGTCCACGCCCAGCTCCTCCAGCAGGAAGCCCTTGACCCTGCGGTACTCGGCGAGGGCCTGGGACTGGCGTCCGGTGCGGTAGAGGGCCTCGATGAGCTGCTCGTGGAAGCGCTCGTGCCCGGGATATACGCGCGTAGCCGTCCACAGGTCGACGAGCGCCTCACCGCAGCGCCCGAGCCCCAGCAGCAGGTCGCAGACCCGCTCGACCGCGCGCAGCCGTTCCTCCGCGAGCCGGGGCACCTCGTCGCGGTGCAGGACGTCGGACCGTACGTTGGCGAGCAGCGAGCCCTGCCAGAGCGAGAGGGCGTCCTTGAGCGCGCAGAGCTCCGCCTCCGGTTCCCGGTCCAGGCCGGCGGCCCGGCGCATCTGGTCACGGAAGCCGAGGAGGTCCAGGGTGGGCGGTGCGGCGGTGATCCGGTAGCCGCCGGGCACCGCCTCGATGGAGGTGCCGGTCACCCCGTGCTTGGTGAACAGCCGGCGGAGCCGCAGGACGCAGGTCTGGAGGGCGGCCCTGGCGGTGGCGGGCTGTTCCTCGCCCCACACCGCGCGCTGCAAGTACTCGGCGGAGACGGTGGAGTTGGCGTGCAGGAGAAGCGCGGCGAGCAGGTTCGCGGGCTTGGAGGGCTGGAGGACGACGGTGTCGGGTCCGTCCGCGAGGGCCAGCGGTCCCAGGAGCTGGAACCGCATCGCGCTCGGCGGCCCCAGGGGGTGGCCTGCCGGTTCCACCGCTCCTGCCGGGCCTGTCGGTCCTGCGGGTCCTACGGGGCTGGACACGCCTAGTCCCAGCCGTTGACCAGCTTGCACGCCCGGACGGGCGCGGACTCCTGGGGCAGTCGGCCGATGAGGTCGGCCGACTCCGTACAGATCAGCCGGGCCACCTGACCGGCGGTGGGCGGGGGGCCCGCGGGGGCGGTCGCCGATGCGGCGCCGGTGGAGAGGGCGAGGGCGGCGAGGGCGATACCGGTGACGAGGGCGGCGGTTATGGCCGGGCGGCGCCGATGCTGCGCGAGCGGAGACCTGGGCACGTTTTCCCCTTCGACGGTGGCGTCGGAGCCGGGGGTCGTCCCGGCACGGACGACGATGCCAGCGGGGAACGCGCCACAAGAGAGGCCGCCGTGTCAGCTTGCTGCACGGGGGCCCGCCGCCCGGTGCAGCAAGCTGACACGGTCTGCCGTGACCGGCGGACCGGGGCGGGGAAAGGAGGCGGGGGAACGGCTCGGCCCCGGGGCGTTTGGAGGAACGCCCCGGGGCCTGCCGGTCATTCTACGGTGACGCCCTGGGGGTCACCGCTGCTGGGCGGGGTGCGCTCAGCCGTCCGCCGCGATGGCGTTCAGGACGTTCATCCGGCCGGCCCGGAAGGCCGGGACCAGAGCGGCGAACAGTCCGACGAGAGCCGAGCAGGCGAAGACCGTGAGGATCGTCGGCCACGGGATCTCCAGGACCTCGAGTCCCTCCAGCGCCAGCAGCTTCTGGGCCGCGGTGCCCCAGCCCATCCCGAGTCCGAGTCCGAGCAGCGCCCCGAAGAGGGCGATGACCACGGACTCCAGCCGGATCATGCGGCGCAGTTGGCGGCGGGAGAGCCCGATGGCGCGCATCAGGCCGATCTCGCGGGTCCGCTCGACCACGGACAGGGCGAGGGTGTTCACCACACCGAGGATCGCGACGATGATCGCCAGGGCGAGCAGGCCGTACACGATGTTCAGCAACTGGCCGATCTGGTCCTTCAGTTGCTCCTTGAAGTCGGCCTGGTTCTGCACGTTGTAGACCGGGTACTCGGCGAGCGCGGTCTTCAGGGCCGCGTACGCCTCCTTCTCCTTGCCCTCCTCGGCCTTGGCGAACATCACCACGTTCTGCGGCATCGCGTCGGCCGGGACGTAGGACGCCGCCGTCGTGAGGTTGGTGTACATCGCGCCGCGGTCGATGTTGGTGTCGTCGGAGGTGATCGCCGCGACCTCGAGCTGGGCGGTCTTCCCCGCCTTGAAGGCGACGGTGAGCGTGTCGCCGATCTTGATGCCGTGCCGCTCGGCGTAGCCGTTGCCGACGGAGATGGCGTCCTTGCCGTACGCCTTCGCGAGGTCGCCGGAGATGACGGAGCGACGGACGTCCTGCTGGTACGTCGGGTCGGCGGCGGTGATCCCCTCGTCCTCCGTCTTGCCGTTCGGGGCGGTGATCTTCGCCTTGACGAAGGTGTAGTCGGTCATGTGCTCCAGACCGGGGACGGCGCGCACGGCGTCGGCGGCCTGGGGCACGATCGGGCGGCCGGTGCCGCTGTCCTGGACGATGAAGTCCGCGCCGACCGACTTGTCGAGCTCCTCGGTGGCCGAGGCCACCATGGAGGACCCGACGACGGACAGGCAGGCCACCAGGGCGAGCCCGATCATCAGGGCGGCTCCGGTCGCTCCCGTGCGCCGGGGGTTGCGCAGGGCGTTGCGCTCGGCCAGCCGGCCGACCGGTCCGAAGAGCCGCAGGACGACGATGCTCAGGCCCCGCACCACGACACCGGCCAGGAGCGGACCGATCACGATGAAGCCGATCAGGGTCAGCAGCACGCCGAGAGCGAGGAACATCGAGCCCTCGGTGGCCTTGTCCGCCTGGGTCGTGGCCCACAGGGCCGCGCCGCCCGCCGCGGTCAGGAAGAGGCCGATTCCGGCCCTGATCCAGCCGGAGCGGCCGTCGGCCGGGGTCCCGGCGTCGCGCAGGGCGGCCATCGGGGAGACCTTGCCGGCCCGGCGGGCCGGGATGTACGCGGCGAGGACGGTGACGACGACGCCGAGCACCAGACCGATGGCCGGGGTCGTCCAGGCGACGGTGAGGTCCCTGGTGGACAGCTCCATGCCGACGGCGCCCATCAGCTTCATCAGCCCGACGGCGAGGCCGACACCGGCCGCGACGCCGAGCAGGGAGCCGACGATGCCGAGGAGGACAGCCTCCACCAGCACGGACCGGTTGACCTGCTTGCGGCTGGAGCCGATGGCCCGCATCAGGCCGATCTCACGGGTGCGCTGGGCGACCAGCATGGAGAAGGTGTTGACGATGAGGAAGATGCCGACGAGGAGGGCGATTCCGGCGAAGCCGAGCATCGCGTACTTCATGACGTCCAGGAAGGCGCCCATGGAGTCCTTGTTGGCGTCGGCGGCCTCCTGCTGGGTCTGGAGCTTGTACCCGGTCGAGCCGTCGAGGGCCGCGGCCACGTTCTTCTTGAGCTGGGTGTCGTCGACGCCGCTCGCGGCGGTGACCGAGATCTGGGTGAAGACGTCGGGTGCGCCGAGGAGCTGCTTCTGGGCGGTGGCGGTGTCGAGGTAGACGACGGCCGCGCCCGGGTTGGTGACGGTGAAGGACGCTATGCCGCTGATCTTCGCCGTGATGTCGCCGGTGGCGGCGATGGTGCGCAGCTCGTCGCCGAGCTTCAGTCCGTGCTTCTTCGCGGTGTCGGCGTCGACCATCACCTCGGTGGGGCCGCGGGGCGCGTGTCCGGAGGTGATCTCCATCGAACGCAGGTCGTTCTCGGTCCAGTTGCCCGCGATGGTCGGAGCTCCGGTCTGGGAGCCCATGTTCTTGTTCTCGCTGTTGACGACGGTGACCGCCATGGAGACGACGGCGCCCTCGGCCTTCTTCACCCCGTCGGCCTTCTCGACCTGCTGGATGAGCGAGGCGGGCAGGGAGACGGGCTTGCCGTTGTCGGGCTGCTCGTCGTTCCCGCCGGCGTTCTTCGGGCTGACGGTGACGTCGGGCGAGGTCACGGCGAAGAGCTTGTCGAAGGTGGTGTTCATCGTGTCGGTGAACACGAGCGTGCCGCAGACGAACGCGACGGAGAGCAGCACCGCCACGGCGGAGAGAGCCATCCGGCCCTTGTGCGCGAGGAAGTTGCGCATCGAGGTCTTCCAGACGGTCATGACGTCCGCCCACGTGCGTCGAAGTGCTTCATGCGGTCGAGGACCTGGTCCGCGGTCGGGTCGTACATCTCGTCGACGATGGAACCGTCGGCGAGGTAGAGCACCCGGTCCGCGTAGGAGGCGGCGACGGGGTCGTGGGTGACCATGACGATGGTCTGGCCCAGCTCGTCGACCGACTTGCGGAGGAAGGACAGGACCTCGGCCCCGGCGCGGGAGTCCAGGTTCCCGGTGGGCTCGTCACCGAAGATGATCTCCGGCCGGGCGGCGAGCGCCCTGGCGACGGCGACGCGCTGCTGCTGGCCGCCGGAGAGCTGGGTGGGGCGGTGCTTGAGACGATCGGCGAGCCCGACGGTCTCCACGACCTGCTGGAGCCAGGCGGCGTCGGGCTTGCGGCCCGCGATGTCCATCGGCAGCGTGATGTTCTCGAGCGCGTTGAGCGTCGGCAGCAGGTTGAACGCCTGGAAGATGAACCCGATGCGGTCGCGCCGGAGTTGGGTGAGCTTCTTGTCCTTGAGCTTGGTGATCTCGGTCTCGTCGAGGTAGATCTCGCCCGAGGTCACCGTGTCGAGCCCGGCCAGGCAGTGCATCAGGGTCGACTTGCCGGAGCCGGACGGGCCCATGATCGCCGTGAACTGCCCGCGGGCGATGTCCACGTCGACATGGTCGAGCGCGACGACCCGGGTCTCGCCGGTGCCGTACGCCTTCACGACCTGCCGCGCTCGCGCCGCGACGGCCGTACGCCCTCCAGTGCCCCCGTGCCTGGGAATGGTTACAGCCGTTGTCACGGTTTATCTCCTATGTCGGTCAATGACTGGACGCCATTGGGTACGGTCCGATTCTGGGTTCAGGACGGTGTCCGGCGCGATGGTGCCCAGCGCAGTCTCGAGGTGGGGTTTTCCCCACCGTCCCCCCTGCGGTACGCCGTAGCAGCGACGTAGGAACAGGTTAAGGAAACGCCCCCCGCCGCCACGTCCTCCGCCGGGAGGAACGGGCCCTGGCCCCTCTGAGGGGGCGCCCCCTAGGGGACTCGGCCCTCAGGAGGAGGCGAGGTCAGGGGCACCGTTCCCGGCGCCGTCCCCGCCCGCCGTCGCCCCTCACCGTTCCCCGGGACCCTCCCCGTCCGGTGCTCCCGGATGAGACAGTGCCTCCGGGAGATACGTGCATAGGGAAGGAAACGCGGTGAGCGGCAGGGACGGCAGGAGCGACGCGGGGACGGGCGACGCCGGGACGGGCCAGGACGGCACGACCGCGCCGCCCGCCCTCACCACCCCCCGGGGCCGTCGCCCCGTCGTGGCGGCGCTCATGCTCGGCATGGCGCTGGCCGCCATCGACGGCACGATCGTGTCCACCGCCGTCCCGCAGATCGTCGGCGACCTCGGCGGCTTCACCGTCTTCTCCTGGCTCTTCTCCGGCTATCTGCTGGCCGTCACCGTCACGCTCCCCCTCTACGGGAAGCTCTCCGACACCTTCGGCCGCAAGCCGGTCCTGATAGCCGGGATCATCCTGTTCCTGGTCGGCTCGGTCCTCTGCGCCGCGGCCTGGAACATGGCCGCGCTCATCGCCTTCCGCATCGTCCAGGGCCTGGGCGGCGGCGCGCTCCAGGGCACCGTCCAGACCATCGCGGCCGACCTCTACCCGCTGAAGGAACGCCCGCGCATCCAGGCGAAGTTGTCCACGGTGTGGGCCACCTCCGCGGTCGCGGGACCGGTGGTCGGCGGGCTGCTCGCCGGGTACGCCGACTGGCGGTGGATCTTCCTGATCAACCTCCCGGTCGGGGCCGTCGCCCTCTGGCTGGTCGTCCGCCACCTGCACGAGCGCTCCCGCCCCCGCCCCGCCGCCCGGCCCCGGGTCGACTGGGCGGGCGCGCTCGCCGTCTTCGCGACCGGCACCCTGCTGCTCACGGCGCTCGTGCAGGGCGGCGTCGCCTGGCCCTGGCTCTCGGCGCCCTCGCTCGGACTGTTCGGGGTGAGCGCGGTCCTGGCGGTGCTCACCGTCGTGATCGAACGGCGGGCGGCGGAGCCGATCATCCCGGGCTGGGTCTGGCAGCGGCGGACCATCGCCTCGGTCAACCTGGCGCTCGGCGCGATGGGTCTGCTGATGGTCGCGCCGACCGTCTTCCTGCCGACGTACGCCCAGTCGGTGCTGGGTCTCGGCCCGATCGCCGCCGGGTTCGTGCTCTCCGTGATGACGCTGAGCTGGCCCGTCTCGGCGGCCCTGTCCGACCGGGTCTACAACCGCATCGGCTTCCGGCGGACCGCGATCATCGGCATGAGCGCCGCCCTGCTGATCCTGCTGGCCTTCCCCCTCCTGCCCTACCCCGGCGAGCCCTGGCACCCCGCCCTCCTCATGCTGCTGCTCGGCGCGGCCCTGGGCCTCTTCCAACTCCCCCTGATCGTGGGCGTCCAGTCGACGGTCGGCTGGGCGGAGCGCGGTACGACGACGGCGTCCGTCCTCTTCTGCCGCCAGGTCGGCCAGAGCATCGGCGCGGCGCTCTTCGGAGCCGTCGCCAACGGCGTCCTGGCCGCCCGCCTCCTCGACGCCCCGGTGGCCGGCCTCCCCGACGACCTGGACGCGGTGACCCGCGCCCTGGAGGACCCGGGCACGCTCTCCGCGGCGGCGACGGACTACCTGCGGCGGGCGGTGGACGCCGCGGTGGACCACGTCTACATCGGGGCCGCCGGAGCCGCGGCCCTCGCCCTGCTCGCCCTGATCACCCTCGCCCCGCGCCGCTTCCCGGTCATCGCCGAGCCCGCCGCCGAGAAGGACGGGGCGGCTACCACTTGACCTGGTGGAACTCCATCGTGCCGAAGGTCGTGAAGTCCATCGCGTAGCTCCACAACGCGTACCGCCGCTGATCGTTACGGCGATAGGTCCTGCCGAAACCGTTGTCGAGCGTCTCGGTCCAGCCGTCGCCCTGTCCGTAGTGCGCGAACAGCCGTTCGTTGCGCCGCGATGCGTCCTGTCCGGACTCCGCCGGGGTCTGGTAGATCACCTCGTGCAGCCGGCCGCCCCAGCGGGTGAGGAGCAGCCGGCCGCCGTCGACCGCGTAGGCGTCCACGACCGCGTCGGGAGCCTTCCCGTGAGGGACCGACGATACGAGTTCACCGGGGACCCGGACTTCGTCGGCGGCGCACAGCAGCTCCAGCAGCGGCAGATGATCGGTGAGGCAGTCCATGAGGGAGCACCCTAGGGCCTGTCCGGCGGGCACACGGTCCGGGTGCGGCCGGGCTTCAGGACCGTTGCGGCCAGTCCTGCTTCCCGATCTTCAGTGCTCGCGCCCGCTCCCCGCCGTTCTCCGGGCGGATCCGCTCGGCCAGACAGTGCCGGTGGGAGACGATGGTGTGGCTTCCCGGGCCGTCGTGACTCCGCGAGTCCAGGACGAGGGCGTCTCTCCCCGGGCCCAGCGTCGTCCGCTCTCCGCAGAAGTCGCAACTCCAGGTCAGTGCTTCCAGGTCGGCGGGCCGGATGCTGAGCCGCACCGACACCGGTGGATACCAGCGACTGATCTGTTGGATCACCGCATCGACCTGTGAACCGACGGCGGGAAAGAGCGCGAGGAGCTCGTCGTAGCCGAGTGTGGGCTGGGAGAACTGCTGGATCATGTCGATGGAGGCCGACAGACGGGCGTTCTCGTAGCCGATGATCTGCACGATGACGCCCCACGGGTGATGGCTGAGGACCTCGGCCCGAACCCGCTGGCCGGGCATCAGCGCCAGACTCTCCGTCTCGAACCGCTCCGTCTCGAACCGCTCCGTCTCGAACCGCTCCATGAACCGCTCCCCCGTCCCCGGGCCCGGCAGACCGCGCTGCCCGGCAGGACGCCATCGTAGGGAACCGGCAGGACCCCGCCTTGATAGGCAAGTCGCTACTTGCCTATCGTGGGGGCATGGCGGAAGATGTCTTCAAGGCCCTGGCCGACCCCACCCGGCGACGCATCCTCGACGAGCTGGCGGAGCGGAACGGCCAGACCCTGTTCGAGATATGCGCACGGCTGGTGACCCGACACGGGCTCGGCCTGTCCCGGCAGGCGGTCAGCCAGCACCTGGCCGTCCTGGAGGGGGCGGGCCTGGTGCTCACGCGCCGCCAGGGCCGCTACAAGTTCCACGACCTGAACACCGAACCCCTCGAGCACATCGTCAGCCGATGGCTCAGGCCGAAGGCACCGGAGAGCACCCCATGAGGATCAACCTGACCAGCGTCTTCGTCGACGACCAGGCCAAGGCCCTGCACTTCTACACGGACGTCCTGGGCTTCGAGAAGAAGCACGACGTCCCGCTCGGCGGCGAGGACCGCTGGCTCACCGTGGTCTCGCCGGAGGACCCCGAAGGCACCGAACTGCTCCTGGAGCCCGACAAGCACCCCGCCGTGAAGCCGTACACGACGGCCCTGGTCGAGGACGGCATCCCGGCCACGGCCTTCGCGGTGGACGACGTCCGGGCGGAGTTCGAGCGGCTGAGCAGGCTCGGAGTCCGGTTCACCCAGGAGCCGGTGGAGATGGGCCCCGTCACCACCGCCGTCCTGGACGACACCTGCGGCAACCTGATCCAGATCATGCAGAGCTCCTGACCCCGCGCGGGCCGGTCAACCGCCCCTAGGAGCAGGCGGCGGGCCGCTCGGCCGTCACCTCCGCCCACACCGTCTTCCCGATCGGGTTCCGGGGCTCCCACCCCCACCGCGACGCCAGGCACTCCACCAGGAACAGGCCGCGCCCCGACTCCTGATCGTCCGGCGGCAGCACCGGATCTTCGGGCGTCCGGCCGAGCACGGCGTCCGAGACCTCGATACGGAAGCGGCTCGCGGGCCCTTCGTAGTCCACCCGCACATGGAAGTTCCGCCCCCGGAGCCGCCCGTGGCACACCGCGTTGGCGGCCAGCTCCGCCACCACCAGGGCAACCGAGCACGACGCGTCCGTCATCGGCCCGAACCCCCAGTACCCCAGCTGCCGCACCACCGTGCGACGGGCGAGCCGTGCTCCCCGGGGCGTCGAGGGGAACTGCCGCGACAGGCTCCCGTAGCCGTTGGACGTCAGCCCGAAGCGGCGCGGGAGGGGCGGGGCCTCTTCCCGTCGGGCGGCCTCCGTCGCCGCGGGCGTCTTCTTGCCGGTCATGCCGACCATCCGTTCACTCGACTCCTCTCACGTCACCCACACGTGCGGGTTCCGTGACGTTCCGTATTCAAGAGTCGGCCGCGCGTCCTAGCCTCGGAAGGTGACAGCGCCTTACCTCGCAGGCCGTAAGAATCGGAAGTAGCCCCATGGCCAAAGCAATTGACCCGCAGTCCTCCATGGCGGCCCTCTTCGGGTCACGCCTGCGCAAGCTCCGCATCGCGGCCGGACTCACCCAGGCCGAGGTGGGCTCGCTCGCGCACGTGGTCAGCAGCCGGATCGCCCAACTGGAGCGCGCGACCGGGGCGAAGCCCACGCTTGAGTTGACCCGGGCCCTGGACAAGGAGCTGGTGGCGGACGACTTACTGATCGACCTCTGGCCGTACGTGTACCGGGAGGCGTTCCCGGACTGGTCGCGGGCGTTCATCGCGTACTCCGTCCGCGCGGCGGTGATCCGTCAGTACGCCTCGCACGCCGTGCCCGGTCTGCTGCAAACACCGCAGTACGCGCGGGCGTTGCTGAGCATGGGCCACACGCTGCGGGACGACGAGCACCTGGAGGAACGTCTCGCGGCCCGGCTCGACCGACAGGTGCGGCTGACCGGCCCGGACCGGCCGGAGCTGTGGATCATCCTCGACGAGGCCGTGCTCCGGCGTCCGGTCGGTGGAGCGGCGGTGATGCGCGGCCAGTTGGAGAAGCTGCTCAGGATGGCGGAGGAGCCCAACGTCACGATCCAGGTGCTGCCGTTCGACCAAGGCGCGCACGGCTCGTTGGGCGGTTCCCTCACCGTGCTGGTGATGCCGGACGGCACCGAGGTCGCTTACACGGAGGGCGCGCACTACGGCCAGTTGACCGAGGAACCGGACGAGGTCGAACGGTTCGTTCTCACTTACGATCAGCTCAGGGCGATGGCACTGCCGCCGCTGATGTCACTCGCCTTGATCCGATCCGTACTGGAGGCCGATTACCGTGCAGCAAGCGTCCCGTCCCGATCTGACCGCCGCCGCCTGGCGCAGCAGCAGCTACAGCAACCAGGAGGGCGGCGACTGCGTACAGGTGGCGGACGGATTCCCCGGCGTCGTCCCCGTCCGTGACAGCAAGAACCCCACCGGCCCCGCCCTCGTCCTCCCGGCCGCCGCCTGGACCGCGTTCCTCGCCGGAGTCGTCGTCCGCTGACGCGTGCCCGGCCGCTCTTTGCCGGGCTTGAACCGACGCCGTCCCGTTTACTGGTGTCATCGCACCTTTACCGGTGCCATCCCGGATTTACCGGCGCTGCCGACCCGCTCGAACGATCCGGCCAAGTTTTTCGGATTGACTGAAAAGAATCCTCCGCACGGGTCATTCCAGCCCCCCGGCCCGCGCCGCCGTCGACTGACGAGCGAAATGCGTCCACCCGGGTCCCGATCCCCGCAGACCGGGTCCACCGTGGCGCCTGCCATCGCGAGGCGGCATCTCGCGAATACCACAACAGCCTTGGCCTGCCGACCACTTCTCGACAAAATCACTCTGCCTACGGACTATGCCGCTCACCGGATGATCCGGCGCATCAGGATGTCTACGATGAGGTCGCTCCTTGAGAGGAAGCGCGGTTTCCGCTTCCTCCGATTTCACCAAGGTGATCTGCACCTTCTCGGAGCGGCCGCATACCTTCCGCTCGGTAGAACTGAGGGACCGCATCCATGCCAAAACCCGTACCAGCCAGTCAGCGGCGGCCGAAGAACGCATCGAAGGCGGCGATAGCACCGCTTGTGGCCGTGTTGTCGGTGAGTGCCCTCGCCGGAGTCGCGGCCGTGGCCCTGGCCCCTTCGGCGGCGCGTGACTGGGCGGTGGTGGTGGTCCTCACCGCCTGGGTGGTCCTGGCCGTCACCCTCGCCGCCTCCCACCGCCTCACCCGGCGGGCGCAGCGCACGGCCTCGGCGCAGACGGCGGAGGCCACCCGCCTCAAGGCCTCGCTGGCCGCTCTCGAAACGGACACGGCGCACACCGCCGACGTGGCGCTGCCCGCGCTGATCAGACTGGTACGCGGCGGCTGGAAGGCCGCCGACGCCCTCGGCCAGATCCCGTTGCCGCGCAGCCCGCGACAGCGCACGCTGCTGCACGTCCTGGCGACCACGGTCGAGGAGCAGGAGCAGCAGACCGCCTCGCTGCGGACCGCGAGCACGCGCTTCCGCGAGGAGAGCGAAGCGGAGACCGCGCGGCTGCGCGAGGAGCTGCACGCGGTGACCTCCGAGGTGGAGCGCTTCACCCACGAAACGCTGCCGAGCGTCACCGCCAGGCTCCGTGAAGGCGAGTCCGGCGCCACGGTGCGGGCCGAGGTGGGCCTGCCCGAACTGCCGCTCCTGCGCACCCCGGTCGAGGCGGTGCTCCGGGAGCTCGCGCTCAGCGAACGCCGGGCCCTCGCGGCCACCACCGCGTCGGCCAAGGCGCTCAGCCGGGTCCAGGCGAAGTCCGTCAGCATGCTCGCCGACCTGCGCAGCATGCAGGAACGTCACGGCGAAGAAGTGTTCGGAGATCTGCTGAAGCTGGACCACAGCACCTCCCAGCTCGGCCTGATGACGGACCGGCTGGCGCTGCTGATGGGCGGCCGGCCGAGCCGTTCCTGGAACCGTCCGATCGTCATGGAGAGCATCCTGCGGGGCGCGGTCGGCCGCATCGCCGCCTACCAGCGCGTCCGGCTGCACTGCTCGTCCACCGTCTCCATCTCCGGCTTCGCCGCCGAGGGCGTCATGCACCTGCTCGCCGAACTGATGGACAACGCGGCCAACTTCTCGCCGCCCATCGACGAGGTGCAGGTCTACGTCGAGGAACGCGGCACCGGCATCGTTGTCACCATCGAGGACAGCGGTCTGAAGATGGCCGACGCGGCGATGCGGCGGGCGGCGGACTCCGTGGCCGGCCGGCTGACCGACCTCGCGACCCTGCAGGGCACCCGGCTCGGCCTCGCCGTGGTGGGCAGGCTCGCCCTCAAGCACCGGATCAGCGTCAACTACCGCCCCTCCTCACGCGGTGGCACCGGCGTGGTCGTCCTGCTGCCACGGCATCTGATCGCGCAGGAGCCGCGCGAGAGCCACGCGACTCCGGCCCGCCGGACCGTCCCCGCGCCCGCCGCCCCGTCCCCGGCGCCCGCCGCCGCGGCACCGCCCGCCGCCCCGTCACCCGCGCCCGCGCCCGCGCCCGCGGCACAGCCTTCCGCGCCCGTCGCCGCGGCGCCGCCCACCGCGCCCCTGACGCCCACCGCCCCCGTGCCGCCCTCCGCGCAGGAGGCCGCCGCGCCACCGCCGGCCCCGCTCCGGCCGGCGGCGAGCTCCACCCCCGGCGGCCTGCCCGTCCGCACCCCCGGCCGCACCATGGGAGAGGCCGAGCGCGGCCGCCACCGGGCCACGCCCGCGCCCGGCTCCCCGGCGGAACCGCGCGGCAACACGCCACGGTCCTCGCCGCCCCGCAGCGCGGGCCAGCAGTTCGGCGCCTTCCAGCGCGGCCGGCTGCCCCAGCAGGGCAAGGACGGAGAACCGGACAGCGGGACCGTACCGCCGTCCACCGCGCCGTAGTCCGGAACCCCCCACCCGCAGGGTGTCCGGACCCCCGGACGCGCTCGCTCGAACATCCGAGATTGGAGGTACGGGCCGTCGGCCGCTCCCCGGCACCACGGTCCCGTCACTCATCATGCAGACCACAGACAACAGCCTCACCTGGCTCCTGCAGAGGCTGCTCGAGCAGACCCCCGGCACCCGGCACGCCCTGGCCCTGTCACGCGACGGGCTCAAGCTCTGCTGGACCGAGAACCTCATGCTCGACCAGGCCGACCAGCTGGCGGCCATCTGCTCGGGCATGCAGGCGCTGGCGCAGGGCGCCTCCATCGAGTTCGGCGACAGCTCCGGAGGCGTCCGGCACTCGATGACCGAGTTCCACGGGGGCCTGCTCTTCATCGTCGAGGCCGGCGAAGGCGCGCATCTGGCCGTCGTCGCCACCGAGGAGGCCGACCCGAGCGTGGTGGGCCACCAGATGACGGAGATGGTCGAGCAGATCGGCGAACACCTGCGCGCCGCGCCACGCGGCACCGCACCGGGGAGCGCGTCATGACCCGCCGGCCCGTCGACACCGGAGCCCCGGACCGGCTCTACACCGTCACCGGGGGCCGCAGCCGCTCCGCCGACTCCTTCGACCTGGTGACCCTCGTGGTCAGCGAGTGCCGGCCCACCGCCGGCATGCAGTCGGAGCACGCGCAGATCCTCGACCTGTGCCGCCACCCGACCGCCCTCGTCGAGATCGCCGCCGAGCTCTCGCTTCCGGTGACCGTGGTGCGCATCCTGCTCGACGACCTCCACGCCATGGGCCGTATCACCGCCCGCCACCCCCGCGCGGCCGCCTCCCCGACCTCGCTTCCCGACTCCGAGCTGCTGAAGGAGGTGCTCCATGGACTACGCAAGCTATGAGCTGCCCGCCCAGCGCACTCCGCTGACCGACGCGGCGGAAACCGGGCTGAAGATAGTCGTCGTCGGAGGGTTCGGCGTCGGCAAGACCACCCTCGTCCGCTCGGTGAGCGAGATCCGGCCGCTGAACACCGAAGAGGTCATGACCCAGGCCGGCGTCGGCGTCGACGAGACGGACGGCGTCGACGCCAAGACGACCACCACGGTCGCCTTCGACTTCGGACGCATCAGCCTCAGCGAGCGCATCGTGCTCTACCTGTTCGGCGCCCCGGGCCAGGAGCGCTTCTGGTTCCTGTGGGACCGGCTGTTCTCCGGCACGCTCGGCGCCGTGGTCCTCGTGGACACGCGCCGGATGGACGACTCCTGGTACGCGATCGACCGGCTGGAACACCACGGCACCCCGTTCGTGGTGGCGGTCAACCGCTTCGACGACGACCTCGCCCACTCCCTCGACGAGATCCGTCAGGCCCTGGCGCTGCCCGCGCACATCCCGATGATCGACTGCGATGCCCGGGTCCGGCAGTCCAGCAAGAACGTACTGATCACGCTCGTCGACCATCTGCGCACGATGGCCATCGCCCGGGAGGCGACACCATGAGCACCTCCAGCCCGTCCTTCGGTCTCCACGCCCCCTCCGGCTGCCCGGTCGGCTCCGATGCGGTGCGCCTGTCCGGGGCCTCCTACCAGCAGACGCCCACCGAGCTCTACCGCTCGCTGCGGCGGGAGCACGGCGCGGTCGCGCCGGTCCTGCTCGACGGTGACGTTCCGGCCTGGCTGGTGCTCGGCTACTCCGAACTGTCCTATGTCACCGCGCACGACGAGCTGTTCGCGCGGGACTCGCGACGCTGGAACCAGTGGGAGACCATTCCGCCGGACTGGCCGCTGCTTCCGTTCGTCGGATACCAGCCGTCGGTGCTCTTCACGGAGGGCGACGAGCACCGGCGCCGGGCCGGCGTCATCACCGAAGCGCTGGAAGGCATCGACCAGTTCGAGCTGGCCCGCGACTGCCGGCGCATCGCCGACCGGCTCATCGCGGGCTTCGCCGGAAGCGGCCGTACGGAGCTGATGAGCAGCTACGTCCACGCCCTGCCGATGCGGGCCGTGGTCCAGATGTGCGGCATGCCGGTGTCGGGTGCGGACACCCAGCAGCTGGTGGAAGACCTGCGCATCTCGCTCGACGCCAACGAGGGGGACGATCCGGTGGCGGCCTACGGCCGCGTCGGCGACCGGCTGCGTCAACTGGTCCAGGACAAGCGGGCGGCCCCCGGGGCCGACGTCACCTCCCGCATGGTGACGCACGAGGCGGGCCTGACGGACGAGGAGATCGTCCAGGACCTGATCTCGGTGATCGCCGCGGCCCAGCAGCCCACCGCGAACTGGATCTGCAACACGCTGCGGCTGCTGCTGACGGACGAACGCTTCGCGGTGAACGTCTCCGGCGGCAGGCTCAGCGTCGGCGAGGCCCTCAACGAGGTGCTGTGGCTGGACACGCCGACCCAGAACTTCATCGGCCGCTGGGCCGTACGGGACACCCAGCTCGGCGGCCGGCACATCCGGGCCGGCGACTGCCTGGTCCTGGGAATCGCCGCGGCCAACACCGACCCGGAGATCTGGCCGGATTCGTACGTCGGCGCGGAGAACTCCGCGCATCTGTCGTTCAGCAGCGGCGAACACCGCTGCCCCTATCCCGCACCGCTGCTGGCCGACGTGATGGCCCGTACGGCGGTGGAGACGCTGCTGGAACAACTGCCGGACCTGATGCTGGCGGTCGAGCCCGCGGAGCTCGCCTGGCGTCCTTCGATCTGGATGCGCGGACTGGCCGAGCTGCCGGTCCGGTTCAGCCCGGTGGAGCAGTAGCCGTGTGAGCGGCCGGAGTCCGCGGACCCGGCCGCTCACGATCCGGTGTCCGGTCAGCCGGACACCGGGGTGAACCGGACCGGCAGGCTCTGCGGCCCCCGGGTGAAGACACCGTGCTCGACCGGGTCGAAGCCGTCGGCCAGCCGCAGGTCCGGCATGGCGTCCAGCAACTGACCGACACCGATCTCGACTTCGGCCCTGGCCAGCAGGGCGCCGACGCAGAAGTGCCGGCCGAGCGCGAAGGCCAGATGATCGGCCGCCGCCGAGAAGGCGTTCGTGGCGGTCAGGTCCTCGCGGAAGATGTCGAAGACATCAGGATCCCGGTAGCGGCCCTCGTCACGGTTGGCAGCGCCTATCAGGCAGGTCACGGTGACACCCGCCGGTATGGTGCCGCCGCTCAGCGCCACCTCCGTCGCCGACTTGCGCATGATCATGTGCACCGGCGGGGTGTAGCGCAGCGTCTCGGCGAAGGCGCGGGGAATCAGGCTCCGGTCGGCGCGTACCGCCTCCAACTGCTCCGGGTGGCTCAGCAGGTTGGCGAAGATACCGGCGATGGCCTTGTCGGTGGTCTCTCCCCCGGCGGCCAGCAGCAGACTGCAGAACGCCTTGATGTCCTCGTCGCTCATCCGGACACCGTCGACCTCCGCGGTGCACAGCGTCGACAAGAGGTCGTCGCCGGGCGCTTCACGCCGCTCGCGGATGATCGGCAGCATGTACTCGGCGAACTCGACGCGCGTGCGTTCACCGGCCCGCTTCACCTCCGGATCGCCGGAGAGATTACCGAGAAAAGCGATGACATTCGTGTACCAGCCATGAAATCGCTCATAGTCGGACTTGTCCAGACCGAGCATGTCCGCAATGACGTTGACGGGAAACCGGGTGGCGTAGTCGGCGACCAGGTCGACGGAACCGGACCCCCGGAACGCGTCGATCAATTCGCGCGAATTGCGCTCGATGACGGGTAAGAACTTGTCGCGCAGATCGCTGCCCCGGAAAGCCGGCGCGACCAGAGCCCGACGCACGGCGTGCTCGCGCCCGCTGAGCTGGAGTATCGTCCGCCCGTGCACGGGTTCGATCTGCCAGTCGTAGTTCTCCGTGGTGAATTCGCCTTCTTTGTCCTTGAAGACGCGCTCGACGTCCTCATAACGCGAGACGATGTAACTCGCGGTGGCCTCATGCCACATGAGCGGCGTGTCATGACGCATCAGGCGATACGCGCGATAAGGGTCTCTCTCGAACTCGGGTGACAGAATGTCCGGCGCTTGGACCGACATGAGCACTCCCTCGGGCTGGGAACGGAAACGTGCCAACTGACCAGCTGACCAAGCTAATCAGCTCGCGCGAACAGGCATTCGTCAAGGGTTGCCACCCGTTGCGACCTGCCCCGCACCCGACCCCGGCCCGCCCACGCCACGAACGGCCCGCGGAGACGCTCAGCCCTCCACGCTCTGCGCGCCCGCCGCGCCCGCCGCGCCCGCCGGGTCCGCCGGGTCCGCCGGGTCCTCCGGGTCCGCCGGGTCCTCCGCCCCCGAAGCCACCCGCCCCGTCAGCGCGGCCAGCGAACTGCGCACATGCGCCATGTGCGCATGAGCCTCCTCGCGGCCCTCCTCGTGCTCCCGCAGGATCCGCTCCGTCTCCCGGACCACCCGCTCCTCGCGGACCCGGGCCTCCGCCAGCAGCTCCGCCGCCCGCGCCTCCGCGTCCTCCTGACCGTGCCGGGCCGCCTCCTGCGTGGCGGCGAGGTCCCGGCCCGCCTCTGCGAGCAGCGCCTCGGCCCGCTCGGCCAGCTCGGCCTGCCGGGCCTCCAACGCCGCTTCCCCGGCGGCCAGTTCGGCCTCGGTCGCCTTGAGCCGCTCCGCGTGCTCCTGCTCCTGGTGGGCCAGCACGCTCGCCGTGCGGCTGCGGGTCTCCGCCATCGCGGCAGCGGCGGCCGACCGCACCTCCTCGGCATCCTGCCGGGCCGCGGCGAGCGCACCCTCCGCCTCCCGGACCGCCTCGGCCACCCGCTCCCCGGCCGCCCGGACCGCCGCCCCGCGCACCGCTTCGGCCGCCTCGCGCGCCGCGTCCCCGGCCGCCCGGCCCACCGCATCTGCGGCGTCCCGCAGCGACTGGCCCGCCGCCACCGCCCCGGCGTCCAGCGCCGCCGCCTCGTCCTCGGCCAGGGCCAGGATCCGCTGCGCCCGCTCCCCCAGCTCCGCGTAGTCCTGCGCGGGCAGCGTCGCGACGGTCTCGGCGAGCCGGGCCGCCTCGGCGTGAAGCTCCTCCGCCCGGCCCGTCAGCCGCGCGAGCTCGGCGAGCGCGGCGTCCCGCTCGGCCGTCAGGGCGGCCGTGGCCCGGTCCACCTGCTCCGGGCGGTACCCGCGCCCCCGCACCCCGACGACGTCGTACGCGGACACCGGTCCAGCGCTCATCCCTGAATCCCCTTCTCGACCCGCCGACACGCTCTGCCACGCTCCGACATCCCGCAATACGTCAAGGATGCGGCAATTGGTGACGGAAGTCGGAATCGATCAGCGGTATTCAGGCCGGAAGCGACCGGCATCACAGACCCGGGCGAACCGGTATCACCGGCCCCGTCGCCCGGTACACGACGAGGCGCCCGGACCCTCCCGGGTCCGGGCGCCTCGTACGCGCTCGCCGCTCAGCCCTGCGTACGGCTCAGATCAGGCCGTCCCACATCTGCTCCAGCAGCACCGACCACCAGCTCTCCGGCGACGCCAGCGCCGCCGGGTCCAGGGCCACCAGCTGTGCCTGGAAGTCGACGGTCCAACGGCCCGCCTGCTCGGGGTCCAGCCCGAACCGCAGCCGCCACATCCGGCCCAGCAGCGCCATCGACCGCACGAACTCCGGCAGCCCGGTGTTGACGAACTGCGGCGCCACGGACTGCCCGCCGGGCCCCGCCTCCACCGGTACGGCCACGATGTTCGCGGTCCCGTACTGGACACAGATCGCCCGGCCGAAGTCCGTGCCCATCACCAGGTAGGACCCCGCGTCCGGCGCGGGCTGCACCTGGCGCTGCGCGGCCAGCTCGGCCAGGGTCGGCACCACGGGCTGCCCCGGCTGCGCCCAGAAGAACGGCCCGAAATCGGCGGGCAGCCCCGCCCAGACCAGGGTGCGCGCCACGACCTCGGGCACCCCCTGACGGGACACCGCCCGCTGGTCGAACCGCAGGATGCCCTGCGGACCGAACGCCTGCGCCAGCTCCTCGGCCACCGCCTCCGGCGGCAGCGCGGGCGCCGGCGGCACCTGCGGCAGCGGCGCCCGCAGCGGCGCGGGCCGCGCCGGGCCGTCCGCGACCTGGTGCAGCTCGCCCTGGTGCGTCAGCAGATGTTGCATGCCCTGCTGGCGGCCGGCGTGATCGGCGCCGTACGGAGCGACGCTGGTGATCCGCACCTGCGGCCAGGTCTCCCGGATCATCCGGGCGCAGTACCCGCCCGGCAGCTCACAGGACTCCAGCTCGGTGTGCAGCTCGATGACCTGCTGTGGCGGCACGTTCATCGCCCGCAGTTCGTGCAGCATCTGCCACTCGGGGTGCGGGGTGCCCGGCGCCGAGCGGCGGATCAGCTGCTGCTCGCTGCCGTCCGGAGCGCGGAACCGCAGCACGGCCTGGTATCCGGGGCCCACGGTCGGCTGACCGGTGGGCTGCTGCGGATAGCCGTACGCCGGGGGCGGCGGGGTGTGCGGACCGGGCGGCGGACCGGGCGGGCCCGGAGGGTGCGGCAGGGAACCGGGGGCCCCGCCCAGCGAAGCGCCGGGGGCTCCGGGCGGACCGGGCGGCCCGACCTGGCCCGGCCCCGCGAACATCGTCTCCGCGTGGTGCACCCCGCCACCCGGAGGCGGCGTGGCACCCGGCGGACCGGGCGGACCGGGAGGCTGCGGAGCACCCGGAACACCGGGCGGACCGGGCGGCTGCGGAGCGCCGGGGGCACCGGGCGGACCCGGCGGCCTGGGCGCACCCGGGCCGGAGAGACCCGCGCCGATGCTGCTCCCGTCGGCGAGCATCGTCATGGCGTGGTGCACCCCGCCACCCGGAGGCGGCGTGGCGCCCGGCGGCGGAGGCGGGCCGGGAGGCGGAGTCGAACCCGGCGGCGGAGGCGGCGGGCCGGGAGGCGGCGTGGCACCGGGCGGGCCGGGCGGACCGGGCGGACCGGGCGGACCGAGCTGGGAGACGAGCTGCGTCGGGAGGTAACCGCCCGCCGGGGCGCCGGGCGCACCCGGACCCGAAGGCGGCGGCGTCGCACCGGGGCGCACCCCGGGGACCCCCGGCGCACCGGGCGGCGGCGGGGTCGGCGAACCGCCCCCGCGCGTCCCGCGCGGCGGCACCACGGCCTTGCTGGTGGCCGCGTCGGCGATGTCACCGGCCCCGCCCGGGGGCCCCTGGTCCGGCCGGAGCGCCCGCGCCACCTGCGTACGCGGCAGCTGGCTGCCTCCGGACATCAGCGCGGTGGGCGCCTCCGCCGGGACGACCGGCGGCGGGGCCTCCTCGTCGTCCGTCCCCGACAGCGCCGGCGCGAACACGGTCGCGGGCAGCGGGACGGCCCCGTCGTCGGAGTCGGAGTTGGTGTCCGTACCCGCCCAGGGGGTCGCGCCGGCGGGCACGCCCTCGGACGCGGTGGGCTCGTAGGCCCCGCCGGCGGCGGGCCACGAAGCGGCGGAGGACGCGGGCGTCACGTCCGCGGCGGGCTCCGGGGGCGAAGCGGCGACAGGACCGGGGGCCCCATCCGCAGCCGAAGCCGACACCGGGGCCGGGGCCGGTGCCGACGGCTCGGCCGCCTCCCCCTCCGACTCCCGTCGCTCCGCACGGTGATCCGGGATGCCCAGCTTGTCCGCCGCCTCCTGGAGCCACTCCGGCGGCGTCAACAGGAACGACGTCTGATTCAGATCCACCCGCTGCGGCGGCTCCGGAGCGGCGGCCGGACCCCCGGCCGGAAGCCCGTACTCCTCCTCGTACCGCCGGATCACCTCGCCCACCGGCAGCCCCGGCCACAGCGTGGCCTCACCGCTGTCCCGGGCGATCACCAGCCGCTGACGGCCCCCGTCCGAGACGGGGCCCTCCGGCCGGTCCTCGGCCCACACCACGAAACCGAGGTCGAACTCACGGACCCGTACCTCACGGTGCTGGTACGCGGGCACGTCACCGTTGACCCACTCGTCCGCCCGCTCCTGCGCCTGCGCGAAAGTCACCACCGCGCTCACCCCTCCACCGGGACGGCGCGCGCGAAGCCGCCGTCCACCATCAGGTTCGCCACGGTCTCCAGCTCCGGCGGATTGCCCGCCAGCCGCTGGAGGAAGGCGTCGAAGTCCGCGCCGCAGGGCAGCAGCAGCCGCTCCGCACGCTCCTGGACACTCCAGCCGTCCTGGTCCCGGGCGTCGTCGTACGGGCAGAACCACATCGAACCGACGTCCTGACCGCGCACCTTCACCGCGAGAATCCCGCCCTGGACGAACGCGACGCCCAGGAAGTCCTTGGTGAAGTGGTCCCGCAGGCACTTGTTCACGTACACCAGGTCGTTCACCGCGGCCTCGTCACGCACCGTGAAGAACGGCTGGTCCACCAGCAGCCCCAACTCCGCGTCCAGCGCCGCACCCACCGGGGCCGAGCCGCCCGCCGCCTTCAGGAACGAGCGGTACGCGCCGGGCAGCCGGAAGCCGAGATCCTCCTCGACGCCCTGGACCTGCTGCTCGCTCACCGCGCCCGCGCCCTTCGGCAGCCGGAAGTGCACCGGACGGGTCTCCTGCAACGGGCGGGTGCCCCGCCGGTTCTGGTCCACCGGAGTCGACGCCAGACCACCGTGATGACGCAGCAGTGCCTTCACCTCGACCGGCACCAGCTCCATCCGCCGGCCGCCCGCCACGTGGTGCCAGGTCCAGCCGTGCGGGGTCGCCACCGCGGGAATCGTGTCCCACAGGTCGTGACCGCTCGCCGCCATCGCCGCGTTCGCCGACACGTAGTCGGTGAGGCGCAGCTCGTCGATGCCGAAGCCCGGAGGCGGATCGGCGATCTCGGCGGCGGCACGCGCGTACGGCGAAAGAACCGGGCGGCCGCTCTCGTCCATCCGCACACCTCTGGGGTGGCGGGACGCCCGGACCGGGTCCGGGAAGTTCACGACCTGCCCGGCATAGGCCGCGTTCGGTGGCGCGGCTTGCTGCCCGAGCCGACCTGTCGTCATGGCTGTTGCCCCCTGCTGCGTCCGGTGTTCCACACAGCCTAAGCGGTGGGGCAACAGGGGATCCCGTCCCGCCGGTTCCGTCACGAACGGTCACATTCACGTGACGGTGAGGCGACGGTCCAGCACATTCGGGCGACACGCAGGCACGTTTCCCCCACCCAGCTTCCCCACCACCCGGCACATTTGGCAGGCTGTCCCCGCAACTCGGGGGATTGCAGGGAGGGACGTCAGCACGATGCATTCCACACAAACCGTCACATCAGGGGATCCGCGACTCACCTGGAGCAGCACCGATACCAGCCGTACGCCCCGACTGACCCACCGCCGCGACGGGATCCTTCCCGCCGTGGCCGCCGCCCTGTCCGTGCGCGGCGAGACGCTCACCTGCACCGCGGGCAAAGGGGACCAGCCACCGGTACTGCACCCTCTCGTCCAGGACTTCCTCGACACCCTCACCAGCGGCCAGCGCGAACGGTTCACCGGCCGCTGCCCCGAAGCCATACTGCTCTCCCGCCAGCTCACCGCCGCCGAGACCGGGCGCTCCAAACGCGCGCAACGAAAACCCCTGACCAACGGCGAGGCCCGCCGCGCGCTCAAACACTCCCGGCTCACCGCCCGCCGCATCCGCGAGGACGGCGACCCCCTCCACGGCAGCTACGCACCGCCCTGCCGATCCTGTTCGGCACTCCTGTCGCACTTCGGCGTACGCCCCGTCGACCTGACCTCCACCGGCGCCGCGACCACCGCCGAGAAGGGCTGACCGCCCACCGATGCCCGACCGCCAGCAGCACACCTCCACCCGGTTCCCCGTCGCCGTCGACGCCGCCCTGCGCGAAGCGGGCTGGCAGCCCGGCCGCTGGGACATCCGCCAGGCGGAGGAATGGGCCGACGCGCTGCGCTCCCACGCCTCCCCGGCCGGCCACCAGCACGCCGTCTTCCCCGCCGCGGTCGAGGCCTGGGCGGAGTTCGGCGGCCTCCGCATCACCGCGTCCGCGCCCGGCCGCCACATCGCACCCACCGCGGTGCGCATCGACCCACTGAGCGGACTCCACCTGGCCCGGACGCTCGGGGACCTCGGCCGCGCCCTGGGGACGGAGGTCAGCCCGCTCGGGGCGGAGGGCGAGGAGCAGGCGGTCCTGGCGATCGACACGGAGGGCCGGGTGTACAGCATCGACCACACGGGCGACTGGTTCCTGGGCCAGGACATCGACGAGGCCCTGGCCACCCTGATCACCGGCACCCAGCCACCCCGCCTGACGTCCCCTTGACCCTCAGCCACTTCCGGCCCGCCCACTTCCAGCCCGTCCGGCGCTTGAGGACGAGCCCGTCCACACCCAGCCCGGCCACTTCCAGCCCGTCCGGCGTTTGAGGACGGAAGCGTCCGCACCCAGCCCGTCCGGCGTTTGAGGACGGAACCCTGGAGGTGGGGAGCGGCGACCCCTTGCGTGTCCGGGGAGTGATGGTGCCCGTTCGTCCCGAGCGACGGTTCCGTCCTCAAACGCCGGACGGGCTTGGGTGGGGCCCGCAAGGCCCCCCTCAAACGCCGGACGGGCTTGAATGGACGGCCCCCCCCTCACGCGCCGGACAGGCCTGGGTGGGCGGCCCCCTCAAACGCCGGACGGGCCTGGGTGGGCGGCCCCCGGCCCGGACGGGAGCACCGCCGAGACCCGGAAGCCCCCCGCATCCGTGGGCCCGGACACGAACACGCCCCCCAGCCCCAGCACCCGCTCCCGCATCCCCACCAGACCGTTCCCCCCGCTCGGCAGCCCCGCGTCCGCCGCCGCCGAGTCCGAAGGGCCGTTCTCCACCTGCATCGCGACCTCGGCCTCCCGATGCGCGAGCCGCACCCACGTCTTGGCGCCCGCCGCATGCTTGTGGACGTTCGTCAGCGCCTCCTGCACCACCCGGAACGCGGTCTGCTCGACCTCCGGCGGATACGGCCGCAGCTCACCGTCCACCGACAGCTCGACGGTCATCCCCGCCTGCCGCGACTGCGCCACCAGCGCCTCCAGCTCGTTCAGCCGGGGCCCGTCCTCCGACGTCAGGGCAGCGGCCACCGCGGCCACCTGCTTCACCGACGCCAGCGGAACCGCGCCCGCGGCGGCCGGCGCGGTCAGCGCGTCCCCGGAACGCAGCACCCCGAGCATCTCGCGCAGCTCCGTGAGCGCTTGCCGGCCCATGTCCCCGACCAGCGCCGCGTTGCGCACGGCCTTCGCCGGATCCTTCGGCGCGACGGCCTGGAGGGCGGCGGCATGCACCACCATCAGGCTCACCCGGTGGGCGACCACGTCATGCATCTCCCGGGCGATCCGGGTCCGCTCCTCCGTACGCGCCCACTCGGCCCGCTCCTCGGCCCGGTCCGCGAGCAGCGACAGCTCCCGCTCCAGCGAATCGGCCCGCTCCCGCAGGCTCTCCATCAGACGGCGCCTGGCCCCTATGTAGAGGCCGAACAGGACGGACGGGGCCGTGAGCCCCACCGCCATGAAGACGGACATCAGCGGGACGTACCAGTCCCCCGGCCCGAAGTCGGCCTGCTCGGCCACGGTCTGCCGCAGCCGTACGTAGGTGACGATGAACGTCCCCACCAGGGCCATCCCGGCCAGCACGACGGTGATCCGGCGCGGCACCTCGGACGCGGCCAGCGTGTAGAGGCCCACGAGGGCCATCAGGAAGCCCATCTCGGCCGGCGTCATCGCGATCGTCACGAGCACCACGGCGATCGGCCACCGCCGGCGCACCAGCAGCACCGAGCCCGCCAGCAGTCCGAACACCACGCCCACCGGCACCGGAATCCCGGTGTTCCGGGCGAACTCCACCCCCTCCAGGCCACACTCCAGCGCCGAAACCAGCGCCAGTCCCACGTCCAGGGCGACACTGCGTCGCCGCTCCCACCACCAGTAGCCGCGGGTGGTCGATCCCGCCGCTTCCCGGTCTGCCCCCGTTGCGGTCATGGCATCCAGCCTACGGGCGGACGCATCTCATTTTCCGGTGACCGGCAACAGCACGTTCCGAGCTCCGTCGTCGCGGAGAAGGCGCTTGGTACGGCATAGTGTTGGGTGCCGATCCGGCGAGCCGAGGCAATGTCCGGTTTAGTCGGAATTAATCCCCCATGGTGTAATCAGGCAGCACTGCGGTTTTTGGTACCGTCTGTTCAGGTTCAAATCCTGATGGGGGAGCTCCGGCACGCGGGCCCCGACCACACCGGTCGGGGCCCGCCCCCGTTTCGGGCGGAAACACCCCCGGTATCCTGCGGATGACCACCACCCGAAGCCGAAGGGCACATCCGTGAGCACAACCAGCCCGGCAGCCGTCGTCGTCCTCGCAGCGGGTGAGGGCACCCGCATGAAGTCGAAGACTCCCAAGGTCCTGCACGAGATCTCCGGGCGCTCGCTCGTCGGACATGTCGTCGCCGCCGCCCGTGAGCTGGACCCCCAGCACCTCGTCGTGGTCGTCGGACACGCCAGCGAGCAGGTCACCGCACATCTGAACGCCGGTGACGCCCCCGTGCGCACCGCCTTCCAGGCCGAGCAGAACGGGACCGGGCACGCCGTCCGCATGGGGCTGGAGGAGCTCGGCGGGGCCGTCGGCGGCACCGTGATCGTCGTCTGCGGCGACACCCCGCTGCTGTCCGGCGAGACGCTCGGCGCGCTCGCCGCCACCCATGCCGCCGACGCCAACGCGGTCACCGTCCTGACCGCCGAGGTCCCCGACTCCACCGGTTACGGGCGCATCGTGCGCGACACCGTCACCGGCGCGGTCACCGGGATCGTCGAGCACAAGGACGCCAGCGACGAGCAGCGGGCGATCCGGGAGATCAACTCCGGGGTGTTCGCGTTCGACGGGCGGCTGTTGGGCGACGCGCTGGGCAAGGTGCGCACCGACAACAGCCAGGGCGAGGAGTACCTCACCGACGTGCTCTCCATCCTGCGCGAGGCCGGGCACCGGGTCGGGGCGTCGGTGGCGGTCGACCACCGGGAGATCCTCGGCATCAACAACCGGCTCCAGCTGTCCGAGGCCCGCCGGCTGCTGAACGAGCGGCTGCTGGAGCGGGCGATGCTCGCGGGCGTGACCGTGGTGGACCCGGCGTCCACGCTGATCGACGCGACGGTGACGTACGAGCGCGACGCGATCGTGCACCCGGGGACCCAGCTGCTGGGCAGCACCCACCTCGCGGAGGACTGCGAAGTGGGGCCGAACTCGCGGCTCAGGGACACCGTGGTGCACGCGGGCGCCCGGGTGGACAACTCCGTGACGGACTCGGCCGAGGTCGGGTCGGGGGCCTCGGTGGGCCCCTACGCCTACCTGCGGCCGGGGACCCGACTGGGAGCGAAGGCCAAGGCCGGTACGTACGTCGAGATGAAGAGCGCGACGATCGGGGAGGGGACCAAGGTCCCGCACCTGAGCTATGTCGGCGACGCGACGATCGGCGATCACACCAACATCGGTGCGGCCAGCGTGTTCGTGAACTACGACGGGGTGGCCAAGCACCACACGACGATCGGTTCTCACTGCCGTACCGGTTCGGACAATATGTTTGTGGCACCGGTCACGATCGGGGACGGGGCCTACACCGCCGCCGGATCGGTCATCACGAAGGATGTGCCCGCCGGTTCGCTGGCCGTGGCGCGGGGCCAGCAGCGGAATATCGAGGGTTGGGTGGCCCGGAAGCGTCCGGGCAGCGCCGCCGCTCAGGCCGCTCAGGCGTCGCCGCAGGAGACCGACGGGCAAAGCTGACCGGAAACAGGTGCGCCGGTGACGGCGTACCGTGATAGATGCTCACCCATTTCGGCTGGCTCGTTGCACATCGGGACCTATGCGTGCAGCGCCAGATACACGTCTGAGGAGACTGTGCTGTGACCGGGATCAAGACGACCGGCGAGAAGAAACTGATGCTCTTCTCCGGCCGCGCCCACCCCGAGCTTGCCGAGGAGGTCGCCCATCAGCTGGGAGTCGGTCTCGTGCCGACGAAGGCGTTCGATTTCGCCAACGGTGAGATCTATGTGCGGTTCCAGGAGTCGGCACGTGGCGCGGACTGCTTCCTGATCCAGAGCCACACGGCTCCGATCAATAAGTGGATCATGGAGCAGCTGATCATGCTGGACGCGCTGAAGCGCGCTTCGGCCCGCTCCATCACCGTGATCGTGCCGTTCTACGGGTACGCCCGTCAGGACAAGAAGCACCGTGGCCGCGAGCCGATCTCGGCCCGCATGGTGGCGGACCTGATGGCGACGGCGGGTGCGGACCGGATCCTCACCGTCGATCTGCACACGGACCAGATCCAGGGCTTCTTCGACGGCCCGGTGGACCACCTGTTCGCGCTGCCGATCCTGGCGGACTACGTGGGTGCGAAGGTCGACCGTTCCAAGCTGACGATCGTGTCGCCGGACGCGGGCCGCGTGCGGGTCGCCGACCGTTGGTGCGACCGGCTGGACGCGCCGCTGGCGATCGTGCACAAGCGCCGCGACAAGGACGTGCCGAACCAGGTCTCCGTCCACGAGGTCGTGGGCAACGTCGAGGGCCGGGTCTGTGTGCTGGTCGACGACATGATCGACACCGGTGGCACGATCTGCGCCGCCGCGGACGCCCTGTTCGCGCACGGTGCGGAGGACGTCATCGTGACGGCGACGCACGGGGTGCTGTCGGGTCCGGCGGCGGACCGGCTGAAGAACTCGAAGGTGAGCGAGTTCGTCTTCACGGACACGCTGCCGACGCCGGGCGAGCTGGAGCTGGACAAGATCACCGTGCTGTCGATCGCGCCGACGATCGCGCGTGCGGTGCGTGAGGTGTTCGAGGACGGTTCGGTGACGAGCCTCTTCGAGGAGCAGGGCTGACAGCCCTCTGGTGATCCACTTTGGGGTGCGGCCTCCCCGCCGGGTAGACTCAGCGAGTTGCTCGGCGAGGGAGGCCGTACCTGTGTGTACGGCTGTCCGTTATCGACGCGCTCTTCGTAGCAGGCCTGTCGTGGGCCGGGTGACCGTTCGTGTTCCGTCTCCCGACGGCTCACCCACCTGACGAGGAGTGCAACCATGGCTGAGATCAAGCTCGCCACCGAGGTCCGTACCGAGTTCGGCAAGGGCGCCGCCCGCCGCGTGCGCCGCGCCAACCGCGTTCCCGCGGTCGTCTACGGCCACGGCGCCGAGCCGGTCCACGTCACGCTGCCGGGTCACGAGCTGCAGCTGGCGCTGCGTACGGCCAACGTGCTGATCGGTCTCGAGATCGACGGCAAGGACGCGCTGGTCATCCCGAAGGCCGTGCAGCGCAACCCCCTCAAGGGCGACATCGAGCACGTCGACCTGCTGACCGTGAAGCGCGGCGAGAAGGTCAACGTCGAGATCGCGGTGCACGCCGAGGGCGACCTGGCGCCGGGCGCCAACCTGCTCGAGTTCGTGCTGAACACGCTGCTCGTCGAGGCCGAGGCCACCCACATCCCCGAGTCCGTGACGGTCTCCGTCGCGGGCCTGGACGCCGGTGACTCGATCCTCGCCAAGGACATCACGCTGCCCAAGGGCTCCGTGCTGGCCGGCGACGACGACGCCGTCGTGATCCAGGTCGTGGCCGCGCAGGCCGAGGAGCCGTCCGCGGACGAGGCTGCCGAGACCGCCGAGGCCTGAGCCTCACCGCGCGCCGTTCCACCTGCTTGACCGACGGGGTGGTGGTTTCCTTTCGGGGGAGCCACCACCCCGTTCGGCTGTTCCGCAAGCCTGTAGGCCCGTAGGCCCGTAAGCCCGTACGCCCGTATGTGCCGTATATGAGGAGACCGAGCGCTGATGTCCGACGCCACCGACCCCTGGCTCATCGTGGGCCTGGGCAATCCGGGTCCCGACTACGCGGCGAACCGGCACAACGTCGGGTTCATGGTCGCCGATCTGCTGGCGACGCGGATCGGCGGGAAGTTCAAGCGGGCGCAGAAGGCGCAGGCGCAGGTCGTGGAGGGGCGGATCGGTCCGCCGGGTCCGGCGAGCCGCCGGGTGATCCTGGTGAAGCCGATGTCGTACATGAATCTGTCGGGCGGGCCGGTGACGGCGCTGCGGGACTTTTACAAGGTGCCGCTGGACCATGTCGTGGCGGTCCATGACGAGTTGGACGTCGACTACGGGATGCTGCGGCTGAAGTTGGGCGGCGGGGACAACGGGCACAACGGGCTGAAGTCGATGACGAAGTCGATGGGCCCGGACTATCACCGGGTGCGGTTCGGGATCGGGCGGCCGCCGGGGCGGATGCAGGTCGCGGATTTCGTGCTGAAGGACTTCTCGTCGACCGAGCGCAAGGAGCTGGCGTTCCTGGTGGACCGGTCGGCGGACGCGGTGGAGTGTCTGCTGGCGGAGGGGCTGGAGCGGGCGCAGAGCGCGTACAACTCCTGACATTCCTGGTGCTGATGGGGTGTTTTTCGGCCATAGGTTGACCGGGGGTACGGGTCTGGCCAAGGATCGGCCCCCATGAAGCGGAGTTCTTCCCACCGTGCGGCGGTCGCGGGCCGTCGTGCGGCCATGGGCCTGGTCGTCCTGGTGCTGCTGGTCGCGGGTGCGTGGTCGTCGTGGAGCACCGCGCACCACATCGTTCTGGCCAAGGGCCGTGACCACGGCACCGTGACGGTGACCGAGTGCGGCGAGGAGAGCTGCACCGGGTCCTACGAGCCGGACTCGGTGTCGCGGGAGCGCCCGCGGGTCTCCGTGGACCGGTCGGTCGCGGCACGGGAGGGTGATCGTTTCCCGGTGGTGGTGAAGCCCGGTACCGATGCGGTGGTCCGCACGGGGATGCCGGGCTTTCTGCATGCCTGGGTGCCGCTGGGCGGGGCGCTGGTGCTGGCCGCGTTCGTGATCGGCGGCGGGCTGCGGCTGACGCGGACGGCCTGGGGCGTCGGTACGGCAGGGGCGGTCCTGCTGGTGGCGACGTTCGTCGCGCTGTAGCAGGACCGCCCCTTTTCCCGGCGTCCGTACGGTCAGCCTTTCGGCGTGTGCACGGTCAGCCGGTGTTGCGCAGGCCTGCCGCGACGCCGTTGACGGTGAGCAGCAGGGCGCGGGCGAGCAGCGGGTCGGCCTCCTCGCCGCGGGTCGCCGCCTCGCGCTGGCGGGCCAGCAGCGAGACCTGGAGGTAGGAGATCGGGTCCAGGTAGGCGTCCCGGATGGCGAAGGTCTGCTGGAGCACCGGGCTGGTGCCGAGCAGTTCGGTGGAGCCGGTGACCTTGAGGACTTCCCTGACGGTCAGCGCGTGCTCGGCCTCGATGGCGTCGAAGACGTGCTTCAGCTCGTCGGGGACGAGCGTGTCGACGTAGTGCCGGGCGATGCGCAGGTCGGTCTTGGCGAGCGTCATCTCCACGTTGGAGAGGAAGTTCCGGAAGAAGTGCCAGTGCTCGTGCATCTCGTCGAGGACCGTGTCGAGACCGGCTTCGCGCAGGGCCTTGAGGCCGGAGCCGACGCCGAACCAGCCGGGCACGATCTGCCGTGACTGGGTCCAGCCGAAGACCCACGGGATGGCGCGCAGGCCGTCGAGCGAGACGCCCGAGCCGGGGCGGCGGGAGGGCCGCGAGCCCAGGTGCAGATCGGCGAGCTGGTCCACCGGGGTGGAGGCCAGGAAGTACGCCGGCAGGTCGGGGTCCTCGACGAGCTTGCGGTACGCGTCGTGGGCGGCGTCGGAGACGGTGTCCATGGCCGCGTCCCAGCGGGCGAGGGCCTCGTCGGACTGGCGGGGGGCGGTGTGCAGGGCGGAGGCCTGGAGGGTGGCCGCGACGGTCAGCTCCAGGTTCTCGCGGGCGAGGGCGGGGATGAGGTACTTGTCGGAGATGACCTCGCCCTGCTCGGTCACCTTGATCTCGCCCTCGAGGGTGCCCCAGGGCTGGGCGAGGATCGCGTCGTGGGAGGGGCCGCCGCCACGGCCGACGGTGCCGCCGCGGCCGTGGAAGAGGCGCAGGCGTACGCCGTAGCGGTGGGCGACGTCGCGGAGGCGTCGCTGGGCGCGGTGGATCTCCCACTGGGAGGTGGTGATGCCGCCGAACTTGGAGGAGTCGCTGTAGCCGAGCATGACCTCCTGGACGTCGCCGCGCAGGGAGACGAGGCGTCGGTAGGAGGGGTCGGCGAGCATCTCGTCGAGGATGACATCGGCGGCCTTGAGCTCGTCGGTGGTCTCCAGGAGGGGGACGATGCCGATCTTGGCCCAGCCGGCGTGCAGGTCGACGAGTCCGGCCTCGCGGGCGAGGACGGCGGCGGCGAAGACGTCGTCGGCGCCCTGGCACATCGAGATGATGTAGGACTCGATGACTTCGGGGCCGAAGCGCTCGAAGGCCTGCTTGATGGTGTGGAAGACGCCGAGGGTCTTCTCCCCGGCCGCGTCGAGCGGGGCGGGGGTGGGGGCCAGCGGCCGGCGGGAGCGCAGCTCCTTGGCGAGGAGCTTCTGCCGGTAGTCGCGGGGCATGTCGGCGTAGCGCCAGGATTCCTCGCCGAGCCGGTCGAAGAGCTGACCGAGGGCGTGGTGGTGGGCGTCGGCGTGTTCGCGTACGTCCATGGTGGCGAGCTGGAGGCCGAACGCGGCGAGCGTACGGATGGTGCGGTCCATCCGGCCGTCGGCGAAGAGGCCGCCCTTGTGCGCGCGCAGGGAGGTCTGGATGAGCTCCAGGTCGGCGAGGAGCTCGGCGGTGCCGAGGTAGTCGCAGCCGGGGCGGTGGGGGGTGCCCTCGGCGAGGCGCTCGCGGGTGTTGACGAGCTTCTGCCGGATGCAGGTGGCCTTGAGGCGGTAGGGCTCCTCGGCGTTCAGCCGCTTGTAGCGGGGGCTGATGCCGGGGAGGCGCTCCAGGTCGGCCTGGAGGGAGGCGAGGAGTTCCTCGGTGGCTCCGGCGTAGCGGATGGAGTTGGAGAGCAGGCCGCGGAGGTGGTCGACCATCTCCAGGGCGTCGGTGATGCCGTGCTCGTGCTGGAGGATCAGGACGTCCCAGGTGACGGCGGGCGTCACGTTGGGGTTGCCGTCGCGGTCGCCGCCGATCCAGGTGCCGAAGGTGAGGGGGCGGGTGCCGGCGGGCAGTTCGACGCCGACGCGCTCCAGTTCGGCGGCGAGGTCCTCGAGGACGTCGCCGACGGCGTTGGCGTGGAGCTCGTCGAGGTAGTAGATGGCGTTGCGGGCCTCGTCGGCGGGCTCCGGGCGGACGACGCGGAGCTCGTCGGTCTGCCAGATGAGGTCGATGTTCTCGGCGAGCCGGAGGTCCAGGCGGCGGCGGTCGGCCTCGATGGCCGGGGTCTCCAGGAGGGCCGCGATGCGGCGCAGCTTGTTGAGGACCGATCGGCGGGCGGCCTCGGTGGGGTGTGCGGTGAAGACGGGCCGGACGTTGAGGTTCTTGACCGTCTCGCGCAGGTGCTCGGGGTCGGCGTCCTTGAGCCGGTCGGCGGTGCGGGCCAGGAGGCCGCCCTCGGCCGAGCGGCGGTCGCGCATCTCGTGGGCGCGGTGGACCTGCTCGGTGACGTTGGCGAGGTGGAAGTAGGTGGAGAAGGCGCGCACGAGCTGTGCCGCGGTCTCCAGGTCCGTGTCGCCGAGCAGCTCGGCGGCGGCTTCGCCGTCGGTGCGGGTCAGGGCGCGGACCCGCTCGACGAGGTCGAGGAGTCCCTGGCCCTCCTGGCGTACGAGGGTCTCGCCGAGGAGGTCGCCGAGGCGGCGGATGTCGGCGCGCAGCGCGGGGCTGGCGGCAGGGGTCTGGTCGGCACTGCTCACAGTGTGCGGCTCCTTGCAGTGAATGAGGAGGTGCGTTCGCTTCGCCGTCCCCACATGGGTGGTGGTGGGGGCGGGTGGCGGGGTCCGGGGCCCTGCGGCTGGCAGCGGTGCTGTCGCCACGCCCCGACGAGCGGGTGCGGACCGCGCTGTCCGACGCTCCCAGGATAGGTGTCGTCGCAGGCGGCGTGTCCGTTGCCCCGGCGGGGTGTCGGTCGCCGCCCGGCGCACCCGGGCCCTTACTCCTCTACCCCGTGGGCGGGTGGGCTACCGCGTGCGACGGGTTGGGGCGGCCTCTCGTGTTGTGGGGCCGGTCACTGCCATACTTACCAGGCCGTAGGTTACGGAACCGTAGCTACGGCCGTCCGAGTCCTCTCCCTCACCCTCCGAGGTATCCCCCCATGCCGAGCACCCCCCGTGTGATCGACGAGACCGAGCCACCGGAGGCCGCCGCGGCCTCGCTGCCCTCCGCCACGCTGGGCGGCGACAGCAAGCGGTCGATCGAGCAGTTCGCGCTGCTGGCGTTCATCGTGGTGCCGTTCGCGGCCCTGGTCGCGGCGGTGCCGCTGGCCTGGGGCCGGGGAGTGAGCTGGCTCGACGTGGGGCTGATGGTGGCGATGTACTTCATCGGCTGCCACGGGATCACGATCGGCTTCCACCGCTACTTCACCCACGGATCGTTCAAGGCGAAGCGGCCGCTGCGGATCGCGCTGGCGGTGGCGGGTTCGCTGGCGGTGGAGGGGCCCCTGGTGCGGTGGGTGGCCGATCACCGCAAGCACCACCGGTTCTCGGACGCGGAGGGCGACCCGCATTCGCCGTGGCGGTTCGGGGAGAGCCTGCCGGCCCTGATGAAGGGGCTGTGGTGGGCGCACATCGCGTGGATGTTCGACGAGGAGCAGACCCCGCAGCAGAAGTACGCCCCCGATCTGATCAAGGACCCGGCGATCCGGGGCATCTCGCGCCACTTCCTCTCCTTCACCATCGTCTCGCTGGCGATTCCGCCGCTGGTCGGCGGTCTGGTGACGATGTCGTGGTGGGGTGCGGCGACGGCGTTCTTCTGGGGTTCGCTGGTGCGGGTGGCGCTGCTGCACCACGTGACGTGGTCGATCAACTCGATCTGCCACGCGGTGGGCAGGCGTCCGTTCAAGTCGCGTGACCGGTCGGGCAATGTGTGGTGGCTGGCGGTGCTGTCGTGCGGCGAGTCGTGGCACAACCTGCACCACGCGGACCCGACGAGCGCCCGGCACGGTGTGATGAAGGGGCAGATCGACTCCAGCGCCCGGCTGATCCGCTGGTTCGAGAAGCTGGGCTGGGCCACGGACGTGCGGTGGCCCGATGCCGAGCGTATCGACGCCCGGCGCACGTCCGTACCGGCCGACGCGGCATGATTGACGACGTGGCGACCGACGGCAGCAGCGAGAAGAGCAGGCCTTCCCCCTCCCGGCGGACCCGGCGGGTCCGGATGACCGGCAAGGAGCGCCGCGAACAGCTGCTGGACATCGGGCGCGCCCTGTTCGCCGACAAGGGCTTCGAGGGCACCTCGGTGGAGGAGATCGCGGCGCGCGCCGGGGTGTCCAAGCCGGTGGTGTACGAGCACTTCGGCGGCAAGGAGGGCCTGTACGCCGTGGTGGTCGACCGCGAGATGCGTCAGTTGCTGGACATGGTGACGGGGGCGCTCACGGCGGGGCACCCGCGCGAGCTGCTGGAGCAGGCGGCGTTCGCGCTGCTGGACTACATCGAGTCGTACACGGACGGTTTCCGGATTCTGGTGCGGGATTCGCCGGTGGCGCAGTCGACGGGCACGTTCGCGTCGCTGATCAGTGACATCGCCACGCAGGTGGAGGACATCCTGGGCCTGGAGTTCAAGGCCCGGGGCTTCGACCCGAAGCTGGCCCCGCTGTACGCGCAGGCGCTGGTGGGGATGGTGGCGCTGACGGGCCAGTGGTGGCTGGACGTGCGCAAGCCGAAGAAGGCCGAGGTGGCCGCCCATCTGGTGAATCTGTGCTGGCACGGGCTGGAGAACCTGGAGGCGAAGCCCCGGCTGATAGGGCACCGGAAGAACTGACCGCGTAACCCTTCCGCACGTCGTCACCCCTTGTGATGACGCGTGCGGATTTCCCGCCGTAGGGTGGCCGGAAGGGCAGAGGATTCGTCCATGGGAGGAACCATGACCGCCGAGCCGACCGCCGCGCACAGCTCCCGCTGGCCGGTGCCCCCGCAGGACGGATACACCGTGGACGATCTGTTCACGCTGCCCGATCTCCCGCCGCACACAGAGCTGATCGACGGGAGCCTGGTTTTCGTGAGTCCGCAGCGAGACTTTCACAGCACGATGATTGATCTGCTGATGACAGGACTGCGCTGTACGGCGCCCCCGGAGGTGAAGGTGCGCCGGGAGATGACCGTGGTGCTGGATCGGCGGAACGCTCCGGAGCCGGACGTCTCCGTCGTACGGACCGAGGCGGTCACCGGGCTCGACGTGACGCGGTACCAGGCCGCCGACGTCCTCCTCGCCGTAGAAGTCGTCTCCCCCGACTCCGAGGCCCGCGACCGTGAGGCCAAGCCGCACAAGTACGCGACGGCGGGGATCCCGCACTTCTGGCTCGTCGAGATGACCGGCACCGACCAGCACCCCGTCGTCCGGGTCTACGAGCTGGACCCGGTGACCAAGGCGTACGCGCTGACCGGGATCCACCACGACCGGCTGAAGACGGGTGTGCCGTTCCCGGTGGACATCGACGTCTCGGCGGAAGCGCTCAAGGAGCTCTGAGTCTCACAGGGCGTCCGGCTCCAGGAACTCCAGCCGGTTGCCGACCGGGTCGTGGGCGTAGAAGCGGCGGTGGCCGGGAAGGGCCCCGTCCCACGCGACGTCGACGCCGTGGGCCTCCAGGCGCGCCGCGTACTCCACGATCCCCGTCACGCGCAGCCCCGGGTGGGCCTTCTTCGCGGGGCGGAAGTCGCTCTCGACGCCCAGGTGGAGCTGGACCGGGCCGGAGGCGAACCAGCAGCCGCCCCGGGCGGCGAGCACCGGGGGTTTCGGGATCTCGGACATGCCCAGGGCGTCGGTGTAGAAGGCGCGCAGGGCGTTCTCGGAGCCGGGCGGGGCGGCGAGCTGTACGTGGTCGACGGCGGCGAGGCCCACGGGAAGGGACACGACCTCTCCCGGCGCGGCTTCTCCCGGCACGACCTCTCCCGGCCCGACGTCCCCCGGCGCGGCTTCTCCCGTCATGGCTTCTCCCTGCGGGCGACGGCGAAGATGCGGCGGAACGGGAAGACGGTGCCGTGCGGGCCCGGCGGGTAGGCCTCGCGGAGCAGGTCACGGTAGGCGGCGAGGAACGCGTCGCGGGCCTCGGGCTCGTCGGCCAGGACGGTGAGGACGGGGCGCAGGGCGGTGCCCTTGACCCAGTCGAGGACCGGATCCTCGCCGTGCAGGGTCTGGAGGTAGGTGGTCTCCCAGACATCCGCCGCGCAGCCCAGGTCGCGCAGGCGGGTGAGGTAGTCGGCGGGTTCCAGGACGGAGGCGGTGCGGTCGCCGATGCCGTGGAGCAGCGGGCTCCAGCGGTCGGATCGGCGAAGGCCGGCCAGGAGGGTGTGGCTGGGGGCGGTGAAGTTGCCGGGGACCTGGAAGGCGAGGGTGCCGCCGGGGGCGAGGGCGTCGATCCAGCGGGGGAAGTGTTCGGCGTGGCCGGGGATCCACTGGAGCGCGGAGGTGGAGACGATCAGGCCGTACGTCTCGGTGGGCTCCCAGGTCGCGGCGTCGGCCTCGGCGAAGTCGAGCAGGGGCGGCCGGGCGTGGGCGGCGGCTTCGGCGAGCATCTCGCGTGAGGTGTCGTAGCCGGTGATCCGGGCGTTCGGCCAGCGGTCCGCGAGGAGGGCGGTGACGTTGCCCGCGCCGCAGCCGAGGTCGGCGATGCGGGGTGCGGGGTGGCCGGGGAGGTCACCGATATGGGCCAGGAGGTCGTGGAAGGGGCGGGTCCGGTGGTCCGCGTGACGCAGGTACTGCTGCGGATCCCAGGAGGGCCGATCAGGTGCGGTCATGTCGACCAGGATCACTCGCAGAATCTCTTGATGTCAAGACACTTGAATTCAAGAGACTTCATGTCGAGGGACCCTCTACACTGATCGACATGGAGGACGAGGTCGACCGACTGGTCGCTGCATGGCGCCGAGAGCGCCCCGACCTCGACGTGGAACCACTCGAGGTGCTCAGTCGCGTCTCCCGCCTGGCCCGCCACCTCGACCGGGCCCGCCGCATAGCCTTCTCCGAGCACAACCTGGAGCCCTGGGAGTTCGACGTGCTGACGTCGCTGCGCCGGGCCGGCGCCCCCTACCAGCTCTCCCCCGGGCAACTGCTCACCCAGACACTGGTCACCTCGGGCACCATGACCAACCGCATCGACCGCCTCACCAAGAAGAACCTCGTCGAGCGGCTGCCCGACCCGAGCGACCGGCGCGGCGTCCTCGTCCGGCTCACGGCCGAGGGGCGCGACAAGGCCGACCAGTCGCTGGCCGGCCTGCTCGACCAGGAGCGGGCCATCCTCGGCGAGCTCTCCCGTCACCAGCGGGGCGAACTGGCCGGACTACTGCGCCAGTTGACCGCCCCGTTCGACAACATCCCCTAGCGGGGCCGCTGCCGGCTCGGCGGGGCCGACCCCCGCCCGGCGGGCCAGCGCCACCGCGGCCAGCGTCGAGTGCACCCCGAGCTTGCCCAGCACGTTCTGCATATGGGTGCGGACCGTGTGCGGGGACAGGAACAGCCGCTCGGCGACCGCCTTGCGGCCGAGTCCCGCCACCATGCAGCGCAGCACCTCACGCTCCCGGGGCGTCAGCGACTCCACCAGCCGCTCGCTCTCGGTGCGGTGCTTGCGGGCTGCGGTCAGCTCCCGCAGGACGCCGGTGAGCAGGGCGGGCGGCAGATGCGTCTCGTCGCGCAGCACGCCCCGTATCACCGCCAGCAGCCGCTGCAGCGAGCAGTCCTTGGCCACCCAGCCCGACGCCCCCGCCTGGAGCGCCCGCGCGGCGGCCCTCGGGTCGTCCTTCTCAGCAAGCACGACCGACCGCACCGAGGGCCGGCCCGAACGGACCCCGGCGACCAGCGAGATGCCGTCGACGACGCCCGCCCCCTCCTGCCGGGGCGCGGGGACGGTGGGCACGCCGCCGGTCGCCAGGACGCCCAGCTCGGCGTCGACCAGCATCACGTCGTAGCCGCGCCCCTCGGTCGCCGCCCGCTCCAGAGCGCGCAGCGCGGCCGGGCCGCTGCCCGCCGCCGACACATCCACGTCCGGTTCGGCCTCGAGGGCCGCCGCGAGCGACTCGGCAAAGATGCGGTGGTCGTCGACCACCAGAACCCGGATACGCGCCACAGAACCCCCCTCGGTGGGGGCGGACAGCTGCGGGTACGGCGTCCGGGGCTTCCCGGCGGCCCGCCACGCCGACGGCCGCCGCCGTCGACACTGCCTGCCGCCCTGCCCCGGGCGCCGTACCCGACTCTCTCGCCCCCTGAATCGGCACCGGCCCCCACCGGTGCTGAGCATCAGCGTACGGACGGCGGCCACCGAGGGAAGGAGATTCGCCGAACTGGTTGCCTCAGGTGTTTAGGGTGTGCTTCATGTTCCGTCTTGAGACAGAAGTAGACAGAGAACGTCGCATTCTGCTGAGCGGGCGTCTGCACGAGGACAACGTCGCCGCGGCGGCCGGCCTGCGTGCCCTGCTCTCCACCTCCGCCGAGCACGAAGTCCCGCTGGAGGTGTGGGCGTTGGACGAGCACGGAGCCCTGGCCGGCGGGCTGACCGGGCGGACCTGGGCGTACTGGCTGCATATCGATCTGCTCTGGGTCGACGCCCCGCACCGGGGGTCCGGCCTCGGCGCGCGCCTGCTCGCCGAGGCCGAACGGACCGCCCGCACCGAGCGCGCCTGCACCCGCTCACGGCTGGAGACCTGGGACTTCCAGGCCCCCGGGTTCTACCGCAAGCAGGGGTACGAGGAGATCGGCCGGGTCGAGGACTACCCGCCGGGCGTCACCGAGTTCATCCTGGTCAAGGAGCTGTGAGCACCGGATTCCCGGGACTCTCCGCAGCAGGACGCACCGCGGCCGGACTCGGGTCAGCAGGACGCACCGCAGCCGGGCTCAGACCAGTCGGCGCGCTCCGGCCGAGGGGACGCCGTCGAAGATCCCCGGGGCCGCGTGTCCGGCCGCCGCGAACGCCTCGCTGACGGCCTTCGCCACCCGGCCGGCCACGGTCGCCTCCATCAGGACGACCGCCGAGCCGCCGAAGCCGCCGCCGGTCATCCGCGCGCCGAGCGCCCCGGCCTCGTTCGCCGCCTCGACCACGAGGTCCAACTCGGGGCAGGAGACCCGCAGATCGTCGCGGAGCGAGCGGTGGCCCTCGTTCAGGACGGGGCCCGCGGCGCGGACGTCGCCCGCGTCGAGCAGGGCGATGACCTGCTCGACCCGGTGGTTGTCGCCGACGACATGGCGTACGTAGCGGACGACGGACTCGTCCGCCCCGGCGTCGGCGAGGGTGGTGAGCGCCGCGTCGAGGTTCTCGTACGGCAGGTCGCGCAGCATCGGTATGCCGAGCAGCCGGGCGCCCTCCTCGCAGCCGGCCCGGCGCTCCGCGTACGCGCCGTCGCCGAGCGCGTGCTTGACCCGGGTGTCGACGACCAGGAGCGTCAGGCCCTGGGAGGCCAGGTCGAAGGGGACCTGGCGCAGGGAGAGGTCACGGGTGTCCAGGTACAGGGCGTGGCCCTCGGTGCAGCAGGCCGAGGCCATCTGGTCCATGATCCCGCAGGGCACGCCGACGAAGTCGTTCTCGGCGCGGCGGCCGACGACGGCGAGTTCGGCGGGGCTCAGGCCCAGCTCGAAGAGGTCGTTCAGGGCGAGGGCGGTGACGACCTCGAGGGCGGCGGACGAGGAGAGCCCGGCGCCGGTGGGCACGGTGGAGGTCAGCGCGATGTCCGCCCCGGTCACCGGGTGCCCGGCCGCGCGCAGCGCCCAGAGGACGCCCGCCGGGTAGGCGGCCCAGCCGTGGCCGGAGTGCGGGGCGAGTTCGTCGACGCGCAGCGAGACGACGCCGCCGGGCACATCGGAGGAGTACAGCCGCAGGACGCCGTCGTCGCGGCGGGAGACGGCGGCGCGGGCGGTGTGCGGGAGCGCGAGCGGCATGACGAAACCGTCGTTGAAATCGGTGTACTCGCCGATGAGGTTCACTCGTCCGGGTGCCGCCCAGATGCCGTCGGGCTCGCCCCCGTACAACTCGGCGAAGGTGACGGCGGGATCGGTCCCGGACGGCCCCGCGGAGGGCTCGGTGGTCTCGGTCATGGGGCGGTCGTTTCCTCTCGGCGGGCGAACTGCCAGGCGTCGGCGATGATTCCGGCCAGGTCGGCGCGGGACGGCTGCCAGCCGAGGCGCTCGACGGCGGTGGCGGCGGAGGCGACGAGGACGGCCGGGTCGCCGCCGCGGCGCGGGGCGGCGGTCTCGGGCACCGGGTGGCCGGTGACCTTGCGGACGGTCTCGATGACCTCGCGGACCGAGAAGCCGTTGCCGTTGCCGAGGTTGCAGATCAGGTGCTCGCCGGGGGCGGCGGCCTCCAGGGCCAGCAGATGGGCGTCGGCGAGGTCGGCGACATGGATGTAGTCGCGGACGCAGGTGCCGTCCGGGGTGGGGTAGTCGTCGCCGTAGACGGAGATCGACTCGCGCTGCCCCAGGGCCACCTGGAGGACCAGCGGGATGAGGTGGGACTCGGGCGAGTGGCGCTCGCCGCAACTGCCGTAGGCCCCGGCCACGTTGAAGTAGCGCAGCGAGACGGCGGCCAGTCCGTGGGCGGTGGCCTCGCCGCTGATCATGTGGTCGACGGCGAGCTTGGACGCGCCGTAGGGGCTGGTGGGGGCGGTGGGGTCGGTCTCGGTGATGGGGCTGGAGACCGGTTCGCCGTAGGTGGCGGCGGTGGAGGAGAAGACGAGCGTGCGCACGCCGTGCTCACGCATCGCGGCGAGCAGGGCGGTGGTGCCGCCGACGTTGTTGACCCAGTACTTCTCCGGGTCGACGACGGACTCCCCGACCTGGGAGAACGCGGCGAAGTGCAGGACGCCGTCGTAGGAGGGGTCCAGATGGCGGGCGGCGTCCTGGACGCGGCCCTCGATGAACGCGGCGCCGGCCGGGACGCCCGCGCGGAAGCCGGTGGAGAGGTCGTCCAGGACGGTCACGGTGTGCCCGGCCTCCAGCAGGTGCTGGGCGACGACGCTGCCGACGTATCCCGCGCCGCCGGTGACCAGGTACTTCTTCGGGAGCTTGCCGACGTTCGGGGAATCGCTCACTTGCTCGCTACCTCTCGCAGTCGCTCGGCCGCGGCCTCCGGCGGCACGTCGTTGATGAACACGCTCATGCCGGACTCGGACCCCGCGAGGAACTTCAGCTTGCCGGAGGTCCGGCGAATGGTGAAAAGCTCCAGGTGCAGGGCGAAGTCCTCGCGGCCGTCGATCCCGAACGGCGCCTGGTGCCAGGCGGAGATGTACGGGGTCGGCGGCTCGCCGGGGCCGAAGATCCGGTCGAAGCGCCTCAAGAGTTCCAGATAGACCTGTGGGAACTCTGTCCGCGCGTCCTCGTCCAGCTCCCGCAGGTCGGGGACGCGGCGGCGGGGGTGGAGGTGGACCTCGTAGGGCCAGTGCGCCGCGTACGGGACGAAGGCGATCCAGTGGTCGGTGGTGAGGACGACGCGCGATCCGTCCTTCTCCTCGCGGGCGACGACGTCGTCGAAGAGGTTGCGGCCGGTCTCCTCGTGGTGCCGGGCGGCCGAGCGGAGCATCAGCTCGGTGCGCGGGGTGACGAAGGGGTAGCCGTAGATCTGGCCGTGCGGGTGGCCGAGGGTGACACCGATCTCGGCGCCGCGGTTCTCGAAGCAGAAGACCTGGGTGACCTGGCCGAGGGCGGCGTGGGCGGCGGTGCGGTCGGTCCAGGCAGCGAGGACGAGGGCGGCCTGTTCCTCGGTGAGGTCGGCGAACGAGGCGTCGTGGTCGGAGGTGAAGCAGACGACCTCGCAGCGGCCGGAGTCGCCGGCCAGGGAGGGGAAGCGGTTCTCGAAGACGGCGACGTCGTACCGGTCGTCGGGGATCTCGCTCTGCCGTCCCTCTCGGGTGGGGCAGAGCGGGCAGGCGTCGGCCGGCGGGTGGTAGGTGCGGGCCTGCCGGTGCGAGGCGATGGCGACCGCGTCGCCGAGCAGCGGGTCGTGGCGGATCTCGGACGAGGTCGAGACGGGGTCCAGGGGGCGATGGTCGACGGCGTCGCGGACGGTGTCGTCCGCGGCGTCGTAGTAGATCAGCTCACGGCCGTCGGCCAGGGTCGTAACCGTCTTCTTCACCAGGGTCCTCCACCCAATCCTCCCAACATAATCGCACATAACAAATCACAAGCGAACAGTCTCGGTCAATGGTCCAGCCCTGTTCGCTGCGGACCGATCCCCGCTCTCCCCTATCCGACATACCGGGACATTGCCCCGCACTCGATCACGATCGAACAAAGAACCCCAACCAGACTGTTCATTTCTCGAACACAGAGGCGTAAGTTCCCTCGGGTTCAGTTCGCGCAACGAAGCGAGTACCCCCACATGCAGACACTGGCCGAAGGGCTTCGGCTCCCCACGAACGGGCTCGACTACGCCATCCTGGCGATCTACTTCGTCGTCGTACTCGGCATCGGCTTCGCGGCCCGTGCCAGCGTGAAGACGAGCCTCGACTTCTTCCTCTCCGGGCGGTCGCTCCCCGCCTGGGTGACCGGGCTCGCCTTCGTCGCGGCGAACCTCGGCGCCACCGAGATCCTCGGCATGGCGGCCACCGGCGCGCAGTACGGCGTCGCGGTGGTGCACTGGTACTGGATCGGCGCGATCCCGGCCATGGTCTTCCTCGGCCTGGTGATGATGCCGTTCTACTACCGCTCCAAGGTGCGCTCCGTGCCGGAGTTCCTGCTCCAGCGGTTCGACAGGTCCGCGCACCTGCTGAGCTCCGTGCTCTTCGCCTTCGCGGCGATCCTCATCGCGGGCGTCAACCTCTACGCCCTGTCGATCGTCGTGGAGGCGCTCCTCGGCTGGCCGCAGTGGGTCGCGATCGTCGTCGCGGGACTCTTCGTGCTGGTCTACATCACGATCGGCGGGCTCTCCTCGGCGATCTACAACGAGGTGCTCCAGTTCTTCGTCATCCTCGCCGCGCTGATCCCCCTCACCGTCCTCGGCCTCAAGCGGGTCGGCGGCTGGGACGCCATGAGCGACTCGCTGACGAAGCAGCACGGCGGGGACTTCATGACCGCGTGGGGCGGCACCGGCATCGGTGACGCCAACCCGCTGGGCGCCAACTGGCTGACGATCATCCTCGGCCTCGGCTTCGTGCTGTCCTTCGGCTACTGGACGACGAACTTCGCCGAGGTGCAGCGCGCGCTGTCCGCGAAGAACCTCTCCGCCGCCAAGCGCACCCCGCTGATCGCCGCCTTCCCGAAGATCTTCATCGTCTTCGCGGTGATGATCCCGGGCCTGGTCGCCGCCGTGATCGTGCCCAAGATCGGCACCCCCGGCTCCGACCTCACCTACAACGACGCGATACCCCTGCTCATGCAGGAACTGCTGCCCAACGGCGTCCTCGGCATCGCGGTGACCGGTCTCCTCGCCGCCTTCATGGCGGGCATGGCGGCCAACGTGTCCTCGTTCAACACGGTGTTCACCACCGACATCTGGCAGCGGTACGTGGTGAAGGACAAGCCGGACGCGTACTACCTGCGCTTCGGGCGGCTGATCACGGCGATCGGCGTGCTGGCCTCGATCGGCACGGCGTTCATCGCCGCCAGCTTCTCGAACATCATGAGCTACCTCCAGACGCTGTTCTCGTTCTTCAACGTCCCGATGTTCGTCGTCTTCATCATCGGCATGTTCTGGAAGCGGGCCTCGATGAAGTCCGGCGTCTGGGGCCTGGTCGCGGGCACCGGCGCCGCGATGATCAACTACTTCTGGATCTACAAGGGCGGGATCATCGACATCCCGTCCGACCAGGGCGCCAACTTCGTCTCCGCGATCGTCGGATTCGTCGCCGGGGCCGTCGTCATGGTGGTCGTCACCCTCTTCACCGCGCCGAAGCCCGACGCGGAACTGGCCGGTCTGGTCTACGGGACCGAATCGCCGGACCCCGACGAGGCGCTGGACGAGGCGGACAGCGCCTGGTACCGCAAGCCCGCGCTGCTCGGCTGGGGCGCGGTCGTCCTCGCCGCCGCGTGCTACATCCCGTACTCGTTCTGATCGGAGGAACTCACCATGTCCGACCTGCACAAGGAAGTCTCCGAACTGGAGCGCAAGTCCGCGACCGCGGCCCGGCTGTTCGACATCCGGCGGATCATCGGCGGCCTGTTCGTCGTCTACGGGGTGATCGTCACCATCGCCGGCATCAGCCCGTCCGACGCCGATCTGAAGAAGGCCGAGGGCGTCCACATCAACCTGTGGACCGGTCTCGCCATGCTGGCGCTCGGGCTCTTCTTCCTGGTCTGGATGAAGCTGCGCCCGGCCGAGGCCCCGGCGGCCGCGGAACCGGAGCCGGAGTCCGACGCGGGCTGAACCCCGCCCGCCTGTCGCCACGCCCCGCAGGGGCCCCGCGTCACCCGCTCCGACCGGGGACGCAGGGCCCCTGCGGCGTACCGCCGTGGCCCGCGGCCCGCTCCAGCAGTCCCGTGCGGGCGGCGAGGGCGGCCGCCTCCAGCCGGGAGCCGACGCCGAGCTTCATCAGGACCCGCTGGACATGGGTGCGGGCGGTGCTCGGGGCGATGTCCATCCCGGCCGCGATCAGCCGGGTGCCCTCGCCCTCGGCGACCCGCACCAGCACCTCCGCCTCGCGCGGGGTGAGCATCCGCAGCAGCCGGCGCCCCTCGTCGTCGGGCTGGGCCGCCGGGTTGAGCAGCTCGGCGAAGGCCTCCCGCAGGAGCGGCGGGGTGATGACGCACTCCCCCGCCCGTGCCTTGAGCATGGCCCGCTCGACGCCTTCGATGCGCTCGTCGTGCCGGACGTACCCCGCGGCCCCGGCGGCGAACGCCGCGGCGATCCCGCGCGGGCTGGGCACCGGCCCGAGGACCACCACCGCCACCTGCGGGCGTTCCCGGCCGATGCGCACGATCGGGTCGAAGACCCCGGGGGCGGCGGGCGCGGCCGTACCGAACAGGCAGACCTCCGGGGCCCTGCTGACCACCAGATCCGCCGCCCCGGACGTCGGCGCGGCCGCCGCGAGCACCCGGTGCCCGCGCAGTTTCAGCGCCGAGGCGAGTGCCTCGGCGAGCAGACGGTGATCGTCGACCACCATGAGCCGCACGCCCATCGACCAAGCCCCCAAATGCCCCTGTACGCCCCGGATACCGGCCCCCCGGACTCCTGCCCCGGCAAGTTACACGCTTGTTCGACGCCACGCGGCCCTTACGTGGGAGAAGGCCCCCGGAATGGGGAAAACGATCGGCCCCGCCGGTCAGGTGATCGACCGGCGGGGCCTGGCGCTGCTCGGGGGGAGGAGCGCGGTGATCAGTCGGCCCGGAAGGCGACGACGAGGTAGGCCTTCTCGTCCGCGTCGATGACGCTGCGCTCGCTCACCAACTGCTTCGACATGAAGAACCGGCCGTCGGAGTAGAGGAGTTCGGTCGAGTTGACGGAGAACCGCTTCTCCACCTCACGGACCGCCTCGTCGCTCGGGTTCTCGATCAGCAGGGTCTGCTTGAAGGTCTCCCCGTCGATGGAGACGACCTGGCCGCCCTTGTCGTACGGGCCTTCCTTGTAGGCGATGATGTTGGTGCCGTCCATCCGGAGCGGGACCAGGCTGTAGCGGTCGCCCGCGTCCGCCCGGCCGCCGAGGAGCTTTCCGGTGGTCAGGTCGAAGGCGACGACCTCGTTGGTGTCGCCGTACTCGCTGGTCCCGTCGTGGTTCTCGGTCGGCAGGTAGAGCCGGTTGTTGCCGACGGCCAGGCTCTGGCACTGCTCGACCTCGGTGGAGCCGCAGCGGGCCGCGTACTGCTCCGCGTCGGCGGGGATGCGGACGATCAGCTTGCCGGTCGCCGCGTCGATCGAGAAGAAGTCGGAGATGCTGCTGCCGTCACCGGCGGTGTCGCCGACGTCGGCCGCGACCACCAGCGGCTTGGTCGAGACGATGCTCGCGTAGTCGACGCCCGCGGGCATCTGGTACGAGGACAGCGGCGCACCGGTCGTCGGGTTCAGCGCCTGCACGGTGAGCTGCGGGCTGTCGGACGTGCCGCACTTGCGGACCACGGCGAGGGCTTCGCCGCCCCCGTAGCCGCGGTCGTAGCAGCCGTCCGCGCCGACCTTCGGCTTCCACAGTTCGGCGCCGTCGTCGAGCTTGAAGGCCGCGCCGCCCGAGGTGCCGCCCGCGGCGACGGTGGTCCCGCTGAGCGTGATCTCGTCGAAGCGGACCGCCTTGTCACCGCCGGTGGCGGCCATGACGCCCTTGCTCCACAGGAGCTTGCCCGCGGCCATGTCGATCGCGCCGACCTGGTTGCACGAGGGGTACTTGTTGGCCTTGGTCGCCTTCGTCTCCTCGAAGACGATGGCCGTCCTGTAGTCCTTGCTCATGTGCCGGGACGCGGAGCAGACCTCGCCGGGCAGCGGGATGGACCAGAGCTTGGTGCCCTTGTCGCGGTCGTAGGCGGTGATCTCGGCGACGCCGGACTTCACGTACGCCTTGTCGGTGACCCAGGAGCCCGCGACCGTGGTGATGTCGGTGACCGTCGGCTCGGGCAGCTGGAAGGCCACCTTGGACTTGGTGTTGGCGGGCGCCTTCTCGTCGCCGCCGGCCAGGCCGCTGCCCTCGCCGCCCTTGGCCTCGCCGCCGGTGGAGCCGGACGAGGAGGCCTCGTTCTTGCCGCCCTTGTCGTCGCCGCTGGAGGCGTAGATGATCCCGCCGCCGATGATCAGCACCACGGCGACGGCCGCGGCGACGATGATCTGCATCTGGGTGCTGAACTTCTTGCCGCCGTTGCCGTCCGGCTGCGGGGCCCCGTGCTGCGGGTGCATCGGCTGGGTCGGGTAGCCGTAGGCCTGCTGCGGCATCCCGGGCTGGCCGGCGGGCCCCTGCGGGTAGCCGTAGCCCTGCTGCGGGGCCTGGGGGTAGCCGTATCCGTTGGGCTGCGGCGCGGGCGGGGTGGGGTAGCCGCCCGGCTGCGGGGGCGGCGGGGTGCCGTAGCCATCGGCGGGCGCGCCCTGCGGCGCGGTGGGCGGCTGCTTGCCGAAGGGGTCCGCCGGCGGCGGGGTCGGTGCGCCGAACCCTCCCTGCGGCGGGTCCTGCGGCGCGCCGAACCCGCCGGAAGGCGGCCCGGCCGGCGGCGGGGGCGTGTGCGGCGGCTCGTTGGGCGGCTGCTGGGGCGGCTGACTCATGGCGTGCGTACCTCGGGAGACGAGTGCGGGTGGGGGCGCGTCCGGCCGGGAGGGGCCGGCTGCTGTCGGATGCCGTGTCGAGCCGTCACTTCTCGAACACCAGCAGCGTCGACTGCTCCAGCTCTTCCTTGTCGTTGCTCGCGCTCACGCGCTCGCTGAAGATGAAGGAGCGGCCGCCCTGGTAGGCGATCCTGGCCGAGAAGAAGCCGTTCTCGATCCGGCCGGTCGACTCCGGGTGCTGAAGCAGCGTCTTGGGGGTGCCGCCGGTCGGCGGGAGGGTCACGACGGAGCCGGCGGTGTCGTACGTCGGCCGCATGTAGAGCAGCACCTCGCCGCCCTCCATGCCCAGCGGCTTCAGGACGCGCTCGGCCGGGGCGGGCGCCTCCCACTTGGGCTTTCCGGTGTTCAGGTCGAAGGCGATGACCTTGTTCGTCCGGGAGGTCCCGCTGCTGTCGTCCTTGGTCGCGATGTAGAAGGTGTTGGCGTCGGCGGCGACGCCGCTGCATCCTTCGAGCTTCTGGCCGAAGATCGCGAAGCTGTTGCCGCAGTCAGCGGTGAGCGTGTCGCCCTTGGCGGGCGAGAGCTGGGAGCGGAGCTTGCCGCCGTTGGTGAGCGCGGCGATGGCCCACTGCTTCTTCTCCTCGTGGTCGAGCCTGACCACGAGCGGGCTGACCGAGTAGACCTTGCTGATCTCCCAGCCGCGCGGCGGCTGGTAGGTCCACTTGGGCTTGCCGGTGGCCGGGTTCAGTTCCTGGACCTGGTGCTGCGGGTTCTTGACGTCGTCGGTGCGGCAGCTGGCCGCGGCGATCAGCTTGGGTCCGCCGGCGAAGGCGAAGGGCTTGCAGTTGCCCTCGGGGTTGCCGAAGAGCTGCTTGCCGTCGCTGATGCGGTAGCCGTTGGAGTTGCTGGTGCGCCCGACGGTGACGGTGTCGCCGCTGATCGCCAGACCGATGTCCGACAGGAAGTCCCAGGTGCCGTTCTTCTTGATCGTCTGCTTCCAGCCGGCCTTGCCGGTGTTCAGGTCGATCATCTGGAGGAGCGCGCAGTTGGCCTTGTCCGTGGTGCCGTCCTTCACCCCGATGACGATCTTGCCGTCGGTGGTGGGCGCGTTCGGCGTGGCGCACACGTCGGCGGGGAGCGGGAGGCTCCACTTCTTCTTGCCGTCGGCGACGGAGTAGCCGGAGACCTCCCGGTACATGGCCTTGACGACCAGGTCGCCGACGAACCAGGGGCCGTAGACGGAGGAGCCGTTGCGGGGCAGGTCGACGTCGTTCTTCTGGAGCCAGGCGACCTTCGCCTCGCCCGGCTTGCGCCCGGCGTTGAGGTCGTCGTCCGCCTCCCGCCCGTCGCCGCTGCCGTCGCCCTCGTCGACCGTCGGCGACGCGGTGGGAGCCTTGGGGTCGCTGCTCGCGCCGGCGACGGGCTTCTTCTTCTCCTCGTCGCCGCTGTCGCTCACGAGGAACCAGGTGCCCGTGGCGGCGACCACGACCACGGCGAGCGCCGCCGCGACCACGATGCCGGTCTTGCCCTTGAGGAACCCGCCACCGCCGGGACCCGCTCCGCCGGGCGCGGGGGTGCCGGGGTACTGCTGCTGCGGGTAGCCGTAACCGGGCTGGGTCTGCTGACCGTACGGACCGGGAGCCTGCTGACCGTAGGGGCCCGGGGCCTGCTGACCGTACGCGCCGGACTGCTGGCCGTAGGGACCGGCGGCCTGCTGGCCGTACGGGCCGGGCGCCTGGCCGGGCTGCTGCGGGTAGCCGTAACCGGGCTCGGTCGGCGGCGTCTGCGGATAGCCGTACGCCGGAGCGCCCGGCGGCGTCTGCGGCGGTCCGGCCGGCGGCTGCGCGGGGGGCGGGCCCTGGGGCGGCGGGCCGGGCGGCATCTGCGGCGGCTTGGCCAGATTCGGCTGGTCCTGGGGCGGCTGAGGAGCTCCGTTCGGCGGCTCCTGCGGAGCCCCGAAGCCTCCCTGCGGCGGTTGCTGGCTGGGCGGCTGGCTCATCAGCACGTCCCCCTTCGTGCGGTCCGGTGCGCGATTCGGTCTCCCCCGCGATTCCGAAGGGGGTCAATTCCCCTCGGAAAGGAGCGAATCGGGCATGGCTTCCGCGGTGTTACGACAGTCGGCGGGGCTTCTTTGTACCACCCGCCCGCCATCGAACACCGGATCGGTCCACCCCCTGTTCCCAAGGGAGAACCGCCTTGTGATGCCCTCGTTACGCCCGGCCGGAGGTGATGGTCAGTCACCGAAGGCGATCATCGTCCGCATGTCCATCTCCTCCTCGTCACTGTCCGAGCTGACGTAGGTGGTGGCGATCAAGGAGCGTCCGCCGGAATAGCGGATCACGGGCTCGAACATGCCGCGCTCGGCCTCCACGGCCGAGGCCGGGTGCCGCAGGACCGGTTGCAGGGCGCCGCCCTGCGGCCCGAGCGCCATGATGCCGCCACCGGTCCTGGCCTTCGTGGCCGGCGGACTCAGATACAGCAGCACCTTGCCGTCCTCGACCCGCATCGGCTGGAGCGTCTGCATCGGCGGCGCCGGCACCTTCCACTTGACCTTGCCGGTGCTCATGTCGAAGGCGACGACGGCGTTGGTCAACTCCCGGTCCACGGGGGCGGGCTGGGTGGCGAGGTAAAGCGTGTCGGCATCGGCGGCCGCACCGATGCAGTTGTCGATGTTCTCGCCCTGCTCACCGCACCGGACCTCGAAGTTCTCCTTGCCGGGGATGGGCTGGGCACGGTAGGTGCCGTCGTCGTTCAGGAGCGCGATGGCCCACTTCGGCTCCAGATCGCCCTGCCGCAGCGAGACGACCGGCGGGTCGACGGAGTAGAACTGGTCGATCTTCCAGCCCTTCTTGACCTTGTACGTCCACACCGTCCGGCCGGTGGCCGGATCCATGCGCCGCACTTCCTCGTCGGCCGTGTCGTCATCGCCCGGAGCCTTCCGGCAGTCGACCGCCGCGAGGGGGACGTCGCCGCCGGTGAAGCCGTACGGCTGGCAGAAGCCCGGCAGCCGGTCCCACAGGTGCTTGCCGTCGCCGATCCGGTAGGCGTCGGTGCGGGTCGTCCGCCCGACCGTCAGGACGTCGCCGTTGACCGCCATGACGATGTCGGAGAGCCCGTCCTGCATGCCCGAACGGTCGAGCTCGGCGGTCCAGCCCGCCTTGCCGGTGGTCAGGTCGATCATCTGGAGCCGGTCGCAGGCCGCGCCCTCGTCGGTGTCGGTCCGGAGCCCGACGACGATCTTCCCGTCCGCGCTCGGCAGCGTGGGCGCCGCGCAGACGTCGGTCGGCAGCCGCAGGCTCCACTTCCGCGCCCCGCCCTCGACGGAATAGCCGGACGCCGTGCGGTACATGGCCTTGGCCACGATGTCGCCCGCGACCCACGGACCGCGGACGGCGACGCCCTTCTCCGGCAGGTCCACGCCGTTCTTCTGGACCCAGCGGACCTTCGCCTCGCCGTCCTTGCGGCCCTTGTTGAGCTCGGCCGCCCCCGCGGCCGGCGTCATCTCCGGGCCGGGATCGGCGCTGGGCTCCTTCGGAGCGGTGCTCCCCTTCGCGACGCCGGGCTTCTTGTCGTCGGTGTCGTCGCCGCCGACCGCGAACCAGACGCCCGTCCCGACGACGAGGACCCCGGCGAGCACCGCGGCGACGAGACCCGCGCCCCGGCCCCGCGAGCGCCCGCCGGAGGGCTGGTGCTGGGGCTGCGGCTGCGGCTGTCCGTACGGCACGGTGGGCGGCTGCGGATAGCCGTACGGCTGGGACGCCTGGGCCGGTTGACCGTACGGACCGGGGTGCGGCTGGTGCTGCGGCTGGGGTCGCACCGGCTCTCCGTACACACCGGGCTGCGGTTCGTACGGAGCGCCGAAGCCTCCCTGCTCCCCCGGGCTGCCCTGCGGCGGCGGCTGCGACATCGGTGCGTGATCCCCCTCGAACGTACGGTCCCTACCGCCCCGTTCTACCACCTGCCGCGGCGGCCTCCGTCAGGCGTCCTCGGCCAGCTCCAGCCAGCGCATCTCCAACTCGTCCCGTTCGGTGACCAGTTCGCGCAGTTCGGCGTCGAGCCCCGCGACCTTCTCGAAGTCGGTGGCGTTGTCGGCGATCTGGGCGTGCAGCTTGGTCTCGCGGGTGGAGAGCTTGTCGAGCTGCCGCTCGACCTTCTGGAGCTCCTTCTTCGCGGCGCGGGCCTCCTGCGCCGAGACGGCGGGGACGGCGGCGGGGGCCCCGGACGGACGGGGGGCCGCGGCGGAGGGGGTGACCGCCTCCTCCATCCGCTGCCGGCGCTCCAAGTACTCGTCGATCCCGCGCGGCAGCATCCGCAGGGCGCGGTCGCCGAGGAGCGCCATGACCCGGTCCGTGGTCCGCTCGATGAAGAACCGGTCGTGGGAGATCACGATCATCGACCCGGGCCAGCTGTCGAGGAGGTCCTCCAGCTGGGTCAGGGTCTCGATGTCGAGGTCGTTGGTGGGCTCGTCGAGGAAGAGGACGTTGGGCTCGTCCATCAGCAGCCGCAGGATCTGGAGCCGGCGGCGCTCACCTCCGGAGAGGTCGCCGACGGGCGTCCACTGCTTCTCCTTGGTGAAGCCGAACTGCTCGCAGAGCTGGCCGGCGGTCATCTCCCGGCCCTTGCCGAGGTCGACCCGGTCGCGCACCTGCTGGACGGCTTCCAGGACCCGGAGGTTCGGGTTCAGCTCGGTGACCTCCTGGGAGAGGTAGGCGAGCTTGACGGTCTTGCCGACGACGACCTTCCCGGCGGCCGGCTGCTCCTCGCCCTGACTGCGGGAGGCCTCGGCGAGCGCGCGCAGCAGCGAGGTCTTGCCCGCGCCGTTGACGCCGACCAGGCCGATCCGGTCGCCGGGGCCGAGCTGCCAGGTGAGGTGCGTGAGCAGGGTCTTGGGTCCGGCCTGGACGGTCACGTCCTCCAGGTCGAACACGGTCTTGCCGAGGCGGGCGTTGGCGAACTTCATCAGCTCGCTGGTGTCGCGCGGCGGCGGCACGTCGGCGATGAGCTCGTTGGCGGCCTCGATGCGGTAGCGCGGCTTGGAGGTACGGGCGGGGGCGCCGCGGCGCAGCCAGGCCAGCTCCTTGCGCATGAGGTTCTGCCGCTTGGACTCCTCGGTGGCGGCGATCCGCTCGCGCTCGGCGCGGGCGAACACGTAGTCGCTGTAGCCGCCCTCGTACTCGTGGACGCTGCCGCGCTGGACGTCCCACATGCGGGTGCAGACCTGGTCGAGGAACCACCGGTCGTGGGTGACGCAGACGAGGGCGGAGCGGCGGGTCCGCAGGTGGCCGGCGAGCCAGGAGATGCCCTCGACGTCGAGGTGGTTGGTGGGCTCGTCGAGGACGATCAGATCCTGCTCGTCGATGAGGAGCTTGGCCAGCGCGATGCGGCGGCGCTCGCCGCCGGAGAGCGGGGCGATCACGGTGTCGAGGCCGTGCTCGAAGCCGGGCAGCGCGAGCCCGCCGAAGAGCCCGGTCAGGACGTCGCGGATCTTGGCGCTGCCCGCCCACTCGTGGTCGGCCAGATCGCCGATGACCTCCTGGCGGATGGTCTTCGCCGGGTCCAGGGAGTCGTGCTGGGTGAGGACGCCGAGACGCAGTCCGCCGTTGTGGGTGACGCGTCCGGTGTCCGCGTCCTCCAGCTTGGCGAGCATCCGGATGAGGGTGGTCTTGCCGTCGCCGTTACGGCCCACGACACCGATCCGGTCGCCCTCGGACACCCCGAGGGATACACCGTCGAGCAGGGCACGGGTGCCGTACACCTTGCTGACCTGCTCGACATTGACCAGATTGACGGCCATTTCGCTCCTGCCTAGGGGGTTGATCGACCTTCCCAGGGTACGGCGCGGTGGAGGGCGGCCGGTCGTGCGGCCTGGAGAGCGGCGGCGGCACGGTACCGGAACGTGCGGAGTGAAGTTCGTGTGGGACCCGTCGTCCGCGTCGCCGCCTGCCGGTATCACTACGGCCGCTGCATCCCGGCCGGTACGGCGGGCCCCCGCCCCGCCCGCTCCACCAGCAGCCAGCCGCCCAGGGTCATCGCGACGGCCACCGGGGCGCTGACCGGGATCGCGATCAGCAGGGCCGTGCGGCCGTCCAGCAGGCCGCCGAAGCCGACCATGGACAGGCCCAGCACACCGAGCAGACACAGCGTCGCGCCGAGTGCGGCGAGGGGGCCGGCGCCCGGGGCCGCCGTGGTTCCGGGGGCCCCGAAGGCCGGGCGTTCGAAGGTGCGGAAGACCGCGACGAGCCCGGCGGTGAGGGCCGCCGCCAACGCGATCCGCAGCGGGACCTGGGCCCACCAGGCGGCGGTGGCCGGTTCGGGCAGGGGCACGTCGAGGGCGAGCAGCGCCCCGTACACCCCGAACATCGCCGTGAGGTGCCAGAGGAACGCGGTCATCGCCACCCCGTTGGCCGCCACCACCGTGCGCCAGACCCGGGGGCGCTCCAGCAGGCGGGCCGCCGGGGCGCGGAGCAGTTCGACCGCGCCGACGAGCCAGAGGCCGTGGCAGAGCAGGGCGAGGGTGGGCGGGGCCATGTTGCTGACCTTCTCGCCGGGCATCCCGACCATCGACAGCGGGTACGGGCCGAACGCCACCAGGGTGCAGGCGGTGACCAGGCCCGCCCCGGCGAGGAGGGCGGGGCGGCGGATGCGGCCGTCGGCGCGCAGGAAGCCGAGCTGGTGGACGGCCAGCCAGACGAACGCGAAGTTGAGGAACTCGACGTAGGGCACGCCGGCCGCGAACCGCAGGACGTCCACGGCGGCGGCCGCGCCCGCCAGGGCGGCGAAGGCCCCCCAGCCGTACCGCTCGTGCAGCCTCAGCAGCGGCGGGGTGAACGCCACCATCGCCAGGTAGATCCCGATGAACCAGAGCGGCTGGGTCACCATGCGCAGGGTGACGCCGGTCAGCCCGCCGCCCCCGCCGAGCAGCTGGACCAGCAGCGCCGCCGCGCCCCACACCAGGACGAAGACCGTGGTCGGGCGCAGCAGCCGCTGGAGCCGGGCCCGCAGGAACGCGGAGTAGACGGAGTCCGTGGAGCCGCCGGGGCGCTTGCGGAGCAGGGAGCGGTAGGACAGCGCGTGCGAGAAGCCGCCGACGAAGAAGAACACCGGCATCACCTGGAGCAGCCAGGTCAGCGGCTGGAGCGCCGGGACGAGGGCGAGCAGGTTGCCCACCCCGTCCGGGGTGACGGCGGCCATCAGCCAGTGGCCGAGCACGACCGCGGCCAGCGAGGCGACCCGCAGGAGGTCGACGTAGCGGTCCCGGGTGACGGGCGTCGTCCCGGCCAGTTCGCGAACACTTGATCCCATGGACGTACGGTCGCGCGGACCGGGCGGGGCGCGGCACCGCGACCGTACTCAGATCCGGGATGAGTACGAGGGGGGCGGGGGACGGGGGACGTGCGAAGGGTGCCGGGGGGGTGCGTGCGGGGTCAGATCGCCGTGGCGCCCGGCGCGGGCGACACCGCCGTGCGCGCGTTGCGGCACGTCCCGGACGCCAGCAGCGCGTCGGCGACCTTCCGGCCCGTCTCCTCGTCGGGGACCAGGAACGCCGTCGTCGGCCCGGATCCGGAGACCAGCGCGGCCAGGGCCCCCGCTTCCGTGCCCGCCGCCAACGTGTCCGCGAGGGAGGGGCGCAGGGAGAGCGCGGCGGGCTGGAGGTCGTTGCTCAGGGCCCCGGCGAGTGCGCCCGGGTCGCCGGAGCGCAGGGCGGCGAGCAGCGCGGGTGAGGCGGCCGGTTCGGGGACCTGTGCCGCTGCCGTGAGCCGGTCGAACTCCCCGTACACGGCGGGCGTGGACAGTCCGCCGTCCGCCACCGCGAAGACCCAGTGGAAGGCTCCGCCGACCTCGATCGAGGTCAGCTTCTCGCCGCGTCCGGTGCCGAGCGCGGCCCCGCCGACCAGGCTGAACGGCACGTCGCTGCCCAGCTCCGCGCAGATGGCCAGGAGTTCGTCGCGGCTCGCGCCGGTCCCCCACAGGGCGTCGCAGGCGACCAGGGCGGCCGCCCCGTCGGCGCTGCCGCCGGCCATGCCGCCCGCGACCGGGATGTCCTTGGCGATGTGCAGGTGCACGGCGGGGGTGCGGCCGTACCGCTCGGCCAGCGCGAGGGCGGCGCGGGCGACGAGGTTGGTGGTGTCCAGCGGGACCTGGGCGGCGTCCGGGCCCGAGCAGGTGATCCGCAGCGCGTCGGCGGGGGTCGCGGTGACCTCGTCGTACAGGCCGACGGCGAGGAAGACGTTGGCCAGGTCGTGGAAGCCGTCCGGGCGGGCGGCGCCCACGGCGAGCTGGACGTTGACCTTCCCGGGGACGCGGACGGTGACGGCGGCGCTCATCGGGAGACCTCCGGCTTGTGCTCCGCGATGGCCGCGAACTCCTGCACCGTCAGCGCCTCCCCGCGCGCCTGCGGCGAGATCCCGGCGGCGACGAGCGCGGCCTCGGCGGCGGGCGCGGAGCCGGCCCAGCCGGACAGCGCGGCGCGCAGCGTCTTGCGGCGCTGGGCGAAGGCCGCGTCCACGACCGCGAAGACCTCGGTTCGGGAAGCCGTGGTGGCGATCGGTTCGGTGCGCCGGACCAGCGAGACGAGGCCGGAGTCGACGTTCGGGGCGGGCCAGAAGACGGTGCGGCCGATGGACCCGGCGCGCTTGACGTCCGCGTACCAGTTGGCCTTCACCGACGGCACGCCGTAGACCTTGTTGCCGGGGCGGGCGGCGAGCCGGTCGGCGACCTCGGCCTGGACCATGACGAGGGTCCGCTCGATGCTCCCGAACCGCTCCAGCATGGTGAGCAGGACCGGCACGGCCACGTTGTACGGGAGGTTCGCGACGAGCGCGGTCGGGGCCGGGCCCGGCAGCTCGGTGACCAGCATCGCGTCCGAGTGGACCAGGGAGAAGCGGTCGGCGCGCTGCGGCATCCGGGCGTTCACCGTGGCGGGCAGGGCGGCCGCGAGGACGTCGTCGATCTCGACCGCGACGACCCGGTCCGCCGCCTCCAGCAGCGCCAGGGTCAGCGAGCCGAGCCCGGGGCCGACCTCGACGACGACGTCGTCCGGGCGGACCTCGGCCGTGCGCACGATGCGGCGGACGGTGTTGGCGTCGATGACGAAGTTCTGACCGCGCTGCTTGGTGGGGCGTACGCCCAGCTTCGCGGCCAGGTCGCGGATGTCTGCGGGGCCCAGGAGGGCGTCGGGCTCTGTGCTGCTCACCCGGTAAGCCTACGGCCGCAGTGGGGCCACGGACTCGCCCCCCGTTGCACGTACAGCTTCTTCGCCCGGGACGTCTGCTCGGCGGCGGGTGCGTCCTGGGGCCGGCCGCTGCCGCCGAGCGCCTGCCAGGTCCGGGTGTCGAACTGGTACAGCCCGCCGTAGGTGCCGCTCGGGTCGACCGCGCCGGGGCGTCCGCCGGACTCGCAGGCGGCCAGCGCGCCCCAGTTCAGCCCGTCCGCCCCGGCGACCGGGTCGGGGCGCTGCCGGGTGCCGGTGCGCACGACGCGGCTGACCGGCCGGTGGACCAGTTCCTCGGCCGCCCTGCGCGGCTTCTGCCGGACCCCGTTGACGGTCCGCACCGCGTACGTGACCCGGCGCACTCCGTTGCGGCCCGCCCGCTCGACGAGCTCGGTGCCCCGGAACAGCTCGGGGTCCTCGCTCCGTTCGACGGCGTACGGGACGGTCTCCTCGCGCACCTCGCGGGTGTCGGTGATCCGCATGACGGAGATCGTCTGGCCGTCGCGCGGGAAGCCCACGGGGTCGACCGAGGTGGTGTCCTGCCCGTGCAGGGTGATGCCCGCCTCGGCGAGGGCCTCGCGGACGGTGGCGGCGTTGGTGCGCAGGGTGCGTTCCTGGCCGTCGGCCATGAAGGTCACGGTGCGCTCGGTGCGGACGGTGAGGGTCAGGCCGGTGCGGGCGATCCGCGCGGAGCGGGCGGCGGAGAGGTACGCCCCCTCGGCCCGGATCCCGAACTCGCGCAGGGCCTCCGCCACGGTGCCGGCGGTCGTCCAGACCTGGCGGCGGACGCCGTCGAGGGTGAGGGTGATCGGCCGTCCGTGGCGGACGACGACCTCGTCGCCGTGGGCGAGGCCGGTGCCGGGGGCCGGGGCGACGACGTCGTGCGCGCCGACGGTGACGCCCTCCTCCGCCAGGAGCTCGGTGACGTCGTCGGAGAAGGTGTGCAGGGTCCGGGGGGCGCCGTCGACGCTCAGCCGGACGGCCTTGTCGTGGGCGACGAACGCGGTGGTGCCGCCGGCCAGGAAGGCGACGACGAGGGCCTGCGGGACGAGGCGCTTGAGGTTCTGGGGGTTCGCGACGAGGGTGCGGCGCCGCTTGGCGGCCCGCCGGACGTCGGCGCGGCCGGGACCCTGCCGTGGCACGACGAGGGGGACGAGGGGGGTGGCAAGCGGGGCGGCCAGGGGGGTGACGAGCGGGGTGTCGACGACCGTCGGGGCGTGGGCGGCGGTCGCCGGGGCACGGGCGGCGGGCTCTTCGCCCGCTTCCGCGCGGAATCCCTCCGCCACGGTCAGCTGCTCGTGGAACACGCCGGGGAACGCCGCCGGCACCGGGGCGGGAGGCGGCGGCGCCAGTGCCGTACGCGGTCCGCCGCGCGCCGCCCGGTGACTGCCCTGCGAAGTACTCACGCCGCTCCCGAAGATCCGCCCGCCGCCACCTCGTCGTGCGCGGGGACGATAGCGGAGCGTCGGTCACTCTCCAAAGCGACACGACTACCCAGCGTTCCGGTCGGAGTCCGGCCGGAGCGCCGGAGCCGGCGGGTCAGAAATCGAACGCCCGCGCCGTGTTGTCGTAGACCGCGGCGGCCAGCACGTCCTCGTCCAGCCCCTTCACCTCGGCCATGGCACGGAGCGTGACCGGAATGAGGTACGGCGCGTTGGGCCGTCCGCGGTACGGGGCGGGGGTGAGGAAAGGGGCGTCCGTCTCGACGAGGACCAGCTCGGCGGGGGCGACGGCGAGCGCGTCGCGCAGCGGCTGGGCGTTCTTGAAGGTCACGTTGCCCGCGAAGGACATGAAGTACCCGGCCCGTGCGCAGATCCGGGCCATGTCGGCGTCGCCGGAGTAGCAGTGGAACACGGTCCGCTCGGGTGCGCCCGCGTCCGCCAGGACCCGCAGGACGTCCGCGTGCGCGTCCCGGTCGTGGATGACCAGGGCCTTGCCGTGCCGCTTGGCGATCTCGATGTGGGCCCGGAAGGACTCCTCCTGGGCGGCGACCCCCTCGGGGCCGGTGCGGAAGAAGTCCAGACCCGTCTCGCCGACCCCGCGCACCTGGTCCAGGGCGGCCAGCGCGTCGATCTCCGCGAGGGCGTCGTCCAGCGCCGCCTTGCCGCCGGGCTCCCGGGCGCCCTGCCGGGCGGTGCCGTCAGCGACCCCGACGTATCCGTGGACGATGCGCGGGGCCTCGTTGGGGTGCAGGGCGACCGAGGCGTGGACGGCGCGGTGGGCGGCCGCGGTCTCGGCGGCCCAGCGGGAGCCGGCCACGTCGCAGCCCACCTGGACGACGGCCGTCACGTTCACCGCCGCGGCCCTGGCGAGGGCCTCCTCGACGGTGGCGTCCTGCATGTCCAGGTGGGTGTGGGAGTCGGCGACCGGAACCCGCAGGGGCTCGGGCAGCGGCGGGGCTTCGGTACGGCTCATGCCGACGACTCTACGAGGGCCCCGCGCCGCCGCGTCACCTGCGGTGGAGGAGGTGACCTGCGGTGGCAGCGGACAGGGTCACCTGCGGTGGAAGGGGTGGAGCAGGCTGGTCAGCCGCCGACGGGGCACCGGGGCGGCGGCGGACGACACCGCCCGGTCCTCCCCGGCGGCCTCCGCGCCGCGCGGGGCCTGCTGCTTGCGGAGCAACTCCTGGACACCGGCGACCCGCCCCGCCCGCATGATGCGCACCACGTGTCCTCCGCAGTTCGTGCAGGTGGGCGTGGAGAGCGGGGACGGCACGCGCTCGCCGCCCACCGTGTAGACGACGAAGGCATGGCCGTGGACGTCGACATGGTGCTCTATCTCGTAGGACTGCTCCCAGCCGTACCCGCACTTCATGCAGGCGAAGGCATACGCCTCATGGACAGTGGTCGCTGCGATCTCGCTCATGCCTGCTCCTCTTGTCCGCCGGTCGAACGCTCCGGGGACGGCCGACCCGCACGAGGGTTTCGAACGGGTGGCCCGTCCCTTCCAGTGGACACCTGCACCCGGACGGACGCACCAGCTCAGAGCCATTGTTGATGCGTTCTTGGCCTCCTTTTGCCGCCCTTTGCCGCCGCATGGCGCAGGGCAGGACCACGACAGGACAGCGCGTGACCGCCGGGCCACCGAGCGCCCCGTCCACGCCCGGCGCGGATCGTGAACGCGCCCGCGCACCACCCCCGCCCACACCCTTCTTCTTCCCCGAATTCCCGGGCTTTCACCCCACCCGCCCCACATGAATTCACCATTCAATTGAATACTCGATTTCCCCGGATGCCCCGCGCCGATTTGCGGCACCTCCATTCCTCCTTTTCACTCATTACGTCCACCCCATTTCCCACAGGACGGGGAACAACCCATGTTCACCACGGACACCACTGCCACCGACATCGAGCTCGACCTCGACGCGGCTCTCAACCCGGGCGAGGTCGAAGGTCTGTATCGCGACTCCCGCGAGTGCGCCTACCTCGCGCTTCTCGCGGGCGGCGGCGCCCTGCTGCTCTCGCCTCCGACCCCGCGCCCGAAGAAGGGCTAGTCGCCGGCACATGGACCAGACACATGCCTCGTCGCCCCTGGCGGGCGCCGTGCATGACCTGGCAACAGAGGTGGTCCTCGCTCTTCGGAGCGGGGACCACCTCGCCACGGTGTGCGGCGCGGCGGGAATCGACGAGGAGAATCGGACCGGAATCGCGGCGGCACGGGTCATCGGGGCCGACCTGCTGCTGCCCAGTGTTCTGTACGGACGTCATCCGCATCCGGGGGACGTCGCCGTACTCGACCGGGCGGTGCGGGAATTCCCGCCGAAGCCCGACGCCCCGGCCGCCACGGCCTGGAGCCACTGGCACATGATCTCCACGCTCCAGCGGATGGCGGCCCCGTCCCCCGGCTCCCCCGGCGTGCGGGGCACTCCCGGGACGTACCCCGGGACGTACGAGGAGCCCGACGCCGCCTGGCTGGAGGAGGCTCCCTGGCAGGCGTTCACCCACCAGCTCTCGGTGCTCGCGCCGCTCGCCGTCCCGGCCGCCCCGTCGGCCGTGCGGCGGGCCGCGGCGACCCGGGCGGTCGACCTGTCGCGCGGTTTCGTCCGCGCGGTCCGGCGGCGCGACTGGCTCCAGGCGGCGGGCGCGGGCCGCTGGCTCGCGGCCGTCGGCGGCGAACCGGCCACCCTCGGCCTGGAGCGCGGCCTCGACTTCGTCGAGCTGATGGGCGGCCACGACCCCCGCGTCACCCTGCACGTCCGGGCCGCACGGCTGATGGCCGAGGCGGGAGCACCGTGACGACGACGACCGCGGCACAGGGCCCGCAGGGCGGCCCGCGGCCCGGCAGCCGCCCGGGTCCGGGCCCGGACCCCGGGGCCGCGCTCGCGGTCCTGCCCGGTGTCCTGCGCGCCGCCCTCGCCTGGACCGACGCGCACCGGACGCACTTCACGCTCCCCGATGACGTCCTGGAGCCCCACACCCAGGTCAACTCCACGCTCAAACCGCTCGGCGAACTGGCCCAGCTCGGCTCCACGATCCGCCGCGCCACCGCCCCCGGCGCCCCGGAGCACGAGCTGGCCGGGGACCTCGTCGCCTACGCCTGGGAGCAGGTGGCGGCGGGCGAGCTGCTCCTGGAGCTGCTGCGCGCCGAGCCGTTCGCCGCGTACCCGTACGAGATCTACGCCGCCTTCGCCGGATACGGGCTGCGCCACGAGGGCTTCGAGGCGCTGGCCCGCCCGCTCACCGCGACCCGCGCCTGGGCCCACACCGAGCAGCACGCCAACCGTCAGCTGGGCCTGGTCAACTCCGAGCGGCGGGTCGGCGTGCTGACCCACACCGACGCCGGTGCGGTCCTGGCCCGGACCTGGCTCGGCGGCCTGTCGGAGCCGTGGATGTTCGAGGGCCCCTCCGGCTACGCGCTCACGCACACCGTCTTCCACCTCACCGACTGGGGCCGGATGCCGGACCGGGTGCCGGGGAAGATCGACGGCTATCTGCGGACCTGGCTGCCCGCCTGGGCCGACGGCTGTCTGGAGAGCGGGCAGTGGGACCTCACCGGCGAGCTGCTCGCGGTGGCCGCCTCGCTGCCGGGCCCGGCTCCGCTGGAGCTGCTGGACGCGGTGTGGCCGGTGCTCGCCGGCGTACAGCATCCGAGCGGCTGCGTCCCGGAGACCGGCCCACCGGCCCCGGCGGACGCCGGCCCGGACCCGTACCCCTTCATCGACTGCTATCACTCCACGCTCGTGACGGCCTTCGCCGCGGCCCTGTCCCTGAGGTCGCTGCGGGGGACCGGCGAGGCCGTGCCCGGCCGGGAAAGGCGGACCGCATGAGCAGCGGCATCCAGCAGATCCACGACGTCGGGGCCAAGGCCCTGGGCTGGCTGTACGAACACCGGGAGGGGTTCCGGCTGGAGGCCGACCCGTCCCCGGAGGCGGGGATGCTGGACCGGTTCAAACCGCTGGGCGAGCTGGCGCTGATCGGCAAGGTCATCTTCCGCGAGGGCGTGGCCGGCTCACAGCAGTCCTCGCTCGCGCACAAGCTCCTGGACCACGCCTGGCACGAACTGCTGGGCTCCGGGGTGCGGCTGCTGGAGGGGCAGCGGCGCGAGCCGCTCTCGCCGGTGCCGCTGGAGGTCTACGTACCGTTCCGGGAGCTGGGCTACCGGCAGCCGGACCTGGAGTCCGCGATCCGGCTCAACCACCGCCTCGCCAGCTGGGGGGCGCTGGAGGTGCTGCCGGTGCGGCGGCTGGGGCTGAGCGCGATCGAGCGGCGCTTCGGTGCGGAGCCGAGCGTTCCGGAGACGGCGGCGCTGGCGCACACCTGGCTGGCGCGGCGGCCGGAGCCGTGGACCGTCGAGGGCCACATCGGCTACGACATCACCCACACGGTCTTCCACCTCACCGACTGGGGCGAGAAGCCGGGCGGGCTCCCCGCCGACATCGCCGAGTATCTGGCGCTGTGGCTGCCGGTCTGGCTGGACGACTGGCTGGACCTGAAGCGCTGGGACCTGCTGGGCGAACTGCTGGTGGTCGACGCCGCGCTGCCCGAACCGACCCTGGACCCGGCGGCCTGGCAGGGCTTCGCGCAGGCCCAGCAGCCGGACGGGGCGATGCCGGTGGTCGGCGGGATGCCGGAAGGGGACGAGGAGTCGGTGTTCGACCTCGTCTACCACCCGACGCTGGTGGCCGCGTTCGCCTCGGCGCTCGCGATGTCCCGCGCCCTGTCCGGGCTCAGCGCCGCACCGGCCCCGGCATGACCGACGTGACGGCCGCGCCGGTGGCCGCCCCCGGCTGCCCGGCCACCGCCCGCCTCCTGGCTGAGGCGGCCGGGCGGGTCGACGCCCCGGACCTGGTGCTCGCGGTCAGCCGGCACGGGGTGCGCACCGTTCACACCGGCGGGAGCGTGGAGCCGGGCCCGGTCCCCCGCGAGCTGATGGGGTACGAGCTGGGCTCGGCGTCGAAGCCGTACGCGGGGCTGCTGCTGGCCCGGCTGGTCGCCCAGGGCCGGGTGCGGTACGCGGACCGGGCGGCGGACCTGCTGGCCCCGGGCTTCCCGGTGCACCCGGCGGTGCGCCGGATCACCCTGCGCCATCTGCTCACCCACACCTCGGGGCTGCCGGGCCTGCCCGCCGACTTCTACCCGCAGGCGGTGCCCCGCTGGTCCACCGATCCCTACGGCGGCTACCCGGCCGACCGGGTGGTCCGGGCCTTCCTGCGGGCCCGGCCGCGCCACCGGCCCGGTACCCGCTGGCACTACTCGAACTTCGCCGTCTCGGTCCTCGGCCACACCCTGGCGGCGGCCACCGGGACGCCCTGGGAGGTCCTGCTGCACCAGCAGGTGCTGGCCCCGCTGCGCCTGGCCGCGACCCGGGTGCGCCCCGGCCCGGAGGGCACCGGGGCGGTGGGCCACCGCCGGGACGGCACGCCGGTGCCCGCACTGGACACCGGGGGCTTCACGGCGGCGGGCGCGGTCCGGGCGACACCGCTGGACCTGCTGACGTTCCTGGAGGCGCATCCGGGCGGGCCGGGGAGCCCGGCAGAACCCCTGGACCCCACCCTGGCCGCCGCCCTGGCGGAGGTCGGACGCCCCCTGCTGCGGCGGGGCCTGCGGCACGCGCACACCCACACGCTCACCTGGTTCCACCACCCGTCCCCGTACGGTCCGGTCCTCTTCCACGCCGGAGCCACGCTCGGCCAGCAGGCGTTCCTGGGCTTCCGCCCGGACACGGGACTGGCGGTGGCGGCGACGGCGACGCGGCGGGTGCACCGGGCGGACACCTTCGTGGCGACGGCGTACGGCCTGCTGACGGAAACCCCCTGAGCCCTACGGCTTCGGCGGGGCCTTCTCCGCGTTCTTGGCGGCCACCACCGCGTCGAAGACGTCCCGCTTGGGCAGCCCGGCAGCGACGGCAACGGCGGCGATGGCCTCCTTGCGCCGCTCCCCCGCCTCCTCGCGCACCCGCACGCGCCGCACGAGCTCCTCGGCGTCCAGTCCCTCGTCGCCGGAGTCGGTCGCACCCTCCACGACGACGGTGATCTCCCCCCGCACCCCGTCGGCGGCCCACACGGCCAGCTCGCCGAGCGGACCGCGCTTGACCTCCTCGTACGTCTTGGTCAGCTCCCGGCACACGGCGGCGCGGCGCTCGGCGCCGAAGACCTCCGCCATGGCGGCGAGGGTGTCGTCGAGCCGGTGCGGGGCCTCGAAGAAGACCATCGTGCGCCGCTCGTCCCCGACCTCACGGAGCTTGGAGAGCCGCTCACCGGCCTTGCGGGGCAGGAACCCCTCGAAGCAGAAGCGGTCCACGGGCAGCCCGGAGAGCGCGAGCGCGGTGAGCACGGCGGACGGCCCCGGCACGGCGGTGACGCGGATGTCCTGCTCCACCGCGGCGGCGACGAGCCGGTAGCCGGGGTCGGAGACGGACGGCATGCCGGCGTCCGTGACGAGCAGGACCCGCGCGCCCCCGGTCAGGGCCTCCACCAGCTCCGGCGTACGGGCGGACTCGTTCCCCTCGAAGTAGGAGACGACACGCCCCGAGGTGTGGATGCCGAGCGCCTGGGTGAGCCGGCGCAGCCGCCGGGTGTCCTCGGCGGCGACGACGTCGGCCCGCTCCAGTTCGGCGGCCAGGCGTGGCGGGGCGTCCGCCACGTCACCGATGGGGGTCCCTGCGAGCACGAGCGTTCCAGTCGTTCCAGTCACATCAGCCATCCTCGCAGCACGGGCAGCACCCTTCGCACAGATGCGTTCCCTACGATGGCGCGGTGACGAGTACCGCACCCGAGACCCAGCGGGGCCAAGACGCCGGGGACCCGCTCGGCGAACAGCCGACCTCCTGGCAACGGCGGCTGCGCCGCTTCGGCCATGTCCCCCGCCCGGAGACCTCCCTCCGCGACCGGCTGGACCCGCCGTACACCCGGCCGGGACGGCAGATGTGGTCGGTGCTCGCGATCCCCCCGCACGTCGCCGACCGGCTGGTGCGGTGGTCCGGCTGGGGCGGTCCGCTGCTGGTGACCCTGGTCGCGGGGCTGCTGCGGTTCTGGAAGCTGGACCAGCCGCACGCGGTGATATTCGACGAGACGTACTACGCGAAGGACGCGTGGGCGCTGGTCAACCAGGGGTACGAGGGTTCCTGGCCCAAGGACGTCGACAAGCTGATCCTGAAGGATCCGTCCTCCGTCCCCATCCCGACCGACCCGGGCTATGTGGTGCACCCGCCGGTCGGCAAGTGGATCATCGGCTTCGGTGAGCAGCTGTTCGGCTTCACGCCGTTCGGCTGGCGCTTCATGGTGGCGGTGCTCGGCACGCTCTCCGTCCTGCTCCTCTGCCGGATCGGCCGGCGGCTGTTCCGCTCCACGTTCCTGGGCTGCCTGGCGGGCCTGCTCCTCGCGGTGGACGGCCTGCACTTCGTGATGAGCCGGACCGCGCTGCTCGACCTGATCGTCATGTTCTTCGTGCTGGCCGCGTTCGGCTGCCTGGTGGCGGACCGCGACCACTCCCGGCGCAGGCTCGCCGACGGGCTGCCGGTGGACGAGGAGGGGGTGCTGCGGCCGGACGCCCGGGTCGCGGAGACCCTGCGCCTGGGGTGGCGGCCGTGGCGTCTGGCGGCGGGCGTGATGCTGGGACTGGCCTTCGCCACGAAGTGGAACGGCCTCTACGTCCTGGCCGCGTTCGGCCTGATGACGGTCCTGTGGGACGTCGGCGCACGGCGCACGGCGGGTGCGGTGCACCCCTACCGGGCCGTGCTGCGCCGCGATCTGATCCCCGCCTTCTTCTCCACGGTCCCGGTGGCGATCGTCACGTACATCGCCTCCTGGACCGGCTGGATCGTCACGGACAAGGGCTACTACCGCAACTGGGCGGCCACCGAGGGCAAGGACTCCGGCTGGTCCTTCCTGCCGGACTGGCTGCGCAGCCTGTGGCACTACGAGAACCAGGTGTACGACTTCCACGTGGGCCTGACCTCCGGCCACACCTACGAGTCGAACCCCTGGAGCTGGCTCGTGCTGGGCCGGCCCGTGTCGTACTTCTACGAGGAACAGGCCGGCTGCAAGGAGTCGGCGACCGGCAAGTGCGCCAGCGAGGTCCTCGCCATCGGCACCCCGCTGCTGTGGTGGCTGGCGTGCTTCGCCCTCGCATATGTCGTCTGGCGCTGGTTCTTCCGCCGCGACTGGCGGGCGGGCGCGATCGCCTGCGGTGTGGTGGCGGGGTGGCTGCCCTGGTTCTTCTACCAGGAGCGCACGATCTTCCTCTTCTACGCGGTGGTGTTCGTGCCGTTCCTCTGCCTGGCGGTCACGATGATGCTGGGCGCGATCGTGGGCCCGGCGGCGGGCACGGGGGCACGGGCCGAACTGGGCCTCACCGCCCAGGACCCCACCGGCGAACGCCGCCGCACGCTGGGCGCGATCGCGGCGGGCGTGCTGGTGCTCCTGATCATCTGGAACTTCATCTATTTCTGGCCCCTGTACACCGGGACGTCGATTCCCGAGGACCTGTGGCGGGACCGGATGTGGCTGGACACGTGGGTGTAGGAACTCGGGTCGGCCGCCACGGCAGTTGACCGGCCCCCCTTTTTGACGTGCGGGTGGGCCGCGACGCCATTCCGTCGCGGCCCACCCGCAGGGGAAACCGTCGTTCGGCCATGGATCGCCCATGGCGCCGGCGGACTAGAAGAAATGCTTTCGCCCACCGACCGCGCGGCCGGTCGCGCCCAGAATCCACAGGATGGCGCCGACCACGATGAGGATGCCGCCGACCGTGGTCAGCAGCGACATCCCGATAAGAAAGCCGACTATGAGCAGAAGAAGTCCGAGAATGATCACGTTGAATCCCATCGTCAAGTTCGATTAGGCGTGTGCACCTGTATTCACAACGGCTGCAGTGCACCCATCGGTTCGTCCCGGTGCCGAATGTCCGCCAGAACTCGTTGCGTTCGTCCTTGTGCCCACCGATTCAGCGCTCACGCATCACGGCGTCGATGATGTTCGCCGCTGTCGCGCCAGGAATATCGCGGCCACCACCGAAAGGGTCAGGAAGAACAGCGCACCGGCGGCCGCCATCCACGCCAGCACGAGCGCGCCGCCGCCCCCGACGTCGTCCTCACGGGCGACCACCCGCGGGTCGTCCGCCTGGTACCGGACGGTCATGGTCGCGCCGACGGAGCTCTTGCCCCCTCCGCTGCCCACCGGAAGATCCACCACCACGGTCCGCCCACCGGCCTCGAACTCCACCTCGCACTGGCCCGTCATGCACGCGCCGCTGGTGTGCAGGGTCGCCTGAGCCCGCTCGCCGCCCTGGAGGGAGCGCAGGTGCTGAGCCGCCGGGAACATCACCAGCACCGAGAGCGCGCCCAGCAGCAGCCCGAGGGCCAGCGACATCACCAGGGACGCGCGCGGCCCCAGGTGCTGCGCGCCGCCGCCGGACGCGCCCGCGCCCGCGTTCGCCGGAGGGTGCGCTCCGGGCGCGCCCACGTTCGCTTCGCCGGCCAACCGACTCTCCTCCCGCCCATCGGCACCGAGCCGACGTTCCGTGGTCCTCGTGCCTGCTCGTGCCTGCTCGTGTTCGAGCAGGGTAGACGGGTCGCCGGGGGTGAATTCAGGGGTGATGTCGGCACACCGGACCGGTCCCGGCTGCCTGCTGTCGGCAACCAGGGCCCCCTCGCGTACGTTGAGCGCCATCGTTCGAACGGAAGGCATCAAAGTGAAGGCGTACGACCTGGGGTTCGGGGAATCCGCGGACGAGCTGTCGGTCCGGCCCGGCAAGACCGTCGGGATCGATCTGCCCGACGCCCGCGTCGCCGGGTGGTGCGGCGGCCGTGCGCCCGGCATCGAGCCGGCCGGGTGGCCCCGGAGTCCCGTCACCGGACTGCCGATGACCCATGTCATCACCCTCGAACTGCCCGAGGACTACCGGCGCAAGGGCGCAGACCTGGTGGCCATCGCCTTCTTCCACGCCGACGACCATGTCGCCGACGACATCGAGGGCGTCGCCGAGCTGCTGGAGGGCACCGCGCCCACCGCGGAGCAGGCCGCCGATCCGTTCTTCGCGGCGGTGGCCGCGACGGCGGCGGCACGCCATCCCCGACAGCAGGACCTGGAGGACCTCATCGGCGGCGCGCACGCGCTCCTGTGGCTCACCGCCGAGGAGTTCGCCGCGCCGCGCGTCGATCCCCCGGCCGACATCCGGCCCGCCGGGCTCGGTGACCGGTACAGCCGCGGCCAGAACGCCTGGGACGACAGCGCCCCCGAGACCACGGTCTGGCTCGGCGAGCGCACCGGCGACCCGAACACCGGCATCGCCCCGTCGGAGGACGGGGCGGGCGGTTATGCGGCCGCCTGGTCCTCGGACGACGAGAAGCTCGAGGCGTTCTGGTCCTCCGTCGAGGGAATCTCCCACCTCGGCGGCACGGTGATGCCCTGCCAGGGGATGCCGGATGGGCTGACCCCCTATGTGTTCGAGCTGGAGGACGGCGTCGGCGGGCTCAACCTCGGCGGCGGCATCGCACAGATCGACCTGGAGTCGGACGTCTTCGACTGGGCGCAGTAGCGGGCCGGCCCGCCGGCCCGCCGGCGCCCGGGGCTCCTCGGCGGCGCCCCGTCGGCTCAGTCGCCCCCGCAGCCGCCGCCGCAGCTCGACCCGCAGCTGGAGCCGCAGCCGCCCCCGTCGTGCCGGCGGCCGGAGTCGTTCCCGCTCGCCCGGGGCGACGGGCGGGGCGGTGGGTTCCTGCGGCGCTCCTCCGCCTCGCGTTGCGCCGCCCGGTAGCGTTCCGCCCGCTCCCGGCCCTCGCGGAGTCGCTCGCGCTGCCGGGCGGGGCCGTCCGCCGGTTCCCAGGGGCCCAGCCCGTGGCGGCCGCCCGGACGGAGCGGGGCGGTGGTCACGGTCTCGTACATCCGCCCCATCTCCTTCTGGCGGTGGTATTCGGCGCAGGCGTAGGCGAGGACGACCTCGTCGCCCTCGGCGAGGGTGCCGTACAGAACCGCTTCGAACGGCTCGTGCCTCGGGTCGATGTCGTGGTGCCCGTTCCCCACCCCGTACGCCGAGCCGCTGCCCAGCAGCCGCGTCATGGCGCGGGTGTCGCGCTTGCGGGGGACGTAGGCGACCAGGGGCCGCGCCGTGCGGGTGCGGGCGTCCGCGCACACCCAGTGGCGTCCGTCCGCCCCGGCCCGGACGCCCACGATCAGGGCCGGCTGCTCCTCCTCGAACAGCCGCCGCGCCGCCCGGTGGGCGAGCTGACCCCAGCCGCCGAAGGTCGTGCCGGCCACGAGCAGCACCAGACCGATGCGCTGCTGCCCGAGGGCGTCGTACGGGACACCGGCCGAGGTCAGGTCCTGGATCAGGCCATCGGTGAGGATGCCGACGGCGACCAGGCAGAGCGCCAGCCCGAGGTAGACCTGTGCGTGGCCGCGGTGGCCGTCCGACTCCGGGGCGCCCTCGGGCAGCGGGAAGCGACGCTTTCCGGCCGCGGCGAGGGCCAGGGCCCGCTGTCGGCGCCGGGCCCGCAGCCGCAGGCAGCTGCCCGTGACCGCCACGGCGCAGGCGGCGAGGACGACCAGGTGGCCGGCGGTCCCCACCCGGTCGGAGTCTTCGCGCGAGGCCAGGGACAGGCCCGCCTCCACCGCGACGTACAGCGCCGCCGGAACGGCCGCGACCGGGACGTACCGGTACCAGAGCGGCAGGGCGGTCATCAGGAGCACGCCCGGGTAGCGCAGCCAGTCCGTGCCGTCCCCGGGACCGCCGCCCCAGGCCCCGGACGCGGACGAGAGCCCGAACAGCAGGATGTACGCCGCCACGACCAGGGCGGCGAGGATCCAGCCGCCCACGAGCGGGGTGAGCGCGGCCGGGACCCCCGCCTTCCGCCATCGTTCGGCGTCGGCCACGCGCCAGATGGCGACGCCGCCGGAGAGCCGGGTGACCGCGCCGTCTCCGGTCACGGACCAGGTGTCGCCATCGCCTTCGGGCAGGATCCCGGGCGGCAGACGCTTGATGTGATAGGCCGTCACCGGTCCACCGCCGCACGCCCCCGTGTGCCCATCCCGCACGCCCCCCGACGCTCGCTCCCCGCGCATTCCCGACCAGTCTGCCCACGACGGTCCTCCATCACACGGCGGAGAGAGCGCCTTCCGGCCACGCATTCCGGTCCGGTAACAACGCCCTCACGGTCCGCCACAACCCCTTAGGGTTCCTCACAGTTGCCCCTTGAACATGTTCAAGGGGCTCTCCTGGGGAGGGGGACTGCGGGATGCGCAGTGGAGCGAAGGTCGCCGTGATCGGCGGAGCGTTCGTCCTGGTGGCCGGTGGGATCGGTTACGGGGCGTACAGCATGCTCGGGGACACGGGCGGCGGGGACGGCGGTACGCGCAACGCGTCGGAGTCCTCGAAGGTGAAGACGGGACCGCCGAGTGCGCAGGAGATAGCGGAGACGTCCAAGGGCTTCTTCGACGCGTGGGCGGCCGGGGACGCCGAGGCCGCGGCTCTCCTCACCAACAACGAGGCGGGCGCGGAGCCGGTGCTCGCCTCGTACGGCGAGGACGCCCACATCGGCAAGGTGAAGGTCACCCCCGGCCCGGCCGTCGGCACGAAGGTGCCGTACACGGTCAAGGCCACCGTCGCGTACGAGGGCAGGTCGAAGCCGCTGTCGTACGCCTCGGAGCTGACCGTGGTCCGCGGCCTGACGACGGGCAAGGCCCTGGTCGACTGGGCCCCCACGGTCGTGCACCCGCAGCTGACGGAGGGCGCGACGCTGAGGACCGGCGAGTCCTCGACGCCGACGATCGAGGCCGTCGACCACAACGGGACGGTGCTGACCAAGGAGAAGTACCCCTCGCTCGGGCCGATCCTGGACACGCTGCGCGAGAAGTACGGTCAGAGCGCGGGCGGTTCGGCCGGTATCGAGACGTGGATCGAGCCCGCCGACGAGACCCAGCCGGACGTCAACCTGCTGACCCTCTCCAAGGGCAAGCCCGGCAAGGTGCAGACGACGCTGGACGCGGGCGCGCAGGCGGCGGCCGAGCGGGCGGTGAAGAAGTACGCGCAGGCCTCGGTGGTCGCGGTGAAACCGTCCACCGGGGCGATCCGCGCGGTGGCCAACAACCCGGCGACCGGGTTCAACGCGGCGATGCAGGGGAAGCAGGCGCCCGGCTCCACGCTGAAGATCATGACGGCGGCGATGCTGCTGGAGAAGGGCCTGGTCACGGCGAACGGGGCGGCGGAGTGCCCCAAGGAAGCCCGGTACTACACCCGCACGATCCACAACCTGGAGCACTTCTCGCTGCCGGACGGCTCCACGTTCACGCAGAGCTTCGCCAGGTCCTGCAACACCGCCTTCGTCAAGCTGATCGACGACGTCGACGACGACTCGGCGCTCGCCAAGGAGGCGCGGGAGGTCTTCGGGATCGGTCTGGACTGGAAGACCGGGGTCGTCACGACCGACGGCAGCGTGCCGGAGGAAGTGCAGGGGGAGGCCGCCGCCCAGTACATCGGCCAGGGCACGGTCCAGATGAACGCCCTCAACATGGCGTCCGTCACCGCCACCGCCCGCACCGGCACCTTCCGCCAGCCGGTCATCGTCCCGCAGTCCCTGGACGACCGGCAGTTGGCGAAGGCCTCGCGCACGCTGTCTCCGTCCGTCTCGCAGCAGCTCACGACGATGATGCGCGCCACCGCCGCCTGGGGCACGGGCGCGAAGGCGATGGCCTCGGTGGGCGGCGACAAGGGCGCCAAGACCGGTTCGGCCGAGGTCGACGGGCAGGACACCTCGAACAGCTGGTTCACCGGCTTCAGCAACGACCTCGCCGCCGCGGCGGTCGTCCAGGTCGGCGGCCACGGCGGCGACGCGGCGGGCCCGGTCGTGGCCGAGGTGCTGCGCGCGGGCGGCTGAGGCCCCGCGGCCCCACGCGCCGGACAGGTCCTAGGAGGCGACCGCCCAGTCCCCCCGCCCCGCCAGGTCCAGCACCAGGGCGGCGATGTTCCACGCGTCGTCGTCGCCCCGGTGGTGGCGGCCCTCCAGCGGGAGGCCGGCCACCGTCAGCGCCTGCGCCATGCCGGGGCGGCGGCGCAGCCCGTACGAAGCGGTGAAGGCGGCCTTGGCATTCGTATGCCATCGGCCGAAGGGGTAGGCCGCACCCGTCGCCCGGCACTGGCGGGTGAACTGGTTGCGGTCGTAGTCACCCCAACTGGCCCACGGCAGAAGGCCGCTGTGGTGCTCGGCCGCCAGCACCCGGCACGCCTCCGCGAAGGACAGGCCGCCGTCCACCTCCGGCTGCGTCAGCCCGGTCAGCTCCGTGCAGAACGGGCTGACCGCCGAGCGCGCGGGCCGGACCAGCAGCCGGTGCTTGGCCACCCGCTCGCCCGCGCGCAGGTCGACGACGGTGAGGCCGATCTCGATGATCTCGCTGACCTGGCCGGGCGGCGGCTGCCCTTCCCAGCAGGTCGCTTCGACATCGACCACGTTCACCAGGTGCTCGCGCTGCTCCCCCCTGTCCATGGGGGCGAGGGTAGAAGCACGTCCGCCCCCGGGTCATCCGGGTTTCGCGGCCCCGCTCCCGGAGCGGGCGGCGACCCCGGGCAGCCGCGGCCGCGGCCCGCCCGGTTCGGACAGGGTGCGCAGGAACAGCCAGCTCAGCAGGGGCATCGCCACGAGCGGCGCCAGGGCCGTCTGCAGGGACGTGGCGTCGGCGAGGGCGCCGATGGCGGGCCCGGCGAGGCCGCCGATGCTGACGGTCAGTCCGAGGGTGATCCCGCTGGCGGTGCCGACCCGGGAGGGCAGGTAGTCCTGCCCGAGCGTGACCTGCAGCGAGAAGGGCACATACAGACCGGCCGAGGTCAGTGCCACGAACAGGTAGACGGCCGGGCCGGGCACCCACACCACGCCCGCGACGGCCACGGCCGTGATCAGGTACGACCGGCGCGCGACCGCCACCCGGTCCCATCGGGCGGCCAGGGACCCGCCGAGCACCGAGCCGATCGTGCTGCCGAGGTAGAGCACGGACAGGGCCGCGGTGCCCACGGCCATGCTGCCGCCCAGGCGCTGACGGACGTACAGCGAGATGAAGGTGCTCAGGCCGATGAACGCGACTGATCGGAAGACCACGGCCAGGGACAGCTTCACGAAGGAGCCGATGTCGTCGCTGCCGGCCGGCGGCGTCGTACCCGGTCCGGCGGCCTCCCTCCGCTGCAGGGCGCGCACCACGGGCAGGCACATCACGGCGCCGGCGAGGGCCGGCAGCACGAGCAGGGGCGTCCAGCGCAGCCCTCCGGTGGTCACCACGGCGGCGACCATGAGCGGGGCCAGCGCGAAGCCGACCGTGCCGCCCGTGGAGAACCAGCCCATGGCCCGGTGGCTGCCCCGGCCGGCGATACGGGCGACCCGGGCGGATTCGGGGTGGTAGGCGGCCACCCCGACCCCCGACAGCGCGACGAACGCCAGGGTGAGCGGGTAGGAGCCGCTCAGCCCGCTCAGCGCGATGCCGACACCGCCGAGCAGCGTGCTGACCGGCAGCAGCCACGGCATGGCCCAGCGGTCGGTGAGTGCGCCGAACACCGGCTGCGCCACGGAGGACAGCAGCGAGGCGGCCAGCACGATGCCCGAGGCGACCGCGAAGGAGTAGGAACGCTCGGCGACGAAGAACGGCACCAGGGCCGCCACGGAGCCCTGGTAGATGTCGACACAGGCATGGCCCACGGACAGCAGAACGATGGGTGTGTTCCTTCGCATCCCGCCATGCTCCGACCCACAGAGCTGTCGCGCTTTCGATAAACTGCCATATGATGCCGAACATCCGCCACGATCCCCTTCGCCAGGATCCCGTCCGGCACGACCCCGTGGCCCCGACCCGCACGCGGCGGCTCGCGCCCGGCGGCTCGATCGACGCCCACCGGCACGACGACCACCAGATCGTCTACGCGGGCCGCGGGGTGCTGGCGGTCACGACCAGCGAGGGATCCTGGGTCGCCCCGGGCACACGCGCCATCTGGGTGCCCGCCGGCACCGTGCACGCACACCGGGCGTACGGCGAACTCGATCTGCACCTGGTGGGGCTGCCCGTCTCCGAGAACCCGCTCGGCCTCGACGCACCGACCGTGCTGGCCGTCAGCCCGCTGCTGCGCGAACTGCTCATCGCCTACACACGCACCGGGGACGACGAAAGCCCCGAGCGGGCCCGCCTGCGCGCGGTGCTCCTCGACCAGTTGCGGGCCTCCGCCCAGCAGCCGCTGCATCTGCCCACTCCCACCGCTCCCCTGCTGCGCACCCTGTGCGACATCCTGCAGGCCGACCCGGGCGACGGCCGCACGCTCGCCGAGCTCGGCCGCCAGATCGGGGCGAGCGACCGGACCCTGTCCCGGCTGTTCCGCGGTGACCTCGGCATGACCTTCCCGCAGTGGCGGACCCAACTGCGCCTCCACCACGCCCTGATCCTCCTGACCGAGCGGACGCCGGTGACCGCGGTGGCGCATCAGTGCGGCTGGTCGTCCACGAGCGCCTTCATCGACGTCTTCCGCCGCACCTTCGGTCACACCCCGGGCTCCCACCCGACGGGCTGAAGCCATCCGAAGCCCCCTCGCACGCGCACTTCGCCGACCGCTAGCGTGCAGCCATGAACACATCCGAACCCACCGAAACCACTCCCGCCGCCCCCGTCTCCCACGCCCACCCCCGGTTCGCCGAGGCGCTGGCCGGGCTGGGCCTCCAGGTCGAGGTGCGCCGCTTCCCGGACGCGACGCGTACGGCGGCGGAGGCCGCGGCGGCGGTCGGCTGCGAGCTGAGCGAGATCGTCAAGTCCCTGGTCTTCACGGCGGACGGCGTGCCGGTGCTGGTCCTGATGGACGGCTCCTCGCGGGTCGACGTCGAGCTGGTCCGCCGTGAACTGGGCGCGCAGAAGGTCAAGCGGGCGGACGCGGACCTGGTCCGGGAGACGACCGGGTACGCCATCGGCGGCGTACCGCCCTTCGGCCACGCCACCCGGACCCGGGTGCTGGCGGACCGGCGGCTGCTGGACCACGCGGTGGTGTGGGCCGCCGCGGGCACCCCGCACACGGTGTTCCCGCTCGACCCGAAAACGCTGATCGCCCACGCGGGCGCGACGGTCACGGATGTGCGCGAGCCCGCCAAGTGACCCCCCTGGTCGCCGCCGCGGTCCTCATAGCCGCCGTCACGCACGCCAGTTGGAACGCCATCGCCCACGCGATCAAGGATCAGGTGGTCTCGTTCACGCTGATCTCCGGCGGCGGTCTGCTGATCGGCGCGGTGCTGGCCCTCTTCGCACCGGTCCCGGCGGCCGGGGCCTGGCCCTACCTCCTGGTCTCGGTCGCGCTGCACGTGGCGTACTTCCTGCTGCTGATGCTCTCGTTCACGCTGGGCGACTTCGGCCAGATGTACCCGATCGCCCGGGGCACGGCCCCGCTGGTGGTGACGGTCCTGGCGGCGGTGTTCGTCGGCGAGCGCCCGAACGGCTGGGCCACGGCGGGCGTGGCGGTGGCCTCCGCCGGACTGGTCGGCCTGGCGCTGTGGGGCATCCGGGGCTCAGGCAAGCGCCCGCACTGGCCGGCGATCCTGGCGGCCCTCGGTACCGGGCTCGCCATCGCCGGGTACACCACGGTCGACGGCGTCGGGGTCCGCGCCTCGGGCACCCCGCTCGGTTACGTCGCGTGGCTGATGGTCCTGCAGGGCCTGGCGGTCCCGGCGTACGCGTACTACCGCCGCCGCAACGAACTGGCCTCGCAGTTGCGCCCGTTCGCCGTGCGGGGCCTGCTGGGCGCCACCCTGTCGGTGGCCGCGTACGGACTGATCCTCTGGGCCCAGACGAAGGCCGCGCTGGCCCCGATCGCGGCGCTGCGGGAGTCGTCGATCATCGTCGGCGCGGCGATCGGCACGCTGTTCTTCAAGGAACGCTTCGGTGCTCCGCGGATCGCGGCGGCGGGGCTGATGCTGGTCGGCATCGGGCTGATGCTGCGCACGAGTTGACACCCCCCCACCCCTCCGGACAGGCAGGGGCGGAAGGGCGTCAGAGGAGGGATCGGGCTCAGACGGTAGCCTTCGTCGGCTCCTCGTCGCTGTCTCCGCCCGTCCCCTCCGTACCGCCGGCCTTCCGCACCCGCACGTATTCGAGGAAGCTGTCGAGCTCGCGCTTGACCACGGGGGCGAGGAGGTAGAGGCCGATGATGTTGATGACGGCGAGGGAGAAGAGCACCGCGTCGGCCAGGTCGATGAGGGTCTGCAGGGTGAGCATGGACCCGGCGACGGCGAACAGGGTGTAGAGGCCCTTGTAGATGGTCTCGCTGGTGCGGCTGCGGCCGAAGAGGTACGTCCAGGCCTTGAGGCCGTAGTAGCCCCAGGTGAGCACCGTGGAGATCGCGAAGAGCATCACGGCGACGGTCAGGATGTACGGGAACCAGGGCAGCACGGTCTCGAACGCGTCCGAGGTGATCGTCACGCCGCCGATGGACTCGCCGTCGCGGGCCTCGCCCCAGCTGGCCGGGTTGGCGATGACGATGGTCAGCGCGGTCATGGTGCAGATGATGACGGTGTCGATGAATGGTTCGAGCAGCGCGACGAGGCCCTCGCTGGCCGGGTGCTTGGTCTTGACCGCGGAGTGGGCGATCGGCGCGGAGCCGATGCCGGCCTCGTTGGAGAACGCGGCGCGCTTGAAGCCGATGATCAGTGCGCCGAGCACACCGCCCGCGACGCCCTCGGGGTTGAACGCTCCCTCGATGATCGTGCCGATCGCGGCGGGCACGGCGGTGACGTTGACGAGGATGACGACGAGGCAGGCGACGACGTAGATACCGGCCATCGCGGGCACGAGCCGGCTGGTGACCGAGGCGATGGAACGGATGCCGCCGAGCAGCACGATGCCGACGAGGGCTGCGACGAGGATGCCGAAGAAGAGCGCACCGCCGGAGGAGCCCATCGCACCGCTCTCGCCGCCGGTGACGGAGACGAGCTGGGCGTAGGACTGGTTGACCTGGAAGAGGTTGCCGCCGAAGAGCCCGAAGAACAGGATCATGATCGAGGAGAGGACGGCGAGGACCTTGCCGAGGCTCTTGCCGTTCTTCCCGAAGCGTTCGGCGAGCCCCTTGGGCAGGTAGTGCATCGGCCCGCCGGAGACGGTGCCGTCGGCGTGGACCTCGCGGTACTTCACGCCGAGGGTGACCTCGACGAATTTGGTGGCCATGCCGAGGAGGCCGCAGAGGATCATCCAGAACGTGGCTCCGGCGCCGCCGATGGAGACGGCGACGGCCACACCGGCGATGTTGCCGAGGCCGACCGTGCCGGAGACGGCGGCGGTCAGCGCCTGGAAGTGGTTGACCTCGCCCGCCGAGTCCTTGTCGTCGTACTTGCCGCGCACCACGTCGAGGGCGAGCCGGAACTTGCGCACCTGGACGAATCCGAACCAGCCGGTGAAGACGAGGCCGGCCACCGCCAGCCAGGCGACGATGAGCGGCACGTCCGCCCCGGCGATGGTGACGGAGTAGAAGACGATCCCGCCCAGCCAGTCGGCTATGGGCTCGAAGAACCCGCTGACGGATTCGTCGATGTTCTCGGTGATGGAGTCGAGTGTCACGTTGGCTACCTCGATGACGCAGGAACAGCGGACCGTGGGGCGTCCTGTGCCGTTCGGTGTGCGATGGGGGGACGTTTCTGGAGGGATGAGCGAATGTCGTCGTCCGGTCGGCGACCCAGCGCGTCCCATGGAGTGGACGACGATGACGGCCGCTCCGGCCTGCCACCGGGGCGGTCCCGGCACTCCGCTTCGGCGAGGGTTCCGCCTACGAAGTCGGGCATTTGTACCACGCCTTTTACCAGATCTTTAGTGACGCAGATCACTCTTGCAGGTAACGCGCGTGAAGATGCCGGGCGAGTGACGTCATCGTTATGCGGGATCGCAGATACGTTTATCGGACACCTATCGACAGGTCAGAGGGGGCGCCCCCGGTCGGAGGGGGTGTTCCCACCCCGCTTACCCCGCCGGTCGCCTCGTAGACAGACCGGCGCGGCTCATCAACCCGTCACACGTGCCGCGCAGTACTCCCGGACCGCGACGAGGACCGCAGCGTCCGACCAGATCCGCGCCGCCCAGGGAATGCCCCCACGACGACGACCGGCCCCGGCGCCGTTCACGCAAGAGCCTCGGAACGCCATCGTGCACGGACGCCTGAACCGAAGGGCCGGGACTTGTCGTGGAGGCACTGGCCGACCACTGGGGCATCACTCCCCGGGCCCGTTCCCCGCAAGACCGTGCGGGCGGAATTCGACCTCGTACGCGTGTGGTTGTTGAGTTCGCCCACGGGGATCCGGGGGGGGGGCAGCCGCGACCTCCGGGGGATCATGGGGTGTCGAGTCCCTGATCACCGCGGCGGTTCCGATGCCGCCGACTTCGTTCCCGTTGCGCAGTCCCCTAGAGGGACATGCCGCAGTACAGGCGCTGTCGCGGCCGGGCGGCGCGGGCGAGTTCGCCGAGGCGTTCCAGGAAGTCGGCCAGGAGCCCTGGGTCCTGTCCGTCGCCGTCCTCCGTGCGGGTCCACGCGGTGGCGGTTTCCAGCAGGCGCTCCGGGGTGGCCGCCGCGAGGGCGTCGCGGAGGCTGTCGGTGAGCGAGACGAGCCAGGGCCCTTCGCTCTCGGGGTCGTTGAGCAGTGCGCAGAAGCGGGGGTCGGCTTCCACCTGCTCCTCGGGCACCCCGGTCAGATGGGCCTCGACGGCTCCGAGCAGCACGTAGGGGTCCGCCCCCTTGAGGCCGAGCGTGCCGAACGGGTCGTCCGCGCAGCCGTCCGCGAACAGCGTGAGGGCCTGCCCGTCGTCGGTGGCCGCGTAGTAGTCGTAGATGTTTCCCATGGCGGGAGCGTGCCAGCTCGGGCACCGCCCCGGCCAGCGCCGCGACGCCCGCCGAGACCAGCGGGCAAGGCCTCCGCGACTACCATCCGGCCCATGACGACCACCGCGCGCGGCGAAGAGACCCACGGAAAACCGGACGGCCGACAGCCCGGGAACGGGTTCGAGAACGGTCTCGTGGACGGGTACGCCATCGACACCGATCCGGACCGCATCGACATCGGCCTGGTGCACCACTGGCTCTCCACCGACGCGTTCTGGGCGCTCGGCCGCAGTCGTGACCTCGTCGAGCGGTCCCTGCGCGGATCGCTCAACTTCGGTGTCTACGACGCCGAGGGGACGCAGGTCGCCTACGCCCGTGTCGTCACGGACCGGGCGACCTTCGCCTGGCTCTGCGACGTCTACGTGGACCCCGCGCATCGCGGCCGGGGCCTCGGCGTGCGGCTGGCGACCGCCGTACGCGACCACCTCGCCCCGTACCGGCTCAAGCGGACCCTCCTCGCCACGCTCGACGCCCATGAGCTGTACGCCAAGGTCGGGTTCGTGCCCGTCGCCGATCCCACGATGCTGATGGTCCTGAGCCCGGAGTCCTAGCGGCCCTCCTCCGCCGGGAAGAGGCTCGGGGATCGCGCGTCGGCCGGTGCGTTCACTCCGTGGCGCCGCGCCTGCCGGCGAAAGCCGCCCCGGCGACCGTCCACGTGGCCATGCCCCACAGGCAGAGGGCGGAGACGAGGCCCACGGTGAGACGGACAGCACGGTCGGGGCCGTCCGTCAGCCACACGGCCACGCCCGATGCCCCGGCCACGACCAGCAGGGCGGCCGGAACGCGCAGCCGGGGCTGCTCGAACACCGCGGCGAGCGGGAGGAAGTGCAGCCCGACGACCACCGCGACCAGCGGGGGAATGAGCACCGGCACCGCGGCCCGCGAGCAGAGAACCGCGATGCCCACGATCAGCAGCCACTGGAGAGCGTTGATCTGGTTGAACCGCCGACGCCGGTCGGCGGGAAAGGGCCCTCCCGCCGACGCGGGGAGCGAACGGCGCGCCGCGAGCATCAGCCCCACCGTGACGGCGCAGCCGGCCACCACGGCGACCAGCCGGGCCGCGCCGTCGAACGCGCTCGTGGCCAGCAGCCACCAGCCGAGGCCGAACAACGCGAGGAACCCCACCCCTGACTTGAACATGATCAGGAGCCTAGGTGAGGAATCAGCCATTCCACCCGGTCGTGCCTGCGGGGATCCCGCCTCGTCGCCCCGGCCTCACCGAGCGGAGTCCGTGATCAGCTCCGCCACCACCTCCCCGTCCTCCTCCACCCCCGTCGGGCGGAAGCCGAGCGCTGCGTACAGGTGCGCGGCGGCCTGGTTCTCCGGGGCGTAGGAGAGGCGTACGGCGGTGCCGTCCGCGCGGGCGGAGAGCCAGGCCGACAGGGTCCGTACGGCGGCGCGGCCGATGCCCGTGCCCTGGTGGGCGGCGTCGATCAGCATGCCGCCGATCCAGTGCGAACCGTCCTCGTCCCGGGCCCACATGATGTGCCCGGCCACCTCGTCGCCCGCGCGGACGGCCAGTGAGGTCCAGGTGTCCTCGCGGCCGCTCAGCACCAGGTAGCGGGCGGCCAGGGCCGGGACCCAGTCGCGCTGGTCGTCGCGGGGCGCGCTGTCGGCGACCGCCCGCCAGTTGTCCGCGTCCACCGCGCACAGGGTGACGGGGCGGCCGGTCTTGTCGGTGTGTCCGTGGTCGATCATCCGCGCAGGGTAAATCCGTCCTCGCACCGGCGACCACGGGATTTCGCGGCTGCCGCGGGCCCGTTCCGCCACCGGCGGCCCCGGATCACGGCTGCGTCATCGCCTGCCGGAAGCCGGTGTTCACCGCGAGGATCCCGCCGTCCACGCGCAGCGTCGTCCCGGTGATCCAGGCCGCGTCCGTGGAGGCGAGGAAGGCGACGGCGGACGCGACGTCCTCGGGGGTGCCGACGCGGCCGAGCGGGTAGAGGGCGGCGGCCCGGTCCAGTTCGGCGTCGCGGCCCGCCCAGGCGTCGGTGCGGATCGTGCCGGGGGCGACCAGGTTGACGCGCACGCCGCGCGGTCCCGCGTGGCCCGCCAGCGTACGGGTCAGGCTGGTCAGGCCCGCCTTGGCGGCGCTGTAGGCGTGGCCGCCGAAGGACTGTTCGCCGTTGACCGAGCCGATGGTGACGATCGCGCCCCGGCCCGAGGCGGCCAGGTGCGGCAGCGCGGCGCGGGCGCAGCGGAACGGGCCGGAGAGGGTGATGTCCAGGTCGCGTTCCCAGACCTCGTCCGTCTCGTCCTCGAAGAGCGGCTCGTCCTCGCCCGCCGCGTAGGCGTTGTTGACCAGGACGTCCAGGCCGCCGAAGGTCTCGACCGCGTACGCCACCGCCGCCTCGACCGCCGCCCGGTCGGCCACGTCGCAGACGAGGGGTTCGGCGGTGCCGCCCGCCTCGCGTACCGCCGCCGCCGTGCGGGCGGCGCGCTGCGCGTCCAGGTCGGTGACCAGTACGCAGGCCCCTTCCGCCGCCAGACGGCGGGCCGTTGCCGCGCCGATGCCTTGGCCGGCAGCCGTGATCAGGGCGCTGTATCCGGCAAAACGGGCTGGTGTCCGGGCTGGTGTCATAGCGCCGACCGTACTGCCCTGACCAGGGCCTGGGCACGGGGGTCGGCGGTGACTCCCTTCTGGAGTCCGTTGGTGACATAGCCGAGCGCGATGCCGGACTCGGGGTCGGCGAAGCCGAGGGAGCCGCCGCGTCCGGGGTGGCCGAAGGAGCCGGGGCCGAGCAGCGGGGCGGCCGGGCCGTGCAGCATGTAGCCCAGGCCGAAGCGGGTGTTGACGACGAGGACGCGGTCCGGGCCCGCCGACTCCTCGGTGCGGGCCAGGGTGAGCGTGGCGGGGGCGAACAGGCGGCGGTGGCCGTCGACGGGACCGATCATCGCGGCGTAGCAGCGGGCCAGGCCCCGGGCGGTCGCGATGCCGTTGGAGGCGGGGAGCTCGGCCGTGCGGTAGGCGGGGTCGTTCTCGTCGGGGAACGGGTCGATCGCACCGAACGCCCTGCGGGTGAGGGAGTCCGGGTCGCGGTAGGCCTCCACGACGGAGCGTTTGGGGCGGACGCGCAGCGCGCCCGATGCGGCGGAGCCGGCCGGGGGGCCCACCGGGCCGATGCGGCCGATGCGGTGCGCCTCGTCGGCAGGGAGCCCGAACCAGAAGTCGAGGCCGAGCGGGCGGGCGATCTCCTCGGCGATCCAGCGGCCGATGGTGCGGCCGGTGGCGCGGCGGACCAGCTCGCCGATCAGCCAGCTGTAGGTCTGGGCGTGGTAGCCGTGGTCGGCGCCGGGCTCCCACTGCGGGCGCTGGGCGGCGACGGCCGCGGGCCCGGAGACCCCGTCGGCGGCCTCGGCGGGGGTGAGGGGGGTGTCCAGGGCGGGGATCCCGGCCCGGTGGGCGAGGAGGTCGCGGACCAGGACGCGTTCCTTGCCGTTCGCCGTGAACTCCGGCCAGTAGGTGGAGACCGGGGCGTCCAGGTCGACCTGCCCGCGCTGGTGGAGGAGCAGGGGGACGGCGGCGGCGATGCCCTTGCCCGCCGACCGGACGATCTGGACGGTGTCGACGGCCCACGGTTCGGCCCCGTCGACGTCTCGCGTACCGGCCCACAGGTCGACGACCTTGCGCCCGTGGCGGTAGACGGCGACGGCCGCGCCGCGCTCCCCGCGCTGCTCGAAGTTACGGACGAAGGCGTCCGCGACCGGTTCGAATCCGGCCGCCACCGTGCCCCGTACGTCCACGGTCACGGCCGCGGCCGCCTCCGTACCCCTTGCTCCCGCTCCCGTGTCCGGTTCCGGTTCCGCTTCCGCGCCCGCCGTGCTCACTCCCGCGCTCCCGCTCATCCCCCCATGGTGCACGTCCCGGTGGGGTGCGTGGGGAGTGGGTCACCGTCACCACCGCACTGTCACGATCTGTTTACGACGATGGAACGGTGACCGAACGCGGATCGAAGCCGAACGGCAGCTCCAGCCGGTGGGAACGCATCAACTTCTCGTCGCGGAGCAGGTCCTGGGTGCGGTCGTCGGCGGCGATGACGCCCTCGCTGAGGATGACGGCGCGCGGGCAGAGCTCCAGGGCGTACGGCAGGTCGTGGGTGACCATCAGCACGGTGACGTCCAGGGACCGCAGGATGTCGGCCAGTTCGCGGCGGGAGGCCGGGTCCAGGTTGGAGGAGGGTTCGTCCAGGACGAGGATCTCCGGCTCCATCGCAAGGACGGTGGCCACGGCGACGCGGCGACGCTGCCCGAAGGAGAGGTGGTGCGGCGGCCGGGCGGCGAACTCCTCCATGCCGACCTGCTTCAGCGCGTGGCGGACCCGCTCCTCCAGCTCCGGGCCGCGCAGTCCGGCGGAGGCGGGCCCGAAGGCGACGTCCTCGCGGACGGTGGGCATGAACAGCTGGTCGTCGGGGTCCTGGAAGACGATGCCGACGCGGCGGCGGATCTCGGCGAGGTTCCGTTTGGCGACCGGGAGGCCGGCGACGCGCACCGTGCCCGAGCCGGCGTCCAGGATGCCGTTGAGGTGCAGGACGAGGGTGGTCTTGCCCGCTCCGTTGGGGCCGAGGAGCGCGACGCGTTCGCCGCGTCCGACGGTCAGGTTCACCCCGAAGAGGGCCTGGTGGCCGTCGGGGTAGGCGTAGGCGAGGCCGCTGACTTCGAGCGACGGGGTGTCCTTCATGGAGGCGGTCACAGGGTCCATCCCAACAGACAGACGGCGAGGGCGAGTGCGGGGAGGGCCGCCGCGTACGCCCACTGGGTGCGGGTGGCGGTCGCCTCGTCGATGACCGGCATCGTCCCGGTGTAGCCGCGGCTGACCATGGCGAGGTGGACGCGTTCGCCGCGTTCGTAGGAGCGGATGAACAGGGCGCCCGCCGAGGCGGCGAGCACCCGCCACTGCCGTACGCCGCGCGCCTCGAACCCCCGGGAGCGGCGGGCGATCGACATCCGCCGCATCTCGTCGGTGACGACGTCCCCGTACCGGATCATGAACGAGGCGATCTGCACGAGCAGCGGCGGCAGCCTGAGGCGCTGGAGGCCGAGCAGGACGGCGCGCAGTTCGGTGGTGGAGGCCAGCAGCACCGAGGCGGCGACGCCGAGGGTGGCCTTGGCCAGGACGTTCCACGCGCCCCAGAGGCCGGGGACGCTGACGGAGACGCCGAGCACGGCTGTCTGCTCGCCCGGCACCACGAACGGCATGAGCAGGGCGAACGCGACGAACGGCACCTCGACGACGAGCCGTCTCAGCAGGAAGCCGGCGGGGACGCGGGCCACGGCGGCGACTGCGGCCAGCAGCGCCGCGTACAGCCCGAAGGCCCACATCGCCTCGCGCGGGGTGGAGACGACCACCAGCACGAAGCAGAACACCGCCGCGAGCTTGCAGTGCGGGGGCAGTTCGTGGACCGGCGAGTGTCCGTGCCGGTAGAGCTTGTGGGCGTGGCCCGCGCCCATGTCAGGCGTTCTCGTGATCGCGGGAGGCGCCGGCGCGCCCGTCCTCGCGGCGGCGGCGGACCGCCCAGAACACCCCGGTGCCGACGACGACGGTGGCGCTGACGCCGATCACCCCGGCGAGCCCGCCGGAGAGCCGGGCGTCCGCGATGTCGCCGACGCCGTAGTCGGCGAGCGGGGAGTCGGCCGCGCCGTGCTCCTCGGCCTTCTCGTCGATGCCCTGGTCGGCGGCGACCTTCTCCAGGCCGTCCGGGTCGGCGGAGGCGTAGAAGGAGACGACGCCGGCGAGCAGGAACGCGGAGACCAGGCCGGTGATCCAGAACCCGCGGGTGGAGCGGGCCGCGGCCGGTTCGGGGTCGCGGGGGGCGGCGGGGGCGTCGACCAGTTCGCCGTCGATCCGGAGCTTGAGGGGGGCGGCGAGCCCGCTGACGCCGTGGACCAGGTCGGGGCGCACCGCGAGGACCGCGCCCACGGTCAGCGCGGTGATGACCGCCTCGCCGATGCCGATCAGGGTGTGCACGCCGACCATGGCCGTGAAGACCTTGCCGATCGGGATGTCGGTGGTGCCGCCGATCCAGTAGAGCAGCGTGAAGACCGCGGCGGCGGCCGGTACGGAGACCAGGGCGGCCACGAAGGCGGAGGCGGTGGCCGACCGGCGGGTGCGCGGGAGCACCCCGGTCAGCAGCCGGAACAGGCCGTACGCGACGAGGACGGTGACCACGCCCATGACGGTGATGTTGACGCCGAGGGCGGTGAGGCCGCCGTCGGCGAAGAAGATGCCCTGCATCAGCAGGACCACCGCGACGCAGAGCACCCCGGTGTAGGGCCCCACGAGGATCGCGGCCAGCGCCCCGCCCATGAGATGCCCGCTGGTGCCGGCCGCGACCGGGAAGTTCAGCATCTGCACGGCGAAGATGAAGGCGGCGACGAGCCCGGCGAGCGGCGCGGTGCGCTCGTCCAGTTCGCGGCGCGCTCCGCGCAGGCTGACGGCGACCGCACCGGCGGCGACCACCCCGGCGGCCACGGAGACAGGTGCATCGATGAATCCATCGGGTACATGCATGGGAGGCTCCGCTTCCTGCAGGGTCCGCGCGGTCTCCGCGCCCGTGCGGTCGCGGTCCTGCGGGCGGGGTCATGAACCCATCAATCATAGTGCCGTCCTGCAAACCATGCGCAAGAGCGGAAACCTGGCATGTGCCTCACGAGGGCCGAGGAGTCACCCCCACACCCGCTCGCCTGCTCACCCGCCGTCACGCGAGCACACGCTCACCGCGCCACTTCCCTGAAATATGGGACATTAGAGGACAGAGCGATACATATAGGAGGAGCCGGCCCATGTCCCCTGTGATCGAAGTACATGCCCGAGCCCGGCTCATCACCGATGGCCCTCTGACCCGTCCGGTCCCCGTCGACCTGCGCTACGACCCGGCCGACGAACGGCGCACCGTCCACATCGGGCTGCCCGACGGAACCGACTGGGCCTTCGGCCTCGACCTCCTGGAACGCGGTCTGCGGACCCCGATCGAGCGCGGCGCCGTCCGCGTGTGGCCGTGCGGCCGTACGCAGCTGATCGTGGAGCTGCACTCGACGGACGGGGTCGAGGTGTTCCAGTTCGAGATCCGGACGCTGATCCGCTTCCTCGCCCGAACCCGCGCGCAGACACCGGCCACGGCGCCGGACGCCGACCGGGAGCCGCAGCCGCCGTCCCGCACCACCCGCCCGGAGCGGAGCGCCCAGCCGAAGCGGGGCGCCCAGCCGGCCCACGGCTGAGGGCGCCGCGTCCGAGGAACGAGGAAAGCCCCCGTGCTGTTCGCACGGGGGCTTTCTCTGTGCCCCGGCCCCCGTCCCCACAGGTAACCGGCGCTTCCGGGACCGCGCTCCGCTCGGACACGGCCCCGGAGTCGGGGCGACGCGCTCGGGTCGGGGGACCCGGGCCGCCGCGTGCGGGAGGGGAGGTCAGACGCGGACGAGCTCGCGCTCGCCCTCGCCGCCGCCGTCCCCGTGCCCCGCGGGACCGGGCTCCTCGGTCAGCTGCTTCTGCAGCTTCTCGCCCTCCACGTCCACGTTGGGCAGCGCACGGTCCAGCCAGCGCGGCAGCCACCAGGCCCGCTTGCCGAGCAGGGCCAGGACGGCGGGCACGATCGCCATCCGCACCACGAAGGCGTCGAAGAGCACGGCGACCGCCAGCGAGAAGCCGATCATCTTGACCATCTGCTCGCTGGAGCCGATGAAGCCGGAGAAGACCGCCATCATGATCACCGCCGCGGCCGTGACCACCCGCGCACCGTGCTGGAAACCGGTCACGATGGCCTGCCCGGGGCTCTCGCCGTGGACGTACGCCTCACGCATCCGGGTGACGAGGAAGACCTCGTAGTCCATCGCGAGACCGAAGACCACACCGACCATGAAGATCGGCATCATGCTCATGATCGGACCGGTCTGCTCGACGCCGAAGAGCGAGCCGAGCCAGCCCCACTGGAAGACCGCGACGACCGCGCCGAGGGCCGCGACCACCGAGAGCAGGAAGCCCAGGGCCGCTTTCAGCGGGACGAGGACCGAGCGGAAGACCAGCATCAGCAGCAGGAACGCGAGGCCGACGACGAGCGCCAGGTAGGGCAGCAGCGCGTCGTTCATCTTCTGCGAGAAGTCGATGTTCATCGCGGTGGCGCCGGTGACCAACACCTCGGCGCCGGTGTCCGACCTGACGTCCGCACCCGCGTCGCGGATCGAGTGGACGACGTTCTCCGTCGCGACGGAGGACGGCCGGTCCTTGGGGATGACCGTGATCGTCGCGGTGTCGCCGGCCTTGTTGAAGGCGGGCGGGATGACGGCGCCGACGCCGATGGACTCGATCTCCTCCGAGACCCGTGCGGCGGCGGCCTTGCCGTCGGAGCTGTTCTTCGTGTCGACGACGACCAGCAGCGGCCCGTTGAACCCGGGGCCGAAGCCGTCCGAGAGCATGTCGTACGCCTGGCGCTGCGTGGTCGACTTCGGCTGCGCGCCGTCGTCGGGCAGGCCCATCTCGAGCGAGGCGGCCGGTACGGCGATGATGCCGAGGCCGAGGACGCCGACGAGCATGACCCAGACCGGCTTGCGCAGCACGAACCGCGCCCAGCGGGTGCCCATGTTCGGCTTGGCCTCGGGGCTCTCCTCCACCGCGGCGCTCTTGCGCGCCTTGCGGCCGATGACCCGCTTGCCCGCGAAGCCGAGGGCGGCCGGGACGAGGGTGAGCGCGATGAGGACGGCGATGGCGACGGTCGCTGCGGCGGCCAGGCCCATCTTCGTCAGCATCGGGATGTTGACGACAGCGAGGCCGGACAGGGCGATGACCACGGTCAGGCCGGCGAAGACGACCGCGGATCCGGCCGTGCCGACGGCCCGCCCGGCGGCTTCCTCGCGTTCCCGGCCCGCGGCCAGCTCGGCGCGGTAGCGGGAGACGATGAAGAGCGCGTAGTCGATGCCGACCGCGAGGCCGATCATCGTGGCGAGGATCGCGGTGGTGCTGCCGAGGTCCAGCACGCTGGCCAGCGCGGTGATCGACCCGACCCCGATCCCGACCCCGACGATCGCGGTCAGCAGCGAGAGCCCGGCGGCGACCAGCGAACCGAAGGTGATGACCAGGACGACGGCCGCGATGCCCACCCCGATGACCTCGGCGGCCCCGGTGTGCGGCATGACCTGGAGCGCGTCACCGCCGATCTCCACCTTCATGCCGCTCTGCTGGGCGTCCTTGCCCGCGTCCTTCAGCGCGTTCGTGGTGTCCTTGCTCAGCTCCATGGAGCTGACCTTGTAGTTGACCGAGATGTACGCCGTCGAACCGTCCTGGCTCACGGCCTGCTGCTCGAACGGGTCGGCGACCGCGGCGATCTGCTTCGAGCCGGACCGCAGCTCCTTGACGATGCCGGTGATCTCGCCCTTGTTGGCGGAGTCGGTCACCTTCTCGCCCTCGGGCGCCTTGAAGACGACGCGGGCGGTGGCGCCGTCGGCACTGGAGCCGGGGCTGCGCTGTTCCAACAGGTCGAAGGCGCGCTGCGCCTCCGTACCGGGAATCGAGAAGGAGCTGGAGGTGTCGGTGGGCGCGGTGGCCATACCGATTCCGGCGACCGCCAGCAGCGCCACCCAGATCAGGGCGACGAAGCGGCGGCGGCGGAAGGTGAGCCGTCCGAGCTTGTAGAGGAAAGTGGCCACGAGGGCGTACTCCCGGTCAGGTCGTATGAGTGGAAATCGGGCGTGAGGAACCAGCCCGACGACGAGAGCGGCGTGTCAGGTGGAGCGTCGGGGAGAGGGCCGTACGGGTGGGACGGGGACGTCAGACACCGAGAGCGGGGAGAATCACGGAGTCCACGTAATCGATGAGGAACGCCTGGTCGAGCGGGCGGTCCTCGATCAGCTGCCGGGCGGCCAGTGCGCCGACCAGCATGTGCGGGATGTACTTCAGCGCCGGATTGTCCGGGCGCAGCTCACCCCGGTCCACCGCCCGTTGCAGCAGCTGGTCGAGACCGGTCATCTCCGGTTCGATCAGCAGCTCACGCAGGGCCTGGAGCAGCTCGGGGAACTCATGGACGGCATGGCTCAGACCCCGCATCAGCGCGGCGTCCTTCTCCATCTGGCAGTCGTCGGTCCGGCTCAGCGCGGCATGGAAGTCCCCGCGCAGCGAACCGGTGTCGATGTCCGAGAGGCTCCCCGGCTTGTTGTGCCGCAGCGCCTTCGCGACCAGCTCGGGCTTCGAGCCCCACTGGCGGTAGAGGGTGGCCTTGCTCGACCGGGTGCGGGCGGCGATGGCGTCCATGGTCAGGGCGTCGTAGCCGACCTCGCGGAGCAGGTCGAGGACGGCCTCGTAGAGCTCGCCCTCACGCTCGGGGGTCAGCCTGGTGCGTGCCATGTGCCGACCTCCTTCGCGTTCGCTTCACCTGTCCGGTGTCCCGCTCATTCTCGCTCAGTCCCGCTCAGCATCGAACGAAACTGTTTCGTACACCTGAACCGTACTCCCCCGGTCCAGCGAAACGAAATCGTTTCGCTTGTGTCGTGCACCACAAGTTGCCCCGGGCCCTCCGCACGGAAAGCATTGGGGGGTGAGTGACGACGTCGCGTATCTCCGTTTCCCGCACCTTCACCAGGACTTGCTGTGCTTCGCGGCCGAGGACGACCTCTGGGTCGCGCCTCTCGCCGCCGCGGGGCACCGCCCAGGACGGGCCTGGCGGGTGACCGTCGACCGGACCCGGGTCAGCCATCCGCGCTTCTCGCCCGACGGCTCCTCCATCGCCTACACGACCTGGCGCACCCTGGACCCCGAGATCCACCTCGCCCCGGTGGCCGGCGGCCCGGCCCGCCGGCTCACCCACTGGGGGTCGACGGACGCCCGGGTCTGCGGCTGGAGCCCCGATCCGGCCGAGGCCTGCCAGATCCTGGCCGTGTCCTCGCACAACCAGCCGTTCTCGTACTTCTCCTGGGCCTACAGCGTCCCCACCGACGGGAGCCCCGGCGGCAGGCTCCCCTGGGGCCCGGTCTCCGACATCGCGGTCGCCGACATCGACGGCGAGCGCCGCACCCTGCTGCTCACCGGCACGCCCCCGCACGAACCGGCCGCCTGGAAGCGCTACCGGGGCGGGGCCATGGGCCGCCTGTGGCTGCACGGCGAACGGCTGCTCCCGGACATCGACGGCCACCTCGCCAACCCGATGTTCGTCGGCCGCCGCATCGCGTTCCTCTCCGACCACGAGGGCGTCGGCAACCTCTACTCCTGCCTGATGGACGGCACCGACCTGCGCCGGCACACCGACCACGACGCGTTCTACGCCCGCAACGCCTCGAGCGACGGCCACCGGGTGGTCTACCAGTGCGCGGGCGAGCTGTGGCTGGTCGAGGACCTGGAGTCGCCCGACGCCACCCCGCGCCGGCTGGAGGTACGCCTGGGGGGCCCGCGCACCGGCCGGCGCGCCCACCAGGTGCCCGCCGCCAGCAACGTCGACTCGCTCTCCGTCGACGAGACGGGCCGGGCCAGCGCCGTCACCGTACGCGGCAGCCTCTACTGGCTCACCCACCGCGACGGGCCCGCCCGCACCATCGCCGACACCCCCGGCGTCCGGGTGCGGCTGCCGGAGATGCTCGGCAGCGGCGGACAGGTCGCGTACGTCACCGACGCGGACGGCCCGGACGCGGTCGAGATCTCCTATCTGCCGCGCGCCAGCGGCGACCGGCCCCCGCGCAGGCTGGCCTCCGGGCAGCTGGGCCGGGTCCAGGAGATGATCTCCGACCCGGAGGGCGAGCGCCTGGCCATCGCGTCGAACGACGGCCGGCTGCTGCTCCTGGACACGGGGGAGGCGCAGGCCGCCGAGGCCCCCGAGGCGACGGACCGGGGGCCCGGCGGCTCGACCCGTGCCGACCTCCACGCGGCCACGGGCGCGGTGGCCCCGGACAGCGCCGCGCCGGTCGACGAGCACCCCGGGCTCACCGAGCTGATCCGCTCGGTCAACGGGCCCGTGCGCGACCTCGCCTTCTCCCCCGACGGCGACTGGCTGACCTGGTCGCACCCGGGCGTCGGCCGCTCGCTGCGACAGATCAAGCTGGCCCGGATCTCCGGCCCCGGCGCCCCGGTGATCGTCGACGTCACCAACGGCCGCTTCGAGGACGAGAACCCGGTCTTCACGGAGGACGGCCGCTATCTGGCGTTCCTGTCCTGGCGGGGCTTCGACCCGGTCTACGACGTCCACACCGGCGACCTGTCCTTCCCGCTCGGCTGCCGCCCCTACCTGGTCCCGCTCTCGTCCGCCACCCCGTCCCCCTTCGCGCTCTCGCCCGACGGGCGTCCGGCGGCGGGCGGCCTGGACCCGGTGGACGTGCCCGAGGGGGGTACGTCGGAGGGGTCGACGGTGATGGTGGAGTTCGAGGGCCTGGAGAGCCGGGTGACGCCCTTCCCGGTCTCCGCCTCCAAGTACTCGGCGCTGGCCCCGGTCAGCGGCGGCGGTCTCGTCTGGCTGCGCTGGCCGATCTCGGGGGCGCTGGGCGAGACGTTCGCGAACCCGGCCGACATGTCGGGGCGGCCGACCCTGGAGCACTTCAACATCGCGAAGGCCCGCAGGACCGAACTGGTCGACCACCTCGACTGGTTCGCGGTGAGCGGCGACACGTCCCGCCTGGTCGTCATGGACGACGGCGAACTGCGCGCCCTGCCCGCGACCGAGCCGGGCGACACCGACTCCACGGTCTACCTGGACCTGCGGCGCATCCTGCACGAGGTCGACCCGGGGGCGGAGTGGCGGCAGGCGTACGGCGAGGCGGGCCGGATCATCCGCTCCTACTTCTGGGAGCCGGACATGTGCGGCATCGACTGGGACGGCGTGCTGGACCAGTACCGCCCGCTCGTCGAACGGGTCGCCTCCCCCGACGAGTTCGCGGATCTGCTGCGCGAGGTGCTGGGCGAGCTGGGCACCTCGCACGCGTACGTCTCCCCCGCCCGCCGCAACGAGGGCCCGCCGCACTACCAGCGCGCGATCGGCCTGCTGGGCGCCAACCTGGTCTGCCGGGAGGGTTCCTGGGTCGTCCAGCGCATCCTGCCCGGCGACTCGTCGGACTCCAAGGCGCGTTCGCCGCTGGCGGGTACGGGGATCAGGGAGGGCGCGGTCCTCACCCATGTCGACGGCCGCCCGGTCGACCCGGTCACGGGCCCGTACCCCTTGCTGACGGCGGCGGGCGGCACCACGGTGGAACTGGCCTTCTCCCCGGCGGGCGGGGGCCCCTCCCGCCGGGTGGCGATCATGCCCCTGGTGGACGAGCGCCCGCTCCGGTACCAGGACTGGGTGGCCAAACGCCGTGACGTCGTAAGGAAGTTGAGCGGCGGCAAGTGCGGCTACCTGCACATCCCGGACATGGGCGGCTCGGGCTGGGCCCAGTTCAACCGGGACCTGCGCCTGGAGGTGTCCCGCCCCGCACTGATCGTGGACGTCCGGGGCAACGCGGGCGGCCACATCAGCGAACTGGTCGTGGAGAAGCTCACCCGCAAGATCCTCGGCTGGGACCTGACCCGCAACGCACAGGCGGTGAGCTACGCCTCCAACGCCCCCAGGGGCCCGGTCGTCGCCCTGGCCGACGAGGCGACCTCCTCCGACGGCGACATGATCACCGCCGCGTTCCGGCTGCTGAAGCTGGGCCCGGTGGTGGGCCAGCGCACCTGGGGCGGCGTGGTCGGCATGACCGGCCGCCACCGCCTGGGCGACGGCACGGTGATCACGGTGCCGATGAACGCGGCCTGGTTCGACACCTACGGCTGGTCGGTGGAGAACCACGGCGTGGAACCGGACGTGGAAGCCCTGCGCACCCCCCTGGACTGGGCGGAGGGCCGGCACGCGGTCCTGGACGACGCGGTCCGCCTGGCATTGGACCTCCTGGCCGCACACCCGGCGGCAACGCCACCGTCGTACGACACGGCCCCGAACCTGCGGAGGCCGCCGCTGCCACCCAGGTGACCGCACGAGGGCTCCGCCCTCCCGTGATTCAGGCCGCCGAACACCCCTTCAAGCGCCCGTCCGCCGCCCCTTCAATCCCGCCCTGCACTCTCCCAAGCCCTCTACGCGCCTGTTCAATCCCGCCCGACGCTCCTCCAAGCCCCCTACGCGCCTCTTCAATCCCGCCCGACGCTCCTCCAAACTCCCTACGCGCCTCTTCAAGCCCGCCCGGCACCCCCTCAAGCCTCTCCGCCGCCCCTTCAAGCCCGCCCGGCACCCCCTCAAGCCCGTCCGGCGATTGAGGACATCTTTTCCAGCCCGTCCGGCGCTTGAGGACAAAGAAGGAGGCGCACCCGGTCACCCGGGTGCGCCTCCTGACGCGACGCGTACGCACGCGCACAGCGCAGCGCGCACGCGTCACACTTCAGCGACCGTCAACGGTCAAAGCGCTCGCGCGCCTGGTCCGCGGCGTCCTGGGCACGGTCCTTCATGCCCGAGGAGGAGTCCGACTCCTGGTCGCGGTCCTGGGAAGCCCGGTCCTTGGCCTGGTCCTTGCCCTGGCCGGCCTTCTCCTTGGCCTGGTCGGCGAGCTCCTGCGCCTTGTCCTTGAACTGGTCTGCGATACCCATGCTGTTCACTCCTGTGGGATGCCTGGGGTACGTGGGGATGGCCCCCTGCGGGGCCTCGCCCAGCGTTGCACGGCCTGACATTCCACGCATTTCGTACCGCTACGGTCAGTCAGTGCGCGCCGCACGCGCGTCCTGGTCCGCCGCTCCCCCGGCCCCCACCAGCCCCTTCGACACCGTGTGCAGCCGCGGCTCGAAGCGCCGCATCTCGCGCCGTCCGCCGATCGCGATGACGGAGGGCAGATAGCCGCGCACCGACTGCATGCCGCGCAGCCACCACTGGGCGTACACATGCGGGGAACGCCGCGCGATGCCGTCGACGATCCGGTCGACGGCCGGGCCGAGCGGATAGGTGCGGTTCATCGGCCACGGCAGCCGCTGGCGCAGCTCGCGCATCACGTCGTCCTGGTCCGCGCCGCGCACCATGTCCGTGTCGGTCCAGGAGAGATAGCCGACGCCGACCCCGACGCCCTTGTAGCCGACCTCGGCGCGCAGGCTGTGCGCGAAGGCCTCGACGCCCGACTTGGACGCGCAGTACGCGGTCATCATCGGGGCCGGGGTGATCGCCGCCAGCGACGCTATCTGGAGGAAGTAGCCGCGGCTCTCCATCAGCACCGGCAGGAAGGCCCGTCCGGTGACCGCCCCGCCGATGAGGTTCACCTCGATGACCCGCCGCCAGGCGTCCGGGTCGGAGTCGGCGAACGGGCCGCCCGAGGCGACACCCGCGTTGGCGACGACCACGTCGACCTTGCCGAAGCGTTCCTTCACCTCGCGCGCCACCTGAGCCATCGCCTCATGGTCGGTGACATCGGCGAACCAGTGGTCGCTCTCGCCGTGCAGCCGCTCGGAGACGTGCTTCAGCTCGTCCGGCTCCAGGCCGACGAGCGCCAGCGTCGCACCGCGGGCGGACAGCTTGCGGGCCAGCAGCTCGCCCACGCCCCGGGCCGCGCCGGTCACGACGACGACCTGGCCCTCCAGATTCCGCTTGCTGCTCATGCGACATCCTCCTTCTCCGACGTGGCGGCCGTCCCCGTGGCGACGTACCGGCCGACCAGCTCCCTGATCTTCGCCGTGACGGCCTCCGGGGCCTCCACCGGCGTCATGTGCCCCAGGCCGGCCAGCTCGGTCAGGCCGAGGCCGACCGGCAGGGCGGCGGCGATGGCCCGCGCGTGGACCGGCGGGGTCAGCCGGTCGTCCGTGCCGACGATCACCGCGGTCGGCACCCGCAGCTCGCGCACGCCCGCCGCGAGGTCCAGCTCGCCCAGCACATGACCCCACTCCACCCTCGCGCGGCGCGGGCAGGCGTGCACGATGCGGGCGCAGGCGTCGACCCGCTCCGGAGCCGAACCCGCCCCCATCGTGGCGTACTTGAGGATCTTCCTGGAGACCGGATTGACCGGCCCCAGCGGTGCCCTCGCCCCCAGTACGGCGGCGGTGAGCCGGGTGCGCAGCGCGCCCGCGGGGAGCGGCAGGACGCGCGCCTCGGCGGTCAGCCGCGTACTGCCGGTGGAACAGAGCAGGACGGCGGCCGCGTGCTCGCGCAGTCCGGGGCGGGCGGCGGCGGCCATCAGCGTCATCCCGCCCATGGAGTGCCCGGCGAGCACCGCCTTGCGGCCGGGGGCGAGCGTTGCGGCGAGGACCGCCTCGAGGTCGTCGGCCAGCGCGTTCACGCTGTAGCCGCCGGGGCCGGGTTCGGGGGTGAGTCCGTGGCCGCGCTGGTCGTAGGCGATGACCCGGTGGTCGGCGGCGAGATCGCGGATCTGGGCGTCCCAGAAGCGGGTGTTGCAGGTCCAGCCGTGGGCCAGGACGACGGCCGGGGCGTCCTCGGGGCCGTGCAGTTCGACGTGGATCCGCGAACCGTCGGCGGAGCGCGCGGTCGACTCGGCGGCGGGCACCGGCGGTAGGGCGTCGCGGTGCAGGAGGCGGCTCATCGTGCGGCCTCCTCGGCGACGGAATCGGCCTCCGTGGCGGCGGTCACGCTCTCGCGGTCGGTGCGGCCGGGCTGTTCGGGTACGCGCCCGGTCCCGGCGGCCCGCTGGGCGCCGCCCGCCGTGCCGGCCCGGATGACGTCGTACTCCGCGAGGTCCACCGAACGCGTCTGCCGCCGGAACTCACTCGTGGTGCCGGGCCAGACCGTGGTGTTGCGGCCCGCCTCGTCCAGGTACCAGCTGGTGCAGCCGCCGGTGTTCCACACGGTGCGCTTCATCCGCTGCTGGACCCGGTCGTTCCATACGGTGACGGCGCCGGAGCGGGCCCCGAGCGCGGCGCGTCCGCCTAGCACGTTCAACTGCCGCACGTAGTCGGCCATGTAGTTCAGCTGGGACTCGATCATCAGGATCATGGAGGAGTTGCCGAGCCCGGTGTTGGGGCCGATGATCGTCATCCAGTTGGGGAAGCCGGCGGCGGTCGCGCCGCGCAGGGATTTCATCCCGTCCTTCCAGGACTCGGCGAGCGTGATGCCCTCCTCGCCGACGACCCGCTCCGCGATCGGCATGTCCGTCACATGGAAGCCGGTGCCGAAGACGATCGCGTCGACCTCCGCCTCGCTGCCGTCGGCGGCCACGACCGTGGAGCCGCGTATCTCGCTGAGACCGGAGGCCACGACATCCACATTGGGCCGGGCGAGCGCCGGATAGTACGTACTGGAGAGCAGGATCCGCTTGCAGCCGATGCGGTAGTCCGGCGTCAGCTTGGCCCGCAGGGCCGGGTCCTTGATCGCCCGCGCGATGTTGGACTTGGCTATCCTCTCCACCACCCCGAGCTGGTCGGGGTGCTTGGTGAAGGCGCTGACCTGCAACTCCCGCAGGCCCCACAGCAGTCCGCGGCGCGCCGTGCCGGTCACGGGGACGGCCCGGTGCAGAGCGCGCTCCGCCTTGCTGATGGCACGGTCCATGCGCGGCATCACCCAGGGCGGGGTGCGCTGGAAGAGCGTGAGCCTGGCGGCCTTCGGCTGTATCGCCGGGACGATCTGGATGGCGGAGGCGCCTGTGCCGACCATCGCGACGCGCTTGCCGGCCAGGTCGTAGTCGTGGTCCCAGCGCGCGGAGTGGAAGACCTTGCCGGGGAAGGTGTCGAGGCCGGGTATGTCCGGCATCTTGGGGTCGGAGAGGGGTCCGGTGGCGGAGACGACGACATCCGCGTGCAGGACGGACCCGTCGGCCGACTCGATCACCCAGTACAGGTGCTCCTTGTCCCAGCTCATCAGCTTCACCTCGTGGTTCAGCCGGATGTGCGGGCGGAGCCCGAAGGTGTCGGCGACGCGCTCCAGGTAGGCCCGGATGTGCTCCTGTCCGGAGAAGGTGCGCGGCCAGTCGGGGTTGGGTGCGAAGGAGAAGGAGTAGAGATGGGACGGTACGTCGCAGGCGCAGCCGGGATAGCTGTTGTCGCGCCAGGTGCCGCCCACCGAGTCGGCCCGCTCCAGGACGACGAAATCGGTGATGCCTTCGCGGCGCAGCCGGACCGCGGCCCCCAGGCCCCCGAATCCGGTTCCGATCACCGCCACACGTACGTGCTCCTGCTGGGCCATACTGCCGCCTCCCGCGGTACGTCACGTGACTCTGCCAGCAATCACTGGCATTGTTCGGAGAGTAGAGCAGGACCGTACTGATGGGTAGGGGGCGGACCGAGGAAAGTTACCGGCGGTACAACATAGGGTGCCCCTGTGGCTGAAGGACGCGAGCACCGCGAATACCGCATGGAGGAGCTGGCCAAGGAGGCCGGCATCACCGTGCGGACCCTGCGCTTCTACCGGGAGCGCGGGCTGATCCCGCCACCTCGCCGCGAGGGCCGCATCGCCTGGTACGACGACCACCACCTGGCCCGGCTGCGGACCATCGCGGCCCTGCTGGAGCGCGGCCACACCCTCAACGGCATCGCCGACCTCGCGGCCACCTTCGAGAGCGGCCGCGATGTCGCCGAGGTGCTGGGCCTGGGCGAACCGACCGAGGAGACCCCGGTCCGCCTCACCCCCGAGCAGCTCGCGGACTACTTCGAGGGCGAGGTCACACCCGAGAACCTGGCCACCGCGCTGGACCTGGGCTATCTCGCCACCGACGGGGACGAGATCGTGCACATCAGCCGCCGCCTCCTGGAGGTGTCGGCCGAGCTCGTACGGGAAGGGGTGCCGCTGTCCACGGTGCTCTCCTCGGGCCGCCGCGTCCGCGAGCACGCGGACGCGCTCGCGGAAATCTTCGTACGCGTGCTGCATGCCCACACCACGGAGACCGAACCGGCCCAACTCCGTCCACTGGCCCGCGCGGTGGTGGACGCCGAGCTGTCCATGGCCCTGGACCGCAGACTGCGCCGCGAGGACGGCACGCAGCCGCCCCGGCCCGACTGACGGGGCCCGCGCCCGGATTCAGCGCTCGTAGACGACCGTCACCGGCGCGTGGTCGCTCCAGCGCTCGCCGTGCGTGGCCGCCCGCTCGACCCAGGCCTTCACCGCACGCCCGGCCAGGCCCGGGGTCGCCATCTGGTAGTCGATGCGCCAGCCGCTGTCGTTGTCGAAGGCGCGCCCGCGGTAGGACCACCAGCTGTACGGCCCCTCGACGTCCGGGTGCAGCCGCCGCACGACGTCCACGTACGCGGCCTCCTCCAGGACCCGGGTCAGCCAGGCCCGCTCCTCCGGGAGGAAGCCGGAGGACTTGCGGTTGGCCTTCCAGTTCTTCAGGTCGGCCTCCTGGTGGGCGATGTTCCAGTCGCCGCAGACCACGACCTCGCGGCCGTCCGCCGCCGCCCGCGCCCTCAGCCCCTGAAGGTAGGGCAGGAAGGCGGCCATGAAGCGTTCCTTCTCGTCCTGGCGCTCGGTGCCGACCTCGCCCGAGGGCAGATACAGGCTCGCGACGGTGAGACCGGGGAGGTCGATCTCCGCATACCGGCCGCTCGCGTCGAACTCCTCCGCCCCGGGGACCCCGAAGCCGCCGAAGCCGATCTGGACCCGCTCGGGGGCCTGCCGCGAGTAGAGCGAGACGCCGGCGCGGCCCTTGGCGGCAGCGGGCGCGTGGACGGTGTGCCAGCCCTCGGGGGCGCCCACCCCTTCGGGCAGCTGGGCGAGCTCGGCCCGCACTTCCTGGAGGCAGACGACATCGGCGTCGGTCCCCGCCAGCCACTCGACGAAGCCCTTCTTGGCGGCGGCGCGGAGCCCATTAACATTCACGGAGGTCACTGTGAGCATCCCGGAACAGTACCTACTCCACCCCTACGCATAGATGTACGATATCCAGCATGAATATTCAGAATCGCCCTTTCGACCATCCCGACGCCGTGAAACTCAACGACCAGGTGCAGCTCGAATACGACGAGCGCTACGGCGACGGGGGCGACATCACACCGCTCGACCCCTCGATGTTCCTGCCGCCGCGCGGCCTGTACCTGCTCGCCTACGACGAGCTGGACCGCCCGGTGGCGACCGGCGGCTGGCGGACCCAGAACCTCAACGCCGAGGGCTACCTGGACGGCGACGCCGAGATCAAGCGGATGTTCGTGATCCCCGAGGGGCGCGGCAGAGGCCTGGCCCGGCGGATGCTGGCCGCCCTGGAGGACGACGCACGCGCCGCCGGCCGGACCCGGATGGTCCTGGAGACCGGCGACCAGCAGCCCGAGGCCATCGCGCTGTACGCGTCCAGCGGCTACACGGTGTGCGCGAAGTTCGGCCACTACCGGGAGTACGAGAGCAGCATCTGCATGGCCAAGCCGCTCCAGCAGCCCGGAGCATGATCCCGTGCCCCGACACGGGGGCACGCGCGCAGGCATGGGCAGGGCTCCGGCACCCGAGGCAGGCGCCGGTCAGCGGGTCCCGGGCGCGGGTCAGCGCACCCGCGCGACCCCCACGTAGAACCCACTGCGCTCCCGGGCGGGCGCGGGCGGCTCCTGATACCACTCGGCGGCGGGCACCAGACCCGGCGCGACCAGCTCCAGCCCCTCGAAGAACGGCTCGACCTCCGCATGGGTTCGCATGCGCAGGGCGATGGCCCCCTTCCGGTACGCCTTCTCCGTCTCCTCCCGCAGCTCCGGGTGCTGATCGGCCGTGCCGTGCGACAGCACCAGAAAGCTCCCCGGGGCCAGCGCTCCGACGAGCGTCCGTGTGATCCCGTACGGATCCTCCTCGTCCCGCAGGAAGTGCATCAGCGCGATCAGGGACAGGGCGATCGGCCGGTCGAAGTCCAGCGCCTTCGCCGCCTGTTCGAGGATCGTCTCCGGCTCGCGCACATCGGCGTGCAGATAGTCCGTCGCCCCCTCGGGGCTGCTGACCAGCAGCGCCTCCGCGTGCCGCAGGACGATGGGGTCGTTGTCCGCGTACACGATCCGGGCCGTCGGGGTGACCCGCTGGACGATCTGGTGGAGGTTGGGCGCCGTGGGTATCCCGGTGCCCACGTCCAGGAACTGGTCCACTCCCTGCTGCGCCAGCCAGGCGGCGGACCGGTGCATGAAGGCCCGGTTGCGCGCGGCGTTGGCCCGCGCCTCGGCGGGCAGCTTCTCCCCGACCTCCTGGTCGACCCCGTAGTTGTCCTTGCCGCCGAGCAGCCAGTCGTAGACGCGCGCCGGATGGGGCTTGCTCGTGTCGATCGGATCGCGATGCGGGGCGGACGTCACAGCAGCCACTCCTCCGTACGGAAACCAGAGCCGGGACCTGCACCGGCGTCCGGAAAGCGTACGCCGCCCCACGTTCAAGCAGCCACCCGGACAACGAGGTTGGTCACGCGCTCCCGCCGAGCACCAGGACCACGTGCTCGTTCTCCCCGTGCCTTACCGTGCCGGTCGCCGTGAACCCGCACTTCTCCAGCAGGCGCACCGAGCCGGTGTTGTCGACGACGGGGTCCGCGTACAGCGGGCGGGCCGTCTCCCGCTCCAGGAACGCGGTCAGCGCCTCGGTGCCGATGCCCCGGCCCCAGTACGAACGGCCGAACCAATAGCCGATGAAGCGCCGCTCCTCCTCCCACCAGGCCACGATGTTCCCCGCCGGCTCGCCGTCCACGTCGACCGTCTGCACGAAGACGGTGGCGTCCCCCAGCACCCTCGCCTTCCAGTGCGCCATGAACGCGTCCCGCTCCCGGGGGGCGAACCGCGATCTCCGGGCCGCCTCCGGGTCGTTCTCGTAGGCGAGAAAGACCTCCAGGTCCGCTGGTACGACATCTCTCAGTTGCACGCTGCTCTCCATGCCCACCGAGTCTGGCACCCACCACTGACAACCGGCCCGGCCGCTCACCTCGGGGTGGCCAGCACCTGGGTCCAGTAGGGGCCGCGCGGGGAGTCGGCGATGCCCACGCCCACGTGGACGAAGTCGCAGTTGAAGATGTCGTCGTCGCGGCCGGGGCTGTTGCGCCACTCCTCGACGACCGCGGCCGGATCGCTCATCCCCGTCGCGATGGTCTCGCCGACCGCCGACCAGTCGTAGCCCGTGGCGCCGACCCGGTCGCCCGCGCCCCGGCCCGAGGAGTCGGTGTGGTCGAAGTAGTTCCGTGCGGCCATGTCCTCGGAGTGCCGCTGGGCGACCTCGGTCAGCCGGGGGTCGGTCGCCAGCTCCGGGCAGCCGTTCGCGGCGCGCAGGGTGTTGACCCGGGTGACCACGCGGTCGTCCGGACCGGGGCGCGGCTCGGTGGGCGCGGGCGAGGCGGAGGGCGACGGGGAGACGGCGGGCGGCCGGGAGCGGGCGGCCGTACGGCTCGGCGAGGGCGAGGGCGAGGCCGTGGAGGGAGTGGGCAGCGGCTCGGCGGGAGCGGCCGCGGGCGGCGGGGGCGAAGGGCTGTACGTGACGCCCCCGCCCCGGGATTCGGGCGGGGCGGGGGCGGAGGGCCAGATCAGTACGGCGAGGGCGGTCACGGCGGCCGCGCCGGCTATCAGCCCCGCCGCCTTCCCGACCGAGAACGCGACGGACGCGGAGGGGGCCGCGGCGGCCGGTGCGGCGGAGGAGGCGACGGCCACCGCCGCCGACTGCCCGCTGTCGTAGAGCGGCAGCACGAGGGCGAGCCCGGAGAGCAGGCCCTCCGGCGGGACCAGCCCCGCACTGCCGTCGGAGCAGGAGGCGCAGCCCCGTACATGGCGGGCGATCCGCTTGCGCCACAGCGGCGTCGGCGTACCGTCCCAGTCGCCCAGCAGCTCCTCCAGGGCCGGGCAGCGGGGGTCGGACGCCAGGGCCCGGACTACCGCGCGGCCGACGTCGAGCTGGTTCTTCACCCGCTGGACGCGTACGGCGGCATGCTGCGGGGAGAGGCCGAGCGCCTCGGCGAGCTCGGACCGGGTGAGGTCGCCGGTCGTCTCCAGCCACCACAGGGAGAGCACATCGCGCTCGGCGTCGTCCAGCCAGCGGGTGGCCTCGGCCGTCTCGCGCCGCTGCCCGGAGAGTTCGAGGCGCAGGATCGTCAGGTCGACGAAGTCGGCGGCGGGGTCGGCGGGGTCCTCGGTCGCCTCCAGCGGGGCGGGGCGATGGCCGAGCCCGGACCAGCGGGTGCGGACCTGGTTCATGGCGATGGCGACGAGCCAGGAGCGGAAACGGGACGGATCGCGCAGCGAGGGCAGTCCGGACAGGGCCCGGAGCATCGTCTCCTGCACCACGTCGTCCACGTCCGGATGGCCGTTGAGGGCGCGTCCGACGACGTTGTAGACCAGGGGGAGGTACTGGGCGGCCAGCCGTTCCCCGGCGGCCCGGTCGCCGTTCCTCGCCGCGATGACCAGAGCGGTGCTGTCCACGCCGTTCACGCCCTTCGTTCCGTTCGCCACGTGCGTTCCGTTCGCCACGTGCTCGCGTCCCGGACCGGCCGAAGACGCGTGAGCGCGGCTCCGAGGGGGTGTGGGACAGGTCACCCCTGGGGGTTTTGTTATCCGTCCCCCGTCCGGTGGTCAACCAGTATGCGGGGGCCCGTCGGCCGGCCCGCCGAGAGACCGCCGGAAAACGGGAGGGACATGTCGAGCAGAACGGACACCGACGTCGTGCTGCCGGAGGCCGCCGGCGGCGGAGCGGGCCACGCCCCGGAGGCCGTGGGCGGCACGGGGAGCCGTGCCGCCCACGACACCGCGCCGCCCGGGGCCACCGAGGCGCATGTCACAGCGGCGCGCACGGGCGAGGCCATCACCACCTCGGCCCTGCACGCGGCCGCGACCGGCGCCGACACCTTCCCCGGCGTCCTGCGGGAGGCGCTGAACCGCCGCGGGCTGTCCCTGGAGCGGGTGAGCGAACGGCTCAGAGTGCGGGGCATCACCATCAGCCAGGCGACCCTCAGCAGCTGGCAGCGCGGCCGCAGCCAGCCCGAACGGGCCCGGTCCCTGCGGGCCGTGGAGGTGCTGGAGGAGATCCTGGAGCTGCCCGCCGGAGCCCTGCGCTCGCTGCTCGGACCGCGCCGCCCGCGCGGCCGGATCACCCCGCCCGGCGCGGAGGGGGCGGCGCTCCAGATCCTCGGGGAGGACTCGGTGGTGGAGAAGGCGCTCGGCGCGCGCTTCCGCCACTTCAACCAGGAGACCAGCTCGCTGGTCGTCCACGACATCGTGCAGGTGGGCGAGAGCGGCACGCTGAGCGGGATCTCCACCACGAACGTGCTGCGGGCCAGCCGGGCCGGGGCCGACCGGGCGATCTTCGTCCTGAGCTTCGACGACGAGGCGGCCGAGCCCGTCGACATCAAGGTCACCTGCGGACGCCTCGTGGAGGCCACATATCTGAAGGGGCTCAAATCCCTGGTGCTGGAGATCCACTTCGGCCGGGAGCTGGCCAAGCTGGACACCACGGTGGTGAGTTACGCGGTCGAGGTGAGCCCCTCCGAGACCCCGGCCACGCACTACGAACGCTGGTCGCGGACGAACCTCCACGAGTACCTCCAGCAGGTCTTCTTCCACCCCGGCGCCCTCCCGTCGGACTGCCACCGCTATGTCCGGGAGAAGGTCGGCGCCCCGCCCCGCGGCCGGCGGCGCATCCCGCTGAGCGACGCGCACAACGTCCATGTGCTCACCTCCCGGTGCAAACCCGGTGTGCACGGGGTGGCGTGGGACTACGGGACGGGAACAAGTGGAACGGGAGACCGCCCAGGATGAGTGGACGGTCTCCCGCGTCTGGGGGGTGGCCCCGTGCCGGTCGGTTTCTCCGGTACGGCTACTTGGTGTTGAGCGTCAGCCCGTAGTACGCGAGGGCGTCGTCGAGCGGCTGGAAGTAGGAGGAGCCGGGCGAGTTGACCTGGCCGTTGCAGCGCTGGTTGCTGGGACCGCCGGACGTCATGCCCTGGGCCTGGTCACCGGAGATGTACGCGCCCCCACTGTCCCCTCCCTGGGTGCAGACGCTGGAGCTCGCCAGGCCGGTCACGACGGTGTCCGGGCCGCCGTTCTGGTCGGTGTAGGTGACGCTGACGTTGTACGAGCCGACCTTGCCGCAGGTCCAGTTGGTGGTCTGGCCGGACTTGCAGAGCGCCGCGCCCGAGGGGGCCCGATCGCTGCCCTTGACCGGGACGGTGCCGGCCTTCCCGTACGTGGTGACGTCGAGACCGATCGAGTTGCCGGAGTCGACGGCCGCGATGCCCATGTCGACGCTGCGGGTGCCCAGCGCGAACCGGGTGTGGGTGCCCTTGGCGAAGCGCGTGCCGTTGTAGGCCAGTTCGGGCAGGTCCTCGATGCAGTGCCCGGCGGTCACGAGCACCTGCTTGCCGTTGCGGTCCTTCGCGCCGTAACCGACGGAGCAGAGGTAGCCGTTGAAGGTCATCCGGCTGCCGGGCGGAACGACGGCCTGGGTCTCCAGCTTCTCCTGCCCCTGGACGACGCGGACGGCGTCACCGTTGCTCTTCGCGGCCTTCAGGAAGCTGCGGGTGGCGGCGTCGGAGTCGCCGTTGACCTCGACGGTCACGGTGTCCGAAGCAAGGTCCACCGACCACGCGGACACCCCGGCCGGGGCGCTCTTGAGCGCCTTGGCGTCGAGCGCGGCCTTGATGCGGTCGAGCTCGCTCTCCCCGCGCTCGGGGACCCGGGCCCGGAGGCCAGCGGCCCGGACGTCCTTCGCCGCTTCGGCGTCGGCGGCGTTGACGATCAGCGAACCGTCCTTGGCGAAGAAGGCCCCGAGCGTGCTGACCCGGTCCTTCCGCAGCTCCGCGAACCGGTCCTGCTGATCGGCTTCCCGGTCCAGCCGCGCCACGGCGGCCTTCTCGCTGACGCCCAGGGTCTTGGCGAGCGCCTGGACCATCTCCGACTGGTACGCCGGAGCCGAGGGTTCCGTCGTCGTACCGGCATAGGCTCCTGTGGCGACTCCGGCCGACAGAAGCGCGCCGATCGAGGCGGCCACGATGTATCTGCGCGCGTTCTTCTTCCTGCTGTGCTTCACGCGATTCCTTCCGCTACGCAGGCGAGCGTCCAGACAATGGGGGGGGTGGCCACACCGCGCCTGGGGAAGCGCGATGTGTTCCATGGACACTGCCCGGCGGCGATGACATGTTCCTGTCGCCGCGCCTCGAACTCTGGCCCAGCCGGAACTGCCGCGACAAGAAGCGGAGATGGGGCTCTTTTCTACAGAACTGGCCGAGAACTGTAGAGAAGGCGACAGATATTCACGGGCCGACCCCCGGCCGGACCTGCGCAGTCCTGTCGGCGGCCACGGCGATGAGCCATCGGCGCACACGGCGGGGACGGACGGCCGACGCCTCCCGGAAACGACGAAATCCCGCCCGATCGAAATGATCGGACGGGATTCGTCAACCGCCTGCGGTGTTACCCGTATACGGCTCGCTGTGGACCTGTGGGGATTTGAACCCCAGACCCCCTCGATGCGAACGAGGTGCGCTACCAGACTGCGCCACAGGCCCTTGCGACGTGTGAAACTCTAGCACTCCCACCGGGGTGCTTGGAAATCCGTTCCTCCGCTGGTCAGCGGTGCCGGGATTTCCGAGCCCCACCGCCGCCGCCTCACTCGTTGGCCGCGCGCGGCCGGTCCTCGTCGTCGTACTGGTCGAAGAGGGGGGTCCGGCCCCGGTCGCGGTTGCGGCGGGACTGGTTGGTGCGCTGGCGCGGGGCCGGGTCGACGGCGGGGGCCGTCGGGTGCGACGTGCCCGTCTGGGTGGGCTCGGCGGTGCTGGAGCGGGCCGCGCTCCAGGTCTCCGGGTTGCCGACCTCCACGCCGCCCGTGGCCCGGGGGGCGACGGGCGCGGTGACATAGGTGGGCAGCGGTACGGGAACGGGCTCCCAGCTGTCGCCCTGGACGCGGCCGCGTTCCCGCTGCTGGTCCACCCACTCCGCGTGGTCCGTCTGCTCGACGAGGGCGCGCCGGCCGGCCTCCTGGGGGGAGACCGTGGGCGTGGGCTCCGGCTCCGGGTGGTGGGCTTCGGAGTCGTCGTCGGGCTCGGCGGGGGCGGGCGCCGCGGGCTGGTGCCTGCGGGGGCGGTTCTCCCGCAGGCGCTGGGCGGCGACCTCGGCCCTGCGGCGGTCCATCGTGAAGGCGAACCGTCGGCGTTCCTGGGCGCGCAGATGCACGATGTACGTGCTCAGCAGCACGGCCGGCGCCGCGGGAGCCCACAGGAAGCCGAGGCCGCCGACCGCCGCGACGACCGCGCCGAGGGTGAAGGCCAGGAAGAGGACGACCGTGGTCCGCCTGCGCCGCGCCAGGACCTGGGAGCGCTGGGCACGCCGGGCCCGCTCGGCGTCGGCCGCACCGGAGCGCGGACGCCGCTGGGCGGGAGGCGCGTGTTCCGCGGGACGCTCGCCGGACCGGCGGTCCTGCGGCTGACGGTCCGACGGCTGGTGTCCGGCCCGGCGGTCCTGTGTCGGGCGGTCCTGCGCCGGGCGGTCGGATGCCTGGTGGCCCTGGGCGCGCTCGGGCGCGTGCGCCGGGTCGCTCACCCGGGCTTCCGTGTGCGCCGGAGGCGCGGCGAAGGCCCGGACGTCCACGGATTCCATACGGTCCGTTTCCCGGTCCGGGTCGACGTCGGGCCCCGCCTCCTCGGCGGTGCGCTCCCGCAGCTCCTTGGCGTACCGGCGCTCCATCGCCGCCCGTCCGGACAGCAGCCGGATGGCGGTGCTGAAGCGTTCCGTCGGACGGGCCTCGTTGAGCTCGTCCTGCCTGCGGAGCCACATCGGCACCAAGTAGGCGGCCCAGGCCCCGACGATGACTGCGTAGATGAGGCCGCTGCTGCTCACGCTCACACCGTAGAGGGGTTTGCGCGGAAGGATCCGCCAATTGGCCCGGTGTGTCGCACGATCCGGCTGATATCACGGACTTTTTTTGTGATTGTTCGGATCAACAGCCGCCGATAGCCCGACCCATTGCGGTCACCCGGCGATCAAATTCGAACATCTATTTTATTTCTCCGGCCGGTCCGGGCCCCCGCGGCGTCACGGGGCGCGACCGGCGCCAGCGCCGGAGCATCCCCTCGGGCACTTCCTCGGCGGTGAGGGCGAAGATCAGATGGTCACGCCAGGCGCCGTCGATGTGGAGATAGCGCGGGCGCACGCCCTCCGAACGGAATCCGAGTTTCTCCACCACCCTGCGGCTGGGCCCGTTCTCCGGGCGAATGCAGACCTCGATACGGTGCAGGCCCACCGAGCGGAAGCAGTGGTCGACGGCGAGGGCGACGGCCGTCGGCATGACCCCGCGCCCGGCGACGCCCTGGTCGACCCAGTAGCCGATATGGCCGGAGCACATCGAGCCCCAGGTGATCCCCGCGACCGTGAGCTGGCCGACCAGCCGGCCCTCGTACTCGATGGCGAACGGCAGCATCCGCCCCGCGTTCGCCTCGGCGCGCAGGTGGCGGACCATCTGCCGGTAGGTGGGGCGCTGCGCCATCGGGCCGCCGGGGGCGGGCGGCGGGACGGTGGCCTCCCAGGGGCGCAGCCAGTCGCGGTTGCGCCGGTTGACCTCGCGCCACACCCGCTGGTCACGCATCTTTATCGGGCGCAGGACGATCTCGCCGTCGGTCAGCGTCACCGGCCAGGTCGCGATGTTCAGCTCGGGCTCCCCGGTCGGGGGTGGTCGCCGCCGCGGAGCTGGTCGACGGCGTGCACCAGGAGTCGGCCGAGGACCGCGAGCCCGTCCTTCACCCCGCCGGTGGAGCCGGGCAGGTTGACGATCAGGGTGCCGGAGGCCACGCCCGCCAGGCCCCGGGAGAGGGCGGCGGTCGGGACCTTGGCGAGTCCCTCGGCCCGGATCGCCTCCGGGATGCCGGGGATCTCGTGGTCGAGGACGCAGCGGGTGGCCTCGGGGGTAGCGTCGGTGGGCGAGATGCCCGTACCGCCGGTGGTGACGATCACGTCGTACCCGGCGGCGACGCCCGCGCGCAGGGCCGCCTCGACCGGATCGCCGTCGGGGACGACCTGCGGGCCGTCGACCGTGAAGCCGAGGCCGGTCAGCGCCTGGGCGATCAGCGGGCCGCCCTTGTCCGCGTACACCCCGGCGGAGGCCCGGTTGGAGGCGGTGACGACGAGGGCGGCGTACGGCGAGAGCAACGCGGCTCCGGTCGGCTCCGGCCCCCCTGCCGGCTGCTCGTGGCCGGGGGCTCCGGGCTCCGGCGGCGTCACGCGTCCGGCCCCTCCGGCGCGGTGCGCCGGTAGTCGCCGGACTTGCCGCCCGACTTCGCCTCGACCCGTACGTCGGTGATGACCGCGCTCTTGTCGACCGCCTTGATCATGTCGACGACGGTCAGGGCCGCCACCGACACCGCGGTCAGGGCCTCCATCTCCACGCCCGTGCGGTCCGTCGTCTTCACGGTGGCCGTGATCTCCACCGCGTCGTCGGACACGCTCAGGTCGACCTTCACGCCGGAGACGGCCAGCGGATGGCAGAGCGGGATCAGGTCCGGGGTGCGCTTGGCCCCCATGATCCCGGCGATCCGGGCGGTGGCGAGGGCGTCGCCCTTGGGGACTCCCTCGCCGCGCAGCAGCTCGATCACGCGCGGCGAGACGAGCACCCGGCCGCCGGCGCGGGCGACCCGGGTGGTGACGTCCTTCTCCGACACGTCGACCATGCGGGCCGCGCCCGCCTCGTCGATGTGCGTCAGCCTGTTCTGCGTACTCAACTCACTCCGCCTAGCGGTAGGGGCGCCGGTGAACCTCGGAACCGGAGGGGATCCCCCGGAAGGCACGGCGGCAGATACCGTACCGCCACCGGGCGGCGGTCAGCGGAGCAGGATCACGTCCGTCTCCGTGCCGGGCTCGACCGAGGTGACGTCCTCGGGCACCACGATCAGGACGTCCGCCTGCGCGAGCGCGGCGATCAGATGCGAACCGGAACCGCCGACCGGGGCGACCGTGCCCGCCTCCGCGTCGTACGTACCGCGCAGGAACTGACGGCGGCCTTCCGGCGAGGTGAGCGCCTTCTCGGCGCTCAGCCGGGCGCGGGTCGTGGGGCGGTGCACGTCGGTGAGGCCCATCAGGGCACGGATGGCGGGGCGGACGAACAGCTCGAAGGAGACATAGCTGGAGACCGGGTTGCCCGGCAGGGCCAGCAGCGGGGTGTGGTCCGGGCCGATCGAGCCGAAGCCCTGCGGCTTGCCCGGCTGCATGGCCAGCTTGCGGAACTCGACCCCGCTGCCCGGCTCGTCCTCGTCCCCGACCGAGGACAGCGCCTCCTTGACGACGTCGTACGCGCCGACGCTGACACCGCCCGTGGTGACGACGATGTCCGCGCGGATCAGCTGGTCCTCGATCGTGGCGCGGAGCGTTTCGGCGTCGTCGGCCACCGCGCCGACCCGGTAGGCGATGGCTCCGGCGTCCCGGGCGGCGGCCGTCAGCGCGAAGCTGTTGGAGTCGTAGATCTGACCGCCCTTCAGCGTCTCGCCGGGCTGGACCAGTTCGCTGCCGGTGGACAGGACGACCACGCGGGGGCGGGGCCGTACGACCACGGTGGAGCAGCCGATCGCCGCGAGCAGCCCGATCTGCGGCGGGCCGACGACCGCCCCGGCGGCCAGGGCCAGATCGCCCGGCTTGACGTCGCTGCCGCGCTCGCGCACATGGGCGCCGGCCACGGCGGGCCGGTGCACCCTGACCTCGCCGGTGGCGTCCTCGGGCGCGTCGCTGTGGGCGCGCATGGCGGCGGCCGGGCCCTCGCCCGTACCGCCGTCCGTCCACTCGACCGGGACCACGGCCTCCGCACCGGCGGGCAGCGGGGCGCCCGTCATGATGCGGGCGGCCTGTCCCGGTCCCACGACCTGGCCGTCGGCGAGCCCCGCGCTGCCCGCGGCGACGTCGCCGATGACGGTGAGGACCGCGGGGAACTCCTCGCTCGCCCCCTCGATGTCGGCGATGCGGACCGCGTAGCCGTCCATGGAGCTGTTGTCGAAGGGCGGCAGGGCCACCTCCACGACGACGTCCTTCACCAGGACACAGCCCTGGGCGTCCGGCAGCTGCAGCTCGATGGGCTCCAGCGGCCTCACCGCGGCCAGGATGTCGTCCAGGTGCTCGTCGACCGACCAGATCGTGCTGCTCACGGGGTTACATCTCCTCAGCGACGTACTTGCGCAGCCAGGTCCGGAAGTCCGGCCCCAGGTCTTCACGTTCGCACGCCAGTCTGACAATGGCGCGCAAGTAGTCACTGCGGTCGCCGGTGTCATAGCGGCGGCCCTTGAAGACGACGCCGTGCACGGGGCCGCCGATCTTCTCGTCCGCGGCGAGCAGCTGGAGAGCGTCGGTGAGCTGGATCTCGCCGCCGCGGCCGGGCTCGGTGTGTCGCAGTATGTCGAAGACCGCGGGGTCCAGGACGTACCGGCCGATGATGGCGAGGTTGCTGGGGGCGTCGGCCGGGTCCGGCTTCTCGACCAGGTCGGTGATGCGGACCACGTCGCCGTCGACGGTGGCGTCCGCGGCGGCGCAGCCGTAGAGGTGGACCTGCGAGGGGTCGACCTCCATCAGCGCGATGACGCTGCCGCCCTCACGCTCCTGGACCTCGACCATCCGGGCCAGCAGCGCGTCGCGCGGGTCGATCAGGTCGTCGCCGAGCAGCACCGCGAAGGGCTGGTCGCCCACGTGCGGGGCCGCGCAGAGCACGGCGTGCCCGAGGCCGCGGGGGTCACCCTGGCGGACGTAGTGCATGGTGGCCAGGTCGCTGGACTCCTGGACCTTGGCGAGGCGTTCGGCATCGCCCTTGCGGGTGAGCGCGGACTCCAACTCGTAGTTGCGGTCGAAGTGGTCCTCGAGGGGACGCTTGTTGCGGCCGGTGATCATCAGCACGTCGGAGAGGCCCGCCGCGACGGCCTCTTCGACGACATACTGGATGGCCGGCTTGTCGACGACAGGCAGCATCTCTTTAGGAGTGGCCTTCGTGGCGGGCAGGAACCGGGTACCGAGACCTGCTGCCGGGATGACGGCCTTGCTGATCCTGGAGGGCGACTGAGTCATGTGCCGACCTTAACGGGTGCACACGGCTGGAAGCTGATATTCCGGTTAACTTCGTCCTAAAATATGCCCATACGAGAATCGTGCGAGTCTCCCTTGAACACCGACAAGTCCGGAAAGGCGTCCGCAAAGAGTCCCCTGCGGCGCGAACTGCTCGCCGCGCGGGCCCTCCTGACGGAGGAGGACACCGTCCGGGCTGCCGCGGCTCTCGCCGCGGCAGCCCTTGACCTGCCCGAACTGGCCGACGCCCGTACGGTCGCCGCGTATGTCTCCGTGGGGCGCGAACCGGGAACCCGCGCCCTCCTGGAAGCGCTGCGCGGGCGCGGCGCGCGGGTGCTGCTGCCGGTGCTCCTGGCCGACAACGACCTGGACTGGGCGGTCTACGAGGGCCCGGAGCACCTGCTGCCGGCCGGGCGGGGGCTCCTTGAGCCGGACGGCCCACACCTCGGCCCCGCCGCCGTCCTGGACGCCGACGCGGTCCTGCTGCCCGGTCTGGCGGTGGACGGGGCCGGGATGCGGCTGGGTCGGGGCGGCGGCAGCTACGACCGGGTGCTGGCCCGGCTGACGGCCGCCGGGGCGCACCCGGCACGCGTCGTGCTCCTGTACGACGGCGAGGTGGTCGCGCGGGTCCCCTCGGAGCCGCACGACCACCCCGTGGACGCGGTGGTCACGCCGGCCGGAGCGCGGCGCTTCCCTTCCTGATCCCCCTGCCGGGGCTCTCGGCGAGCCCTACGGTTTCAGCGTCAGCGTGTCGACGGTGGACGCGTCGACCGCCTCCGTCCCGAAGGACCAGTCGAGCAGCTCGCCGTCGACCCACTTGTCGGTCTGGTCGGTGTAGTGCGCGCTGAACGCGTGCCCGGAGGCGCCGGTGAGGTTGATCCAGCGGGACTTGTCCCAGTCCCCCACGTTGACGACCATGCGCATCGAAGGCACCCAGACGACCTCGTAGCCGCTCGCCGCGTTCCAGCCGGTGGCGTTGACCGCGGCCTCGCCGCCGCCGAGGTTCCAGGGGCCGCGGTTGAGCGCCCGCTGGAGCAGGCCGGGGCCTTCGGTACCGAGGGTCTGGTTCTTCAGCGTCAGCCGGTGCAGCCGGCCCCAGCTCCAGGTGGAGATGTTCTTGCCGAGCTTGGCGGTCAGCTCCCAGCGCGCGTCCTCCATGGCCCGTGCGAAGAGGTCGTCCCGGCTCTCCAGGGCGTCCTCACGGCCCCGGGCGGGCGCCTTCCACCACTCGTTGTCCTGGTCGTCCACGATGTCCCGGACGACCTGGAACCAGCGGTCGCCGCCGTCCGGCTGCGCGGAGTCGCCGTCGCGCTGGCCGCACTCGCGGACGAGCTTCTTCTGCTGGTCCGCCGGGCCGCTGTTCTTGGCCGGCGGCACACTGAGGCAGTCGCCCTGGACCCGCATCTCCTTGGGGAGCTTGTTGCCGAAGGCGAGCTTCAGGATGTTACGCCAGACGCCGTTGAAGTACGCGGCGGCCGCCGAGTCGGGTTCCTGGGTGTAGTCCCAGCCCTCCAGCAGCTTCTGGGCCTCGCGGACGCTCGGGTCGGAGATGTTGATCTTGCGCAGCTCGGGGACCAGCAGCGCGGCGATCTCGCTGAAGTTGTCCATCTGCATCTTCTGCATGTCATCGGTCGAGACCTTCTCGCCCCCCTTGATCTTCTGGGCGAGGAGGTCGTTGATCCGCTGGCTGCGGGTGCCGTAGCCCCAGTCCTTGGTCAGGAGGTGGGGGTACTTGCTCTCGTCGATGACGGCCTGGTTGGCGGTGACGATGTAGCCGCGGTCCGGGTTGTACTCATAGGGCAGCGCGTCGAAGGGGATGTAGTCCTTCCACGCGAACCGGGGGTCCCAGCCCGGCGCCGGCGTCGTTCCGTCGAAGCCCTCCGAGCGGACCGGGATCTTGCCGGGGGCCTGGTAGCCGATGTTGCCCTCGGTGTCGGCGTAGATGAGGTTCTGCGAGGGGACCTCGAAGTTCCGGGCGGCCGCCCGGAAGGTGGTGAAGTCCTTGGCCCGGTTGAGCGCGAAGACCGCGTCCATGGACTTGCCGGGATCCAGCGCGGTCCACTTCAGCGCCACCGCGTAGCCGTCGGCGCGGTCCGGCGCCGCGTTGCTGACGGGGGCCTTCTGGCCGACCTTGTCGAGCTCCTTGCTGCGGTCGGAGACCAGGGGCCCGTTGTTCGTCTGCCGGACGGTGATCGTCCGGTCCTTGCCGCCGGCGACCTTGATGGTCTCCTCGCGGGTCTTGAAGGCCTTGGTCCTGCCGTCGTACAGGTAGCCGTCGCCGGAGACCTTCTCCAGGAAGAGGTCGGTGACGTCCGCGCCCAGGTTCGTGAAGCCCCAGGCGATGTCCTGGTTGTGGCCGATGATCACACCGGGCATCCCGGCGAAGGTGTAGCCCGCGGTGTCGTACTGGCAGCTCTGGGAGAGCTCCCGGCAGTGCAGGCCCATCTGGTACCAGAGGGAGGGCAGCATCGGGGCGAGGTGCGGGTCGTTCGCGAGCAGCGCCTTGCCGGACGTCGTGTGCTTGCCGTCGACGACCCAGGAGTTGGATCCGATGCCGCTGCCGTTGGGGCCGAGCAGCGCCGGGATCTCGTCGAGGGTGTCGGAGAGCGCGGAGAGCTGGGTGTTCAGGCCCTCGGCTGCGCCCTGCGGGGTCGACGACCCGATGGAGTCCGACGGGGTCGCCTCGGGGTCGAACTTCCCGGTGACCGGGGAGACCGCGCCCTGCTCGACGATCGGCTTGTGCTGCTTGTACGGGTAGCCGGGGTACAGGTCCTCGATCTGGTCCTTGTCGAGGCGGCTGGTCAGCAGCGAACGGTCGATCTCGTCCTGCATGTTGCCGCGCAGGTCCCAGGCCATCGCCTTGAGCCAGGCCACCGAGTCGACCGGGGTCCACTCGCCGGGCTTGTAGTCGTTGGTCAGCCCCAGCGCCGCGTACTCGACCGAGATGTCCCGGCCTTCCTTGCCCTTCAGATACGCGTTGACGCCCTCCGCGTACGACTGGAGGTTCTTCTTGGTGCCCTCGTCCAGGACCTCGTCGTACTCCTTCTGCGCCACCTGTCGCCAGCCGAGCGTCCGCAGGAAGGAATCGGTCTCCACCTGTCCGGAACCGAACATCTCGGAGAGCCGGCCGGACGTCATGTGCCGCCGGACGTCCATCTCCCAGAAGCGGTCCTGGGCCTGGACGAAGCCCTGGGCGCGAAAGAGGTCGGCGTCGGAGTCCGCGTAGATCTGCGGAATTCCGTAGGAGTCGCGTTTGACCTCGACGTCGCCGGAAAGGCCGTCGAGAGTCAGCGAACCGGTGGTCTGCGGGTACGAGGCCCGCACGGTGGACACGGACCAGTACGCCCCGTATCCGACACCCGCGACGAGCGCCAGCACCAGGACGAGCACGATCAGGCGGGCGCGTCGCCCCTTCTTCCTGCCGGGCTTCTTCGCGTCGGAAGGGCCGGAAGAGGCGGTTGTGTTGGCGGGCATCGCTGTCCTTCGAGGGGCAGGGTGGTCCTGGGAGTGCAGGAGCAACCATAGGCGCAGCGGAGAAGCCACTCGGACGCGGTATGGGGATGCATCCATTTGCGTCTTCCTCGTACGAACACTCGAACCCGTCAAGGAATCGTTAAAGATTAGGTAAGGTAACGAAGTAACTGGCTGCCGGAGGACGATCCGGCAGGCGCACGCAGGGAAGGAACGGACCCTGACTGTCCACGCGCTCAACGAACTCCTGCTCGTCTGCTCGCTCGTCCTGCTCGTCGCCGTGGCGGCGGTACGGATCTCCTCGCGCAGCGGGCTCCCCAGCCTGCTCCTGTATCTGGGCATCGGGATCGCCCTCGGGCAGGACGGCATCTTCGACGTCAAGTTCGACAACGCCGAGCTGACGCAGGTGATCGGCTACGCCGCCCTGGTCGTCATCCTGGCCGAGGGCGGACTCGGGGCGAAGTGGAAAGAGGTCAGACCCGTCCTGCCCGCCGCCGCGGTGATCTCGACCGTCGGCGTCGCCATCAGCGTGGGCGTCACCGCCTCGGCCGCGCATTACCTCGTCGGACTGGACTGGCGCCAGGCCCTCATCATCGGCGCGGTCGTCTCCTCGACCGACGCGGCGGCCGTCTTCTCCGTGCTGCGCCGAGTGCCGCTGCCACCCCGGATCACCGGCGTCCTGGAGGCCGAGTCCGGCTTCAACGACGCTCCCGTCGTCATCATGGTCGTCGCGCTCTCCGCGGTCGGCCCGGTCGAGCACTGGTACATCCTGGTCGCGGAGATCGCCATGGAGCTGGCCATCGGAGCCGCGATCGGCATCACGGTGGGCTGGCTGGGGTCCCTGGGCCTGCGGCACGTGGCGCTGCCCGCCTCCGGCCTCTACCCGATCGCCGTGATGGCCATCGCCGTCTCCGCGTACGCGGCGGGCGCCATGGCCCACGGCAGCGGGTTCCTCGCCGTTTATCTGGCCGCGATGATCCTCGGCAACTCCAAGCTGCCGCACTGGCCCGCCACGCGCGGTTTCGCCGACGGGCTCGGCTGGCTGGCCCAGATCGGCATGTTCGTGCTGCTCGGCCTGCTCGTCTCCCCGCACGACCTGGTGGACGACTTCTGGCCCGCCATCGTCGTGGGCCTGGTGCTGACCATGGTGGCGCGACCGCTGTCGGTCTTCCTCAGCCTGGCGCCGTTCCGGATCCCGGCCCGCGAGAAGGTCCTCATGTCCTGGGCCGGACTGCGTGGGGCGGTGCCCATCGTCCTGGCGACCATTCCGATGGTGTCCGGGGTGCAGGGCAGTACGAGAATCTTCAACATCGTCTTCGTCCTGGTCATCGTCTACACCCTGATCCAGGGACCGACGCTGCCGTGGGTCGCGAGCAAGCTGAACATCGCCGACGACCCGGCCGAGGCCGACGACCTGGGCATCGAGTCGGCCCCGCTGGAGCGACTGCGCGGCCATCTGCTGTCGGTCGCCATCCCCCCGAAGTCGAAGATGCACGGCGTCGAGGTCGGCGAGCTGCGCCTCCCGGCCGGCGCCGCGGTGACCCTGGTGGTCCGCGAGAACAAGAGCTTCGTACCGTCCCCGGCGACGGTGCTGCGGCGCGGTGACGAGCTGCTGGTGGTGGCCACCGATCCGGTGCGCGACAGGGCGGAGGAACGCCTGAGAGCGGTCGGCGAGGGCGGCAAGCTGGCCGGCTGGCTGGGCACCGGCGGATCCCCGGCTGCCGGCGCACCCGGCACGACGGGCCCCCAGGGCGGATCCGCCATCCCCCAGGCGATGAAGCTGGCCAAGAAGCTCGGCGGCGGCGTCAACGGAAGCGGAAGCGGCACGAAAACCCGTCCCTGATCACCCTGGGGCGCCCCGATACCCCCTGAGGTGCCAACACAGGCGATCAGCGGCGAACGCGTCGCAGATCACAGGCCGAAACGGAAGCCCTGTGCGCAATCACAGGCGCACAGGGCTTCCCTGCCTGTAGCATGAAGGCAACCTGATCGACCAACTCTGTCTGAAGCAGAGCTGGCGCGACCCGTATGGCGGTCGTGGTGTCTCTTCGCCCGGCGTTTCTTCGCCGCTTGCAGCGAGTCGCCCGGCATCTACCGCAGTTCCGCGCGAAGAGGACAGCTCTCGGCCGCTTCCGTCCGGCCCGCCCCACAAGGGCGCCGGGAAGCAGGGCCACCAGGCGGCAGAAAGGCAAGGACCGTGGCAACCACGGTCTCCGACCGCCCCGGATACGGGCAACTGCTGCGCACCCCCGGTGCGTGGACCTTCCTCCTCCCGGGCTTCGCCGCACGGCAGCCCTTCGCGATGCTGACCATCGGCACCGTCCTCCTCGTGCAGCACACGACCGGCTCGTACGGCAGCGCGGGCGCCGTCGCGGCGGTCTCCGGCGTCTCCATGGCACTGTTCGCCCCGCAGAGCGGCAAGCTCGCCGACCGTTTCGGCCAGCGTGCCGTCCTGCTGCCCGGGGTCCTCCTCCACGCCGTCTCCGTGAGCGCCCTGACCGTACTGGCGCTGACTCACGCACCCCTGTGGGCGCTGTTCGTCGCCGCCGTGCCGACCGGCGCCTCGATCCCGCAGATCGGCCCCATGGTGCGGGCCCGCTGGGCCGCGATGCTGGGGCCGACCCCTGACCGGCCCGCCTCCCCGCTGATGTCCACCGCGGCCGCGTTCGAGTCGGTGACGGACGAGTTCACGTTCGTCCTGGGCCCGGTGATCGCGACCGCGCTGTGCACCGGCGTGCACCCGGCGGCCGGTCTGATCACGGAAGCCGTCCTGACCCTGGTCGGCGGCCTGTTCTTCGCCGCACAGCGCGCCACCCAGCCCGCCCCCCGCAACGCGGCCACCGCGGCCGAACCGCACGCCTCGGCGCTCTCCGTGCCGGGCGTGCGCGTCCTGGCCGTCACCTTCCTGGGCATCGGCGCGGTCTTCGGCGGGATGCAGGTCTCGCTGACCGCGTTCTCCGAGGAGATCGGCCACCCCGGGGTGAACGGCGTGCTCTACGGGATCTTCGCGGCGGGCAACATGCTGGCCGGCATCGCCTGCGGCGCCATCGCCTGGAAGAGCAGCCCGCGCCGCCGGCTGATCGTCGGGTACGTGGCGCTGACCCTGACCGCGTCCGGTCTGTGGGCTGTGCACTCGGTGCCGCTGCTGGCCGGGCTCGGCCTGCTGGTCGGCCTCTGCATCGCTCCGGCGCTGATCAGCGGCTACACCCTGGTCGAGTCGCTGGTGCCCGCCACCGCCCGTACCGAGGCCTTCACCTGGCTGACGGGCGCCGTGGCGCTCGGACAGGCGGCGGCCGTCACCGTGGCGGGGCAACTCGCCGACGCCCACGGCGCGAGCACCGGATTCCTGGTGCCTCTGGCCGGAACGGCCCTGGCCCTGGTGACCCTGCTGGCGCTGCGCTCACGGCTGACTCCGAGGTCCCCGGGACGCACCGTCGCACGTGGGATCGGTCACCGCGAGCCGGTCACGGTGGACTGATTCAACGGAATACGTCAGTATGGAGCGTCGTTAGCACTCATTGAGTGAGAGTGCCAGGAGGAGCAAGTGCCGACCTATCAGTACCAGTGCACCGAGTGCGGCGAGGGCCTCGAGGCGGTGCAGAAGTTCACCGATGATGCCCTGACCGTATGCCCGAGCTGCGACGGACGCCTCAAGAAGGTGTTCTCCGCGGTCGGCATCGTCTTCAAGGGTTCCGGTTTCTACCGGAACGACAGCCGCGGCGCCTCGTCGAGCAGCACGTCGGCGTCGACGGCCTCGAAGCCGTCCGACTCCGCGTCGTCCTCGTCGTCCGGTTCGGACACGAAGGCGAGCGCATCGTCGTCGTCCTCTTCGTCCTCCTCCTCGTCGTCGGCCTCCGCGCCGGCCTCGTCGAGCGGTACGTCGGCCGCCTGAGCCCGCGTACGCCCCACCTGCTTTTCACCGGACCCCCGCCGATACCCATCGGCGGGGGTCCGGCCGTTTCCTCCGGGGAACGCCCCGGCGGATACGGTGACCGCATGGTGAACGCACAGACGGAAACGAACTCCGGTACGGGTACGGCGAGTACCGAGGGTTCCGCGGAGATCGGTGTCATCGGCGGCTCGGGCTTCTACTCCTTCCTGGAGGACGTCACCGAGGTCTCCGTGGACACCCCTTACGGGAAGCCCAGCGACTCGGTCTTCCTCGGCGAGCTCGGCGGCCGACGGGTGGCCTTCCTGCCCCGCCACGGACGCGGCCACCACCTGCCGCCGCACCGCATCAACTACCGGGCCAACCTGTGGGCGCTGCGCTCCGTCGGGGTCCGGCAGGTGCTCGGGCCGTGCGCGGTGGGCGGGCTGCGGCCGGAGTTCGGTCCGGGCACCCTGCTCGTCCCCGACCAGCTGGTGGACCGCACCAAGGCCCGCGTGCAGACCTATTACGACGGTGAGACCCGGGCCGACGGGACCGTACCGAACGTCGTCCACCTGGGCTTCGCCGACCCGTACTGCCCCGAGGGCCGCAAGGCCGCGCTGGCGGCGGCCCGCGGACGCGACTGGGAGCCGGTGGACGGCGGCACCCTGGTGGTCGTGGAGGGCCCCCGCTTCTCGACCCGCGCGGAATCGCGCTGGCACGCGGCGATGGGCTGGTCGGTCGTGGGCATGACCGGGCACCCCGAGGCGGTCCTCGCCCGGGAGCTGGGGCTCTGCTACACGACGATGACCCTGGTGACCGACCTGGACGCGGGGGCCGAGGCGGGTGAGGGCGTCTCGCACGAGGAGGTGCTCCAGGTGTTCGCGGCCAACGTGGACCGACTGCGCTCGGTGCTGTTCGACGCGGTGGCCGGGCTGCCGAGCAGCGGGAGCCGCAACTGCACGTGCACCCACGCGCTGGACGGGATCGACACGGGGATCGCGCTGCCGTAGCCGGGATCACCACCGCTGCGGCGGGCGGGCTTCGGCGGGCGGGCTTCGGCGGAACGTTCGCCGGAACGGGTGAGGGAGTTTTCCACAGTGCGGGGCCTGTCCACAGGCCTCAGCGGGATCCGCCCGGAGAGTGGAAAGTGAGGGGAGTTCGGCCGGATCGACCGGGCCGGACTCCCCTTTCCCTTGAGCTCGTTCACCCGATTCCAGGTGGTGCCATGTCCCCGTCGTCGCCGTCCCCATCCATGCCCCTGTCCGCCTCCCCGCCCCCGTGCGCTTCTCCGCCGGCGCCCGCACCGTGCGGGGTGGGGCCGTTCGCGCCGCTGCGGGTGCGGGGCGGTGGCGCGGACCGGCTGCGGCGCATGGTGCGCCGGCAGCGGCGTGCGGCGGCCGCGGGACTCGCGCTGGCGGGCGCGGCGCTCGCGACCACGGGCCTGAGCGACGCCGACGGGAAGGCCGGGGCACCGGACGCTCCCCCGGTGGCGGGCCGGTCTTCGGTGCGGCTGGTGTCCGCCCCGGTCCGGATCGCCGACGCGGAGACCGTACGGCTGCTGCGGCCGGGAGACCGGGTCGATGTGATCGCGGTCGGTGAGGCGGGCGGCGACGCGCGCGTGGTGGCCCGGGGGGTGCGTGTGGCGAAGGTCCCGCACCCGGCCGCCGCACCCGGCGGCCGCGCGGTGGACGGTGCCGATCCCGGGGCGGGGGCGCTGGTGGTGTTGTCCGTGGAGCGGCCGACGGCCACCGCGCTGCTCGGCGCGGGCGCTTCGGGGCAGCTGGCCGTGGCGGTGTCCGATGGGAACTGACGCCCTGTCATGTCACTCGTGGGAATTAGTGGATTGGACAGTGTCGCCTTCACCCGCCTTAGGTGGCGGAGCAGTTTGCTCCCCCTACCGCACATGCGAAAGAAGGCTTACCTGTGAGCGAGAAGAAGGTCAGTCTGCTGGACGGCTTCAAAGCCTTCCTGACGCGCGGCAATGTGATCGACCTCGCGGTGGCCGTCGTCATCGGAGCGGCGTTCACCAACATCGTGAACGCGGTCGTCAAGGGCGTCATCAACCCCCTGGTCGGTGCGTTCGGCACCCAGGACCTCGACAGCTACAGCTCATGCCTCCAGGGCCCCTGCACCACGGACCCGAAGACCGGCGAGATGGACGGGATCGAGATCCTGTGGGGTTCGGTGCTCAGCGCCGCCCTCAGCTTCCTGATCACCGCTGCCGTCGTGTACTTCCTGATGGTGCTGCCGATGGCCAAGTACCTGGCCAGGCGGGCGGCGATGCAGGCCGCCAAGGAGGGCGTGCAGGAGACGTTGGAAGTGAGCGAGCTGGAGGTGCTGAAGGAGATCCGCGACGCTCTGGTCGCGCAGCGCACCGATGGCGCGCCCGGCCTCCGTGGGCCGGACTCGGGCGAGGGCCCGGGGGGAACCGGCGGGGCCGCTCCGGGCCCGGTCGAGAACCGGTAGCCCTTCGGGCGGCTGCTCAGATGTGGTGGGGAGGCTTCTCGTCCAGGAAGCGCGCGAGGTCCGCGGCGCTGCCGCCGGCGAGAGGCCGCTCACCCCACCCCTGGTCCGTATCGTCCGCGGACTGCCGGTCCAGCGGATCGTCGAAGACCAGAACCGGCTTGGGCTTCGGCTCCGGGGGCGGCTGCTCCGATGGCTGCTGCTGCTTCGCATCACGCGGGCGGGGGGCGGGGGCGGCGCTCATGTCTCCAGGGTACGGCGGCTCACCGCGAGGTGTGAGCCGCCGTGGAGCCGGACGGCGGGCGTCAGCGGTCCTTCGGGTCGATGAGCCACAGGCCGAGCACGACGAGGAACGACAGACAGAGGAAGCCGGCCCCCCACCAGGCCGTGCCGGTGTTGCCCTCCATCCACTCGTCGATCAGGACCGTCAGTGCCCAGAGCTGGCCGATGACGACGGTCATGGCGAGGGTGAGCCGGGCGGTCAGTTTCGAAGAGCGTTCGGGATTCTGGTCAACGCCCGCTCCGGGCCCGGGGCCGGTGTGCCGGACGCGGGGGTCGCCGTACCCGCTGGTGGGGCGGATCTGCGGATACCGCTCATGGACGGGCCGGTTCAGCTCGGGGTCGGCGCTGCCGGGGCGGTAGGCGGGGTAGTGGCTGCCCGGGGGCGGCAGCGGCTGCTCGGGGCCCGGGGAGCCGCTCATGCCCGCCCGCCCGGGTTCTCGGCGGAGGCGGACGCCCGGCCGGCTCCACGCCCCGGACCGCCGGCCGGACCGGCTGCGGGGCCGGTGCCCCGGTGGCCGGGTTCCGTTCCGCCGCCGGACCGGGGCGCGGACCGCTCACCGGCGCTCCGGTTCCGGGCTCGTGCCCCGGCGGCCCGGGGCGGGGATTCGGCTCCGCTGCCGATGTCGGGGCAGCCGATACGGGAGGCGAGGTCGGGGCGCTCCCCGCCGAGCTGGCGGCAGAGCCCTCTCTCGATGCTCTCGCCGGAGCGGGTGGTCCCCACGGCCCAGATGCTTCCGTCGTCCTGCTCGATGACCACGACCTTGGGCAGTCCGCGGGGCGGCGGTCCGGCGGTGACCTCGCCGGACCGGGCGTCGAAGACTCCCTCGTGGCAGGGGCAGTACAGCTCGCCCTCGGAGCCCCGGTCCTTGCGCCAGAGCACGGCGCAGGCGAGGTGGGTGCAGACGGCGGAGTAGCCGACGAGGGTGCCGTCGTCGAGTCGGACGGCGACGGCCCGATCCTCCTCGCCCGGGTAGCGGAAGGCGATCGACTCGCCGGGCAGGAGCTGCTGGGCGATGCGCTTCGCCTCGGGAGCCTTGCCCTCCTCGCCGTCGCCGTGGCGGTGGAGGATGCCGGCCGCCACCCCGATGCCGCCGACGGCGAGACCGCCAGAGACGGTGGTGACGATCCGGAGGTAGTCCCGTCGGGTGGTGAGGGAGTCGGCGGCGATCCGGTCCTGGAGGGCCTCGCGCGGGTCTCCCCCGGCGGGGTGCTCGCCACCCGGCTGCTGTTCGGTGACGCTCATCGGCGGACGTCCTTCCCGTTGATCTCGACGACGGGGAGGCCGCCGGGGACCGGCCACTGGACCCGTTCGGCGGGGACGACCATGGCCACGCCGGTGCGGACCTCGGTCTCGCCGAAGACGAAGGTGTCGGCGACCTGGACACCGGGGCGCTCAGCCTGGAGTTCCTCGAGGGTTCCGTAGAAGAGCGCTCCGGTCGGGCAGACGGTGGCGCACATGGGGGCGAGGCCGTAGGCGGTGCGGTCGTAGCAGAGGTTGCACTTCAACTGCAGCTTCGCCTGGAGGTCGATCTTCGGTACACCGAAGGGGCAGGCGTTGACGCAGTTGGCGCAGCCGATGCAGCGGGTGGTGTCGGCCTGCTGCACCACACCGTCGGCGGTCACCAGGATCGCGTCGGCCGGACAGACCTCGGCGCACGGGGCGACCGGGTCCTCGCAGTGCATGCAGACGGTGGGAAGGGAGGCGACGGACTGGCCCTCGTCGGTGTAGTCGAGGTGGATCATCGATTTGCCGCGGTGCGAGTCGCATTCGCGGCAGGCGGAGACACAGGCCTGGCAGCCGATGCAGCGCCCCGGGTCGATGAAGATCGTTCTGCCCATCATGGGGCCTCAGCTCCTCTCCGAGGTGCCACGGCCCTGGGGGGCCGTGGGAGGCAGCGGGTCGGTACGGGAGACCTGGGTCTCCGGGTAGGCGACATGTCCGGGAGCGACCGGCGGGGCGGGGACCTCGTCGATCCGCTCGGCGTGCTCGATGCGGCAGGCGCACACCTTGTACTCGGGAATCTTGGATCGGGGGTCGAGCGCGTCGATGGTGAGGGCGTTGGCCGCGGTGGGAACGGGCCAGTGGTAGGGGATGAACACGGTGTCGGGGCGGATCGCCTCGGTGACCAGGGCGGGGAAGACCTCGCTGCCGCGCCGGGTGACGACGCGGACGGGCTCGCCGTTGCGGAAGCCGTGGGAGGGGTGGATCTCGGCCCAGGGGCGCGGGGTCTGTTCGACGAGGGCGCCGAGCCTGCGGGTCTGGTTGCCGGAGAGGAAGTGGGCGACGGTGCGGCCGGTGGTGAGCGACATGGGGTGCTCGTCGTCGTAGGGGTCCATCGGCGGGTGCCATTCGACGACCTGGAGGTGGATCTTGCCGTCGGGGTGGTAGGTCTTCCCGTCCTCGAAGAGGCGGGGGGTGCCGGGGTGGTCGGTGGTGGGGCAGGGCCAGGCGATGCCGCCGGTCTCCTCCAGCCGTTCGTAGGTGATGCCGTAGTAGTCGTTGACGGTGCCGGCGGAGGCGACGCGCAGTTCGTCGAAGACCGTGCGGGAGTCGGGGAAGTCGAACTTGTCCCCGGCGCCGAGGCGGCGGGCGAGTTCGCACATCACCCAGGTGTCGGTCCGGACGCCTGGGGGCGGGTCCTGGGCCTTGTTGTGCTTGACCACGCGGGCTTCCGCGTTGGCCATCACCCCTTCGTCCTCGGCCCAAGTGGTGACGGGGAAGACGACATGGGCGTTGGCGGCGGTCTCGGAGAGGAAGAAGTCGAATTGCGCGTGGAATTCGGTGGCGTCGTACCCCTCCTTGACCACCCGGTAGTTGGGCAGGGAGACGAAGGGGTTGTTGCAGATGCCGATCAGGCCGCGGATCTCGCGGCGCTGCATCTGCCAGACCATTTCCATCATGGAGGTCCCGGCGACCGGGAGTTCGGACTCCTCGATGCCCCAGATCTCGCAGATCTGGCGCCGGTGCTCCTCGTTCATGATGGAGCGTCCGCCGGGGAGCAGGTCGGACTTCTGGCCGTGCTCGCGGCCGCCCTGTCCGTTGCCCTGACCGGTGATGGTGCCGTAGCCGGCGCCGGGTTTGCCGATGTGGCCGGTGGCGGTGCAGAGGCTGATCACGGAGAGGCAGTTCTCGACGCCCTGCGAGTGGTGCTCGATGCCCCGGGCGTGCCAGGCCATGGCCTTGGGCGCGCGGGCGAAGGTGCGGGCGACCTGGACGATCTGTTCGGCGGGGATCCCGCAGATCGCGGCGGCGCGGGAGGGCGGGTACTCGGCGGCCTTGGCCTTGACCTCCTCCCAGCCGGTGGCGTGGGCGGCGAGGTAGTTCTCGTCGGTGAGCCCTTCGGCGATGACGACGTTGAGGACGGAGGTGAAGAAAGCGGCGTCGGTGCCGGGCTTGAGGGCCACGTGGATGTCGGCGGTCCGGGCGATGGCGGTCTCGCGCGGGTCGATGACGATGAGGCTGGCCCCGCGGTCCCGGGCTCCCCAGACGTACTGGGTCATCACGGGGAAACACTCGCCGACGTTGGAGCCCGCGATGAGCAGGCAGTCGGTGAGCAGGATGTCGGAGAAGGGGTTGCCGGCCCGGTCGATGCCGAAGGCGAGCTTGTTGGCGCCCGCGGCGCTGACCATGCAGAGGCGGCCGTTGTAGTCGACGTGCCGGGTCTTGAGCGCGACCCGGGCGAACTTGCCCACCAGATAGGTCTTCTCGGAGAACAGGCTGGCCCCGCCGAGGAGCCCGAAGGCGTCGTTGCCGTAGGTCTGCTGGATACGCCGGACCTCGGAGACGGTGAAGTCGAGCGCCTCCTCCCAGGAGACCTCGTGGAACTCCTCGTCGCGGGAGCGGCGCATCAGCGGGGCGGTGAGCCGGTCGGGGTGGTTGACCTGCTGGTAGGCGTTGATGCCCTTGGGGCAGAGCCGCATCCGGTTGATGTCGTGGTTGCGGGGTTCGACGCCGAAGACCTTGCCGCCGCGGTCCACGCGGAGATACATCCCGCACTGGACGCCGCAGAAGCAGCAGTGGGTCGGCACCAGCGTCTCGCCGTTCTGGTCGGCGTGCCACTGGTCGGCCGGGATACCGCCGGCGTCCCGGAAGGCGCGGGTGCCGGGAGGAGCGAGGGAGGGATCCAGGGGGATGAACGTACGGCGGTCGGCAGCAGCTCGCGGATCCGCGGTCACTTGAAGCCCTTCTTCACATGGGAGAGATAGGCGCTGCCGCGCAGCACCCGCTTGCAGCGCGGGCAGTATTCGGCCCAGGAGTCGAAGTCGAGGCTGAGGTCGCGCATGGTGCCGCGCAGGTTCTCGACGTACGGGCCGGTGTCGATGGGTTCCTCGCAGCGGCGGCAGGCGAACACCTCGTCGTCCTTGCGGCCGGTGTACTTGAACAGCTGCATGCCGACCGCGGCCGGGCGCTGGACGATGTGGAAGAACTTGCCGAACGGGATGTAGATGAGGGTGAAGACCACGGACACCATGTGCAGGATCGCCAGGAACTGATAGCCGCCGCCGTGCAGGAAGACCGAGGAGAAGGTGAGCAGCAGGCCGGTCACGGAGATGACGATGAGCGCGATCAGCGGCACCAGGTCGTAGCCGAAGCGCTGGCCGGTGATGGCACCGCGGTCCTTCATCCGTCGCCACAGGAAGTAGGAGGCGCCGGGGATGACGAGAACGGCGGCGATGTCCAGGCCGTGGAACATCAGCCAGCCGAGAAGGTTGAGGGAGTCGAATCCGAGGATCTTGAAGCCCCAGATCCGCATCTCGTAGCCGGGTCCCGATCCGCTGCCGGAGGTGAAGGTGAACCAGCCCCAGGTGAGCGGGAAGGTGATCAGGGCGGCCAGGATGCAGCCCCAGAAGATCAGCTGATGGGCGGCCCAGCGCGCGTGGGAGCGGGCGCCGAGGAACTTCTGGAAGCCGAGGTAGGTGGCGATCATCTTCGGCAGGGCGGTGGGGGCGCGGCGGAAGTTGTCCAGGGAGAAGAGGCTGCGCCAGCCCTGTTTGAACAGGCGTCGGGCCCCGGGGGCGGAGATCCAGACGGTGTACCGGTAGGCGACGCCGAAGGCGAGGAAGACCGTGGCCACGGCATACGGGAGGAGGGCCGAGTCGAAGTTGCGGAGCATGCGGCTACCGAGCACGATCGCGAGGATCAGCAGGACGGAGACGGCCACTCCGGCGAGCGTGGCCCGGGTGGTGACGGACCGGGGGCCGGTCGCGGCGGGCGGCGTGGCCGCGGAGCCGCCGGGGGCGTCGGGTTCGGCTGCTGCGGTGGCTTCTGAGGGCTCGGTCACCCGGCCACCGTAGGACCCTTTGGGCGAATTAAGCCCATTTTAGGCGATGTGAGGGTGAGCGGGTCGCCCGGACAGTCGCAAGGGTCGCCTGGCCCGGACGGGCCCGCACCCCCGTCCGTGCGGGGCCTCGCGCACCGCCCCCGGCCCGCCGGTACGTTCGAGACACATCGGCCCGCGCTCCCCCACGGGCCTCGATCCCGACCTGAGGAGCCGCACGATGACCCGCGAGGACCAGGCCCCCGAGCTCCCGCCGCTGCTGGACGCGCTGACCGATGTGGCCGGAATCCGCGTCGGCCACGCCGAGGTCGCCGGTGACGGTGCACTGAGCGGCACGACCGTCGTCCTGGCACCCGAGGGCGGGGCCGTGGCCGCCGTGGACGTACGGGGCGGCGGGCCGGGCACGCGGGAGACGGACGCACTGGATCCGCGCAATCTGGTGCAGCGGGTCGACGCCGTCGTCCTCACGGGCGGCAGCGCGTACGGGCTCGACGCCGCGTCCGGTGTGATGGCCTGGCTGGAGGAGCAGGGCCGGGGCGTCCGGGTCGGCGCAGGACCCACCCAGGTGGTGCCGGTCGTTCCGGCCGCCGCCCTCTTCGACCTGGGCCGGGGCGGCGACTGGCGGGCCCGCCCCGACGCGTCGACCGGCCGCGCCGCGGTGGAGGCGGCTGCCGCCACGGGGCCCGGGGACCCCGTCACCGAGGGCGGCGTGGGCGCGGGCACCGGCGCGGTGGCCGGGCAGCTCAAGGGCGGCATCGGCACCGCGAGCATCCGCCTCGCCTCCGGGGTCACGGTGGCCGCCCTCGTCGCGGTGAACGCGGCGGGCTCGGTGGTCGATCCCCGGACCGGGGTGCTGTTCGGGGAGTACGGGGCCGGGGAGCCGCCGGCGCACCCGCCGGCCGAGGTCCACGCGGCGGCGGTGCTGCGCCTCGCGCGGGAGCGGGAGGCGGCAGAGGCGGCCGGGGGCGGGGCCCCGCCGTTCAACACGACGATCGCGGTCGTCGCCACGGACGCGGACCTGGTCCGGGCGCAGGCCCAGAAGCTCGCGGGCACGGCGCACGACGGCCTGGCGCGCGCGGTGCGCCCGGTCCACCTGCTGACCGACGGGGACACCGTGTTCACCCTGGCCACCGGGCAGGTGCGGGTATCGCCGGGGGATCCGGCCGCCGTCAACGAGATCCTGGCGGCGGGCGCCGACGTCCTGGCACGGGCCGTCGTGAAGGCGGTGCGCGCGGCCCGGAGCACCGAGGGGCCGGGCGGCCGGCTCCTCTCGTACACGGAGTTGTACGGCGGCTGAGGGCGGCCCCGTCGCCCCGGCGGAGCGGCGCGGGCAGCCCAGCCCCATGACGGATCGGCGCGAACGGCACAGGCAGCCCAACCCCCATGACAGATCAGCGCGAGCGGCACGGGCAGCACCGTCACCCCCCTGCCGGATCGGCGCGCGGCAGGGGGCGTGCGGGGTGAGCGAGGGGCGCGCGGGGTGGCCGACTCATCGACTGCGCAAGGGAGTTCATCCCAACCGCCCGAAATGCACCAGTGGCACGGGGGGAACTTTCTGCGTGCGCCCTACGTTTTTACCAACCCCGGTCACGATGTCGGACCCAGGGACTACGTTAAGCACGCATCAAGTAACACGCGGCGACGGCCTGGAGACACCACCTTGAGCGATCCGTACGAGACAACCGAGCACCACCTCGACCGACTCCTGCGACGCGCCCTCAACTCCTTCGACCTTCCCGACAGCACGGTCGACCGCCTCGGCACGGCGCTCGCCCACAGCAGCTCCCTGCACTCCTCGCACCACAGCTCCGTGCTGCACCGCGAGACCTACCGTCACACCTATCTCCTCGCCGACGGCTCCGCCCTGACCCTGTGGGAGCTGGTGCACAGCGAAGGCCGGGACGTGGGGAGCCCGCGCCGGCACGAGCTGTACGACGAGGAGGGCGACGCCCGCATCGCCGCGTCCCGGCTCGCCGGGAGCTTCTCCGACTCCCCGGCCTTCGGCGACGAGGGGGCGCAGGAGGGGCAGGGTCACATGGAGATGCTGACGGTCCTGATGTCCGCCCCTCCGGCCCCGCTCCCCCGGACGTACGCCCCCGACAACTCCGCGGACCACGCCCGCCGGGTGCTGCGCCGCGCGGAGAACGCCGACCGGCCGGGCGAGCGGAAGGCGCGGCTGCTCCGGTCCGCCTTCGCCCACCACATCACGCAGATCTTCGGGCGTCAGTGCCGCGTCGACGGCCGGCCGGCCGGATTCACGCTCTACGAGCACGCGTTCCTGCTGCTGGACGGCAGCGAGACGAGCCTCTGGGAGGTCGAGCACACGGCGACGCCCGACGGCCGGCACATGTGCGAGGTGTACGAGGACGAGCACACCGCCCGTGCGGCGATGGAGAGTCGCGCCCGGATCTGCTGACCCGGACCGCCGGGGCCGGTTCCGCTGCCCCGGCGGTCAGTTCGCGTCGCCCTCGACGTGGACCCGCGGCCGGGCGGGCAGAGCGAACATCACCAGGAAGATCACCGAGAGCACCCCGGCCACCCACCACAGCGACTGCTGGAACGCGTCGACGAACGCCGGGCCGAGCGCCTCGGGGGCCAGCCGGTCGCCGATCGCGCCGAAGAAGACGACGGACACCAGGCCGAGGCCGAGCGCCGTCCCCATCTGCTGCACGGTGTTGATCAGGCCGGACGCCGAACCGGCGTGCTCCTTGGGCACTTCGGAGAGCACCGCGTCGGTCAGCGGAGCCACGATCAGCCCCATCCCCACGCCCATGACCACCAGCGGGACGGCCATCTGCCAGGACGTGATGCCCATGCCGTACTGCTCGCTCTCCCAGAGGTAGATCAGCAGTCCGGCGATCATCAGGAGCGCGCCGGCCTGGAGGACCTTGCGGCCGAAGCGGGGCACGAGCTTCTGCACGGAGATCCCGGCCGCCACCGAGACCGAGACGGAGAACGGGATGCCCGTCGTGCCGGCGCGCAGCACGCTCCAGCCGAGGCCCATCTGCATGTAGAGGGTCCAGACCAGGAAGAAGATGCCGAGCCCGATGCCGAAGGTCAGTTGAACAGCGATGCCGGCGGCGAAGCTCTTCACCCGGAACAGGGACAGTTCGATCAGCGGCGAGCCGTCGGTCAGGGACTTCTGCCGCTGGTAGATCACCAACGCCGCGAAGACGAACAGGCTGCCCACCATCGACAGATGGCCCCAGAGAGGCCAGCCCAGCTCGTGCCCCCGGGTGAGCGGATAGATGAGCATCAGCATGGCCAGGGTGACCAGGGCGACGCCGGGCAGGTCGAGACGGACCGCCTTGGGGGCCTTCGACTCGGTGATGAACTTCGCGCCGAGGATCAGTCCGGCGATGCCGACGGGCAGGTTGATCAGGAAGATCGGCCGCCAGGAGAGCCCGAAGAGGTCCCACTCCGTGAGCAGTGCGCCCAGCAGCGGACCGGAGACCGCGCCGAGCCCGACGATCGCGCCGAAGAGACCGAAGACCTTGCCGCGCTCGTGGGCCGGGAAGGTGGCGTGCACGATCGACAGCACCTGTGGCACCATCAGCGCGGCCGTGGCGCCCTGGAGGATGCGTGCCGCGACCAGTATGTCGGGGCTGCCCGCGATGCCGCACAGGGCGGAGGCGAGGGTGAACCCGCCGATGCCGATGAGGAAGAGCCGCTTGCGCCCGTAGATGTCGCCGAGCCTGCCGCCCGTGATCAGCCCGGCCGCGAACGCGAGGGCGTAACCGGCGGTGATCCACTGGATCGCGGAGACGGAGGCTCCCGTCTCGCGCGTGATGCTGGGGATCGCGATGTTGACGATCGTGACGTCGACCAGGTCCATGAAGGCCGCGGTCATCACGATGGCCAGCGCGAACCAGCGACGCCGGTCGGCCTCTGCGGGAGCGGGTGCGACCGGCGTCTTCCCCGGTGCGGGTGTCGTGGGCGGTGCGAGGCGGGACGCCGCGGGCGGCGGAGGTGCGGAAGAAGGCATGGGAAGAACCTATGCATTCATTAGGTCAGATCATGACCTGATGGTCCGGCATCCTGCACCCATGTCCGACACCCCCGCACGCCTGCTGAAACTGCTGTCGCTCCTCCAGACCCCCCGCGAGTGGCCGGGCGGCGAGCTGGCCGAGCGGCTCGACGTCAGCCCGCGCACGATCCGCCGCGACATCGACCGGCTGCGCGACCTGGGCTACCCGGTCGAGGCCTCGCGCGGCTCGATCGGCGGCTATCGCCTGGTGGCGGGCGCCGCCATGCCGCCCCTGCTGCTGGACGACGAGGAGGCGGTGGCCATCGCGGTGGGGCTGCGGGCCGGGGCGGGGCACGCGATCGAGGGCGTCGACGAGGCCTCCGTACGGGCGCTGGCGAAGCTGGAACAGGTGCTCCCCTCCCGGTTGCGGCACCGGGTCTCCGCGCTCCAGAACGCCACGGTGCCGCTGACCCGGGGCGACGGCGCGACCATCGACCCGCAGACCCTGACGGCGCTGGCCTCGGCGGCCACCGGGCGGGAGCGGCTGAGGTTCGCGTACCGCAGCGGCGACGGCACCCGGACGAAGCGGCAGGTCGAGCCGTACCGGCTGGTGAGCACCGGGCAGCGCTGGTACCTGGTGGCGTACGACCTCGGCCGGGAGGACTGGCGGACGTTCCGGGTGGACCGGGTCGGCGAGCCGCAGGCCACGGGGGCCCGGTTCACGCCGCGACCGCTGCCCGTCGAGGACCCGGGAAGCAAGGCGGGGAACGAGGGTGGGAGCGACGCGGGAAGCGGGGACGCCGCGAAGTTCCTGGCCCGGTCGATGAGGCGGATGCAGCCGGAGCTGCGCCTGGATGTGTGGTTCGGCGCACCGGCGGAGTTCGTGACGGCGCGGCTGCCCGCGGGATTCGGGGCGCCGGAGCCGGACGGGGCGGGCGGCTGCCGGCTGCGGACCTCGTGCACCGACTCGCTGGAGTGGGTGGCGCTGCGGCTGGCACTGGTGGACTGCGAGTTCTCCGCGCAGGGGCCGCCGCAGCTGGTGGCGTACCTGGAGGCACTGGGCGCCCGGCTGACCCGCGCCGCCACGCCCCCGCCCCGGGGGGACGCCCCGGAAGGGGGCCGGCTCCCGGCTGCCCCGGAACAGGGATGAGCCCCGACGCCGGGGGGGGTGGGCGCCGGGGCTCAGCTGGGGGACCGGTGAAAAACCGGTCGGGTGACCGGAATGACCCGGTCGGTCAGCCGGTGCGAACCGGCTTGATGGGGAGATTACGGGTTATTGGCTCACGCCGCAGCGTCAAAGCCCGTGTCGTGAGCCATTCGCTTCAATTCGAGCAGTGCGTGCTTCTCTATCTGGCGGATCCGCTCCCGCGTGAGGCCGTGCTGCTTGCCCACTTCGGTCAGGGTCCGCTCGCGCCCGTCCTCGATGCCGTACCTCATCTTGATGATCGAGGCGGTCCTGTTGTCGAGCTTGCCGATCAGGTCCTCGAGCTCCTCGCTGCGGAGCAGAGTCATCACCGACTGCTCGGGCGAGACGGCGGAGGTGTCCTCCAGCAGGTCGCCGAACTGGGTGTCGCCGTCGTCGTCCACGGACATGTTGAGGCTGACCGGGTCGCGGGCCCAGTCCAGGACGTTGCCGACGCGCTCGGCGTTGGAGTCGAGCTCGGCGGCGATCTCCGCGTGCTCCGGGTCGCGCCCGTGCTCGCGGTTGAACTCGCGCTGGACCCGGCGGATCCGGCCGAGCTCCTCCACCAGGTGGACGGGGAGCCGGATCGTGCGCGACTGGTCCGCTATGGACCGGGTGATGGCCTGCCGGATCCACCAGGTCGCGTACGTGGAGAACTTGAAGCCCTTGGCGTAGTCGAACTTCTCGACCGCGCGCACCAGGCCCGCGTTGCCCTCCTGGACCAGGTCGAGCAGAGGGAGCCCCGCGCGCGGGTAGCGGCGGGCCACGGCGACGACGAGCCGGAGGTTGGAACGGATGAATATGTCCTTGGCGCGCTCGCCCTCGGCGACCAGCGCCTCCAGCTCCTCACGCTTCGCGTCACCGGCGTCGCTCTCCACCTCACCGCCGAGGATCTGCTGGGCGTAGACGCCCGCCTCGATGGTCTGGGAGAGGTCGACCTCCTTGGCGGCGTCGAGCAGCGGTGTGCGGGCGATCTCGTCCAGGTACATGCCGACCAGGTCGCGATCGGCGATTTCCCCGCCCACGGCGCGAACACTGCCTGCCCGGCCGGTCCCACCGGAGGTGGTGGACGTACGACGGGCGACGGCACGGGTTGCCATGCGTGCTCCCTTGCTGAGTAGGTCGCGACACCCTTTCGGGTGCCCTGCATCCGATGGAAACAACGACTGGAATCCGGACAGAATTCCCATGCCGCACATTCACTTTCGCGGTCATGCAGTACCCTGTCCGGCGCCGACCGCCGGATCCCTGCCTCGGATCCCGCCGGACGCGCAGGTCAGAGCCGTTTCCGAGGCCGGCCCGGCCCCTTCCGGCTCCCGGATCGGGTACCCGGAATCATCGCGCCCATGAGACCGCGCTCACATCCACGCCCCTTCTTGCGCCACCCGGCCACCCCGGGGTCCAGGAGGGCCGCGCTCCTGCCGTGAAAGACGTCTCGGGCGCCGTTCGGGTTGCTCAGGATGTCCGCGATATGCCGGATCGGTCGTTCTCGGGACCTCGGCCCGGCCCGCTCCCGGGACCTCGGGCCGCCCCGGCCGGGAACCACGGCCCGGCGTACCAGGACCTCGGTCGGAGACCGACCGGGACCTCGGTCCCAGGCCTACCGGGACCGCAGCCCGATCCGCCGGGGCCCGCACCCACCTAGCGTGACCGGCACGGACGGCACCACGGCCGGGACAACACGGACGGCACCACGGGAGCGTGATCGGCATGGACGACACCACGGGCACCCTCGACGAGGCACTGGAGCGCATCCACCTCTCGGGGCCGGAGCGCGACGGCTGGCTCAGCAATCACGCGCCGATGGCCGTGGAGGCCCTGGTGCGGCACGGTCAGGCGTCGGCCGTGCACCGGTGGCTGGACCGCTACGGCCCGAAGCTGGAGGAGATGCCGGACACCGGCTCCCCCGTGACCGCGCGGAACTGGACCGAGGCGCTCGGCGACCCGCGCCGCGTCGCCGACTGGACGGCGTACTTCGAGCGGGAGACGGCGGAGAGCCCCTGGCGCGAGGTGCTCGCCGAGTGGTGGCCCCGGCTGCTGCCGGGCATCGCGGCGGGCGCCACGCATCCGGTGATCCGGGTGGGCCATGCCGTACGGACCCTGCTGACCGGCGAGGAGACCGCCCCGCGCGTCCGGGAGCTGGCCCACGCCCTCGGCTACTGGGCCGCCCGGCACCAGCCGCTGCCCGCCCTGGTGCCGCTCGGCCCGGCCCCGAGCGCGGCGGCGGCGCTGGACCGGGTGCCGCTGGTGCCCGACCCCAGGGGTGGCATCCGGGACCGGTTCGCGCAGCTCACCGGGTTTCCGGACTGGCCCGGTCCCGGGCAGGAGCCCGCCGGTCCGGAGGCGGCCCGGTCCGCGCTCCGGGAGCTGATCCGGGCCTCGACGCACCGGTACGCCACCCACGCGCACGGCGAGCCGATCATGCTGGTCCACGCGGCGACCGCGCCCAACGCGGTCCTGCGCACCCTGCCGGCCCTGCCCGGCGCGCTGTGGACGCCGAGCCTGCGGGCCGCCTGGGCGGCGAGCGCCGCGGTCACCGCCGCCTACGCACCCCGGGAGGCGGCCCCGGTTCCGGGCTCGGCATCGGGCGCGCCGGACCCCGGGGAGTTGTTCGCTCGGGCGGCGGCGCACGGCGACGATCACACCATCAAGTTCACCGACACGGCGCTGGACGTCGGCGACCCGCTCGCGTTCGCCGCCGCCCGGCGCGCGATCGAGCTGAACCCACCGGTGTTCTGACGGGGCCTTCCGGCGTCCCGACCGAACCCGCCGGCCGGTGTTCCGACCGGACCCTCCAGCGTCCCGGCCGAACCCACCGACCGGTGTTCCGACCGGACCTTCCGGCGTCCCGGCCGAACCCACCGGCCGCCCTTCCGGAGCCCTCAGCCGAACTGCAGCGAGCGCTTCGCCAGCCCCATCCAGAACCCGTCGATGACGCTCCGCCCCCGGTCCAGCTCGTCCTCGGCCGCGCCCAGCGTCACGAACAGCGGCGCGAAGTGCTCGGTGCGCGGGTGGGCCAGCTTCCCGGCCGGGGACGTGTGCTCGAAGTCGATCAGCGCGTCGATGTCCTGGGCCCGCAGGGCACGGTCGCCCCAGTCGTCGAACTCCGCCGACCAGCCGGGAACACCGCCACCCTGGTGCCGCAGAGCGGCCAGGTTGTGGGTGAAGAAGCCGCTGCCGACGATGAGCACGCCCTCGTCGCGCAGAGGGGCGAGTTTGCGCCCGATGTCCATCAGCTTCCGCGGGTCGAGGGTCGGCAGGGAGATCTGGAGTACGGGGATGTCGGCGTCCGGGAACATCTCCACCAGCGGTACGTACGCCCCGTGGTCCAGGCCCCGGTCCGGGATGTCCTGGACCGGCGTACCGGCGCCGCGCAGCAGTTTGCGGACGCTGTCGGCGAGCCGGGGCGCGCCGGGGGCCCCGTACCGCACCGCGTAATAGTGCTCGGGGAAGCCCCAGAAGTCGTACACGAGCGGCACGGTCTCGACGGCTCCCAGGGCGAGCGGGGCCTCCTCCCAGTGGGCGGAGACCATCAGGATCGCGCGCGGGCGGGGCAGGCCCGCGGACCAGGCGGCGAGCTCACCGGGCCAGACGGGATCGTCGGCCAGCGGCGGTGCGCCGTGCGAGAGGTAGAGGGCGGGCATGCGCTCCGCGGTGGCTGTCATGACACTCCCCATCCACTGGACGCGGAACCCGGGGTGCTGGGCACCGCGTTGGGTGCACAGGGCACTGGTTCCGGTCACGAGTTCGTCCGAGCAGGAGTTCCCCGAGGTCATCCGGGGGATCGTTGTTCAGGGGTCCTGCGGAATCCCTGCGGATCCGCGCCGGATCCCTTTCGGGAACCTCCTCGCAGGCTTCTTGAAACTTCAAGTTCCTACTTCCGGAGACCTTAGCCCTATCTAGTTAAACTTTCAAGAAAAGGTCGTACAGTGGAGCACATGACCACGGCATCCACCGGCGCGCCGCGCTGGCTCACCGACGAGGAGCAGTACGCCTGGCGGGCCTATCTGCATGCCACCACGCTGCTGGAGGACCACCTCGACCGCCAGTTGCAGCGCGATGCCGGTATGCCGCACATCTATTACGGGCTGCTCGTCCAGCTCTCCCAGGCTCCCCGTCGCCGCCTGCGGATGACGGAGCTGGCCCGGAACGCGAAGATCACCCGTTCCCGGCTCTCGCACGCCATCGCCCGGCTGGAGAAGAACGGCTGGGTGCGCCGCGAGGACTGCCCCTCCGACAAGCGCGGGCAGAACGCGGTGCTCACCGACGACGGCTACGCGATGCTCCGCCGCTCGGCGCCGGGCCACGTCGAGGCCGTACGGCAGGCAATGTTCGACCGGCTCACCCCCGAGCAGGTGAACAGCCTCGGGGAGATCATGCGGGTGCTCGCCACCGGTCTCGAACCGGAGGGCACGGACGCGGATCTGCCCTGGCTCCGCTGAGCGATCGCTGAGCGGTCGCGGAGCGGAACCAGGGCAGAGGCGGGATTCGACCCGTGCCGGCGGGCCTGCGTCGAGGAGTCGGCGTCAGTGGGCGACGACCGGGATCTTGAACTCTTCCTCGGCGCCCGCACCGGACGCTCCGTCCACCGAGCCCGACCCCGTTCCGGGGCGGCCGGTGTTGATGAGGGCGATCGCGATGGCCGCGGCGGCGACGAGGATGCCGACCGCCCACCAGATCGCGGCGGCGAAGCCGCTGACCATGGCCTGGAGCTCCAGGAGCCGCGGGTCCGTGGCACGGGCAGCGTGGTCGGCGACGTACGCGGTGGTGGCGCTCGCGGCGATGGTGTTGAGCAGGGCGGTGCCGATGGCGCCGCCGACCTGCTGCGAGGTGTTGACCATCGCGGAGGCCACTCCCGCGTCACGCGGCTCGATGCCGTGCGTGGCCAGGGACATCGCCGGCATGAACGCCGTACCCATGCCGAGGCCGAGCAGCAGCATGCCGGGCAGGATGACGGCCGCGTAGCTGGTGTTCAGATCCAGCTGGGTCAGGAACAGCATGCCGACCGCGGCGACCAGGAATCCGGGGCCCATCAGCAGACGCGGCGGGACCCGGGTCATCAGCCGGGTGCCGATCTGGGTGGAGCCGGTAATCATGCCCACGATCATCGGGAGGAACGCGAAGCCGGTCTTGACCGGGGAGTAGCCCTTCACGACCTGGAGGTAGTAGGTCAGGAAGAGGAACAGCCCGAACATCGCGATGATGGCGAGACCCAGCGAGAGGTAGACCCCGCCGCGGTTGCGCTCGGTCAGCACGCGCAGCGGCAGCAGCGGCGACTTCACGCGCGACTCGGTCACGACGAAGGCGAGCAGCAGCACGGCGGCGGCGACGAACATCGAGACGGTCAGCGTGTCCGACCAGCCGGCCGACTCGGCGCGGGTGAAGCCGTACACCAGGGCGACCAGGCCGAGCGTGGAGAGCACGACGCCGGGGATGTCCAGCGGTGCGCGGTTGCGGGCGCCGGACGGCTCACGGATCACGAAGTACGCGCCGGCGGCGGCGACGATGGCGAACGGGATGTTGACGAAGAACGTCCAGCGCCAGTTCAGGTACTCGGTGAGGAAGCCGCCGAGGATCAGCCCGACCGCGCCACCGCCACCGGCGATGGCCCCGTAGATGCCGAACGCCTTGGCGCGCTCCTTGGCGTCGGTGAACATCACGGCGAGCAGGGACAGGGCGGCCGGGGCGAGCAGGGCACCGAAGACACCCTGGAGGGCCCGGGAGCCGAACATCATCGCCTCGTTCTGGGCCGCTCCGCCGAGCGCGGAGGCCAGGGCGAAGCCGATCAGGCCGACGACGAAGGTGCGCTTGCGTCCCCAGAGGTCGGCGATCCGGCCGCCGAAGAGGAGGAGCCCACCGAAGGCCAGGGCGTAGGCGGTGATGACCCACTGCTTGTTGCCGTCGGATATGCCGAGGTCGGTCTGGGCGGAGGGCAGCGCGATGTTCACGATGGTCGCGTCGAGGACGACCATCAGCTGGGCGAGCGCGATGAAGGCCAGCGCTTTCCAGCGACTCGGATCGGGAAGGGCTGTGTCAGCCGTTTTTGACATGGGTGTAGCCACCTAAGGACGTGCGAGGGCGCCGAGGCGTCGCGAAGTGGGCGTCGGCGGTACGTGCTGGCGTACGCGCGACGGGATGAAGTGGAGTGTGGACGTGGACACGGCGGTCCACAGGATGGTGTTTCCGGTTGACGGAGAAGCGTCGGGCGGGCGAACGCCCGCGGGCGTCACCGGTGCGGCCGGGGCCCCTCGGTCAGGGACGGGGCCGGAAGGTTCAGTTCGGTGCGGGCGTCAGGGGCGCCGCAGGTCCTCCAAGGTCGCCGCCGATCCGGGCAGTACGGAGCGGGCCGGGGTCTCCAGTCCGTCCAGGAACAACTGCAGGTGACGGTGGGTGAACCGGTCGATGCCCTGGCAGGCGATGCCGGGGAGCGGCCGGGTGAGCTGGGAGAGGGCGACGAGTACGTCACCGACGGCGATGTCGGTGCGCAGCCGCCCCGCGGACATGGCGCGCGCCACGAGCCCTTCGACGGCCTCTTCGAGGCGCCGGCGCTCGGCGAGCAGTTCGGGGTGGTCCTTGTCGAAGACGCCGGAGAGCATCGGGCACAGGGCGCCGATCCGTTCGTCGGCGGCCGCGTGCACGAAGCGGCTGAGCGCGGCGAACGGGTCGGACTCCGCGGCGACGGCCTCTTCGGCCCGGAGGGTGGTGCGGGAGGTGACGGCGAGGACGACCTCATGGGTGAGGGCGGCCCGGTCGGGGAAGTTCCGGTAGAGCGTGGCGTTGCCGACGCCCGCCCGCCGTGCGACGTCGTCCAATGCCACGTCGGGCCCGAACTCGACGAACAGCTCGCGGGCGGCCGCGACGATCCGCTCGCGGTTGCGCAGCGCGTCGGCCCGCGGGCGGGCCGTGCGGCACTGCGCTGCCGGTGCGGTGTTCTCGGCGACGGTCTCCACGACGACGGTCCTTCCCTTCACCTCTGTGTAGCCGGTCGGCCCCGGTCGGTAACTGGGGACCGTTTCCCCGTTTAGCGGGGACACGTATGCAAACGGGGAGAGGATCCCCGCTTATTTCCCACCCCCATGTGACCTGAGTCACATCACCTCCGAAGGGAAAACCCTCCGATCGGCGCACCCAGCGAGCGGCCCCGGACCACTCGGCACAGGCTGATCGCCAGAGCGCAGTCAGGGGTCGGCCGACTGCCGCGGACCCCGAAGGCGCCTCTATGCAGCAGCCCCGCCACCGGATACGCAGACACCGCCGCCCGGTCGCCCTGGCCGGCGCGACCGCGCTGGTCATAGCGGCCATGGCATCGGCCAGCACCACCCTGCCCACCGCCGGGCGCGCCTCGGCGGGCCCGGCGGCCACCGCCCAGGACTCCGCGCTCGCCCCGTGCCGGATCTCCTCCACCATGGGCGTGCAGATGTCCGAGGGCCTGCCGACCCCGCCCGGCTACGCCCGGTCGACCGGCGAGATCAGGGCGCTCAACCTGATGATCGACTTCCCGGACGCTGAAGGGACGGAACCCGCGACGGACCGGTACGCGGAGTTCTTCCCGCAGACCTCCGAGTGGTTCAGGGCCAGCTCCTACGGCCGGCTCGTCTACCGGCCCGAGGCCCCCGTCAAGGACTGGCTGCGGATGCCCCTGCCGTTCACGGAGTACGGGATAGAGCGCGGCTCACCGTTCGAGCCGGGCTACCGTCAGCTGGTGAAGGACATCGTCGCGGCCGCCGACCCCCGGGTCGACTTCTCCGCGTACGACCTGGTCAACATCCTGGTCAGCCCGAACGCCGGCCCCTCCGCGCTGGACACCGTGCTCTCGGTGACCTTCTCCGGCAACGACGAGGCCCCGACGGCGGACGGCGTCCCGCTCTCCAACACCTCGTTCGTCTACAGCCGCCAGGACGACGGATCGGGGTCGTACGCCGAGACCGGCTACCGCGTCCTGCCGCACGAGAACGGCCATGTCTTCGGCCTCCCCGACCTCTACACGATGGAGGGCGGCGGCTCGGTGGGGCACTGGGACATCATGTCCGAGGACTGGGGCGCCAACAACGACTTCCTGGCCTGGCACAAGTGGAAGCTCGGCTGGCTCGACAACGACCAGATCAGCTGCGCCTCGCAGTCCGGCATCAGCGAGCACACGCTCGGCCCGCTGGCCACCGAGGGCGGCACCAAGCTCGCGTTCGTCCCGCTGAGCGCCCAGTCCGGCTACGCCGTGGAGGTCCGCACCGCCGGGGGCAACGACGAGGCGGTCTGCCGGCCCGGGGTGCTGATCTACAAGGTCAGCTCCGACGTGGACACCGGCCAGGGCCCGGTCTCCGTCGCCGACGCCACCGAGGACAGCGGCGGCTGCACCCGGCGCCCCAACGTCCACGCGGAACTGTCGGACGCCCCGTTCCGCCCCGGACAGACCTTCACCGACCGGGCCAACGGCGTACGGATATCCGTGCTGGACGAGGACGACGACGGCAACTACCGGGTACAGGTCACCCGCCCCTGAGCGGCCCGTCGGTGCGCAGCACCTCGGCCGGCCGCTACTGGAGCCGGCCGACGACGGAGATCCGGCCCTCCCGGCGTACGGCGAGGTCCCCCGTACGGAACCAGCCGCCGTCGCCGAACGCCTTCCCGGTCGCCGCCGCGTCGCGCCAGTAGCCCCGGAAGAGCGACTGGCCGCGCAGCCACAGCTCGCCCGGCTCCCCGTCCGGCAGCTCCTCCCCCGAGGGCCCGGCGACCCTCACCTCCGTCACCGGGGTCGGGCGGCCCGCACTGCCGGGCTCGGTGCGGTAGTCGTCGCCGAAGTGGGCGAGGACCCCGCCGCCGGTCTCGGCCAGGCCGTACCCGTTGCGGGGCTCGACACGCGCGCCGTACCGGGCGGTGAGGCGGGCGACCAGGGCGGGCGGGGGCACGGCTCCCCCGGTGTCGAACAGCGTGAGGCTCTCCAGCCCGTCCCCCGCCCGCTCCGCGGCCTCCAGCAGCTGGAGCCCGGTGGAGGGGGACCCGGCGAAGTGCGTGACGCGGTGCGTACGGATCAGCCGCAGCGCCTCGTCCGCGTCCCACTCGTGCATCAGGACGAGGGCGCCGCCGACCGCCATCGCCCCGTAGCAGCCGGTGAACGCGGCGGCGTGGAAGAACGGGAACGTCATCAGCGAGACCGGGGCCGGCCCCTGCCCCGGGATGACGCCGCGCGCCAGTGCGGAGGCCGCCGCGTGGTAGCGGGGATTGAGTGCGGCCGCCGCCTGGGCGAGATGGGTGGCCACCGCGCCCTTGGGGCGGCCGGTGGCGCCCGAGGTGTAGAGGATCGTGGCGTCGTCCTCGGGCCGGGGCTCCACGTCGGGCGGCGCGGCCAGCGGGTCGGGGGCGGGGAAGTCCTCGTACCGCTCGACGCGCAGCCCCGAGGCCTCGTCCCCCTCACCTCGGGGACTGTCCGCCGCCCGGCCCGCCCCGTGGAAGAGAACGATCCGGGTGCCGGTCCGCCGGGCCCAGCCCGCGACCCGGCCCAGCCGCTCCCCGTCCACCAGGAGCACCCCGGGCGCGCAGTCGTCCAGGGCGTGCGTGAACTCGTCCTCGGACCACCGGGCGTTGAGCGGTACGGCGACGAGACCGGCCAACTGGGCGGCCCAGAAGGCGATCTGCCACTCGGGGTGGTTCCGCATCGCGATCACGGCCCGGTCCCCGGGGCGCAGCCCGTACCCCTCCCGCAGACGTACGGCGAGGGCGGAGGCGGCCGCGAAGAACTCGGCGTAGGAGTACCGCTGTTCACCGGCGATCAGGAACGGCGTGTCCCGGTAGGCCCAGGTGGTCTCCACGAACTCCCGGAGCGTGCGGGGCCCGTCGGCGTACTCCGGCGTCCCCCGCTCGCCGAGGACCACGGCGAAGGGTGCGCCGGGCGCGGTGAGCGAGGCCTCGACGCGCGCGGCGCGGCGGGTGCGTTCCGCACGGGCCGCGGTCTCTTCGGGGGCCGGGGGCGGGGACGGATGGGTGTGCGGCACGGACGGCCTCTCTCACGCTGGCGCTGGCTGACACGCGTGACGCTATGCGGGAGGCGGCTCGACGCAAAGGGGCGGCCCGTCATCCCTGGCGGGGACGGTCGCGCGGGACGGGGGCGGCGGGACGGCGGGCGATCCCCGCCGGACAGGTCCGGGGCGTCGAAGTGCCGCTCGGCCCGGTTGGCGCAGGACCTCCTCCGCCACCACCGGGGCCGAGGCCCGCCACCGGTGGGGGCGAACTCCGCACCCCGCCGGTGGCGTCAACCGGACGGATCGACTTCATACCTCCGCGGTCAGGGCGTCCTCGCCACGGGTTCCGCCGCAGGTTGCGCTGCGGGTTCCGTTGCGGGCGAGGGGATCCGGGGGGCCGGCAGCCCGGTGGTGAACTCGACCTTTCGGGACCTGCGCAGCGCCCGGACACCCTCTCGCCGGACCTTGCCCGATTCGGTGCGCGGCAGGTCGTCCACGAACTCCAGGAACCGAACCGGCTGGGACGCGGACAGCCGTTGCCGCAGGTGCGCGAAGAGCGCCTCGGCGGTGGCCCGGCTGGCGTTCCACCCGGCGGCGAGCACGACGTACGCCTTGGGCGCCAGTGCCGTGCCCTCGGACACCGGCACCACGGACAGTTCGGCGACGGCGGGGTGCAGCACCAGCACGTGTTCGAGCTCGAGGGGGGCGATCAGCGACCCGTCCGGCCCCTCGAACACGTCCTTGCGCCGCCCGAGATAGACCAGGGACCCGTCGCTGTTCCACCGGGCCAGATCACCGGTTCGGTAGAGGCCGCCCGGGGTGTGGATGGCGGCGTTGTCCTCCGGGTCCAGATAGCCGCGCATCATGCCGACCGGTTCGTTGCTCAGGTCCAGGCACAGCTCGCCCTCCTGGGCCGGCTCGTCGGTGCCGGGCCGGACGACCACCAACGCGTAGCCCGGCAACGGGTGGCCCATGGACACCGGGTCAGCCGCGGAGGAGGCGGTGACCCCGGCCAGGGCGGTGACCTCGGACTGCCCGAACCCGTTGCGGACGGTCACCCCGGCGAGGTCGCGGACCTGCTCGACCACATCGCCCATGAGCGGTTCACCGACGCTGACGGCGTGCCTCACCCCGGGCAGGCCGTCGGGCAGACCGGTCCGGATCAGCGCCCGCCAGGTGCTGGGCGGGGCACAGAAGCTGCTGATCGTCCCGGTTCGCAGGACCTCCAGCAGCCGCTGCGGGGTCGCGTCCGCGCTGTCCATGGACACCACGGTGGCCTCGGCGTTCCAGGGACCGAACAGGGAGCTCCACGGGTACTTCGCCCAGGCCGGGGCGGAGACGTTGAGATGGGTGTCCCCGGGCTTCAGCCCGTTCCAGTACATGCTCGCCAGATGGCCGATCGCGTAGCTGACGTGGGTGTGCACCACCAGCTTCGGCCGCGAGGTGGAGCCGGAGGTGAAGTAGTAGAACAGCGGCTCGTCGGCCTCGGTGGGGCCCTCCGGCACGAAGGCGCCCTCGTGCTCGGCCGAGGCGGCGAAACCGACCCAGCCTTCGTGCTCCCCGCCCACGACGATCCTGGTCCGGAGCCCGTCCACCGCGAGCCCCGGCACGATCCGATGGTCCGCGATCATGTGCTGGGCCTTGGCCCGGCCGATCCTGGTGCTCAGCTCCTCGGGCGAGATGGAGAGGAAGAGGGGGACGACGACGGCCCGGATCTTGATCAGGGCCAGCATCAGCTCCCAGAGTTCGAGGCGGTTGTCCATCAGCAGGACCACCACCTCGCCCCGGCGCACGCCCTGCGACGCCAGCCAGTCGGCGGTCCGGTCGGAGCGCCGGGAGAGCTCCTGGAAGGTCAGTTCGCCCTGCCCCACGATGCGCAGGGCCACCCGGTCGTTGCCCTCGGCGATCCGGTCGAACCAGTCGATCGCCCAGTTGAACTGCCGCGGCCGCGGCCACTGGAAAGCCTTGCGTGCGGCGTCCTGGTCCTCGGCGTGCTGCAGCAGGACGTCCCGCGCGGCCCGGAACTCCCGGTAGGCATCGTCTTGCACGGACAACGTTTCCCCGATCACTGGAAGGCCTTGGACTTGGCCCGGCGCAGCACGCTGAGTGCGATCACGTCGGCGTCCCTGGAGAAGGAGGTGTTCACACCCGGCCTGCCGTTGCCGATCTGGGTGAACCAGCACACCCGCTCGGTCGGAATGCCCAGCGCGTAGACGGCCCGGTGCGGCCTGCCGTCGGCGGTGATCACGCGGCGCTCGGCCGGTGTGATGTGCAGCGCGCCGGTTTCGAATATCTCCTCGTCGTCGCCGTGCACGAACCCGACGGCCACCCGCTCGTCGACCAGTTGCCGCATCAGCGGGTCGGTGTTGCGCACCAGACCGGCGGCCGGGATCCGCGAGTCGATGAGTACGTCGCAGTGCCTGCGCGAACCCTCGACGGCCGGGGACTCCAGGAAGAACCGGCCCTGCTCGGCGTCGTATCCGTGCTGTACGTCCGGCCCTGCGACGTCGAGCACCTTGGCCTCGATCAGCGCCAGGAACTGCGCGGAGCGTTCCAGAGGCGGGCCGGTGAAGAGCCGCGAGGTCCGCGAGACGAACCGGCCGAGGAAGTCGGCCCGATGGGACCGTGGAGTGAGTCCGCCGAAGTCCACGGCGTGCCGCAGTACTTCGCGGGAGTCGCGGATGGCGTCCAGTGCGGCCTTGAGCGCACTGTCCACATTGCCCTGACCGGCCTCCGCGATGTCGGCGCGCATGATGCGCCCCACCTCGGCGACGACGTCCGCGGCGGAGTCGAACCGCTGGGTCCGGAAGGGCCTGGACAACTGGTCTAGGTCGACGGGTGCCACGTCCTGGAGCCCGTGGCGCAGGGCCGCGTCGCGCCAGCTCGCCAGGTCCGGGCCGATGGCGCGCAGCTCGGCGGCGAGCTCCTCGGCCCGCGCCGCCCCGTGCTGGATCCTTGCCTGGGTGGTGTAGTAGACGTAGTTGATCTCGGCTTGCAGCAGGGGCAGGACGTCCTGGTCGAAGTCCAGGCTCGGGCTTCCCCGGCCCGCCACGTTGCGCTCGCGCAGTCGGCCGATGGCGGCCGAGGTGAGGAACTTCGGCGCCGAGCGGCCGGTCACGTCCTTCTGGTTACGGCCCCGCGAAAGGATCGGCAGGCCGCTGCGGGAGCCCGCTACCAGCTTGGGTTCGTTGCCGCTCGGTACGTAGAACATCGACCCGTCGACGCTCTCCTTGAACTTCCCGCCCCGGCCGACGGTGCAGGACATCAGGATGTCGTAGAAGGACAGGCCGAGCCCCACCACACCGACCGTGGCGTGCGACGGGATCGAGGGCAGGTCCAGGTCGGCGGCCGAATCGCCGCTGAGGTAACGGAGTCCGGGCCGCTCCCGCGCGGACCGCGCCAGCGCGGACTGGTGCTCCGTCAGCTCCGCCCGTGCGTGGCCGGAGGTGATCACCACCGCGTCGGCGGTCACGGTGAACGCGTCGTCCGATGTGGACACTTCGAGGGTGTAGGCGTCCTCGGACTCCCGCAACGAGGTGACCCGGCCGACCACCTCGACGATCTCGCCGAGCTCGGACACGCTGCGCACCACCGCGTCGTACACATACCGCAGATACCTGCCGTAGGCGTATCTCGGCGCATAGTCGTCACGGCCCAGACCCGACAGGGCCGGGTCCGGCTGTGTGCTCAACCACTGTTGGAAGGACAGGCCGGCGCCCGGCCGACACGGCTTGCTGTCGTCGACCCCGGAGAACATGCTGATCTCGCCGACCACGGTGTTCATCAGGAAGCAGGTCTCCTGGTCGGTGCGCCAGATGCGGCCCGCCCCCAGTTCGGCCGCATCGATCAGCCAGATTCTGACCCTGGGTGGGTCGGATTCCGCCGTCAGGTTGGCCGCGATCCGCTCGAACACCGAGATCCCGCGCGGCCCGGTTCCCACGATTGCGACGTTCAGCACCTCGTCGGTCAGGTGTCGCACGGCCTGTCACCCCCATCTGTGAAGCGTTTCCTCAGCGCGCTGCCGCGCCGAGGTCGTCCATGGCCGGCAGGCGACCGAGTGATGCGGCGATCAGTTCGTCGGAGGCCGCCATGTCGGTCATGCCTCCGCTGAGGAAGTGCTCGTAGGCCGACAGGTCGAGCAGTCCGTGGCCACTGAGGTTGAACAGGATGACCTTCTCCCGGCCTTCCTTCTTGGCCAGCAGCGCCTCGTCGATCGCGGCCCGGATGGCGTGCGCCGACTCGGGGGCCGGGATGATGCCCTCCTCGTTGGAGAAGGTGATGCCGGCCTCGAACACCGAGTGCTGCGGGTAGGCCACCGCCTCGATGAGCTTCTGGTGGTACATCGCGCTCACCAAAGGGGCGGCGCCGTGGTAGCGCAGGCCGCCGGCGTGGATGCCCGGGGAGACGAAGGTGTGCCCCAGGGTGTACATCTTGGTCATCGGCGTGACGCCGGTGTAGTCGTTGTAGTCCCAGGCGTAGCGGCCCTTGGTGAGCTTCGGGCAGGCCTCGGGCTCCACCGCGACGAACCGGGTGTCCAGGCCTTCGCGCACCTTCTCGTGGAAGAACGGCAGGGTGATGCCGGAGAAGTTGCTGCCCGCGCCGACCGAACCGATCACGACGTCCGGGAAGTCGCCGATCGCACGGAACTGCCTGACCGCCTCCTGCCCGATCACGGTCTGGTGCAGCAGGACGTGGTTCTCCCCGCTTCCCACCGACAGGTTGCAGCGGTCCACCTGCCGGGCGTGCTCGAAGGCCTCCGCGTTGGCGATGGACAGGCTGCCGTCGGTGTTGGGGTCACGGGCCAGCGCGGCGCGGCCGGCCTCGGAGTTCTCGTTGGGGCTGGAGATGACCTCGGCCCCGTTCATCTCCATCATGATCCGGCGGTAGGGCTTCTGGTTGTAGCTGACCCGCACCATGTAGACGGTGCACTTGATGCCGAAGATGCGGCAGGCGACGGCGAGCGCCGACCCCCACTGGCCGGCGCCGGTGCCGGTGGTCAGGCTCGTGATGCCGGCCTGCTTGTAGTAATAGGCCTGGGCCAGCGCGGTGTTCAGCTTGTGGCTGCCGGTGGTGTTGGTGCCCTCGTACTTGTAGTAGATCCGGGCCGGGGTGTCGAGCAGCCGCTCCAGCCGATGCGCCCGGTTGAGGGGGGTCGGCCGCCAGCGCAGGTACTCCTCGCGCACCGGCTGCGGGATCTCGACGAACCGCTCCCGGCCCATGCTCTGCCGGTACATCGACAGCGGGATCTGCGGGGTGATCGGGCCGCCGTCCTGGCGGGTCTCCGGCCTGGCCTGCCGCAGCTTCGCCGCGTCTTCGACGCCGCTGAGGTCGGACAGCACGTTGTACCAGTGCGTGGGAACGATTTCTTCAGGTGTCAGCGAAGCTTCTGCCGAATTTGCCATGATGTCTCCGATCCTGGTTCCTAAGAACTTCCGACGTGGGACTGGACCAACTTCGCGATGTCGCCGACCCGGCTCAGCGCGGCTTCGAATATCTCACCGTCTCCGATCTTGATGTCAAACTCCTGCTCAAGACGGACAACGATTTCAAGAATATTGAGTGACTCGATTCCGATCTCGTGCAACTCGTCATCGAGTGCGATATCGGCAGGCGCAGACGAGCCGATCACGGCCGTGATGACCTCGCGCACCCGAGTTTCGATCTTCTCAGGAGACGTCACATCAATCCCTCTTCCCGGACAGTCCTTCGCTTATTTCGGCCATTCCGCTAAGCCATGGGAGCGGCCATCGCCACGGTGCGCAGCCCGAGGAGCAGCAGGATCGCTCCGCTCGCCCAGGCCAGTCCCACGCGCACCGCCGGTCTGACCAGGAGCCGCCTTGCCAGGCCGACGAGCCCGACCACCACCGCGTACCAGGCGGCGCTGATCAAGATCTGGACGGCGGTGAGTGTGGCCACATCGGCGGGTGAACCGCCGCCGGCCGGCAGGAACTGGGGGATCAGCGCCAGGTAGACGGTGGCCATTTTGGGGTTGGCAGCACTGGTGACCAGCCCTGATCGATAGGATTGCCACAAGGTGAACGCATCGCGCCCCTCAGGTGCCTCCGTCGGCTGGTGGCCGTAGTTCCGCCGGTTGTACACCGTCGTCACCGCGAGGTAGCAGAGGTAGGCGGCGCCCGCCAGCTTGAAGGCGGTGAACACCGTCTCGGAGCTCTGCATCAGCGCAGCCAGCCCGAGGGTCGAGGCGACGGCCCACATGAGCAGGCCGGTACTGCTGCCGAGAATGGTCACCATCCCGGCCCCCCGACCGAATCGTAGTGTCTCGTTCACCAGCACCATGAATGACGGCCCCGGCGCAGCAACCATGACGAAAACCGTCGCAATGAAAACCCCAGTCACCATGAGGGCGGCTCAATTCCGGCCAACATGCGACCGGAATATGGATCGAGCACTTGCGCGTCCAAACGGAAGACACCCCTCCAGTTTTCGGCATCCATGGTTGTCGATTGTCGGCGCCGGCTTTCCGGCGTCTACGGTATCCGCCTCGGGCATAGCGGGCAACCAACCTCCAATGTATTGAGGCAGCCAACGGGCATTAATCACGGCCAATTTCGGCCATCCCGAAGTACGGCCAGAAACATGTTCTACCGGATGCGGCCACGGCATCCGCAGAGCCCGATCGCGGCCACCATGACGCGGGTGTCGTCGCTGGTGGCAGCCTGTCGCCAGGGCCTGGCACCGACACCACCGGGCGATCCGGCGCAGGCCGCGCTCGCGGCCGGGCGGCCGGGGGTGGCCGTACGAAGACACGCGGGAGACAGACGAGATCGGGACAGATCGACGGGGCGAGCCCAGCCGTACCCGACGGGGTGAACGCACACCGCCGTGAACGCGCGGACGAGCGCGAGGGAGACGGTCCCCGCGGCCGGGTCTTCGGTCACCTGCCGGGGGTGCGCGCGGCGGCCGCTCGGGCGGCGCCTCGGCCGTCATCGGCACCTGCCGGCCGCCGCCCCCTCGCAGGATGCACCTGTTCGTTCACCGCGAGACCGCGGCAGAAGTCATGGGCCGATGTGCACAGGGGAGGCCCAGAGGGAGGGGCGGTCGGGGTGGCGTGCTCGGAGCTCGGACACCGCGTGGTGGAGTGCAGGGGCGACGCCCGTGCTCGGGTAGGCGGTCAGGTGCTGGTAGAAGGACTCGGCCAAGCGAACGCTGGCATGGTCGGCCACCGGCCAGAGGCTTCCCACCAGGTCGCTGAAGCCGGCCAGTTGGAAGGCGGAAAGCAGGTTCAGCGACTCATCGGGGACGTCGATACGACTGCGGGCGGTCCCACAGGCGGACAGAAAGGCCAGACCCCCCTGTCCGGCGCGGGCGGTCGCGATGTCGCTGAAGTGCAGCCTGCCGTCGGGCAGGACGAGGTGGCCTTCGTAGTGACGATCGGCGTCGAACCCCGCATGGCCGGCGATGTGGACGATGTCGTGGCGCTGGAGCTCCGCCATCAGACGCTCGCGCGTGGCAGCCTGCCCACGCAGGAGGCGGGCTCCTGGCAGCAGGCCGATGAGTACAGCGGCTTCCTCGTCGGCACCGGGGAGATCGGGAACTCCGGGAGCGTGCGGTACGGCGACAACCAGCGGCCGGCTCCCGGCGCTCGTCCGCGACGGCCGCGTTCGGCCGAGTGCGCGCACCGTGCCGGTGTACGACGAGGTCACCAGGTCGAAGGCGGAGCCTTCCGCGGGGCGCTCTGCCATGTGCAGGGGAAAGTAGGAGAGGAAACCGGTGGGACACCACCACAGTCGTGGCCTGCCGGTCGGATCGTCCGTGCCGCTACGAGGAAGGTCCCGGACGGCGTCGAGGACCGGGCCGACGACGGCGTCCCAGAGCAGTGCCAGGCCGGACCGCACGTCGTCCTCGGCGAGAAGCCGCTCGCGTACGGAGCGTTCGGCGTCCAGCGCGAGTTCGGATCCGGCGATGATGCTGGTGCTGAGCGCCCTGACGGTGGCCCGGCTGAGCCGGGGCAGGGGGAGCGAACGTACACCGTCCTCCGTCACGATCAGTGCGTGGGATCCCTCGCCGTCCTTGCCGGCGATGGGCACCACCACCGGGCCCGCCTTGCACGCGGCGAGGATCTCCGCGAGGCGCGGCGGATGAAGGAATCCCTCGAACCCCGGCACCCGTCGGACCTCGGCTGTCAGCCGCTCCCGCTGTTCGGCCAGTTGCTGCCGACGGTCGGCGTCCGGTGCCGCCCGCCATTCGCCCGGGAGGGTCTCCAGCGCGGCTGCGAGCTCGGGGGACCGGGCGCGCAGACGTTCCAAGTCCGCCGAGATGGCCGCTGATTCCCCATGGATCAGCCCGCGTCCCTGTTCCAAGAGTTCGAGTGCCCGTTCCGGCCGGCCGATGGAGATCAGGCACGCAGCGGCCACCGCTGGGAGCGGCGCGTACTCCACGAGGGTGCGGGCCCGGTCCCGGTCGTCCCACACCTGTCCGACGCGTTCCGGGAGGAGACGGACAGCGAGCGTCAGATCCTCCGCGGCGGTGGCAGGGGCGCCCAGGGCTAGGGCGAGCTTGCCCGCAGCCCACGCACCGTCCAGACGGTGGCGCACGGAGGCGGCGGCGGAGTCTGCCACCTCGCGCAGCAGCCGTGCCGCTTCGCCCGCGTCCGCAGGGTTGCCGAGATCCACGTACCGGTTGTTGAGTGCGGATCCGAGTATGAAGCGCCGCACTGCCTGTCGGTACGGGGTGTCCGCCGCGTCGACGGCCGTCCGCAGGAGGACCACGGCCTCATCGAGGGCCGCGCGGTCCCCGGAGCGGGTGTACCGGTCCGACAGGGCGTTGGCCAGTGCTTCCAGCACCACGCCGGTCGGCTGGCCGGAAGAATCCTCGTAGGCCTCTCGGGCCAGGAGCAGTGCCTCGTCGGTGTCACGGGCTGCCGCCTCCCCTGGCCGGGAGAGCGTGGCCCGTAGCCTCAGCCAGCGGCTGAGGTTGGCTGCCAGCGCGATACGCAGCTCCAGCGCCGGTCCCGGGCCGGCCGTCGAGGCAAGTGCGGTCCGGCCGAGGCTGATCATCTCGTTCAGTGTCGCGGTGTCGATCAGCCCGCTCTCGTCCCCGGCCAGTCTTTCGAGGTGGAAGGCGAGATTGTTGAGTTCCCGGGGGATGGCCGGATGCCCAGGCGGAAGTGCCGCGACCAGTGATCTGCTCAGGGCCACCGCTTCGCGCAGGCACCCGATGTCGCCGGTCGCCTGGTACTGGCGGTGCAGCAGGCCGGCGAGGTTGGTGGTGTGGTCCGGCCGGTTCGGATGGTCGCCCGGCAGCATCTTCAGCGCCCTGCGGTTCAAGCCGATGAGTTCGGCGAGCGCGTCGGGGGTGTGCCGGGACTCGTAGGCCACGAGCAGCACCTCGCACAGGCGTGTCAGGTAGGCGGCCTGCTCGGGCGTTTCGGAAGAGGACTCCTCGAACAGCCGCCGGGCGAAGCCGAGTGCGCCCGTCATGGCGTCCGGGACGGCGTGGTGCTCGTGAAGCAGAGTCAGCACGTGCGCCAGGTTGCTGGTGGACCGGGCGCGGTCTGCTTCGGCCTCGGCCATGACCATGCCCAGTTGCAGCACAGCGGCAGCGGCGAGCAGGGCCGTCCTGTCGCGCGGTCCGGCTTCCTGAAGGAGGTGACCCGCGAGGTCGCCCCAGCCACGGACCTGGGGCGCACCTGGCCGTGGAGGTGCCGGAAGGGCACGGCGCACTGCTTCCGGTGCGGACTCCGGTTCGGCGTCCCGCAGGGGGGCGAGCAGCGTGAGCGAGAGCGTCAGATCCCGTTCGTGCCGGGGGTTGCGCTGAGGGTCCGCTCCGCCGCGCAGCCAGAACACCCAGCCGGCCAGTTGGAGGAGACGTAGATGCGGCTCCACGTCGAGCTGCATGTCCTGGACCACGGCGCGTACGGCGGATTCCAGGGATTCGGCCGCTTCCTGCTCCGCCTCGGATACCAACAGGACGCCGATGTCCTGGCGGGCGGAGTACGCCGCGAGCCGTCGCGACAGCGAATGCGCCGCAGGGCCTTCCGGATTCAGGCCCTCCGGCATGGGAGCCACTCCTCTCGGCTCTCGTCCCAGACAAGGGTGCGGCCCCGGAGTTCGGTGCGGTCCATCGCAGCCAGTTGGCGCAGGGCGCTCGCCGGGACGGGATCCGGCACCACAAGGTGCAGATCGGTCTCAGGATCGAGCACGCTGAGGTATTCGGCGGGAGCGGCGGTCGGGGGAGCCTCCACGGCGGCCGGCTCCGCGCTTCGGGAGCCCTGCAACCGGGCGCGCAGACTGGCGTAGGCGTCGTCGGAGGACTTGCCCACGAGAGCCTGCACGAAGGGAAGGACCACCGAGGTGGCGACACCGCCGAGGACCAGCGCCACCCATTCGGGCACGTCGCGTACGACCGGGACCTCGATGGCCTCCCTGTGGGCGGAAGTCTCCGGGCGCCGGGCCATTCCGTCGGCGATCAGAGCGGCGACCGTAGCGGTGTCGCTGCTTCCGGGTATCGGCCGCCCCTCTCTTCCCGGGGACGAGACCTGCCAGTTGTCGTCGGCCGCACTGAAGCGGACGACGCAGTCGTGCGGCTCCTGTGGGTACAAAGGTGGATCGGCACGGAGCCATAGCCACCCCATGTCTCCCGTCCCGTCGCAACTCTCGTCCCAGTAGACCCTCTTGCGCACCAGGCTGAAGCCCCGTGCGAGGAGAGCCTCGGTCATGCCCGCGAGTCGCTCGTCTGCCCCTCGCAGCTCGTTCGTGGCGTCACCCTCTGAATCCAGCACACTCCATTGTCTCCCCAACTTCTTCGTGGGGAGGGGGACTTCGGGTAGTTGACCCTACGTGCGAGCTGTCTCTGCGATGCGCTCACACTGACCTCGGACAGAACCCTCAGCGGGGGCGCGCCCTCGGCGACGTAGTTCTCGCCGCTGTCAGGCTCGACCGGCATCGGGCAGCGAGGGAGACCTCCGACGTAGCGAGACGCTGCACATATTTCCGTCATCGATGGCGCACTCACAGGCATACGCGGAAGCAGGCGCAAGAAGGCCCTGGCCCTGCCACTGCCCGTAGACCGGGAACCGTCGGCCACTGCCCGGAAACCGACATCCCGGCGCCGCACGGACATCCCACCCCACCCGCGCACCGTGGACACCTTGATCAAATAGGCCTCCACCCCCACGCGCTCCCCGGAACTTCCCAGGTCAAACGGCATGGCGCGACCACACGGCGGCGCTGGGCGGCAACGGAGGCGACCGCGGTAACCCCTATCGGCTAGGCTGTCACCGGTCAGTCGACCTTCAGGGTGCCTGCCTGGGAAAGTGTCCCTCCAGACCGCTTCCGGGCATCGCCTCAGGGGAGCCTGACCAGGGCGTTTGTCACAGCCTGCCCGGCATTCCCCACGGGTTTTCCGGCAAGGTTTTCGACAAACCCCGCCTTCGTAGCTCAGGGGATAGAGCACCGCTCTCCTAAAGCGGGTGTCGCAGGTTCGAATCCTGCCGGGGGCACACTCTTCACCAGCATGGACATCAAGAAGGGCCAGGTCAGGGCATATGCCCCGATCTGGCCCTTCGTCGTGTCGTCCCCCGCCGTGTCGCGGGCCCCGGTTCCCCGGGGGTCAGCCGTTCGGAGTGCTGTCGACCTTGAAGCTCATCTTGACGCTGCCGTTGAGGACCGACGTCGCGGTGACCGTCACGCCGTACTGCTTGCCGTCGGCGGCCAGTTGGCAGCGGACCACGGCGTTCACCCGGGCCGGCAGGTCCTCGGGGCAGGAGAAGGCGTCGGGCGCCTGGCCCGTCTGTGCCGTCAGGGCGGCCTTGCCCTGACGGGCCACCTCCGCCTTGGCCACCGCCGGTCCCCCGCCACCGGCGCTCGGCGTGCCGGTGGGCTGGGCCGACTCGGTGGGCTCGGTGGATTCCGGCTCTCCGGAGGCGCCCGCGCCGGGGGCGTCGTCGACCTTGAAGTCCATCTTGACCTTGTCGCCGTCGACCGACGCCGCGGTGGCCGTCATGCCCTGCTTCACGCCGCCCACGGTCAGCTCGCAGCGGACGGTCTCGCCCACCTCGGCCTTGAGGTCGTCCTCGCAGGTGACGTCGTCGATCTCGCGGCCGACCTTCTGGCTCAGGGCCGCCGACGCCTGCTTCGCGACCTCGTCCTTGCTCACCGCCTTGGGGCTGCCCACGCTCACCGAGCAGCCCGCGGCGAACAGCACCGCCAGCATGCCCGCTGCCGTTCGCGCCACGATCCGGTTCCGCGTCGTCTGCTGCATCGATTCCCCCGTAATTATGTTCATGTCAAGCATCAGCGCGTAAACGTATCACTGGGTTCCGGTAGCCGGACGCCTCCGGCCAGGGCCGGTCCGGCGCCCCGGAGGCCGCCCCTCCGCTCACCCCCGGCCGCTCGGCACGAGGAGAAAACCTGTGGGGCGCGACCCACCCCGTACGGGAGGATCGGCGACCATGACCGGTCCGCGCACGCTCGTCCTCCCGCCCCGACTCACCGCCTCCGCCCGGACGTTGCGGGGAGTCGCGCTGCGGCGCGGGATGCGGGTGGTGGAGTCGGCCGCCTCCGCGGTGCCCGAGAGGCTGGGGAGACCGGAGGGGCCAAGTGGGGCGGGCAGGACGGGTGGGGCGGGTGTGCACCTGCATGCCGGGCCCTCCTTCGCCGACGTGGTGGCCCCCACCCTCGGAATCGCCCTCCTGGAGGCTCCCGCCGACTGGCTCGCACGGCTCCCGCAGGCGCTCACCCGGCGGGAGATCCGGGCCATGCCCATCGATGAGGCGTACCGGCTGCGCCGCCCCGCCTTCGTCAAGTCGCCGAACGACAAGAGCATTTCGGCGCTCGTGTACGCGGACGGGTCCCGGCTGCCCGGACCGGATGCCGTGGACCCGGCGACCGTGGTGCTGGTGAGCGACGTGATGACGTTCGCCGTCGAGTACCGCCTCCATCTGCTCGACGGGGCCGTCCACACGGCCGGGCAGTACGCCGAGGCCGGCCGGCTCCGCCTCGGACCGCCGGACAGCGGCGCGCTCGCCTTCGGGCGGGAGGTGCTCGCCGCCACCGGGCAGACCCTGCCCTCCGCGATCGTCGTCGACGTCGGCCGGGACGACGAGGGCCGATGGGCGGTGATCGAGGCCAACGCGGCCTGGGCGAGCGGGTGCTACGCGGCCGCCCCGGACCGAGCCCTGGACACGGTCCTCCGTGCCGCCGGGCCCGCCACGGACCTGTCGCCGCACGACCGCGGGTTCGTACGGTAGTGGCCACTCAGTGGCAGGACGCCCTCATCTGGGCCGCCGCGTGGTGCGCGCCGACCCGTCGTGCGTCGCCCCAGTCCCGGCCCCGGTCGATGAGCTGCACGGCGAAGACGTCCCCCTTGACCGGGTAGCTGCGCACCGGGACCCCGCTCCCCCGGTGTTCCGTCTGGAGCACCGCGAACCCCGTGTACGCGGAGTCCGCGTCGTCCGGGTCGGAGAGCACCCGGTAGACCGTCGGATCCCCGGCCGTGTCGCGGGGGCTGCCGCTGTCGGGGACGAAGACGGTCAGCGCGCACTCCCGGAACCCCTGGCCCAGCCGCCAGGACCAGGTGGCCGTGGAGCCCCGGTCCTCCGTCGGGCTGCCCGACATCGGGACGGCGCTGAACCGGCCGTCACACCCGCCGCCGTCGAAGCCGCCGTTCTCGACCGTGTACCAGCCCGCGTCCCCGTTCTCGAAACGGCCGCGTTCCTCGTACGTACCGTCCGCGCAGCCGGGGCCCGCCCACTGGGCGAAGCGGGGCCCGCCGCCCGGGGGCTTCGACGGCTCGGGAGTGGCGGGGGCGTCCGTGCCCGCGTCCGTGCCCGGTCCCGGTCCCGGGGCGATCCTCGTGGGGGCCCCGCCACCGACCCGGTCGGGCAGCGCGCCCGCCCGGCCCGCCGCGTCCGTACGGGTGCCCCCACCGCCCACGCCCCCGCCGACCAGCAGCGAGACGACGGTGACCAGGCCTCCGGCGGCCACCACGACGCCCGCCGCGAGCAGGGCCTTGCGCCGGCGGGGCAGCGTGGAGAGCCGGCCCGTCAGCGTCTCGCGCACGACCCAGGAACCGTCCAGGCCGGCCGCGCGGGACGCCCCCGCCGAGCAGCCGGGGCAGACCATTCCGGGCAGCGGGCCTCGCCGCCCGCCGCCGCAGTGTTGGCACCTCATGGCAGGACACCTTGCCAGTGCGCCGCCCGCAGAGGGAGAGTCCGTACACGATGGCCCGTACACGGGACGTGAGAGCCCGGCGGGAGCAACGCCCTTGCCGTACCGGCGTGTTCGCCTTCGGGAAGCGGGACGGGGTGGAGCGGTCCGTTCCGGCCGGGTCCCCGGGTGGGGTCAGCTCAGCTCTTCGGGGCAGGGCGTGCCCGGCTGGAACTGGTACGGGGCCGCCAGCCGGTAGACGCCCGGTCGCGGCGCGAGGAGTTCGGTCCACTCGTCGCCGTACGGGCCCTCCTCCACCTTGTTCAGGCAGCCGTGCGTATTGACGAAGGTCTTCGGCGCGGTCTCGTCCTCCTGCGACCGCTCCTTGGACTCCTCCGTCTCCTGCGGGCGCTCCACGCTCTTGCCGTCCTCGTCGACGAGGGCGAGCCACCGCGAGTACGGAACCCGGATCAGCAGCCGGCCGGCCGACTTCACGGTGATCGTCAGCTCGTCCGCCCCCGCCCGCTCCACCGTCGCGGGCGGATCGGCGAGCGGCACCGGGTCCAGGACCCGGAAGAGCTTCCAGTTCGCGTCGCCCCAGATCTGACGCAGGTAGGGCTGCCCCTGCTCGACCAGCTCCGCCTCCTGGATCGCCCCGTTGTCCGGCCGGTCCTTGGGCAGCACCACGTAGTGCACGGCCCAGCGGTCCAGCCACTCCCGGTAGTTCACCGGGTCCAGCGTGTCGTCGTAGAAGAGCGGGTTGCGCTTCATGTCCGCCTGGCGGTTCCAGCCGCGCGCCAGGTTGACGTACGGGGCGAGCGCCGATGACTCGCGGTGACTGCTCGCGGGCACCACCTCGACCCGGCCGCGCTCCGCCTCCACCTGCTGGAGCTGGTTGACCAGCGGGGCCAGCTCCCGGTTCCAGGACGCGGCGGGCGCGGTCCGGACGATGTCGTCGACGCCCTTGAACCCGATCCAGAAGTTGAGGCCCACGAAGGCCAGGACCAGGGCGTACCAGCGGCGGCTGCGCGGCACCGCGTACGGCAGGGCGGCGAGCAGCGCCACCCCGGCGAACAGCATCGCCATGCGCGTGATGTTCGACCCGATCTGCGAGTCGATGACGTACGTGAGCAGCGTGCCGATCCCGTAGACGGCGGCGGCGGTGCGGACCGTGCTCCAGTCGCGCGGTACGAGGACGTACACGAGGGCCGCGAAGAGGAACGGCAGCGACAGTGTCCCGAGCGACATCGGCTGCGTACCGGAGAACGGGAACAGCCAGGCGGACAGCCCCACCACGGCGACCGGGGCGAGCCCGATCGCGTACGCGCCGGGGCGTCGTTTGTGGAGGAACAGCGCCGCCGCGACAACACCGAGGAAGAGCCCGGCGACCGGGCTGGACGCGGTCGCGAGGGCAGCGAGCGGGGCGGCGACGGCGGCCTTGGCCCACCGCTTGTACCGCCACCGGTACGGCCAGCAGAACACCGCGGCCACCGCGCCGACGGCGAACATCATCCCGAGTCCGAACGTCACCCGGCCCGACAGCGCGTTGCACAGGAACGCGAAGACCCCGGCGAGCGAGCAGGCCAGCGGATTGCGGACGGCCCGGACCCGCACGAGGATCAGCGCGGTCAGCGCGGAGGAGATCGTGCCGACGATCATCATCGTCGTACGGACGCCGAGCAGCGACATCAGGTAGGGCGAGACCACGCTGTACGAGACGGGGTGCATGCCCCCGTACCAGGCCAGGTTGTACGCGGTGCCGGGGTGCCGGCCCACGAACTCGGCCCAGGCGTCCTGCGCGGCGATGTCGCCGCCGGTGTTGGCGAAGAAGAAGAACCAGAGGAGATGGAGGACGGCGGCGGCCGCCGTCGCAATGGTGACGGGGTGCCGCAGCAGCCGCCGGGCCGAGACGGACGACGAGTCGGGGGCGGCAGCGGACGACGGCTCGGGGGCGGCAGCGGCGGCCGACCCCGCGACGGGGTCGCGCGACCCGGGGTCGCCGGCGGATCCCGGGGACTCGGTGGGCTCTGAGGGCTTGGTGGGCTCTGAGGGCTCGGTCGGCTCGGTGAGCTCGGTCGGCTCGGAGGACTCGGTGGGCTCGGTCGACTCGGGAATCCCGGAGGCATCGGCAGCCCCGGAGGAATCAGGGGACTCCAGGGAATCAGGGGACTCCGGCACGCGGGGAGACGGCACGCGAACGTGCAGGGCGTCGTCCCCGGCCCCGGTGGTCTCGTCCGCCTCGCGGCCGGGCTTCGGCTCCGCGGTGGTCACTACGGCTCTCCCCGTCCTCCGCCGGCCCCGTACCTCCCCAAGGACGCGTCCCGGCGTCCTGGAGTTGTCCGGGGACGCTAACACGTACCTCCGACAGCTATCTCCGTCATGAACGGGAGGGGCGGACGACTCCGCCCACCCCTCCCATCAGGCGTCTCAGCCGATCCTGGCCAGCTTGTCGCCGAAGGCCGGCTCGGGCAGGTCGCTCTGCAGCACCACCGGTGCCGTGACCTTCCCGGTGCCGGTGCCGACGGTCACCTGGCCGACCTCGCTCCCGGCCTTCGCCGCGTGGTCGATGCCCTCGCCGTTGTCCGTGACCTTGAGCTCGACCTTCAGACCGGACCAGCCGACCGCCTTGAGGTTCTTGGTGGCGACCACCGGGGTCTGTCCGCCGAACCCGTTGTCCACGTACCCGACGACGTCGCCCTTCTTCACCACCGTCGCCGACGTGGCGGCCTCCTGCGCGTCCTTGATCAGCTTCAGGCTGTTCTGGAGGGACAGCTCCAGGCTGTCGTAGACCCGGCCGGTCCCGGCCTGCTGGCCCATGACCGCTCCGTAGATCCACAGCGTCTTGCCGTCCACGACGGTGTTCGCGGACCAGAGCAGGTTGCCGCCCGCAGGGGTGGAGGACCCGGTCTTGATGCCGCTCACGCCCGGCTGCAGCAGGAGGTTGTTGTTGTTGTAGATCTTGCCGTCGATGCCCTCGATCTCGACCTCGGGCATGTCCACGATCTTCCTGAAGACCTCATTGCGCATGACCGCCTGAGCCAGCTTCAGCTGGTCGGTGGCGGTGGAGACCGTGGTCTTCTCCAGCCCGCTCGGGTCCGTGTACGTCGACCCGGTCATGCCGAGGTCCTTGGCCGCCTCGTTCATCTTGTCGATGAACGCGTCCTCGGTCTTGGCGTCCCACCGGGCGAGCAGCCGCGCCGCGTTGTTCCCCGAGGGGATCATCAGCAGCTGGAGCATCTGCCGTTGGCTGAGCTCCTGGCCCTTGGTCAGCGGGGCCGTCGACTCGTCGGGCCGCTTGGACTCGTCCTCGGCCTTCTGGTCGACGGTGATCGTCTCACCCTCCTCGTCACCCTTGAGGGGGTGCTCCTTGAGGATCACGTAGGCGGTCATGACCTTCGCGACGCTGGCGATCGGGGCCGGCTTCTGCGCACCCTCGGAACCGAGCGACCCGACGCCGTCGACCATCACGGCCGACTGGCCCTGGCCCGGCCAGGACAGCTTCGTCGCAGCGCCCTCGAAGGTGTACGTCGGCTTCGCCGTGAGCTCGAGCGAGGGCTCCGGCAGCGGGCGCATCACCTGCACGATCGCAAAGATGATCAGCAGGAGGAGCACCAGCGGGGTCCAGATCTTGACCCGTCGTACGGCGGTCCGGACCGGGGTCTCCGCGGGCGGCGGGGTGTTCGTCAGCTCGGCGAGCAGGTCCAGCGGCGGCCTCGGCGGCAGCGGCTGCTGCCGGGTGCGCTCGGCCGCGGCCCAGGACGGGGCGGCGGGCTCGGCGGAGGCCGGAGAGCCGGCCTCCGGGGTGGGCGCGGGCGCCTTGGCCCCGGCACCGGGTCCCGCCTGGGCCCCGGGCTCGGACGCGGACTCGGGCTCCGGCTTGCGGGGCGCGGGGGCGGACCGTACGTCGTCGGAGCGCAGCGGCACGAACGTGCTCGTGCGCTCGGCCTCGCTCTCGGGCTTGCTCCCGCTCCTGCCCGTGCCCTCGCTCTTGCTCCCGGGCTTGTTCTCGGGCTTGCTCTCGCGTGGCGGGAGCTTCAGCGCGGTCGTCGCCTGGTCGACCCGCTCGGCCGGCTTGAGCGCCTTGAAGATGGCGGTGGGCTGATCGATTCCTCGCAGGTCGGAGGCGTCGTCGGCGTCAGCCTCGGGCTTCGGCTTGTCGTCCGCCTCACCCTTCGGCTCCGCATCCGGCTCGTCCTTCGGCTCCGCGTCCGCCTGGGGCTCGGGTTCTGCGGTCGCGGAGGGCTCGTCCTTGCCGTCGGCATCGGCACCGACCTCGGCATCGGGCTCCGCCTCGGAGTCCGCGCCTGCGTCCGCGTCCGCGCTTGCGTCTGTGTCGCTCTCGGCGTCCGCCGCCGGCTTGTCCTCGGCGTCGGCATCGACCCAGGCGGCCACCGCGTCACGCAGACGGCCGTCCCCGGGCTCGGGCTCGGCCTCGGCCTCGTCCGCCGTCTCCTCCGCGGGCGTCTCCGCGTCGGAGGCCTCCGCGTCCGTGTCCGGGCTCGGGCGGTCGTCGGCGTCCCCGGTGTCCTCCGGAGGCGCGTCGGCCTCCCCAGAGGCCGTGGAGGCCGTCACAGCCGCACTCTCCGGCTCAGAGACGGTCTCCTCCGGCTCAGAAGCGGCCTCTTCGCGCTCGGGAGCGACCCCCTCCGGCTCGGAGACGGTCTCCTCCGGCTCGGAAGCGGCCTCCGCGGGCTCGGAGACGGTCTCCGCCTCGGGCTCGCGCCGGGCGGAGTCCTCCGGAAGCCGGGGACGGAAGACAGCGGTCGCGGTGTCCGAGGTGACCCCCGGGACCGACGCCGTACCGGGACGGTCGTCCGAGCCGGAGTCCGCCTCCGCCTCCGCATCCGCGCCCGTGTCCTCGCCGGGGTCACGGAACACGGCGAAGCGCGGGTCGCGTTCCTCCGCAGCCGTCCCCGACGACTTCTGCTGCTCCGTTTTGTCGGGGGACTCGCCCGCCACCGATGCCTCCTCATGCGCTGCGGGGCAACCCCGCGCTGTCCGAACCATCTACCAGTGTCCTGTGTGAACCCCTGGCCGAGCTGCTAGACGAGAACGACATACCTACTGGTTCCCATACAAAGCAGGCAGGCGCTCTCGACAGATGAATGTGAGAGGGGTCACCCTGTCAGACATCCACGCGGGGAGGCATGGATGGGCAGGAGCCGCAGAACAATCCCGGAGGAGCTTTTGTTGCTCGCTCTGGACCCGACCACGGGTACCACAGCGCAGCCGCAGTCGCTCGACCTCGGCCTGGCCGGGGCACAGCTAGTGGAGCTGGCTCTGGCAGGACGGATAGCCCCTGACGGGGATCGTATCGCCGTGGTGATGCCACGGCCGACAGGAGATCCGACTCTGGACTCCGCACTGGAACTGCTGCGCCGTCGTGGCAGCCCGGTTCGGGCGGTCCACTGGATCGGCGGGCCCCGACTGGGGCTGCGCCAGATCTATCTCGCTCATCTGGAGCGTTGCGGCATGGTTCATGCCGTGGCGGGCCAGATGTGCGGAGTGCTGCCGACGACTCGCTACCAAGCGACGGAGACGGCGATCAGCCGGGACATCAGGGCCCGGCTGGACAGTGCGATCCGCACCGGCGTACCGCCGGACCCGCGGACCGCGGCGCTCGCCGCACTGGCCCACGCGGTCGGACTCGGCAAGCACCTGTACCCCGGGAACGAGGGGCGCTCATCGCGCTCCCGGCTCCGGGACCTGATCAGGCACGACCCGATGGGCGGACTCGTGGCGCACGCCGTGATGGACGTCCAGAACGGAGTGGCAGTCCAGCCACGCCGTACGCAGCAGGCAGCGGGCGTTCCGTTGCAGCCGCAAGCACAGGCCCGTCGAGGCAGCATGGTGCACACCGCCGCGAGCTGACCGCACGGACCTGAGAACAGCACACCGCCGTACCGTCGTCACAGGACCCGGTCCGGGAGCCGCACCACGCACGGGGCAGCCGGTAGTCACCACCACCGGCTGCCCCGTGCGCTTGCGCGCCCTCCCGCGCACCGGTGCGTACGCCCCCTGTGGCCTGCGTGTGGCCGTTTCCCAGCGCGGCCGGGGCAAGGGGTGGCAATCTGCTGAGCAGTAGATACGCACAGCTACATAGCCGGAGGTGCACTTTCCGTGCCGTCCAACGTCAATCCCACTGTCAGGCGACGCAGGTTGGGCCAGGAACTGCGCCGCCTGCGCGAACTCAAAGGCATGACGGCCGAGGAGGTGGCGGAGCGCCTGCTGGTCTCGCAGTCGAAGATCAGCCGCCTGGAGAACGGCCGCCGCTCCATCAGCCAGCGCGATGTGCGCGACCTCTGCGGGGTGTACGAGGTCGAGGACCACCGCATCGTGGACTCGCTCATGCAGATGGCGAAGGACTCCCGCCAGCAGGGCTGGTGGCACGCCTTCGGCGACATCCCGTACAGCGTCTACATCGGTCTGGAGACCGACGCGGAGTCGCTGCGGGTGTACGAGCCGCAGATGGTCCCGGGCCTGCTCCAGACCCGGGCGTACGCCGAGGCGCTGATCAGCGGCGCGCTGCCCGAGGCCCCTCCGTCGGACATCGAGAAGCGCGTCAACGTACGGTCGCGGCGGCAGGACCGGGTCAACGCGCCGGAGAACCCGCTGCGGCTGTGGGCCGTGATCGACGAGTCGGCGCTGCGCCGGCTGGTCGGCGACAAGCAGGTGATGATCGACCAGCTGGAACACCTCGTCGAGCAGTCCCACCTGCCGCACGTCACGGTGCAGGTGCTGCCGTTCGACATGGGCGCGCACCCGGGCATCAACGGCCAGTACGCGATCCTGGAGTTCCCGGACGCCGCGGACTCCAGCGTCGTCTACATCGAGGGCGTCACGAGCGATCTCTACCTGGAGAAGGCGAACGACGTGCAGCGCTACAGCGTGATGTACGAGCACCTGCGGGCGCAGGCGCTGAACGTGGAGCAGACGCGGGAGTTCATCAGCAAGATCGCCAAGTCCTACACGAGCTGACGGACCTGGCGGGAGCCGACGGAAGCCTGCGGCACCTGGCTGCACCAGCGGAATCAGGACACCTGTGCGGGCGTCCGCAACGCGATCCGGGGAGCGTTGAGTGAGCGGCGGCGGCATGGTACACCGCCGCCCACTCACCACGGAAGGCTTACCAGCAGAAGACCATCCGGTCGAGTGAACGGCCATCTCATGGACGGGGCTTGGCGAGTAGCGTCGATCACGCCAATCGGAATCAGGTTGGTGCGACTCACCCAACTCTCTGAACCGGAGTGAACATGGCCATTCATCAGGGTGCTACGGACCAGTGGACGAAGTCGTCGTATTCCGGGGGCAACGGCGCGTGCGTCGAGGTCAAGTCCCCGGTCGTTCTGTCCATCGCCGTCCGTGACTCGAAGGCCCCCGAGGGCCCCTCGCTCACCTTCGTCCCCGGCGCGTGGAACGCGTTCGTGCGTGATGTCGCCACCGGCACGGTCAACGCCTGACCACGCATCACCGTACGACCGCATCAGCGCACGACCGCATCACCGTACGACTGCACCACCGCACGTATGCATGACCGCATCACCGCATGACCTGATGGAGCCCTCTCGACCGGTTCGCCGTCCTGGCCGAGGGGGCTCGGCACCACCCGCCACCGCCCGCCACCGCCTGCCGACGTCACCGCAGCCGGTCGACGTACCGGTCGGTCCCCGGCACGGTCGGCACGAACGGGGCGACCAGCTCGACCCGCCCCAGGCCGGACTCCGCGACCGCCGCGTCCAGGCCCGTGAAGTGCTCCTCCCAACAGGCCCGCGGATCCTCCTGGAGGAACCACAGCAGCGTCAGCCGGGTCCCGACCCCCTCGACCTGCTTCACATACGTCATCCGGTCGCCGGGCAGAGGCGTCGGCCGGAACACCGTGACCATGGCCGCCGGTGACCCCTTCAGCCGCTTCGGGAGATGGCGCGAGCGCAGCCACTCCAGCAGCTCCGCCCGCCGTTCGGGCCCCTCGGCGTCGACGACCTGAAGGACGAGGCCCGCGTACGGGTGGTCCAGGGCGTGGAAGTCCCGGGGACCGGCGGCTCCGTCGCGGTAGACGGTGGCCTCGTGGTCCTGGAAGGCCGTGAAGACATGGGTCCGGTCCTGATAGACCCGGCCGTCCCGGTTCAGCCTCCTGTTGATCGCCACGGTCCACTTCATGTGGTCGTCGTAGCGCCCCTCGGTCACCCAGTACGTCGACAGATAGCATCCGGCACCGACCGGCTGGGCCACCGCCGACTTCTCCGGGTACCGCAGTCCCTGGAGGTCCTTGGTGGCCACCCAGCGCCGCCCGGCGAACATCCACGGCATCGCCGTCGCACCCGCGTAGTAGTGGTCGTCCTCGTACCAGCGGTTGTAGGCGTACTCATGGCCCGGATGCGGTTCGACCATGGTGATCAGAGCGTGTCCCGGGCGGACCCCGTACGGCCCCGCTCCCGCCAGCTCCGCGTACCGCTCGCTCGCCGCCCCACCACTCGCCCCGCCACTCGCCGCCCCATCGCCTGCCGCCCCGGCGTCATCGGTCATCGCGTCTCCCTTCCCCTTCCATCGGGTCTCGCTTCCCCCTACTCTGACGGTCCGTCAGATGAACTTCCAGGGCTGGGAGGCGCCGATGTTGCTCGCGGGGAAGACCGTCATCGTGTCGGGCGTGGGGCCGGGGCTCGGGCACCGGGTCGCTTCAAGCGTCGTCCGGGACGGCGGGCGCGCGGTGCTCGGGGCGCGTACGGCGGCGAATCTGGCCAAGTCGGCGGCGGAGATCGACCCGGAGGGCCGGCACACCGCCCACCTGTCGACCGACATCACGGACGAGGCGCAGTGCGAGGCGCTGGCCGCGCTGGCGGTCGAGCGGTTCGGGGGCATCGACGCGGTGGTCCATGTCGCCGCCTGGGACAGCTACTTCGGCGGGATCCAGGACGCGGACTTCGCCACCTGGCAGTCGGTCATCGACGTGAACCTCCTGGGAACGCTGCGGATGACCCGGGCCTGCCTGCCCGCCCTCAAGGAGCGGGGCGGCTCGGTGGTGATGATCGGCACCCAGTCCGCGGTGGCCGCCCCCTCCCAGGTGTGGCAGGCGGCGTACGCGGCATCCAAGGGGGCGCTCACCTCGGCGATGTACTCCCTGGCCCGGGAGTTGGGGCCGGACCGGATCCGGGTCAACACGGTGCTGCCGGGCTGGATGTGGGGGCCGCCGGTACAGGCGTACGTCCGGTTCACCGCGCACACCGAAGGCGTGCCGGAGCCCGAGGTGCTGGCCCGGCTCACCGAACGGATGGCACTGCCGGAGCTGGCGACGGACGGGGATGTGGCGGAGGCCGTCGCCTTCCTGGCCTCCGACCGGGCCCGGTCGATCACCGGGCAGTCGCTGCTGGTCAACGCGGGCGAGCTGATGCGCTGACGTACTGCCGCACGAGGCACCCTCCCTCTCGACTTCTCGGCCGCACGGGACCCGCGTCCCGTGCGGCCTTCGCGCGTTGTCGCGTTCTCGCGTGCTCCTGACGTTCTCTGCACAGCCTGACGAAGTGCCCGCCCATCGTGTGGCCGCCGTCACGTTCGCGACAACGCCCCACAAGGTCAAGAACAAGTAAAATCGTTCGCCTTGCTGACTTGCGTTCACATGCATGACCGCCGAGAGCCTTGACCGAGGGCCCCGGGAGGGGGTTCAATCCCCGAAGTCCCCGCTCCCGCACGGGGACGCCGCTGAACGGCCGTGCCGACGAAGTGCGTTCCCGTTCACAAGGCGGACCCCTGGAGGGGGACATGAACAGTCTCGACTGGGCTGTACTCATCGGCTACTTCGGCGTGATGGTCGCGATCGGACTCTGGTCGCACAAACGCGTGGACAACGTCAGCGACTTCTTCACGGCCGGCGGCAAGATGCCGTGGTGGCTGTCGGGCATCTCGCACCACATGTCGGGCTACAGCGCGGTGATGTTCACCGGTTACGCCGGCATCGCCTATCAGTACGGGGTCACGTCCTTCGTGACCTGGTCGCTGCCGATCGCCATCGGCATCTTCATCGGCGCGAAGCTCTTCGCGCCCCGGCTGAACCGGCTGCGCTCGCGGCTGCATGTCGCCTCGCCGCTGGAGTACCTCAAGAACCGCTACAACATCCAGACCCAGCAGGCGCTCGCCTGGTCGGGGCTGCTGCTGAAGATCGTGGACGTCGGAGCCAAGTGGGCGGCCATCGCCACCCTGCTGTCCGTCTTCACCGGTCTCTCCATCACCCAGGGCATCCTGATCACCGGGGTCGTCACCGGGATCTACTGCACCGTCGGCGGCTTGTGGGCGGACGCCCTGACCGAACTGGGCCAGTTCATCATCCAGTTGTTCGCCGGACTGGCGATGCTGCTGGCCGTGATGAGCAAGCTCGACGGGTTCTCCACCCTGTGGACGGTCTGGGACAAGCTCCCGGAGGGGCACGCGGACCCGACCGCGGGCCCGTACACGGTGACGTTCCTGATGGCGTTCCTGTTCATCAAGACCTTCGAGTACAACGGCGGCATGTGGAACCAGGCCCAGCGGTACATGGCGACCGACTCGGCCGCCTCCGCGACCCGCTCCGCGCGGCTCTCGGCGGTCCTGTGGCTCGTCTGGCCGGCGGTGCTGTTCTTCCCGATGTGGTGCGCCCCGCTGCTGGTCGACGCGCAGAAGCCGGACGCCTCCGACAGCTACGCGCTGATGACCGAACAGCTGCTGCCGCACGGGCTGCTGGGCCTGGTCATCGTCGGCTTCTTCTCCCACACGATGGCCATGTGCTCCTCGGACGCCAACGCCATCGCCGCCGTCTTCACCCGGGACATCGCCCCGACCCTCTCGAAGGCGGCGCGCGGCTGGAGCGAACGCGCCGGGCTGATCGCGGCCCGCTGGACCACCGTGGCCTTCCTCGCGCTCTCGATGGCGATCGCGACGCAGATCAACTCGCCCGCGTTCAAGGACATCATCACCGTCGTGATCAAGTGGGTCGCCGGGCTGATGGGCCCGATCGCCATCCCGTTCATGCTGGGCCTGCTGCGCCCCTTCCGGAAGTCCGGACCGACGGCGGCGCTGGTCAGCTGGGGTGCGGGCCTGTTCGCCTTCTGGCTGGTCAACTACCCGATCCACTGGGCCGTCGAGGGCGGGGTGCCGCTCCAGTACCAGGTGTCCGTACCGCTGGCCGTCTCGCTCGTGCTCTACATCCTGATCGGCTTCGTGAAGCCGGAGGACACCCCGGAGCGCGACGCGGTCCTGGCCCGGATCAACGAGGGCGACGGGGACGACGACGGCGACGGCACGGCGAAGGCCGCGACGATCCCCGCCCAGGACGGAGGCGGCAGCCCGGCCCCTCAGCCGCGCGGGTAGCGGGCCAGCCAGCCGGGGGCGACGGCGGTCGGGCTGTGCAGGGCGGGGCCCTGGGTCATCTCCATCGCGAAGTCGTCGGCCAGTTCGAGGAGCGTGGCCCTCCCCTCCAGCTCCGCGAGCCAGGCCGGCGGCAGCGCGGTCTCGCCGTGCAGCGCCCCGAGCAGCGCCCCGCAGACCGACGCGGTGGCGCGGGAGGGACCGCTGTGGTTCACCGCGAGCCGCAGCCCGTGCCGGATGTCCTCGCTGACCAGCGCGCAGTACACGGCGACGGCGAGGACCTCCTCGGCGGCGTCGCTCGCACCGAGCCCCTCGATCAGCGCGGGGCCCGGGATGCCCTGCCGCACGGAGCCGAGGGCCTGTTGCAGGGCCTCGGTCACCGGCTCGTGGCCGGGGCGTTCGACGAGCAGCGCCAGCGCGTGCTGCACGGAACCGTCCAGGCTCTCCCCGCGCGCCAGCCCGTGCACGAGTACGGCGTAGGCTCCGGCGGCCAGCTGGGCGGCGGGGTGGCCGTGGGACTGGGCCGCGCACTCGACGGCCAGTTGCAGCACGAGCCCCGGCTCCCAGCCCACGAGCAGCCCGAACGGCGCGGACCGGGTCAGCGCGCCCGCGTCCCGGGCGGTGGGGTTCTTCGGCTGGTCGAGGGTGCCCATGACCGGGTCGCCGAAGCCGCCCAGGCATTCCCGGGCGGGGGCGCGGCGGGCGTAGAGCCACTCCTCGGCGGCCAGCCAGCCGTTGTCCTCGCGGCGTTCGTCGGGCCCCCAGTCGTGCTGGGTGGCGGCCCAGCGCAGATGGGCCCGGTGCACATCGGTGGGCGGGTGCCAGGCCCCGGTGTCGCGGCGGACCTGGGCGCGGATCAGTCCGTCGACGGTGAACAGGGTGAGCTGGGTGAGGGCGGTGACGGCACCGCGTCTGCCGTGCGCGACGAGATAGTCGGCGACCCCTTCGACCCCGTGGGCGGCGCGGATCTCCTCCAGCGAGAGGCCGTTGACTCCGGCCCCGAGTGCGTCCCCGACGGCCCCGCCGAGCAGGGCCCCGCGGACCCGACTGCGGAAGTCCTGCTGCTCGGCCCGGCCCCAGACCACCGTGGTCCCTGTGCTCACCCCGCCCCTCCCCGTCACTGCTCCCGGCACCGCGTGCGTCTGTACGGCCCTCGGCGGGCGACCGCGCAAGCACTGTAATCGAACGGGAACGGGGGGTAGAGGGGGCGACCCGGGTACGTACGGGTATGTCGACGGACGTCCCGCAGGTCGTTTTTGACCGGTGCGGGCGGCGGCGGGGCGCGGCGCGGATCAGCCCGCAGGCGGCGCACCGGCCGGGCCCAGCCGCTCCCGCTGCGCCCGCGCCCACCCGTAATCCGGGTCCAGCTCCAGCGCCCGGTCGAGGTCCCCGCGCGCCTCCCCGAGCCGCCCCAGGGCCTCCTGCGCGAGGGCCCTGCTGCCGTGCGCCCAGGCGTAGTCGGGGTCCAGGGCGAGGGCGCGGCCGTAGCAGGCGACGGCCTCCTCGTGCCGGCCCGTCGCCCGGTACACCTCGCCCCGCTCCCCCTCCGTACCCGCCCGCCCGGGGGTCAGTTCCTCGGCCCGGTCCAGGTCGGCGAGGGCGCCCACCGGGTCGCCCAGCGCGGTGCGGACCCGGGCCCGCCGGACCAGCGCCCAGGCGTACTCCGGCCACAGCGCGACCGCCCGGTCGAAGTCGTCGAGCGCCTCCTCGTGCCGGCCCAGCACATGGCGGACCAGCCCCCTGCTGGCGAGCGGCACCGCGTCGGCGGGATCCAGGGCGTGCGCCCGGTCCAGGACGGTCAGGGCCTCCTCCAGACGGCCCATCCGCCGGTAGGTCTCGCCCCGCTCGCGCACCGCCCAGGCCCAGGCGGGCGCGATCTCCTCGGCCCGGTCCAGGTCGGCGAGGGCGTCCTCGTAGCGGCCGAGCGACCGCAGGATCACCGCCCGGCCCTGGTGGGCGCGTTCGCAGTTCGGGTCGACGGCGATGGCCCGCCCGTGGTCGGACAGCGCCGCGTCGAACTCCCGGGCCCGGAAGCGGTCCCAGGCGCGCGCCACGAGGGCGGCCGCCCGGTCGGTGTCGGTCAGCTCGGCCCGGGTCAGCAGCAGCCCGAGGGCCGCGGTGGGGCGGGGCCCGTGGTCGGTTATGGCGGCGAGCAGGTCCCGGCCCCAGTCCCGCAGTACGGCGTTGTCCGCGTCCTCGCCCGCCTCCACGAGGATCCGGGCCCAGTGCCGGGCCCGGGACGGCCGCTGGGAGCACAGCGCGATCCCGGCGCGCAGGGCCTCGGGCAGCGCGGTGCGGGGGCGGGCGCAGAGCCGGTGGTAGAGCACGTCCAGGGCCGCCCGCCGCCAGGACTGCTCGGCCCAGAGGCGTTCCGGGTCGATGCCCTCGGCCGCCGCGTCCCGCCGGGCCGCGAACGCCTCGGCCAGCCGGTCGTGCGCCGCCTTCCAGCGCCGCGGCGACCCGGTGCGCTGGAGCCGGAGCATCGGGGCCCGGACGACGGCGTGGTAGCGGGAGTGGCCGGAGTGCCGCTCGGCGACGAACGGCAGCTCGTGCAGCCAGTCGTAGAGCCCCGGCACGGCGTGCGGCCCGTCCTGCGGTGCGGCGACGGCGACGGCCACCAGGTCCTCGTCGAACCGGCGGGGCAGCGCGCAGGCCAGCGCGGCCGCCCGGCGGGCCGGGTCGCTCTCCCCGGCGAGGAAGCGTTCGACGGCGGTGGCGTTCGCCTCGCCGGCCGCCCCGGGGTTGGCGGCGAGCGTCGACACCAGGACCGGCAGCCCGCCGGAGAGCCGGAGCACCTCCCGTACGGCGGGCTCCGCCACCACGCCGCGTCCCGACAGGAGCTGGCGCGACTCGGCCTCCGTGAACGGCCCCAGCGGTACGTCGGCGACCAGGCGGCCCCGGTCGCCCCAGTGCACGGGGTCGAGGCGGCGCTGACCGGCCAGGGTCAGGACGAGGTTGGCGGGCAGTTCGCCGTACCGCCCCGGGGTCAGCAGGTCCGCCAGCCACCGGTCCAGCTGGGGCGCGGTGCGCTCGTAGGTGTCCAGGAACAGGGCGACCCAGGGCACCGCGTCCGCGACCCGGTCGATCTCGGCGACGAACACCGGCGTGAGGACCCGCACCGGCTCCGCCAGCAGCCGGGCCTCCTCCTGCTGCCGGGCCCGCCCCCCGAACACCGCCCGCAGCCCGCCCGCGCCCCGCGCCACGACCGCCGGGTCGATGCCTCCGGCCAGCGCCCCGACGACCGGAATCGCCCCGGCCGCGATGAGCCCGGCCTGCGCGGCGGCGAGCGCTCCCGGCGAAGGGTCCCCGCCCGAGGCCTCCTGGTCCGCAGCCAGCCGGCCGACCGCGTCGTGGAGGGTGCGGCGGTAGCCGGCGAGCAGCCGATCGAGCGCCTTGAGCGGGTGCCCCTGCTCGGCGAACTGCGCGGCTACGGCCTCGAGTACGTCCGGCACGGAGTCGGTGCTCTCGTCGACCGAGGCGGTCAGCGCCCCGAACTCCCCTGCCGCGCCCCGCCATTCCCGTACGAGCGAGGTCTTGCCGACCCCCGCGTTGCCCCGCACATGGAAGACGAACCGGTGCCGGGGGTCCTCGGGCGGCAGGGCGAAGTTGGCGCGGAACAGGTTGAGTTCGGCTTCCCGCCCGACGAAGGCGGCGCGGCGCTGCCCTTCGACGATCTGCTGGAGGGAGAGGCGGCGGGGGCTGGACGGTGGCATGGCCCCAGTCTGTCAGCGGACCGGCACGTCGGGGAGCCTCCGCCCCCGGCTGTGCGCGACGACCAGCACCTCCCGCAGGGACAGGACGGCCTGCGTCAACGCGAACCGCAGGGCGACCTCCCCGGCCGACCCGTCCGCCAGCACTTCCTGCGCGCCTTCCAGGACGACGTTCCCGCACTCGATCTGCTCCTCCTCCATCTCGTCGGCGAGTCGGGAGAACCTGCTGTTCGGGTCGCCGGTGCTCAGGTAGCAGGGCTTGCCTTCGTCCGACCTCCAGGGGAGGAGGCGGAGCTGTGAGATGTCGGTCATGTCATTCGTCCTTAGCGCGAGGGGGGTGCCCCTGACGGGTGGCGATCACCGTTCGTGGCCCCATCGTCACGGTCGCCGCCCTACGCTCGACAGAGGCACGCGATTGCCTGCGAACAGGACAACAGCAAGGGGTCGGGGATGACCGAAGTCGCCGAAGCGGAAGCGGAGTCGGGGCGCGCGGCGCTGGGGAGCGCCCTGCGCTACTTACGGCAGAAAGCGGGGCTGTCGCTCGGCCAGCTCGCCGAGAAGACCCGCTACGACAAGAGCTACCTGTCACGCCTTGAGGCGGGGAAACGGCTCTCGAAGTTGGCGGTGATGGAGGACCTGGACCGGTTCTACGACACGGGCGGGCTGCTGGTGGAGCTGTGGAAGGTGGCGCGGCGGGAGGTCTTCAAGGACAAGTACAAGGAGTTCATGCGGCTGGAGCTCACAGCCTGCATCATGCATCTGTTCACGCTCGGCATTCCGGGGCTGCTCCAGACCGAGGACGTGGCACGCGCACTGTTGTCCGGCGCTCAGGAAACGGCGAGCGAGGCGGAGTCGGTCGAGGAGCAGGTCATAGCACGCCTGGGCCGTCAACAGCTGATCCACCGCAACCCGGCCCCGACCATTCGGATCATCATCGACGAGTCCGGACTGCGGCGTCCGGTGGGTGACCCGAAGGTGTGGGAAGCCCAGTTGGAGTATCTGATCGAGATCGCGGAGCTGCCGATGGTCACGCTTCAGGTCCTGCCGTTCTCGGCCGGAGCCCACCACCTGATGGACGGTGCGCTTACGCTCCTGTGGCAGGAGGACGGAAGCGCCGTTGCCTATACGGAGGGCAACCGGTGCGGTGAGTTGCTGGAAGATTCGGCCGATGTCACGCGCGCCCGGCTGTCCTACGATCGGGCACGGGATCGGGCGTTGCCCCCGCCTGACTCCATCGCGTTCATCAGGGGCGTCCTGAAGGAGTTCAGAGGATCATGAAGCGCACGCCCGACCTCTCGACCGCGATCTGGCGCAAGTCCACCTACAGCGACGGCGGCCCCAACAACTGCGTCGAGGTCGCGGACGGCTACCCCGGAATCGTCCCCGTACGCGACAGCAAGGCCCCCGCAGGCCCCGCGCTCCTCATCACCGCACCGGCGTGGACCGCCTTCGTGAAGTTCGCGGCCGAGCGCTGACCCCACTGCCGTACACCGCAGGGCCCGCGCCCCGTCCTCACCGGACAGGGGCGCGGGCCCTCGTGCCTACTCAACCGCCCCTGAGTACCCGCGCTCATGATCGCCCGCCGACCGCTGCCTAGCGTGGCCGGCATGGACACGGAAGCAGCAGCCACCGCGACAGACACGTCTCCCGCCGCCGGCTCGCGGGGGTTCTACGGCTGCGCGATCGCCCTGATCGCCTTCTTCGCACTGATCGCGCTGGGAGCGCATGCGCTCACGGAGTTCGAGAAGGGGCTCGACGGCGACGGGCAGATGGAGCAGCCCGGCTCTTCGGGCAGCGCCTACCAGCCTCTCGGCCCCGGGATGACGGCCCGGTACGAGGACGGCTTGTGGGTCACCGTCAGCCATGCTCAACCGCACGACGACGGCACTTACAGCGTCACCGTGACCTTCAAGAACGGCACTGACGAAGAACTGCGCCTCGGCGAGGAGGCGTTCCCCGGCACGCTCGACGTCGAGCCCGGTGAATCCGGCCAGGACTACGCCCCCGGCTACGACGTGAACTGGCTGAACCGGGAGGAGTCCGCCTCCGCCCTCGTGCCGCCGCTCCCCGAGGACGACGAGCGCACCGCCCCGGTCCGTCTGAAGCCGGCCCGGAAGGGGGCCCCGGTAACGCTGGAGGTCACCCCTCCGGACGCCGGTTACCGGGAGACGGCCCACTTACAGCTCACCCTGGGCTGACCCTGCCGACAGACTGACGGTCGCCCGGCATCATCCCCTCCCCCGGCTCACTCATCCGGCACCAAGCGCAGCACGTCCCCCGGCCGACATTCCAGCACCCGGCAGAACGCGTCGAGCGTCGCGAACCGCACCGCCTTGGCGCGGCCGTTCTCCAGAACGGCGACATCGGTCAGAAGACGCACTGTGTCGGCGACCCGTCAGGCCCAGGGGTCGAAGGGGATCCCTTCGGGCTTGGAGTTGTTGAGCAGGTTGCGGAAGCGGTCGTCCTTGTCGGTGACCTTGATGGTCGCGGACCCGAAGTCGGCGTTCATGAGCTTGTCGCGCAACTCCGTGCTGGGGAAGCCGTTCCAGTCGACGATCGGCGGGTAGCGCCAGTTTCCGTAGTGGTTCTCCGGCGGCTCGTCGTTGTCGTTGGCGAGGCGGAAGAAGTGCGTGCTCGGACCGTCCTTGTGGTAGACGGCCTTGGGGTGCGAGCCGTCGAACCGCACCTGCGAGCGCGGGTAGGTCTTGACGGTGCTGTGCTGCGTCGTCGAGACGTAATCGACCTGGTTGGAGCCCTGGTTGACCCAGGAGATCACATGCTCGAAGTCGTGCCGGTGGCCGCCGAGTCCGCTGCCGTGGACGGCCTGGTCCTTCTCGAAGTACCCCGCGTAGACGATGCCGCACCAGCCGTTGTTGCACTTCGAGCGGGCGTACGTCTGGGAGTTGTCCAGGTCCCACTGGTCCCGGCAGCTGCCGTTGATCGCGCCGGTCGTGTTCAGGCCGGGCGCGAGGGTGCCGTCCGGGCCGATGGCGGGGGTGGCGTAGCAGCCGTCGCCGTCGTAGTCGAAGGCGGGCGAGAACGCCTGCTCGTAACCGCCCGCGTTCTGGGGGAGGCTGCCCGGCGGGTCGGCGTGGGCGGCGGAGGCGGTGCCGAGGACGAGGAGTCCGGCGGCGGCGAGGACGGTGGCGGTGCGGGTGGCGCCGGTACGAGCGGTGCCCCTGCGGGCGGCGAACCGGTTGCGGGTGGGAAGCCGGGCGCTCACACCGGCGAGGTCGGCACTTCGGCTGCCGGGGGACATCGGCGGTATCGGCGGAGTTCGCATGGTTTCTCGCTCCTGACTCATCTGACACATCAGCACGTGGCAATGGGGGTCGACTCTGCATGAGTTGCCCGGACCATGACAAGAAGAAACGGAAGGCGACCTCTCACCTGCCGCTCGGCATGCGGCCAACGCCCGCCCAGCAAACGATCAAGAAGCGAAGATAACGTAGGGGAACAGTCGGCCCCAGGGCGGCAGAAGAATCGATGTACGGCTTCACGGAGGACCTATGGCTTGGGACGAGTGGGAGCAGGCGAAGGCGCGGGCGCAGCAGGACGCGTCCATGCAGCTGAACAAGGTCGCTCCCGAACCCGGCGGGAGCGGCGGCGACGGAGACCTGGTCGTGCACGACGACGTGCTCGGCGCGCTGGGGAACCTGGCCCACACCCTGCGCCAGCACTTCTCCACGGCGTCCGACCACGCCCGGCAGAACACCTTCGACGCGTCCATCCAGCTGTTCAACGACGGGCTGGACATGGGCTCCGCCCTCACCGAGCTCCACGACGCCTGGAACACGAAGGCGGGAACGCTCAAAGAGGCGTGCGCGCACATCTCCAACCACCTCGACTACTCCCGCGCCCAGCACGCGAAGGACACGGTCAAGATCGCGACGGACCTGCGTACGGTCGGCGGGGACGAGCTGTCCGTGTCGCGCATCAACGACTACTACAAGTAACCAGCACGGCGGACAACGGGGGCACACATCATGGTCACCTTCCAAGACCTCAACGACCTGCGACTGGGGAAACTCCAGGAAGCGGTCAAGGATTGGCAGGCGATGGTCGACAAGCTGGTCAAGGTCGCCGACGGCGGCAACGGCGAGGTCAGCGCGGCCGACCTGGCCAGCAAGGCCAAAGCAGCCGACTGGAAGGGCCAGAACGCGACGGTGACCAAGGACTTCGTCACGGTCACGGCACGGGAGTTCGATGACGTCGTCACCGTCGCACGGAGCGTGCACACGATCCTGAGCGGCGCGCACACCAAGCTGACGAAACACAAGAGCGACCTGGCCGACGCGGTGAGCCGCGCGGCCAAGAAGAACATCTACGTGGACGACAAGGGCATGGTCAGATCCGCCACGCCCTCGCCGCAGGCGATCGGCGACGCGAAGATCGAGCCGCCGACCCAGGCGGAGATCGACGCGACGGCCAAGGAGATCAGCACCATCCTGACCGCGGCCGGCGAGACCGACAGCACGGCCGCCACGGCGCTGCGCTTCCACGCGAAGGACAAGCACGGGTTCGAGTCGAACGGATTCAACAGCTTCGACTCGGCGCAGAAGAGCATCGACGACTCCAACGAGCTCATCGCCCTGGGCAAGAAGGACCCCAGCCAGCTCACCAACGAGCAGCTGGAACGCTTCAACGCCCTGATGAAGGCCCACCCCAACGACCCGGTCTTTGCCGAGCGCGTGGCCCTCGGCCTGGGCCCGGAGGGGACGCTGAAGTTCTTCGCCGGGGCGGTGAACCTGGACAACTGGGAGAACCCGAACAGCGGCGGCGGCACGGCGACGCGCGAGGAGCGCATGCAGCTGCTCGGCACGATGGAGAAGCAGCTGGGCTCCACGCTGGCCACCGCCTCCCACTCCAACAGCGAGGGCATGGAGTCCTGGAAGGAGCGGGTGGTCGCGCTCGGCGGGGAGAACGTCGGCGGCGGCCAGGGCGGGAGCCAGACCCGTGTCTACGGCTTCCAGGCCATGAGCAACCTCATGCGCCACGGGAAGTACGACGGCGACTTCCTCAACGACTACGGCAACGCGCTCGTCAAGTACGAGAAGGAGAACACCGGGGACGTCAAGGACCCGGGCCCCGGCGGAAAGCGCCGGGAGGACGTGCTGCCCTGGGACAAGCTGCCGTCGTACGCGAAGGTCGACCAGCTCCACTACGGCGAGAACACCGACGCGGGTACGGACCCGATGACCGGGTTCATGAAGGCGCTGGCTCACAACCCCGACGCGGCGACGGACTTCTTCAGCTCGACCGACCCCCAGGACAACGCACAGCACGTCCTCAAGGACCGCAAGCCCTTCAACGACGTGGTACCCGACTCCCTGGGCTACGGCGAGTCCGCGAGCGACTACAAGGGCCCGAAGGCGAGTTACGAGGCGACCGGCGACGCTCTCGTCGCGGCGGCGACGGGAGTCAACCCGGACGACAGCTCCGCGCGGCCCCCTGAGCACACCGCGCAGCACCGGGAGGTGCTCGACAGCTCGCTGAAGTACCTCTCGGAGCGGGGCGACGACTTCCCCAGCGAGATGCGGGACGACATGGCGATCGTGCTGACGAACCACGGTGACGCGGTTCATCATTCGGCCAGTGCGCTGGCCGAGGACCCCAACGACCCGAAGCTGCTGGACAGGGACCAACTGCTGGAGGTCTCCAAGCAGGTCTCCCGCGACCAGAACGCCTACGGCATGCTCAACGAGGGCCTGAACCGGGAGATCGTCAGGGACATCCACGAGGACAACCCGAAGGACCCCAAGGAGACCCTGCTCCGGGCGGGCAACACCGTCGGCTTCCTGGAAGAGGCCCGCTACCAGGCCCTGGTGACCGACAAGGACGACCCCTCGTGGGACGCGAAGTGGATGTACCACGGGTTCGGCAGCATCGTGAACTTCGTACCGGGGGTCGGGGACATCGCCCAGCGCGGCGTCGACGCGGTCGCCTACGAGTGGCAGACGCAGGAGCAGGACCGGATCGACGCGATCCAGCAGCAGGACAACGAGAAGACCTTCAAGGGCAGGGAGCAGCAGTTGCAGGCACTCGCCGACGAGTGGGCCAAGGCGAACCCCGGCCACTCCAACAGCCGCTACACCCTGACCGAAGAGATCAACGGCGCCGCGTACAACGGGAACGACCGGGCCAGCGGGTTGAACGGAGGGGGATGAGCACGATGAAGGCGATGAAGAAGAGCGTGTCGCGACGGGTGGGCTCCGTCGCACTGCTCACTGCGATGCTCGCCGGGGTCGCCGGCTGCGGAGAGCCCGAGCCCTTCAGCATCTCCGAGGCGTGCGGAACCAAGATCGACCCGAATCTCATCGGCCGGCTCCTCCCCAGGGGCGAGGAGTTGAAGACCAAGGACACCTTCTCCGAACCCAAGCAGCCACGCTGCGAGTTCGAGGTGGACGGGGAGGACCGGGTGGGGCTGAGGGGCGACGTCGTCGAATCGTTCGTCAAGCCGCTGGAGGTCAGCGCCGACGGCATGCGGCGGCTGGGCAACCCGGCACCGGCCGACATCGGCGACGGCGCCACCATCGCGGACCACGGGGGGATGGCCCTGAAGGCCTGCACCTACCAGGGCGAGAAGATGCAGTTCGTGCTGGCCATCGACGGCGTGGAGGACCCGAAGGACACCGCAGAGCGCCGTCGCATCCTGGAGAAGTTCCTGCGCTCCCAACTCCCCGTCGCGATGGAAGCGGAGGGCTGCCGCCCGTAGGGGGCATCGGCGGCGAGCGGATGAAGAAGGAGATTCTGCGACAGGTGCTCGGCGGCATACTGCCCGCAACTCTATTGATCGGGGTCGCCGGTTGCGGCGGCCCCGAGTCGTTCACGGTCTCGGAGCTGTGCGGGAGGAAGGTGGACTCCGCCCTCGTCGCCCCGTTCCTCCCGGAAGGCGAAACACTGAAGGTCGACGACGGTATCTCCGCCCCGGAGCAACCACGCTGCAAGGTGTCCGTGGACGGTGAGCTCTACCTCTACGTGCGGGGCAGCATCGACAAGGCCGACTTCGACATCCTGAAGGCCTCGGAGCGGAGTATGCGGCGGCTGGGCAACCCGGCACCAGCCGCTGGCATCGGTGACGGCGCCACCATCGCGGACCACGGGGCGATGGCCGTCCAGGCGTGCACGTACAAGGGAGAGAAGAGCCAGTACATCCTGGACATCGACGGGGTCGACAACCCGAAGAACACCGCCGAACGCCGTGCGGCCCTCGAAAAGCTCCTGCGGGCCCACCTGCCGGTCATCATGGAAGCGGAGGGCTGCCGCCCGTAATGGCGGGGCAGAAGATGCGTCGGAGGCCCGGAGGAAGTAGTGAGGGGCACATGCGAAGGAACGTTCTGCGGCAAGTGGTCGGCATCGCGCTGCTCGCCGCACTGTTCGTCGGGGCGACCGGCTGTGGCGGCCCCGACGCGTTCAAGGTTTCTGAAGCCTGCGGCACGAAGGTCGACCCCGACCTGATCGGCCGGCTCCTCCCCAGAGGCGAGAAGCTCAAGACCAAGGACACCTTCTCCGAACCCAAGCAGCCACGCTGCGAGTTCGAAGTCGATGGCAAGGACACGGTGAACCTGCGCGGTGACGTCGTCGAGACCGGTTTCGACCCCCTGAAGGTCACAGAGCGGAGTATGCGTCGGCTGGGGAATCCGGCTCCGGCCGACGGCATTGGTGACGGCGCCACGATCGCGGACCATGGTGCGATGGCTGTACAGGCATGCACCTACCAGGGCGAGAAGAGCCAGTACGTGCTGGACATCGACGGTGTGGAGCATCCGGCGGACACCGCCAAACGCCGTCGCGTCCTCGAAGAGTTCCTGCGCTCCCAGTTGCCGGTCGCCATGGAGGCCGAGGGCTGCCGCCCGTAGTGGGCGCAGGCAGCGAGCGAATGAAGAAGAACCTTCTGCGACAAGCACTCGGCGCCACCCTGTCCGCAACTCTGTTCATCGGGGTCGCCGGGTGCGGCGGGTCCGAGTCGTTCACGGTCTCGGAGCTGTGCGGGAGGAAGGTGGACTCCGCCCTCGTCGCCCCGTTCCTCCCGGAAGGCGAAACACTGAAGGTCGACGACGGTATCTCCGCTCCGGAGCAACCGCGCTGCCAGGTGTACGTGGACGGCGATCTCCACCTCTACGTGCGGGGCACCATCGACAAGGCCGACTTCGACATCCTGAAGGCCACGGAGCGGAGCATGCGACGGCTGGGCAACCCGGCACCAGCCGCCGGCATCGGTGACGGCGCCACCATCGCGGACCGCGGAGCGATGGCCGTGCAGGCGTGTACGTACAAGGGGAGAAAGAGCCAGTACATCCTGGAAATCGATTGGGTCGACAACCCGAAGAACACCGCCGAACGCCGTGCGGCCCTCGAGAAGCTCCTGCGGGCCCACCTGCCGGTCATCATGGAAGCGGAGGGCTGCCGCCCGTAATGGCATCGGCGGCGAGCGCATGAAGAAGAAGATTCTGCGACAGGTGCTCGGCTCCACACTGCTCGCCACACTGCTCGTCGGGGCGACCGGCTATGGCGGCCCCGACGCGTTCAAGGTCTCTGAAGCCTGCGGCACGAAGGTCGACCCCGACCTGATCGGCCGGCTCCTCCCCAGAGGCGAGAAGCTCAAGACCAAGGACACCTTCTCCGAACCCAAGCAGCCACGCTGCGAGTTCGAGGTGGACGGGGAGGACCGGGTGGGGCTGAGGGGCGACGTCGTCGAACCGTTCGTCAAGCCGCTGGAAGTCAAGGAATCGGTCATGCTCCGCCTGGGCGATCCGGCACCCGCCGACATCGGCGACGGCGCCACCATCGCCGACCACGGGGGGATGGCCCTGAAGGCCTGCACCTACAACGGCGAGAAGATGCAGTTCGTGCTGGCCATCGACGGCGTGGAGGACCCGAAGGACACCGCAGAGCGCCGTCGCATCCTGGAGAAGTTCCTGCGCTCCCAACTCCCCGTCGCGATGGAAGCGGAGGGCTGCCGCCCGTAACGGGCCGACAGCACACGTGCGTTCGAGGTCTTGACCTAGAACGCACTCGAAGTCCTACAGTGCGGCAGGTCCGGCCCCAGCACACCGCACTCACCAGGGAGCTCGACCATGCTCTACCGCACACTCGGCGGCACCGGCATCGAGGTCAGCGCGCACTGTCTCGGCACGATGATGTTCGGCTCGGTCGGCAATCCCGACCACGACGACTCCGTGCGCGTCATTCACGCCGCCCTCGACGCGGGCATCAACTTCGTCGACACCGCCGACATGTACTCCGCCGGTGAGTCCGAAACCATCGTCGGCAAGGCGCTGAAGGGGCGGCGCGACGATGTCGTCCTCGCCACCAAGGTCCACTTCCCGATGGGCGACGGACCCAACCGGGGCGGGAACTCCCGGCGTTGGATCGTCCAGGAGGTCGAGGAGAGCCTGCGCCGCCTCGGGACCGACCGGATCGACCTCTACCAGGTCCACCGCCCCGACCACACCACCGACGTCGAGGAGACCCTCTCGGCGCTGACCGACCTCGTGCGCGCGGGCAAGATCCGCGCCTTCGGCTGCTCCACGTTCCCGGCCGAGGAGATCGTGGAGTCGCACGTGGTGGCCGAGCGGCGCGGACTCGGGCGGTTCCGGACCGAGCAGCCGCCGTACTCGATCCTCGCCCGGGGCATCGAGCGATCGGTCCTGCCGGTCTGCCGGCGCTACGGGATGGGCGTGCTCACCTGGAGCCCGCTCGCCTCCGGCTTCCTGACCGGGAAGTACCGCAAGGGCGGGGCCATCGACCTGTCCACCGGGCGGGCGGCGCTCACGCCGCACCGGTTCGACCCGGAGGCCCCGCTGACCACGGCCAAGCTGGAGATCGTCGAGCAGCTCGTCGCGCTGGCCGACAGCATCGGGACCACCCTGCCGGAGCTGGCGGTCGCCTTCCCACTGGCTCACCCGGCGGTGACCTCGGTGATCATCGGGCCGCGCACGATGGAGCAGTTGGAGGGGCTGGTGAAGGGCGCCTCGCTCACGCTGGACGACGAGACGCTCGACCGGATCGACGCGATCGTCGCGCCCGGGACCGACGTCTACCCGCCGGACGGCGCGTGGACCCCGCCGTCGCTGACCGACGTCGGCCGGCGCAGGCGGCCGGTGGGCGAGCGCGCGGCGGCCTAGGCCGGGGAGTGTGCGGCGGCCTAGGCCGGGACCTGGGGGTCGGCGACGGTGACCCGCTTCTGCGCCAGGAAGCCGGCCACCGGCCGCTTCGCGCCCTCCTCGGGTGCTTGGAGTGTCCGCCCGGTGACCGCGAACCCCGCCTGTTCCAGCAGCTCGGCGATCCGGTCCGCGGGCAGCCGGTAGCTGTCGAAGGAGGCGGAAGGGCCCCCGTAGCCGTACGTCCGACGCTGGTGTCCCTCATCGCCGACGCGGGTGACGAGCAGCAGGTGCCCGCCGGACGCCAGCGCCCGGCAGAACTCGGCGAACACCCCGGGCAGTGACGCCGGCGGCAGATGATGCGTGGAGTAGAAGGCCAGGACGCCGCCGAGCTCACCGTCGCCGGCCTCCAGCGCGGACATCGAGCCGACGTCGAACCGCAGATCCGGATAGCCCGCGCGGGCCAGCCCGACCATCCTCGGCGACAGGTCGACCCCGAAGGCGGAAACCCCCAGCCGGGACAGGTACGCGGTCACCTTGCCCGGCCCGCAGCCCGCATCGGCCGTCGGCCCGAGGTCCGCCGACGTGACGAGCTCGGCGAACGCGGCCAGCACGGCGCGCGACAGCGGGTCCAGTGCGCCGGGGTCCTTGACGGACCGGGCGTAGTCGGCGGCGACGGCGTCGTACGACTGCCGGATCGTCTTCAGGTGCGGGGGTTCCATCACCCCGTGACGCTATGCCGACCCCAGGAGGGGCGGCTACGGGTGTGACCGAGTTGTGTGGATCCGCCTCCGACAGGTTCACATAGCACGCGGGTTGCTAACGTGCAGGGTGAAGAGGTTCGTGGTCGGCCGCGCGTGGGGGACGGTTCAGTTCATGGCATGGGACGAGTGGGAACAGCTCAAGAGCGAAGCCGCGCAGCGGGACTCCGTCGGCATGCAGCTCAACGAGGCGCCGCCCGGCGGAGGCGGAACTGCGGGCGACGGTGATCTGGTCGTCCACGACAACGAGCTGGGCAAGATGGGTAACACCGCGTACGAACTGCGCCAAGAGTTCGGCGTCGACAGCGACTTCGCCCGCCCCAGCACGTTCACCGCGTCGATCGACCTGTTCAACGACGGGCTCGACATGGGCGCGGCCCTGACCGAGCTCCATGACGCATGGAACACGCAGACGGGGACGCTCAAGGACGCCTGCGCGCACATCTCCAACCACTTCGACTACACCCGCGCGCAGCACGCCAAGGACCAGGTCCAGGTCGCGACGAGCATGCCTGTATCGAAGATCGATGACTACATAAAGTAGCTTTCGCAAAGCGGAAAGAACCGCCGAACGGCACACGGGGGCTGGGCATGGCGAGCGAGACGATGACCGCGCAGGAGCTGACGGATCTGCGCCTGGGCACACTCGACACGGCGGTCACGGACTGGGAGACCATGTCCAAGCGCCTCAAGAGACTGTCCACCGGTGACGGGGGCGGGGTGAACGCGAAGCGGCTGGAGTCGGAGGCGAACGCCGCCGACTGGACTGGCCTCAACGCCACCGTCACCAAGGACTTCGTCACCAAGACGGCCGTCGAGTTCCAGGACGTAGCGGCGCAGGCCACGAGCGTGCTCGGTCTCCTGCGCGATGCCAGCGCGGCGTTCAAGAAGCACAAGGCCGCCCTGACGACGGTCATCGACGACGTCGCCAAGCAGAACATCTACATCAACGCCAAAGGCAGCGCCATCGCCTCCGTGCCCTCGGGCGCCGCGGCAGGCAAAGGTGACATCCCCGCCCCCAGCAACGAGGAGTTGGCCGTCGCGGAACGCCGGGTCAAGCGGGTCCTCTGGGAGGCGAGCGAGACCGACCGCATCGCCGCCCGCGCCCTGCGCGCCCTCGCCAAGAACAAGCACGACTTCTCGGGCGACGGCCCCGGTGGCCTCAAGGAGGCCGACGACCGGCAGGGCAAGGCGGACGCCGACTACTGGGCGAAGAAGGTGCAGGAGAGCGACCCCGGGGAGTGGAGCGACAAGGACGTCGAACGCTTCAACGAGACGCTGATCAACCAGCGCGACAACCAAGGGTTCGGTGAACGGTTCGCCACCACGCTGGGCGCGGACGGCACACTCCAGTTCTGGCGGGACCTGGCCGCTCCGCCCGGTGGCGCGGTCGAGGGCGAGCGGGCCAAGGTCCTGGCCCAGGTCCAGGACAACCTGAGCATGACCCTCGCCACCGCTTCGCACAGCGACAGCCCTGCCATGGAGACGTGGAAGCGGGACGTGATCGCCGCTGGGGACAAGCCGTTCCCCATCCAAGGGCTGCCCATGGGGCCCAACGGCTTCCAGGTGATGAGCAGCCTGATGGGCAAGGGCAAGTTCGACGACGAATTCCTCAACGACTACGGCACGGCTCTGGTCAAGCACGAGCGTGAGTTCCCCGGGGATCCGAAGGTCGCCTGGCGCGACACGGCCAACCTGAACTACCCGCCGACCGATGAGCCCAATGACCCCTTCGCCGGCTTCATGGAGGGCCTCGGGCACAATCCCGAAGCCTCACTCGAATTCTTCAACGACTCCACCAAGGCCGACGGCAAGGACCTCGACAACTGGGACTACCTGGTGGCCAAGGGTGACGACGCACGCGAATGGCCCGTGGGCGAGGACGGTAAGCCCCTCGGCCACGACGCGTTGGGCCACGCCCTCGAATCGGCAACGATCGGCGTCCCGCACGACTCGGACGCCACACCGCCGAAACACTCGGCCGGCAGCGCCGAACTCGTCAACCGGATCGTGTCGGAGTTCGGCAAGAACTCGGACCGGCTGGACGAATCCGCTATGAACGACAGCTTCGGGAACATCACCGCGGAGTACATGCGGGATGTTCAGGACGGGATGAACGGCGATCGCGAGATCAAGACCTACGGGAGCAACGCCAACCTGGGCGACCTGCCCCGTGGCCAGCTCAAGGACTTCATCGCGCAAGTGGGCAAGGACCCCGACGCCTACGGCGCGATCATCAACTCCCAGCAGGCGGTCACCACCGAACTCATCAACGAGGGTTACCACGACAAGGCCAAGTACGCGGAGTTCTCCGAGGAGATCGCCAACCGCATCACACCCGGCGCCGAAATCGCGGGCATCATGGCCGAGTCCCGCACCCAAGCCGTGTACGACGACAAGATCGCCTCCGACGCCGAGTTCAACGAGAGTCTGGCCACCACGGACAAGTGGGCCGGACGAGCCATCGACATGGGTCTGTCCCGGTTCCCCGTCGCGGGCGATGCGGCTGGAATGATCATCGAGGACATCCGGGGCGCCGTCGTGGAGCACTACACCCGCGACTCCAGTGAGCAGGCCGGGCAGGACCGCAGTGATTTCCTCGAGGACCAGCGGAACAAGTCCGCGGACGCGATGTATGACGCCACGTACCAGGCGGCCATCGAATCCGGAACAGATCCGGAGAACGCAAGGAGCCAGGCCGATTCCGCTGCCCGCGAAGTGCGGGTCGGCTACGGAATGGGCCGGCAGCGGGCAGGGAGCTAGCGTGGGAAACAGTGCCGGGGCAACGCCCCCGAGGAGCAGGCGCCACAGGGCACTCATCGTGGGCCTGGGCGTCCTCGTCATCGCCGGGACGGGTGTGGCCCTGTTCCTGCCGGACCGGAAGTCGCAGGTCGCTGTTCCCGATCGCGTGTGCCAGAAGGCGGTGTCCGGTGCGCAGGTGGAGGCCCTGCTGCCGGGGACGGGTGACCCGTTCGAGGAAGTACGCTCGACCAACTTCGTCGCCGACGCTTCGAAAGGGCTCGGAACGTGTGAGCTGTCCGGTGGGGGCCAGGATCTCGCGATCAGCTACCGACGGATCCAGGACCCGGACTTCACCACCGACACCGTCGCGCGCACCGCGTCCAAGCCCGGCAACACCCCGATCTCTCTGGGGCCGGCCACGGGCTACATCAGCCGTTACAAGGCCGCGCTGTTCGTCGCCTGCCCCTACACGAAGGACCGGAACGACCTGCTCGAAGTCTCGGTCGACGCCGGGGGCGTACCCGAGATCAAGGATCGCGCCATGAAGGAGAAGATCTCCGCGTTGACGGCCGACGCGGCACGCGCTGTCGCCCGCGAGGTGGTGCGCTGCGCGGGAGCGGCCGAACTCCCGGATAACGCACCGAAACTCGGCTGAGGACAGCGCGACACCGGCTGCGGCAGTCCCGAAGCATTCAAGATCTCGGAAGCCTGCGGCACAGAGGTCGCCCCCGAGCTGATCGGCCCACTGTTGCCCGGGGGCGATAAAGACGGAGGGCTGAGCGCGCGGCGGCGTGAGGAGAGGGGCAGGACCGTCACAGGCCTGCTCAGCTCGGGCAGATCCCCTCCGGCAGGCCCGAGGGCAGGCCGTCGCGCTCCTCCGCCGTGAGGTCGCGGCCGACGACGGCGCACAGGTGGCGCTTCCAGAGCTCGGGGTCGAGGTGGATCAGGTCCAGTCGGCCCCGGTCTCCGTTGCCTCCGCCGAAGCTGCCTCCGGAGAGTGTGCGCAGCAGGGTCCTGCCGTCCTTGGCGGCCGCCAGGAAGTGCTGGTGCGCCGCGAAATCGTACGTCTCGAAGGTGTTGGGGTCCGAGAGCTTCTGGAAGCGCACCGAGCTGCCGTTCGCGATGAAGAACTCACTCTCGGCTCCGGTGAAGTTGAAGACGTATCCCCCTCCGGTGAAGTGTTCGTCAGACCCCAGCGGTCCGATCGGTCCGGACAGTCTGGCCGGCGGTTCTCCGGTCTCCGTCGACCACAACTCCATCATGCCGCCGGGCGACTTGGCGGCCGCGTAGCTGCCACTGCCGTCCCGGACCGCCCGTTCGATCCTCGGGCCCAGCCGGACGCGCAGATCCTTGTTCTCCTTGCCGGTACGCAGATGGACGGCGTGCAGGACCGGGGCGCGGGCGACCATGACCTGCACATAGCCCTTCTCCGCATGGGGGTTCACCGCGAAGCCCGAGTCCACGGTCCCCTGGCGGCCGGAGCCAAACAGCGGCGGGTTCTTCTTCGTGAGGCCCAGCGCGCGGGCGTCGATGACGGGGGACAGGCGGCGGCCGGTCCGGGCGGCCCAGTGTTCGATGCGGCTGCCGGAGAGGGTCACGAGTTCGTCGCCGCCCCGGAGGAAGGTCAGCGTCAGCGCTTCCGGGCCGCCGTCCCGGTCCTCCGGGGGCGCGTGTGTGCGGACCTCCGCCACCTGGCGCAGCGACGGTATCTCCCGGATCTGGACCCGGTCGCGGTCGACCACGTCCGCCACGAGGGTTCCGGCGTCGTTCACCAGCAGGTCCTGCTCCGCGGGCCGGTCGGTCACCACGGCGGACGAGGGCCGTTTCACCTCGGTGGTGATCCGGCCGGACGCCGCGTCGACGAGCGCCAGCGTCTCGCCCTTGTCGGGCTCGTCCAACTGCCTGATGTGGGCCACCAGGGACGTGCCGCCGTCGACCAGGCGCGGAGAGCCGACGAGGATGTCGGAGCCGTCGACGCCGCGCGGGATCAGCGGCTGGGCCGTCACGTGGTTGTCGCCGTAGGCGACCGCCGGAACGACCGCCTGGCGCGCGTCTCCGAGGAGGCGGCCGACGACCAGCTCCGGCGAGGCCACCTCGGCCCTCGTCACGCGGCTGCCGCGTCGCGTGCCGACGATCATCCACGACTCATGGTGGTTCGCCGCGAAACGATCGCCCGTCCCGTCGACGGCGATGCTTCCACAGCCGCTGTTCGGCCCGGTGTAGGTGTAGCTGTTCAGCGTCCGCCCGTCCTTCACGCGCAGAGCACGGTAGACGGCGACCTTCTCGTCGCTCTTCTCCACCTGACGGCAGAAGACCAGAACGCCGCCGTCACCGGACAGCGCCGTCACCGAGCCGTTCGTCGCCATGTCGTCGACGCCGTCCGCCAGCTCACGGGCCTTTCCTGTGCCGACGTCCACCGCTTCCATCACGAGGCCGTCGCCGTCCTCGCCGCTCCGGCTGACCACCAGGGTGTTCTCGTCGGGTCCGAACCACACGGACTCGCCCCTCGCGACCGGCGGGCCCGGCACGTCCCGGCGGCGCCCCGTCGCCAGATCCCACAGCGTCAGCCGGCCTTCCACCATCGTGACCAGGCTTCCGGCGTCCGGCGAGAGAGCCATCAGTCTCTCCTCCGCGAGCACCCAGCCCACGGTGTCGGCTATCTCCCCGAACTCCGTTCCCCCCAGTGGGGGTTGCGGGCGGAGCAGGTCCTCGGGACGGTCGGCGGCGGGGTCGACCTCGTACCGGACCAACGTGCCCGCTCCCGACACATGAGCGATCTGCCGACCGTCCCGGCTGACCAGCGGGTGGAAGGCCATCTCGTCCAGGTCCAGCTGGAGCCGCTGGACGCGTCCTCCGGCCTGGCGTACGAACAGGGTGGCGCGCCCGTTCTCGGTCGTCACGAGCGTCACCGCGCCGTCCACGCTCATCGCCACGTCCCGGATGCTTCCCTCCGTCCCGCTCAGGACCCACGCGGCGTTCTTGACCTGGTCGTACCTGCGGAGCACGGCGTTGCGGGCCTCGTTCGTGGGCGCGATGCCGTACGCGCCCATGGCGATCAGCGCGGCCTGTCCCGGATCATGTCTGGCGACCTCGGCGGAGTAGTTGGCCAGTAGACGCGACCGACCGTCCGCCTCGCGCTGGGTACTGACGCGCTGCTGGTAGACGAGGAAGGTGCCGAGGCCGACGATCAGCGCGAACACCACGGCGGCCGCGGTCCAGGCCGCGCGGCCGCGGGCCCGCCGCAGACGGCGGCGCTGCCGCCCCCGCTCCAGGAAGTCCCGCTCGGGCGCGTCGAGTTCCGCCTCCCGGTCCTTCACCCAGGCCTGGATGTAGGCAAGTTGGACATCTCCCGGCAGCAGGTCGGACGGCCTGTCCTGCTTCGTCCAACGCTCGCGGTCATGGTTCAGCTCGGCGCGGCCCGTCAGGAACCGTTCGTCCTCCCGCACCTGGTCCCGCAGCGCGGGCCACACCTCGATCAGCTTCTCGTGGGCCAGCTCGGCGGTCTCCGGCTCTTCGTCGCCGCCGCGCAGTACCAGCAGCCGGAACGGCTGAGCGCCGAACGACTTGGCGAGCTCCCACCCCGCGGGGCCCGCCTCGCTCTCCGTGATCCTGCGGCGCAGCGGCTTCCCGCTCCCGGGCAGCACTCTCACCAGGCCCCTGAGCAGCCTGGCGGCGGCGGTCCGCTCGCTCTCGCCGACGTACCGCTTCCAGGCGGCTTCGCAGTGCTCCTCCAGCGCGCCCTCGACCCCGTTCAGCTCCTGGTACGTCGAGGTGCGCAGCCGGCCGGCGGACCGGTTGTCCCACAGCTGCTTCAGCAGGAAGCCGAGGAGCGGGAGGTTCTCCGGCTCCCGGCAGGCGTCTTCCAGGATGCGCTCGGCCAGCCCCGGGTCGTACTCCACCGCCGGAGCCCTCTCCACCGGTCGGGTGATCACGGCCTGGAGCTGGGCCCGTGACATCGGCGTCAGCGGAAACAGTGTGCTGCCGCGCACCAGGGGGCCGAGGCGAGGATGTCTGAGCGCCGCGTCCATGAAGTCGGACCGGAGCGTGACGAGCAGCAGGGATCCGGCGGTCGGGCCGCCTTCCGGAAAGAGGAGCCCGGCGACTTCGCCGAACTCCTTCTCGCCGATGTGCAGGAGAGCCTCGGCCTGGTCGAGGACGACGAGATACCTGTCGTCCGAAGCGCCTCGCAGCCGGTTCAGCGTCTGCACCAGGCCTCGGTCCGCCAGCCACTCCTCCACCTGGTCGACGCTCTCCGCGCGCCGGTCCCCGTACCGTCCGGTGCGTACGGCTTCGTACAGGTCGACGGCCAGTCGGGAGAGCAGGGAGCCGTCGGCACCGGCGTTCACCACGATCGCGTCGGGGCCCGGCCGGTCGTCGTCCTCCCCCGCGCCGCTTCCGCGCCGCATCCGGGGAACCACTCCGGCCAGCGCCAGCGAGGACTTGCCGCAGCCAGACGGTCCGAAGAGCGTGACGACCCCGTCCAGCTCCAGCGCGTCGACCACGTCCTCGATGTCGTGGTCGCGGCCGAAGAAGATGTCCTCGTCGCGCTCCTGAAAGGTGTCGATGCCCCGGAACGGATGCGCGGCAAGCTCGCGATCGAGATCGGGCAGCTTGGCGAGCGCCGCTTTCACGCTGATCGCGAAGGACTGCTGGGTGTCGTCGCGTTTCCGCTGGGCCGCGACGACGATGCCGACCGCCGCGCCGCGCTGCTCGTCCCAGACGGGGCTGCCGCTGTAGCCGCCGGTGATGTGGGTCGTCCGGCTGTCGGCACGGGAGAGCTGGATCCAGTCGCCCGACGACTTCCCGCTGAGCTCCCCCCGGTGCCAGACCACGCCCAGTTCGTCGTCCGGAAACCCCACGACGCGCACCGGCCGGTCCGACACCGCGGCGGAAGCGGCCACCGGCAGCGGACGCGTGCCGGGAACCACCTCGCGCAACCGCAGCACCGCCACGTCCCCGCAGTGCCTGGGCTCCTCCGGTATCCACTGCTCGACCTCGGCGACGAAACGCCGCTCACCTGGCCCGTCGGCGAGCGGGAAGTCGATCAGCACCTCGGTGCCGACGGCGACGTCGAGGCCCCGTGTCCTGGCCAGCGCGTCGGACACGACATGAGCGCAGGTCAGCACACGGTCGGCGGTGACGAGGAAGCCGCCGCCGGCGATCACGCCGTCCCTGCCCCGGAGCCGGACGACCGCCGCGTTCAACGCCTCGTCGGCGCTCGGTCCCTCTTCCCCCGACACCCTGTCCCCCGCGTCCCCCCGTAAGCCGGTCATGTCAACCCACGGCCGGCACAGGCTCGTTCGGGTCGACCGTGTCGCCCTTGTGCCACGTCAGACTCACCGAGAAGTTCGCCGCCGTCGCGGTGCTGGCGATGACCACGTCCGCCTCGGCCGACAGCGACACACCGAACTCCAGCGTGATCTCGTCCGGCGCGTTGGCCAGCCCCCGGAACCTGCCGACGAAGCTCTCCGCCACCGGCCGCACCGTGTCCAGCATCTGTCCGAACGACCGCTCCGCACGGGCGACGGAGCGGTCTCCGCGCCCGACCCGCACCAGGGACTCGTCCACCTCACGGATCTGCACCCGGATCATCTCGTCGCTGCCGTCCTCCAACGGCAGTTCGACCGTGCGGACAGGGCTTTCGCTCACTGCGACCTCCAGCGTTCGGGAGGGGCGATCATAACGAAGGCAACTGACCGCACAGCCAGGGTGGTTGTTGTTCGGCGTGGCTGCCGCGCCCCTCCCCCGCCCTCAGTTGGGCAGCACCGGCAGCAGTTCCGGCAGATGGCCGTCCGACGCCGTGGCCGCCGAGACCCGTTCGGCCGGGACCTCCCCGTACAGGGTCGTGCGGGGGCGGGACGGGCGGCCCGCCAGCTCGGCGATGGCCTGCAGGCCCTGGATGGAGCGGTACGAGCCGTAACTCGACCCCGCCATACGGGAGATGGTCTCCTCCATCAGGGTGCCGCCCAGGTCGTTCGCGCCCGAGCGGAGCATTTCCGCCGCGCCCTCCGTGCCGAGCTTGACCCAGCTCGTCTGGATGTTGGTGATGTGCGGGTGGAGCAGCAGCCTCGCCATCGCGGTGACGGCCCGGTTGTCGCGGTCGGTGGGTCCCGGGCGGGCGATGCCGGCCAGATAGACCGGGGCGTTGGTGTGGATGAAGGGCAGCGTCACGAACTCCGTCAGGCCGCCGGTCTCCTGCTGGAGCCGCGTCAGCGTGCGGAAGTGGCCGAGCCAGTGACGGGGCTGGTCGACATGCCCGTACATCATCGTGGAGGACGAGCGCAGGCCCACCTCGTGTGCCGTCCTGATGACCTCCAGCCAGGTGGCCGTGGGCAGTTTGCCCTTGGTGAGGACCCAGCGGACCTCGTCGTCCAGGATCTCCGCGGCCGTGCCGGGGATCGAGTCGAGCCCGGCCTCCTTGGCGGCGGTCAGCCAGTCGCGGATCGACAGGCCGGTGCGGGTCGCCCCGTTGACGACCTCCATGGGGGAGAAGGCGTGCACGTGCATGCCGGGGACGCGCTCCTTCACCGCCCGCGCGATGTCGAAGTACGCCGTCCCGGGCAGGTCCGGGTGGATGCCGCCCTGCATGCAGACCTCGACCGCGCCGACGTCCCACGCCTGTGCCGCCCGGTCCGCGACCTGGTCCAGGGAGAGCGTGTACGCGTCGGCGTCCGTGCGGCGCTGGGCGAAGGCGCAGAAGCGGCAGCCGGTGTAGCAGACGTTGGTGAAGTTGATGTTCCGCGTGACGATGTACGTGACGTCGTCGCCGACCACGTCCCGGCGCAGCGCGTCCGCGATCCGGCACAGCTCGTCCAGCGCCGGGCCGTCCGCGTGGAGCAGGGCGAGGGCCTGGTCGTCGGTGAGCTTCGTCGGGTCGTCGGCGGCCTGGCCGAGCGCCTGGCGTACGTCGGCGTCGATACGGGAGGGGACCATGCCGGGGGCGGCGGCCTCGCGGAGCGCCTCCCAGTCCCCGTACACCTCGTCGAAGTCGTCGCGGCGGTCGCCGGTGCGGCCCTCGGTGTCGATGGTGGTGTGGAGGTCGGTGCGGCCTGAGGAGGTGAACCCCTCGTCCGGCTCCTGCCACGGCAGGCCTGCGGGGAGCGCGCCCTCGCGGGCGAGGCCCGTCTCCGGGTCGGCCAGGGCGCGGACGTGCGGGAGGAGGCGGGGGTCGAGCCACGGCTCGCCACGCTGGATGAACTCCGGGTAGATGGTGAGGCGTTCGCGGAGCTGGAAGCCCGAGTCGGCTGTCCTGGCCGCCAGTTCGTCGATGTGCGGCCAGGGGCGCTCGGGGTTCACATGGTCGGGCGTGAGGGGCGAGACGCCGCCCCAGTCGTCGATGCCCGCGCCGATGAGGAGCGCGTACTCGGCGTCCACCAGATTCGGCGGGGCCTGGATCCGGGCGGAGGGGCCGAGGATATGCCGGGCGACCGCGATGGCGGCGGCCAGCTCCTCCAGCTCCGCGTCGGGCATCCCGCGCATCGCCGTGTCCGGCTTGGCGCGGAAGTTCTGCACGATGACTTCCTGGATGCCGTGGTAGGCGCGGGCCGTCTTGCGCAGCGCGAAGAGGGAGTCGGCGCGCTCCTCGTACGACTCGCCGATCCCGATCAGGACGCCCGTGGTGAAGGGCACGTTGGAGCGGCCGGCGTCCTCGAGGACGCGCAGCCGTACGGCGGGTTCCTTGTCCGGGGAGCCGTGGTGCGGGCCGCCCGGCTCGGACCACAGGCGGGTCGCCGTCGTCTCCAGCATCATCCCCATCGAGGGCGCGACGGGCTTGAGGCGCTGGAGGTCGGTCCAGGTCATCACGCCCGGGTTGAGGTGGGGCAGCAGGCCCGTCTCCTCCAGGACCCGGATCGCCATCGCCCGTACGTACGCGAGGGTGTCGTCGTACCCCTCCGCCTCCAGCCACTCCCGCGCCTCGGGCCACCGGTCCTCGGGTCGGTCACCGAGGGTGAACAGCGCTTCCTTGCAGCCCATGGCCGCACCCTCGCGGGCGATGGCCAGCACCTCGTCGGGCGACAGGAACATCCCGTGGCCCGCTCGGCGCAGCTTGCCGGGGACGGTGACGAAGGTGCAGTAGTGGCACTTGTCACGGCAGAGGCGGGTGAGCGGGATGAAGACCTTGCGCGAGTACGTGATCACGCCCGGTCGGCCCGCCGCTTCCAGGCCCGCGTCCCGGACGCGGGCCGCGGACGCCGCGAGATCCGTCAGGTCGTCGCCGCGTGCCTGGAGCAGGACGGCGGCCTCGGTCATGTCGAGGGCGACGCCGTCACGGGCACGTTTGAGCGCACGCCGCATGGCGTTGGAGGTGGGGCGTCCGCTCTGAGGATCGGTCATGAACCGAGCATACGAGCGAGGTGCGTGCGCCGGACCAGGGCCTCGGGTGCGGATTCGCTCCCCGCGACGTGCTCGTGGTCACTCGTGCGGGCCGACTCACCCGAATGAGAGCCCGCCGACGGTGTCCTCACGCTTAGTGTCGGAACGGTGATGGAAACGATCGTCCTCGACATCGGCGAAACCCTCGTACGCGACGACCGGTACTGGTCGTCCTGGGCCAACTGGCTCGGCGTGCCACCGCACACGCTCGGCGCGCTGGTGGGCGCGGCCGTCGCCCAGGGCCGCGAGGCCACGGACGCGCTGCGGATCCTGCGGCCCGACATGGACATCGAGGAGGCCTACCGCGCGCGGGCCGCCGCCGGGCGCGGAGAACACCTCGACGAGTCCGACCTCTACCAGGACGTCCGGCCCGCGCTGGGCGAGCTGCGGGCCGCGGGCATCCGGGTCGTGGTGGCGGGGAACGGCACGGTCCGGGCCGGGGAGCTGCTGCGGGCGCTGGACCTGCCGGCCGATCTGGTGGTCACCTCGGACGAGTGGGGCGTGCGGAAGCCGGATCCGGAGTTCTTCGTCCGGGTCGCCGAAGCGGCGGGCGCGGCTCCGGAAGCGACGCTGTACGTGGGCGACCATCCGGCCGACGACCTGTTCCCGGCCGCGGCGGCGGGCCTGCGGACGGCGCATCTGCGGCGCGGGCCGTACGGGCACTGGTGGGCGGACCACCCGGACGTGGTGGAGACGGCGGACTTCCGCATCGACGCGCTGACGGAGCTGGCGGGGCTGGCCGGGCCGGCGGGGTCACAGGACTCGAAGGACTCGAAGGGTTCGAAGGACCCCAAGGGCTCGACGGGCTCGACGGGCTCGACGGGTGCGACCGGGGCGACGGGGTCGGCCGCGTCGGACGGTTCCTCGGAGGAGGAGGCGAAGGTGGTGCGGCGAGGGGCGCTGAGGTCGGTGCGGTAGGGCCGCGACGCCGAGCCCACCCACGCGGCTCGGCACGGCCCGGCGCGACCCGACCCGGCGCGACCCGGCGCGGCTCGGCCCGGCACGGCACGGCCCGACCCGGCGCGGCGCGGCCCGACCCAGCGCGGCTCGGCTCATGACGCACGGGCCCTCTCTCCTCTCCGCTCCCCTCGCTTCCCCCCTCGCTCCTGCTCACTCCTGGGCGGCGGCCTCCGGGAGGACCGGGCGCTCGAAGAACGTCTCCAGGACGACCGTGGCCTGCGTCCCGCTGACCCCGTCGATCGCGTAGATCCGGCGCAGTACGTCCTGCAACTGCTCGGTGGTCGCGGTCCTGACCTTCACCAGCACCGACGCGCTGCCGGCGATGACGTGCGCCTCCACGATCTCGGGGAGCGCGGCGAAGTCCTCCGCCGAGTCGCCCATCCAGGAAGCCGAGTCGACCATGACGTAGGACAGGACGGGGTGACCGGCCGCCACCGGGTCCACCTCGACGGTGGTCCGCCGGATCACTCCGCGTTCGCGCAGCTTCCGTACCCGCTCATGGGCCGCCCCGGCCGAGAGGCCCACCGCCCGGCCCAACGCGGCATAGGGCTGGGTGGCGTCCTGCTGGAGATGCGCCAGCAGGGAACGATCGATGTGATCCACAGCTCTCCATTCGGATATTCCTTGCTGGAACCATATCTCATACGGCAATCTCCCTTCCTAGCCATAGATAGTTCATCAGGCGTGGGGATGGGGAGAGCTCATATGACCAGCGAGCAGGGTGCGTTGTACGAGATGTTCGACGAGCGGTTCCGCACCGGGCGGTGCATGAACGGCGACGCCGATCCGGAGGTGCTGTACACCGGCTGCCGCTGGGCCGAGGGCCCTCTGTATGTGCCCGCCTGGCGGCAGTTGATCTGGAGCGACATCCCCAACGACCGGATGCTGCGCTGGGACGAGGAGACCGGTGCGGTCGGCGTCTTCCGCCGCTCCGCCGGACACCCCAACGGCAACACCCTCGACCGCCGAGGCCGGCTGATCAGCTGCGAGCAGGGCAACCGCCGGGTCACCAGGACCGAACACGACGGCACGATCACGGTGCTGGCCGACCGCTGGCAGGGCAAGCGTCTGAACAGCCCGAACGACGCGGCGGTCCGGTCCGACGGCTCCGTCTACTTCTCCGACCCTGACTTCGGCATCACCAGCGACTACGAGGGCCACCGCGCGCCGAGCGAGATCGGCTCCAACAACGTCTACCGGATCGACCCCGCGACGGGCGACGTGCACCTGGCCGCGGACTGCTTCGGCGCGCCCAACGGGCTCGTCCTCTCGCACGACGAGCGGCAGTTGTTCGTCTCCGACACCCGGGCGGGTCTCATCCGGCGCTTCGACGTGCGCGAGGACGGCACGCTCTCGCAGGGCACGGTCTTCGCCGAGGCCGGAGCCGGCGGGGCCGCCCGCTTCGACAACCTCCGCTTCGACGACGACGGCCGGCTCTGGGCCGCCGCGATGGACGACGGCGTGCACTGCTACGACCCCGACGGCACCCTGCTCGGGCGGCTCCGCATCCCCGAGAAGGTGTCCAACATCGCCTGGGGCGGGGCCAAGCGCAACCGGCTCTTCATCACGGCGGAGACCAGCCTCTACTCCGTGGTCATGAGCGCCACGGGCACCCACCCGACCGGGCCGGTGCGGTAGGCGATAGGTGGTCGGGCAGGCAGTCGGGCAGGCAGCCCTAGTCCCCCAGCACCGCCTGCATCACGCTCTTGGCGATCGGTGCGCCGAGCCGGCCGCCCGAGATGTCGGAGCGGGAGATGTCCATGTCCGTCGGGTCGATGAACACGGCGACCGCGACCGAACGGCCGTCGTCCTTCTTGCCGTAGCTGACGAACCAGCCGTACGGGACCTCGTCGCGGACGTTGACGCCGCGCTGGGCGGTGCCCGTCTTGCCGCCTACCGTCACACCGTCGATCAGGGCGCGCTGGGCGCTGCCCTCCTTCGCGGTGTGCTCCATCATCTCCTGGACCTTCTTCGCCGTCTCGGGCGAGACGGCCTGGCTCATCTCCATCGGCTCGTTCTTCTCCAGCGTGGAGAGGTCCGGTCCGCGCAGCTCGTCGACGATGTAGGGCTGCATCAGCTTGCCGTCGTTGGCCAGGGCCGCCGTGACCATCGCCATCTGCATCGGGGTGCTGGTGAGGCTGCCCTGGCCCATGCCGGTGAGGGCCGTGCCGGGCTTGTCGAGCTTCGGCGGGTAGAGGCTCTTCGTGGCGAGCAGGTCGCCGAACTCCTCCGCGTACACGTCCTCGTTGAAGCCGAACTTCTCCGCCGTCTCCCGCATCCGGTCCTCGCCCAGCTCGGCCGCCGCGTCGAGGAAGACGTTGTTGCAGGAGTACTGCATGGCGGTCTTCATGGACGCCTTGTTGCACAGCGCGTCGCCCGCCTCGCTGCCGATCTTGTTGGTGGAGAGCGGCAGGGGATACGGCGAGACCGCGTCCGTCCTGGCGTCCACGTCCGTGACCACGCCGTGCTCCAGCGCCGCCGCGGCCGTGAGGATCTTGAAGGTGGAGCCGGGCGGGTAGGTCTCGCGCAGCGGGCGGTTGGCGAGCGGCTTGCCCTTGTCCTTCTCCAGCGCCGCGAAGCGGTCGCTCTCCTTGAACGAGTTCCCGGCGAAGATCTCGGGGTTGTACGAGGGCGTGGAGACCAGGGACAGCACCTTGCCGGTGCGCGGGTCCAGCGCGACCACCGCGCCCCGGGCGTCCAGGTCCGTCAGCCCCTTGTAGGCCGCCTTCTGCGCCTTGGCGTCGATCGTGGTGATCACATCGCCGCCGCGCCGGGGCTGCCCGGTCAGGATGTCCTTGGCGTGCCGGAAGGCGAAGCGGTCGTCCTGGCCGCTGAGGACGCTGTCGTACGTCCGCTCCAGCAGCGAGGTGCCCCGGCCCTGGGAGGCGTACCCGGTGACGGGCGCGTACATCGGACCGCCCTTGGAGGTCCGGATGAACGCGTAGTCCCGGCTCTCGGTCTCCTTCGAGCCGGTGATCGCCTTGCCGCCGACGATGATGTCGCCGCGCGGGGTGGCGAACCGTTCGAACCGCACCCGGGCGTTGTTCTCGTGCTGGGCCAGCTCCTGGCGGTCGACGTGCTGGAGCCAGTTGGCCCGCAGCAGCAGGGCCAGCACCAGCAGCCCGCAGAAGATGGCTATGTGCCGCAACGGCCTGTTCATTCGACTCCCCACCCGACCGGGCCCGCGTATGCGATCCCCGGTGAGTAAGGATGCCCTGTGGGCGCACCCGGTTGCACGCCCGGCCCCGCGCGCGGGGCCGGGCGGCCCTCCCTCAGAGGTACGCGGCGTACGCGTCCAGGGTCCGCAGGACCTCCGGCTCGGCCGCCGGGGGCAGCTGGAGCACGACCTCCTCGATGCCCAGATCCGCGTAGTGGGCGAGCTTCCCGGGGCTGGGCAGGACCGCGTACGGCACCACCTGGAGGCCCTCCGGGTCGCGCCCGGCCTCCTCCCAGGCCGCCCGCAGCTTCGGCACGGACTCGGTCAGGCCCCCGCCGCCGATGGGCAGCCAGCCGTCCGCGTACTCCGCGATGTGCGCGAACAGCTTCGGGCCCGCCCCGCCGCCGATCAGGGTGCGCGGGCCGTTGACCGGGCCGCGGGGCCGCTGGGCCGGCTTGGGGTGCGCCTCGCTCGCCTGCACCGACCCGAACCCGCCCTCGTAACCGGTCGGCTCGTCCGCCCACAGGGCCCGCATCAGGGCCATCCGGTCCCGCCCCAGGTCCCGGCGCGTCGACCACTCCACCCCGTGGTCGGCCGCCTCCTCGACGTTCCAGCCGTAGCCGATGCCGAGGGTGAACCGGCCGCCGGAGAGGTGGTCCAGGGTGGCCGCCTGCTTGGCCAGGTCGATCGGGTCGTGCTGGGCGACCAGTGTGATGCCGGTGCCCAGTGCGAGGCGCTCGGTGACGGCGGCGGCCTGACCGAGGGCGACGAAGGGGTCCAGCGTGCGGCCGTACTCGCGGGGCAGCTCACCGCCCATCGGGTACGGCGTGCGGCGGCTCACCGGGATGTGCGTGTGCTCGGGCAGATACAGCCCGCCGAACCCCCGCTGCTCCAGCTCGCGGGCGAGCCTGACCGGGGTCACCGTCTCGTCGGTGAGGAAGATCGTTGTGGCGATCCGCATCGAGAACACCTCCGTCGTCCGTCTGTCGTCCGTCTGTGGTCGGTCTGTGGTCTGTCGTCCGTCGGTCGTTCGTCGTTCGTCGTCCTTCAGCGCGTCATGCTGCGAAGGGCCAAGGTATTCCGTACGCCAACGAAATCCGAGACCGTCGACCGCGTCGCGGAGGCCGGTACGGAGGGCCGGGAAGCGGGAAAGCACGGAGCACGCGCAACGGGAGCCGGACGGAGAGGAGCCGCGATGGGACCGGGACGGAGACAGGCACGGGGACAGGGGCTGGGGCAAGGGCAAGGGCTGGGGCTGGGGTACTTCCTGCTGCCCGCGGGCGGCGCACTGAGCCTGACCGGGGTCATCACCGGCAACGGCACGCTGATCAGCCTGAGCTGGATCATGTGGGTGCTCGGGATCCTGCTGCTGTTCCGCGACCGGTCCCGCCGGTCCGCCGATCCCCGGGAGCTCGCAGCGGCGGCCGCCGCCGGGGACACCCGGGCGGCACGGCGGCTGCGCGCGCTCGCCCTGACCGCGCGGGCCGAGGGGCGTCCCGAGGCGGCCGAGCGGCTGCTGCGGCAGGCGGTGCGGGCCGGCGACGTGGAGTCGATGTGGGAGCTGGGCCGCCTGGTCGAGCAACGCGAGGGCCTGACGGCGGCGGAGCCGTGGTTCCGGATGGCGGCGGAGCGCGGGCACGCGGTGGCCAAGCGGCTGTTCCGGCCGGGCGGAGCGCTGCACGCGGACGGGGCGGGCCCACCGCACTCCCCGACCCTCTGAATTTAGGTTAGCCTCACCTAAAGTGACCCTCTGGGCAGTGGGCCGGGGCACCGGGGCGAGGCGGGAGACACCGTGGGGCATGGCTGGGAAGGCGTCGTTCTCAAACTGTTCCGGGGGCGTGATTTCACGTTCACGGTGACCGGCACGGAACAGGTCACCGACCGCTTCCGGCGGGTGCGTGTGACCGACGGCGGGCTGCTCGCCGCGACCGGTGGAGCCCACCCGACGATGTGGGTGCGCCTGTGGTTCGAGAAGGACGGCAAGCCGCACCAGCGCGCCTACACCCTGGTCGACCCCGATCCGGAGGCCGGTGACTTCAGCCTGGAGTTCGCCCTGCACGAAGGGGCCGCGTGCACCTGGGCGCGGGAGGCGAAGGCCGGCGACACGATCGACGCGACGTTGCAGGGCACCGGTTTCACGCTGCCCGACCCGGTGCCCTCACGACTCTTCGTGATCGGTGACGCGGCGGCCCTGCCCGCGATCAACTCCCTGCTGGACGCGATCCCGTCGACCCCGGCGACGATCTGGTTCGAGACCGCGCACGAGGAGGACCGGAAACTGCCCATCCGCCTCGACGCGGCCCACCACACCCTGCACCACGTGGAGCGCCGCGGGGCGGGCGCGCATCTCGTCGCCGAGGTGAAGGCGGCCCTGCCGGAGCTGCTGGGCGAGGACCACACGGACGCGTACGTCTGGGTCGCCTGCGACACGTCGACCACCCGGACCCTGTCGGCGTACCTCCGCAAGGAGCTGGGCCTGCCCAAGGACCGGCTGAACACACTGGGCTACTGGCGGCCGTAGCCGGGTACGGGGAACGCGCCGAGCCGCTGGTGCGGCTCGGCGCTGCGGCCGTGCGTCAGCTCTGCGCGGTGTCGTCGCCCGCCTGCCCGGCGGTGTCGGCGGCGTCGGCCGTGCCCGCCTTCTCGCGCATCTTGCGCACCAGCTCCGCCTTCTGGTCGGCCGCGCCCTGACGGTCGAGGTTGCGGTGCGGACCGTTGTTCTGGCGTTCGGCGCGGGACAGCCTCTTGCGCTGGCCGCCGCCCATGCCCACGGGGTTGTTGATGTTCTTGCTCACGGTCATGACAAGGACGTTACCGGGTTCCGGGCCCCGGTCGTACCGGAGACCTCAGTCCCGGACCACGAGGGCCGGGGTGTCCTTGGTCAGGATCTCCCCCCGGAAGAACGCCGGGCTGCGGCGCTCCATCGCGACCATCAGCACCACGCCGAGGAGCAGCAGCCCCACCCCGATGACGAAGACCGAGCCGACGCCGAGGACCGAGGAGCCGGAGCCGTACGCCGGGTCCCACATGTCGTAGAGGGTCTTGGCGAAGACGGCGGCGAGCAGGGTGCCGCCGAGGAGCGGGAAGAGGCCCTTGAAGACCAGGTCCCGGGCGGAGCGGGTCAGTTCGGCGCGGAAGTACCAGGCGCAGGCGAAGGCGGTCAGCGCGTAGTAGAAGCAGATCATGAGGCCGAGCGCGTAGATGGTGTCGACCAGGACGTGCTCGCTGACCAGGGTCATCACCGTGTAGAAGACGCCGGTGCCGATGCCCGCGGTGACCGTCGCCCGGCCGGGGGTCTTGAAGCGGGGATGGACCTTGGCGTACGAGGCCGGCATCGCCTCGTACGCGGACATCGCGAGCACCGTGCGGGCGACCGGGATGAACGTGGTCTGGAGGCTGGCGGCGGCCGAGGCGAGGACCGCGAGGAAGAGCAGGATGCCGAGGCCGGGCCCCATCACCGGTCCGGCCAGGGCGGCGAAGACGTTGTCGGAGGTGTCCGGGTTGGCGAGGCCGAGCCCGGAGGTTCCGGAGCCGACGGCCATCTGCGCGGCGATGCCGGTGGCCAGGTAGGAGCCGACCAGGACGACCATCGCGATGAGGGCCGCGCGGCCGGGGGTCTTCTCGCTGCCGGTGGTCTCCTCGTTGGCGGTCAGACAGGCGTCCCAGCCCCAGAACATGAAGATGGAGAGGGAGAGACCGGCCGTGAAGGCGGCGAAGGACTGGACGGCGAACGGGTTCAGCCAGGACCAGGAGAAGTCGAGCGAGGACGCGAAGTCCGCCCCGCCGCCGCCCGCCTTGTTCAGGGCCATCGTCACGAACAGTGCGAGGACGACGAGTTGGAGCCCGACCAGGGCGTACTGGATACCCTTGGTGGCGGTCATGCCCCGGTAGCTGATGGCGGTGGCGACGGCGATGAGGACCAGACAGGTGAGGATGTGGACGGGCTTGCTGTCGTCCAGGGCGGCGATGGCGTCACTGCCGGTGATCTCGCCCGCCAGCAGCCAGAAGTACGAGGTGGCGACGCCCGCCAGGTTGGACAGCACGATGATCGTCGCGATGACCAGGCCCCAGCCGCACATCCAGCCGACGCGCGGGCCGAACGCCTTCACCGTCCAGGTGAAGGAGGTGCCGCAGTCCGGCATGACCTTGTTCAGCTCGCGGTAGGCGAAGGCCACGAGGAGCATCGGCAGGAACCCGGCGAGGAAGACGGCGGGCATCTGCACGCCGACCTCTCCCGCGGTGGAGCCGAGGGTCGATGTCAGGCAGTAGACGGGGGCGACGGTGGAGACGCCGATGACGGCGCTGCCCATGAGGCCGACGGAGTTCCCGCCGAGCCCCTTGCCGCGTACACCGCCGTCGGCCGGGGCGCTTCCCCGTACCGTGTCTCCGGCCTGTGGCCGCGCGTCCAGCTGAGTCATGAGAAGGACGCTATGCGCTGCGATATCCACATCCGGAGCGTGAGACCCCAACGTCTCACCCTTGGTTGTAGCGGCCAACAGCCCAGGAACACCACATCAATTCAAGGTCACTATCCCGCCAAGCCTTGTATTGCATGCCGCTTGACCGAGCGTGACAGCGTACGGTAATCGCAGCACTGTCCGTTTTGTGGTGGTTCAAAATTTTCCCGCGGCCCGGGAACGGGGCTCCCGGGGCGCGCCTCAGCCGGGCCAGACGATCGCCTGGGTCTCGCTGTAGGCATGCAGCGCGTACGAGCCCACGTCCCGTCCCACCCCGCTCATCTTGAACCCGCCGAACGGGGCCTCCATGTTCCGCCCGACCGTGTTGACGCCGACCCCGCCCGCACGCAGCCGGCCGGCGACCCGGAAGGCGCGGGCCACGTCGCCGGACCACACGTAGTCGATGAGGCCGTAGTCGCTGTCGTTGGCGAGGGCGACGGCCTCCTCCTCGTCGTCGAAGGGCACGACCACGACGACCGGTCCGAAGATCTCCTCGCGGACGACCCGCATGTCGTTGGTGCAGTCGGCGAGGAGCGTGGGGGCCACGTAGAAGCCCCGGTCCAGGTGGGCGGGGCGGACGCCGCCGGCGACGACCCGCGCTCCCTCCTTGCGGCCCAGCTCCACGTACGCCTCGACGCGGTCGCGGTGGGCGGCGGAGATGACCGGGCCGACGACGGTGGCCCGGTCCGCGGGGTCGCCGACGGTGAGGCGGTTCGCGTACGCGGTCAGCGCGGCGATCAGCTCGTCCTGACGGGACCGGTGGACCAGGACCCGGGTCGGAGCCGTGCAGATCTGTCCGCTGTAGAAGGAGAACGTCGTGCCGATGCCCGCGACCGCGGCGCTCAGGTCCGCGTCCGCCAGGACGAGCGCCGCGCCCTTGCCGCCCAGCTCCATCAACTGCCGCTTCATCCCGCGTCCGCACACCTCCGCGATGCGCTGCCCGACGGCGGTGGAGCCGGTGAAGCTGACCATGTCGACGTCCGCCGAGGCGACGGAGGCTTCGCCCACCGCCGCGCCCGACCCGGTGACGACGTTCACGACACCCGGCGGAACGCCCGCCTCCGCGAGGGCCGCGGCCATCCGGTAGACGGAGAGGGGGTCCTGCGGCGCGGGCTTCACCACGACCGTGTTGCCCATCGCGAGCGCGGGCGCGATCTTGCCCGCCGGGTTGGCCCAGGGGTTGTTGTACGAGGTGATGCAGGTGACCACGCCCACCGGCCGGCGTACGGCGAGCGCTCCGAAGACCCCGGCCCGGCCCATCGGCCCGGCCTCGTTGATCTGCGGCGCGACGGCCTCCTCGACGGGCTCCAGGGCTCCTCGCGCGTACCGCCGGAAACGGGCGGCACCCACCCCCACCTGCATCCCCCGGGCGGTGGAGGCGGTGGCTCCGCTCTCCGCGCGGGCGATCTCGGCGTGGGCGAGGAAGTCCCGCTGGACGAGGTCGGCCGCCCGGTCCAGGATCGCGGCGCGCTCCTCGGGCCGGGTCCGCGACCAGGCCCCGAACGCCCGGCGGGCCGCGGCCGCCGCCTCGTACACCTGGGCGCGGCTCGCCTCGGGGGCGAGGCCCACGACCTCCTCGGTGGCCGGGTCGATCACCTCGTAGTGCCCGTCGTCGGGCTCGGTCCACGCACCGTCGATGAACAGCTTCCCGGAGGTTCCTGGTTCGGGGCTCACGCCGTGCTCACCGTCCGGGTGTCGCGGCCCGAGCGCAGCACCGTACCCGGCACCGCCCCCGTCACCTTGTCGTCGCGCAGGGTCTCGACGCCGTTGACGCGTACGGAGACGATCCCGAGGGCCTTGGAGTCCAGGCGCGGGCTGTCCCCGGGCAGGTCGTGGACGAGCGTGGCGGGTCCGGCGTCGATCCGTTCGGGGTCGAACAGGACGAGATCGGCGTGGAAGCCCTCCTGGATCCGGCCGCGTTCGCGCAGCCCGAAGAGCCGGGCCGGGTCGTCGGTGAGCATCTTGACGGCGGCGGTCAGGGAGACGAGCCGGCGTCCGCGCAGGCAGTCGCCGAGGAAGCGGGTGGTGTACGGGGCCCCGCACATCCGGTCCAGGTGCGCGCCCGCGTCGGAGCCGCCGAGCATGACGTCCTCGTGCTCCCAGGTCCGCTGCCGCAGCGCCCAGGAGTCCGGGTCGTTGTCGGTGGGCATCGGCCACAGGACCGTCCGCAGGTCGTCGGCGGCGCAGATCTCGACCAGGCAGTGGAAGGGCTCCTGGCCGCGCTCGGCCGCGATGTCGTTGACGACGCGGCCGCTGAGCCCCTCGTTGGCGGCGCTGTAGGTGTCGCCGATGACGTACCGGCCGAAGTTCGCGAGCCGCCGGAAGACCCCGGCCTCCCTGCTGTCCGCGCGACGCAGCAGCTCGGCGCGGGTGCCGGCGTCCCGGAGCCGTTCGATGCGCTCGGGCACCGGGAGGGCGAGGACCTCGCCCCAGCCGGGGATGAGGTTGAGGGCGCAGAAGGTGCCGAGCGACATGTTCATCGGGGTGAGGATCGGCATGGTCAGCGCGACGATCCGGCCGCCCGCGCGGCGGGCGCGTTCGCTGGGGACCAGCTGGCGCGGCACGCGTTCGGGGACGGAGGCGTCGATGGTGAGGACGTTCCAGTTGAGCGGGCGGCCGGCGGCGGCCGTCATGTCGACGAAGAGGTCGATCTCCTCGTCGGAGAACTGGTCCAGGCATCCGGCGACGATCGCCTCCAGCTGGGTCCCCTCGTGCTCGCCGACCGCGCGGGAGAGGGCGAGCAGCTCCTCGGGCCGGGCGTGCCGGGAGGCGACGGGCTCGCCGTCGCCGTCGGAGTGGGTGGAGGACTGGGTGGTGGAGAGGCCCCAGGCCCCGGCGTCCATCGCGTCGTGGAAGAGCGCGAGCATGGCGTCCAGCTGCCCGGGGGTCGGCTGTCCGCCGACCGCGTCCGCGCCCATGACGTGCCGGCGCAGGGCGCAGTGGCCGACCATGAACCCGGCGTTGACGGCGATGCGGCCTTCTAGGGCGTCGAGGTACTCGCGGAAGGTGGACCAGGTCCAGTCGACGCCTTCCTCCAGCGCGGCGAGCGCCATGCCCTCGACCCGCGACATCATCCGCCGGGTGTAGTCGGCGTCCTCGGGCCGGTCGGGATGGAGGGGCGCGAGCGTGAAGCCGCAGTTGCCGCCCGCGACGGTGGTGACGCCGTGGTTCATGGAGGGGGTGGCGTAGGGGTCCCAGAAGAGCTGGGCGTCGTAGTGGGTGTGCGGGTCGACGAACCCGGGGGCGAGGACGAGCCCGTCGGCGTCCTCGGCGGTGAGGGCCTCTTCGGTGATCGTCCCCGGCTCGGCGACGACGGCGATCCGGCCCCCGCGGATTCCGACGTCGGCGGTGCGGGCGGGGCCGCCGGTGCCGTCCACGACGGTCGCGCGGCGGATGAGGTGGTCGAGCATGACGGTTCCCTTCTCCGTGGGTCCTTCCCCGGCCGGTCGGGACAGCCGGGGTGCGCACGCTTGGGCCGCGGTACGCACCCCGGCTCACAGGGCGACGGTCCGGGAAGACGCCGCCCGGCTGTGGGCGGGGGCTCCGCCCCCACACCCCCGCTCCTCAATCGCCGGAGGGGCTGGACAACCAAGCCCCTCCGGCGATTGAGGAGCGAGGTCCGGGGCGGAGCCCCGAATCAGTTGGCGGCGGCCCGGAACCGCGAGGTCCGATGCACGGGATCCGTGTCGATCTGCGGAATCACGTGCTCGCCGATCAGCTTGATCGTGTTCATCGTGTCCTCGGGGCTGATCCCGATCGGCAGCCCGAAGCTCAGCTGGTCCGCCCCCGCCCGGTCCCACCGCCGGCACTGCTTCAGCACCTCGTCGGGGTCCCCGCAGATCATCAGCTCCTCCGCGATGAGCAGCTCGACGATCTCCTCGGTGTACTCCGGCAGCAGCTGAGGCCACTCCGGAATCCCCTCCGGCCGCGGGAACGTGTCGTGGTAGCGGAACAGCAGCGACTGGAGGTAGTTGAGCCCGCCGCCGACCGCGATCTCCACGGCCTCGGCATGCGTCTCGGCGCAGATCGCGGTGGACGTCACCATCACGTTGTCGTTGACGAACGCCCCTATCGGCTCCGCGTCCTTGACGGCGTTCTTGTAGGACTCCACGACCCATTCCATGTCGGAGACCTTCTGCACGCTGAAGCCCAGCACCCCGAGCCCCTTCTTCCCCGCCATGGCGTACGAGGACGGCGACCCGGCCGCGTACCACATGGCCGGGTGGGACTTCCCGTACGGCTTCGGCAGGATCTTGCGCGGCGGCAGGGACCAGTGCTTGCCCTGGAAGCCGACGTACTCGTCCTGGAGCCACATCTTGGGGAACTCGGCGATCGTCTCCTCCCACAGCTCCTTCGTGTGGTTCATGTCGGTGATGCCCGGCATGAACCCGAGGATCTCGTGGCTGCCCGCACCGCGCCCGGTGCCGAACTCGAAGCGCCCCTCGGAGAGATGGTCGAGCATCGCGACCTTCTCGGCGACCTTCACCGGGTGGTTGACGGGCGCGAGCGGGTTGAAGATGCCGGAGCCGAGGTGGATGCGGTCGGTGGCGTGCGCGAGATAGCCGAGGTACACGTCGTTGGCGGAGAGGTGCGAGTACTCCTCCAGGAAATGGTGCTCGGAGGCCCAGGCGTACTTGAAGCCGGACTTGTCCGCCTGGATGACGTACTCGGTCTCCTCGATCAGTGCCTTGTGCTCTGCCTCGGGGTCCACCTTGGCGCGCGCGGCGGGCACGTACCCCTGAACAAAGAGCCCGAATTCCACGGAGGTTCACCGTCCTCAAGTTTTTCTGACGCATCGTCAGATTGTGATGCGACCGACTGTTCCACCGCTGCCGCGACCCGTCAATACCTGACACTGCGTCAGGTGAGCGGGTCAGAAGGGACTGACCCCGGCCAGCCACCCCCCATCGATGACGAACGGCTGCCCGGTGATGTACGAGGAGTCCCCCGAGGTCAGGAACAGCACCAGCGCGGCGACCTCCTCGGGCCGGCCGATCCGCCCCAGCGGCACGAGCTTGCGGTAGTACGCGTCGAGGGCGGCGCTCGACGTCGTCAGGTCGGCCTCCGCGTCCAGCAGGGCCGGGTTGCTCATCGCGGTGTCGACCGCCCCCGGGCAGACGGCGTTGACCCGGACGCCCTTCCCGGCCAGTTCCATGGCGGCGACCTTGGTGAGGCCCAGCACCGCGTGCTTGGTCGCGGCGTACGCCCCCACCAGGGGCATGCCGGTCAGACCGGTGTACGAGGACGTGTTGACGATCGTCCCGCCGCCCGCGGCCTCGATCTCCGGCGCGACGGCCCGGATCCCGAGGAAGGCACCCGTCAGATTGACCCGCACGACCTGCTGGAACTCCTCCAGCGGGGTGCTGACCAGCTCGTTGAAGCGCAGGATGCCCGCGTTGTTGACGAGCCCGTCGATCTTCCCGAAGGCGTCCTTGGCCACGGCGACGGCGGCGGCCCAGTCCTCCTCGCACCCCACGTCCAGCCGCACGAACCGGGCCACGTCCGCGCCCAACTCCTTCGCCAGCGACTCCCCTTGTTCGACCAGCACATCGGCGACGACGACCCGCGCGCCCTCGGCCGCGAAGAGCCGCGCCTCCTGCTCGCCCTGCCCGCGCGCGGCCCCGGTGACCAGGACGACCCGCCCGTCCAGCTTGCCCATGACACACTCCCTAGCTGTCGAGATGAGGGGCCACGTCCGCATCGAACGCCGCCATCTGATCGGTCAGTTCGTCCACGCTCCGGCTCCGGAAGCGCACCTGGATCTGGTGCACGCCGATGGCCGCGTACTCCCGCAGCGACTCGGCCAGCGCCTCCGGCTTCCCGGCGAGCGTCCGCCGCCCCACGGACCACGCCGGCTCACCCACGTACAGCGGTTCGGTGATCGCACCGATGACGATCGGCACTTCGACCCCCGCCTCCTCCCGCAGAGCGCGCAGCCGGGCGATCTGGGCGGGCAGCCGGTCCCGGGGATCGCCCTGCGGCAGCCACCCGTCCCCCCGCACGGCGGCCCGGCGCACGGCGGCGGGCGAGGAGCCGCCGACCCAGACCGGCACCCGTTCCTGGGCGGGCCGGGGCAGCTGCCCGAGCCCGCTGAACGAGAACCGCTCCCCCGCGAACTCCGGGTACTCCTCGGGCCCGAGCGCGGCCCGCAGCGCGTCGATGCTCTCGTCCAGCACGCCCCCGCGCCCGTCGAAGTCCGCCCCGACCGCCTCAAACTCCTCCCGTACGTGCCCCGCGCCGACGCCGAGGATCAGCCGCCCGCCGCTGAGGTGGTCGAGGGTGGCGTACTGCTTGGCGGTGACGAGCGGGTGGCGCAGGCCGACGACGGCGACATGGCTCATCAGCAGCACGCGTCCGGTGACCCCGGCGAGGAACGAGAGCGTGGCGACGGGGTCGTACCAGACGGTGCTCATGCCGTCCGCGAGCCGTCGCGGGATGGCGACATGGTCACAGCCGGCGATGTAGGCGAACCCGCCGAGATCGGCGGCGCGGGCGACCCGGACGAGATCGGCGGGGGTCGCCGCCGCCTCCCAGGGTTCCGCGTAGATGACGCTCTGCGACTGGACCGGCAGCTGCATCCCGTACGACAGCGGCCCGCTGGGCAGTATCGGCACGGCGGCCTCCTTCCCCTCGGCCCGGGACGCTTCCGCCCCGGGTGACGGCCGCCATCGTCATACCTGACGGTCCATCAGACAAGGGCGGGCGCGCTCCCGGACCCGTCGGCCCGGCGTCGTCACATCCGCGCCGTCCCGGCGGGCGAGCGACGAGCCGAGCAGCTTGAGCGCCGAGCGCGAGCACAATATGGGAGCGCTCCCAAATGAGGATTCCGCCCGGCGCTCACCGAAGGCGTGCGCATCCGCCCCAGCCCCCGTCAGCCCGCACCGCACCCGGCGCATCGCATGCCGGAATCGACCCACGTCACCACTCGTCAGACGTCAACTCGACGTCCTCACCACGTGTTTGATCGACATCGAGCGTGCAGCGCAGGACGGGAATCCAACAGCCGCACGCACCTTGCCAGAGCCGCCGCCCCCCTCTATCTTCACTGGGAAAGAACAGAGAAAGCGCTTTCTAGTCGCAGCGGAACTCCTCCCGAACGAAAGGTCGTGATGGCGCAAGTGGGAGCGCTCCTACTTTGTCATGCACCTGACAGCTACGTATCACTCGCACCCCCAAGACACAGGGAGACGAACATGAGGCAACCCGTCACACGGCGGCTGCAGGCAGCACTGGCCACCCTGGCCCTCGCGGCCGCGGCCGGCATCGTCCTGACGGCTCCCGAGGCGTCGGCGGCCGCCGGCAGCGCCACGGGCTACGCCACCCAGAACGGCGGAACCACCGGCGGCGCCGGCGGACAGACGGTGCGGGCCACCACCGGCACCGCGATCCACACGGCCCTCTGCGGCCGCGCCGCCGACAGCACGCCGATCGTCATCGAGGTCGAAGGAACCATCAACCACGGCAACACCAGCAAGGTGTCCGGCGGCAGCTGCAACACGGCCGACGGCGTGATCGAGCTGAAGCAGATCAGCAACGTCACGATCGTGGGCGTCGGCGGTGGCGCCGTCTTCGACCAGATCGGCATCCACATCCGCGAGTCCAGCAACATCATCATCCAGAACGTGACCGTCCGGAACGTCAAGAAGTCGGGGTCCCCCACCTCCAACGGCGGTGACGCCATCGGCATGGAGTCCGGCGTCCGCAACGTCTGGGTCGATCACACGACGCTGGAGGCGTCGGGCGGCGAGTCCGAGGGATACGACGGCCTCTTCGACATGAAGGCCGACACCCGGTACGTGACCCTCTCCTACAGCATCCTGCGCAACTCGGGGCGCGGCGGCCTGGTGGGGTCCAGCGAGAGCGACGTCTCCAACGGGTTCGTCACGTACCACCACAACCTGTACGAGAACATCGACTCCCGCGCGCCCCTGCTGCGGGGCGGCATCGGCCACATGTACAACAACCACTACGTACGGCTCAACTCGTCCGGCATCAACTCCCGTGCCGGCGCCCGCGCCAAGGTGGAGAACAACTACTTCGAGGACTCCAAGGACGTCCTGGGCACCTTCTACACCGATGCCGCCGGCTACTGGCAGGTCAGCGGCAACACGCTGGACAACGTGACCTGGTCGAGCCCCGGCAGCGACAACAACCCCGCCGGGCCCGACATGAAGTCCACCACCACCGTCAGCATCCCCTACGCCTACACCCCCGACGCGGCCGGCTGTGTGCCGGACGTCGTGAGCCGGACGGCGGGCGCCGGCAAGGGCCTGAAGGTCTCGGACGGCAACTGCGCGACCCAGCCCACGCCCGACCCCACCGACCCCACCCAGCCCACACCGGACCCCACGGACCCGACCCCCGGCCCCACCGACCCCACGCCGCCGAGCGGGACGAACCTCAGCATCGGCGCCGGTTCCGACGGATCGAGCAAGGCCTCCGGGACCAGCTTCGGCAACCTGCGGGACGGTGACCTGAACACCTACTGGTCGCCCGCAGGTTCGACCGGTCACGCCTCGATCAAGTGGGACTCCCCCACCGCCCTGTCCTCGGCCGTCATCCGGGAGGCGGCGGGATCCGCGGGCTCCGTCGGGGCCTGGCGGCTCATCGACGCCGACACCGGGGCCGTCCTGGCCTCCGGCGACGGGGCGGGGACCATCTCCTTCCCGCGGACCACGCTGCGCAAGATCACCTTCGAGATCATCGGCTCGACCGGCACCCCGAGGATCGCCGAGTACGAGACCTACGCTTCCTAGGGTCGGTCGTCGCACGGCAGCCGGCCGTGCGACGACAGACTCCGGCGGCGTGCTCCCCGGCCGGGGTGTGCGCACGGGCCCCGGAGGCGCTGAGCTGGGGCCGGACGAGCCGGTGAGCCGTAGCGGCCGAAGGGGCGGGGGTTCGCGGACCGGGCGCCGGCGGACGGTCCGCCGAGGGCGAGCGTGGCGCCCGCGCCGGTGAAGCGGACAGGGCGGTGCGTCGGGTGGGCATGACGGTTACTCCTCCGGGCGGGCGGCGAAGGGCCGGAGCGGCGCTCTCCGGGGTGGTGGAAAGCGTGCGGTGCCGCTCCGGCCGGTTCTTCGGGGACGCGGGTGCGCGGAACGCGCTGTGGGGCGCGACCTGCTTCGGGATCGGGTGGCGAGCTGTTTCGGGAACGGGTGCGGACGGGTTCAGGGCTGGACGCCGGTCATCGGCGGCCGGACGCCCTGCCCGCCCCGGCCTTGAGGCCGACCAGTGCGGGGACGGCCCAGGGGTGGTGGACCGTCGTGCGCAGTTCGGGGGTCCAGCCCGCGCCCTCGGTGAGCTGCTCGCCGGGGACGCCGGCGTTGTGCACGGCGATCAGATCGGTCCTGCGTCCGTTGACGTAGTTGTTCTCCGCGGTGAGCGGGGCCTCCGACCACTTCTTCAGGACGGTGGCCCGGTCCACGCCGCCGGCGAGGGTGAACGCGTTGTGCTCGGCGACCAGGCGGGACTCGGCGCCGATGCCGTAGGTGTAGCCGTAGGCACTGCCGCGCGTGGCGACGAAGTGGTTGTTGTACGAGTCGACCTGGCCGAAGCGGACGCGGGGAGCGCGCTCCTTCACGTCCTTGAACAGGTTGTGGTGGAGCGTCACGCGGAGCTTGCCGCGGTCGGTCGCGCCGGCGCCGTCGCTGTTGCCGATGAGCATCGTCTTGTCGTGGTCCTTGAGGACGTTCCACGACACGGTGACCAGGTCGGCGCCGCGCACGATGTCGAAGAGGCCGTCGTGCTGCTGGTACAGCTGACCGAAGTAGCGGGGCTGGTCGGCGTCGGGGCGGTCGCCGTCGCTGAAGGTGTTGTGGTCGACCCAGACGTGACGGGAGCCGTACACGACGAGGTTGTCGTACTCCGAGTTCCAGGCGCCCTCGCTGCCGTCCGTGGGGTCCCACTGGGGGAAGCAGTCGTAGGTGTCCGCGAAGGAGATGTTCCGGACGATGACGTTGGAGACGTCCCGGACCTGCAGACTGGCGCCGATGATCTCGGGGTTCGCGCCGACCCCGATCAGGGTGGTGTTGGACGGGACGCGGACGTCGACGGCGGCCTGCTGGAGCTTCGCGGAGGCCACCCGGGCGTCCTCCAGCGGGCCCTCGGGGATCCGGTCGCTGCCCCAGACCTCCGGGTCGTAGGCGGCGAGGTACTTCTCCAGGGTGTAGCCGTCGGTCTCGTACTGTTCGCAGCCGATCGGGATGCCTTCGGCGTCGGAGTTGCCGTGGAGGGTGCCGGCGACTCTGACGATCTTCGGCGCGTCGCCCGCCTCCTCGAAGGCGGCGACGAGTTCGGCCCGGTCGGTGACCGTGTAGACGTGCTCGGGTGCGGCGTCCGCGCCTCCCGTGGTGGAGCCCTCGGCGGCGGCCCAGCCGTCCCCGGCGGGCAGTACGGCGCGCTCGATCCCCGTGCCGTGGGGGCCCGGCCGGGGGGCGGCCTGGGCGGGGACGCTCAGCGCGAGGGCCAGTGAGGCGCAGCCCAGGGTGACGGCGACGGCCCGGGTGTGACGCGTGCGTGCGGGCATGGCGAAACCTTCTCTGTCGTCGGAGGAAGTGGAGAAAGCAGAGGGGAGAGAGAGGGGCGGGGGCCTGCGGCCGGCGGCGACCCGGGCCGCCGCCGGTCTCCCGTCATCGGGGACGAGGCGTGCGGGACGGCGGGGTCTCAGCCGTTGCCCAGCTCCGCCCACTCCTTGTTCGCGGCGTTCAGCTCCTCGGCCATCCGGTCCAGGAAGCGCTTGGCCGTGGTCTTGCCGAGGAGCAGTTTCTGGAACTCCGGCTCGTTGTCCGCCTTGCTGATGTTGTTCCAGTCGGGCAGGTAGTACGGCAGGTCGACGACCTCGGTGGAGCCGTCCGTCAGTGTCTTCGCGGCCAGCGCGGTCGACTCGGTCTCGTTGATCCACGGGTCCTTCGCCGCTTCGGCGTTGGCGGGGATGGCACCCGCCGACTCGTTCCACTTGCTGTTGGACGCGTGGGAGGCGGCGAACTCGATGAACTTCCAGGCCGCGGTCTTGTTGTCGCTCGACCGGAAGAGGCCGAGTCCGTCGACGGGGTTGGAGACCTGCACGCGTGTGCCGCTGTCCCCGATGGGGGCCGGGATGCCGGCGAACTTGCCCTCGCCCAGGGCCTTCGCGTGGTCCTGGTAGGAGCCGAGGTTGTGGCTCAGCATGCCGATGGTGCCGGTGTCCCACTGCGCGACCATCTTGGTGAAGTCGTTGTTGACGTCGGCCGCGGGCGTGGTCCTCTTGAAGAGGCCCGCGTACTTCTCCAGCGCGGCGACGTTCTTCGGGTCGTTGAGCGTCGTCCTGTCACCGGCCCAGAACTCCGTGATGCCGGACTGGCCGTAAACGGCGTCCAGCGCCTGGGCGATGGAGCCGGCCCCGCCGCGGATGGTGTAGCCGAACTTGTTGTTCTCGGCGTCGGTGAGCTTCTCGGCCGCGGTGTAGAAGTCGGCCCAGGTCTCGGGGGCCTTCAGTCCGGCCTGCTCGAACAGGTCGGTGCGGTACCAGAGCACGCCGTTGTTCGCGGAGGTCGGGACGGAGTAGATGTCGTCGCCCCGGCCGGCGGCCGACCGGACGCTCTCGACCATGGAGTCGACGAGCCTGCCCTCCAGGGCAGATCCCTTCAGCCGCTTGTTGACCGGCTCCAGGGCTTCCTGCGAGACCATGTTGGCGAGGTAGGCGGTGCCGACCCCGCCCACGTCGGGCAGCCCGCCGCCGGCGATCGCGGTGTCGTACTTGGACTGGACGTCGGCGATGGGGATCGGGACGTACTTCACCTTGATGTCCGGGTGCTGCTTCTCGAAGTCCTTGATGATCTCGGTCCAGATGGCGGTGCGCGGCCCGCCGTTGTTGTCCCAGAAGGTGATCTCGCCCTTGCCGCTTCCTTCCGTGCCGGCTCCGCTGCCGTCGTCGCCGCACGCGGCGGCCGTCAGCGCGAGGGCTGCTACGAGGGAGACGGCGGATGCGGTACGCCCCCGCCGGGTCTTCGAGATGGTCATGGTCGGCTCTTCCCTGTCGGATGTGTCGGGGTGGTTCCGTACTTCTGCGCTTCTGCACTTCTGCACTTCTGCACTTCTGCACTTCTGCACTTCTGCACTTCTGCGGGGGGTCAGTGGGTGGCGCGGAAGGCGGTGAACAGCGCCGTGCCGGCGGGGCCCGTCCCGGCCGGCGCGGTGGCGAAGAGGCCGAGGAGCGCGGCGACCCAGCGCCACGGGGTGGCGGCGAAGACCTGCCCCGAGGGCCGGAACCCGTCGCCCGTGTCGGCGGAGAAGCGGCAGCGGGCCCCTGCCGTGACCTCGATGCGCAACCGGGCCCGGCCACCGGGAGAGGCGCGGGCCTCGGCCGCGTCGCGTTCGCTTTCCGCGACGCCCTCGGCGTACCGGTGCACGAGCCGGGGCGTCCCGTCCGCCCCGGCCTCCAGACCGATCCAGCAGAACGCGTCCCCGAGCACGGCCAGACCCGCCTTGGCGCCCGGCTCGTCGCTGTGCAGCACGAGGTCGACCTCGACGGTGAACTCCTCGGCGGGCAGGCGCTGGACCAGGACGTTGGGCAGCAGCCGCAGGTCGTGCGCGTCCGTCGTGCGTACGCAGGTGAGCCGCAGCCCGGCTGCGGAGTGCTCGGTCCACGCATCGGGGCGGGAGTTGGCCGTCCACTGCCACTGCTTGCCGTGGGCGCCGCCGGGGAAGTCGTCGTCCACGGCGGGCGCTGCCACGGGCTGCTCGGGGGCGGCCGGTTTGGGGTGCGTGGAGACGGGTTCGCCCGCGTCGCCGATGACGGGCCAGCCCTCCGCGTCCCAGCGCATGGGCTGGAGGTGGACGACCCGCCCGTACGCACCGCGTGCCTGGAAGTGCAGGAACCAGTCCTCGCCGGCGGCGGTCCGCACCCAGCCGCCCTGGTGCGGCCCGTTGACGTGGGTGCGCCCCTGGGACAGCACGACGCGTTCCTCGTACGGGCCGAAGAAGTCCCGCGACCGGAACGCGCCCTGCCAGCCGGTCTCCACGCCGCCGGCCGGGGCGAAGATCCAGAAGCGGCCGTCGTGGCGGTGGAGCTTGGGGCCCTCCAGGGTGAACCAACCGGGTATCCGGTCGGCGTCGACCAGGGTCCGGCCCGCGTCGAGGAGCGTGCGTCCGTCGGCGCTCATGCGGTGCCCGGTGAGACGGTTCTTGATCCCGGAGCGGGACCTGGCCCAGGCGTGGACGAGGTAGGCCTCGCCGGTCTCCTCGTCCCACAGGGGGCAGGCGTCGATGAACCCCCGGCCGGGCTTGAGGAGGTGCGGGGCGCTCCACGGTCCTTCGATGTGCTCGGCGTTGATCTGCTGGACGCCCTGGTCGGGGTCGCCCCAGAAGATCCAGAACCGGCCGGCGTGGTGGCGCAGGGAGGGCGCCCACACCCCGGCGTCGGGGCGGGGCCGGGCGAAGTCGGCGGCGGGCTCCACGCGGTCCAGGGCGTGCCCGACGAGCGTCCAGTTGACCAGGTCGCGGGAGTGCAGGAGCGGCAGCCCCGGGGCCCGGCCGAAGCTGGACGCGGTGAGGTAGTGGTCCGCACCGACGCGGACGACGTCCGGGTCGGACCAGTCGGCGTTCAGCACGGGGTTGCGGTACGTGCCGTTCCCGAGGTCGGCGGTCCAGGGCCGGTTCAAGCGGTCACCGCCCGTCGGACGTACTCGGCGGCGGTCTCCCGGTCCAGCCTGCCGTCCGCGACGACGGTGACGATCCGACGTACGACGGTGGCTCCGGAGGGCACGGGCAGCCGTTCCTCCGCCGCGAGGGAGGAGCCGACCCCCGGGTACGCGGACGTCCGCACGAACCACGGATCGCGCCGGGTCTCCTCACTCGCCCCGGCGAAGACGAGGGTCCAGCCGTCCCCGGCGAGCGCGAGCCAGTCGGCGGCCCGGCCGTGCACCGCCTCCTCGCCCGCACGGTCGGCGGTGAACACGTCCGGCGGCGCTGCCTCCCTGGGGGCACGCCAGAAGAAGCCGCCGTAACCGGCGCCGGGGCGGCCGTTGGTCGCGGGGCTGCCGATGGAGAGGTCGCCCGCAGCGTGGTTGGTGAGCGCGAAGGAGACGTCCAAGGCCCAGGCGGTGCCGGAGAGTTCGACCGCGTCCACCGTTCGGTGCTCCCGCAGCAGTTCGACGCCGTCCGCCTCCCAGACGAGCAACTGCGCCAGCCCGCCGGGGCCGTGCCGCTCCCGGCCGAGGCAGCGCTGGACGCCGTGGTTGTCGAGCTCGGTGGGCCCCTGCCCCCGGACGTAGGTCCGCCCGCCCCAGAAGTTGCGGCCGGCCACGTCGGGCACGGCGATGGAGACCCCCAGGTGGTGCGGGTGGTCGGCGGGGCGCTCCTGGGTGACGGTGCGGCCAGCGAGCGTGGTGACGGGGTGCAGGCGGGGGCGACCATCGGCGGCGGCCCCGTAGGCGTAGTGGGCGACCGTGCGTCCGGCGCAGTCGAGGAGTTCGGGGAGCGCGGGCGGGGTGGCGGGCGAAGGAAGGGGCGGGGCGGGGGGCGGGGTGGCGGACGAGGCCGCGGCAGGTCGGGTTGTCATGAGGCCGCCACCTCGCTCCGCCGGGCCCAGGCGGCGCCCAGTTCCGAGAAGAGGGCAAGGGATTCGGCCCCGGCGGCGACCAGGCCATCGATACCGTGCACCGTGCGCCGCGCACCCCCGCCGGGGGCGTCGCACCGGGTCTCCCAGGCGTCGGCGGGCAGGGCGACGGGTTCGGGGGCCGTCCGTACGGCCTCGACGACCCGCATGAACGCTCCCGTGCGCTCGGGCGGCACCAGGAGCGCCGTGCCGTGCTCCAGATGGTCGACCAGGTTCTCCAGGAGGTCGGTCCGGCCGTGGACGCTCTCCTCGGGGCCGTGGCCCGCGCGTTGGATCAGGACGCGGTCCTGCTTGTACCAGAAGGTGATCCGGCCCCGCTCGCCGTGGACGATCACATAGGGCTCCCCCGCCCGTGCCGCGCAGAGGGTGGCGGCGACGGTGACGGGCAGGCCGCCGGTGGTGGTGACGCGGACGCAGCTGGTGTCGTCCGCCTCGATGTCATGGGCCCGGAACAGCTCGGTCTCGACGGAAAGGACGTCCTCGGCCGTGCCCCGGTCCGCGAGTTCGAGCGCGGTGGCCACGGCGTGCGCCAGCGGATTGGTGAGCACGCCGTCGACCACGTCGGTGGAGCCGAGCCTGCGCCGGCCGGACCAGGGAGCCCGGCGGAAGTAGGCGTCGTCGCGGACCCAGGCCCCGGCGGCGCCGATCCCCGTGAGCTTCCCGATCGCCCCGGTGCGGACCAGGTCCTGGACGGCGGGCACGGCGTGCGAACCGAACGACTGGAAGCCCACCTGGCAGGCGATGCCCGCCCGCCGGACGCCGTCGGCCATCCGCGCGTAGGCGGCCCAGCTCGCGGCGGGCGGCTTCTCCAGCAGGAGGTGGACACCGCGGGACGCGGCGGCCAGGGCCAGGTCGGTGTGGGTCGGGATGGGGGTGCAGACCACGGCGGCACGGGCTCCGGTGGAGTCGAGGAGCGCCCCGAAGTCGGCGGACTGCTCGGGTGCGTCGCCGCCCAGGAGGTCGAAGGCCGCCAGTTCGTCCGCGGTCAGCGGCTCCAGCTCGCAGATCCCGGCCAGCCGCACCCGGCCCTGATGCTGAAGCCGGCGAAGGTTGGCCAGGTGCCAGCGGCCGTGGCCCCGGGCGCCGGCCAGGACGACGGGCAGAGGCGCGGCGGGGGCTGTCAGGTCGGTCATCCCTTCACCGCACCCGCGCTGAAGCCCGTGACGAGCCATTTCTGGATGAACGCGAAGACGATCACGACGGGCACCGCGGCGATGACCCCGCCCGCCGCGAGCGCGCCGAGGTCGACGCTGTCCGCGCCGATCAGGGTGTTGAGGCCGACCGGGATCGTCTGCTTGTCCTGTTCGCTGAGGAACATCAAAGCGAACAGGAAGTGGTTCCAGCTGTGGACGAAGGCGAAGGAGCCGACCGCGATCAGCCCGGGGCGCAGCAGCGGCAGGACGACCGCGCGGAAGGCGGTGAAGCGCGAACACCCGTCGACCCAGGCGGCCTCCTCCAGGGAGACCGGGACGTTCTTGATGAACCCGCTGATCAGGATGATCGACAGAGGGAGCTGGAAGACGGTCTCCGCAATGACGACGCTCCACAGGGAGTTGATCATCTGGAGGTTCCGGAAGATCTCGAAGAGCGGCACGAGCATCAGGGCGCCGGGAATGAACTGTGAGCAGAGCAGCGCCAGCATGAACACGCCCTTGATCGTGAAGTCGAACCGGGCCAGGGCGTACCCGCCGGCCAGGGCGACCAGGGTGGTGGCGAGCAGGGTGGCGACGCCGACGATCATGCTGTTCTGGAAGAAGACGGCGAAGCTGCGCTCGTTCCAGACCTTGGAGAAGTGCTCCCCGGTCATCGGCCAGGGCACCAGCGCGGTGGAACCGGCGGGCCGCAGGGCGAACAGGAGCATCCAGTAGAACGGGATGAGCGTGAACAGCAGGTAGAGGCCGAGCGGCAGATAGATCTGCCAGCGCGGTACGTCGTCGTAGGCGCGCTCCCGTCCGGGGCGGCGGCGCGAGGGGGGCGGCGGACCGCCGGGCCGGGCGGGGGTCCGGGCGGCGCCGTTCTTCTCGGTGAGTACGGCGGTCACTTGTGGTCGCCTCCGAACTTGCTCAGGCGCAGATAGAGGATCGAGCAGAAGAGAAGGATCACGAAGGCGACGGTGGTGAGCGCGGAGGCGTATCCGAAGTCGTGTCCCTCGATGCCGGTGTTGGCGACGTAGAGCGGCAGCGTGGTGGTCTCGCCGGCCGGTCCGCCGCCGGTGAGGGTGTAGAGCAGGTCGACGTTGTTGAACTCCCAGACCCCGCGCAGCAGAGTGGCCAGGATGATCGCGTCGCGCAGGTGCGGCAGGGTGATGTGGAAGAACTGCCGGAGCCTGCCCGCACCGTCGACCGACGCCGCCTCGTACAGCTCCTTGGAGACGGACTGAAGGTCGGCGAGGATGAGGATGGCGAAGAAGGGCACGCCGCGCCAGAGTTCGGTGACCGTGGCCGCCCAGAAGACGGTTCCGGTGTCCGAGAGCACCGAGGTGCCGTACTCCCCGATCCCGGCGTCCGCGAGGTAACGGCTGAAACCTGTCGAGGAGTTGTAGAGCAGAATCCAGATGGTGCTGGTCAGCACGCCGGAGACGGCCCAGGGCGAGAAGACCATGGCCCGGGAGATGCCCCGGCCGACGAAGGTCTGGTTGACGATCAGGGCCAGCGCGAGGCCGAGCACGAGCTGCAGGGTGACCTGGGTGAAGACCCACTGGGCGCTGAAGCCGAGCGTCGACCAGAACTGGTCGTCCTCGGTGAAGATCCGCCGGAAGTTGTCGAGTCCGGCGAAGCCGTTCCGCCACGGCTTGGTGACGTTGTAGTTCTGCAGGCTGTAGTAGAAGACGCTGATCACCGGGTAGGCGATGAAGCCCAGCATCAGCAGGCCCGCGGGCGCGATCAGCAGATACGGCAGGCGGCGGGGTGTCGCCGTGCGGCGCCGGGGCGACTTGGGCGGCGGGGTGGCCACGGCGGCGGGTTGGGCCATGACACGTCTCCGATCTCGGTACGCGCTCGATGCGCTGAATGTGCGGACCTGCTGCATGTGCGGACCTGCTGTCGCGCAAGGCGGCAAGCGCTTGCTATTGATCGCTGGGCCGGCCGGACGCCCCGTCGCGTGGAGCCCCGCGCCGCTCGGCTCACCCCACGTACGGGTCGGGCACTTCTCCTTGCCGGGCCAGGAACGCGAAGTCGCATCCGGTGTCGGCCTGGGTGATCTGGTCCTGGTACAGCGCCCCGTAACCGCGCCCGTAGCGGGCGGGCGGCGGGCTCCACGCGGCACGGCGGCGTTCCAGCTCGTCGTCGTCGACGCCGAGGTGGAGCAGGCGGGCCTCGACGTCCAGGGTGATGAGGTCGCCGGTGCGGACGAGGGCGAGGGGCCCGCCGACGAACGACTCGGGCGCGATGTGCAGGACGCACGCCCCGTAACTGGTGCCGCTCATCCGGGCGTCGGAGATCCGCACCATGTCCCGCACCCCCTGCTTCAGCAGGTAGTCCGGGATCGGCAGCATGCCGTACTCGGGCATGCCGGGGCCGCCCTTGGGACCGGCGTTGCGCAGCACGAGGACATGGTCCGGGGTGAGCGCCAGGGCCGGGTCGTTGATCGTGCGCTGCAGCTCCCGGTAGTCGTCGAAGACGACGGCGGGACCGGTGTGACACAGCAGGCGCGGCTCGGCGGCGACGTGCTTGATGACCGCGCCGTCGGGGCAGAGATTGCCGCGCAGCACCGCCACCCCGCCCTCCTCCGCCAGCGGGTCGGACCGCTCCCGGATGACCTCGGCGTTGTGCACCCGCGCCCCGTCGAGCTGTTCGCGCAGGGTGCTGTGCGCGACCGTGGGCCGGTCCAGGTGCAGAACGCCGGTGAGCCGCGTCAGGAATCCGGGCAGCCCGCCGGCGAAGTGGAAGTCCTCCATCAGGTACCGCCCGCCGGGCCGGAGGTCGGCGAGGACCGGCACGGTGCGGGCGATGCGGTCGAAGTCGTCCAGCGTGAGCTTGACGCCGGAGCGGCCCGCCATGGCGGTCAGGTGGATGACGGCGTTGGTGGAGCCACCGAGCGCCAGGACGGTGGCGACGGCGTCCGCATAGGCGTCGGCGGTGAGGATGTGCGACAACCGCGTCCGCTGCCACACGAGTTCGACGATCCGCAGGCCGGATGCGGCGGCCATCCGCTCGTGCCCGGAGTCCACGGCCGGGATGGAGGAGGCCCCGGGCAGGGTCACGCCCAGCACCTCGGCGGCGGCCGTCAGCGTGGAGGCGGTTCCCATCGTCATGCAGTGGCCGGCCGAACGGGCGAGGCCGTTCTCCAGCTCCCCCATCTCGCAGTCGCCGATGAGCCCGGCCCGCCGGTCGTCCCAGTACTTCCACATGTCCGTGCCGGAGCCGAGTACCTCGTTGCGCCAGTGGCCCGGCAGCATCGGCCCGGCCGGCACGAAGACGGTCGGCAGGTCCACGGACGCCGCGCCCATCAGCAGCGCGGGCGTCGACTTGTCGCAGCCGCCCAGCAGTACGGCGCCGTCGACGGGGTACGAGCGGAGCAGCTCCTCCGTCTCCATCGCCAGCAGGTTGCGGTAGAGCATGGGGGTCGGTTTCTGGAAGGTCTCCGAGAGGGTGGAGACGGGGAACTCCAGTGGGAATCCGCCCGCCTGCCAGACGCCCCGCTTCACCGCCTGCGCCCGGTCGCGCAGGTGGGCGTGGCAGGGGTTGATGTCGGACCAGGTGTTGAGGACCGCGATGACCGGCTTGCCGAGGTGTTCCTCGGGGAGGTAGCCGAGCTGGCGGGTGCGGGCCCGGTGACTGAAGGAGCGCAGGCCGTCGGTGCCGTACCACTGGTGGCTGCGCAGCTCCCCGGGCGCGACGGGGACGGCTCTCCGGTCATCCGTCACAGGGACCACGCGGCTATCTGCCCGGCGACCTCGGCCCGGCGGTCCTCCGGAAGGACCCGGCTCGGCGCGCGTACCTCGCGGCGGCAGAGCCCGAGCACGGACAGGGCCTCCTTGATGACCGTGACGTTGTTGGCGGACTGGTCCTCGGCGCGGAACTCCTCGAAGGGCCGGATCTGCTCCCACACCTTCATCGCCGCCCCGTAGTCACCGGCGCGCAGGGCCTCCAGCATGGCGAGCGAGACGCCGGGGGCGACGTTGACGAGGCCCGAGGTGAACCCGGTGGCGCCGGTGGCGAAGTAGGAGGGGGCGTACAGCTCGGCGAGGCCGGCGACCCAGACGAACCGCTCCAGTCCGGCGTCGCGGGCGAAGGCCCCGAAGCGCGCCGCGTCGGGCACCGCGTACTTCACGCCGATGACGTTGGGGCAGCTGTCGGCGAGTGCGGCGAGCCGGTCGCCGGCGAGCAGCGGGTTACGGATGTACGGCACGACTCCGAGGTCCGGGACGGCCTCGGCGATCGCCCGGTGGTAGTCGACCCAGCCCTCCTGGGCGACATAGGGGTGCACCGGCTGGTGGACCATCACCATCTCCGCGCCGGCGTCCCTGGCGTGCTCGGCGTCGGCCACGGCGGTGGGCACGTCATGGCCGACCCCCACCAGGACCGTGGCTCGGCCGCGGGCCTCCTCCATGGTCAGCTCCGTTACGGTGCGCCGCTCGTCGGGGGTCAGCGCGTAGAACTCCCCGGTGTTGCCGTTCGGGGTGACGATGCGGACGCCACCGTCGAACAGCCGCCGTACCAGGGCACGGTGCGCCGGGGCGTCGATGCTCCCGTCCTCGGCGAACGGGGTGACGGGGATCGCCACCACGTCTGCGAGGGCCGCCTTCAGCGGGAAGATGTCCATGCGGACCGGCCTTTCGTCGAGGTGAGCTGGTGGTGCGCGTCCGGCGAACGGTTCACGCCGCCCCACCCCCGTCTTCGTCGTCGGGGAAAGCACGGCGCACGAAGGAGGCGATGTGATGGTGGAGTGCCCCCGCGGCCGCCTCCGCGTCCTCGGCGAGGGCGAGCCGCAGGATCTCGCGGTGCTCGGCCGCCTCCCGATCCCAGGACGGGACGGCCGACCAGGCCACCGTCGAGACGAGGGCCGCCTGGTCGCGGACCTCGTCGAGCATCCGGGAGAGCAGCGGGTTGCCGCAGGGCAGGTACAGAGCGCGGTGGAAGTCCCGGTTGGCCAGCGACAGATCGGCCCTGTCGAGCGCCGAGTCGGCCCGTTCCAGGGCTTCCTGGGCCGACTCCAGCGAGGCGCCGCGACGGATGGAGCGGCGTAGTGCCTCCGGCTCCAGGAGCAGGCGGACGTCGTAGACCTCCCGGGCCATCGTCGCGTCGACGAGTCGCACGGTGACGCCCTTGTACTGGTTCATCACGACGAGCCCCGTGCCCGCGAGCGTCTTCAGCGCCTCGCGCACGGGCGTCTTGGACACCCCGAACTGCGCGGCCAGTTCCGTCTCCACCAGCGCCTGCCCCGGTTGGAGTCTCGCGGTGAGGATGGCGTGCTTGATGGCCTCCAGCACGTACTGGGTCCGGGACGGGTTCGGGGCGGGCGCAAAGGTCATGGGTGACGGGCTCTCACATCTCGCGTATCGCGTCTCATATATGACGTACGAAGTACGACGCGATGAAGCTAGAGCCGCCCGGAAGGCTTCGTCAACGCTTCGGACAGAACAACTTTCCGGTCCGCCAGGGCACTTGACGTAACCTCGCGGACTTCTTAGCTTGTCCACGTATGCGAACGTGGTCCACGGCCTTGAAGGCCGTGGGCGTCAGCGCACACCCGTCCCGCCGGGCGGGAAGGGCCGGGCGGGGTAGGCCGGCCGGGGGGCACCGATGAGTTTCGCGGCCGCGGGCGGTCACCAGGGGTGGGACGTACCGAGCGACCAGGGCGCCCCGACGCCAGGCCCACCAGGGCGCCCGAGCACCGACCGAGCGAGGAACCGCCATGACAGCCCCCACCAGCGACAACACCGGCAACGCCGGCAACGTCACCGGCCTCGGAATCATCATCGGCAGCACCGACTCCGACGCCCTGATCGCGTGGTACCGCGCCGCGCTGGAGCCCCTGGGCGCCCGCTGGGCGGAGCACCTCCTGATCGTCGGCCCCGGGGCGATCATCGGATTCGACCAGCGGGACGACGTGGCGGACAAGGCCGCCGAACCGGGCCGGCACCTGGTCAACCTCACCGTGCGCGACATCCGGGCGGCCGAGCGGCACCTCGACTCCCTCGGGGTGACCTGGGTGCGGCCGGTCGAGGACACCGGGGGCGGCTGGTTCTTCTCCACGATCGTGGACCCGGTGGGCAACTACCTCCAGATCCTCCAGGGCCCCCAGACGCCCTGACGGCTGCCGGGACACCCCCTAGATTGTCGAGGGCATCCGGACAAGGGGAGTTCAGAGAATGCCATCGACGACGTTCCGTATCGGCGGAGACCTGACCGTGGGGCGACTGGGGTTCGGTGCGATGCACCTGCCCACCGCATCGCCCGAGGACCGGAAGGCCGCCGTCGCGGTGGCCCGCCGGGCCGTCGAGCTGGGCGTCACCCTGATCGACACGGCCCACATGTACGGGCACGGGGCCAACGAGGAGGTGCTGGCCGAGGCGCTCCACCCCTACCCGGACGGCCTCCTGATCACCACCAAGGTCGGGGTGGCCCGCTCCGCCGAGACGGGCGAATGGGGCCTGGACGGCCGCCCCGCGGTCCTGCGGGATCAGGTGGACCACGCGCTGCGCCGGCTGCGCACCGACCGGATCGAGCTGCTCCAGCTCCACCGCATCGACCCGGGGACCCCGCTCGCCGACCAGCTCGGCACCCTGCGGGAGCTGCGCGACGCGGGGAAGGTGGGGCGGATCGGCCTGTCCGAGGTGACGGCCGCCGAACTGGCCGAGGCCCGTGAGACCGTCGACATCGCGAGCGTGCAGAACCGCTACAACCTGACCGACCGCGAACACGAGCCGGTCCTCGCGGCGTGCGAGGCGGCGGACATCGCGTTCCTGCCCTGGCGCACGGTCGCCTGGGGCAAGGCGGGCGACCGTGCGGAGGTGGCCTCGGTCGCCGCCGAGCTGGGCGTCACGGCCACCCAGGTCTGCCTGGCCTGGCTGCTGGACCACTCCCCGGTGATGCTCCCGATCCCGGGTACCTCCCGCCTCGCCCACCTGGAGGAGAACACGGCGGCGGCCGACATCACGCTGACCCCGCGGATGCGGGCCCGGCTGGACGGGGTCGGGGGGCGGGGCGCGGCCTAGGGTCTGTCGTCGGACCGCCGGGCGCGAGGACCCCGGTAGCGCCGGTGCGGGGCAGCCTCAGCGGAACGCGGCGACATGGCGGGCGGCCCACTCGGCGAAGGGGCGCGGGGCGCGGCCGAGGACCCGCTGGACGTCCGGGCTGACGCGCAGCTCGGCCGGGCTCGGGGAGCCGAGGATGTCCAGGGTGTCGTCGGCGAGCTCCACCGGCATGCTCCGGCCCATGGCGGCCCTGGCCTCCTCGCGGGTGAGCTCGTGAAACCTCACCGGCGAGCCCAGCGCGGCGGCGATGGCCTCCGTCTGCCCGCGCGGGGTGATCACCTCCGGGCCGGTCAGCTCGTACACGCCGCCGGTGTGCCGGTCGTCCAGCAGGGCGGCCGCCGCGACCTCGGCGATGTCCGCCGGGTCGATGATCGGCACCCCGATGTCACCGAAGGGCGCGGCGACCAGCTGCTGCGCACGGACGGACTCGGCCCACCACAGGGCGTTGGAGGCGAAGCCGCCCGGCCGCAGGATGACCCACTCCAGGCCGGACTCCCGCAGCGTGTCCTCCAGTGCGCGCATCGCGATCCGGGTCCGGCCGGCGGGCCTGGTCACCACGCCCAGCGTGGAGAGCAGGACGACCCGGCGGACCCCGCCGGCCGCGGCTTCGCCGATGATGTCGGCGGGGTTGGCTCCGGCGGCGTGCAGGTCGCCGGACAGCAGCAGGAACAGCGCGTCCGCCCCGGCCAGCGCGGGCTTGAGGCCGGCCGGCTCGGCCAGGTCGGCCACCACGTGGCGGACGCCGTTCGGCACCGCCGCCGGGTTCCGCGACACCGCCGTCACGGGCCGGCCCGTCCCGGCCAGCGCCTCGGTCAGCGGCCGGCCGATGTTCCCGGTGGCCCCGGTTACTACGATCATGATGAGCTCCTCGTCGATGTCCTGTGTGGCCTCCACGCTAGAAGTTGAACTTACTTTTGATAAGGACATACCTTAAGGTAAGTTCATTACATGATCGAAGGTGTGCAGTACAGACGGGCCGACCCGGGGCAGCGGTATGACGTGTTTCACACCGACTGCCCCGCGCGCACCATGGTCGACCACGTGACCAGCAGATGGGGCGTCTGGGTGCTGATCTCCTTGCGGAGCAACAGCCTCCGTTTCTATGAACTGCGCGAGAGCATCCAGGGCATCAGCGAGAAGATGCTCGCCCAGACCCTGCGCGCCCTGGTCCAGGACGGCCTGATCTGGCGGGAGGTCGAGCCGACGACACCGCCCCAGGTCACCTACGGGCTGACCGAGTTCGGCCAGGACGTCGGCGAGCCGCTGACGGAGCTGTTCGACCGGATCACCCGGAGGCTGTCGCCGCGCGGCGCGGAATAGCGCGCCGCGCGGGCGATGCGAGCCGGGGCGGCGCGCCCGCTCAGCAGTCCGGGATCACCGCACCGTTGTTGTCACGGGCCTCGTCGTTGCCCCAGCGGGAGAGGTAGTACGCGGAGACATGGGCGTTGCGGCCGTTCTTGCCCGCGTACACCGTGTCCAGGTCGGTGCGCAGCCACCAGTGGTTGAACTGGCTGTCCGTGCCGACCCGCGCTCCCCACACCTTGCAGTACACGTAGTTCGTCCCGGCGTTCAGAATGCCCTGGGCATCCGCGGTGTTGGCGGCCGCGTAGCCGGTGGCGGCGGCGAAGGTGTCGACCCAGTACTTGCCGTCGCCGCCTCCCCCGCAACCGTTGTCGCTGGTGAGGTACTTGTTGTAGTACGAGCCCGGATACGGCGCGAGGGACTGGCCGTTGATCACGATGTTCTGGCCGACGCCGTTGTAGAGCTGCTCGTAGTGGATGTGGGCGCCGGAGCTGTTCCCGGTGGAGCCGGTGGTGCCGATCTGCTGGCCCTGGGCGACCTGGGCCCCGTTGGCGACGGAGTACGCGGCGAGGTGGAAGTAGTACGTCTTCCAGCCGCCGCCGTGCTCGACGGCGATGTAGTTGCCCGCGCCGCTCGGCTGGGAGTAGCGGTAGGCGGTGCCGGCGGCCGAGGCGAGGACCGGGGAGCCGGCGGTTGCCCCGCCGTCCGTGCGGACGAAGTCGAGAGCCTGTCTGACCTCGGCGGAGTGATGGCTGTAGGTCCACTGCTGACCGCAGCCGTAGGGGGCTTTGAAGTTGGGGGCGGCCGCGGCCGGGCTCGCGGTGGCCGTGACCGTGAGCAGGCCTCCGAGGAGCGCCAGCAGGGCCAGCAGACTGGTACGGGTCGAACGCATGGGTGAGGAATCCTCCGGGGTCGACAACCGGGCAGTGGGGTGCGGGGTGCGCCGTGCGGAAACGCGCGGAGGGCACCGCGCGACATGCGAAGTGCCGGGAGATCTACGCGAGTTGAACGGGTACCAGGGTGCCGCAACTTCAGCCCGGGGGACAGACCTTCAGGGGCGGCTCCTGCACCCGTTCGAGCGCGGCCGGCAGGGGCCGGGATCGGCCCGGCTTCACCCGGCGGAGTGGAGTCGGCCGCCTCCGGAGGCGTTCCGGCCTCGCCCTGCCCCGGTCTCGTCGTGGTGTGCCGAACGATGAGCACATGCCACTCAACCCTCTGCGTTCGCTGGCCCGCCGCGTGGTCCCCACGCTGCTGGTCGCCCAGGCCGTCCTCGTTCCCCTGCAGTCCGCCGCCGCCGAACCCGCGGCACACCCGTGCCGGTCGTCCGCCGCATGCGGTTCGGTCGTCGTCGCCCCCGTCTCCCGGGCAGCGCCGGACCACGGCGACTGCACCAGTCCGGAACCGGTCGTGTGCCTGATCCGGAGCGAGACCCCGCAGGAGCGCGAGGTCGCCCGGGACCAGCGGATGCGCTATCACCACCTCCTGGAGGACATGGAGCGCACGGAGTGCGCCCTGCGCGCCGAAGGCCGCTCGGAGGAGGACATCGCCCGCGTTCTGGTCCGGATGCGCAATGACGCCAAGGACGTCGTCCGCGCCGGCATGACCCCGGAACAGGTCGCGGAGCTGGAGGCGCGCAACCAGAAGAAGTACGGCAACCCGCTCGGCCCGACGGCGGACCAGCTCTATCTGAAGTACGGCTCCTGGGAGAAGGTCTCCGAAGCGGCCACCCGTTCGAGCGCGGCTGTGGACCGCGAACTCGGGCTGGAGTTCCGCCACTGCTCCTGTGAGGTCCTCCGGGCGGCCTGACCCGGCCCCCTCACTTCCGGTACAGCGCCTCGATCTCCTGCGTGAAGTCCCGTGCGATGGCGTCCCGCTTCAGTTTCAGCGAGGGCGTCAGATGGCCCGCCTCCTCCGTGAAGTCCACCGGCAGCACCGTGAACTTGCGGATCGACTCCGCGCGGGAGACCAGGCGGTTCGCCTCGTCGACCGCCTTCTGGAGCGAGGTGCGCAGGTCCTCGTCATGGACCAGGTCCCGCAGCGGGATGTCCTGCTTCTTGGTCATCTGGCGCCAGTGCTGGAGGCCGTCCGGCTCCAGGGTGACCAGGGCGGTGATGAACGAGCGGTTGTCGCCCACGACCATGCACTGGCTGACCAGGGGGTGGGCGCGCAGCCAGTCCTCCAGGGGCGCCGGGGTGACGTTCTTGCCGCCCGACGTGATGATGATGTCCTTCTTGCGGCCCGTGATCGTCAGATAGCCGTCCTCGTCCAGCGCGCCCAGGTCGCCCGTGGGGAACCAGTCGTCCGCCAGGAGCGCGGGGATCGCCTCCGCCCGTTCGCCGTCCCAGTAGCCCCGGAAGACCTGGCCGCCCTTCAGGAGCACCTCCCCGTCGTCCGCGATGCGCACCGAGGTGCCGGGCAGCGGCCAGCCGACCGTGCCCAGCCGGGGTTTGAGGGGCGGGGTCACCGTGTGGGCGGCCGTGGTCTCGGTGAGGCCGTAGCCCTCGAAGATGCCGATGCCCGCACCCTCGTAGAACGCGGCGAGCCGCCGGCCCAGCGGTGAGCCGCCGCAGATCACGTACCGGACCTTGCCGCCGAGCGCCGCCCGGATACGCCGGTAGACCAGCGGGTCGTACAGGGCGCGGGCCGCGCGCAGGCCCAGGCCGGGGCCCGGTCCCGTGCCGTGCTCGACGGCCTCGACCGCCTTTCCGTAGCGCTGGGCTATGCGCGCCGCCCGGTCGAACGAGGAGGCCCGGCCCATCTTCTCGGCCGTCGCGCGGCCGGTGTTGTAGACCTTCTCCAGGACGTAGGGGATCGCCAGGAGGAAGGTGGGGCGGAAGCCGGCCAGGTCGGCGAGGAGGTCTTCCGTCTGGATGGAGGGGGCGTGACCCAGGCGCACCCTGGCCCGCATGCAGCCGATCGCCACCATGCGGCCGAAGACGTGCGAGAGGGGGAGGAAGAGGAGGGTGGAGGCCGGGTCCTTCGAGACGGACTTGAAGACCGGGTGGAGGAGCTCGATCGCGTTGTCGACCTCGGCGAAGAAGTTGCCGTGGGTCAGCGCACAGCCCTTCGGGCGGCCGGTGGTGCCCGAGGTGTAGATCAGGGTGGCGGGGGTGTCCGGCTCCAGGGTGGCCCGGCGAGCCGCCACCGCCGCGTCGGGGATGTCCTTGCCGAGCGACTTGAGGTGGCCGATCGCCCCCGTGTCGAACTGCCACAGATGCGCCAGGTCGCCGAGCTGCTTGCGTTCCTGGCTGATCAGGCGGCCCTGCTCCTTCGTCTCGACCGCGCATGCCACCGCGCCCGAGTTCTGGAGGATCCAACGGGCCTGGAAGGCGGAGGAGGTGGGGTAGATCGGGACGGTCACCAGGCCCGCCGCCCAGGACGCGAAGTCCAGCAGCGTCCACTCGTACGACGTCCGGGCCATGATCGCGACCCGGTCCCCCGCCCCCAGCCCCTCCGCCATCAGGCCCTTGGCGACCGCCAGCACCTCGGCGGCGAACTCGGCCGCCGTCACGTCCTGCCAGGCGCCCTCGGCGTCCTTGCGGCTGAGCACCGGGTCCGACGGGGCCTCCCGCGCGTTGTCGAACGGGATCTCCGCCAGCGAGCCGCGCGCGACCGTCGGCGCGAACTTCGCTACGGAGACCTCCTGGACCCTGCCGTCGGGGCCTCGCTTCTTCGTCGGTTCGACCAGAACGGGCTTGGTCGCGGGGGCGGTCGCGGCTGCGGAAGGTGGCGTTGACACGTGCGGCTCCTCGGTTCGGGGGTCGGGCGGGTCGGGTCGCCGGGTCGTCCGTCCGGCAGGGTGGCGCGGGAGGTGGGGAGAGGGGGCCCGTTACGGGCGTTCCAGGATGGCCGTCACCCCCTGGCCGCCCGCCGCGCAGATCGAGATCAGCCCCCGGCCCGGAGCGTCCCGTTCCGCGAGGAGCTTGGCCAGGGTGGCGACGATCCGGGCGCCGGTCGCGGCGAACGGGTGGCCGGTGGCGAGGGAGGACCCGGCCACGTTCAGGCGGGAGCGGTCCACCGGGGCCAGGCCCTGCTTCTCCCAGGCGGCGAGGGTGGCCAGCACCTGCGAGGCGAACGCCTCGTGGACCTCGAACAGGTCGAAGTCCTCGATCGTCAGGCCCGCGCGTTCCAGCAGGCGCGGCACCGCGTAGGCCGGGGCCATGAGGAGGCCGTCGTCGCCGTCCACGTAGTCCACCGCCGCCGTCTCGTAGAGGGAGAGATACGCCAGGGGTTCCAGTCCGCGTTCCTCGGCCCACTCCTCGGTGGCCAGCAGGACGGTCGCCGCGCCGTCCGTCAGCGGAGTCGAATTGCCCGCGGTCATGGTGGGCTCGGGGCCGGAGGTCCCGAACACCGGCTGCAGCCGTGCCAGCTTCTCGACCGTCGAGCCCGGACGCAGGTTCTGGTCGCGTTCCAGCCCCCGGTAGGGGACCACCAGGTCGTCCAGGAAGCCTCGTTCGTACGCGGCGGCCAGGCGCTGGTGGCTCGTGGCGGCCAGCAGGTCCTGGTCCTGGCGGCTCACCGCCCAGCGGCGCGCGGTGAGCGCCGCGTGCTCGCCCATCGACAGGCCGGTGCGGGGTTCGGCGTTGCGCGGGATGTCCGGCACGAGGTGGCGGGGGCGGACGCCGGCCAGCGCCTTGAGGCGGCCGCCCGTGGTCTTCGCCCGGCGTGCGGCGAGCAGGATGCGGCGCAGGTCGTCGTTGACGCCGAGCGGCGCGTCGCTGGTGGTGTCGGAGCCGCCCGCGATGGCCGAGTCGGCCGCCCCGAGCGCGATGGTGTTCGCGGCGGCGATCACCGCCTGGAGGCCGGTGCCGCACGCCTGCTGGATGTCGTACGCCGGGGTGCGCGGGTCGAGCGCGGAGCCGAGGACCGTCTCCCTCGCCAGGTTGAAGTCCCGGCTGTGCTTGAGGACCGCGCCCGCGACGAACGTGCCGACCCGGTCCCCGGCCAGGGCGTACCGCTCGACCAGGCCGCCCAGCGCCGCCGACAGCAGGTCCTGGTTGGAGGCGGTCGCGTACGGTCCGTCGGAGCGCGCGAACGGGGTGCGGCTGCCGCCGATGACCGCCACGCGGCGCGGCCGGGGCAGGGCGAGAGGAATCAACGGGCGCGGTGTCGTCACAGTGACCATCTCGTCTCGGTCGGTCCGGGATTGTGCATCTCGACCAGCTCCTGACTCTTGAGTAACCTTACTCAACAGTAAATCTACGACCGAGCAGGGAGTCAGGACAATGGCCGATCGCTATCTGCACCTCACCGGCACAGCCCCCGGCCGCTTCCTCACCCGGCGGCTCGGCCTGCCGCAGCCCGCCCCGCTGCGCCGCTGGAGCCTGGAGACACCGGGTCTGGACGGGCCGCTGCTGCATCTGACCGCCGGGACCTCGGCGATCACCGACGAGCTGGCCAAGGTGCTGGCCGCGACCGGGCTGACCGTCGAGGCGCAGGCCGACCGGCCCGCCGGAATCGTCCTGGACGCCACCGGTGTCAGCTCCGCCGCGGCCCTCGCCCAGGTGCACGCCGCCCTCCACCCCGTCGTACGGTCGACGGCCCCCGGCGGCCGGATCGTCGTCCTCGGCACGCCGCCGTCCGCCGAGGACCACCACCAGGCCGCCGCCCAGCAGGCGCTGGAGGGCTTCGTCCGCTCGCTGGGCAAGGAGGTCGGGCGGGGCGCCACCGCCCAGCTCCTGCGGCTCCCGGCCGGCGCCGCGCCGGCGGCCGCCGAGTCCACCCTCCGCTTCCTCCTCTCCCCCCGGTCCGCCTACGTCAGCGGCCAGGTGATCGAGCTGACCGCCGCCGCACCCGACCCCGTGCCCGACTGGGACGGCCCGCTCGCCGGCCGCACCGCCCTGGTCACCGGAGCGGCCCGGGGCATCGGCGCGTCCGTCGCCTCCGTGCTGGCCCGCGACGGGGCGCACGTCATCGTGCTGGACGTCCCCCAGGCCCAGGAGGACCTCGTCCGCACCGCCGACCGGCTCGGCGCCACCGCGCTGCCGCTGGACATCACCGCCCCCGACGCCGCGGCCCGCATCGCCGCCGCCGCACCGGACGGGCTCGACGTCCTGGTCCACAACGCGGGCATCACGCGCGACCGCCGGCTCGCCAACATGCCCGCCGACCGCTGGGCCCAGGTCATCGAGGTCAACCTCGACAGCGTGCTCCGCACCACCGACGAGCTGCTGGCCTCGGGCGCCCTGAACCGGGGCGGCCGGATCGTCGCCACCGCCTCGATCGCGGGCATCGCGGGCAACAACGGCCAGACCAACTACGCGGCCAGCAAGGCGGGCGTCATCGGCCTCGTCCGCTCGCTCGGCCCGCGCGCCGCGGCCGAGCACGGCGTCACGGTCAACGCGGTGGCCCCCGGGTTCATCGAGACGAAGATGACCGCCGCCGTGCCGTTCTTCATCCGCGAGGCGGGCCGCCGGATGAACTCCCTGTCCCAGGGCGGACTTCCGGCCGACGTCGCCGAGGCCGTCGCCTGGTTCGCCCAGCCCGCCTCCAGCGCCGTCAACGGCCAGGTGCTGCGCGTCTGCGGCCAGAGCCTGCTGGGGGCGTGAGACCGATGACCTCACTCAGCGCGTCACTGGTGCGCGGGGCCCTGTCCTCACCGTTCAAGCGCGCCGGACAGCCGGACGCCACGCTGCCCCCGGGCCGCCTCTCCCGCCCGGCTGCGCCCGTCACGCCCGGCCCCCTCGCCGCGTACGCCAGGATCTGCGGGTTCGCGGAGTCCGGGCCGCTGCCGCTCACCTACCCGCATGTGCTGGCCTTCCCGCTCACCATGCGGCTGATGACGGGCCGCGCCTTCCCGCTGCCCGTCGTCGGGCTCGTCCACACCTGGATCGAGATCACCCCACACCGGGCCACGCACCCCGCGGAACCGCTCGAACTGACCGTGTACGCCGACGGGTTGACCCCGCACCGGCGGGGCACCGAGGTCACCATGGCGACCGAGGCGCGGGTGGACGGGGAGCTGGTGTGGGAGTCGCGCAGCGGCTATCTGTCCCGGCACCGGCAGACGGCGGGCACGCGGCGTCCCGCGCCCGCGGCCCCGGCCGCCGGGGAGCCGTCCGCCGAGGCCCCGGCCGTCGAGGAACCGCCCGCCGTCGCGGAGTGGCGGCTGCCCGGCGATCTGGGGCGGCGGTACGGAGCCGTCTCGGGCGACCGCAACCCCATCCATCTGCACCCGCTGACCGCCCGGCTGTTCGGGTTCCCCCGGGCCATCGCGCACGGCATGTGGACCGTCGCCCGCTGCCTCGCCGAGACCGGGGACCCGGCCTCGATCCGTTCCGTACGGGCCGAGTTCAAGGCCCCTGTCCTGCTGCCCGCCACCGTGACGTACGCGGCCGACGCCGCCGGGAACGCCTTCGCACTGCGGAGTGCGGGAGGCGAGCGCGTCCACCTCGTGGGGGCGCTGAGGCGGGTCTCCTGAACGGCCCGGGAAGCGGGGCGGCCCCGGCTTGTATCCGCTTTGTATGCCCCTCCCCTTGAATCGCCCGGGTCACCGAGGACCCACCGAGGACAAGGGGAAGACCATGCAGAGACATACCCGCAGGCTTCTGGCCGCCATCGGCGTGGCCGCGGCCCTGGCCGCCACGGCACCGGCCGCCGTCGCCGCCCCGCGGGAAAGCACGTCGGACGCCGCGCAGGTCGCAAGCCGTCCCGACTTCAAGGTGCCGTTCCGCTGCGGCCAGAACTGGCGCGGCAGCAACTGGAACGGGCACAGCCCCGCGCACTCGATCGACTGGAACCATTACAACGCGAGCGGCGCCCCGGACGACCTCGGGCGCCGGGTGCTCGCCAGCGCGGGCGGCGAGGTCGTCGCCTCGTACTACGCCACCGACACCGGCTACGGCCACACCATCGTGATCGCGCACGGCGACGGCTGGCGCACCCGCTACGCCCACCTCAAGACCCGCACCGTCCAGCGCGGCGCCCACGTCCGCGGGGGCCAGCTCATCGGGGAGGTCGGCGCCTCCTCCGCGGTCTACGACCTGTCCCCGCACCTGCACTACGAGCAGATCCACAACGGCTCGGTCGCGGTCGCGGTGGTCCAGGGCCTGTCGTACCCCGACTACACCGTGCGGTACCAGACCAGCCGGAACGGGTGCTGAGGCGCGGCCTCCCCCGCCCGTGACGGCGACCACGGCCCCGTCCCGGTCGCCGTCACCTCCCCGGTCGCCGTCACCCCTCGGCGGCTCAGCCCGGTGGCCGCAGCCTGGCGCCCACGACTTCGGCCTGGTCGCGGGCGCCGAGGCGGCGCCAGGTGGACAGCGAGCGATGGAAGTAGCTCAGAGCGGTCTGCTCCCGCCCGGCCGCCCGGTGCACCTCGCCGAGCAGGCAGGCCACGCGGGCCTCGGCGGGGCGGTCACCGAGCCGCTGCTGCACCGCGAGCGCGTCCACCAGCGGCGCCGAGGCCCTGTCGGCCATGCCCCGGCGCAGGAACAGCTCCCCGAGCGCCTGCCGCACATAGGCCGCGCAGTGCAGGTCGCCCAGGTCGTCGAAGGCGCCGAGGGCCTGCTCCAACTCGCCCTGCGCACAGGCCGCTTCACCCCGCTGCTCGTACAGCACGGCCCTCCTGCGGCGCACCTGGGCCTCCCGGTGCCGGTCGCCCAGCTCCCGGGCCAGCCGCAGCGCACCGTCCAGCCAGGGCGCCGCCTCCTGAGGGTCCTGCCGCTGGAGCCACACCGAGGCGATGGCGTTGTGAGCCACCGCCTCCCGGTGCCGGTCACCGGCCTTGCCGAAGTGCCGCAGGGCCCCGGCGAACATCTCCAGGGCGGCATCGGGCTCGCCCATCATCCGGTACACCGACCCGGCGCCGAGCCGGGCGACGGCCTCACCTGACAGGTGCCCGAGCGACACGAAGATCGCGCGGGCCCGGTCGAAGCAGGCCAGCGCGTCCGCGTAGCGGTCCTGGTAGAGGTGGAGCTGTCCCAGGTTGCGCAGCAGTGCGGCGGCGCGCACGTCACAGGGGTCGGGCATCGCTTCGAGCACCAGCTGATGGGTGCGCAGCCAGTCCTCGTAGCAGAAGGACATGTCGAAGAAGCCGGCCAGCTCGATCGCCAGGTCGGCGGCGGCGACGACGGACCCGAGGCGCAGCGCGTGCTCCACCGCGGCCACCAGCGTGCGGCGTTCGGTCTCGAACCACGCCACCGGCCGGGCCCGCACCAGCGGCAGCAGAGCGGCGGCCGGTCCGGTCGGCGGCACCGGCTCACCGAGGACGCCGAGGAAACGCGTGGGCATCGCCGCGTTCGCGCACCGGGCCAGCGCCGTCAGAGCCCCGACCACCCGAAGGCGGCTCGCGCGGCGCACCCCGGAATCGTCCGACTCGGCCAACTCCCGTGCGTAGCAGCGGAGCAGGTCGTGCATGCGGTACCGCTGAAGGCCGAGGGCATCCGTGCCGGCCGCCTCGATCAGGTGCTCGTCGAGCAGCATCTCCAGCTCCGCGGCGGCGCCGTCGCCGAGGCCCGCCGCCTCCGCGACCAGCCAGCCCGCCACCGCCTCGTCCCCGAGGCGGCCGAACGCCCGGAAGACGGCCGCCGCCGGGGCGGACAGCTGCCGGTGGCTGAGCCCGGCGCTCGCCCGTACCTCCAGCTCCCCCGCCCGGAACCGGTCGAGACGTCCGCGTTCGTCGTCCAGGGAATCGGCGAGGGTACCCACGGTCCAGCCGGGCCGGTTCGCCAGCCGGGAGCCGGCGATCCGTACCGCCAGGGGCAGTGAACCGCAGCCGGCCAGCACCCGGTCGGCGTCCACGCCCTTCCCGCGCAACCGGTCCGGCCCCACGATCGCGCCGAACAGCGCGCGGGCCTCCTCCCGCTTCATCGGACCGAGCAGGCAGGAGTACGCGGGCAGGTCCGGCATCGGCCGACGTGAGCTGACGAGCACAGCCGAACCGCCGGTGCCCGGCAGCAGCGGACGTACCTGGGCCGAACCGGCGGCGCCGTCCAGAACGACCAGGAACCGCCGCTGCGCCAGGCGCGAGCGGAACAGCGCCGAGCGCTCGCCGAGTCCGGCCGGGACAGCGCTGTCCAGGACGCCGAGGCCGCGCAGCATCTCCGCCAGGACGTCCCCGGGCTCCCGCGGTAGGCCACCCGGCCCGCCCAGGTCCACGAAGAGCTGCCCGTCGGGGAACATCTCACGCACCCGGTGCGCGACATGGACCGCCAGTGCGGACTTGCCCGAACCCGGTGGGCCCGAAAGCACCGCGACGACCGGCTGCCGACGCGCCCCGGACAGTAACCCCTCCAGTACGCCGGCCTCCTCGGCACGACCGCTGAAATCCGGTAGATCCATCGGGAGTTGACACACCGGCGCGAACGCCGCCGCGCCGGTTCGGCCGGTGCAGCCATATCCGCCCAGCTCCTGGCCCAGGGCCCGCAGCGGCGCACTCGGCTCGATGCCGAGCCCGGCGGCGAGGACCCGCTCGGCCTCCGCGTAGGCGGCCGCGGCCTCGGTGGTGCGGCCCGCTCCCCGCAGCGCGCGCACCAGCATCTGCCACAGGTCCTCACGGAACGGATCCTGGGCCAGCCGTGCTCTCAGTTCCGCGACCAACGGCGCGAAGTCCCCCAGCCGCAGGCGCACTTCCAGGCACTCACCGACAGCGACCGAACGCAGCTCTTCCAGGCGGGTGACGACCGGGTCCCACACCACACTGGACGGCACGTCCTGGAGCACCGTTCCCCGCCACAGGCCCAGCGCCGACTCGTAGGCGCGCAGCGCCGCCGCGTCCCCGCCCCGGTCCCGCTCCGCGCGGGCCCGGTCGAGACGCCGCTCGAAAAGCAGTGCGTCCACGTCCTCCGGGTCCACGTCCAGCACATAGCCGGAAGACCGCGTGGACAATCCCCCGGCGTCAACTCCCGCAGCTGTCAGGGAACTTCGGAGCATGCGCACATACGTACGTACATTGGCGACCGCCGACCGGGGAGCGCCCCCGGGCCACAACACCTCCGTCAGGACATCGAGCGAGACGAAACCGCCCGGCTGAAGGAGGAGCGTGGAAAGAACCGCCCGAGGCTTGGGCCCACCGACCCTTACACTCACACCGCCCGAGCGCACCCGAAGCGCCCCCAGCACCCCGAAAGCCGGCTCCGCCATATACGCCTCCGTGACAGTCCGTTACGGAGGGCAGCGTACTGGCGCGTAACCCATCCGAACAGGGGTGCGTGCCGGACCTCACCGCGCCGACGGGAGGAGCATGCGAACCCTGCCCGTCCGCGACGGGCGTCAGGCGTCAGGTGGCGTCCACGGCCGGGCGTGCATCAGGTTCTCCAGGCCCGCCCAGGCGAAGTTCATCAGGGTCGCCGCGGCCTCCTTCGCCGAGACGTCCGGGGTGTCGTTGGCCCAGCCCGCCAGCGACTCCGCGGCCCCCACCAGGGCCTGGGCGAGTCCCGCCACGTCCCGGTCCGCGAGTGCGGGGTCGCGGTGGGCCTCGCGGGCGGCGGCCCCGATCAGGCCCGTCACGAACGCGACGATCTCGTCCCGCATGGAGCCGACCTCGCTGACGAAGGGCTCCCCGTGCGAGCGCGCCTGGCGGTGCAGGACCGACCAGCCGTCCGGGTTCTCGGCGGTGTGGAGGAAGAACGCCCGCAGCCCCGACCACAGTTGGCCGTCGGCGGGCAGTCCCGGCTCCGCCCCGGCGCGCACCGCCTCCAGCAGGGCCTTGGCCTCACGGCGGATGCAGGCGGAGAACAGCTCTTCCTTGGAATTCAGGTACAGGTAGACCAACGGCTTGGAGACGCCCGCCAGCTCCGCGATCTCGTCCATCGAGGCCGCCCGGTAGCCGCGCTGCCCGAAGGTCCGCACCGCCGCGTCCATCATCTGCTGCTCGCGCACGGCGCGCGGCATCCGTTTGCTCTTCACTGCACCCACGTCCGGCTTCCTCCCCGCCCCCACTGCCCTGCTCCCCGCCCAGGGTACGGCGGCGGGCTGCCGGGCGTCGTCGGGAGCGGTCGACCGCGGGCCGGATGGCTTGTTGCGACCGACGGGAGGCACCGGGTCCGACGTGCGGATCAGCGGGGATCAGAGCGGATGGGGACGGATCAGGGCGGATCAGGGCGGGGCGGGGAACCGGAGCCGGCGAACCCGACCTGATCCGAACGGCAGGCCCTAGCGTTGCGTTCATGACCATCTCCCTTCGCAACAGACCGGCCACGGCCGCCGTGACCGCCGCGGCGCTCGCCCTGACCGTCCTGGCCACCCTGACCGGCACGGCCGCGACCGCCTCGGCGTCCGGGCCTGCGCCTGCGCCCGCCGCCGGGTTAGCCGCGGCCCCCCACGGCCTCGCCGGACCGGACGCGCCGGTACTCCCCCGCCCCACGGGCCCGTACGCCACCGGCCGCGACACCCTGTTCCTGACCGACCACGGGCGCCCCGACCCGTGGGTGCCGGCCTCCGGGCCTCGCCATCTGGTGGTGTCCCTGACCTACCCGGCCCGCCCCGGCACCGGCGGCGACCCGGTCCCGTACATGACGGGGGAGGAGGAGCGGCTGATGCTCCTGGAGAACGGGATCGATGACCGGGTGCCGCCCGGCGTCATCGCCGCCACCCGGACCTACTCCCGCGACGCCGCCCGGCCGGCCCCGGGACGCTTCCCGCTGGTCCTGCTCTCCCCCGGCTTCGGCGCGCACCGGGCCACCCTGACCGGGCTGGCCGAGGAACTGTCGAGCCGGGGTTACGTCGTGGCGACCACTGACCACGCGTACGAGTCGGCCGGCACGCAACTGGCCGACGGGCGGGTCCTCACCTGCGTCGCCTGCGACCGGGCGGACGCCCAGCCCGACGACGCGGCGCGGCGCAAGGTCCTGGCCACCGTCGCCACCGGGCGGGCCGCCGACTTCTCGTTCCTGCTGGACCGGCTGACGGGCCCGCACCCGGCGTGGCGGCACGCCCGGACGATCGACCCGCACCGGGTGGGCATGGCGGGCCACTCCATCGGGGGCAACGCGGCCTCCTCCACGATGACCGCCGACCGCCGGGTGGACGCGGGGCTCACCATGGACGGCACCTTCTACGACCCGGCCCCCGCCCGGGGACTGGGCGGGCGGCCGTTCCTGATGCTGGGGGCCGACGCCGAGCGCGGTCCCGGCGGCGACGCGTCCTGGGACGAGGCCTGGCCCCGGCTGGACGGCTGGAAGCGGTGGCTGACGGTGCGGAAGGCCTGGCACTTCACCTTCACCGACAACCCGGAGATCGGTGAGCAGCTCGGTCTGGAGAGTCCGAGCCCGGACCTCTCCGCCCACCGCTCGACCGTGATCACCCGGAGCTATGTGACCGCCTTCTTCGACCGGAGCCTGCGCGGCCGGCCCGCCCGGCTGCTCGACGGCCCGACCCCGGCCAACCCCGAGGTCCTCTTCCAGCACCCCTGACCCAGCAGGACAGGACAGCGCCCCCGGACCGCGTACGAAGACGTGGTCCGGGGGCGCTGTCAGGACTGCCGACCGCCGTGGGGCGTCAGGCGGTGACGGGCACCGCGCTCTTGGTCTCCGCGTCGCGGACCTCGTCCCGGTCGGCGTCGCCGAAGCCGTCGATCGGGGAGGCCGAAGCGGAGTTGTACGCGTCGTGGTCGAGGATCTTCTCGCGGGCCGCGACGATCACCGGGACCAGCGCCTGGCCGGCCACGTTGGTGGCGGTGCGCATCATGTCCAGGATCGGGTCGATGGCCATCAGCAGGCCGACGCCCTCCAGCGGGAGGCCCAGCGTGGACAGGGTGAGGGTCAGCATGACCGTCGCGCCGGTGAGACCGGCGGTGGCCGCCGAGCCGATCACCGAGACGAAGGCGATCAGCAGGTAGTCGCCGATGCCCAGCTGCACGTCGAAGATCTGCGCGATGAAGATCGCCGCCAGCGCCGGGTAGATCGCGGCGCAGCCGTCCATCTTCGTGGTCGCGCCGAACGGCACGGCGAAGGAGGCGTACTCCTTCGGAACGCCGAGGCGCTCGGTGACCCGCTGGGTGACCGGCATGGTGCCGACCGAGGAGCGGGAGACGAAGGCGAGCTGGATCGCGGGCCAGGCGCCCTTGAAGAACTGGAGCGGGCTGACCTTGGCGACGGTGGCCAGGAGCAGCGGGTAGACGCCGAACATCACGATGGCGCAGCCGATGTAGACGTCGGCGGTGAACGTCGCGTACTTGCCGATGAGGTCCCAGCCGTAGTCGGCGATGGCGTAGCCGATGAGGCCGATGGTGCCGATCGGGGCGAGGCGGATGACCCACCACAGGGCCTTCTGGAGCAGCTCCAGGATCGACTGGCTGAGGGTGAGGATCGGCTGGGCCTTCTCGCCGAGCTTGAGGGCGGCGATACCGGCGACGGCGGCCATGAAGACGATCTGGAGCACGTTCAGCTCGGTGAACGGCGTGATCACGCTGTCCGGGACGATGCCGGTCAGGAAGTCGATCCAGCTGCCCTTGGTCTCGGAGAGCTCGCCGTCCTTCGGCGTGAGACCGGTGCCGGAGCCCGGGTTGGTGACCAGGCCGATCGCGAGGCCGATGGCGACCGCGATCAGTGAGGTGATCATGAACCAGAGCAGGGTGCGGGTCGCCAGCCGGGCGGCGTTGTTGACCTGGCGCAGATTGGTGATCGACACCAGGATCGCGAAGAAGACCAGCGGTGCGACGGCCAGCTTCAGGAGCTGGACGAAGAGCGAGCCGATCTCGTCGAGGGTGGTGACGAGCCAGCCGAGGTCCTGGCTGCGGGCCAGCCAGCCGAGCAGCACGCCGAGCACCAGACCGGCGACGATCTGGGCCCAGAAGGGGACCTTGGGTATACGGAAGCCTGAGCCGGAGCCGGTGGGCTGCTCGGCCTCGGGGGCGGCGGACGCGGGGTTCGCGGACACGGACACACTCCAGTTAAGGACGCATCGGGACGCACGGAGGCAGTCCGTGCGGTCGTGCGGTGGAACGGGGACGGGGTCGCGGCGCCCGCGTCAGGGGCGGCGCCGCTGCATGATGCCGTATCAGACCTTGTGGCAACAGACCGCGGACATACAGCGGCAGAGATCGACATGCAGGCGCGCCACGAGCGGGATGCTCGCGGCATGACGGAGGCGCACAGCTGTCTTCATGTCGAATACGTTAACACTTGAACTTTGGGAACCTCAAAGTCCTTCTTTGGTTCCGGGGCGGGGCTCCACCGGCCGGGAACGACCGGAAAGCCCCGCAGAACGCCACGGACCCCGGTACTGGAGCGGTCGGCTCCGGCCCGGGGTCCGGTGAGAAGGGGGCGCGCACGGCGCGCGCGTGTGAGGAAGCTTACGTGGCGCCTACAGGCGGGTCCGGCGCGTCGGCTGGACGGGGTGCGCCACCGGCCGCTACTGGATCGCGTCCTCGCGGGTGCGGTTGGCGTCGAGGCGCGCCTTGGTGCGGTCGACGGTCGAGACGATCTGCTCGGACATCTCGTCGCGCTGCCTGCGCAGCAGCACATAGCTGAGCGGGGCGGAGAGAAGGAGACCGAGGAGGATCACCCAGACGATGTTGGAGCCTCCGAGTCCGGAGGGCACCAGCCCGAAGTGGACGGCGACACCGGCGACGAAGAAGCAGCCGACGAAGATCAGCAGGCGCAACGCCGTGTAACGGATCAACGCGCTCGGCTTGGCAGCGGACACGACCGGCCCTCTCTTCCCATGAACTCTCGACACGCTTCTGCCCGTCCAGTGAAGCATGGTCCGCTTTCTCTCGGTTGAGGGGGCTGCTTCTCCCGGTCGAGGGGGCTGCCTCTCCCGGCTCAGGGGGCCGCCGGACCCAGCGGCAGCAGCATGACGATGTCGTCCCGGTCGTCGCCGGGAGCGACCCGGATCGCGTCCGGCACCCGGCCGACCTCCTTGTATCCGCAGGCGGCGTAGAAGCGGTCGGCCCCGGTGCCGCCCCGGCAGGTGAGACGGATCGCCTCGATGCCCTCGACGGAGCGGGCGGCGCCGGCGGTGGCGGCCATGAGGTCGCGGCCGTACCCCTTGCCCTGGTGGCGGGGGTGGACCATGACGGTGTAGAGCCACAGCCAGTGCTTCATCAGGCGGTGCGTGTTGAGCGCGAGGAACGCGGTCGCGGCGACGGCGCCGTCCTCGTCACGGCCGACCAGCAGCCGGGTGCGGCCGTCCTCGATGGCGACGAGGTGCTTGAGCAGTTCGGGCCGGATCTCCTCGGCCGTGACGGGCGGGACGAAGCCGACGGCGCCCCCCGCGTTGCTGACATCGGCCCAGAGAGCGGTGATGCCGTCGCGCAGGGCGGGGGTGAACGCGGGATCCAGTTCGAAGGTAAGCGCCATAAGGGCAGGGTAACCATTACTTCCACCGCACTCAATCCCTGTCCGAAACGCGGGAAAGCCCCGGCCGGGGACGGCGGCCGGGGCTTGCTCGGAGTGCGAGGAGAGACGCGTCAGACGCGCATCGGCTGCGGCGACTCGCGCCGGTCGGCCTCCGGGCCCGGGTACTCGCGCAGGATCTCGTACCGGGTGTTCCGCTCGACGGGCCGGAAACCGGCGTCGCGGATCAGGTCCAGCAGATCCTCACGGCCGAGCTTGTTCGGCGTGCCGAAGTCGTCGGCGTCGTGCGTGATCTTGTACTCGACGACCGAGCCGTCCATGTCGTCCGCACCGTGCTGCAACGCGAGCTGGGCGGTCTGCACACCGTGCATCACCCAGAACACCTTGACGTGCGGCACGTTGTCGAAGAGCAGCCGGGAGACCGCGAAGGTCTTCAGCGCCTCGGCGCCGGTCGCCATCGTCGTGCGCGCCTGGAGCCTGTTGCGGACCTTGCCGTCCTTCATGTCCACGAAGTCGTGCTGGTAGCGCAGCGGGATGAAGACCTGGAAGCCGCCGGTCTCGTCCTGCATCTCCCGCAGCCGCAGCACGTGGTCGACGCGGTGACGGGGCTCCTCGATGTGCCCGTACAGCATCGTCGCGGGGGTCTTGAGCCCCTTCTCGTGCGCGAGGCGGTGGATGCGCGACCAGTCCTCCCAGTGGGTGCGGTGGTCGACGATGTGCTGGCGGACCTCCCAGTCGAAGATCTCCGCACCGCCGCCGGTCAGCGATTCGAGGCCGGCCTCGATCAGCTCGTCGAGGATCTCGGAGGCCGAGAGACCGGAGATCGTCTCGAAGTGGTGGATCTCCGTCGCCGTGAACGCCTTCAGCGCGACGTTCGGCAGGGCTTCCTTCAGCGCGCTGAGCGAACGCGGGTAGTAGCGCCACGGGAGGGTCGGGTGGAGCCCGTTGACGATGTGCAGCTCGGTGAGGTTCTCGCCCTCCATCGCCTGGGCGAGACGGACGGCCTCCTCGATGCGCATCGTGTACGCGTCCTTCTCGCCCGGCTTGCGCTGGAACGAGCAGTAGGCGCACGAGGCGGTGCACACATTGGTCATGTTGAGGTGACGGTTGACGTTGAAGTGCACCACGTCGCCGTTCTTGCGCATGCGCACCTCGTGCGCCAGTCCGCCCAGCCACGCCAGGTCGTCGGACGCGTAGAGGGCGATCCCGTCCTCGCGGGTCAGCCGCTCGCCGGCCCGGACCTTCTCCTCCAGCTCGCGCTTGAGTCCCGCGTCCACTAGACCGCCTCCCATATCTCCGTGTATCAGACTTCGGCCAACCGTACTCCCCCACACTTCGGGCGGGAGGGGCCCCCTTTACGGCGCTCCGCGCCTACACCTCTTCGGGGAGTTCTCCGACCCGGTTCTCCCACTTGGTGGAGAGCACGATCGTCGTACGGGTCCGGGAGACGCCCTTCGTGCCGCTGAGGCGGCGGATCGTCTTCTCCAGGCCGTCCACGTCGCCGACCCGGACCTTGAGCATGTACGAGTCGTCGCCCGCGATGAACCAGCAGTCCTCGATCTCCGCGAGGTCCTTCAGCCGGCGCGCCACGTCCTCGTGGTCGGCCGCGTCCGAGAGCGAGATCCCGATGAGCGCGGTCACGCCGAGGCCCAGCGACGCGGAGTCGACCGTGGCGCGGTACCCGATGATGACCCCGGCGGTTTCCAGCCGATTGATGCGGTCGGTGACGCTGGGCCCCGAGAGCCCCACGAGCCGCCCGAGCTCGGCGTACGAGGCCCTGCCGTTCTCCCTGAGGGCCTGGATGAGCTGCCTGTCCACCGCGTCCATATGACTGAGACCTTCCATTGTTCAGCAGTACCGCGAGTTTACGTGTAGAATCTAAGGCATGCAGGGCTGAGGCCCTGTAAATCTTCTAGAACATCCAAGAAACGCTTTCGAATCTTCAGGAGTGAACTTCACCGTGTACACGATCGAGATGGCCTACGCCCGGATGCGCGAGCTGCAGGACCTGGCCAACCGCTCGCGTGCCCACCAGCCCGCCGCCGCGCACCGCGTCGACAAGACCCGCTCCCCCCGCGCGCACAAGAAGCGCTGACCAGGGCCTATCGGTCCCGAGGGGTCCGGGAGGCGCCACCGAGCTCTCCTTCCCAACGGCGGTACAGCCGGTGCGGCACTCCTGCCGCGTCCAGCACCCGCCCCGCGACGAAGTCCACCAGGTCCTGGATGTGCGTCGCGCCCGCGTAGAACGCCGGAGAGGCGGGCAGCACGATCGCGCCCGCCTCGTCCAGGGCCACCATCTGCTTCAGCGTCTGGCCGCTCAGCGGGGTCTCGCGCACCGCGACGACGAGCGGGCGGCGCTCCTTGAGCGTCACGCTCGCGGCCCGCTGGAGCAGATCCTTCGACAGACCGAGCGCCACTCCGGCCACACAGGCCGTCGAGGCCGGCACGATGAGCATCCCCCTCGCCGGGTACGACCCGGAGGACGGCCCGGCGGCCAGATCGCCGGCCGGCCAATGGCGTACGCGCTCCAGCTCCGCGTCCCGCACCGCGAACGCGTCGGGCTTCCCGTCGGCGCCGCGATCCAGCCAGCCGCGCAGATCCTCGCGCCAGTGCCCGTCCCGGAACGCGATGCCGGTCTCGTCCAGCAGGGTGAGGCGCGAGGCCCGGCTCACCACCAGGTCCACGCTCTCGCCGGCCGCCAGGAGCCCGCGCAGGACCGCGGCCGCGAACGGGGTCCCCGAAGCACCGGACACCCCGACAATCCAAGGCCGCCGCTGCTGATGAGTCACTGAAGTCCCGGATTCCACACCTGCGAGCCTATCCGGCACGCCCCCGCACGCGGCACCCGGAACCGGGCGGGCGCCCCAGACGTTCCCCCGGTGACGGGCAACCCGGGGGCAGGGACGGATCATGGGCGATTTCTGGACCACCGACCGCACCACGAGCAACGGCTCCACCGGCAGCGGGCGGGCCCTGACCGCCGGGATCCTGATGGCGGGCTGGGTGGCCCTGCTGTGGGTCCTCGAGGGAATCGACGCGGCCACGGGCAACGCCCTGGACACCTACGGCATCAGCCCGCGCGACCCCGCCGAGCTGCGGGACGTGGTGCCCGCCGCGTTCCTGCACAGCGGCTGGGACCATGTGGCCTCCAACAGCGTGCCGCTGCTGGTCCTCGGCTTCATCACCGCCCTCGCGGGGCTGCGCCGGTTCGCCGCCGTCGTCGTGACGGTCGTCCTGGTCAGCGGCCTCGGCGTCTGGCTGACGGCCCCGTCGAACACGGTGACGCTCGGCGCGTCCGGCGTGGTCTTCGGGCTGCTCGGCTATCTGCTGGTCCGCGGCTTCGTGGACCGCCGCCCCTGGGACGTCCTCATAGGCGTCGGCGTCGCCGTGGTCTACGGCTCGCTCCTGTGGGGCGTCCTGCCCACCCAGTCGGGCGTCAGCTGGCAGGGGCACCTGTTCGGGCTGATCGGCGGGGTGGCGGCGGCCTTCTTCTTCCGCCGGCCGCGCGGCGCACCGGACAACCTCGTCACGGTCTGAGCCCCGGGCCCCGCCCGGCCAACACCCCTACGGGGTCAGGCCGCGCACCAGCAGGTCGAGCAGTGCGCAGGCGAACAGCGCGATGCCGATGAAGCCGTTCACCGAGAAGAACGCGCGGTTCAGCCGGGACAGGTCGTGCGGCCGCACCACCCGGTGCTCGTACACGAACGCCACCGCGACGATGACCATGCCGATCCAGTAGAAGACCTCGGCGTCCGTGGCCAGCCCGAACCACACCAGCAGCCCGGTCGTGACGGCGTGGCACACCCGCGCGCCCCACAGCGCGGCCGGGATCCCGAAGCGCGCCGGGAAGGAGAGCACCCCGTGGGCCCGGTCGGCCCGGACGTCCTGGCAGGCGAAGATCAGGTCGAAGCCGCCGATCCAGATGCCGACCGCGAGCCCGAGGATCACCGCGTCCCACGACCAGCTGCCGGTCACCGCGAGCCAGGCGCCGACCGGCCCGATGGCCTGCGCGAGGCCCAGGATGGCGTGCGGGAAACTCGTGAACCGCTTGCCGTACGGGTAGACCACCATCGGCACGACGGCCAGTGGCGCGAGCGCCAGACACAGCGGGTTGAGCAGGGCCGCCGCGCCCAGGAAGACGACGAGCGCGACGAGCGCCCCGGTCCACGCGGACCTCACCGACACCGCACCGGTCACCAGCTCGCGGCCCGCGGTGCGCGGGTTGCGGGCGTCGATCTCCCGGTCGATGATCCGGTTGGCCGCCATCGCGAACGTCCGCAGGCCCACCATCGCCAGCGTGACGAGCAGCAGCGTGCCCCAGTGGATGGTGCCGTCCAGCAGGAACATCGCGGTCAGCGCGGCGATGTACGCGAAGGGCAGCGCGAAGACCGAGTGCTCGATCATCACCAGCCGCAAGAAGGCCTTCACCCTGCTGTTCGACGGTGCGGGCCCGTGGACGGACGCCGCTTCTGCCGCACTGGTCACAGTCCGTATTCCTTCCAGCGGCGGTCGACCTTCGCCGCCGTCTCCGGGTCGGACTCGACCATCTCCGGCCAGCCCCCGTCCCGGGTGTAGCCCTCGGCGGGCAGCTTCCTGGTGGCGTCGATGCCCGCCTTGCCGCCCCAGAACTGCTGGTAGGAGGCGTGGTCCAGATGGTCGACGGGGCCCTCGGTGACCGTGAGGTCGCGGGCGTAGTCGGTGTTGCCGAGCGCCCGCCAGGCGACCTCGTGCAGATCGTGGACGTCGCAGTCGGAGTCCACCACCACGATCAGCTTGGTCAGCGACATCATGTGCGCGCCCCAGATCGCGCTCATCACCTTCTGCGCGTGCTTCGGGTACTTCTTGTCGATCGAGACGATCGCACAGTTGTGGAAGCCGCCCGACTCCGGCAGGTGGTAGTCCACGATGTCCGGCACGATGATCTTCAGCAGCGGCAGGAAGAACCGCTCCGTGGCCCGGCCCAGCGGCCCGTCCTCGGTCGGCGGGCGGCCCACCACGATGGACTGGAGCAGCGGCCGCTTGCGCATGGTGACGCAGTCGATGGTCAGTGCGGGGAACGGTTCCTGCGGGGTGTAGAAGCCGGTGTGGTCCCCGAACGGGCCCTCGGGGAGCATCTCGCCCGGCTCCAGCCAGCCCTCGATGACGACCTCGGCCTGCGCGGGGACCTGAAGCGGCACGGTCTTGCAGTCGACCATCTCGATCCGCTTGCCCTGGACGAACCCGGCGAAGAGGTACTCGTCGATGTCCCCGGGCAGCGGCGCGGTGGAGGCGTACGTCACGGCGGGCGGCGCGCCGAAGGCGATGGCGACCGGCAGCCGCTCACCGCGCCGGGCGGCGACCTGGTAGTGGTTGGCGCTGTCCTTGTGGATCTGCCAGTGCATCCCGATGGTGCGCTTGTCGTGGCGCTGGAGCCGGTAGAGGCCCAGGTTCCGGACGCCGTTCTCGGGGTGCTTGGTGTGGGTGAGGCCGAGGTTGAAGAACGATCCGCCGTCCTCGGGCCAGGTGAACAGCGCGGGCAGCTTGTCCAGGTCGACGTCGTCGCCGGTCAGCACCACTTCCTGGACGGGCGCGTCGCCGGACTTCACCTTCTTCGGCGGCACGTGCACCATCGAGCCGAGTTTCCCGAAGGCCTCCCGCACCCCGACGAAGCCCTGCGGCAGCTCCGGCTTGAGGAGCCCGCCGATCTTGTCGCTGATGTCGCTGTACGCCTTCAGGCCCAGGGCCTTCAGGAGACGCCGGTCGGTACCGAAGACGTTCATGGCCAGGGGCATCGAGGACCCCTTGACGTTCTCGAACAGCAGAGCGGGCCCACCCGCCTTGTTGACCCGGTCGACGATCTCACCGACCTCCAGGTGGGGGTCGACCTCGACCTTGACGCGCTTGAGATCACCATCGCGCTCGAGAGCCCGGAGCAGGGAGCGAAGATCGTCGTAAGCCATGCGGTCCAGTTTGTCATCCCCGCCCGCGCGGCCCCGCCGGGGCTCCCCGCTGCCGGGCCCCGGATCCGCGGCGGCAAGCCGGTACCCTGGCCGCGACACCGGGGGAACACCGAGCCCCGCCGCCGCCCACTGGGGGACGCACCATGAGAGCCCTGCTGTTCATCGTCCCGCTGGCTCTGACGATCTACGCGTTCATCGACTGCCTGAACACCTCGGAGGAGGACACCAAGCATCTGCCGAAGGTCGCCTGGGTCTTCATCATCCTGCTGTTCTGGATCGTCGGCCCGGTCGTCTGGCTCGTCGCCGGCAAGGCCCGCCACAACAGCCCCGGGGGCGCCGGACCCTCCTCGTGGCAGCGGAGCAGGCGGCAGCAGTGGGTGGCCCCGGACGACAACCCGGACTTCCTCAAGTCGCTCAAGGACGACAAGGACGCCGAGGCCGAGGCCGTCGAGGAGGAGCCGGAACGGGAGCAGGAGCAGGGCCGCCGGGACGGCGGGACGAACCCCGACGACAAGACCCCGCCCACTTCCTGACCCGTTATTCCGGCCGACCGGGGTGATCCTTCCGACCGGCGCGGTGGGCGCGTCGCGGGGGCGGCGTCGGCCATCCTCGAAGAGGTGACGCAGAAGCAGGCACCACCGCGTGATCCTCTTGAGGAGCCCCCCATGTCCGAAACCCCCGCCCACCTCGTCGCCCGCCTCCGGGCCTCCTTCCGCACCGGCCGCACCAGGGACCTCGCCTGGCGCACCGGCCAGTTGGAGCGGCTGCGCGCCCTGCTCACCGAGCACGGCGACGACCTCGCGGACGCGCTCCGCGCCGATCTCGGCAAGGGCCCCGAGGAGGCGTACCGCACCGAGATCGACTTCACCGTGCGGGAGATCGACCACACGCTGGAGCACCTGGCCCACTGGCTGCGCCCCGAGCCCGCCCCCGTACCGCCGCATCTGGCCCCCACCGGCGCCGAGGCCCGTACCGTGCTGGACCCGCTCGGCGTCGTCCTGGTCATCGCCCCCTGGAACTATCCGGTGCAGCTGCTGCTCGCCCCGGTCGTGGGCGCGCTCGCGGCCGGGAACTGCGTGGTGGCCAAGCCCAGCGAGCTGGCGCCCGCGACCTCCGCCGCCGTGGCCCGGCTGCTGCCGCGGTACCTGGACCCCGAAGCGGTCGCGGTCGTGGAGGGCGCGGTCGAGGAGACGACGGCCCTGCTGGAGCAGCGGTTCGACCACATCTTCTACACCGGCAACGGCACGGTCGGCCGGATCGTGATGGCGGCCGCGGCGAAGCATCTGACGCCGGTCACCCTGGAGCTGGGCGGCAAGTCGCCGGTCTTCGTCGACCGGGGCACGGACCTGGCCGCGGTCGCCGCCCGGCTGGTAGCGGGGAAGTTCCTCAACGCCGGACAGACCTGTGTGGCCCCCGACTACGTGCTGACGGACCCGGAGACCGCCCCGGCCCTCGCCAACGCGCTGGCGGGCGCGGTGGAGAAGCAGTTCGGCGCGGACCCGGCGGACCACCCGGAGTACGGGCGGATCGTGAACGAGCGTCACTTCGACCGGCTGACCGGGCTGCTGGACTCCGGCCGCACGGTGGTCGGCGGCGACCACGACCGGGCGACGAAGTACATCGCGCCGACCGTGCTGGCCGAGGTCGCCCCGGACGCCCCGGTGATGGGCGAGGAGATCTTCGGGCCGATCCTGCCGCTGGTCACGGTGGACGGCCTGGACGAAGCGATCGGCTTCATCAACGACCGGGACAAGCCGCTGGCGCTGTACGCGTTCACCGATTCCGACACCGTACGGCGGCGGCTGCTGGCCGAGACGTCATCGGGGGCGGTCGGCATCGGCCTGCCGCTGGCCCATCTCACCGTCTCGGACCTGCCGTTCGGCGGGGTCGGCGAGAGCGGCATGGGCAGCTACCACGGCCCGTACTCCCTGGAGACGTTCAGCCACCGCAAGGCGGTTCTGGACACTCCGCTGGGCTGACGCGCAACGGCTCCCCGGACGGAGATCCGTCCGGGGAGCCGGGTGTTTCCGGTCTCAGACCCCCGCGTAGGAGTGCAGGCCGGAGACGAAGATGTTCACGCCGTAGTAGTTGAACAGCCAGCAGGCGAAGGCGACGAGCGCCAGATAGGCGGCCTTGCGGCCCTTCCAGCCGGCGGTGGCGCGGGCGTGCAGATAGGCGGCGTAGGCGACCCAGGTGATGAAGGACCAGACCTCCTTGGGGTCCCAGCCCCAGTACCGGCCCCAGGCGTCGCCCGCCCAGATCGCGCCCGCGATGATCGTGAACGTCCACAGCGGGAAGACGGCCGCGTTGATCCGGTACGCGAACTTGTCCAGCGAGGACGCCGAGGGCAGCCGCTCCATCACGGAGGCGGCGAACTTCCCCGGGGTGCCACCGGAGGCGAGCTTGTTCTCGTAGCTGTCGCGGAAGAGGTAGAGGACCGTGCCGACCGCGCCGAGGTAGAAGACCGCGCCGCAGATGATCGCGGTCGAGACGTGGATCCACAGCCAGTACGAGTGCAGTGCGGGCACCAGCTGGTCGCTGTCGGTGTAGAGCGTCGTGACCGCGATGCCGAGGTCCAGCAGGACCGTGGTGACCAGCGGGAGGCCGATCCAGCGGACGTTCTTCTTCAGCGCGAGCAGCACCAGGTAGGCGCCGACCGCCACCGTGGAGAAGGTGATGGAGAACTCGTACATGTTGGCCCAGGGGGCCCGCTGCACCGACAGGGCGCGGGTGGCGACGCCGCCCGCCTCGACGAGGAACGCGACCACGGTCAGTGAGACCGCGATCCGGCCCCACAGGTCGCCCTTGAACGTGCCGCCCGCCGCCCCCGGGCCGTCGGGCACCTCACGGGTCCCGGCGGCGGCGCGGGTGACGACCTCGGGCCGCTCCAGCACCGCGGTGCCGCCGGACTGCGCCTTCACCACCGGGGCGGCGGCAGCGGCAGCGACGGCTCCGGAGCCGGACAGCGCGGCGGCCGTGCGGCCGACCTTGCTGCGGCTGCCGAGGACCCACTCCGCGATGTGCGCGAAGAAGGCCAGGGTGTAGACGGCCATCGACGAATAGATCAGCACATTGCTGGTGTGCGCCAGGCTCTCGTTGGTTGCGGCGGCGAGATTCACTTCTCAGCCCCTTCGGCAGGTGCTTCGGCAGGATGTACGGGCCGGCTCCCGGCCTCGTTCGTGGCATCGGTCGTACCGGACCCGTCCGGCGCGTCCGGTTTCTCCGGGGCGGCGGCGACGGGCGCCGTGGTGACGAGAGCGGCCGAGAGGTCGCCCAGTTCCTCGGGGAGCTTCGCCGACTCGCTGCGGCCCAGGCCCGCCATCTCCACGACCGTGACGCCGTCGGCGCCCCGGACCGTCCGCACCCACACCCGGCGGCGCTGGATGAACAGCGACCCGGCGAGGCCGGCGATGGCGGCGACGGATCCGCCGAGCGCCCAGCCGTTGCCCGGCTGCTGCGAGACCTGGAAGCTGGCCCACTCCTCGACGCCCTCGAAGGTGATGGATCCGGCGCCGTCGGGCAGATCCATCTTCTCGCCGGGGCGCATCATCTTCTTGAGCAGCTCACCGTCGGAGTCCTTGAACTCCTTCATCTTGGACGTGTTGAGCTGGTAGACGTTCTGCGCGAGTCCGGAGTCGACGCCGAGAGAGCCCTGGTAGGCGCTGAGCGCCAGCACGGGGAAATCCAGGCCGGGGAACTGCGAGAACATCTGGCCCTTGCCCTGGCCGGCGAAGGTCGGCACGAAGAACGCCTTGAAGCCCAGCTGGGTCTTGACGCCCTTCTTGTCCTTGTAGCCGTCCATCACCTTGATGGCACCGGACGAGGTGATGTTGTCGTCGATCGGCAGCAGCGGGACGGCGGACCGCGAGACGACCTTGCCCGCGCCGTCCCGGACGGTGACGACGGGCGCGTAGCCGTGGGCGATCAGATAGACCTTGGTGCCGTCCACGACGAGCGGCTCGTTGACCTTGATCACGCCCTTGCGCTCCGCGCCCTCGGCTCCCTCGGTGTAGGTCACCCGGGCCTCGAAGGTGCGCGGGGTGCCGCGCTGCGGACCGCTCTTCTCGTACGTACCGACGAAGTCGTCCAGCACGAAGCTGAACGGGGCCAGCGAGTCGGAGTCGTAGAGGGAGCCCGACGTGAAGTCGTCGTACTGGGTGAGCGTGTTGGAGAAGCCGTCGCCCTCGACGACCAGCTTGCCGCCCTCGGACTTGAAGAGCTGCCCGGAGGCGAAGGCGATCAGCATCACGATCAGGGCGATGTGGAAGACCAGGTTCCCGGCCTCGCGGAGGTAGCCCTTCTCGGCGGCGACCGCGTCGCCCACCTCGTGCGTCCGGAAACGCCGCTTGCGCAGGAGGGCGAGGGCCGCCTCGCGGACCTCCTCGGGCTCCGCGTCGGTGCGCCAGGTGGTGTACGCGGGCAGCCGCGTCAGCCGATTCGGCGCGCCCGGCGGGCGGCTGCGCAGCTGGCCGACGAACTGACCGGTGCGCGGCACGATGCAGCCGATGAGCGAGACGAACAGCAGGATGTAGATCGCGGAGAACCACACCGAGCTGTAGACGTCGAAGAGCTGGAGCGTCTCGTAGAGCGGGGTGAGGGTGGTGTGCTGGTCCTTGAAGGCCTGCACCTTCATGTCGTCGACGCTGGTCTGCGGGATCAGCGACCCCGGGATCGCGCCGAGGGAGAGCAGGAAGAGCAGGATCAGCGCGACGCGCATCGAGGTGAGCTGACGCCAGAACCAGCGCGCCCAGCCGATCACGCCCATCGCGGGCACGCCCGCGCCGGTGTCGGGGCGCTCCTCGCGGGGCGCGGTGGAGAGCCGCTCGCCGGCCGCGCCGTGGGCGGAGCCCTGTTCGCGCTCGTCCTCGTCCTGCCGCGTCTGCGTGCTGTTCGCCTTGGTCATGAACTCAGATCCCTACAACGAAGCCGCTGGACCAGCTCTGCATGTGCTGCATGAGCGTGGCCCACGCACCGGTCAGCAGCAGGATTCCGGTCACGATCATCATGCCGCCGCCGATCCGCATCACCCATGCGTAGTGGCGCTTGACCCAGCCGAACGCGCCGAGCGCCTTGCGGAAGGCCACCGCGGCCAGGACGAACGGGACACCGAGTCCGAGACAGTACGCGACGGTCAGTATCGCGCCGCGTCCGGCGGTGCCCTCGGTGAACGCGAGCGTGCTCACGGCGGCGAACGTCGGGCCGATGCAGGGTGTCCAGCCGATCCCGAAGAGGGCGCCGAGCAGCGGTGCGCCGGCCAGTCCGGTCACCGGCCGCTTGTGGAACCGGAACTCGCGCTGCGTCACACCCGGCAGGAGCCCCATGAAGAAGACGCCCATGAGGATCATCAGGACGCCGAGGATCCTGTTGAACACCTCGGCGTGCACCTGGAGCTCCCGGCCGAAGTAGCCGAAGAGCGCTCCGCCCGAGACGAAGACGACGGTGAAGCCGAGGACGAAGAGCGCGGCGCCCGTCACGACCCGGCCGCGCCGGGCCTCGGCGAGGTCGGTGCCGCTGACGCCGGTGACGTAACTCAGATAGCCGGGCACGAGGGGCAGCACGCACGGGGAGAAGAAGGAGATGAGACCGGCCAGCAGGGCGATGGGCAGGGACACCAGCAGGGTCCCGCTCATGACGGTCTCGTTGTACGCAGCCAGCGTGATGGTCTCGGAGTGGGCGGCGAGCGGGGTCACCGGATCACTTCTCCGCGATGATCGGGTCGATCATCTTGCGGAGCTCGTCCGCGTCGAGCGCCTGGAGCGTGCGGGCCGCGATCTTCCCGTCCCGGTCGATGACCACGGTGGACGGGATGGCCTGCGGGTTCAGGGTGCCCTTGGGGAAGCGGAGGATGAGCTTGCCGATCGGGTCGTAGAAGCTCGGGTACTCGACCCCGTAGTCCTTCTCGAAGTTGATCGCCTTGTCCCGCTCGGGGTCCCGGGTGTTTATCCCCACGAACCGGACGCCCTGGTCGGCCGTCTCCTGGGAGACCTGCGCGAAGTACTTCGCCTCCAGGCGGCAGGGGCCGCACCAGGAGCCCCAGACGTTGAGCACGACGACCTTGCCCCGGTAGTCGGCGAGGTCGAGCGGCTTGCCCTCGAGGCTGTTGCCGTCGAGCTTCGGCGCCGCCACCCGGTCGCCCTTCGCGACGGTGGAGATACCCCCGCTGCCGGTGACGAAGTTGGTGTTGCCGCCGCCCCCGGCCTTGTTGCCGCCGCCGCACGCGGACAGCGCCAGGGCACCGGCCACAGCGGTGGTGGCGAGCAGGGTGAAGCGGCGTCGGGACGCGCGGCCAAAGCTCATGTGAAAAGTTTCGCATGGCAGTTTCCGGGCTTCCCCGCGCCCCCCTCGGTGCCCGTAAAGCCCCTTGTCAGGCCTGTTTAAAGAAGGAGTTCCAACCGCCGGCGGGCGCCTGACCGACGTCCAGGGTCCGGAGCTTGGCGAGAACGGCGGGATCCTGTACGTCGAGCCAGTCGACGTACTGCCGGAACGAGACGAGACGCACGTCGTCCTTGTCCGCGACCTTCTTGATCACTTCTTCCACGGCATCCATATAGATGCCGCCGTTCCACTCCTCGAAGTGGTTGCCGATGTAGAACGGCGCACGATTCGACTCGTACGCGCGCTGGAATCCGGCGAGATACGCCCCGGTCGCCTGGGTGCGCCAGCCCGGATAACGCGAGGGCATGCCCTTCGTCGAATTCTGCGACTGATTGGCGAGGATGTTGTAGTCCATCGAGAGCACCTCGAAGGAGTGCCCGGGGAACGGCATCGCCTGCAGCGGCAGGTCCCAGACGCCGCCGCGCTTAACCGGCCAGGTCTGACGGCCGCCGGGCGAGCTGGCGTCGTAGCGCCAGCCCAGCTTGCTCGCGGTCGGCAGGAGGTTGTCCTGGCCGAGCAGGCAGGGGGTGCGGCCGCCGATCAGTTCCTTGCGATAGTCGAACGGAAGCGGGTCCTCGTTCTCCCAGCCGGTGTTGGTGCGCCATTCCGTGACGAACGACACAGCCTGATTGATCTCGCTGTGCCATTGCGCCGGGGTCCAGCGCTCCACCGATCCGGAACCGCCGCAGAAATGCCCGTTGAAGTGGGTGCCGATCTCGTGGCCGTCCAGCCACGCCTGACGCACGTACTTCAGTGTGTCCTTGACGTGGTCGTCGGTGAGATAGCCGATGTCGGAGGCGCCGCGGGGGTTGTTCGGCGGACGGTAGAGGGACTTCTTCGACTCGGGCAGCAGATAGACGCCGGAGAGGAAGAACGTCATCGCCGCGTCGTGTTCCTTGGCGAGTTCGAGAAATCGCGGGAAGAGTCCGTTGCCGACCTCGCCCGCGCCGTCCCAGGAAAAGATCACGAACTGCGGCGGCTTCTGGCCGGGTTCCAGCGGAACGGGCGCCTGCGGCTGGTGGGGCTGCTTGCCGGTGTCGGCGGTCGAGCCGTCACCGATCAGCCGGACCTTGTTCTTCGGCGAGCCGTTGCCGCTGCCGTTGCCGCCGGTGCCGGTGTCGCCCTTGCCGCCCTGGCCGGACCCTCCGTCGCCCGAGGATCCCGAGGTGCCGCAGCCGGCGAGCCCGATCGCGGCTGCGGCGCCGAGCCCTGCCCCGAGCAGTCCCCTTCGTTTGATGTCGCGCATGCCGTCCTCATCTGCGGTCGTTTTATCTCAAGCCCATACAAACTGCTGAAGGATTAGATGAGGTGTGCAACACGTCGGTTCCGTGCATTTGGGGACTTTCTTTACGCTTTACCTTGCGACCGCCCGGACGATCTTGGCGCGACATCCGTGCGGCGCTCGCACACCTTTACGGGCAACCCTGAGAGGGGACGCCGGGACGACCCTCCGCAGTTCTGCCGTCGGCCGACGGATCGACTTCCCCGGATCGTCGAACTCATGCACGAGCGCGGGGAGAGGGCGGCAAAGGGGACGGGACCGGCCGCCGTTGCTTCGGCGACCGGTCCCGTCGTGTCCCGTCATGTCCTCCCGGCGGCGGCTACGCGCCGAACGCCTTGGACTGCCCCGGCTTTCCCTTCACCGGCTTGGCACCGGCCAGCAGATGCGCGGGCACCAGGTCCCGGGCCGGCTCCGAGTAGCCCACCGAGACGATCTCGTCGCCCCGGTAGGTGAAGCTGGTCAACGAGGCCAGCGTGCACTGCCGCTTGCGCGGGTCGTGCCACAGCCGGCGGCGCTCCACGAAGGAACGCAGGATCCAGATCGGCAGCTGGTGGCTGACGCAGACCGCCTCGTGTCCGCGCGCCGCGTCCCGGGCGGCGTCCAGCGCGCCCATCATCCGGACGACCTGCTCGATGTACGGCTCGCCCCAGGACGGCTTGAACGGATTGGTGAGGTGCTTCCAGTTGTCCGGCTTGCGCAGCGCGCCGTCGCCGACCCCGAAGGTCTTGCCCTCGAAGACGTTGGCGGCCTCGATCAGCCGGGCGTCGGTGGCCAGGTCCAGGCCGTGCGCCTTGGCGATGGGCGCGGCCGTCTCCTGGGCGCGCTCCAGCGGGGAGGCGACGACATGGGTGACATCGCGCTTCTCCAAATGCTCGGCCACCCGGTCGGCCATCTTCCGGCCCAGGTCGGAGAGGTGGTAGCCGGGGCGGCGGCCGTAGAGCACACCGTCCGGGTTGTGCACCTCGCCGTGCCGGACCACGTGCACCACGGTCAGCTCGGCGCGGTTCGCGTCCCCGCTCTGCACGTTCTCGCTCATGCGGTGGCCTCCGATGCGGCACGGGCCGCGGCGGGCAGGGCGGCGGCGATGCGCTCGACCGCCCGCTCGTCGTGGGCCGTGGAGACGAACCAGGACTCGAACGCGGAGGGCGGCAGGTAGACGCCCTGCTCCAGCATGGAGTGGAAGAAGGCGGTGAAGCGGAAAGCTTCCTGCTTCTTGGCGTCGTCGTAGTTCCGGACCGGCCGGTCGGTGAAGAACACCGAGAACATGTTGCTCGCGGCCGACACCGTGTGCGCGACGCCCTCCTTGGTGAGCGCGTCGCCCACCAGGCCCCGCAGCTCGGCGGAGACCGCGTCGAGCTTCGCGTACGCCGCGTCGTCCAGCAGCCGCAGCTGGGCGAGCCCGGCGGCGGTGGCGACCGGGTTCCCGGAGAGCGTGCCCGCCTGGTAGACCGGGCCGGCCGGGGCGAGGTGCGCCATCACGTCGGCGCGGCCGCCGAAGGCCGCGGCGGGGAAGCCGCCGCCCATCACCTTGCCGAAGGTCATCAGGTCGGGCCGGACGCCGTCGACGCCGTACCAGCCGGCCTTCGACGTACGGAAGCCCGTCATGACCTCGTCGGAGATGTACAGGGCGCCGTTCGCCGCGCACAGCTCCTTGAGCCCGGCGTTGAAGCCGTCCGCCGGCGGGACGACGCCCATGTTGCCGGGCGAGGCCTCGGTGATCACGCAGGCGATCTCGCCCGGGTGCGCGGCGAAGGCGGCCCGCACCGCGTCCAGGTCGTTGTACGGCAGCACGACGGTGTCCCCGGCGGTGGCGCCCGTGACGCCCGGGGTGTCGGGCAGCCCGAAGGTGGCCAGGCCCGACCCGGCGGCGGCGAGCAGCGCGTCCACGTGCCCGTGGTAGCAGCCGGCGAACTTCACGACCTTGGCCCGGCCCGTGAAACCGCGGGCCAGCCGGATCGCCGACATCGTCGCCTCGGTGCCGGAGGAGACCAGGCGCACCTGCTCGACGGGCTCGATCCGCGCCACGATCTCCTCGGCGAGCGTGACCTCGCCCTCGCCCGGCGTGCCGAAGGAGGTGCCCCGGGAGACCGCTTCCTGGACGGCTGCGATGACCTCAGGGCGGGAGTGGCCGAGAATCATCGGCCCCCACGAGCAGACGAGGTCGACATACTCCCGGCCGTCGGCATCGGTGAGGTACGGACCGGTGCCGGACACCATGAACCGGGGCGTACCGCCCACGGCCCGGAAGGCACGCACGGGTGAGTTCACGCCGCCGGGCGTCACGACGGACGCCCGGTCGAACAGCGACTGCGAAACTGGGGCTTCGTATGAATACGCCACTTTGGTCCTGATCTGCGATTCGGGTATCGGGAGGCCGGGCCGGAGAATCCAGGGGAATCCCGGCCACCGGTGAGCAGGAGGCGTGCTCCGCTCGTATCACGGAAGAGCGTCAGCCCCCTCGCGTCTGCGAAACTGGGCCGGCACAGGGAAAGCTCACACATGCCATGGTGTCAGAGGCACGGACGGTCTTGCGGACAGGTGTTTCACCGCACGCCCGCGGGGGAGGTCACTGACACGATGATCGGGTTGCGCGGCGGGGGCTGTGTCTCCTAAGAAGTAGTCGGGTGGATGAGATATGCATCGCGGTGGCGGAGTGGGCGAAGGGACCGACGACCTGGGGCCCGAGCCTGCCCGGCGAGGGCGGCACCGGCGTAGGGCCGAGCGCGCACAGAGCAGGGGCGCGGACAGCACGCCGCCCCCCGGGACCAGGAGCGGGGGCGGGATGGGGGTGACCTACAAGTACTTCGGCGCCCCGGACGGCGCCACCGCCGCACGCGTGCCCATCTCGATGCGCCCGGAGGAGCTCGGCGGTGACGAGCTGGGCATGGGCGGCATGTTCACCAAGATCAAGCCGGAGACGGTGGCCGCCATGGTCCTGACCGGGATCCAGGGCATACCCCTGCACAAGGTCCCGCCGCTGGAACTGGTCGTCCTCCACCCCGACTACGCCGTGGTGAAGCTCCCGATGACCGTCGTCGACCCGCTGCGCGGCGTCGGCGAGGAGTCGGTCGGCGCGGCGGCCTTCATCTGGTCCACGGTCCCCGACCGCGGCGGCCCGCGCGACGCCTTCAACGTCTACCAGCTGCTCCACGAGTGGCAGGACTTCTCCCACCGCCTGCACGACGCGGGACACCAGGCGTACTGCCTGGTCTGGCCCTGACCCGGGATCCCCCGGAGGCCGTACGACCGGTCGAAGCGACCGAACAGGCGCACCCGCGCGCACGCATTCGGTCAAATCCAGCCGTATATTGCGGAGATTTGGCCGACGGCCAATCTTCAGCCGACCCTCCCGGCACGCCGATGCACAGGACATCGACCATCGAGGAGGTCCGCCGTGGGCGACGTTCTGCTGGCCCTGTCCATCCCCGTGCTCGTCTTCGGCGGCGGCATCTACGCGGCCTGCGACTGCTGGTGGCGGCGCAGGCGCCCGGCGCCACCGTCCCCGTACACCCACCGGGCGGCCCGGCTGGCGGAGCAGGACATGCTGCTCCTGGCCGAAGGGATCGTCGACGGCGCGTACGCCGCTCTCGGCCCCCTCTACGACGCCCCGGCCGCCCCGCGTCCCACCGGACCGCCCGCCGGACTCAGTCTCCGGTCGGACGCCACCGGGGATCGCGCCCCGTCACCGCCAGCAGCCGCTCGAAAGCGCTAGCCCCCTCCCCCACCGGGAACGGCTCGCCGAACACCTTCATCTCCCGGGCCTGCGGGGCCATCGCCGCGAGCCCCGGGCCCAGCACGTCGAGGACCCTCGGCTCCGGCACGAAGTCCGCGCCGGTCACCCGTGCCAGGTCCCAGGCGTGCACGGTCAGATCGCCGAGCACCATGAGCCCCACCGTCCGGGCCGGCAGCCCCATCTTCCCGGCCGTGCCCTCCTCGGCGCCCGGCGCGTCCCACGCCGCCACCAGCCGGGCGGTCTCCGCACCGAACCTGCCCCGCCAGTCGCCCGTCACGAACTCCGGCGCCCCGCCGAAATCCGCGTCCTCGCGGGCCGCGAGGGCCCGGAAGTTCACGACCACCAGGAACAGGTGGTTCACCAGCGCCCGTACGTCGTACGCGGCACAGGGCGTACGGTCGCCCAACTGCGCGTCGTCGATGCCCCGGACCACGGGCAGGGCCCGGACCGCCGCCGCGTCCAGCAGTTCACTGATCTTCTCCGTCATGCCTCCCACCCTGCGTCCGCGCCCGGCCCGCGTCTTGAAGAAAGACGACAGGCGTCCGGGCCGCGCGCCCGAGCGCCGTCCCGTCGTCCCCGGCCGGACAGCCCTTAGGATCACGGTCATGGCCGCCGGACCCCGCCGCGACACCCGGGGCATCGTCGACGCCCCGGACCTGTTCGCCCGCGTACGCTTCCGCCGCCGCGAGCCCGCCGCCGCGCTGCGCCCGTACCTGGAGCACTACTGGCTGATCGACTGGGACCTCACCGAGCCGTACGCCGCCCATGTCGTCCCGCACCCGTCGGTGAACCTGGTCCTCCAGCGGCACGAGGCAGGGCAGACCCCCGGGGAACGGTCCGGGTACGCCGAGGTCGCGGGCATCGGTCCCGGGCTCTTCACCCAGGAGCTGGCCGGCCGCGGGCGGGTCTGCGGGGTGCAGTTCCGGCCCGGCGGCTTCCGCCCGTTCGCACCGGAGCACGCCCTGTGCGACCTGACCGGACGCCGGATCGCCGCCGCCGCGGTGCTGCGCACTCCGCCGCCCCTCGACGCGGTCCTCGGCCCGGACGACGAGGACGCGCGGGTCGCCGCGCTGGACGCCTTCCTGCTGGCCCTGGAGCCCGTCCCCGACCCGCAGGCCGCGCTCGCGATGGCCGTCGTCGACCGGGTGCGCACCGACCGCACGGTGCGCCGGGTCGGACGACTGGCCCGGGACGCGGGGCTCTCCCCCCGCTCCCTGCAACGGCTCTTCGCCGCGTACGTCGGGGTGGGGCCCAAGTGGGTCATCCTCCGCTACCGCATCCACGAGGCGATGGAGCGCGCCGGATCCGACCCGGCGCTCGACTGGGCGCGGCTCGCGGCGGATCTCGGCTACAGCGACCAGGCGCACCTGGTCCGGGACTTCACCGCCACGGTGGGCGTGCCCCCGACGGCCTTCGCCGCGCGCTGACGGCGCACGGGCGCGCACCCCGCCAAATCCCTGGCTCCCCGTCCCGCCCCGATGGCATCCTGACCGGGTGAACGGACCCGAGATCACCCTCGAAGTAGCCCCTGAGCTGCGGCTCTTCGTACCGCAGGACCGCCGCGGCGGGCCCACGCCCCTCACCACCGACGGCTCCTCGACCCTCGGCCATGTCATCGAGTCCCTCGGCGTCCCGCTCACCGAGGCCGGCACCCTGCTGGTGAACGGCGGCCCGGTGGCCCGCTCGCACGTGCCCGGCCCCGGCGAGCACATCGAGGTGCGCCCCGTGGCACGCCCCCAGCAGGTGCCCGGCGCGCCTCTGCGCTTCCTCCTCGACGTCCATCTCGGCACGCTGGCCCGCAGGTTGCGGCTCCTGGGCGTCGACGCGGCGTACGAGAGCGAGGACATCGGTGACCCCGCCCTGGCCACCCTCTCGGCGCGGGAGCGGCGCGTCCTGCTCTCCCGGGACCGCGGGCTGCTGCGCCGCCGCGAGATCTGGGCGGGGGCGTACGTCTACAGCGACCGCCCCAAGGAGCAGCTCCGCGACGTCCTCGGCCGCTTCGCTCCGGCCCTGACCCCGTGGACCCGCTGCACCGCGTGCAACGGCATCCTGGCCGGGGCGGCCAAGGACGCGGTGAGCGGGCTGCTGGAGCACGGCACGCAGCAGGCGTACGACGTGTTCGCCCAGTGCACGGAGTGCTCCCGGGTGTACTGGCGCGGCGCCCATCACGGCCACCTGGAGACGATCGTGTCCGAGGCGGTCCGCGACTTCGGGGGTGCGGCGGCGTAGGCGCAGCCCCCCGGCGGCTGCGGCTGCGGCTGCCGGCTCAGAAGGCGTAGGGGTCCCCGGTCGAGGGCGCCAGCACCGCGTGCACGTCGTTCCCGGTGTCCGCGTCGCGCACCCCGCCGTTCCACACGGTGTCGACCCGGACGACCACCTCGGCCGGACGGCTCGCGAGCCGCAGGTCCAGCGCGGTCTGCCGGCCCCCTCCGCCGGAGGACAGCGCGCCCGTCTCGCACAGCACCGCGGCCCTGCCGCCCCACAGGCAGCCGGCGGGAAGCCGCTGCCCCACGGACGGCGGCGCGGAGAAGCGCAGCCGTACCGTCGAGGCGGGCACATCGGCGGGCCCCCGGTTCGCGGTCCGCAGCCGGATCTCCAGCCGGTCGCTCCAGAGGGAGACATGACCGTGGTGGGAGACGTCCGCCTCGGGAGCGGCGGGGGCGGCGGGGGCGGCCGCCGCGAAGGAGACGGGGTCGGTGTCCGCCACCGGCACCGCGGTGGCGGTCACGGTCGGCACGGTCGTCGCGGCGGCCAGGGCGACGACGACGGACAGCCGCGTCAACAGTCCTCTGCTCAGCATCAGCATGTCCGGAACGTACCGAAACCATCGGTTGATCCGATGAACCCACCGGCCTGACGCGCTCTCCCCCACCCGCACAGCCCACGGCCGCCCGCGCGGCGGACCCGCCGCGACGCCTGCCTATCCTTTCCCCGTAACCGATCAGCAGTCCGAGGAGATCGCCATGGCCGCCACCCCCATCGCCGTCGTCACCGGCGCGAGCAGCGGCATCGGCGCCGCGACCGCCCGCACCCTGGCCGCCGCCGGCTTCCGGGTCGTGCTCACCGCACGCCGCAAGGACCGCATCGAGGCGCTCGCCGCCGAGATCACCGAGGCGGGCCACCAGGCGACGGCCTACCCCCTGGACGTCACCGACCGCGCGGCGGTCGACGAGTTCGCCACCGCGTTCCGCTCCCTGGCCGTCCTGGTCAACAACGCGGGCGGGGCGCTCGGGGCCGACCCGGTCGCGACCGGCGACCCCGCCGACTGGCGCCAGATGTACGAGACCAACGTGATCGGCACCCTCAACGTCACCCAGGCCCTGCTGCCCGCCCTCACCGCGAGCGGCGACGGCACGATCGTGATCCTCTCCTCGACCGCGGCGCTGTCCGCGTACGAGGGCGGCGGCGGTTACGTGGCGGCCAAGCACGGCGAACACGTCCTGGCCGAGACCCTGCGGCTGGAGATCGTCGGCACCCCGGTCCGCGTCATCGAGGTGGCCCCCGGCATGGTCAGGACCGAGGAGTTCGCCACCACCCGCTTCGGCGGCGACACCGAGAAGGCGGCCAAGGTCTACGCGGGCGTCGACGCCCCCCTGACCGCCGAGGACGTCGCCGACACGATCGGCTGGGCCGTCACCCGCCCCAGCCACGTCAACATCGACCTCCTGGTGGTCCGCCCGCGCGCCCAGGCCTCCAACACCAAGGTCCACCGCACCCTGTGAGGAGGATGCGGGGCCCGGCGCCCGGCCTCAGCCGACCGTGAACGTCGTCAGGACCGCCGCGTGGTCCGTGGGCCACACGTTGCCCGCCTGGTCCGGGACCGGCTTCGGGTCACCGTCGACGAAGGACACCGAGTCCTTCACCGTGAGCTTGCTGCCCGCGTAGTCGATGAAGTCGATACGGTCCTGCGGCTCGTCGACCCCCGTGGAGCCCTCGTGCTGCGGGTAGACCGGCGACCAGGTGGTGCCGGGCAGCGCCGCCGGGTCCGGGTTCGCCTCCCGGAAGGAGTCCTTCAGACCGGCGCCCTCGAAGATCTTGGTCACGGGCCAGTCCACCTGCCCGTACCCGCAGTGGCTGTCCTTCGTCGCCTCGGTCCAGTCCAGGTGCGAGGGCGTGTTGAAGTCGCCGACGAGCAGCACCGGCGTCTCGTCCGCGGCCGCGATCTTCGGCGCGAGGTCCTTGGCGATGGCCTCGGCCTGCGGGGTACGGCCGGACTGCGCCTCCCGCCGGAAGATCTCCTCGACCGGCATCCCGTCGAAGCAGGCGTCGTACGGGCCGTACGGGTCGTAGCCCAGGTGCGCCGTCCAGAGTTCGACCTCCTGGCCGGTGCTCTCGTCGATCCGGATGCGGACGCCCGCCGCGGCCTGGCTGGTCTCGACCTCCGAGGTGAACGGGAAGCGGCTGATGATGCCGAGATCCGCGTCGGACTGCCAGTGGTCCCAGCCCAGTTCCTCCGCCAGCTCCCGCGCGGAGTGACCGGAGGTCTCCTGGAGACCGACCACGTCGGGCCGGTGCTTCTCGATCACGGCGACCTGCTTGGCCAGACCGTCGTCGACCTTGGCTCCGCCGTGCCACAGGTTCAGGGTCATGACGCGCAGCTCGCTCGCCGCAGCGGGCTCGGGGGGCCGGTCGGCCTCGTCGGGCCCGGCCACGGGACCGGCGACCGCGACGGCCGCGGTCGCGGCGAGGGCGACGGCCGCTCCGGTGGCGGACAGGAACACACGGCGCTTGGCACTCACTGGTTGCTCACTCCTTCACTTACACCTTGAGGGACGGGGCGACGGCTCGCTCGGCGACGAGCACGGGGTTGTCGTGCGGGGTGATCGTGCAGCGGGCTCCCGGCGCCAGCGCGGTCGCCTCCCAGCTCGGCAGGTCGGCCTTGCACACGGCTCCGGAGTCCGTGGTGAGGTGCAGCCGGGTGGTGGCGCCCAGGAACGTCGCCACCCGTACGGTCGCGGGTGTGCCCGCCCCGTCGTCGGCGGCGCCGACCGCCAGGCCCTCGGGGCGCAGCAGCACGTCGACCTCGGCGCCGGACGCGGGCGTCGCGCCGTGGATGGGCAGCCGCCGCCCGAACAGCTCGACGACCCCGCCGTCCCGGACGGTGCCCGGCAGCCGGTTCATGGTGCCGACGAACTCGGCGACGAAGGGCGTGGCCGGGCGGTCGTACAACTCGCCCGGCACCGCGCACTGTTCGAGCCGCCCGTCCTTCATCACGGCGACGCGGTCCGCCATGGACAGCGCCTCCTCCTGGTCGTGGGTGACGAAGACGGTGGTGATGCCGAGATCCAGCTGGATGCGCCGGATCTCCTCGCGCAGGGTGAGCCGCACCTTGGCGTCCAGGGCGGACAACGGCTCGTCGAGAAGCAGCACCTTGGGCGAGATGGCGAGCGCGCGGGCGAGCGCGACCCGCTGCTGCTGACCGCCGGACAGCTGGTGCGGGTAGTCGCCCTCGCGGCCGGGCAGGCCGACCAGGTCCAGGAGTTCGCGGGCCCGCTCCCTGCGTTCGGCGCTCGCCCTGCCGCGCACCCGCAGGCCGTACGCGATGTTCTCGGCGGCCGTCATGTTCGGGAAGAGGCTGTAGGACTGGAAGACCATGCCGATGTCACGGCGGTGGGCCGGGACCGAGGTGACGTCCTGGCCGTCCATCAGCAGCTCACCGCCGTCGGCGCTCTCGAACCCCGCGATGATGCGCAGCGCGGTGGTCTTGCCGCAGCCGGACGGGCCCAGCAGGGCGACCATCTCGCCGGGGGCGATGTCCAGGTCGAGCCCGTCGAGCGCGACCGTGGAGCCGAACGCCCGACGCAGGTTCTTGAGGTGCACGGGAACGGTCATGACACGGTCTTCTTTCGGTTCGCGCGGTTCTCGCGGCCGGAGTTCGGGCGCGTACGACGGCGGCTGCGGCCGCCGGCCAGGGTGGTGAGCAGGAGCAGCAGCCCCCAGGTGATCAGCAGGCTGAGCATCGCGGCCGCGACCGACAGCTGGGCCTCGGAGTCCTTGATCTCCACCATCCATACGGAGAACGGACGGTAGGAGAGCACGGAGGCGACGGTGTACTCGCCGAGCACCATGGCCAGGCTGAGCACGGCGCCGCCCACCACGGCCGTCCGCAGGTTCGGCACGACGACCTGCCACAGGGTCTGCAGCCGCGAGGCGCCCAGGCTGCGGGCGGCCTCGACGAGGGTGCGCAGGTCGACGGCGCGCAGCCCGGCGTCCAGCGAGCGGTACAGGAACGGCAGGGACATGACCGTGTAGACGAGCACGAGGATCAGCGGGAAGTCCTCGTCCCGCAGGATCTGGAAGGTCATGTACAGGGGCGTGTCGGCCAGGTCCTGCTCCCAGGACAGCACCGTGGTGACGCCCGCTACCAGCGCGATCGGCGGGACGACCAACGGCATCATGCACAGGATCTCGACGATCCGGCGCAGCCTCGGCAGATAGAGCGCGATCGCGACCAGGGTCGGCACCATCAGCAGCAGTCCGCAGACGATGGTGGCCAGGCCCAGCCGCACGGAGAGCATCAGGCTGGTGGTCAGCCCCTCGGCGCCGAGCCCCTCGGTGTACGCGTCGAAGCTGATGCCCTCCACCTCGTTGACGCTGAACCAGATCGAGGCGCCGATGGGGACCAGGAAATACAGCGCGGCGAGCGGCAGGACGACGCCTCGCGAGGTGAACTTCATCCGAGCCATCGGGTACTCCTGCGCTGCAGCGGTATCTGTACGGCCATCACGAGCAGCGCGATCACGACCATGTTGAGGCTCATCGCGAGAGCGAGGTTCTCCTGACCCACCAGAACGTTGCCGTTGAGGGCGTTGGCGATCTGGATGGTGATCAGCGGCTGCGAGGAGCCGACCATCACGGCGGCCGTGGCGTGCGAGGCGAACGCCGTGCCGAACATCAGCACCGCGCCACCGAGCAGCGAGGGGGTCAGCACCGGGATGCCGACATGCCGCCAGTACTGCCCCCGGGTGGCGCCGCAGGACGCCGCGGCCTCCTGCCACTGGGAGCGCAGGCCGTCGAGCGCGGGCAGGACGGTCACCACCATCAGCGGCACCATGAAGTAGAGGTAGGCCAGGACCAGGCCGGTGAAGCTGTAGAGGCTGAAGCCCGTCCGGTCCAGGTGGAACAGCTGGGTGACCGTGCCGGTCGTGCCGAGCGTCGCGATGAAGGCGAACGCGAGCGGCGCGCCGGAGAAGTTGGCGAGCACCCCGCTGGCCGAGACGACGACGCCCCGCAGCGCCGGCCGCGGGGAGCTGACGACGGCCTGAGCGATCAGCGTGCCGACCACGGTCGCCAGCAGCGCGGTCACGAGCGAGAGTTCGACGCTCCCGGTCAGCCCGGTCGCGTACGCCCCGGACAGCGACCCGCTGACGTTCTCCGTCGAGAACCGGTCGGCGCCGCTCGCCCGGTCGACGACGGTGAAGGCCCCGTACACCATGGTTCCGGCGGGCAGCCCGAAGCACACGGCGAGAAACGCGAAGAAGGGAACGACGACGGGCCACCGGTGCCGCCGCGCGCCGCGGCGCCGGGCGCCGCCGTCCCGTGGGGGACGCGCGGGGGCGGCCGGGCCCGCCGCGGGCACGGAGTCCGCCGAGGTGGCGGCTCCGCTGCCCGCGGGGAAGGGTGCGGTCGTGTCGGGCATGGTCAGCTGACCGCCTTGCCCCAGCCCTGGACGACCGTCTCCTTGGCCTTCGCCTCCTGGGCCACGGTCGGCTCCTCGGGAGCGCCGTGCACCTCGGGGATCTCGGCCAGGGCGGCCTTGTCGGCGGTGCCGTCCTTCTTCATCGCGTCCAGGAGCGCCGGGCGCGAGAAGCCCTTGAGCCAGATGTTCTGGCCCTCGGGGCTGTAGACGAACTCCAGCCACAGGCGGGCGGCGGCCGGGTGCGGGGCGTGCTTGTTGACACCCTGGTTGTAGTAGCGCGAGTACAGGCCGTCGGAGGGCACCACGACCTGCCAGTCGACGCCCTTGGGCTTGAGCTTCTGGCCGTAGCCCAGGTTGAGGTAGTCCCAGTCGATCGAGATCGGCGTCTCGCCCTGCTGGATGGTGGCGAGCGTGGACTTCGCGGGGACGAAGTTGCCCTTCTTCCGCAGCTCCTGGAAGAAGTCGAGACCCGGCTGCGCGTCGTCCAGGGAGCCGCCGTTGGCCAGCGAGGCCGCGATGACCGCGGCCAGCGCGGAGCTGGACTCGGTCGGGTCCCCGTTCAGGGCGACCTTGTTCCGGTACTCGGGCTTGAGCAGGTCCTCGAACGTCCGGGGGCAGTTCTTCACGGCCTTGGCATCACAGCCGATGGACATGAAGCCGCCGTAGTTGTTCATGAAGGAGGCGTCCGGCTGCTTCTGCGCGTCGGGGATGTCGGCCCAGCCCTTGACCTTGTACGGGGCGAGCAGGTCCTGCTTCTTGGCCTCCTGCATGTACGAGGTGCCCAGGTCCAGCGCGTCGACGGCCCGGTCCTGGCCCTTGCGCTTGGCCGCGGCGTTCAGCGCGCCCTGGCTGCTGCCGCCCGGGTCCTCGTTGTTGACCTCGACGGCGTACTTCTTCTCGAACGCCGCGATCATCTCGCCGTAGTTGGCCCAGTCCGGCGCGAGGGCGTAGACGTTGAGCTTGCCCTCCTTCTCCGCCGCCGCGACGAGCTCCTCCATACCGCCGAGGTCCGCGGCCGACTCCGCCTTCGCGGCCGTGCTGTTCTTCGCCCCGTCGTTGTCGGGTGCGGAGCCACAGCCGGCGGCCACCAGGGCGGTGAGCCCGGCGAGGGCCGCGGCGGTCAGGACGCGGCGGGGACGGTGTGCCTTCACGATGCGTACTCCTGGGTCTGCGGCGAGCCACCTGTATGGACAAGCCATCGTCAGTAAGCGAGCCGAAGCTAGCAGCCGAGTGACCGGCGGGTAAAGCTTTCGTGAGGTAAAAAGTGCAGGTCAGAAGCGTTATCAAGACGTAGGTTTACCTGACCCCAAAGCGGTTAGACGCAGGGTTCGCACTTCGGGGGAAGCGCCGATTGCGTGCAGTTCAAAGATGCGACGCACCTCGTGCGGATGACATGATCGTCCCTGCTCACCCGGAACGCACCGAGCGTCCGGCGCACCCCCCGGAAGCCCCAAGGAGAGACGTGACCCGACGGCACCAGCAGATCGCCGAGGAGCTGCGCCGATCCATCGCCGAAGGCGCCCACCCCGTGGGCTCCGAGCTGCCGTCCGAGTCCGAACTGGCCCTGGCCCACGGCGTGTCCCGGGGCACCCTCCGGCAGGCCTTCGGCACGCTCCAGTCGGAGGGCCTGATCGGCTCCCGGCAGGGCGCCCGCCGGACCGTCCTGTCCACCACGCCCAGCCAGAGCTTCACCGAACTGCGCAGCTTCGCCCAGTGGGCCAGGGCCGGCGGCCGCACCCCCGGCGGCCTGGTCCTCCGCAAGCGCCACGCGAAGGCCACCGAGGCGCAGGCCGCCCAACTCCAGCTCGCCCCCGGCGAACCGGTCCTGCACATCCTGCGGGTGCGCACCCTGGACGGCGAACCGGCCCTCCTGGAACGCACCCTGTACGCCGGGTGGGCGGCGGCGGCCGTGGAACGGCTTCCGGACGACTGCGAGTCGGTCACCCAGAGCATGTACGAGGAGGCCGGCGTGGTCATGAGCCACGGCGAACACCACCTGGACGCCGTCGCCGCGGGCACCACGGACGCCCGGGAGCTGGCCGTCCGGCGCGGCTCCCCGCTGCTGCGGGTGCGCCGCACCACGACCACGACCGAGGGCCGTCCCGTCGAGACCTCGGACGACCGCTACCGGCCCGGCTCGGTCGTCTTCACCGTCCGCAACTCCGTGCAGGCCAACCCGCTGGTCCGCACCGCCGCCGACTGACGCACCGGGCAGACGCGCCCGGCCCCGCCCATCCACCCCCGACCGGGCGGGGCCACCCGCCCCTCCCCCGCGGCCCGGTCGCCCACCCCCAGGAACAGCGAGCCCCGTATGCCCCCGCTCCCCCGCCCCGCCGCCCTGCTCTGCGACATGGACGGCACCCTCGTCGACACCGAGCACGCCTGGCTGGACACCGTCGCCGGGTTCCTGCGCACGCAGGGCGCCCCGGCGGATGCGGGCGCCCTCGCCCCGTTCGCGGGCGCCGCGGTCGCCGACGCGGCCGCCCTTCTCGTACGCGGCGGCCTCACCGCCCTTCCGGCGGCGGAGACGGCCGCCCGGCTCGACCGGGAGTTCACCGCGCGGGTGGCGGCCGGCGTGACCGTCCAGCCGGGCGCCCTGCGGCTCCTGGACCGGGCGCGCGCGCTGGGCGTGCCGACGGCCCTGGTGACCGCGTCCGAGCGGCATGTGGCCGACCTGGTCCTCGGCATCCTGGGCCCGCACCGGTTCGACACGTCGGTCGCCTCGGGCGAGACGGCACGCGGGAAGCCGCACCCCGACCCGTACCTGGCCGCCGCGGCCGCGCTCGGCGTCGCCCCGCGGGACTGCCTGGCCGTCGAGGACACCCCCACGGGCGCCGCCGCCGCGCTGGCCGCCGGGTGCCGCCTGCTCGCCGTCCCGTCGGTGCCCGGCATCGAACCGGGCCCGCGCACGGTCCTGGTCGCCTCCCTGACGGAGGCGGACCTGGCGGAGGCGGCGTAGGAGCCGGTGCCCGGAGATCCCCCTCGCCCCGTCCGCGCCGTGCTAGGAAGGACGCACCTCGACCGCCGGGTACCGGCCGGTGAGTTCACGAAGGAGTGGTGCGCCATGAAGCTGGTGGTCCAGGAGTTCCTCTCGCTCGACGGCGTCTCCCAGGGCCCCGGTGCGCCCGACGAGGACACCAGCGACGGGTTCACCCGGGGCGGCTGGTTCGTACCGCACCTGGACGAGGCCTTCGAGCGGCAGGCCGGCGAGTGGCTCGACGAGGCGGACGCCTTCCTGTTCGGCCGGCGCACCTACGAGAACTTCGCACGGGACTGGCCGCAGATGACCGACCACCCCTTCGCCGGCATCCTCAACGGCCTGCCGAAGTACGTGGCCTCCACCACCCTGACCGAGGCCGCGTGGAACCCGACCACGATCCTCTCCGGCGACGTCCCCGCCCGGGTCGCCGAGCTGAAGCGGCAGCCCGGCCGGGACCTCCAGATCCACGGCAGCGCCCGGCTGGCCCAGTCCCTGCTGGCCGCCGGCCTGGTCGACGAACTGCGCCTGGCCATCGCCCCGGTCGTGGTCGGCCAGGGCCGCCGGCTGTTCCCGGACGGCGGGGCCCCGGCCGGCCTGCGCCTCGTCGAACAGCGGACGACCCCGGCCGGCGTCTCCGTCCACGTCTTCGCGGCGACGGGAACGCCGGACTACGCGACGTACGGGGGCGGGGAGTAGTCCGGCCCTCCGCCGGACCTGCGTGCCACGCCCCTGTCCTCGATCACTCGTGCGGGTGATCGGGCCGGATCACCCGCCCGTCCCTCGTGGCCGCTGCCTAGGCTCGATCGCGCCAGAACACCGTACGGCCCCCGGTCAGGATTGCCGTCCCGCCCGAGGGCCTCACCATCAGGAAGTTGGGCTTCCCATGGCTGAGCACGACACTAACGCGCGCCCACTGTTCGAGATCGGAGATCTCCTGCCGGCCCCAGCCGCCGGTCCGGTCTTCATGGATCTCGAGCACCCCGACTACGCCTACATGTTCGGCTTCCTCCAGGCCGACGGCCACCTCGCCCAAGGCACCGGCCGCAAGGGCCGCCTGACGGTGGAGATCAACGTCCGGGACATCGCCGTACTCCGCGAGTTCCAGCGGCTGACCCCGTACTACAGCAGCATCAACGAGCGAGTGCGGGCCACGAACTTCTCGGAGAAGCACCACTCGGCCACCTGGACACTCTGCGATCAGGAAGCCAGGGCCCGGATCAACGGGCTGGGCCTTCCCTACGGCCGGAAGTCGAGGAAGATCACCCCGCCCCGTGTGGAGTTCTCCCGTCGCGACTACCTACGGGGCGTCATCGACGCCGACGGTTCGGTCGGCCACACCGGTCAAGGACTCCCCTTCATCTCGCTGACCACCGCGAGCGCCGCTGTCGGCGCCTATCTCTGCAGGTATGCCAAGGCCGTGACCGGGGCCGCCCGGCAGATCGGGCGCAACGCCCGCGACGGGGTCTTCAACGTCGTCTACACGAAGGAAGCGGCGGTTCAGCTGGCCGGGCACCTCTACTACCCGGGCTGCCTGTCCCTCGCGCGCAAACAGACGGCGGCCACGTCCCTGGCTTCCTGGAAGCGCCCGGCGGACATGAGCGTTCGTCCTCCGGGGCGACGCTGGAAAGCCTGGGAGGACCGCGTCCTGCTGGCTCACGACGCCACTGCGGCGGCCGCCGAACTGGGCCGCAGCGAAGCCTCCTGCTCCGTACGCCTGTGGCGGCTGAAGACCGGAAAGGTGCGGCACCCCGAAGACGCTCCGCCCGGCGCGTAACCCCCTGGAAGGCCGGTGAGGGGCTTCGCCGGCGTCGGCGGCGGAGCCCCTCGTCTCAGCCCTTGATGCAGATGACCTGCTTGAGCTTCGCGACAACCTCGACCAGGTCCCTCTGCTGCTCCATGACCTGCTCGATCGGCTTGTACGCGGCCGGGATCTCGTCCAGGACACCGGAGTCCTTTCGGCACTCCACACCGCGCGTCTGCTCCTCCAGGTCACGCACCGTGAAGCGGCGCTTGGCCGCGTTCCGGCTCATCCGGCGACCGGCTCCGTGGGAGGCCGAGTTGAACGCCTTCTCGTTGCCCAGGCCCTTCACGATGTACGAGCTGGTGCCCATCGAGCCCGGAATGATCCCGTACTCACCGGAGCCGGCGCGGATCGCGCCCTTGCGCGTGACCAGCAGGTCCGCTCCGTCGTACCGCTCCTCCGCCACGTAGTTGTGGTGGCAGGAGATCTCCTGCTCGAAGACCGGCTTCGCCTTCTTGAACTCCTTGCGGACCACGTCCTTGAAAAGCGCCATCATGATCGCGCGGTTGTACTTGGCGTACTCCTGCGCCCAGTACAGATCGTTCCGGTAGGCGGCCATCTGCGGGGTCTCCGAGATGAATACGGCCAGGTCCCGGTCGACGAGGCTCTGATTGTGCGGAAGCTTCTGCGCGATGCCGATGTGGTGCTCGGCGAGTTCCTTGCCGATGTTGCGGGAGCCCGAGTGCAGCATCAGCCACACCGCACCCTCACGGTCAAGACAGAACTCGATCATGTGATTTCCCGAGCCCAGCGTTCCCATCTGCTTTGTGGCGCGCTCCTGACGGAATTTGACCGCATCGGCGATCCCTCCGAACCGCCCCCAGAAGTCGTCCCATCCCGACGTCGGGAATCCGTGCAGCTTCCCCGGGTCCACCGCCTCGCCGTGCATCCCCCGGCCGACCGGAATGGCCTGCTCGATCTTGGAGCGCAGCCGTGACAGGTCGCCGGGAAGATCGTTCGCGGTGAGGGACGTCTTGACGGCGGACATCCCACAGCCGATGTCCACCCCCACCGCGGCCGGGCACACCGCGCCGTGCATCGCGATCACCGAGCCGACCGTCGCCCCCTTGCCGAAATGGACGTCCGGCATGACGGCGAGACCTTTGATCCACGGCAGCGTGGAGACATTGCGCAGCTGCTGCATCGCGACGTCCTCGACCGAAGCGGGGTCCGCCCACATCCGGATGGGAACCTTCGCCCCCGGTACCTCTACGTACGACATAACCCCTCGATTCCCCCGAAAAGACTGAAAGCGCAAAACCGGTGCCAAGGTCGGCAAACCTGTCGGCCGACCGGCATTCACAGCGGCGCGTGCGATACACATTGTGTCCATCGGCCGCCTCCGAGCGGCAACCCGTTTTCCGTACCGAAGGGAGCCTGGGACGGTGCGACACATGGCGTACGTACCCGGCGTCGCGCTTCTCGCAGCGCTCGTCGTCGGCTGCAGCGCCGGCGCCGACAGCAACGCGAACGGCGCCGACAGCAAGGCGGGCAGCCCGACGGTCAGCCCCGCGCCCCCGGGCAAGTACCTGACCCTGCCCGCCCCCTGCCGCGCCGTGCCGCGCGGCACGCTCAAGGACCTGCTGCCCGGCGCCGCGGAACTGCCCGGGGACCAGCAGGAGAAGGTGTTCCGGGGCGCCGCGTCCGTCACGTACGACACCGACCGCAAGGTCGGCTGCAGCTGGAAGTCCGACGCTCCGGACGCCACCCGGAGCCTCTCCGTCGACTTCGAGCGCGTCGTCTCCTACGACCCCGCCGTCAGCGACGACGACCGCGCCGACACGGTGTACGCGAAGAAGGAGAAGGCCGCCGGCCTGTCGTCCTCGGCGACCCCCGGGCCGGACGCGGAGAAGGACACCGGGACCCCCGGTGAGAAGGGCAAGGGCAAGGGCGGCGGCGAGCCGAAGGAGACGGCGGGGGACGACACGGCCTCGGCGGACCCCTCGCCCTCCGGAAGCAGCGGCGGAAGCAGCGGCAGCCCGGAGGACGTCCTGCCCTCACGCGTCCTCGACGGTCTCGGAGATGCCGCATTTCTGCAGGATCTGCCCACACGGGCAGGTTCCACCGCACAGCACCGCACGGTGAGCGTGGTATTCCGCACATCGAACGTGGTCGTGACCGTCCGGTACGCCGAGCAGCCGGCCCTCGTCACCCAGGAGCCCGACAGCCGGGAACTCCAGGAGAAGGCCCAGGCACTGGCCCGGAAGCTGGCCGAGACGCTCAGCGAATAGGCTCCCGCCCGAGGGCCCCCACCGGCCGGATTCCGGCCGCCCGGGGGCCTCGGTCGCGGCGCGGGACGGCCGCCGCCCGTCGTACCGTGGCTGTCCGGAACGCACCGACCCGCCACCGAATCCGCCCGTACACCGCACGAACCGAGACCTCCAGCACCGAGAGCTCCGTGCCATCCGAGTGAAGGAACCATGCACCGATCAGCCCCGCGCCTGTCCCGCATACTCGCCTGCGCCGCCGTCCCGGTGATGCTCGTAGCCGTCGGCTGCTCGTCGGACTCCGGCTCCGACGGCAAGAAGAACGCGGGCTCCTCCTCGTCCGGCGCCGCCAGCACCAAGCCCTCGGAGCCCACCGTCGAGCCGGCGAAGTTCGCCGATCTGCCCGACCCGTGCACCTCGGTCGCGAAGAAGACGGTTCAGAGCCTGGTGCCCGCGGCCAAGAAGAAGAACGGCACGGCCGGCCAGTCCAACGATCTGGCGGCCAGGAGCAGCTGCTCCTGGAACGGTCTGGACGACAAGGGCGTCAAGGGCTCGCAGTACCGCTGGCTGGACGTCGGCTTCACCCGGTTCGACTCGGACCAGTCGCTGGGCAGCGGCGCCAAGCGCGCCACCGACGACTACGCGAAGCAGGTCACCAAGACGAAGGCGTCCGAGGGCGCCAAAAAGGTCGCCGCCGAGCCCACCGCCGGCATCGGCGAGGAGGCGACCCTCATCACCTACGGCCTCAGCAAGACGGACGAGGACTTCGCGTACGCCACCGTCGTGGCGCGCACGGGCAATGTCGTCGTCACCCTGACGTACAACGGCGCGGGCTACGCGGGTGCGAAGACGCCCTCGTCCGCGGAGATCGTCAAGGGCGCCCGGAAGGCGGCGAAGGAAGCGGTCGACGCGATCGACAGGACCGCCGACGCCAAGACCACTCCGCCGGCGAAGGGCGGCTCCGGCGGCGACGCCGGGGACGACGGGAAGGACAGCGGGAAGGACAGCGGGAAGGACGCGGCCAAGAGCAGCGGCAAGGGCGGCACGACGTCCAAGCCGAAGTCGAGCTGACGGCCCGTCCGGGCGTCCGGATGCCCGGCGTGACCTGAGGTCCGCCCGGCCGACAGGACGCGAGCACCCCCTCCGAGCACGGCTTTCCCGCGACCCGGCCCTCCCGAGGGCCGGGTTGCGCACGTTTGGGCACGTCCCGGGGGCATGTGCCTGTCACCTTCATGCCAACCCTCCGCCCGTTCCGTTCCGATCCCGGCGGACGCCGTTACGCTCCACGGCGAACCCCGAGGAAAGGCAAGGGAATTGCGCCATCGAATCGCACTCGCCGCCGCGCTCGCCACCGGTCTTCTCGCGCTCACCGCCGCCTCCGCCACCGCCGCGCCGACCGAGGCGCGGGCCGCGGCGTCCGGCGACGCCCGTGCGTGCGCGGACGTGAAGCTGTCCGGCGCCCTGCCCGTGCCGCCCGCGGGCATGTCCGTCCGCCAGGACGTCTCCATCGGCCCCGACTGCGCGCCGGTGCTCGGCCCCGCGCGGCTGGTGCCGAAGGCCGGCCCGGCCGCAAACGCGCAGGCGGCTCCGGCCGCCGCCCAGGCCGACCGGCAGGTGCGGAGCTGGTCGGAGATGTACGACTGCTGCAACATCCGGATGACGGGTCTCTACACGACGTCCGACTGGAGCTCCGACGGCACCGTGGTGACCGCCTCCGCCACCGACGCGACCCAGCAGTGGAACCGTGAACCGTGGAACGCGGGCTGGTCGCTGGAGTCCTCGGGCAAGTCCGCCGACTGCGTCGCGAACTGCGCGGTCTCCACCAACGTGGCCGACGCCTCGTTCTCCTACCAGGGGATCTTCGACCCGACGGGCAGCGTGTACGCCAACACGCACCGCTCCACCGTGGCCCTCAAGGCCGACGGGACCGCGTCCTGCGAGTTCGAGGTCGACCTGAAGAACACGTTCGTCGGCTGGAACTGGCAGCGCGGCTGCGAGTAGACCCTTCAGCGGTGACGGCCCCCCTCGCCGTCACCGCTGGAGCCCCCCGGCCATCGCCGAAGTCCCCGGCGTTCAGGCCGGGTTCTTCTGTTTTCCGACGGGTCACCGCGAGCCCACCCGACCCGAAAACAGCCCCGCGGCTCCTCCCCGCGCAACGGAACTCGCACACATGTGCCAGGCTGTGCCATCGCCGGGCGTCCGATGTCCGGCCGAAAAACAACGCCGGGCGCACCGAGTCGGGTCCGGGTACAGAGGTCGGGGAGGGGATCGCGGGTGGCCGCGATGCAGCTGACACGCACGCACCGCATACTCATCGGGATCGTCGTCGCCGGTGCGGTGCTCATCGCCGCGATCGGTTTCGCGGGTTCCTACGCCGCCGTGCGCGAGCTCGCGGAGGACAAGGGCTTCGGCGAGTTCTCCCTGGTCTTCCCCATCGGCATCGACGCGGGCATCTGCGTCCTGCTGGCCCTGGACCTCCTGCTCACCTGGATGCGGATCCCGTTCCCGCTGCTGCGCCAGACGGCGTGGCTGCTGACCGCCGCGACGATCGCGTTCAACGGTGCGGCCTCCTGGCCCGACCCGCTGGGCACCGCGATGCACGCGGTGATCCCGGTGCTGTTCGTCGTCTCCGTCGAGGCCGCCCGGCACGCGGTGGGCCGGATCGCGGACATCACGGCCGACAAGCACATGGAGGGGGTCCGCCTCACCCGGTGGCTGCTCTCCCCCATCCCGACGTTCAAGCTGTGGCGGCGGATGAAGCTGTGGGAGCTGCGCAGTTACGAGCAGGTCATCAAGCTCGAACAGGACCGGCTGATCTACCAGGCCCGGCTCCAGGCCCGCTTCGGCCGCAGCTGGCGGCGCAAGGCCCCGGTCGAGTCGATGATGCCGCTGCGGCTGGCGAAGTACGGGGTCCCGCTGGCCGAGACCGGTCCGGCCGGGCTCGCCGCCGCCGGGATCGAACCGGCCCTGCTGCCGCCGGTCGAGGGGTCCCGCCCGAAGGCGGAGCTGGGCTACGAACCGCGGCAGGAGCACGAGCAGGCGTACGAGACGGACCCCGGCCGCCCGTACGACGGCCGCCCGCACCACCAGGAGCAGGCGCAGGGCCACGGACCGGACCAGGGGCCGGGGCAGTACGCCGACGCCCCGCACGTCCACCCGCAGCAGGACCGGCCCGAGCAGCCCCAGGCGTCCGCGAACCACGAGAGCCCGTGGTTCGCGGTCCAGCAGCTGCCGGACGGCACCGCCCACGGGAGCGCGTACGACCCGCAGCACGCCGAGGGCCTGGAGCGGAACCCGGTGCAGATCCCCTCGGGTCCCGGCCGGACCCGGCCGCTGGGGGACGTGGGCACCATCGGCGCGGTCCCGCACCCCCGCCGCGAGGAAGCCCTCCAGCCCGAGCCCCAGCCCACGCCCCAGCCCGAGCCCGCGCCGCAGCCCGGGATCCAGGCCGTCGAGGCGGCCGAGGCCCCCGGCCCCGAGGACGCCCCGCAGCTGGAGGAGTGGACCCAGGAGGACGCCGAGTTCGCCGACGCGGCCTTCGAGGTGTTCAGCGCGTACACGGACCAGGAGAGCCAGTACCCGAGCGTGGAGATCCTGGACATCCACCTCTCCGACACCCGCGACGTCCGCCACCCCCGCTCGCGGGAGCTGCTGCTGCGCCTGATGCCGGAGTTCAAGCAGGCGTACGTCCCGGCGCAGTCGACGGCCGACCAGAGCGCCTGACGTACGGCCGCACGGCGCGGCCCGCGACCACGCGGCATGACGAGGGGCCGCCGCCCGGAGATCCGGGCGGCGGCCCCTCGTCGTCGTCGCGGTGCTACGCGCCGAGCAGCGCCCGCACCCGGTCGGCCCCCACCGCGAGCAGCAGCGTGGGCAGGCGGGGCCCCGTGTCGCGGCTGACGAGCAGCCGGTAGAGCAGCGCGAAGAAGGACCGCTGGGCGGCCTTCAGCTCGGGCGTCGGCTTGGCGTCCGGCTCCAGGCCCGCCAGCTCCTTCGGCACCCCGTAGACGAGCGTGGTGAGCCCGTCCAGCGACCAGTGCGAGTCCAGCCCGTCCAGGAGGAGGCGCAGCGACTTCCGGCCCTGGTCGTCGAGGGAGCCCAGGAGCTCCTTGTCGGCCTCGTCCCGGACGATGGTGCGGGCCTCGGCCGGGACCTGGGTGGTGATCCAGTTCTCGGCGCGGTCGAGGCGCGGGCGGGCCTCGTCCAGGGAGGTCAGCGGGTTGTCCGGGTCCAGCTCTCCGAGGATGCGCAGCGTCTGGTCCGCGGCGCCCGCGGTGATGTCGGCGACGGAGGCGAGCGTCCGGTAGGGCAGCGGGCGCGGGGTGCTGGGGAGCGGCCCGGCCGCCGTGCCGATGGCGCGGGAGTGCGCGGCGGCGTCGGCGGGCAGCACCGTGCCGTCGGCGACCTTGCGGCCCAGCGAGTCCCACTCGTCGTACAGCCGCTGGATCTCCTGGTCGAAGGCGATCTTGAACGACTGGTTGGGCCTGCGGCGGGCGTAGAGCCAGCGCAGCAACGGCGCTTCCATGATCTTCAGCGCGTCGGCCGGGGTGGGCACCCCACCCTTGCTGGAGGACATCTTGGCCATGCCGGAGATGCCGACGAAGGCGTACATCGGCCCGATGGGCTGCACGCCGTCGAAGACCTCGCGGACGATCTGGCCGCCGACGACGAAGGAGGAGCCGGGCGAGGAGTGGTCGACGCCGCTGGGCTCGAAGATCACGCCCTCGTAGGCCCAGCGCATCGGCCAGTCGACCTTCCAGACGAGCTTGCCGCGGTTGAACTCGTTCAGCCGGACCGTCTCGGCGAAGCCGCACGCCGAGCAGGTGTAGTTCAGCTCGGTCGTGTCGTCGTCGTAGGAGGTGACGACGGTCAGGTCCTTCTCGCAGTTGCCGCAGTAGGGCTTGTACGGGAAGTAGCCGGCGGTGTTGCCGCTGCCGTCGTCCTCATCGGCGGCGCCGGAGCCCTCGGCGGCCTCCAGCTCGGCCTCGTCGACCTTCTTCTGCTGCGGCTTCTTGCCGCCCTTGCCCTGGGCCGCCGGGTCCTTCTTCGTCCGGTAGCGGTCGAGCACGGCGTCGATGTCGCCGCGGTGCTTCATCGCGTGCAGGATCTGCTCGCGGTAGGTCCCCGCGGTGTACTGCTCCGTCTGGCTGATTCCGTCGTACTCGACGCCCAGCTCGTCCAGGGCCGCCGTCATGGCGGCCTTGAAGTGCTCGGCCCAGTTCGGGTGGGCGGAGCCGGCCGGGGCGGGCACCGAGGTCAGCGGCTTGCCGATGTGCTCGGCCCAGGACGTGTCCACGCCCGGGACCCCGTTCGGGACCTTCCGGAAGCGGTCGTAGTCGTCCCAGGAGATCAGGTGCCGCACGGTGTACCCGCGGCGGCGGACCTCGTCGGCGACCAGGTGCGGGGTCATGACCTCGCGGAGGTTGCCGAGGTGGATCGGGCCCGACGGGGACAGGCCGGAGGCGACGACGACCGGTTTGCCAGGCGCACGACGCTCCGATTCGGCGATGACATCGTCCGCGAAGCGGGAGACCCAGTCGGTCTCGGTGCTGGTCTGACTCTCGGCCACGGTCGGCACGTCCTTCTCTCGTCTGTCGTTTCCCGATGGGGTGCGGACCATTCTCCCAGCTACCCCCCGCAGCGCGAAAACGGCTTTACGCCCCGTGGGATACTGGACCGATCCCTTGTACCCCTACGGAAACGGCAGCCCGTCCCATGCCTGAGCACGGCTCGGTTCCCTCCCTCGCTTCCACGCTCCAGCAGCAGCTGGCGGACGCCCTGACGGCAGCTCTGCCGGATGCCGGCGCCGCGGACCCGCTGCTGCGCCGAAGCGACCGGGCCGACTTCCAGGCGAACGGCATCCTGGCGCTGGCCAAGAAGCTCAAGGGCAACCCGCGCGAGCTGGCCGCCCAGGTCACCGCCGCCCTTCCGGCGGGCGGGCTGATCAAGGACATCGAGGTCTCCGGACCCGGCTTCCTCAACATCACGCTCACCGACCGGGCGATCGTCGAGACGCTGGCCGCCCGGTCGGCGGACGGCGGGGGCCGGCTCGGCGTCCCGCTGAAGGACGACGCCGGGACCACGGTCATCGACTACGCCCAGCCGAACGTGGCCAAGGAGATGCACGTCGGCCATCTGCGGTCGGCGGTCATCGGCGACGCCATGGTGAAGATCCTGGAGTTCACCGGCGAGAACGTGGTCCGGCGGCACCACATCGGCGACTGGGGCACCCAGTTCGGGATGCTCATCCAGTATCTGACCGAGCACCCGGGCGCCCTGCGGCACGAGGGCGGCGCGAGCGACGGCGAGGCGGCGATGTCGACGCTGAACCGGGTCTACAAGGAGTCGCGGGTCCTGTTCGACTCCGACGAGGAGTTCAAGGCGCGGTCCCGGGACCGGGTGGTGGCCCTCCAGGCCGGGGACCCGGAGACGCTGGAGCTGTGGCAAGGCTTCGTCGACGAGTCGAAGATCTACTTCCACTCCGTCTTCGACAAGCTCGACATGGAGATCAGCGACCCGGACATCGTCGGCGAGTCCGGCTACAACGACATGCTGGCGGAGACCTGCCGGATTCTGGAGGAGACGGGCGTCGCCGTCCGCTCCGAGGGTGCGCTGTGCGTGTTCTTCGACGATGTGAAGGGCCCGGACGGCAACAAGGTCCCGCTCATCGTCCAGAAGACGAACGGCGGCTTCGGCTACGCGGCCACCGACCTGTCCGCGATCCGGGACCGGGTGCAGAACCTGAAGGCCGACACCCTGGTGTACGTGGTGGACGTCCGGCAGGCGCTGCACTTCAAGATGGTCTTCGAGACGGCGCGCCGGGCCGGCTGGCTGAACGACGGCGTCAAGGCCGTCCAGCTCGCCTTCGGCACGGTCCTGGGCAAGGACGGCAAGCCGTTCAAGACCCGTGAGGGCACGACCGTCCGGCTGGAGGACCTCCTCGACGAGGCGGTCGCGCGGGCGACGGCGGTCGTCCGGGACAAGGCCGAGAAGGTGGGCCTGTCCGAGGAGGAGATCGTCGAGAACGGCCGGTACGTCGGCATCGGCGCCGTGAAGTACGCGGACCTGTCGACCTCCGCCGTGCGGGACTACAAGTTCGACCTGGACCAGATGGTGGCGCTGCACGGCGACACCTCGGTGTACCTCCAGTACGCGTACGCCCGGATCCAGTCGATCCTGCGCAAGGCCGGGGACGCTGTCCCGGCCGCCCACCCGGAGCTGGAGCTGGCCCCGGCCGAGCGGGCGCTGGGTCTGCACCTGGACCAGTTCGGCGAGGTGCTCGCCGAGGTCGGAGCGGCCTACGAGCCGCACAAGCTGGCCGCGTATCTCTACCAGCTGGCGTCCCACCTGACCACGTTCTACGACCAGTGCCAGGTGCTCAGCCCGGACAACGCCCCGGAGGTCGTCGAGAACCGGCTCTTCCTGGTCGACCTGACGGCCCGGACCCTGCACCGGGGGATGGCGCTGCTGGGCATCCGGACGCCCGAGCGGCTCTGACCCGGGGCGTTGTCACGTGTGTGGGCCCCGGCACGGGTGATGTGCCGGGGCCCACGCGCGTAGGTCCGTCCGGGTCAGGGAGCGGTGAGTTCCACGACGACGTCGTAGACCGCCGGGTTCGGGGTGACCGGCTGCACGGTCTGCTCGCGCGCGGCCCGGGTGCGGGAGGCGAAGTCGGGGTCGGCGGTGGCGGCCTCCCACGCCTCCTGGCTCTCCCAGTGGGAGACGTTGACGAGCTGGAAGCGGGAGTCCGAGGAGCGGGCCCGGTGCATCCGCGAGTCGATGAAGCCCGGCTTCTCCCGCATGAGGCGGGCCCGCTGCTCCCACTTCTCGACGAACGCGTCGAGTTCGTCGGCGGAGATCTCGAAGACGTTGATGAAGGTGACGGGCGGGTCCGGCGTGCCGTCGGCCGGAAGGTTCTCTGTGGTCATGCCGAAACCCTAAGCAACGGGCCGGAGTTGAGCGGCACCGCCGTGTCCGGCGTGGTGACGGGGCCGCCTACTGCGGGCGGCCCAGCGCCCACCCCGACACGTCGGCGAGGCGTCCGCGCCACAGTGGCAGGGAGACCGGGTTCATGGCCCCGACGACGAGCGTGACGTCCCGCAGATGGATCCAGCGGGGCAGCCGGGCCGTCTCCGCGTCCTCGCCGGCGCGCAGTTCCCGTACGCCCTGGTCGACGGTCTCGGGGAACTCGGCGAGCAGGTTGGCCCCCTCGCCCTCGACCTGGCGCAGGCTCCGGGCCCACTCGGCCTTCCACTGCTCGTGCCCGATGACGTCCCCGTGCAGGACGCCGCCGGGGTGCGTGAGGGTGAGGGGCAGGCTGGAGCGGGGGTCCTCGTCGAGGAGCTGGATGAGCAGCTGGAGCTGAAGGTCGGGCAGGGGTTCGGTGATCACCGCGGCGGACGGTGCCGGTGAGGTGTCGGCGGTGGCGCTCATGGGCCCTTCCCTTCCTGTGGAGGAGGACGGTCGTTCTCCCCGCCTGCCCGGCGAGCGCGGGAGCACGCCCCCGAGGGCAGGCCGGTCTCAGAGGAAGCGGCGGATGGGCAGCACGGCTGCTTCCCGGGCCCGCTGGAGGAGGTCGCGCCGCTTCCACCGGCCGCGCTCGATCAGCACGCTCTTCTCCCGGTCCTCGTCGAAGTGGCCGTCGAGGGTGGCGGTGAAGTCCCGGTCGAGGACGGCGAGCATGACTTCCTCGTCGTGGTCGAGCGAGCGCCGGTTGAAGTTGGTGGAGCCGATGAGCGAGGCGACCCGGTCGATGGTGAGCGTCTTGGTGTGCATCATCGTCGGCTGGTACTGGTGGATCTTCACGCCGCAGGCGGTCAGCTCCTCGTAGAAGCGCTGCCCGGCGAGCTGGCAGACCCGCTTGTCGGTGTGCGGGCCGGGCAGCAGGATCTCGACCTCCACCCCGCGCCGGGCGGCGGCGCAGAGGAGCCCGGTGAAGTAGGCGTCGGGGGCGAAGTAGGCGGTGGTGAGGCGGACGCGCTCCTCGGCGGACTCCAGGACGACCCGGATCAGGGTCTGCATGTCCTGCCAGCCGAAGGACGCGGAGCCGCGCACCACCTGGACGACGGCGTCCCCGTGGTGCTCCTCCGTGAGGAACCGGTCGCGCTCGTCGAACAGCTCGTCGTGGCACTCGGCCCAGTTCTGGGCGAACGCGGCGGCCAGTCCGTCGACGGCGGGCCCGGTGACCCGGACGTGGGTGTCACGCCACTCGTGCTCGTTGCGGGCGTCGCCGCACCACTCCTCGGCTATCCCGACACCGCCGGTGAACGCGGTGCGCTCGTCGACGACGAGGACCTTGCGGTGGCAGCGGTGGTTCTGCTTGAGCGGCGAGAGGTAGAGGGGCTTGCGGAACCAGGTGACGGTGACCCCGGCCTCGTCCATCAGGGCCAGCTGGTCCTTCTCGATGAGCCGCGACCCGAACCCGTCCAGCATGAGCCGCACCCGGATCCCGGCGCGGGCCCGGTCGGCCAGTGCCTCGGCGAACTCGTGGGCGATGTCACCGCGCCAGTAGACGAAGGTCATCAGGTCGATGGTGTGCTCGGCGCCCCGGATGGCGTCCAGCATCGCGCCGAAGATCTCGTCGCCGTTACGGAGCGGGAGGAGGGCGTTGCCCTCGGTGGCGGCGATCCCGATGAGCCGCTCCAGCCTGCGTCGGAGCCGCAGGGACCGCTCCTCACAGGTGCGGGCGTCCAGGGCCATGGGGTCGGGGGCTTCGGCGGTCGCGGACATGGGGTCACCTGGTGGGGAGGCGGGCTGGAGCGGCTGACCGGTCGGAACCGGACGACCGCGAGGACCCGGCGACTGTACTCCTGTGCGAATCCGGACGGAATCGGCCTTGTACCCCGAGGGGCACGTTCCCCTCGGGCGGGGGCGGGCGGGAACCGAGCCGGAACGCGCGTCAGGTCGCGGGCTCCCACCCGACGTCCTCGTTGCCGTACACGTACTCCGGCCGCCCCTTCATCCCACTGGTACGGAACGGCTTCCCGTGGTCGTCGATCCGCAGCACCCCTTCGTTCCCGCCGCTGCTCCACTCCAGCTCCAGGTACCAGGTGACGTCGTAACCGACGGCCTTCATATCGAGGTTGAAGACCTCCACGTCCTCGGACGTCACCTTGTACGGGAAGTCCACGGCAGGAACCACCACGTCCCCCTGCTTCCCCGACACCGGCCGGAGGGTGGGATGACCGGCGTCGAGATGGGCGGCGAAGGTCTGGGGCGCGATCCCGCTGCCGCAGCCGTTGCCCATCAGATACGCCGACCAGGGCAGCGGAGCCTTGCGGGAGAGGACGCGTACGTTCATGCCCTTGAGGACCACCGCCTCGCGGGAGGTCCCCTGCACGGTGAGCTGGAGCAGCATGTTCCCGGCGTCGACCCCGCCGTACGACTCCGCCCAGCCGCGCCGGTCCTGCGGCGCGGGCGGCGGGTCGAGCTCGTCGGGCCCCCGGTTCACCAGGTAGTGCTGGCCGCAGGGTTCGTCCCAGTTGTACGAGGAGATGTTGACGGTCGGCGGAGCACCGAGGCCCGTACCGCTGCCGCCACCGCCCTGCGGCTGCCCCGCCCCGGAGCCCGCCGAGGGCTTCACGGATGGCGGCCCCGAGGGGGACGCGGAGGCGCTCGCCGAAGGATCGGCCGAACTCGGGCTCGCGGACGGCCGGGGCGTGGCCGAGGCGGAGCCTTCCGGCGCGGGCCCGAGGTCTCCGCCGGCGTCCTCCACCCGGTCCGCGGCGCTCCCGCCGTCCTCCCTCCCCGAGCCGACGAGGTCGGCGGCGACGACGGTGGTGGGTACGAGGAGCGCGGCGACCCCGGCGGCAGCGACGAGCACCCGCGTACGCCGGGAGAGCCGGGACCACCGGGCGCGCGCGGCCGACGGAGGACGGCCGCCGCCCACGTCGCTCGCCGTGACGTCCGGCGCGAAGCCCTCGTCGTCCGCGGCGCGGTCACCACCCCCGGAAGCCTGGCCTCCCGCAGCGGCCCCGCCGCCCGCAGGAGCAAGGGCCGGAGAAGCCGCAGGAGCAACACCCCCCGTCCCGCTCCCCGCTTCCGCTCCCGTGCTCGCCTCCACCGGAGGCCGCCGCCGCGCCGCGTCCGCCACGATCCACCGCCGGTGCACCTCCACCAACTCGTCGCCGGACGCCCCGCACACCCGCGCGAACCGCTCCACCGGGGCGAACTCGTTCGGCACGGCGTCCCCGTTGCAGTACCGGTGGAGCGTCGACGTGCTGACGTGCAGCTTCCCCGCCAGCACGCCGTAGCTGCGCCCCGAACGGTCCTTCAGATCCTTCAGCAGAGCCGCGAACTCCACGGCCTCCGGCGTCGCCACGACGGCGCTCCCCTTCCTCATGCGTCCCGGAACGGCGTTCCAGGGACGCGGAATCCCCGCAGGTCACCGTACGCGTAGTCATTCCAGCATCCCCAATGGTTCGGCAGGCGTTGCGGCCGGAACCCGCCACCCCACAAGCTCGGACCAGACCACAGCAGGACAGCACCACCGCGGGCCGGCCGTTCAACCGGACCAACACGCCAACCGATCACGGGGAGTACCACCGCCATGCGCACCAACCGCATCCGCACCACCGCCCTCGCCGCCACCGCCCTCGCGGCCGCTCTCTCGCTCACCGCCTGCGGCGGCGAGGACAAGGCCATGGGGACCAAGCCGGCCGGCGCCGCCGATACGGCGACGCCCGCGGCGACGAACACCGGCTCCACCGACGGCACGGCACAGCCCGACGCACCGAAGACCGGCACCCCCGGGACGCAGACCATCCCCACCGCGGGGAAGCACGCGGGCGGCAACGGCAAGAAGCCGGAGACCGTGCCGGACACGGAGGCCGCACAGTCGATCCCGGCCTGCACGCCCACGAACTCCACGGTCAAGGTCTCCTCGGTGAGCCGCCCGATCAACCACCTGCTGCTCACGGTGACCAACACCGGCTCCACCGACTGCGCCGCCTACTACGCGCCGTTCCTCCGCTTCGACGGCGCGCAGGCCGTGTACCCGGTCTACGACGACAGCCAGCCGCAGGCGGTCGTCACGCTCTCCCCCGGCGAGAAGGCGTACGCGGGCATCGCCCTCCTCGGAGAGCCCGGCGAGAACGAGCCGGTCAAGAGCGACAACCTGGGCGTCGCCATGGTCGACAAGAACAACAAGCCGAAGGGCGAGTCCACGCTGAAGCTCCCGGCGGGGACCTCCACGGACGGCCTGGGCTTCGTCACCTACTGGCAGTCGGACGTCGAGAACGCCCTGATGTACTGAGCGGACGAGGCAGTCCGGGCCAGTGCCTGACGTGCGGTAACTGTGCGCGACCCGTACACCTTTGTTGTACGGGTCGCGCAGGCGTGAAGTGGGTTCCGGGGTGGGAGTGGGAACCGTATGCACCCCAGAAAGCGACAGCGTAAGAACGCGTCGACCATGAAGCTCGTGGGCAAGCTGCTGGCCCGCTTCCGCAAGGAGGCGGGCCTCACGCAGACCGAACTGGCCCAGGCCGCAGGCGTACAGGAGGACACGATCGCCTCCGTCGAGCAGGGCAGGCGCTCGCTCGTCCCGGATCTGGCGGAGACGATCGACGATCTGCTGGACACCAAGGGCGCGCTGGCGACGGCGGTCGACAACATGCCGGAAGTCGACCTGATCCCGCTGTGGGCCGAGGACTACATCGACATGGAGCAGGACGCGCTGGCGCTGTCCTGGTACGACAACCAGGTCATCCCGGGCCTGCTCCAGACGAAGGCGTACGCGCAGGCGGTGTTCGGCAACAAGATCCCGGTCTACAGCCCGGAGGAGATCGAGACGCAGACGGGGACTCGGCTGCAGCGCCAGCAAATCCTGGGCCGGAAGAAGCCGCCGACCACCAGCATCGTGATCTGGGAACCGGTCCTGATGATGAAACTGACCTCGGACGAGGACCACCGGGAACAGCTGCGCCACCTCTACGCGATGGCCCGACTCCCGGGCGTCTGCCTCCAGGTGCTCCCGCTCGACAGCCGGGTCCACGCGGGCATCGACGGCCCCTTCATCCTCCTGGAGACCCCGGACCACCAGCACGTCGCGTACACCGAGACCCAGCGCGGCAGCCAGTTGATCTCCGACCGGAACGAGGTCAGCATCCTCGCCCAGAAATATGCGATGCTGCGAGCCCAGGCGCTCAGCCCTGTGGAGACCCTGCGCCTGCTGGCCCGCTTACTGGGAGAGACATGAGCACCGCACTGAACTGGTTCAAGTCGAGCTACAGCGGCGACGAAGGCGGCGCGTGCCTCGAAGTAGCCTACGACTGGCGGAAGTCGAGCTACAGCGGCAGCGAGGGCGGGGCATGCGTCGAGATCGCCGCCCACCCCGCCGCCGTCCACGTCCGCGACTCCAAGGACATCGAGGGCCCGGCCTTCACCGTCGCGCCCGCCGCGTGGTCGGCGTTCGCCGCCTACGCCGCAACCGCCTGACCCCGCACCGCCGCAAGGCTCACCCCCGGACCGTCTCGTAACGGAGCATCGCGACCCCGTTCCCGAAGGTCCGGGACTCCAGCAGCCGGAGCATCTGCCGCTCCTCCGCGTCCCGGAAGAAGCGGCGGCCCCGGCCGAGGATGACCGGGTGGACGTAGATCCGGTACTCGTCGATCAGATCGGCCCGCCGGAACGACTCCAGCAGATCCGCCCCGCCGACCGCCAGGTCCCCCGATGCGGCGTCCCGCAGACCGCGCACCTGCTCGGGGTCGACCTCGTGCAGCAGGGTCGCGTTCGGCCCCACGCTCTCCAGCGTGCGCGAGAAGACGAACTTCGGCGTGTCCCGCCAGATCCCCGCGAACTCGGCCATCGGGCCCTCGTTGGCCGGGTCCTGATCGGCGGTCGGCCAGAACTCCTCCATCAGCTCATAGGTGACACGCCCCTCGACGAAGCCACCCATGGTCCGGAAGTAGTCGTTGAAGTGCTGGTGCACCTCCTCGTCGACGGTGTGCCACTCGATGTCGTGGTCGGGTCCTTCGAAGAATCCGTCGAGGGAGAGCGAGATGGACGTGACGATCCTGTTCACGGCAGCCTCCTGGGCAGCTCATGGAGCGGGACAACAGGGGTGGTTCATGGGGTGTGGCTCATGACGTGGCTTCCTGCCGTCGCACCATCTCGGCGATCCAGGCGGGCGCGTACGGGGACGTACAGTTCGGCGGGGTCGGATAGTCCTCGAGAACTCCCAGACGCTCACCGATGGCGATCGCGCGGGCGCGGTGTTCGGGGTGCTGGATGCCGATCTGGGCCAGGCAGTGGTTCATCGCCCACTGGAGCCGGTCCGGGGCGTCCTTCATCTTCGCCCCGACCGTGTCCAGCAGCCCCGCGAGGTCCAGCCCTTCGGGCTTCTTCGCCACCCGCTCGGTGGTCAGCGCCCACCCGGCGCTCGCGACCACGGGGTCGGGGTCCTCGGTCCAGGAGAGGCGCAGCTCCTTGGCGTGCGGGCTCTTCTTCACGACGTAGTTGACGAGCCAGTCGTGCACCTTGGGGGCGCGCGCCCCACGCAGCATGGCGTCCAGCTCTTCGCGCTCGAAAGCCTTGGGACGGCAGATCAGGATCGCCAGCAGCCGAGCCGCGGTGTCGTCGGTGGCCCAGAGGTCACGGGCGAGGTCCTGCTGCGTCCTGAGCCGCTTGGCGAGAGCGCGCAGCTTGCCGAGGTTCACGCCGTGGTCGTCGCCGTGCCTCTCGTTGACGACGCGCGCCTTCGGATCCTCCAGCGCGGCCAGTTCCTCCATGACCTGCGCCGCGGTCGTCCCGGTCGTCCCGGACTTCGCGGTCACCGCTGTCATCGCGGTCTCCTTCCCCTGGTCGCCTCGCACGGCAGTTTTCAGCCTATGACCGACGGAGGCCCCCCGCTTCCGCTCGGCACCCGCTGTCCGTACCCGTTGTCAGTGCCCCGGCTTAGAGTCACCACCATGGCGACGCTCCCGAATCCCCTGCCCTCCCTGGCCTCCTCCGGCCTGGATCTCCCACCCGGCTCCCTGGTGGACGCCACGCTGGACGGCCCCTGGCACGAGCCGCTGCTGTGGTACGCGGACGGCCGGGCGGCCCCGCGTGACTGGTCGGCCCTGCGGGCGGCCGGGCGGCGGCTCGGGCTGCTGCCGGTGCTGGTCACCGGCGGCCCGCGCGAGCAGTGGCCCGAGGACTGGGACCTCTGCCCGGACGGGACGTCCTTTCCCGGCGACCACGACGCCGACGAGGTCCTCGCGGGCTACTGGACGAACTACGCGGCCGACGAAGTGGCCCCGGAGAACGCCGGGCCGGGCACGGAGGACGACTCCTCGGGCTCATCGGACCCCGGCCCCGGCTCCTGGCCCGGTCTCGCACCGGTCCCCGCCCAGGAGGCGGCGGAGGACCCGGACACGGCGGCCGCCGGCATCGCGGGCGTGATCGCCGCCGACGCGGACAGCTGGCCCGGCGGGGCCCGGATGGCGCTCGTCCCGGCCCGCCGCAGCGCGGACATACCGGCGGCGATCGGCTGGTCCGGCCCGATGAACCACGAGAACGACGTGGCCCGGCTCTGCGCGGTGCTCCGCTCCTGGGAGGACCGCTTCGACGCCCGGGTCGTGGCGCTCGGCTTCGACACGATGATCGTGTCCGTGGGCCGCCCGCCCGCCACCGCCGAGGAAGCCCGCGCCCTGGCCGCCGAGCACTACGCGTTCTGCCCGGACAACGTGGACCAGTCCCCGCCGTACGACCTCGACGTCTACGCGGAGAAGGCCGTCCTCAACCAGGAAGCGTGGTCGTTCTGGTGGGACTGAAAACGGACCTCAGCAGGATCAAGGCCTGGTGGCGCACCCTGGGCGGCGACCGCTTCGCCGTCCTCCCGCCACCGACCCGGGGCCGCTACACCCAGTCCGACGGCCACGCGGACGCGGCGGAGATGTTCGCGGCCCGGGGCATCGCCACCGACACCTCCTTCGTCTACTGGCACTGGCAGTCCCACGACGCCTTCGCCCGCTCCGGCGAGCTGACCGGCGAGCTCTATCTGCACTGGGGCGGCGACCACGCCACGGTCGCCGCCTGTCTCGGCGACGGCCCGGACGGCTATCGGATCGTCAACGGCGGGCCGCAGGGCGCGTTCCGGCTGGACAGGGTCACGACGACGGACGCCGACGGGCTGCCCGGCCCCGAAGACACCACAGGCGTACGCCAGTTCCTCGCCCGCGTCGGCAAGCCCCGCCGCCGGACCGGTCGCTCCGTGGAGTACGACCCGCTGACCGCCGCCGAGGAACGCTGGCTCCACGACCGGCTGGCGGGCCCCGTGGACCTGGCCGCCGCCGTCCGTTTCGCCGCCCCGCTGGAACACCGGCAGGCGCTGACCCCGGACGAGACGGCACGGCTGCTGTCCGCCTGGCGGGAGACCTACGCCGGGCGGCTCACGGCCTGGGGCGGGTGGCGTTCCGTGCTCCTCGCGCTGCTGCGCCAGGAGCACCCGGAGTGCTGGGAGGTGGCCGCCGAGCTGGGCGCGGACGCGGCGCACGCCCTCGCCGCGTACCCTTCGCCGCGCTCGCTGGAGTTGCTGCGCAGGACGGCGCTGGCCGGTGACGTCGGTGCCGTGCGCTGCTGGTTCCGCGCCCACCACGCCCTGCGCGAACCGGACCCGGTGCGCGCCGCCGCCGCGCTCTCCGAGGAGCTGACGGAGCACACCGCACCCGAGGCCGCGCAGACCGGCCTCCTTCACGCGCTGCGCGAAGCCGTCACGGACGAGCCCGACACGCGCCCCCACGTCGCCGACGCGTTCTTCCCGCTCCTCCTCGCCACGGTCCGGTTCGCCACCGACGACCGTCTGCCGCGCCCGCTGCGGGTCGCCGCCGCGCAGGCCGCCACGGACACGGCCGACCGCGTGCGCGAAGCGGCCGGCCGCCTCACCGACGCCGCCGAGACGGCCGAGGCGCTGGCCGCCGTGGAGCGGTACGAGACCGTCCGCGACGACCTCCTCGCCGGCACCGGCCCCGACCTCACCGGCTACGAGGGCGGCCTCGGCGACATCTGGCACCACTACCGCACCCTCACGCCCGCCGACGTCCAATGGCTCCGGGCCCGGCTCGCCGACCCGTCCACCGGCGTCCAGGGCATCGCGTTCTGCCTGGAGTCGCTCCACGCCCACGGCGAGGCCACCGAAGCGGAACTGCTCGCCCTCCTGCCCCGCTGGAAGAAGGAGCTGACCAAGCAGTACCGCACCACGTACACCGAGTGGCGTCACCCGCTGGTCACCCTGACCTGCCTGGCCCAGGACCTGGGCCACCCGGCCGCCGAAGCGATGCTGGCCTGGTGGGCGAAGCCCAAGCCGCTCTGGAAGGGCCCGGTCCGGCTCCTCACCCACCTCGGCGCCCCCGACGAGGCGAAGGCCGCCGAGCTGTGGGAGTTCATCGTCTCCGGCGGCCACGACACCGGGCACCTGATGACCTGGGTGCTGCTGCGGGCCCGCCTCGACGGCACGCACCCGCTGTACGTCGCGGAGAGACTGATCGGCGAGCCGGGCGTCCGCGCCCACGTCCTGGGCCACGTCCTGATCGGGGTGGCCGACCCCGGCCAGCCGCTGTGGCACTACGGGTTCGACCCGCGCAGCCACAGCTGGTGGCGGCGCGCCCAGGAGGTGGCGGACCACCCCGGCCTGTCCGCCGAGGCTCGCGCGATCGGCATGAAGGCGGCCCGCCGGCACTGCGTCGCCCGCTACCCGGACCAGGTCCGCCCGGCCCTCACGGACGGGCAGGTGGCGCAGGCGCGCGCCTGGCTGGAAGCCCGCGCCGACAGGACCGCCGCCGGCTGAGCCCTCGTACTCATGCGGGCGGCGGCCCCACGCGGTTCACTCGGAAACATGAGCGACGACAGGCCCGGGACCGCCCCCGCACCCTCCCCCGACGAGACGCCCGACCCCCATGCCTGGATCGCCCCGCTGATCTCCTCGGTCGTCACCGTGCCGCTGGGGCTGCTCGCCCTGATCTACGGGGCGCTCTCGCCCATGGAGTGCGACTCCTGCAACGGCGCGGTGGCCGACCGCTTCCACGACAGCTGGACGATCGGGTGGACCGTCCTGTGGATCGGCCTGCTCATCGCCCTGGCCGTGCTGATCGCGAGCTGGGCCGTCCCGCACCAGGTCCGCAACTCCGCCCGGCGCATGGGCCTGGCACTCGCCGCACCCGCCACCGTGGGGGTCACTTTCGTAGCATTCATGGCACTGGTCGACTGGCCCTGACAGAAAGTGTCCACCCCCATGAACGACACGAACGTCCCGACCACGACGGAAGCCGCCTCCGCGACGGAAGCGGCGGAAGTCGCCGAACGCCTGATAGCCGAGTTCCGCGCGCTGCCGCCGGGCAGCGACCGCAAGCGCGAGATCGTCACCGAGCTGGACGCCAACGCCCAGGCGCTGCCGTTCCTCGTCTCGGTCGTCGCGGACCCGGGCGAATACGACCTCGCCCGCGTCGAGAGCGCCACCGTCCTGCGCCTGTGGCCCCCGGCCGACCCGGCGCTGCGCCGCGCGGCGGGCCGCGCCCTGCTCACCGCGCTGCGGGACCCCGAGGAGGACCTGGTACGCCAGTACGCGGCGATGTCCCTGGCGCCCTACACGGCCGACCCGGTCGTCGCCACGGTCCTGGACACCACCGCGCGGGCCGACGAGGACCCGCTCGTACGCGACAGCGCCCGCTTCTCCATCAAGGAGGCCCGCCGGCTCCAGGAGACCGGAGCCGGCGGACCCTGAGAGAACCGGTTCAGCCCCGGTCGCCGCTCCGCCCCAGCCACTGCGCGACCTCCGTCGCCCAGTAGGTGAGGATCATCTGCGCGCCGGCCCGCCGGATGCCGGTCAGGCTCTCCAGGATCGCCTTGTCCCGGTCGATCCAGCCCTTCTCGGCGGCGGCCTCGATCATCGCGTACTCGCCGCTGATCTGGTACGCCGCGACCGGCACGTCCACGGACTCGGCGACCTTGGCGAGGATGTCCAGATACGGTCCGGCGGGCTTCACCATGACCATGTCCGCGCCCTCGGCCAGGTCCAGCGCCAGCTCCCGCAGCGACTCGCGGGCGTTGGCCGGGTCCTGCTGGTAGGTCTTGCGGTCGCCGGTGAGCGAGGAGCCGACGGCCTCGCGGAAGGGGCCGTAGAAGGCGGAGGAGTACTTCGCGGTGTAGGCGAGGATCGACACGTCCTCGTACCCGGTCTGGTCCAGGGCGTCGCGGACCACGCCGACCTGACCGTCCATCATCCCGCTGGGGCCCACCACATGGGCCCCGGCGTCCGCCTGGACCTGGGCCATCTCGGCGTACCGCTCCAGGGTGGCGTCGTTGTCCACGCGCCCGTCGGCCGTCAGGACCCCGCAGTGGCCGTGGTCGGTGTACTCGTCCAGGCACAGGTCCGACATCACCACGAGGTCGTCGCCGACCTCCTCGCGGACCGCGCGCAGGCCGAGCTGGAGGATGCCGTCGGGGTCGGTGCCCGCGGTGCCCCGGGCGTCCTTCTTCGCGTCCTCCGGGACGCCGAAGAGCATGATCCCCGAGACCCCTGCCGAGACCGCCTCGACGGCCGCCTTCCGCAGGGTGTCCAGGGTGTGCTGCCGCACTCCGGGCATGGCCGAGATGGCGACCGGGGCGCCGATGCCCTCCCGGACGAACGCGGGAAGGATCAGGTTCGCGGGGTCGAGCCGTGTCTCGGCGACCATCCGCCGCATCGCCGGGGTCGTCCGCAGCCGCCGAGGGCGGGAGCCGGGGAAGTTTCCGTACGCAGTCATCCTTCGACGATAGACCCGTACGCAGCACCGTCTTACCGACACGGACACCGGTAAAGGCACCGGCGAACGGCGGTGGGCCCGGCCGCCGAAGCGACCGGGCCCACTCACTCTTCCTCGCGTGACCGCGTCACACCGCTCAGGTCGTGGTGCGGCGTCTGCGCGCACCCGGGCGGCGCTCGCTCGGCCGGGTCACCGGGTCGCCGGCCTCCTTCGCCGCGTCCCGGCGCTGCGCGCCGAAGGCGGCGAGCGCCTCGGCGAGCCGGTGCACCGACGGCTCCGGGGACAGCACGTCGACCCGCAGGCCGTGCTCCTCGGCGGTCTTCGCCGTGGCGGGGCCGATGCACGCGATCACGGTCACGTTGTGCGGCTTGCCCGCGATGCCGACCAGGTTGCGCACCGTCGAGGACGAGGTGAACAGGACCGCGTCGAAGCCGCCGCCCTTGATGGCCTCACGGGTGTCGGCCGGCGGCGGCGAGGCGCGGACCGTGCGGTACGCGGTGACGTCGTCGACCTCCCAGCCCAGCTCGATGAGCCCGGCCACCAGGGTCTCGGTGGCGATGTCGGCGCGCGGCAGGAACACCCGGTCGATCGGGTCGAAGACCGGGTCGTAGGGCGGCCAGTCCTCCAGCAGCCCGGCGGCGGACTGCTCGCCGGAGGGCACCAGGTCCGGCTTCACACCGAAGTCGACCAGCGCGGCGGCGGTCTGCTCGCCGACGGCGGCGACCTTGATCCCGGCGAAGGCGCGGGCGTCGAGACCGTACTCCTCGAACTTCTCCCGCACCGCCTTGACGGCGTTCACGCTGGTGAAGGCGATCCACTCGTAGCGCCCGGTGACCAGGCCCTTGACCGCGCGCTCCATCTGCTGGGGCGTACGCGGCGGCTCGACGGCGATCGTCGGGACCTCGTGCGGCACCGCACCGTAGGAACGCAGCTGGTCGGAGAGCGACGCGGCCTGCTCCTTCGTACGCGGGACGAGCACCCTCCAGCCGAACAGCGGCTTGGACTCGAACCACGCGAGCTGGTCGCGCTGGGCGGCGGAGCTGCGCTCTCCGACCACGGCTATGACCGGCCGGTGGCCCTCGGGCGAGGGAAGCACCTTGGCCTGCTTGAGGACCTGGGCGATCGTCCCGAGGGTCCCCGTCCAGGTGCGCTGGCGGGTGGTGGTGCCCGCGATCGTCACGGTGAGCGGGGTGTCGGGCTTACGGCCCGCGGAGACCAGCTCACCGGCGGCGGCCGCGACCGAGTCCAGCGTGGCGGAGACGACGGCGGTCGCGTCGCTCGCGCCGACCTCGCCCCAGCACCGGTCGGAGGCCGTACGGGCGTCGACGAAGCGGACGTCCGCACCCTGCGCGTCGCGCAGCGGCACTCCGGCGTACGCGGGCACGCCGACGGCGTTCGCGATGCCCGGGACGACCTCGAAGGGCACCCCGGCGGCGGCGCAGGCGAGCATCTCCGCGCCCGCGTCCCCGTCGAGACCCGGGTCGCCCGCGACCGCACGGACCACCCGCCTGCCGCCCTTCGCGGCCTCCATGACAAGATTGCCGGCATCCCTGAGAACGGGTACTCCGGCGGCTGTTGACGAGACGTCAACAACCGTCAGCTCAGGCGTGCTCACACCCGCCCGCGCATGGCTGCGGACGACGTCGAGCACCTCGGGCTCGGCGACAAGGACGTCCGCGCTCGCGAGCGCCTCGACGGCACGCAGGGTCAGCAGTCCCGGGTCGCCGGGACCGGCGCCGAGGAAGGTGACCTGGCCTTGGGCGGACAGGACAGGAAAGTCGGATGCGGCGGGGCCGGTGGGGCTCAAAGTGCTCGCTCCCCCATAAGACCGGCCGCACCCTTGGCGAGCATCTCGACCGCGAGTTCGCGACCGAGGGCCGCCGCGTCGTCGTGCGACGTGGGGACGGGACCGGTGGTGGACAGCTGTACCAGCGAGGAACCGTCGGTGGTACCGACGACTCCGCGCAGGCGCAGTTCGTTGACAACCTGTCCGTCGACCAGGAGGTCGGCCAGCGCACCCACAGGTGCGGAGCAGCCGGCCTCCAGGGCGGCGAGCAGGGCACGCTCGGCGGTCACGGCGACCCGGGTGTACGGGTCGTCGAGCTCGGCGAGCGCGGCGGCGAGGTCGGCGCTGGACGCGGCGCACTCGATCGCCAGTGCTCCCTGGCCGGGAGCGGGCAGGACGGTGTCGACCGGCAGGAAGTCGGTCACCTCACCGCTCCGGCCGAGACGGCTGAGCCCGGCGGCGGCGAGAACCACCGCGTCGAGCTCCCCGTCGCGCACGAACCCGATCCGCGTGTCGACGTTGCCCCGGATGGGGACGGTCTCGATCCGCAGGCCGTGGGACCGGGCGTACGCGTTGAGCTGCGCCATCCGGCGCGGCGAACCGGTGCCGATGCGGGCGCCGGACGGCAGCTGCTCGAAGGTCAGGCCGTCCCGGGCGACCAGCGCGTCGCGCGGGTCCTCGCGCTGCGGCACGGCCGCCAGCACGAGGTCGTCGGGCTGGCTGGTCGGCAGGTCCTTGAGCGAGTGGACGGCGAAGTCCACCTCGCCCCGCAGCAGCGCCTCGCGCAGGGCCGCGACGAACACGCCGGTGCCGCCGATCTGCGCCAGGTGCTCGCGGGAGGTGTCCCCGTACGTGGTGATCTCGACGAGCTCCACGGCGCGCCCGGTCACCTCGCGAACCGCCTCGGCGACGAGTCCGGACTGGGCCATGGCGAGTTTGCTGCGCCGGGTGCCCAGCCGGAGCGGCGCGGGATGCCGCGCGCCCGGGGATGAGTTGTCGGTCATGACCGCCCTCTATTCGGGTCGTTCAGGTCTGCCCGGGAGACGGCGGCCACCGTCTGCGGGTCGAGGTCGAAGAGTTCTCGCAGCGCGTCCGCGTACCCGGCGCCGCCGGGCTCGCTGGCGAGCTGCTTGACCCGCACGGTGGGCGCGTGCAGGAGCTTGTCGACGACGCGGCGCACGGTCTGGGTGATCTCGGCGCGCTGCTTCTCGTCCAGGTCGGGAAGGCGGCCGTCCAGCCGGGCGATCTCGCCGGCGACCACGTCGGCGGCCATGGTGCGCAGGGCGACCACGGTCGGGGCGACGTGCGCGGCGCGCTGGGCGGCGCCGAAGGCGGCCACCTCGTCGGACACGATGGTGCGGACCCGGTCCACATCGGCGGCCATCGGGGCGTCGGCGGACGCCTCGGCGAGCGACTCGATGTCGACGAGGCGCACACCGTCGATGCGGTGGGCCGCGCCGTCGATGTCGCGCGGCATGGCGAGGTCGAGCAGGGCGAGCCGGACCGGTCCGGTGGACTGGGCGGGGACGGTGACCCGGCGCAGCGCGGTCGCCGGACCGGCCTGCGCGGCGGAGGTGGCGGAACCGTTCTCCACCCAGGCGGCGTGCTGGTCGACGTCGGCCGGGGCCGGGGTGACGGTGGCCGCCGGCTGCTCGGGCGCGGCGTCCAGGGTCACGCCCAGGGCGTCGGCCAGGGCGTCGGCGGTGAGCACGAGACCCGTGGAACCGGTGCACGAGACGACGATGTCGGCACGTGTCAGTTCGTCGCCGACCGCCGACATCTCGACCGCGTGGGCGCGCACCGCGGCGCCGTCGCCCTGCCGGAGGATCTCCGCCAGGCGGTCCGCGCGGGAGCGGGTCCGGTTGGCGACGACGATCTCGGCGCAGCCGGTGCGGGCGAGGGTCGCGGCGGCCAGCGAGGACATGGACCCGGCGCCGATGACCAGGGCGCGCTTGCCGCGGGCCCAGCACGCGGGGTCGGCCCCGGCGGCGAGCTGCTGGAGCCCGAAGGTGACGAGCGACTGTCCGGCCCGGTCGATCCCGGTCTCGCTGTGGGCGCGCTTGCCGACCCGCAGGGCCTGCTGGAAGAGGTCGTTCAGCAGCCGTCCGGCGGTGTGCAGCTCCTGGCCGCGCGCCAGCGCGTCCTTGATCTGACCGAGGATCTGCCCCTCGCCGACGACCATCGAGTCCAGACCGCAGGCCACCGAGAAGAGGTGGTGGACGGCCCGGTCCTCGTAGTGCACATAGAGATACGGAGTGAGTTCCTCGAGACCGACGCCGCTGTGCTGGGCGAGCAGCGTGGACAGCTCGGCAACGCCCGCGTGGAACTTGTCCACGTCCGCGTACAGCTCGATGCGGTTGCAGGTGGCCAGCACGGCGGCCTCGGTCGCGGGTTCCGCGGCGAGGGTGTCCTGGAGCAGCTTGGCCTGGGTCTCGGCGGCGAGGGAGGCCCGCTCCAGTACGGAGACGGGGGCGCTGCGGTGACTCAGTCCGACGACGAGGAGGCTCATGCCGGCATCACGGCGGGCATGTCCCCGTCGGGTCCTTTCCGGCTCACGGGCGTGGCGCGCATCGGGGGCGCACCCTCGTCCTCGGCGGCGGCGTCCTCGCCGGCCTTGCGCTGCTCGTGGAACGCGAGGATCTGGAGCTCGATGGAGAGGTCGACCTTGCGCACGTCGACGCCCTCGGGCACCGACAGCACGGTCGGCGCGAAGTTCAGGATGGAGGTCACACCGGCGGCGACGAGCCGGTCGCAGACCTGCTGGGCCGCGCCGGGCGGGGTGGTGATCACGCCGATGGACACACCGTTGTCGCTGATGATGCGGTCCAGGTCGTCCGTGTGCTGGACGGCGATCCCGGCCACCGGCGTACCGGCCATGGCGGGGTCGGCGTCGATCAGCGCGGCGACCCGGAAGCCACGGGAAGCGAAGCCGCCGTAGTTGGCGAGGGCCGCGCCGAGGTTGCCGATGCCGACGATGGCGACCGGCCAGTCCTGGGTGAGCCCGAGCTCGCGCGAGATCTGGTAGACGAGATACTCGACGTCGTACCCGACACCGCGGGTACCGTAGGACCCCAGGTAGCTGAAGTCCTTGCGCAGCTTCGCCGAGTTGACCCCGGCCGCCGTGGCCAGCTCCTCGGAGGAGACGGTGGGGACCGATCGCTCGGAGAGCGCGGTCAGGGCGCGCAGATACAACGGAAGTCGGGCGACGGTGGCCTCGGGAATTCCTCGGCTACGGGTCGCCGGTCGGTGAGTTCGGCCAGTTGCCACGGTGCTCCTGCGGGATGAGCGGGGCTGCAGGCGGCCGTATGTCCCAAGACCGCCCCGTCGAATGCAGGCTATGCCTTTGTGAACGCGTGCACAAAGATAGTGTCCGTTTTGTCTGGTCAAAGTGACCGGGGTCACGCGCATTCCCCGCGCGATCCCGGAACCGGGGACCGCATCAGTCCGTTGCAGCCTCGAAGGGGGCAAAGCGGTACACACTCCTGACAACTCAGCCCCCGAGGCCACTCAAAACGCCCGCAATGTTAACCGGGTTTCGCGTCCGCACCCAGCGCCTTGCGCAGTCTCGCGGGGTCCACGCGCCAGAACGTGTGCTGTTCGCCGTCGATCAGCACCACCGGAATCTGCTCCCAGTACTCCTTGTGCAGCTCCTCGTCCTCGGTGATGTCCTTCTCCACCCACGACGCACCGGTCTCCTCGCAGACCGCGCTCACGACCGTCCGCGCGTCCTCGCACAGGTGGCAGCCGGGCTTTCCGACCAGCGTGACCACCCGCTCGGCGGGCTTCTTCTTCGTACGTCGCAGCAGAGGGCTCATGCCTCCATTCTGCGCCCGCCGCACCCCCTTTCCGTGCTCGCGCGACCCCGCCGCGGGCCGCCCGGAATCGCCCGATTCACCATTCCGACCCGCAGCGTTCACGCCCCCGCATCGCGGCAGGTCGGGCAGGTGGGGGCGGACTGGCTATGCTCACGGCATGGCCGCTCTTCGATGGCTCACACCCCGTAGGCGTTCCGCTACCGCACGGAGCGTCCTGGCAGGCGAGGCCGCCGCCGAGGCCGCGCGCAAGACCTCGGCCGCCGACGACGACTCCGCCCTCCTGACCAAGGCCCCCGACGAGGCCGGCGGAACGCCTCCCGAGGAGCCCGCGTTCCCCGTCGCCGGGGACGACCGCGCCGCCGCCTTCTTCGACCTCGACAACACCGTGATGCAGGGCGCCGCGATCTTCCACTTCGGCCGCGGCCTCTACAAGAGGAAGTTCTTCGAACGCCGCGAACTCACCCGGTTCGCCTGGCAGCAGGCGTGGTTCCGGCTGGCCGGCGTCGAGGACCCCGAGCACATGCAGGACGCCCGCGACAGCGCCCTGTCCATCGTCAAGGGCCACCGCGTCTCCGAGCTGATGTCCATCGGCGAGGAGATCTACGACGAGTACATGGCCGACCGCATCTGGCCCGGCACCCGCGCCCTGGCCCAGGCGCACCTGGACGCCGGCCAGAAGGTCTGGCTGGTCACCGCCGCCCCGGTGGAGACCGCCACCATCATCGCCCGCCGCCTCGGCCTGACCGGCGCGCTCGGCACCGTCGCCGAATCGGTCGACGGCGTCTACACCGGCCGCCTCGTCGGCGAACCGCTGCACGGCCCCGCGAAGGCCGAGGCCGTCCGCGCCCTGGCCGCCGCCGAGGGCCTGGACCTGGAGCGCTGCGCCGCCTACAGCGACTCGCACAACGACATCCCGATGCTCTCGCTGGTCGGCCACCCCTACGCGATCAACCCGGACACCAAGCTCCGCAAGTACGCCCGCGCCCGCGACTGGCGGCTGCGCGACTACCGCACCGGCCGCAAGGCGGCCAAGGTCGGCATCCCGGCCGCCGCCGGGGTCGGCGCGCTCGCGGGCGGCACGGCCGCCGCCGTCGCCCTGCACCGCCGCCGCCGCTGACCCGCGGCACCCTCCCCACCCTCCGCGCCCCGCGTCCGCCGCCCCGTCCGGTCACGGGGCGCAGCCACGCCCGGAGCCGTACGGCCAATCGTGAGCCGTTCCGCCGGCGCGGCCGACGCCCCCTCCGGCCAGTCGGATCACCGGCGCCCGGCCACAACCCGTCGCCCCCACAGACAGATCACGAAGTAATCCGATCAATAAACGGTCACCATGTGCTACTTGATACGTCACTTAGCGATAACAGAAGCGACGGAACCGGTGATTTAGACAACTGGGTGTAGCGCTGCCTGCACGAAGCGTTATTCTCCTCAGACGCATCACGGAGACCGCCACTCGCTACCACGGGTGACGTTTTTCGAACTGCTCGTGATGGAAGCTCTGCCTCTGGGAGTCCCGTGTACCCACACGTCGGGGTTGACGCCTCGGGCCTGGCTACGCTGCGTGCATCGGTCATTGACCGCTTGCGCGGCTTCGTCCCCACCGCGTACGCCGCCCCCGCTTTTGCCACCCCTGCACCTGCCGGCCCTTGCTACGCCCTGGCCGAACGCAGTGCGGCGGTCGGAAGACGCAGCACCCGCCCCGCCTCGACCACGTCGACCGTCCGCCGTCCCACCGCCGACAGCGACAGCGCGCGCATGATGGATCTCGTCGAGCGCGCACAGGCCGGTGAGGCGGACGCCTTCGGCCGCCTGTACGACCAGTACAGCGACACCGTGTACCGGTACATCTACTACCGCGTGGGCGGCAAGGCGACCGCGGAGGACCTCACCAGTGAGACCTTCCTCCGTGCGCTGCGCCGTATCTCCACGTTCACCTGGCAGGGGCGCGATTTCGGCGCCTGGCTGGTCACCATCGCTCGCAACCTGGTCGCCGACCACTTCAAATCCAGTCGTTTCCGACTGGAAGTGACCACCGGCGAAATGCTCGACGCCAACGAGGTGGCGCGCAGTCCCGAGGACTCCGTCCTGGAGTCCCTCTCCAACGCCGCACTGCTCCAGGCCGTGCGCCGTCTCAATCCCCAGCAGCAGGAGTGCGTCACCCTGCGGTTCCTCCAAGGCCTCTCGGTCGCCGAGACCGCCCGGGTGATGGGCAAGAACGAGGGCGCGATCAAGACCCTCCAGTACCGAGCCGTACGGACGCTCGCCCGACTCCTGCCGGACGACGCCCGCTGACCGGACCTCTGCGTGACCGTCTCCTCACGCAGTGGTCCGATCATCTTTCGTGCGTAACCCAAGTGCCGCGCCACTCGTTGTGCCGGTTGCAGGCCCCCTGTCGTCACCCCCTGTCCGTATCCACTCACTCCATCGAGTGGAAACGCTCAAGGTGTGCAACCTTCCGGACCGCCAGGGGAGTCGACCGTCATGACGAGAGGAGGTGCCGCCAGTGATCGCAAACGTTTCGGCACACCGGCGGGCGAACGCCTTCGCCCAGGCCCTGGAGGAGCAGATCCCCCAGGGTGCGGCGGCCGTACAGCCCGCGGAGCCGGCCGACCAGGCCGACCGCGGACCGCTGTTGGCCCTGGCGAACGGCCTCGGTGAGCTACCGAAGCCGCAGTTGGACCCCGAGGTCAAAGTGGTGCAGCGAGCCCAGCTCGTCGCCGCCATGGAGGCCATGTTCGCCGAGGGCGGCGCGTCCACGGGCCCTACGGTGCCCGTGCAACGGGGCAAGGGGGCCCACCGGGCCTCACCACTGCGGAAACTGCGCCCCCGCTCCCGCTGGGCGAAAGGCCTCACCGCCGGCGGGCTCACCGTCGGCGTGGCCGCGGGAGCCTTCGGCGGAGTGGCCGCCGCCAGCTCCGACGCCCTCCCCGGTGATTCGCTCTACGGACTGAAGCGCGGGATGGAGGACATCAGCCTCGGCATGGCCAAGGGCGACGCCGACCGCGGCGAGGTCTATCTCGACCAGGCCTCGACCCGGCTGAGCGAAGCCCGCAGACTCATGGAACGCGGCCGGTCCGGCGAGCTGGACCACGAAGCCCTCGGCGCCGTCAGACGCGCACTCAACGGCATGTCCCACGACGCCTCCGAGGGCCACCGCCTGCTCCACTCCGCCTACCAGCGCGACGGAGCGATCGGCCCCATCCAGACCCTGGACACCTTCTCCCGCTCGCACCGCGACACCTGGAGCAACCTCCGCGACCGGCTGCCCGTCCAGCTCACCGACGTCCGCGACCAGGTCAGCTCGGTCTTCGACGCCATAGACGACGAAGTCGCACCGCTCCAGTCCCTCCTCCCCCGCCCCCCGGGCACGGACAAGGACACCGGACGCTCCGACGCCACCACCCCGGACGCCGGCTCGCCCCGGACCGACGTCCCGGCACCTCCCGCGGCCCCCGAGAAGCCCGGGGACCGCACCGACGGCAGCACAGACCCCCACCCGTCCGGCGCACCGGGCTCCGCCGACGCCACCCCGGACGACGGCCTGCTGGGCGGCGGTACGGACGGCCTGCTCGAGGAGCTTCCGACGGACGGCCTCACCCCGCCGTCCCCCGAAGGCCGGCCCAGCACACCGGCCGCCCCGGACGTCACCCTGCCCCCGCTCCTCCCGGGGCTCCTCCCGGGCCTCGGCATCGACGGCGAGAACCTCAAGCCGTAGACGACCGGCCCGGCCCCACCGAAAGGGGGCCGGTACGCACAGCGCGTACCGGCCCCCTTTTCCCGTGCAGCGGCTCAGAAGAAGACCGAACGCCGCTGCACCAGCAGCTTGTACAGCGTGTGCTGGATCTGCTCGCGCACCTGGTCCGTCAGGTTGAACATCAGCATCGGATCCTCCGCCGCCTCCGGCGGATACCCGTCCGTCGGGATCGGCTCACCGAACTGGATCGTCCACTTCGTCGGCAGCGGCAGCGCGCCCAGCGGCCCCAGCCACGGGAACGTCGGCGTGATCGGGAAGTACGGGAAACCCAGCAACCGGGCCAGCGTCTTCGCGTTGCCGATCATCGGGTAGATCTCCTCCGCGCCCACGATCGAGCACGGCACGATCGGCGCCCCGGCCCGCAGCGCCGTCGACACGAACCCGCCCCGGCCGAAGCGCTGCAGCTTGTAGCGCTCACCGAACGGCTTGCCGATGCCCTTGAAGCCCTCCGGCATCACCCCGACGATCTCGCCCATCTCCAGCAGCCGCTGCGCGTCCTCCGCACAGGCCAGCGTGTGACCGGCCTTGCGCGCCAGCTCGTTGACGACCGGAAGCTGGAAGACCAGATCGGCGGCGAGCAGCCGCAGATGCCGCTCCGCCGGATGGTTGTCGTGCACCGCGACCTGGAGCATCAGCCCGTCCAGCGGCAGCGCTCCGGAGTGGTTGGCCACGATGAGCGCCCCGCCGTCCGACGGGATGTTCTCGATGCCCTTCACCTCGACCCGGAAATACTTGTCCGCCAACGGCCGCAGCATGGACATCAGGACCTGGTCGGTGAGCTCCTCGTCGTACCCGAACTCATCGACGTCGTAGTCACCGGTGACCCGCCGCCGCAGGAACGCGAGCCCGCCCGCGATCCGCCGTTCCCAGCCGCCGCCCGAGGAACCGTCCGTGTCCACCGCGTCCTGACGGGGCTCCTCGCGCTCGTGCTCCGCCTCCCCCGGCTCCGAGGGCTGCTCGGGGACCTGCGCCCCGGGCAGCGCGCTCACCGGAGCCGCGGAGTGCTCGCCCCGACCGCTGCCGCCCGCCCCGGACCGGCGCCGCGCCGGACGCGAGGCGCCACCGGACCGCGAACGGTCGTCGTCGAACGGAATGACCTTGGCGTCCGCCATCGTGGGTGCGCTCCTCTACCTGGCGCCGTGATTCGTCTGTACCGCACCGGTCCCGCGCTCCCGCGGCCCGGCGCCTCCCGGGAGCGGCAGCGCCGCCAGCCGGTCCACCGCCCTGCCCACCGTCGCCGGCGGCAGCAGTCCGGGCCCCCGGCTCCGCGCGAACTCCGCGAAGGTCTCCGCCGTGGTGAACTCCGGCCGAAAACCGAGGGTCTCACGCATCTGCACGGTCGAGACCACCCTGCCATGGGTGAGCAGCCGGATCTGCTCCGGCGAGAAGTCGGTCATGCCCATCGTGCGGAGCGCCGAGCCGACCCAGGTGACCGCGGGCAGCAGCACCGGCACGGTCGGCCGCCCCAGCCGCCGCGAGCACTGCGACAGCAACAGCACCCCGTCGCCCGCGATGTTGAACGTGCCGCTGTTCAGCGTCCCGCGCCGGGGCTCGCTCGCCGCGATCCCCAGCACGTCGATCACATCGTCCTCGTGCACGAACTGGAGCCGCGGGTCGTAGCCGAAGACGGTCGGCAGGACGGGCAGCGCGAGATAGTCGGCGAGCGGCGAGTCCGGCCGGGGCCCCAGGATGTTGGCGAACCGCAGCACGCACACCGCGACGTCCGGCCGGCGGCGGGCGAAGCCTCGTACGTACCCCTCGACCTCCACCGCGTCCTTCGCGAAGCCGCCGCTGGGCAGCGACTTGGGCGGGGTGGTCTCGGTGAACACGGCGGGATCGCGGGAAGCCGATCCGTACACGCTCGTACTGGACTTCACCACGAGCCGCTGCACCGTCGGGGACTTCTGGCAGGCGCCGAGCAGCTGCATGGTGCCGATGACGTTGGTCTCCTTGATCGCCGTCCGGCCGCCGGCGCCGAGCGCCTTGCCGGAGACGTCCAGGTGCACGACCGTGTCGACGGAGTGCTCGGCCAGGATCCGCGCCAGGGCCGACTGCCGGATGTCCGCGCGCACGAACTCCGCGTCGCCCAGCTGATGCGCGGGCGCGACCGCGTCGACCGCGATCACCCGGTCCACCCAGGGCTCGCGCTGGACGCGCCGGACGAAGCGGCCCCCCAGCTGCCGGGCCACTCCCGTGACGAGGACGACCTTTCCCAAGACCCGGCTCCCCTGCTTCCCGCGGTAACTTCCTGGCCGTCACCGTAGCGGGTGGAAGCCGCCCTGTGACGACCCCGTGCCCCGAAACGCACCGCAGCCCTCCCGCCAGGACGGCGGAAGGGCTGCGGATCTCACGAACTGCGTTCGCTTACTTCTTGTTGCGACGCTGAACGCGCGTGCGCTTGAGCAGCTTGCGGTGCTTCTTCTTGGCCATCCGCTTGCGCCGCTTCTTGATAACAGAGCCCACGACTACCCTCGCTTACTTCATCTTCACTGGTGCGGGGCGTCTGGGCCCACACGACCTACGTCGGCCTAGCCTACCCGCCACCGTGCGAGGGGCGTAATCCGCAGGCAACCTCAGGCTGATTCCACCCCCACAAAGGACTCGCGGAGATACGCGTGGACCGCTTGCTCCGGCACCCGGAAGGACCTGCCCACCCGGATCGCCGGAAGATGACCGCTGTGCACCAAGCGGTACACGGTCATTTTCGACACTCGCATGACCGAGGCGACTTCCGCCACGGTCAGAAACTTGACCTCGTTGAGAGGCCTCTCGCTGCCAGTAGCCATGACGCACCTGTACCTTCCGCACCGGACGCGCACCGGCTTCCCCTCCGGTGACTCTTCGTCGATGTGCGCTCACTCACCAGATTAGGGGCGGGTGGTGCGAGTGGGGAAGAGGAGAGGCGAACGACGGCCTACCGCGACAGACAGGCCCGATTGAGCACATAGCGTGTCAACGGCCGGTAGAACGCCGACCGTACGCCGTCGTCGAGCGGGACCACGACGGACACCCGCCCCTCCGCCTCGCCCACGAACAGCGCCGGATCGTCCGTGTCCGCCGGCCCTATCGCCTCGATGCCCAGCTGACCTGCACCGCAGACCCATCCGTGATCCCCGATCACCAGCTCGGGCAGCACCCCGAGCCGCTCCGCCGCGTCCTGGAGCGCGAGCCGCACCGGAAGCGGCGAATGCGTGTGCGCGCCGGTCTCACCCCCCGTGGGCCGCCCCCCCGGTTCGCGCACCAGGGCGACACCTCGTACGTAGTCGAGACTGTACGTACGTACGCCAAACCGGGTCGTTATGTCGACACATCGGCCCTGCGCGGGGGTGAGAACAGGACAGCCCGCCGCCGACAGAGCGTCTGCCAGTCCGGCGTAGAAACCGAGCAGTCGGTGCGGATGGCCGGTCCCCAGCAGCACCGGAGCCCGCCGTTCGGCCACTCTCGCCAGCCGCCCGGCGAACGCGTCCAGCGCGGCCATCGTCCGCTCCGGGTCGATCGCGTCGGGCCCGGAGACATGCGCGGGATCAGCCGAGACCCCGCACCGGTCCGCCATCAGCCGCAACAGCTCGCCCTCGCCCCAGGCCCGCTCGGGCGCGAGCCCCAGCATCACCCGAGGATCCCGGGCCGCGAACAGCCGATAGCTGCGCAGACCGTACTCGCGCGGCGTGGCCACGGGTCCGGCCAGCCGGGCCGCCAGCAGATGGGCGCGTAACGCCCCGGTGCTCAACACCCCTGGGATGCTGCCGTATCGCGGAGCCCCGGCGGACCGGAATCCCGGTACGCCCCACCGTTGGCGTAACGCACGGCACAATGCCCCACCGGCCCGCGTCCCTCAGGTCAACAGCCCGCGCAGCGGGAACGCGGCCTTCCGGGACGCCAGCACCGCCTGGTCCAGCCGGTCCGCCGGGTCGTACCCGTCCTCCCAGGACTTCCAGGACGGCGTACGCCCGTCCGTCATCCGGCCGGGCCCCAACTGCCGCGTACGGGCATAGACGAGATCCCGCCAGGACGGCGGCACGACCGACTCCGGATCGACGGGAGCGTGCGCCGCGATCCCCACCAGATGCGTCCAGGACCGGGGCACCACGTCCACCACCGCGTACCCGCCGCCGCCGAGCGCCACCCAGCGCCCTCCCGCGTGGTCGTGCGCCAGCCGGTGGCAGGACTCCATGACCGCCCGCTGCGCGTCCAGCGACACCGCGAGATGGGCGAGCGGATCCTCGAAGTGGGTGTCGGCCCCGTGCTGGGTGACGAGCACCTGGGGCCGGAAGTCGGCCAGCAGCTCGGGCACCACCGCGTGGAACGCCCGCAGCCACCCCGCGTCCCCGGTCCCGGCCGGCAGCGCCACGTTCACCGCGGAGCCCTCCCCCGCCCCTGCCCCGGTCTCCTCCGGCCACCCGGTCTGCGGAAAGAGGGTCCTCGGGTGCTCGTGCAGCGAGATCGTCAGCACGCGCGGGTCCTCCCAGAACGCGGCCTGCACACCGTCCCCGTGGTGGACGTCCACATCGACGTACGCGACCCGCTCCGCGCCCAGCTCCAGCAGCCGGGCGATGGCGAGGGCCGGATCGTTGTAGACGCAGAACCCGGCGGCCGACCCCGGCATGGCGTGATGCAGCCCCCCGGTGAAGTTCACCGCGTGCTCGCTCTCGCCCCGCCACACCGCCTCGGCGGCCCCCACGGAGAGCCCGGCGATCAGCGCGGACGCCTCGTGCATCCCGGCGAACGCCGGATCGTCCACGGTCCCGAGCCCGTAGTTCCGGTCGGCGGCCCGCGGGTCCGCGGACGCGGCCCGTACCGCCGCCACGTAGTCCTCGCGGTGCACGAGCCGCAGGGTGGAGTCCCCGGCGGACTTCGCCGTCCGCAGATCCACCGCCCCGTCGAGCCCGAACGCCCGCACCAGCCCCATCGTCAGGGCCAGCCGGACCGGATCCATGGGGTGGGTGTCCCCGAAGTCGTATCCCGTAACTGCGTCATCCCACATCAGCTGTGTGCGGCCGCTCATGCCCGCCACCGTATCGGGCGGGCTCCGGCCCGAACGCGCGGGCATACACGAGCGTCACCAGCACCAGGACCATCGGTACGAGCATGGCCCCCCGATAGCTCCACGCATCCCCCAGAGCGCCCACCAGCGGCGAACCCACCAGAAACCCCACATAGTTGAAGATGTTCAACCGGGCCACGGCCGCGTCGCTGTTCCCCGGGAACATCCGCCCGGCCGCCGCGAAGGTCTGCGGCACGATCACGCAGAGCCCGAACCCGAGCATCGTGAACCCGAGCATCCCCACCCAGGCCCCGGGAGCCAGCGCCACCACCGCGAACCCGCCGGCCGCCAGCAGACTCCCGCCCCGCACCACCGCGACCGCCCCGAACCGCCGCACCCCGAGATCCCCCACGGCCCGCCCCAGCAGGGTCGTCACCATGTAGACGTTGTACGGAACGGTCGCGAGCTGCTCCGAACTGCCCAGCACGTCCTGGAGGTACTTGGCACTCCAGTTGGAGACGGTCGAGTCCCCGATGTACGCGAAGCTCATCACCAGGCAGAGCGGCAGCAGCAGCTTGAACGACAGCGCCCCGCCGACGCCCCCGGGACCGTCCCCCGTCTGCTCCGGCCCGTTGCCCTCCGTGTACCACCGGCTCCCGACCAGCGCGGCCGGCAACAGCAGGACCACCACCGGCAGATAGGACACGAGCAGCGACAGATCCCACCGCGCCCCCACCCACGCCAGGGACGCCCCCGCGATCCCGCCGAGGCTGTAGGCGGCGTGGAAGCCGAGCATGATGCTGCGCCCGTACGCCCGTTGGAGGCTGACGCCCAGCATGTTCATGGAGGCGTCCAGCGCACCGACGGCCAGCCCGAAGACACCGAGCGCGACGGCGACGTGCCACACCTCCCGCCCCGCGCCCACGCCGAGCAGGGCGAGCAGAACGAGCGGCTGGGCCCACCGCAGGACGACGCCGGGCCGCACCCGCGCGACCACCTTCTCGGTGGCCACGCTGCCGGCCCCCGCCAGGATCGGGACCGCGGCGAGGAAGACGGGCAGCAGCCCGTCGGATATCCCGTACTGGTCCTGAATGGCGGGGATACGCGTCACCAGAAGGGCGAAGGCCACCCCTTGAACGCCGAAGCTCAACCCCAGGGAGGCCCTGCCGTGCCGCAAGCCCGCATCAGTCATGGCCGCGAGCGTAGAGCCAGGCTCTACCCATGGGTAGATGGATCAGGCGAGCAGTTCGGGAAGCTGCGCCATGTCCGAGAAGTGTCCGGTCACTCCGACGAGCCGGTCCGCGGGCATCATCGACGTGAACCCGTACACGTCCATCCCGGCCGCCCGCGCCGCCTCGACCCCGAGCGGGCTGTCCTCGATGACGACGCACCGCTCCGGCGCGACGCCCATCCGCTCGGCGGCGTACAGGAACAGGTCCGGTGCCGGCTTGCCCCGGCCCACATCCTCCGAGCTGAAGATCCACTCCTCCTCGAACCACTGGTCGATCCCCGTCTTGCGGTGCCCGACCCGGATCCGCTCGTGGCTCCCGGAGGACGCGACGCAGTAGTCCACCCCGTCCGCGACGAGCTTGCCGAGCAGTTCCTCGGCTCCGTCCACCCCGACCAGCTCCCGCTGGAAAGCGGCGAACGTACGGGTGTTGAGCGTGGAGTCGAAGTCCTCGGGCAGCTTCTGCCCGGTCCTCTCCTCGACGAGATCGTGGACCCGGTGCACGGCGGACCCCATGTAGTCACGGAGCGACTCGTCGTACGAGGTGGGGTGACCGAGTTCGGTCAGGTAGCCGGAGAGGACGGTGTTGGCGATCGGCTCACTGTCGACGAGCACACCATCGTTGTCGAAGATGACCAGTTCGTAGCGCATGGTTCGACCCTAGACGTTCAGAACGCAGAAAAGCCCCGTGCCACAAGGCACGGGGCTTTCCCGGAAAAATTGTTCGGCGGCGTCCTACTCTCCCACAGGGTCCCCCCTGCAGTACCATCGGCGCTGAAAGGCTTAGCTTCC